>NZ_JACHMS010000001.1:2426666-3640000 GCF_014205055.1 Streptomyces luteogriseus
CGGTGTGCCGGTGCACCCGGGTGAGGAGCAGCACGGACCGGGCGCCCTCGATGCGCACGGCCGGGGGCACCAGGGTGGTCGTGCCGCCGGTGACGGTGACCTGGGTGACGCCGGTGCAGGCCTTGTCGCCGTCCGGGTAGCGGGCGCGCAGGCTGAGCAGGGCGCCCTCGGGGGTGAGGACGGCTCCGTGACCGATGCCCAGTCGGGCGGGGGCGCCGGGCAGCCGGGGGTCCAGGTCGATGTCGAGAGTGAGTCCGGGTCCGGTGAGGTGCTGGACGATCACGTCGTCGGCGCGGGAGACGAAGACGCGGCCGGCCCGGCCGGCACAGGTCGTGCTCACCACTCCGGTGGTGAAGTCGACCTCCCGCCGGTAGTCGTGGCCGCCGTCCTCGGGCCGGTCCAGCCGGACCTGGAAAGCCGGGTGGAAGGGCTGCACCCACTGGAGGGGACGCCCGTCCGTGAAGTCCTCGGCGGCGGTCGTGTCGCCCGCCAGGAGACGGTCCTGGAGTCCGGGGAGGTCACCGGCGAGCTGCGGAGGGCGGGGGTCCCGGCCATGGGGCCGTACCAGGGTGTGGTGGGTGACGACGACCCGCTCGGTGTGCGGATCGCCGAACACCAGGACGCCGTGCCGGCCGTTGCCGCTGAGGAAGGCGTCCTCCCAGCGGGCGGCCGGGTGCGGCTCCCAGGTGCCGTGGACGGGGGCGGAGTCGGTCATGGCCGCAGCACCGCCGCCTCGTAGCGGCCGAGGGTGACCCGGTCGGTGACGTCCGTACCGGTCAGCAGGTCGCGATGGGTGCCGGGCACCTCGACGGTCACCGCATCGCGGCCGTGGTTGAGCACGAACAGCACCTCGCCCCGCCGCACGGCCTCCACCTGCTCGGGGAGACCGTCGAGCACGGGCCGCGCGCCCGCGCCCGCGGCGATCGACGCCAGCAGACCGCGCAGCGCCTCGGGCTCCGGGAGCGTGGAGACGTACCAGGCCCGGCCCTTGCGCAGGACGGCGGGCAGTCCGTCGAGTTCGCCGCCCTTGTACGGAACGGTCTCCTCGGCGGTGCCGTCCGGTTCCAGTTCCTCGGACCACAGGGTGCCCCGGAAGCCCTCGCAGGCGACCGTCTCCCCCGCGTCCAGTGGCCACCACTCGTGCAGCGTGCGGATGCCGAACAGCTCGCGCAGCCGGGCGTCCATGCCGCCGGGGCGGACGCGGTCGTCCTGGTCGGCGACGCCGGTCTGGAAGCCGCAGACGAGGGTGCCGCCCTGCCGTACGTAGGCGAGGAGGTTGTCGGTCGCGGCGTCGGTGAGGGAGTACAGCTGCGGCACGACGACCAGCGGGTACGGCGTCAGGTCGTGCTCGGGGTGGGCGAAGTCGGTGGTGAGGTGCGCCTGCCACAGGGCGCGGTGCCAGGCACGCAGGACGTCCGGGTACTCCACCAGACTGGACAGACGGCCGTCCTGGGCGCCGGCCCACCAGGCGTGCCAGTCGTGCAGCACGGCGATGTTCGCGGTGAGGTGCCGGCCGGTCACCTCGGGGGTGATCCGCTCCAGGTCGGCGCCGAGCCGCTTGACCTCCTGGTACGTCCGGCCCTCCTCCCCCGCGTGGCTGACCATGCCGGAGTGGAACTTCTCCGCGCCCTGCCGGGACTGCCGCCACTGGAAGTAGCAGACGGCGTCGGCTCCCCGGGCCACGGCCTGGAGCGACCAGAGCCGGTTGAGACCGCGCGGCTTGGGGTGGTTCACGCCCCGCCAGTTGACCGGCCCGGCCGCCTGCTCCATCAGCATCCAGGGCCCGCGCGCCTGGGAGCGGGTCATGTCCTGGACCAGGGCGCCGTTCTGCGCGCCGAGGGGGTCGCGCGGGTCGGGGTAGAGGTCGACGGAGACGACGTCCTCCTCCTCGGCCCAGCGCCAGGCGTCCTGCCCGAACCACAGCGGCATGAAGTTGCTGGTGACCGGCAGGTGCGGGGTGTGGCGCCGGACGATGTCCCGCTCGGCGGTGTAGCACTCCAGGAGCATGTCGGAGGTGAAGCGGCGGAAGTCCAGGACCTGGCCGGGGTTGCGCATGTAGTGCGGCAGGCGGGGCGGCAGGATGCCGTCCCAGGTGTCGTAGCCCTGGCTCCAGAAGGCGGTGCCCCAGGCCTCGTTGAGGGCGTCGAGCGAGCCGTACCTCTCGCGCAGCCACCGCCGGAAGGCGGCGGCCGCCTCGTCGCCGTGGTCGAAGGTGCAGTACTCGTTGTTGATGTGCCACATCGTCAGGGCCGGGTGGCCGCCGTAGCGGGCGGCCAGGTCCTCGGTGATGGCGGCGGCGTAGCGCCGGTAGGTGGCGCTGGAGTGCGAGAAGTGCTGTCGGCCGCCCCACCACTCGGTGCGGCCGTCCTCGGTCACGGGGAGGGTGTCGGGGTGCAGCCGGCCCATCCAGGGCGGGGGCGAGGAGGTCGGGGTGGCGAGGACGACGCCGATGCCGTTCTCGTGCATCAGGTCCATCAGGGTGTCCAGCCAGCCGAACTCCCGTGCTCCCGGCTCGGGTTCCAGCTTGGACCAGGAGAAGACGCCGAGGGTGACCGAGTTGACGCCGGCGGCCTTCATCAGCCGGACGTCCTCGTGCCAGGTCTCCTCGGGCCACTGCTCCGGGTTGTAGTCCCCGCCGAAGAGGAGACGGCCCCGGGTGACGTCGCTCAGGCCGGGCCGTTTCCGCACGGTCATCGGACTGGCTCCCCGTACTGCACGCCGCGTCCGTTGGTGGCGATGTAGACACGGCCGTACACGCGCGGGTCACCGGTGATGCCGGCGCCGGTCCAGCCCCACTGGTGCCGGTCGTCGTTGATCCGCGTCCAGGTCTTCGCCTCGTCGTCGGAGCGGTACACGGCGGTGATGGTCTCGGTGGAGCCGACCATGTAGAGGGCCGGGTAGGAAGCGCCCCTGGCGGCCTTGCCGAAGCCCAGGGTGTACGAGGCCCGGCAGCCGGCGACCCTGCTGAACGTCGCACCGCCGTCGGTCGAGCGGTACAGCCCGTTCGACTTCAGGCTCAGCCACAGGTCGCCGGAGCGCCCGTGTGCCCCGACCAGCTGGAACTCGGTGTCGCCCGAGCTCAGGCCGGTGGCCCGCGCGGTGAAGGTCCGGCCGCTGTCGGTGCTGGCGAAGAGCGTGCCGGTGGTGGTGTCGAAGGCGTAGAAGCGGGCCGGGTCCACGGGGTCCGCGACAGGCGCGGCACCCTTCGGGAAGGAGGCGACCTCGGACCAGCCGGCGCCGTTGTCGGCCGAGCGGTACCCCGGGTTGGCCGTGCCGAAGGACCACAGCAGCACGCTGCCGTCGGCGTTGGTGGCGATCGGGCCGGGCGCCGACTTGGCCACGTCCGGCTGGGCCTCGAAGGGCGCCCAGGTCTTGCCGCCGTCGTTCGAGAAGGCGCCGTTGCCGTGGTCGCCCCAGCCGGCCCGGACCACGTAGGACGGCTTGGCCGCGGCCAGCGACAGGCCGGTGGCGGAGCCGAACACGGGGTTCGACGCCATGCCGCGCGACGGCGACGCCGTGAGCCGCTCGTGGTACATCACACCGATGTCGCCGGACCCGCTGAGCAGGTGTGCCGTGCCGGTCGGGGGTGAGATCAACTGGCGTACTGAAGCCTCTTCCACGCCGCGGATCTGCGGGGCCCAGTGCTTGAGGTCGCGGGTGCCGTAGAGGGTCGCGCCGGTGCCGTGGACGACGTGCCGGGAGTCGTACGGGTCGAGTCCGACGGCCTGGATCCACCAGCCGAACTTGGGCTTGTCGGCGCCCCACTTGAGGTAGGGCGTCTCGGAGACGTCGAGGACGGCCTTGTCCTTGAGGGATGTCCAGGTGCGGCCGCCGTCGGTGGTCCGGTACAGGGTGTCGATCAGCGACCAGCGGTTGTTGGTGGAGACGACCACGGTCCCCGGGTCGCGGGCGTCGACGGCGACACCGCCGTAGCCGAAGGAGTCGGTTCCGCCGTCGCTCGTCGCAGCGCCGGGCTTCACGGGCGTGACCTCGCTCCACTTCCCGTTCGCCGTCCGCAGTTTGTGCACGCTGCCGTCCGTCTGGCCGTTCGGGCCCGGGGCGTCGGCGTACGTCACGTACAGCTCGCGGGTGTGCCGGTCGTACGCGGCCCGTACCGGGACCTTGGCGGCGGTACCGGCGGGCTGCCCGGGGACGGCCTCCCAGGTGGTGCCGTCGGACGTGCGGTACAGATTGGGCTTGCCGGTGGTGCCGTCGGAGTCGCCCCAGCCGGCGTAGACGCTGCGGCCGGCGGCGACCAGGAGCGTGATGCCCTGGCCGGTGGCGCTGGGAGCGGCCGGGAAGCTCACGGCCTTCCATGTCGCGCCCCGGTCGGTGGACTTGAGCAGCCCGTCGTGCCGGGTGCCGAGCCACAGGGTGTCGCTGTCGCGCGGGTCGACGAGCAGCCGCTCTCCGCAGCCCCGGCCGTCCTCGTTGGCTCCGAGCTTCACGGTGAGGTCGGTGCGCTGCCAGGTCGCGCCGCGGTCCTCCGACCGCAGCACGGCCCCGTTGCCGGCCCAGGACTGCGCGTAGGTGCCGAGGGAGAGGTAGACCCGGTCCGGATGCGCCGGGTCGACGGCCATGGCCTCCACGCCGAGCAGGTTCCAGTCGTCCCAGCCGAGGTGGTCGGTGAGCGGGATCCAGCGGTCGGTCCGGTCGTCCCAGCGGTAGGCGCCGCCGATATCGGTGCGGAGGTAGGCGAGTCCGCGGACGGAGGGGTGGAACAGCACGCCGGTGATGAATCCGGTGCCGCCCTGGACGGCGTTGCGCCACCGGTATCCGCCCTCGGCGGGTGTGACGGCCGCGGCTTGTCCCTGGACCGACGGAAGGGAGGCGACCGCGGCGACGGCGGCGGTCCCGGCCAGCACGGACCGTCTGCTGAGGTGAAACGCGCTCATGACATACCTCGGTTTCACGCGAAGAAGGGGAAGGAGGTGCCCTCAGGGGCGCGGGGAACTGCGCGGCACGCCACGAGGCAGCCGCGGACGACGAACAACCGACAGCCCTACGGTCAGCCCTTGACGGCCCCGGTGAGCATGCCCTTCTTGAAGTGCTTCTGGACGAACGGCGAGATCACGGCGACCGGCAGCAGCGCCATCACCATCACGGCCATCTGGATCGCCAGCGCGGAGATCTGCCCGGTCTTGATCGCCTGGCTCACCCCGACCGGCGCCTCCTGCTTCTGCACCAGCTGGATCATGACGTTCTGCAGCGGCATCATGCTCTGGTCGCTGAGGTAGATCGACGCGTTGAACCAGGCGCTCCAGTACCCCACCGCGTAGAACAGCGTGATCACCGCGATGACGGCCCGCGAGAGCGGCATGACGATCTGCCAGAGGATCCGCCAGTCCCCCGCACCGTCGATCCGGGCACTGTCGACGAGTTCCGAGGAGAGGTTCATGAAGAACCCGCGCAGTACCAGGATGTTGAAGACACTGACCGCACTCGGCAGGATCAGTGCGAGGTAGGTGTCGGTCAGTCCCAGCGACTGCACGAGCAGATAGGTCGGGATGAGCCCGGCCCCGAAGAACATCGTCGCGAGCAGGGTCATCAGCAGCCAGCGGTGCCCCAGCGACCCGCTGCGGGACAGGCCGTAGGCGGCCAGCACCGACACCGTCATGGAGAAGGCCGTGCCGACGAGCGTGACACACACGCTGACGATGGCGGCCCTGGTCACCTGCCCGCCGCTCAGCAGCTCCTGGTAGGCGACGAACGTGATGCCCTTCGGGATCAGCACCAGGCCGCCGGCCTCGGTGATGGTCTGCTTCGAGGACAGGCTGGTGACGACGACGATCCACAGCGGGAAGAGCACCGCGAGGCAGGCACCCGCCAGGACGATGCCCTTGCCCGCGACCCCGGCCTTGCTGGGCTCCTCCTCCCAGACGGGCCGCGGCGGGGCCTCCCAGAAGCGGGGTTCGCGCGCGGCCTCCTCGAGGGCGGCCTTGTCGATGACGGCGGTCACTTCTTGTACACCCCCTGCTCGCCCATGAAGTGGGCCACCTTGTTCGCGGCGAGGACGAGCGCCACGCTCACGAGGCCCTTGATCAAACCGGCCGCCGCCGCGTAGCTGAAGTCCTGGTTGCGGACGCCGTTCCACCACACATAGGTGTCGAGGACCTCCGCCGCCCCCGGTCCCACCGCATCGCGTTGCAGCAGGATCTGTTCGAAGCCGACGGTGAGCGCGTCACCGACGCGCAGCACCAGCAGCAGGGCGATCACCGGCCGCAGCGCGGGCAGCGTGACGTGCCACATGCGGCGCCAGCGCCCGGCCCCGTCCATGGACGCCGCCTCGTAGAGGTCGGGGCTCACGGAGGCGAGTGCGGCGAGGAAGACGATGATGCCCCAGCCCGCGTCCTTCCAGACGCCCTCCGACGTCACCAGGAACTTGAAGATCCCCGGGTCGGTCATGAGGTCGAAGCCCTCGTAGCCGTGCTGACGGAGGGTCTGCGCGATGATGCCCGCTCCGCCGAAGATCTGCTGGAAGACGGTGATCACCAGCACCCAGGAGAAGAAGTGCGGCAGGTAGAGGATCGCCTGCGACACCGCCCGGATCCGGGGCCTGATCACGCTGTTGATGAGCAGCGCGAGCACGATCGGGATCGGGAAGAACAGCACCAGCTGGAGGCCGAACAGTACGAGCGTGTTCCGCACGGCGTCCCAGAACGCCGAGTCCGCGAAGATCCGCTGGAACTGCTCGACGCCCACCCAGGGGCTCTCCAGCATCGCGACGAAGCCGTTGTCGCTGACGTAGGGGTCGTACTCCTGGAAGGCGACGACGTTGCCGAGGATCGGTATGTAGTTGAAGACCAGGACCAGCGCGACGGCCGGCAGGGTCATCAGGATCAGCGTGCGGTCGCGGCGGAACCGCAGCCTCAGGCTCAGCTTGCCGGAGAGTTTCCTCTTTTCCGGCCGCTCCCCGGTGGCGTCCGCCGCACGGGAAGCCGTCTCGGTGGTCTCCGCCTCGGCCCTGCTGCGAGGCACCGTGCTGTTGGCCACGGATCTCTCCTTGCCTCAGCGCCGGGTCACTGTGCCGAACCGTTGGTGTCGTGCAGCTTCTGGTACCAGTCCCGCAGCTTGTCGCCGCCCTGCTTCTTCCAGTCGGAGACGGCCTGCTGCACATCGCTGATCTTCTTGCGGCCGCGGACGACGTCGTCCTCCAGCTGCTCGAAGTCGTTGGAGAGGTTGGTGTAGCGGGCGGGCTCGGTGATCTGCATGCCCCAGAAGGTGGACTTCTTGGTGAAGGCGCCCATCCGCTGCTGCCACTCCACCTGTTCCTTCGCGATGTCCGGCAGGTCCGGGTGCGCGATGGTCGGAGCGGGGCTGGCGAGCATCACATAGGCGTTCAGGACCTCCTGGTTGCCCTTGTCGTTCTTGGTGGGCACCCCGTCCTTGACGGTGTAGTGCGTGCCCTCCACCCCGTAGTTGGTGAGCATGTACTCCTTGGTGCCGTACGGGGCGGCGGTGACGTTGGCGGCGGCCAGGATGTCCTCGACGACGGTCTTGGACGCCTTCTTGTTGACGAAGGCGAAGATGCCCGCGGGCGAACCGGCCCACAGGGTGGGGTCACCGCCGTCGGCGCCGAAGATGTCCATGCCGGAGATCCGGAAGTCGGCGTTCTGGCCCGCCTGCTCGGCCATCTTGCCCCACCAGTCCGAGATGTTCTGGTTGTACATCAGGACCTGACCGGCGGTGAAGCGGTCGCCGGCGGTGCCCTGGTTGGCCGCCTTGGCATCGGGGTGCACCACACCCGCCGCGTACAGCTTGCGCACCCACTCCAGCGCTTCGAGGTACTCCTCGGTCTCGACGCGGTAGACCATCTTGCCGTCGGCCAGGTTCCAGCCGAGCGGCTTCTCGCTGCCGGAGAGCACACCGAAGAACTCGAAGGCGGCCCACTTCATGTCGTCGCAGGCCCACACCTTGGCCCTGGGCCGGGTGATCTCCTTGGCGAGGGCGAGGAACTCGTCCGGGGACTTGGGGAGTTCGTAGCCCTCCTTGTCGAAGACGTCCTTGCGGTAGAAGGGCACGATGCCGGGGACGGAGGGGGCGGGCTGGGGCAGGCCGCGCAGCTTGCCGCCGAAGATGGAGTACTGCCAGGCGCCGCTCGGGATGGCCGCGAGGTTCGGGTACTTCTTGATCGCGTCCCCGGACAGATACGGGCCGAGGTCGGCGAACTTGCTGATGATGGCGCTGGGTATCTTGCCGCCCATGTTCCAGCTGGGGATGACCACGACGTCCGGCAGGTCGCTGGAGGCGAGCACCGCGCCCAGCTTCTCGTCGTAGGTGTTGCCGTCCTGGTTCTGCCAGGCGATGTCGACGCCGATCAGGTCGTTCATCGTCGTGTAGTAGGGGTTGTCGCCCTTCGGCGGCGTGCCCCAGAACGGCGACATGATCTTGACGCGGCTGCCCTTGCCGAGCTTCTTCGGCACCGAGGTCTTGAGGCCGGCCAGGTCGAGCTTGCCGGTGAAGCCCATCGCCGAGCCGTTCTTGGACGGGATGTCCGGCGAGACCACGTTGCTCGCGACGTAGGCCGGCAGCAGCTTCTTGGCGCTCTTGCCGGACGTCGTGCCGTCCTTCGAGCCGCTGTCCGAGCCGCCGCAGGCGGCGAGCAGCGGCATCCCGCCGGCCACGGCCGCGGTGGCGACCGCCGTGGAGGCGAGGAAACTTCTCCGGCTCGGTCCGGAGGAGGCGGAGGCGGCGTTCGGCGTCATTGCGTCAACCCTTCATGGCGCACCAGGACACCCGGCGGAGGGCCGTCGGCTGCGGTGTCTCGAGTGGAACTGGCTGAGCCGAAGCGAGTTTTCGACCCACCAGGGCTTTCCGTAGTCGAAGCGCTTCGATGTTGCTGTGAGGTTAAGTGAACACCCCAGGGCGCACAAGGGTCGTTCGCAAACTTCCTCCACAGCACGGGAGGGGACCTTTCCTCATGCACTGCTTGAAGTCATGGCGCTGCTCCCTTGACACTCGACCTCTGGGCAACTCAGCATCGAAGCGCTTCGAAAGCACCTCCACGATCCATCGCAAGGGGATCCCACGTGACCGCACACACCCCGTCCACCGAACCTTTCCGTGATCCGCAACTGCCGTTCGCGAAGCGGATCGACGACCTCTTGTCGCGGCTCACGCTGGAGGAGAAGACCGCGTTCCTGCACCAGTTCGCGCCGGCCGTCGAACGGCTCGGCGTCGCGGCCTTCCGCACCGGCCAGGAGGCGCTGCACGGTGTGGCGTGGATGGGTCCGGCGACGGTGTTCCCGCAGGCGGTCGGCCTCGGCGCCACCTGGAACCCGGAGCTGGTGCGGCGGGTCGGCGACGCGGTGTCCCGGGAGATCCGCGCGATGCGCGCCAAGGACGACCGGGTCGGCCTGAACGTCTGGGCTCCGACGGTCAACCTGCTGCGCCACCCGCTGTGGGGCCGCAACGAGGAGGGCTACTCGGAGGACCCGAAGCTCACCTCGGCGATCGCCACGGCCTACACACACGGCCTGCGCGGCGACCACCCCACCTACTGGCGCACCGCGCCCGTGCTGAAGCACTGGCTGGCCCACAACAACGAGACGGACCGCTCCACGACGTCCAGCTCGGTGCGTCCGCGGGTCCTGCACGAGTACGACCTGCGGGCCTTCCGCGACACCGTCGAGGCGGGCGCGGTGGCCGGGGTGATGCCGGCGTACAACCTGGTCAACGGCCGCCCCAACCACGTCTCCCCGTATCTGGCCGAGCACCTGCGGACCTGGACCGAGGAGGAGTTGCTGGTCTGCTCGGACGCGGGGGCGCCGAGCAACCTGGTCGACTCCGAGCACTACTTCGACACCCACGAGGAGGCCACCGCCGCCGCCCTCGTCGCGGGGGTCGACAGCTTCACCGACCACGGCACGGATTCCTCGCAGATGACCGGGCGGCTGCGCGGCGCCCTGGAGCGCGGCCTGCTGACGGAGGCCGATCTGGACACGGCCGTCCGCCGTCAGCTGTCGGTGCGTTTCCGGCTCGGCGAGTTCGACCCGGGCTACGACCCGCACGACGTGACCGGTGAGTTCGACACCCCGGCGCACCGCGCCCTCGCCCAGGAGGCAGCCGAGCAGGCGATCGTGCTGCTCAAGAACGACGGGGTGCTGCCGCTCGCCCCCGACACCCGGATCGCGGTGGTCGGGCCGCTCGCCGACGAGTGCAAGCTCGACTGGTACAGCGGCACGCTCATCCACCGCTCGACCCCGCTGGAGGGCCTGTACGAGCGGTTCGGCGCGGAGCGCGTGGAGTTCGCGGAGGGCGTGGACCGGGTCCGGCTGAAGACGTCCACGGGGGCGTTCCTGCACGTGCCGGCGGCCGAGGACGCCGCCGACGAGATGCGCGGCGCCGAGGGAGCGCTCGACCCGGCGCTGCTCGCGGGCCGCACCGACCTGCCCGCGCTCACGACCGACGCCGCCGGCACCGAGCTGGCGCTCGCCGACTGGGGCGAGGGCGTCCTGACCCTGCGCGCCCCCGACGGCCGCTATCTCTCGGTCGCCGACGACGGCTGCCTGCGCGCCTCCGCCGACCAGCCGGGCGGCTGGATCGTGCAGGAGACGTTCCGCCTGGAACCGCACGGGAACGGGCACCTCCTGAAGCACCTGGGGACGGGGCGGCACGTGTGTGTCTCCGCCGACGGCGTGAAGGTTGCCGACGAAGATCCCGAGGTCTTCGAGCTGGTCGTCGCCGAGCGCGGCGAGGAGGCGGTGGCGCGGGCTGCCGCCTCGGCCGACGTGGTCGTGGTGGTCGCGGGCAACGACCCGCACATCAACGGCCGCGAGACCGAGGACCGTACGACACTGCGCCTTCCGGAACAGCAGGAGCGGCTGCTGCGGGCGGCCCGGGCGGCGAACCCGGCCACCGTGCTGGCGCTGGTCTCGGCCTACCCGTACGCCCTCGACCCCACCGGCCTCCCGGCGGTGCTGTGGACCGCGCACGGCGGCCAGGCGGCCGGCACCGCCCTGGCCCGCGTCCTGGCCGGTGACGTCTCCCCCGCCGGTCGCCTCCCGCAGACCTGGTACGCCGACGACGCCGACCTGCCCGGCCTCCTCGACTACGACGTGATCGGTGCCCGCCAGACGTACCTGTACTTCGAGGGGACGCCCCTGTTCTCCTTCGGGCACGGCCTGTCCTACGCCTCCTTCGCGTACGGCGGCCTGACGGCCCGGGTCGAGGACGCGGCGGTGCGGGTCTCCTTCTCGGTCACCAACACCGGTGCCGTGACGGCCGACGAGGTGGCCCAGCTGTACACCCGGGCCGTCGACGCGTCGGTGCCGCGTCCGCGCCGTGAGCTGCTGGACCACCGCCGTGTCACGCTCGCCCCGGGGGCGACGGCCGAGCTGGACTTCGACGTCCCGCTGACCGCGTTCGCGTTCTGGGACGTCGCCCAGGACCGGTGGCGGGTGGAACCGGGCGGGTACGAGCTGCTGGCCGGGGCGTCCAGCGAGGACGTCCGGCTGCGGACGACGGTCACGCTCGACGGCGAGCCGGCCCTGCCGCGCGCGGTCCTCGCGAACGGCCTGGCCGCGGCCGGTTTCGACGAGCAGCGGGGCATCGCGATCGTCGACCGGACGAAGGTCTCGGGCGACGCGGTGACACCGGCGGGCCCGGAGACGGGCGAACTGCTCTACCGCGCCTGCGACTTCGGCCGGGGCATCTCCGAGGTGACGGTGGAGGTGGCCGGCGAGGGCACGGTCGAGCTGTCCCTCGACGGCGGCCCGGCACTCGCGGTGCTGTCGCCGGCCGCACCGACCTCGGGTCCGTACGACTACGTCTCCCTCGGGGCGTCCCTCGCCGCCGCGGGCGTCCACGACGTGCACCTCAGGCTGCGCGGCCCGCTGCGGCTCGCGCACGTCGGCTTCTCCGGTTGAGGGTCCGGAGCAGGCCGGCGCAAAGAAGGGGCCCGGCACCGGAAGGCATCGGTGCCGGGCCTCTTCGCAGAGCTTATATGAAAATGATTCCCATAAACCAGTGGGTGGAGCGGAGGTGGGTCAGAGGTCGATGCCGGTGAGGACCAGCACCCGCTCGTACGTGTAGTCCTCCATGGCGAACCGCACGCCCTCGCGGCCCACGCCGGACTGCTTGACGCCGCCGTACGGCATCTGGTCGGCGCGGTAGGAGGGCACGTCGCCGATGACCACGCCGCCGACCTCGAGGGTGCGGTGGGCGCGGAAGGCGGTCTGGAGGTCGTGGGTGAACACGCCCGCCTGGAGGCCGTACTTGGAGTCGTTGACGGCGGCGAAGGCCGCGGCCTCGCCGTCCGCCTTCTGCACGGTGAGGACCGGTCCGAAGACCTCCTCGCAGGAGATCGTGACGCCGGCCGGGACCTCGGCGAGGACGGTCGGCGCGTAGGAGGCGCCGTCGCGCTTGCCGCCGGTGAGCAGCTGCGCCCCGGCGTCCACGGCCTCCTGGACCCACGTCTCGACGCGCCGGGCGGCGTCCTCGCTGACCAGCGGGCCGACGTCGGTGCTGTCGTCGCTCGGGTCGCCGGTGACCTGGGCCTCGACGGCGGCGACGATGCGCGGCAGCAGCCGGTCGTACACCGAGGCGTCGGCGATGACCCGCTGCACGGAGATGCAGGACTGGCCGCCCTGGTAGTTGGAGAAGGTGGCGATGCGGTTCGCCGCCCGGTCCAGGTCCTCGTCGCTCGCCCAGTCGGCCAGGACGACGGCGGCGCCGTTGCCGCCCAGCTCCAGGGTGCAGTGCTTGCGCGGCACCGAGTCCATGATCGCGTAGCCGACCTTCTCGGAGCCCGTGAAGGAGATGACGGGCAGGCGCTCGTCCTGCACCAGGGCCGGCATCTTGTCGTTGGCGACCGGCAGGATGCTCCAGGAGCCTGCGGGCAGGTCGGTCTCGGCCAGCAGGTCGCCGATGATCAGGCCGGACAGCGGCGTCGCCGGGGCCGGCTTGAGGATGATCGGGGCGCCGGCGGCGATGGCCGGGGCGATCTTGTGGGCGCAGAGGTTCAGTGGGAAGTTGAACGGCGCGATGCCGAGCACGACGCCCTTCGGGAAGCGGCGGGTGAGGGCGAGCCGGCCCTGGCCGCCGAGGTCGGTGTCGAGGCGCTGGGCTTCGCCGCCGTTGAACCGCCGGGCCTCCTCGGCCGCGAACCGGAACACGGACACGGCCCGGCCGACCTCGCCGCGGGCCCACTTCAGGGGCTTGCCGTTCTCGGCGGAGATCAGCCGCGCGATCTCCTCGGTGCGCTCGACGAGGCGCTTGCTGACGTGGTCGAGGGCGGCGGCCCGCACGTGGGCGGGGGTGGCGGCGAACTCGTCCAGGACGGCGTGCGCGGCGGCCACGGCCTCCTCGACCTGCGCGTCGGTCGGCAGGCTCACCGTGCCGACGAGCCGCCCGTCCCAGGGGGAGGTGACGTCGAAGGTGTCCTCGCCGGTGGCCTGGCGGCCGGCGAGCCAGAAGGCGTGGGTGGAGGTCATGTGGGTTCCGGCCCTTCGGCGTTGGGGGTGATCCTGTGCTCGGGACCAACGGTAGGCGCGAGGTGGCCGAACAGCGTTTGTCCGAGCCGTAGCAGTGGGGGACGCGGACACTACGGTTTGGCTACTCGGTGGAGGCCGTCTTCAGGGCCAGCCACAGCTCCATCCGGACGTCCGGGTCGTCCAGGGACCGGCCGAGGATCTCCTCGACCCGGCGCATGCGGTAGCGCAGGGTGTGGCGGTGGACGCCGAGGTCGGCCGCCGCCGCGTCCCACTGGCCGTGCTTGGACAGCCAGGCGCGCAGGGAGGCCACGAGGTCGCCGCGGCCCGTGGCGTCGTGCTCGTACAGCGGCCGCAGCATGCCGTCGGCGAAGGCCCGTACGGCGTCGTCCGCGAGGAGCGGCAGGACCGATCCGGCCGCCATCCGCTCGTGCTCCACGAGGACGCGCCCGCGCCGCCGCGCCACCGACAGCGCCTGCTCGGCCTGCTTGTACGCGGCGGACGCGGCGATCGGCCCGGCCGGTGCGGACAGGCCCACGACCAGTTCGCCCTCCTCACCGCCCGGCACCTTCTCGCGTATCCCGGCCCGGGCCGTCTCCAGGGCGGCCGCGTACTCCCCGCAGGCCGCCGCGGCGGCGCCGCCGTCCGCGGCCAGCACCACCAGCCGCTCCCCCTCCGGCACCACCAGCACGGCCTCGCCGGCCCGGGCCGCCGCGGACTCCACGACGTCGGCGAGCGCCGCGAGGGGGTCGCCGCCGGTGTCGGCAGCGGCGAGCGCGGCGGCCGAGGGCCGCTCGGCGGGGACAGCACCCTTGCGTGCCTCGGCGCGGGCCAGCGCGGCGGACGCCGACACCGGCACCCGCTCCGCGACCATCATCCGGAACGGCGCGTCCAGCAGCTCGCCGTACAGATCACCGGCGACCGCACGGGCGTGGTCCGGCTCCCCGGCCAGCAGCATGCGCAGCACCGCCGCGCCGACCCGCTGCTCGGCCGCCTGGAGGGACCGGGAGCGTTCCGTGGTCAAGGTCAGCAGTGCGATGGCCGAGTGGACGGCGTAGCGCTCGGCGGTGCCGGGGGCGGCGGCCGTGCCCACGGCGAGGGCCGCCCGGGGTCGCCTGCCGGTGCCGATGGTGTGCAGCTCGACCCGGTCCTCGTTCTCCGGTCCGCCGACCACGGAGGAGGCGGGCGCCGGGCGGTCCCGCAGCTTCTGCACGTCACCGGTGAGCCGTGCGGCACGCCGCCCCGCCCATTCCGGTGCCGTGGCGACGACCGCGCCCGAGGCGTCGTACAGCGCCGCCCAGCCGTCGACCTGCGAGGCGAGTGCGGCCAGCAACCCCTCCGGCCCGCCGGTCTGGGCCTGCCGGGTCAGCTCGCGCTGGGCGGCGAACCCGGCGGTGACGGCCCGGTACTGGTCGGCGGCGATGGCGGCGGACACGGCCTTGCTGATGGCGAGGAACGGCGTGCGGCGCGGCACCTCCAGCAGCGGCAGGCCCTCCTCCGCGGCCGCGTCGACGAGCGCCTTGGGCGTCTCCTCGTAGTTGACGCCGACGGCGAAGCCGAGCCCGACCACTCCGGCCCCGGCCAGCCGCCGGACGTAGCGGCGCATGGCCTCCGGGTCCTCGGCGTCCAGCTTGAGCGCGGTGATCAGCAGCAGTTCCCCGCCCTCCATGTAGGGCACGGGGTCGGCGAGCTCGCTGACGTGCGCCCAGCGGACCGGCACGTCGAGGCGGTCTTCGCCCGCCCGCACGGTCAGCTTCAGCGCGGAGTGGTGGACGAGCGAGGCGAGCGTCGGGGGCATGAGGCCTTCTGCGTCAGGGCTGTGAGATCTCTGTGGTCTTTTGGCCGCCGCGTATGAACGACCTGTGACGATTCTGCCTCACCGTACGGTGCCCGCGTACCCGCGCGGGTGGGAAGGGGTCAGCCCCGCAGATCCACCAGCAGCGGAGGCGCGTGCTCGCCCTTGACGTCGGTCAGTGACAGCACCGCGTGCCCCGCCGGCACGGCGTGCGCCAGCTCGGAGGCGGACCAGCGCTCCCGCTCGACCTGCCGCACGGTCACCGCCCGCGCGGTCGGGGCCTTGCCGGTGATCACCCGGCGCAGCATGTGCACGGCCTTGCCGGCCGGGGTCTCCGCGATGATCTGCCGGTCGGTGACGTCACGGGCCTCGGTCCACTCCTTGCCCCACACCTCGGCGAAGTCCTGCCCGTCCCACGGCGTGAGTCCCGACAGCGCCATCCGGCAGCCGGTCGCGCCGAGCAGCGGTCCGCGCAGCGGCCGGGCCACGTCGTCCAGGGTGCGCAGGGTGAGCACGACCCCGGCGTTGCCGGACCGCAGCCGCTGGATGCCGCGCACGGCCTCGGGGGTCACCACCCCGGTCGCGTCGTCCAGCAGCAGGCAGGCGAACAGCGACCGGTCCTCGCGTACGGCGACGCTGGCGGTGAACTGGGCGAGCACGAGGCGGGCCAGCATCTTGGAGGCGTCGGCGTGCCCGCGCTGGGGCAGGTCGATGCGCACCCGCACCGGGTGGTCGAGGGCCTTGAGCGTGAAGGGCCGGGTCTGCCCGGAGGTGTCGAAGAACCCGGCGAAGGCCGGCCGGTCGAGCAGCGCGACCCGATCGCCCAGCACCCCGCCGACGTCCCCGGGCTGGCCCATCTGCCGCTCCCGGGCGTCGAGCTCCCGCAGCAGCGACTCCTGCCCGGTCTCCTGGAGCCCCTGCCGCAGCGCGGCGAACGGTCCCGGCGCCCCGTCCAGCAGCTGCCGCAGCTCCGGTACGGAGGGGAAACGCCCGTGCACGGCCCGGAACGGCCCGAGCAGCTGGGCGAGGACGGTGGTGGAACGGCGGCTGTCACTGCCGGGGTGCGGGTCGGCGAGGTCCCCGACGAGCGCCTCGGCGAGCACGGCGGCGGCCTCGTCCGGGTCGGTGGTGCCGCCGTACAGGTCGAGGTCGTACTCGGAGTCCTGGTTCCCGATCCGTACGACCACGTCATAGGCGTCGGCCGGTCCGAGCCCGGCGCCGGCCGCCCCGACGACCACCACGGCGGCGCGCCCGGCGAGGGCGTGCAGGCAGAGTGACTCGGCGAGCGGACGGACAACGGTGCCGGTCTTCCCGGATCCGGCGGGGCCGACGGCGACGAGCGAGGTGCCGAGCAGGTCGGGCCCGAGGGCGAGGCCCGTGCCGCGGTAGGCGTACGGGTTGCGGGCGTCGTCCACGGTGGTCCCGAGGCGCACCTGCCCGGTGACGAGGTCGTGCCGGGCGAGCCGGGCGGGCAGATCGCGCTCCCCGGAGGGGTGCAGGCAGGCGGCGGCGCCGTCCTTGAGCACGGCTCCGCTGAAGGTGGCGAGGCTGTGCCGTCCGGTGCGCACGCCCTGCCAGGCACGGAGGATCCGGGCGTGGTCGACGTCCCGCATCAGCCCGGTGCGGGCCTCGGCGGCGAGACGCTCGGCGGCGTCGGCGGCCCCGGCGGCGCGCAGCTCGTTCCACTGGGCCGGGTCGTCCTCGGGCGTCGTACGGGTCTCCTGGGCCCGCGGCCGGCGGAACCGGGGGGTGACGAAGCGGCGCCACACCTCGCCCCAGCGGCCGAGCCGGGCCGCCCCGACCATGATCGCCAGAGCGACGAGCACCTCGTACCCCTGGTAGAGGATGAACGTCCCGGTCTCCCCGAGGTCGCTGTCGCCACCCCGCCAGGCGTCGGGGACGATCAGGTCGAACGGCACCCACCACCAGGTGCCGATGTAGCCGTTCTGCAGCAGCGACCAGATCAGCCATCCCACGAGGAAGGCGATCAGAGCCCCGCTCAGCAGTTGCCGGGCGGGGATCTCCTCGGGTTCCTCCGCGGGCCGCGGCCGGTGCCCGAACCGCCACACGCCCGGCGCGGCGTCGGGGCGCGGTGCCCGCAGCCAGGTGAGGAACGCCGACCCGTCCGGCATCGGCGGTGTCGCCGGCGCCCCTGGCGGCCGGGGAGGCATCGCAGGCACCTCCGGAGGTCCCGCCGGGCGCGGCACGGGACTCGCATGCGTACCCCGCGCGTCCCGGGTCCCGTCGCTGTCCATCGCCCTTGCCCCCTGACCAGCCGCTCCGTCCACCATCAGCGAGCCAATCTAACGCCCTCCCCTGGGGAGTTCACCGCTTACGCGGCCGGGGCGTGGGCATGGGGCCACGAGACGGCCATGTCCACCCCGGACAAGGCGCCCCGCCGACAACGCCCACATGGAGCATGCCCACCCCCCTTCCTCCGCCCTAGCCTGCGAGAAAAGAAGCCAAGCGTCGTACAGACCATCCGCACCACCCCAGGAGCCCCGCATGACCGCACTTCCGCAGGAGCGCCGCGTCGTCACCGCCATTCCCGGTCCGAAGTCGCAGGAGCTGCAGGCCCGCCGTACCGCCGCGGTCGCGCAGGGCGTGGGGTCCGTGCTGCCCGTGTTCACGGCGCGGGCGGGCGGCGGGATCATCGAGGACGTCGACGGCAACCGGCTGATCGACTTCGGGTCGGGCATCGCCGTGACGTCCGTGGGCGCCTCCGCCGAGGCCGTCGTACGGCGGGCGTCGGCGCAGCTCGCCGACTTCACCCACACCTGTTTCATGGTCACGCCCTACGAGGGGTACGTCGAGGTCGCCGAGGCGCTCGCCGAGCTGACCCCCGGTGACCACGCCAAGAAGAGCGCCCTGTTCAACTCCGGCGCCGAGGCCGTCGAGAACGCCGTGAAGATCGCCCGGGCGTACACGAAGCGGCAGGCCGTCGTCGTGTTCGACCACGGGTACCACGGGCGCACCAACCTGACGATGGCGCTGACCTCGAAGAACATGCCGTACAAGCAGGGCTTCGGCCCGTTCGCGCCCGAGGTGTACCGGGTGCCGGTGGCGTACGGCTACCGCTGGCCGACCGGTGCGGAGAACGCCGGCCCCGAGGCCGCCGCGCAGGCCATCGACCAGATCAGCAAGCAGGTCGGCGCGGAGAACGTCGCCGCGATCATCATCGAGCCGGTGCTCGGCGAAGGCGGCTTCATCGAGCCGGCCAAGGGCTTCCTGCCGGCGATCAGCCAGTTCGCGAAGGACAACGGCATCGTCTTCGTCGCCGACGAGATCCAGTCCGGCTTCTGCCGTACGGGCCAGTGGTTCGCCTGCGAGGACGAGGGCATCGTCCCGGACCTCATCACGACGGCGAAGGGCATCGCGGGCGGTCTGCCGCTCGCGGCCGTCACCGGCCGCGCCGAGATCATGGACGCCGCGCACGCCGGTGGCCTGGGCGGCACCTACGGCGGCAACCCGGTCGCCTGCGCCGGTGCGCTCGGCTCGATCGAGACGATGAAGGAGCTCGACCTCAACGCCAAGGCGAAGAACATCGAGGCGATCATGAAGGCCCGCCTCGGTGCCATGGCCGAGAAGTTCGACATCATCGGCGACGTCCGCGGCCGCGGCGCCATGATCGCCATCGAGCTGGTCAAGGACCGCGCCACCAAGGAGCCGAACCCGGAGGCGACCGGCGCGCTCGCCAAGGCGTGCCACGCCGAGGGCCTGCTGGTTCTGACCTGTGGCACCTACGGCAACGTGCTCCGCTTCCTGCCTCCGCTGGTCATCGGCGAGGACCTGCTGAACGAGGGCCTCGACATCATCGAGCAGGCGTTCTCCCGTATCTGAGCCCGCGCAGCGCGCATCTGAGCCGGCCTCCGGGCAGGTGAGCCGCCCCGGTTCCGCTACCGGGGCGGCGAGCGGCAGAGCGTGTGAAGAAGGTGTGCGAGGTGGATGACAGGGGGCCCCGCGGCCTGTCCTGCGCCCCGGCCCTGTCGTAGGTTCTACCCAGATGAGAGATACACCCCGCCCACAGGGGACTGTGGGTGACATCAGGCCGAGGCCTCCCCAGCTTCGACCTGGTCGTGCCCTCGCGCACACAACCGGAGCCTGAGGCTCTGGATCTCCTCACCGATCGGACGGTCGCCCGCCCCAAACCCCCCGGGGCGCGCGACGTTCCGGTCCGGACGGCCGCCCCGGAACCACCCCCCCCTGTTCCGGGGCGGCCGACCTCCCTCTCCGCCCCTTCCGTCAGACCGGCCTCTCCGCCGGTGCGGGTTCCGGGCGATGAATTCCCCGCGGGCGGTAGCCCAGCGCGTCGGCCACGCCGACGACGTCCGCGAGCAGCCAGACGATGGCGAGCCACATCTCCGTGCCCTGCAGGCCGGGTTCGCGGCCCGGCCCGGAGCCGTCGGCGGTGGGGCCAAAGGCGAACCCTCCACCCGGGGTCCACCGGCCCAGGGCCGCCGTGAGCTGGGACGCCGCCCAGGAGCGGGCCTCTTCCGAGCGATGCGTGGTCTGCCGTGCGCAGAGCCACAAGGGGTGGATCACGTCCAGGACGTTGCAGGCGTTCTCGCGGCCGGGTGCGAAGTGGCGGGGGTCGCGGGCGTGATCCAGGACCGTGTCGACGACACGCTCCGGGTACGGCACGGGCAGGCCGAACTGGGCGAAGGAACCGCGGGTGAGCCGGTAGTGGCCGTTGACCATCTGCAGGCGTCCGGCCTCCCGGGTGGGTGAGCCCCACATCCCGGTCCACGGGTCGGCGTGGGTGTGCAACCACCCGAACAGCGCCTCCAGCGCGCCCGGCGCGGCCGCTTCGCCTCCGGCGCGCAGGTTCCAGTGCGCGGCGGTGGCCCAGGAGTCGACCCACGCCCCGGCGTGCCAGGCGCGGTCGGTCCAGGGCAGTTCGCCGAGGTGCCGGACCAGCCGGCCGGCCGTGGTGGTCCGCACCGCGTGGACCGGGTGGGGGAAGGAACTGCCGAGCAGGTCGAGCGCGTAGCCGACGCACAGCACGTGATAGGCCGGGGCGCCGTCCGGCACCCCGGCGGGGCCCGGGAGCGGCGCCGTGGCGCCGTACTCGGGGATCAGGCCGGTGGCGGGGTCCTGCAACGCCCTGAGCCGCTCCATGTGTTCGGGGGCGGGCAGATGCGGCGGTACGTCCCCGAGGAGCAGGTCGGCGATCTCGACGGCGTCGCAGTGAGCCCGGACGGTCGGCTCGGTTCCGGGCCGGTCGGCGTAGCGGCCGGTGTCCGGGCGCCAGGAGCGGTCCAGCAGCTCGGTCGCCTGCTCCCGAGCGGCTGCGGCGAAGGCCCGGAGCTCCTCGACGAGCGCTTCGGGGCGGGCCTGGCCCCGTCGTTCCTGCGCGGCATCGGGGCCGGACGGGCCCCGTCGCTCCCCCACCACCTCGACGCCAGACAGACCCCGCCGCTCCCCCACCACCTCGACGCCAGACAGACCCCGCCGCTCCCCCGCCACCTCGACGCCAGACAGACCCCGCCGCTCCCCCACCACCTCGACGCCAGACAGACCCCGCCGCTCCCCCGCCACCTCGACGCCAGCCGGACGCTTCGCTCCGTGCGGCTCGCGGGGCTCGCGCCGGTCGCGGAGGCGGCGCGCCGGGTTGCCCGCCGCCACCGACCACGCGGGCAGGTCCTTCGTGACGACCGCCCCCGCGCCGATGACACAGTGGTCGCCGATGGTGACACCGTCCACGACGACCACGTGCGAGCCGATCCACACGTCGTCACCGACCGTGATCCCCCGGCTGGTGACCGGCTGCCGATGGACCGGAAGGTCGGGCGCGGAGCCGTGGTTGAAGCCGAGCAGCGAGCTGTGCGCGCCGATGCGCACCCCGTCCCCGAGGGTCACGGTCCCGCGCACCACCGTGAAGGGGTTGACGGTGCAGTCGGCGCCCGTGCGTATGGTGTCGGTGACGTAGGCGTGGGCCGCGATGTACGAGCGGTCACCCAAGTGCAGGACGTCCGGGTGCACGGCGGCCGTCTCCGCCACGAAGCAGTCCTCACCCAGGCGCACTTCCCCGGGCCCGCCGAGCAGCCGCTTCTGCCGCTCCTCTTGCGCCGCGCGCTGCCCGTCGGAGGCCTGCCCGGCGAACAGCCAGGGACAGTGGTCGAAGAGGCTGTCGTCGTCGGACGGCTGATTCACGTGATCCTCCCGAGGGAACGCGAGCGGGTGTTCGTGCTCGTGCCAAGCTGTGCCCCATGCCGATCTCCGCGAACCGGGAACGCGCCACGCTCCGGGGCCCGGTCGTCCTTCTGCTCGCCCTTCCGGCCCTCCTGTTCGCCCTGATCACCTGGCAGGTCGCCGCCGACGGCCCGCTCGTCCGGCTCGACGAGCGACTCAGCCGCGTCCTGGTGAACCCGGACCGCTGCTCCGAACTCCTCGCCGACCTGGGCAACATCCCGGTCGCGGTCCCGGTCCTCGCGGTCGCGCTCGGATACGTCGCCGTACGCCACCGCCGCGCCGGCGCGGACCGCTGGTGGCTGCCGGTCGCCGCGGCGGCCCTGCTCATGGCCCTGGTCCCGGCGCTGGTCGTGCCGCTGAAGGAACTCACGGCCCGCCCGGGAACCCCGGCCGTGCCACCCGGCACCGGCTACTACCCCTCGGGCCACACCGCCACGGCCGTCGTCGCTTACGGCTCCGCGACCCTGCTCCTGCTTCCCTGGCTCCGCACGGCCCTGGCCCGCCGCGCCCTGATCACCCTCTGCGCCGCCCTGGTCCTCGGCGCGAGCTACGGCTTGGTCCGCCGTGGCTACCACTGGCCGCTGGACGTGGTGGGCAGTTGGTGTCTGTGCGCGGTGCTGCTCGGGTCGCTGTGGCTGTTCCTCCGGCGGACGACGGCGCCGGAGGGTCGGTCGCGCTAGGTCCTAGTCGTGGTTCTCCGTCGCCAGGCCCGCCGCCGCCTCGTGCATCGCCAGTTCCAGCAGGGCCGGGTCCGTCAGCATGCCCGAGCCGTCCGGGGGGACCAGCCAGCGGACGCCACCGGGTGAGGAGCGGCCCGGGTACGGCACGACGATCCAGGTGCCGGCGCCCGCCGTGCGGATTCCCGTGCCGAGCCAGCGGGCGGCGGTGCCCGGCGGCACGAAGAACCCCATGCGGGCGTCACCGAAGTCGACGAGGACGGGGCCTGGCCGGTCGAGGACGCGGGTGAGCACGTCGAGTGTGGCGTACCCGAGTGCGCCGGGCAGGATGAGCACGTCCCAGGCGCTGCCGGCCGGCAGCAGCGCGACGCCGAGCGGGTTGCGCTCCCACTCCCAGCGGCAGGCCTCGGGATCGGGTGCGACGGATGCGAGCCACTCGACCGCCGTCTTCGCACCGGTCATCGGAAAGACCCCCTTCTCTCTCACGAACCTCACGGACGCGCGGGGCGTCCGGAGGGCATCACGAGGGAGAAGGGGGTGTCCCCCCGGCCATTACGCGGGTTCCGGCACCTCATTGGAGTGAACCGGATCACACCCGGTCGATCAGCTGTCGAATCCCAGCCCCAAGCGGTCCATCGTGCGCAGCCACAGATTGCGGCGGCCGCCCTGGGCGTCCGCGCGGGCCAGGGACCACTTGGTGAGGGCGATGCCCGTCCAGGCGAAGGGCTCCGGCGGGAACGGCAGGGGCTTCTTGCGGACCATTTCCAGCTCCGTGCGCTCGGTGCGTTCACCGGACAGCAGGTCCAGCATCACCTCGGCGCCGAAGCGGGTGGCGCCGACCCCGAGGCCGGTGTACCCGGCCGCGTACGCCACCTTGCTCTGGTGGGCGGTGCCGAAGAACGCCGAGAAGCGGGAGCAGGTGTCGATCGCGCCGCCCCAGGCGTGGCTGAAGCGGACGCCCTCCAACTGCGGGAAGCAGGTGAAGAAGTGCCCGGCGAGCTTGGCATAGGTCTCGGGCCGGTCGTCGTACTCGGCGCGGACGCGGCCGCCGTAGGGGTAGATCGCGTCGTAGCCGCCCCACAGGATGCGGTTGTCGGCGGACAGCCGGAAGTAGTGGAACTGGTTGGCGCTGTCGCCGAGGCCCTGGCGGTTCTTCCAGCCGATCGAGTCGAGCTGCTCGGCCGTGAGCGGCTCGGTCATCAGGGCGTAGTCGTAGACCGGGACGGTGTACGAGCGGACGCGTCTGACCAGGTTCGGGAAGATGTTGGTGCCGAGGGCGACCCGGCGGGCGCGGATCCGGCCATAGGGAGTGCGTACGGCCATGCCGGGACCGTACGGCTTCAGGGTGAGGGCGGGGGTGTTCTCGTAGACGCGCACGCCCAGTTCCACGCACGCCCGCTTCAGGCCCCAGGCGAGCTTCGCCGGATTCAGCATGGCGACGCCCCTGCGGTCCCACAGGCCCGCCTGGAAGGTGGGTGAGTTCACCTGTTCCCGCACGGCGTCGGCGTCCAGGAACTCGACACCGTCGGCCAGGCCCCGGCGGGACATCTCCTCGTGCCACTCGCGCAGTTCGCGCGCCTGGTAGGGCTCGGTGGCGACGTCGATCTCGCCGGTGCGCTCGAAGTCGCAGTCGATGGAGTAGCGGGCGAGGGCCGCCTCGATCTCGTCGAGGTTGCTCTCGCCCATCCGCTGGAGCGTGTGGATCTCGTCGGGCCAGCGGGTGAGGCCGTTGGGCAGGCCGTGGGTGAGGGAGGCGGCGCAGAATCCGCCGTTGCGGCCGGAGGCGGCCCAGCCCACCTCGCGGCCCTCCACCAGCACCACGTCCCGCCGCGGGTCGCGCTCCTTGGCGATCAGCGCCGTCCACAGTCCGCTGTAGCCGCCTCCGACGACCAGCAGGTCGCAGGTCTCAGAGGTGGTGAGGGCGGGCTCGGGACGGGGCCGGCCGGGGTCGTCCAGCCAGTACGGGACCGGCTGGACGTCGGAAAGCGAACGGGTCCACTGATTCATGGCGCTCGGGGCCATGATTTCAACTCCCTACGGGGTTATGCCTTCTGCCTGTTGCGGCGGTTTCCGGCAATCATGGAAACCAGGACGAACAGTACGGCGACGACGAACATGGTCGTGCCGATGACATTGATCTGAACGGGCGTTCCGCGCTGCGCCGAGCCCCACACGAACATGGGGAAGGTGACGGTCGAGCCGGCGTTGAAATTGGTGATGATGAAATCGTCGAAGGACAGCGCGAAGGCGAGGAGTGCGCCCGCCGCGATTCCCGGTGCGGCGATCGGCAGGGTCACCCGGACGAAGGTCTGGAAGGGGCCCGCGTACAGGTCCCGCGCCGCCTCCTCCAGCTTCGGATCCATCGACATCACACGTGCCTTGACGGCCGTGACCACGAAGCTCAGGCAGAACATGATGTGCGCGATGAGGATCGTCCAGAAGCCCAGCTGGGCGCCCATGTTGAGGAACAGGGTGAGCAGCGAGGCGGCCATGACGACCTCGGGCATCGCCATCGGCAGGAAGATCAGCGAGTTCACGGCACCGCGGGCGCGGAACCGGTAGCGGACCAGGGCGAAGGCGATCAGGGTGCCGAGGAGGGTGGCGCCGAGTGTCGCCCAGACCGCGATCTGGAGGCTGAGGGACAGTGACCCGCACAGCCCGGAGACACCGCACGGGTCCTTCCAGGCGTCCAGGGAGAACTGCTGCCATTCGTAGTTGAAGCGCCCCTTCGGTTTGTTGAAGGAGAACACCGTCACGACGACGTTCGGCAGGAGCAGATAGCCGAGGGTCAGCAGTCCCGCCAGGACGACGAGATTTCTCTTGAGCCAGTTGACGAAGGGCATTTAGACCAGATCCTCCGTCCCCGACTTGCGGATGTAGAGGGTGACCATGAGCAGAATGGCCGCCATGAGGATGAAGGAGAGCGCCGCGGCCGTCGGATAGTCGAGGACTCTCAGGAACTGCGTCTGGATGACGTTTCCGACCATGCGGGTGTCGGTGGAGCCGAGCAGATCGGCGTTCACGTAGTCACCGGCCGCCGGAATGAAGGTCAGCAGCGTGCCGGAGACGACACCCGGCATCGACAGCGGGAAGGTGACCTTGCGGAACGTCGTCCAGGGCCGGGCGTACAGGTCTCCTGCGGCCTCGTGGAGCCGTCCGTCGATGCGCTCCAGCGAGGTGTAGAGCGGAAGGATCATGAACGGCAGGAAGTTGTACGTCAGACCGCACACCACCGCCAGCGGGGTGGCCAGGACGCGGTCGCCGGCGGTCATGCCGAGCCAGGTGGTGACGTCCAGGACGTGCAGCGTGTTGAGCGCGCCCACGACCGGTCCGCCGTCCGCGAGGATCGTCTTCCAGGCCAGAGTGCGGATCAGGAAGCTGGTGAAGAACGGCGCGATCACCAGGATCATGATCAGGTTCTTCCAGCGGCCGGCGCGGAAGGCGATCAGATACGCCAGCGGGTAGCCGAGCAGCAGGCACAGGATCGTCGCCGTGCCCGCGTAGAGCACCGAGCGGACGAACTGCGGCCAGTACGCGGACAGCGCGTCCCAGTACGTGGCGAAGTGCCAGGTGACCTTGTAGCCCTGCTCCAGGGAACCCGTCTGCACGGACGTGGAGGCCTGGTAGATCATCGGCAGCGCGAAGAAGACGACCAGCCACAGGATGCCGGGCAGCAGCAGCCAGTACGGCGTGAAGCGGCCCCGGCGCTTGGGGGGCTTGGATTCGGGCGCCTGCGGCGCGAGAGGCGGTGGCGCCTCGGTGAGTGTCGACATCAGGCCGCCTCTTCCACTCCGGCGTCGGCGTCCTGGGCGGCGTCCAGGCCGAAGGTGTGGGCCGGGTTCCAGTGCAGGACGACCTCGGCGCCGGGCACCAGGCGGGAGTCACGGTCGATGTTCTGGGCGTAGACCTCGAAGTCGGAGCAGACCGGGCTGTCGACGACGTACTGCGTGGAGACGCCGATGAAACTGGAGTCGGCGATCCGGCCCGTGATCCGGTTGCGGCCCTCGGGTATCTCGCCGGCGTCGTCCGCGTGGGTGAGGGAGATCTTCTCCGGGCGCACGCCGACCAGCACCTTGCCGCCGGTGCCCGCGGGAGCGGAACAGCGCGCCTCCGGGAGGACGAGCTTGCCGCCGCCGGCCTTCAGCACGATCTCCTCGCCGCTCTTGGAGTCGACCTCGGCCTCGATGAAGTTGGAGGTGCCGAGGAAGTTCGCGACGAACGTGGTGCGCGGGTTCTCGTAGAGCTCGGTGGGCGCGCCCAGCTGCTCGACGCGGCCCGCGTTCATCACGGCGACCGTGTCGGCCATGGTCATGGCCTCCTCCTGGTCGTGCGTGACGTGGATGAAGGTGATGCCGACCTCGGTCTGGATGCGCTTGAGCTCCAGCTGCATCTGGCGGCGCAGCTTGAGGTCGAGGGCGCCGAGCGGCTCGTCGAGCAGGAGCACCTTGGGGTGGTTGATCAGCGCGCGGGCGACGGCGACGCGCTGCTGCTGGCCGCCGGAGAGCTGGTGCGGCTTCTTGCGGGCCTGCTCGCCGAGCTGCACGAGCTCCAGCATCTCCTCGACCTGCTTCTTCACCGACTTCAGGCCGCGCCGCCGCAGGCCGAAGGCGACGTTCTCGAAGATGTCGAGGTGCGGGAAGAGGGCGTAGGACTGGAAGACGGTGTTCACCGGCCGCTTGTACGGCGGGAGGGCCGTCACGTCCTGGTCGCCCAGGTGCACGGTGCCGGCGGAGGGTTCCTCCAGGCCGGCGATCATGCGCAGGGTGGTGGTCTTGCCGCAGCCGGAGGCGCCGAGCAGGGCGAAGAAGGAGCCCTGCGGCACGGTCAGGTCGAGCGGGTGGACGGCGGTGAAGGCGCCGTAGGTCTTGGCTATGCCCGTGAGGCGGACGTCGCCGCTGGGGTCCGTCTTGTTCGTCATGGTGGTCACGCCCCCGTCAGCTTCGCGAACTTCGCTTCGAACTCGGTCTCTTCCTTCGAGCTCAGCGAGCGGAAGGCGTGGGACTTGGCGGCCATGGCCTTGTCGGGAATGATCAGCGGGTTGTTCGCCGCGTCCTCGTCGATCTTCGCGAGTTCGGCCTTCACTCCGTCGACGGGGCACACGTAGTTGATGTACGCGGCGAGTTCGGCGGCGGGCTTCGGCTCGTAGTAGAAGTCGATGAGCCGCTCGGCGTTGGTCTTGTGCCGGGCCTTGTTGGGGATCAGCAGGTTGTCGGTGGACGTCACGTAGCCGCTGTCCGGGATGAGGAAGTCGATGTCGGGGCTGTCCGCCTTGAGCTGGACGACGTCACCGGCCCAGGCGACACAGGCCGCGAAGTCTCCGCTGGTCAGGTCCGAGGTGTAGTCGTTGCCGGTGAAGCGGCGGATCTGGCCCTTGTCGACGGCCTTCTGCAGACGGGCGATGGCCGCGTCGTAGTCGTCGGCGGTGAAGTCGGCCGGGTCCTTGCCCATGTCGAGCAGCGTCATGCCGATGCTGTCGCGCATCTCCGACAGGAAACCGACCCGGCCCTTGAGCTTGGGGTTGTCCAGCAGGTCGGACACCGACTTCACCTCGACGCCGTCGAGGGCCTTCTTGTTGTACGCGATGACGGTCGAGATGCCCTGCCAGACGTACGAGTAGGCGCGGCCCGGGTCCCAGTCGGGGCTGCGGAACTGGGCCGACAGGTTGGCGTAGGCGTTGGGCAGGTTGCTCGGGTCGAGCTTCTGCACCCAGCCGAGGCGGATGAGGCGGGCGGCCAGCCAGTCGGTGAGGACGATCAGGTCGCGGCCGGTGTCCTGGCCCGCGGCGAGCTGCGGCTTGATCTTGCCGAAGAACTCGTTGTTGTCGTTGATGTCCTCGGTGTACTTGACCTTGATGCCGGTCCGCCGTGCGAACTGATCCAGGGTCGGGTGGTGCTTTTCGCTGTCGTCGACGTCCATGTACTCGGTCCAGTTGGAGAAGTTCACCGTCTTCTCCTTGGCCGAGTGGTCCTCTGCCGGGACGCCGCCCTTCGACTGGCCGGCCGCCGGGATGCCGCAGGCGCTCAGCGTCCCCAGTCCGCCGGCCGCGAGCGCCCCGCCCGCGGAGGCGCGCAGCAGGGACCGCCGTGTGAGGGCGGCCCTGCCGTTCCTGAAACTGCGCCGCACGGCGGCCACTTGGGCCGCGGACAGGCGGTCGGGCTCGTACTGCTCCATGCGCGTGGTGCCCTTTCGGAGGGTGGACGGCCGTTGGTCAGGCGGCCTGCAAACGGCTATCGATCCCCGAACACGGTGCGGTGCCAGTCCTTCGCGGCCACCGCGGTGTTGTCGAACATGACGTGTTTGATCTGGGTGTACTCCTCGAACGAGTACGCGGACATGTCCTTGCCGTAGCCGGAGGACTTGTAGCCGCCGTGCGGCATCTCGCTGATGATCGGAATGTGGTCGTTGATCCAGACGCAGCCGGCCTTGATCTCACGCGTGGCCCGGTTCGCCCGGTACACGTCCCGGCTCCAGGCGGAGGCGGCCAGGCCGTACGGGGTGTCGTTGGCGAGCGCGAGGCCCTCGTCGTCGGTGTCGAACGGCAGCACGACCAGGACGGGTCCGAAGATCTCCGACTGGACGACCTCGCTGTCCTGGGCCGCGTCGGCGATCAGGGTGGGCCGGTAGTAGGCGCCCTTGGCGAGCTCCCCCTCGGGCGCCTCGCCGCCGGTCACCACGCGCGCGTAGGCCCGCGCCCGGTCCACGAATCCGGCGACCCGGTCCCGCTGCGCATGGGAGATCAGCGGGCCGAGGTCGGTGCGGGCGGCGAACGGGTCGCCGAGCCGGACCGTCTCCATGAGCGCCGCGGTCCGCTCCACGAATGCGTCGTACAGCGGCCGCTGCACGTACGCGCGCGTGGCGGCCGTGCAGTCCTGCCCGGTGTTGATCAGGGAGCCGGCGACCGCGCCGTGGGCGGCGGCCTCCAGATCGGCGTCGTCGAAGACCACGAAGGGTGCCTTGCCGCCGAGCTCCAGGTGCAGGCGCTTGACGGAGGCGGTGGCGACCTCGGCGACGCGCTTGCCGACGGCGGTGGAGCCGGTGAAGGAGGTCATGGCCACGTCGGGGTGACCGACGAGGTGCTCGCCGGCCACCCTGCCGGTGCCCGTGACGATGTTGATCACACCGTCCGGGATCCCGGCGTCCGTGGCCGCCTGGGCGAAGAGCAACGAGGTCAGCGGGGTGAGCTCGGCGGGCTTCAGGACGATGGTGTTGCCCGCGGCGATCGCCGGGAGGATCTTCCAGGCGGCCATCTGGAGGGGGTAGTTCCAGGGTGCGATCGACCCGACGACCCCGATGGGCTCGCGCCGGACGTACGAGGTGTGGTCGCCGGAGTACTCGCCGGCGGACTGCCCCTGGAGATGCCGTGCGGCACCGGCGAAGAAGGCGGCGTTGTCGATGGTGCCGGGGACGTCGAACTCCCGGGTCAGCTTCAGCGGCTTGCCGCACTGGAGCGACTCGGCGCGGGCGAAGTCCTCGGCCCGGTCGGCCAGGACCGCGGCGAACCGGTGCAGGGCGTCGGACCGCTCGCCCGGGGTGGCTCCCGCCCAGCCGGGGAAGGCCGCGCGGGCGGCGGCGACGGCCCGGTCGACATCGGCCGTGCCCGCCAGTTCGTAGGTGAGGACCTCCTCGCCCGACGCCGGGTCGACGACCGCGTGGGTGCGGCCGGAGGTGCCCCTGGTCAGGCGCCCCGCGATGTACTGCGCGCCCTCCGCGAAGCGCTCCTCGGCCGGAAATCGGTCCGGGGTGGCAATGCCCGGGTTGTGCATGTCGCTCTCCTCCGTGTCCCCTGATGGGGCCGGCGTGGCTCAGGCTCGATTTGAGTGCCGATCCTGACAGAGGTATGCCACTCCAACAAGTGATTCCGTTGTTGATTTTTGGTTACGCGACGGAATCTGTCGACCAGGTGTCGAGTTCGCCGCGAAAAGGCAGGACGCTGTGTCCGTGGTGCGTGCCAAACTCGCGTGCATGGAGAGGATCACGGGGGCGGTCGGCTCGCAGGAGGCCCTGATCAGGGCGGTCGGCGAGGGGGCCAGGATCAGGTACCTGCACTTCTGGGGGCACCGGCCGCGGCCGGACGGCCGGATCGGGGCGAGCTGTCTGAGCCAGTGGTGGCCGGCGCCGTTCACGGTGGACGGCGTGGCCTACGCGACGGCCGAGCACTGGATGATGGCCGGCAAGGCCCGGCTCTTCGGGGACGCGGCGGCGGAGCGTGCCGTGCTGGCCGCCGGGCACCCCGCCGAGGCCAAGAAGGCCGGGCGGCTGGTGCGCGGGTTCGACGAGACGGTGTGGGCGCGGGAGCGGTTCCGGATCGTCGTGGAGGGCAGCGTCCACAAGTTCGGCGCGCATCCAGAGCTGCTGGGGTATCTGCTGGGCACCGGCGACCGGGTGTTGGTGGAGGCCAGCCCCGTGGACCGGGTGTGGGGCATCGGTCTGGCCGCGGACGACGAAGCGGCGGCCGATCCGCAGCGGTGGCGGGGGCCGAATCTGCTGGGCTTCGCGCTGATGGAGGCGCGGGAGCGGCTGCGGACGACAGAGATATGAGCGAGGGGCCGGTCCTCGGGACCGGCCCCTGGTGACCTCCGGGAGCTCCGTTCAGGAAGCCGCGCCGAGCCCGCCCATGATGCTGGCGAACAGCAGGAAGCCCAGCAGCGGCAGGATCACGGTGGCGATGATGCCGCAGACCAGGCCCGCGGTCGCCGCGCCCTTGTTCGTGGCCTCACCGCGGGTGGCCCGGCCGCGGCCGATGGCGCCGAAGATGATCGCGAGAATGCCCAGGATGACGCCGAAGAACCACATGATGAACGTCACGCTGCACACCACGCCGATGATGCCCAGCACCAGTCCCGTGGTGCCCATGCCGTTGCTCGGCTGCGCGGGCATCCCGTAGCCGGGCGCCTGCGGGTAGCCCACGGGCGGCGCCGCCGGGTAGCCGGGGCTGCCCTGGGGGTAGCCGTAGCCCGGGCCGGGCTGCTGCGGATAGCCGTATCCCGGGGCCGGCTGCTGCGGCGGCTGGGCGGGCGGGCCGAAACCACCCGGGGGCGGATTGGTGTTGGACATGGACGTCTCCCCTCCGTTGTCAGACCAAGGCATCGTAGTGGCCAAGTCGGCCGCACAGAGCCCCTGTTTCAGCGGTGGGACGTCGCGGTGGCCACCGGGCCGAGGGTCCCGTAGTAGGGGTCGTCGTCGTAGTCGTCGCTGTTGATCGCGGCCGTGATGCCGACGGCGATCAGGACGATCACCGCGATGCCGAGGATGATCCCGATGATGCCCATGATCAGACCGGCCTGGGCCTGCCCGTGGTTGGTGGCCACTCCGGCCTCGGCGCGCTTGCGGCCCTTGATGCCGAAGACGACGGCGAGGATGCCGGTGACCAGGGAGACCACGCCGTAGAGGCAGAAGAGGGTGCAGGAGACGATGCCGAGCACCATCGCGGCGATGCCCAGGCCGTTCTGGGGGGCCGGGGGCATGCCGGGCCAGCCGTAGCCGGACTGGGGGTAGCCCGGGTAGCCGTAACCGCCGGGCGCTCCCGGGCCGGTGGGGGCCACGGGCGGGGGCGGGACGGCGCCGGTGCCGGTGCCGGACGGGTCGTACTGGGGCGTGCCGGTGGGCGGGGTGAAGCCCGGCATCGAGGTGACCGTGGCCTGGTCGTGCACGGACGGCGGCCCCGCGGTGGAGGGCTGCTGCTTGTCGAGTGAGGGCGTGTGCTCCGGGGGAGCCCACGGGTCGTGGCCGGTGCCTCCGCCTCCGTCGGGCTGCGTCGCGTCCGTCATCCTGTTCCCCCCTGGGTCGATCGTGTGGTCATGCTACGGGGCCGTTCGGTGCGTGCCACAGCGCGGGTGGGCGGGGGTTGTTCGCACCCCCGCGGAGCCGCCCGTCGACCGCGTCCCGCGCCCCTGAAATGAAGGGCGCCGGACCGCGGCATACGATGAATTCCGCGTCATCGATCAGCCGATCACCCGCGCCCCGCCCGCCCTGTGCCGACGGCGGCGCCGTTCCGGGGAGGAACCCTTGACCGAGCAGCTTGTCGACCCCCGCGCCCCACGCGATCTGAAGGCCTTCATCGCCGGACTGCCCAAGGCCGAACTGCATGTCCACCACGTGGGATCCGCCTCTCCCCGGATCGTCTCCGAACTGGCCGCGCGGCACCCCGACTCGAAGGTGCCGACCGATCCCGAGGCGCTGGTCGACTACTTCACGTTCACCGACTTCGCGCACTTCATCGACGTGTACCTGTCGGTCGTGGATCTGATCCGAACCCCGGAGGACGTCCGGCTGCTGACCTACGAGGTGGCCCGGGACCTGGCCCGGCAGCAGGTGCGGTACGCCGAGCTGACCATCACGCCCTTCTCGTCCACCCGGCGCGGCATCGACGAGCGGGCCTTCATGGACGCGATCGAGGACGCCCGCAAGGCCGCCGAGGCCGAGTTCGGGACCGTGCTGCGCTGGTGCTTCGACATCCCCGGCGAGGCGGGGCTGGAGGCCGCCGAGGAGACGACCCGGCTCGCCACCGACGACCGGCTGCGCCCGGAGGGCCTGGTCTCCTTCGGTCTCGGCGGGCCCGAGGTCGGTGTGGAGCGGCCGCAGTTCAAGCCGTACTTCGACCGTGCGATCGCCGCCGGTCTGCACTCCGTACCGCACGCCGGGGAGACGACCGGCCCGCAGACGGTGTGGGACGCGCTGACCCATCTGCGGGCCGAGCGCATCGGGCACGGCACCAGCTCCGCGCAGGACCCGAAGCTGCTCGCGCACCTCGCCGAGCATCGGATCCCGCTGGAGGTGTGCCCGACCTCCAACATCGCCACCCGCGCGGTGCGCACCCTCGACGAGCACCCGATCAAGGAGTTCGTGCGGGCCGGGGTCCTCGTCACCGTCAACTCCGACGACCCGCCCATGTTCGGCACGACCCTCGAGAACGAGTACGCGGTCGCCGCCCGGCTCCTCGACCTCGACGAGCGGGGCGTGGCCGAGCTGGCGAAGAACGCCGTCGAGGCGTCCTTCCTGGACACCGCGGGCAGGACGCGGATCACCGGCGAGATCGACACGTACACCGCGCAGTGGCTCGCCCGGTGACGCCCGCCCCGGTCGCCGTGGCCCACCGGGGCGACCCCTATCGCATCCGTGAGAACACCGTGGCCTCGCTGCGTTCCGCCCTGCGCGGGGGTGCGGACGCGGTGGAGATCGACGTACGGCTCACCCGGGACGGTGTGCCGGTACTGCTGCACGACGCGACGCTGAAGCGGCTGTGGGAGCACGAACGGCCGGTGAACGCGCTGTCCTTCGAGGAGGTGCGCGGGCTGACCGACGGCGGGGTGCCGGCCCTGGCCGAGGCACTGGCCGCGACCGACGGGCACCGGGTGATGATCGACCTGCCCGGGTCGCCCGGCGTGCGGGCGGTGCGCCGGATCATGGGAGTGGTGGAGGAGGCCGGGGCGGCGGAGCGCGTCTACTACTGCGCGGACGCCGACGCCATGCTCGCCGTGCGCGTGGCGGATCCGGGCGCCGAGATCGCCCTCACCTGGACGACGCTGGCCCCGCCGCGGCCCGTACTGCTGGAGGCGATCCGCCCGCGCTGGCTCAACTACCGCTTCTCCCTGGTGGACCGCCCCCTCGCCGAGCGCGTGCACCGCGACGGCTTCCTGCTGTCCGTCTGGACCCCCGACACCCGCCGCTCCATGCGCCGACTGCTGGAGGCGGGCGTGGACTCCATCACGACCAACCGCGTCGACGTGCTGTGCGCTACACGCGCGAGCGCTGCGGCACCGTCGCCGGATCGGCCGGGGTCGCGCGCGTGACGTACTGCGGCACCGGCGCGCTGTCCGTGCCGGTGTCGCGGACGAGGCCGTAGCGGATGGTGCCGTCGGCAGGACCCTCGTTGACGTCCTTCACCACCGCGTCCCGGTTCGACGGGGAGACGGCGATCCCGTAGTCGCAGCCCCGTTCGTTCTGGGTGAGGGTGACGGTGCCGTCGAGGTAGAAGTACTCGTTCTGCCACATCTGCTGGGTGCCGGGCGGAAGGACCGCGTAGCCGATGTCCGGGCCGCCCATGCCGGTGGCGTAGCCGTTCGGGGCGCCGGGCAGCGGGTCGTCCATCCGGCGCGAGCCGCCGGACGCCACGTGGAACAGCCTGCCTTTCAGGCCGGTCCAGGTCGGCATGACCACCGCGCCGGGCCGGGCGTGCGGCGAGATCTGCCAGCGGACCAGGACATAGCCCCGGCCGGTGAGGGTCACGTGGTCGCCGCGGTGCTGCATGACGGCCTTCGGACCGCCGGTGCTGGTGATCCCGGACTCGGGGCGGCGCGGCAGGGCTGCGGGCCGGGCTTCCGGGTCGGGGGCGCGGTCGACGGCGTCGACGACCGTGCCGTACGGGTCGGTCTTCTTCGTCGTCGACGGTGAGGACTTGGGGGCGGGGGCGGGCGCGGGGGCGGGCGGGGCGGAGGTTCGCGGCGGTGCGGAGCCGGCTGTGGCCGTGGGGGTGACCGCGGCCCGGGGCGGCGGGGCATTCGGCGGCTGGGTGACGACGTAGGCGCCGCCCGCGACGATCGTCGCGCCCGCCGTCATCGCGACGGCCGGCTTGGTGAGCGCGCCGAGCAGCTTGGCGGACCAGCCGGCCGAAGTGGCGGCCGAGGTGGCGGCCGCCGCGGTCTTGCCGCCGAGGGCGAGCGACAGGGTGAAGCCGACGGGCAGCGGGACGAGGGCGATGCCGATCAGGAGGCGTTCGGTGGGGACGACGGTCTCGCGGGTGCCGCCGCAGTAGTGGCAGCCGCGCAGGTGCCGGGCCAGCCGCTTGCGCCACACCGAGTCGGGCCGGCCGTTCCACCGGCCGGTCACCTCCCCCAGGCCGGGGCAGGCGCCGTCCAGGGCGCGGACGATGCCGCGCGCCGTCTCCAGGCGCTCCTTCATCCGCTGGACGCGCACGGCGGCGTGCTGCCGGGTGATGCCCACGGCGGCGGCCAGTTCGCGCCGGGTCAGTTCGCCCGCGACCTCCAGCCACCACAGGGACAGCAGATGCCGGTCCTGGTCGTCGAGCCACCGCACCGCCTCTGCGACCTCGCGCCGCTGCCCCTCCAGCTGGAGCCGCAGCACGGTCAGTTCGGCGAAGTCGGAGGCCGCCGCCTCCTCCAGCCGGTCCGGGGTCCTGCGCCGGGCCCGGTCGCGGATCTGCCGCATGGCGATCGCCACCAGCCAGGACCGGAAGCTGTCCGGGTCGCGCAGTGAGCCGAGGTTTCCGACCGCGCGCAGCATGGTCTCCTGCACGACGTCGTCGACGTCGGCGTGCCCGTTCAGGGCCCGGCCCACGATGTTGTAGACCAGCGGCAGCCAGCCCTCGACCAGTTCGTCCAGCGCCCGCCGGTCGCCGGCCTGCGCCGCCGTGATGACGGCCCGCCAGTGCTGACTGTCCACGGTGGCCTCTCGACGGCTGAGATCGGTACGTTCCGCACGCACTTTCTCAGGCAGGACGGGGGCCTTGTCTGTACGGGGGATCACATGCGGGGAGACGGCGTGAAGGTTCCCGGGACAACAGTTTTCCTCAACCGCTGAGCACCGGGGTGGCCACCGGCGCGGTCAGCGCCTCCAGCCGCTTGATCCGCTGCCGTACGACGTGGAGCGGAATCACGCCGAACACGCCGAAGGCCATGTCGATCACCGACCACCAGAAGGGGATCCCGCGCAGCGGTCCGCAGATCAGGGCGAGCGGGACGATGCCCGCGCAGGCGATCATCCCGAACTCGACGACCCAGATGTTGCGGACCGGGTCGCGGTAGGGCCCGTAGAAGGCGACCGCGATCACCAGGTGCGCGAAGGCCAGCCAGTCCGTGCCGTAGAGCAGGAAGGGATATTCGGCGTCGGCCTGGTCCAGGCCGGCCCGGACCCGCGCGATCCAGTCCGTCAGCCCGGGCAGGTGCTCACTCACGGAGAGCGCGCGCAACAGGTCCTCGGTCCACCGCAGCTCGTGCACGAGGGGAAAGGCCGTGGCGCCGCTCAGCACCAGGCACACGACGAAGAACACCAACCAGGCGCGGATGCCCTTCAGCAAGGCGGCTCTGTCGCTCATGGCGGCACTCTACGCCCATGTTGAACATGTTCAAAAACAGTTCCGCGCGCAGACGAACGGCCCCGGGCGGCATCAGCGCCCGGGGCCGTCACGACCGAGCCGGTCGGCTACGCGTCCAGCGACGTCATCACGTGCTTGATCCGCGTGTAGTCGTCGAAGCCGTAGCCCGAGAGGTCCTTGCCGTAGCCGGACTTCTTGAAGCCGCCGTGCGGCATCTCGGCGACCAGCGGGATGTGCGTGTTGATCCACACGCAGCCGAAGTCGAGCTTCTTGGACATCCGCATGGCACGGCCGTGGTCCTTGGTCCACACGGAGGAGGCCAGTGCGTACTCGACGCCGTTGGCCCACTCCACCGCCTGCTGCTCGTCGGAGAAGGACTGCACGGTGATGACCGGGCCGAAGACCTCGTTCTGGATGATCTCGTCGGTCTGCTTCAGGCCCGAGACGACGGTCGGCGCGTAGAAGTAGCCCTTGTCGCCGACCCGCTTGCCGCCGGCCTCCACGCGCGCGTGCGCGGGCAGCCGGTCGATGAAGCCCTCGACCTGCTTGAGCTGGTTGGGGTTGTTGAGCGGGCCGAACAGCACGTCCTCGTCGTCCGGCTGGCCGGTCTTCGTCTCGGAGGCGGCCTTGGCCAGCGCCGAGACGAACTCGTCGTGGATGGACTCGTGGACGAGCACGCGGGTGGCGGCGGTGCAGTCCTGGCCGGCGTTGAAGTAGCCGGCGACCGAGATGTCCTCGACGGCCTTGGCGATGTCGGTGTCCTCGAAGACCACGACGGGGGCCTTGCCGCCCAGCTCAAGGTGGACGCGCTTGACGTCCTTGGCGGCGGACTCGGCGACCTGGATGCCGGCGCGCACCGAACCGGTGATGGAGGCCATCGCCGGGGTCTCGTGCTCGACCATCAGGCGGCCGGTGTCGCGGTCGCCGCAGATGACGTTGAAGACGCCCTTGGGGACGATCGAGCCGATGATCTCGGCCATGAGGACCGTGGAGGCCGGGGTGGTGTCGGACGGCTTCAGCACGACGGTGTTGCCCGCCGCGATCGCCGGGGCGAACTTCCACACGGCCATCATCATGGGGTAGTTCCACGGCGCGACCTGCGCGCAGACGCCGACCGGCTCGCGGCGCACGATGGAGGTCAGGCCCTCCATGTACTCGCCGGCCGAGCGGCCCTCGAGCATCCGCGCCGCGCCCGCGAAGAAGCGGATCTGGTCGACCATCGGCGGGATCTCCTCGGAGCGGGTCAGCCCGATGGGCTTGCCCGTGTTCTCCACCTCGGCCGCGATCAGCTCCTCGGCGCGCTCCTCGAAGGCGTCCGCGATCTTCAGCAGGGCCTTCTGGCGCTCGGCGGGCGTGGTGTCGCGCCAGCCGGGAAAGGCCTCGGCGGCCGCCGCCATCGCCGCGTCCACGTCCGCCTGCCCGGACAGCGGAGCGGTCGCGTACGCCTCACCCGTCGCGGGATTGACCACCTCGGTGGTCCGTCCATCGGCGGCGTCCCGGAACTCACCGCCGATGTAGTTGCGCAGACGACGAAGCTCGGTGCTCACTGCCGGCCCTCCAGTTCGGATGTCCAGTACTTGAGACACCCACCCTAGTCGGCCGACCCACGTTTTCAACACCCCCGCTCCCTTCGATCGTGCGGAATTCGCAGGACTAGGGGACTCAAACAACGGATTTCATCGATCCAGGCTTGCGGAAGTGCCGAGACCTCGTGCACAGTGACCTCGTGGCCAGTCGAAGCGCAGAACAGAAGGGCACGCGGGAGTCCCGCGAGCCCTCCCGCGAGTCCAGGAACGGCAGCTCGCCGCAGCTGGACGCCGTCTCCCTCGCCATCATCGAGCAGCTCCAGGAGGACGGCCGCCGGCCGTACGCCGCCATCGGCAAGGCCGTGGGCCTGTCGGAGGCGGCCGTGCGCCAGCGCGTCCAGAAGCTGCTCGACCAGGGCGTGATGCAGATCGTCGCCGTCACGGACCCGCTCACCGTGGGCTTCCGCAGACAGGCGATGGTCGGCGTCAACGTCGAGGGCGACGTGGAGTCGGTCGCGGACGCGCTGTCGGCCATGTCCGAATGCGAGTACGTGGTGATGACCGCGGGCTCCTTCGACCTGATGGTGGAGATCGTCTGCGAGGACGACGACCACCTTCTGGAGGTCATCAACAAACGCATACGGGCGGTGCCCGGAGTGCGCTCCACCGAGAGCTTCGTCTACCTCAAGCTCAAGAAGCAGACCTACATGTGGGGAACCCGATAATCGTGAGGACCCGATAGCCGTGAGCAAGGACCTCTCCCAGACCGCGTACGACCACCTGTGGATGCACTTCACGCGCATGTCGTCGTACGAGAAGTCCCCCGTTCCCACCATCGTCCGGGGCGAGGGCACGTACATCTACGACGACAAGGGCAAGCGCTACCTGGACGGCCTCGCCGGCCTCTTCGTGGTGCAGGCCGGGCACGGCCGGGTCGAACTCGCCGAGACCGCCTTCAAGCAGGCGCAGGAGCTCGCGTTCTTCCCGGTGTGGTCCTACGCCCACCCCAAGGCCGTCGAGCTGGCCGAGCGCCTCGCGCACCACGCCCCGGGCGACCTGAACAAGGTCTTCTTCACCACCGGCGGCGGTGAGGCGGTGGAGACCGCCTGGAAGCTCGCCAAGCAGTACTTCAAGCTGGTCGGCAAGCCCACCAAGCACAAGGTCATCTCCCGTGCTGTCGCCTACCACGGCACCCCGCAGGGCGCCCTGTCCATCACCGGCCTGCCGGCTCTGAAGGCCCCCTTCGAGCCGCTGGTCCCGGGCGCCCACAAGGTCCCCAACACCAACATCTACCGCGCCCCGATCCACGGCGACGACCCCGAGGCCTACGGCCGCTGGGCCGCCGACCAGATCGAGCAGCAGATCCTCTTCGAGGGCCCGGACACGGTCGCCGCGGTCTTCCTGGAGCCGGTACAGAACGCGGGCGGCTGCTTCCCGCCCCCGCCCGGCTACTTCCAGCGGGTCCGCGAGATCTGCGACCAGTACGACGTGCTGCTCGTCTCCGACGAGGTCATCTGCGCCTTCGGCCGACTGGGCACCTACTTCGCCTGCGACAAGTTCGACTACGTGCCGGACATGATCACCTGTGCCAAGGGCATGACCTCGGGCTACTCCCCGATCGGCGCCTGCATCATCTCCGACCGCCTGGCCGAGCCGTTCTACAAGGGCGACAACACCTTCCTGCACGGCTACACCTTCGGCGGCCACCCGGTCTCCGCGGCCGTGGGCCTGGCCAACCTCGACCTGTTCGAGCGCGAGAACCTCAACCAGCACGTCCTGGACAACGAGGGCAACTTCCGCGCCACCCTGGAGAAGCTCCACGACCTGCCGATCGTCGGCGACGTCCGCGGCAACGGCTTCTTCTACGGCATCGAGCTCGTGAAGGACAAGCACACCAAGGAGTCCTTCAACGACGAGGAGACCGAGCGCGTCCTGTACGGCTTCCTCTCCAAGGCGCTGTACGACAACGGCCTGTACTGCCGCGCCGACGACCGTGGCGACCCGGTCGTCCAGCTCGCCCCGCCGCTGATCTCCGACCAGTCGACCTTCGACGAGATCGAGCAGATCCTGCGCGCCACCCTCACGGAGGCGTGGACGAAGCTCTGACGCCCGTCGCTCAGATCGTCTGCCTGGATGATCAACACCGGCCCCGGTGCCGCCCGTTCGAGTGAGAAACGGCGGCCCGGGGCCGCGTGCTGTCCGGCGGCCCGCCGCCTTCTGCCTAGCGTGCCCAGTGACCGATCGGCCCTGCCTTCGTTCCCCCGCACGGGGGATGGCACGGGAACTACGGATCTGAACCGAGGTGTACGCGCATGGAGGCCCCGCCGGACAACGACGTGCTCTGGGCACGCGCCCTGCACTTCCAGCACGACGACGGTTCGCCCGCGCTCTGCGGCGTCTCGCTCGGCGTGCGCGAGGGCGAGATCCTCGCCCTGAGCGGCCCGCGCGGCAGCGGCAAGACGACCCTGCTGCGGTGCCTGTCCGGCCTGGTGCCCGTGCGGCGCGGCGAGGTCTGGTTCAACAGCGTGCCCGTGCACACCATGGGCCCCCTCACCCGCGAGCGGCTGCGCCGCGACCGCTTCGGCTGGATCGACCCGACCCCCTCCCTGGTCCCGGAGCTCAACGCCTGGGAGAACGCCGCCCTGCCGCTGATGCTGCGCGGCACCAGCCGGCGCCGCGCCAAGACCGCGGCCCTGGAGTGGCTGGAGCGCCTGGACATCGGCGACAGCGCCCGCAAACGGCCGCACCAGCTGGTGCAGGCCGAGCGCCAGCGGGTCTGCATCGCCCGCGCCCTCGCCCCCGCGCCGTCGGTCCTGTTCGCCGACGAACCCACCGCGCCCTTGCACCGCGCCGACCGCGCCCATGTGCTGCGCACCCTCACCACCGCGGCCCGCTCCCACCGCATCACCGTCGTCCTGGCCACCCATGACGCGGAGACCGCGGCCCTCGCCGACCGCACGGTGTCGCTGCTGGACGGGCGGCGCGTGCAGACGGTGCACCTGCCGCCGGTCGCCGAGCCCCGCGAGCCGGAAGGCCGGGCCGCGTGCTCGCTCTCCGTCTGACCCGCGGCGCCCACCCCGCCGTCCAGCTGCGCCGCCTGATGGTCGCGGCGGCCTCGGCGGGCACGGCCTTCCTGCTGCTCTGCGCCCTGGGCTGGGCGCTGGGCCACCCCGGCACCCCCGGCACCGCACTGCTGCGGCTGGCCTGGTGCGCGGCCCCGCTGGCCGCCACGGTGTACCTCGCGGTCGCCGTGGCCCGTACCGACCCGGGCACCAAGCCCCGCGCGGGCCTCTCGGCGATCGGCCTCGGCCCGGTGCGCATGATGGCCGTCTCGGCGACGACGACGGCCCTGTCCTGCACGCTGGGCGCGATGCTGGCCCTGCTCGTCTTCCTGCATCTGCGGGGCGACCTGACGGGCATGCCCTTCGACGGTGCCGCCGCCGAGGCCCTCGCCGCGGACCACCCCCTGCCGCTGCCGGGCGCCCTGACCCTGCTGGCGCTCGTGCCCGTCGGCGCGTCGGTGGCGGTGGCCCTGGCCCTGCGTCCGCGCGAGACGAGGACTGCCGCGCCCCGGACGGCCCGGCAGTACGGCCGTTTCGGCGCGTACCGGCGCACCAGCACCCGCGATACCTTCGGCGCGTACGGCCGGTTCGGCCGGCAGATCGTCCGGCCCGCGAACCGCCGCGGCACCGGGCCCGCCGCGACGAATGATGCCGAGCCCGCCGCGACGAGCGGCCCGCCCGCGGCCCGGACCAGTGGGTCCGCACCGGCGGCGCTGGCGGGATCCGGCGGCGCCGTGAGCGCGGTCGCCGACCCGCCGGCGAGGCTGCCCGGCCGCGTGCTCGACGGCGCGGCTCAGCCGGGCGCCCCGGAGACGGGCGCAGGGGAATCGACCGGGCTCCCCTCAGCCCCTTACCCGGCCCCGCCGGCAGCGGCGGGCGCGCACGGCCCGGCCGGCGATCCCGGTCAGTGGCTCAGCCCGCGCGCGGCGGCGCCGGACGCGGCCGGAGCCATCAGCCCCGCAGGGGCCCTGACCCGGCATCCGGGCCCGGGCGGCACGGAGTCCGGCCCCGCCGACGACTCCACGGCCCGCGAAGCGGCCCTGCCGGACACCATCGCGGCCCCCTCCGGTCTCCCCTGGGGGATCACCGTGCTGGCCGCGGGCCTCGCCGTGGTGAGCTACACGAGCCGTACCGCCCCGACGCCCCCCGACCTCTCCTTCTCCGGCGCCTCCCCGGGCGTGATGGCGGGCTGGGCGCTCGCCGCCGTCGGCCTGGCCTTGGCCGGTCCCGGCCTGACCCATCTGTGCGGACGGCTGCTGCAGTGGGCCCGCCCCGGCGCCCTGCGGCTCCTGGCCGGCCGCATCCTCATGGCGGAGGCCGTCCGTATCGGACGTCCCCTGGGCGTCGTCAGCGCGGTCGGGTCCGCCGCGTGGGCCATGGCGCTGCTGCACGGCCCGGACGGTCTCTCGCTCGGCCCGCTCACCACCCTCGGCGTGCTCCTGGTGACCGGCTGCACGACGGCCACGCTCTTCACCGCGGCCGTCGAGGCCCGGCAGGCCCGGGCGGAGACCACCGCCGCACTGCTGCGCCTCGGCGCCCCCGCCACGGTGCTGCGCAGCGCCGCCGCCCTGCGCGCCGCCGTGCTGCTCGCCCTGTTCGGTCCGCTCGCCCTGACGGTCGCGGAACTGGCTGCGCTGCCCCTGGCGCGCTGAGCCCGGCGGCTGTCGCTGCCCTCGCTCCGCCCGCTGGAAAACTCGTACGAGAAAAATCTCCGCACGGCGATGAGTTCCGGACCGGCCCCCGGTCTATCCCGCGTAACCACACGGACTTGATGGGAGAGACCTCGCATGTACCAGCAGATGATCTTCGTGAACCTGTGCACCGGCGACCTCGGCGCCTCGAAGAAGTTCTTCACGGAGCTGGGCTTCACGATCAACGAGCAGTTCAGTGACGACACGACGGCCTCGGTGGTGATCAGCGAGTCCATCGTGGTGATGGTGCACACCAAGGAGAAGTACGCCCAGTTCACGAAGAAGGACATCGCGGACTCGAGGAAGAGCAGCGAGGTGCTGATCGCGCTGAGCTCCGAGAGCCGCGAGAAGGTCGACGAACTGGTCGAGAAGGCGGTCGCTGCGGGAGGTTCCGTCTCGGGCGAGACCCAGGACCACGGCTTCATGTACGGCCGTGCCTTCGACGACGTGGACGGCCACACCTTCGAGGTCGTGTGGATGGACCCCGCGGCCGTCCAGGGCTGACGGTGTGCGGCCTAGCATGGGCGGGTGCAGACGATGCCCGCCCATGCGGCCCACCATGACGACCGTGAGATAGAGACCCTCGAGGAGTTCGACGCGACCGTCTCGGCGCGCGGCACCCTCGCCGGACACCGCGTCCAGGCCGTCGACCTGACGGACCGTACGCGCGAACTGCTCACCACGGACACGGCGGGCGCGGTCTTCCTCGGCTGCGCGATGCGCGGGGACGCGGACGCGAAGGTCCGGGCCGACGGCGCCCTGGTCTTCCCGCCGGTCCCGGGCCTGCCGTTCGACCCGTTCCGCGGCCTGGTCTACTCCCCGGACGAACTCTTCGCGTCCCTGGCCGACGGCTACGAGGCCACGCCCGACGCCCTCGCCTACGCCTGGTTCCAGCGCACGAAGGCGGACCGCGACATCTACGCGTCCATGCTCCGTTCGGTCCACGACGACTCCGTATCGGACGCGCTCGACGAACTCCTGTCCGGTGCCCGGGTCGTGGGGGTCATGGGCGGCCACGCGATGGCCCGAGGCACCGAGGAGTACGCCGGTGCCGCACGGCTCGGCCGCGAGCTGGCGCGCGCCGGCTTCACCATCGCCACCGGCGGCGGCCCGGGCGCCATGGAGGCGGCCAACCTCGGCGCGTACGCCGCTCCCTTCGGCGAGGAGATGCTCACCGAGTCGCTCGAACTCCTGGGCAAGACACCGCACTTCTCGCCGTCGATCACCCAGTGGGCCTCGGCCGCCTTCGAGATACGCACCCGCTGGCCGCAGGGCGGCCGCTCGGTGGGCATCCCGACCTGGTTCTACGGCCACGAGCCGCCGAACGCCTTCGCCTCCCACATCGCCAAGTACTTCGCCAACGCCACCCGCGAGGACGGCCTGCTGGCCCGGTCCAACGCGGGTGTGGTGTTCCTGCCGGGCGCCGCCGGGACCGTACAGGAGATCTTCGACAACGCCACGCCCAACTACTACGGGTCGCGCGGCGAGCCGACGCCGATGGTGCTGGTGAACCGCGTGCACTGGACGGAGAAGCTGCCCGCGTGGCCGCTGCTCCGGTCGCTGGCCGCGGGGCGCTCGATGGAGGCCCGGATCGCGCTGGTTGACCGGATCGAGGAGGCGCCGGAGGCCCTGAAACGTCTCGGCGGTTAATAAGAAGGCAAAGCAAGTGCTTGCAACCTGCATATGCGTTGACACTACTTATGCGGCGCTTATAGACCTGTGAGCCTCACGGTAGTGCTGATGTCCAGTCAACACTGCCTCAGCCCCCCGCTTTAGCAATCCTGTAAAGGACAAACGTGGCAGTTCTGTCCGTATCCCGCCGCGCACGTGCCGTGCGCGTCCTCGGTGTCGTCTCCGCCTCGGCCGCGCTCGCGCTCGGTACCGCGGGCAACGCGCTCGCCTGCGACATCAGCGAGTTCTCCGCCGAGGCGAAGTGCGATGGTGACAAGGGCGTCATCTCCGTCACCGATGTCGACCCCGCCGGCATCCCGGCCACGGTCACCGTGTACCTGCAGAACAACGGCGCCGACGCGAAGAAGGTCGGCACGCAGGTGGTCAAGGGCTCGCGCGAAGGCACCACCATCACCTTCACCGAGGACTGGGAGCCGAACGCCGAGTACCGCATCCACGTCAAGGCCGCCCGCTACGTGGACGCGGACATCAAGCCGAACCTCGTCACCCCGGCCACGGCCTGCAAGAAGGAGGAGGAGCCCCCGGCTTCGACTCCCCCGGCGACGCCGACCCCGTCGGCCTCCCCGTCCAAGCCGGCGGAGGAGACCGAGACCCCCGCCCCGGAGCCGTCGGAGAGCCAGAGCACCTCGCCGGCTGCCAACGCCCCCGCCCCGGCCGGTGACTCCAACCTCGCCGAGACCGGCGCCAACTCCAACACCGGCCTCATCGCCGGCATCGCGGCGGCCCTGGTCGTCGTCGGTGGCGGCGCGGTGTTCTTCGGCATGCGCCGCCGCGGGGCGAACAGCGACAGCTGACACCCGCGCACAGCGTGCCGTGGCCCGTCCCCCACCAGGGGGCGGGCCACGTCCCGTCTCAGCCCCTCCCCCACCAGGGGGGCGGGCCACGCTCGCCTCAGCCCCTCCTCCACCAAGGGGCGGGCCATGGCCCCGTCTCAGCCGAACGTCGCCCGCTCCAGCCAGAACTCCAGCAACTGGCGCTCGCCCAGCACCTCCAGCTCCGGTGCGTCCAGCGGCAGCCGGCGGTAGAACGCCAGCAGGACGGAGGTGAGCGGCCCGCGCAGGGCCACGGTGGCCTTCTCGTGACCCCGGCGCCAGGCGACGCCGTCCTCGGTGAGTTCGACGAGCCACTCGGCGTTCACCTCCGGCCCGGTGTCGGTGGCGTGCAGGTGGATGCTGCGGCCGGGGCCGCGCAGTTCCCCCGCCGCGTCGTGCGGCACCGTCCGCTGCACGTACTCCACGATCTGCAGCCACTCGTCGAGCGCGTCGGCGGCCACCTCGGGCGCGACCTCGTAGGGCAGCCCGGCCGCGAGCGTGGCGTCCGCGCGGTGCACGGTGATCTCGTGCGTCACCCTGCGGGCCCAGAACCCGGCGTTGAGTATTCCGGCCCAGCCCCACACCTTCGTGTCCGGCCCGGCCTCCCGCAGTGCGGCGACGAGTTGCTCTCCGCTCTCCGCCAGCCATGCGTCCAGCGCGGCCGCGTCCCCCCGCGCCCCGGGCCCGGCCGCACCCGGCACCCGCTCCTCCGGCACCTCCTCCTCGGCCCGGGTGCGCACCATGAGCTCCACCCAGCGCAGGGCACCGCCCATGTGCCGTACGAGGTCCTCCAGGGACCACTCCGGGCAGGTCGGCACCGTGCCCGACAGGTCGGCACCGGAGGTCACCACGGACCTCAACAGGCCGACCTGGTGGGCGATTTCGTCGCAGTAACGGTCGTGCGCGAGTAGCGGCGTCATACCCCGCACCCTAGGCGGCGGACGATCAGCCGAGCACCACGATTTCGGCCGCGTCGAACTCCACTCCGACCTCGTCCCCGGTCTCCGGCGCGTCCCGCAGCACACAGGCCGCCTCCAGGCGCGGGGCGTCCGGGGGCTGGAGGTGCACGGTGACATGGGTGCCCCTGAAGGTGCGCGCGGCCACGGTGCAGCGCAGGCCCACGTCGGCGGGCACCAGGCGCACCCCGGCGGGCCGCACCAGCAGGGTCCGGGTGCCCTGCGGTGCGTCCTCCGGCACCGGCACCTTGCCCCACGGCGTGTCCGCTGCCTCGGTCCCCACCGTCGCCTCGACCACGTTCTCGAAGCCCAGGAAGCGGGCGACGAACGCGTCGGCGGGCCGCTGCCACACCTCGAGGGGCGTACCGGACTGGGCGATCCGCCCGTCCCGCATCACCACGACCCGGTCGGCCAGCGCGAAGGCCTCCCCCTGGTCATGCGTCACGGCGAGCACGGTCGTGCCCAACCGCCTGAACAGTTGCTTCAGTTCGACGACCAGCCGCTCCCGCAGCGACCGGTCGAGCTGTCCCAGCGGCTCGTCCAGCATCAGCAGCCGGGGGCTCGGCGCGAGGGCCCGGGCCAGCGCCACCCGCTGCTGCTCCCCGCCGGACAACGCGGCGACGGCCCGTCGGCCCGCGCCCGGCAGCCCCACGAGGTCCAGCAACTCCCGCACCCGCTCGGCCTGTCGCCGCTTCGGCTCGCCGTGCATCCGCAACCCGAAGGCCACGTTGCCGCCCACGTCCCGCTGCGGGAACAGCTGGTGGTCCTGGAACATCAGCCCGATACCGCGCCGGTGCGCCGGCAGGCCCGCCTGGTCGCGCCCGTCGAGCATCACCCTCCCGGAGTTCAGGGGTTGCAGGCCGGCCACCGCCCGCAGCAGGGTCGACTTGCCGCTGCCGCTGGGTCCGAGCACGCACACGATCTCGTGCTCGGCGACCTCCAGATCGACGGCGTCCAGTACAGCCCGGCCGCCGAAACGGACCGTCGCGTCCCGCAGGGCCAACAGCATCAGAACTCCCCCGTCCGGTCCGTGCGCAGCCTCTCCAGCACCAGCAGGGCCACAGCGCACACCACCATCAGAATCGTCGAAAGGGCCATCGCCTGGCCGTAGTTGAGGTCACCGGGCCGACCGAGCAGCCGGGCGACGGCCACCGGCAGCGTCGGCCGGTCGGGCCGTGCGATGAACACCGTCGCCCCGAACTCCCCGAGCGACACGGCGAAGGCGAACCCGGCCGCGATCAGCAGCGCCCGCCGCACCATCGGCAGGTCCACCTCCCGCCACACCCGCCAGGGCGAGGCACCGAGCACCGAGGCCGCCTCCCGCAGCCGCACGTCCACCGCCCGCAGCACGGGCAGCATGGTCCGGACGACGAACGGCACACCCACCAGCGCCTGTGCGAGCGGCACCAGGATCCACGAGGACCGCAGATCCAGCGGCGGCTCGTCGAGGGAGATCAGGAACCCGAAGCCGACGGTCACCGCGGACACCCCGAGCGGCAGCATCAGCAGCGCGTCGAAGCCGCGCACGAGCCGCCCGGCGTCCCGGCGGGTGAGCGCCACCGCGGCGAGCCCGCCGATCAGCACGGCGATGAGGGTGGCGGCGACGGCGTACGACAGGGAGTTGCCGATCGCCTCGATCGGCGGGACCAGGAACACTCCCCCGTCCTCGCTGGTCAGCGCCCGGTAGTAGCCGAGGCCCGGCGCGTCCAGGGACCGCTGCACCAGCACGGCCAGCGGCAGCACCAGCAGCACGGCGATGGTGAGGAGCACGCCGCCCAGCAGCGTCCACTGCCCCGCTCCGCGTGGCCGGCGCGCGGTCACGGACGCGTCCACCAGCCGCAGCGCGGTCTCCCGCCGCCGCACGGTCCAGGCGTGCACCGCGAGGATCGCGCCCACCGCCGCGAACTGGATCAGCGTCAGCACGGCCGCGGTGGACAGATCGAAGATCTCCGAGGTCTGCCGGTAGATCTCCACCTCCAGGGTGGAGAACGTGGGCCCGCCGAGGATCTGCACGACACCGAAGGAGGTGAAGGTGAACAGGAAGACCATGAGTGCGGCGGCGGCCACGGCCGGGCCGAGGGCGGGCAGGGTGACCTGCCGCCAGGCCTTCAGCTGGGACGCCCCGAGCATCCGCGCGGCCTCCTCCTGCCGCGGGTCGAGCTGCGCCCAGAGCCCGCCGACGGTCCGGACGACGACCGCGTAGTTGAAGAAGACATGCGCGAGCAGGATCGCCCACACCGTGGTGTCCAGGCGTACGCCCCACAGCTCGTCGAGCAGCCCGCCCCGGCCGACCATCGCCAGGAACGCCGTACCGACGACGACCGTCGGCAGCACGAACGGGACGGTGACGACCGCCCGCAGGACCTGCTTGCCCGGGAAGTCGAAGCGCGCGAAGACGTACGCGCCGGGGAGCGCGACGAGCAGGGTGAGCGCGGTGGAGACCAGCGCCTGCCAGGTGGTGAACCACAGGACGTGCCGGACGTCGGACTGCGCGAGCACCTCCCCGATCCGCCCGAAATGCCACGCCCCGTCGGTCTTGAGGCCGCGCGCGACGATCGCGGCGACGGGGTAGGCGAAGAAGACCGCGAAGAACACGACGGGCGCGGCCAGCAGACCGAACCGCGCCGCCGCGCCCCGCCGCCGGGCGGCTACTTCAGTACGAGTGAGGTCCACGACTTGACCCACTGGTCACGGTGGTCGGCGATCTTCGCCGGGTCCATGGTCTCGGGGTCCTTCACCTGCGGCCCGTACTTCACGAAGTCCGGCGGCACCTGGGCGCCCTCGGTCACCGGGTAAACGAACATGTTGAGCGGCATGTCCTCCTGGAACCTCTTGCCGATGAGGAAGTCGAGGAGGGCCTTGCCACCCTTGCTGTTCCTGGCGTTGCCGAGCAGCCCGGCGTACTCGACCTGCCGGAAGCAGGTGCCCTCGGCGACCCCGGTCGGGGCGGTGGTGGGCTTCGGCTTGGTGTACAGCACCTCGGCGGGCGGCGAGGAGGCGTACGACACCACGAGCGGCCGGTCGCCCTTGGCCTTCTTGCCGCTGCTGGAGCCGGAGAACTCCTCGTTGTAGGCCTGCTCCCAGCCGTCGACGACCTTCACACCGTTGGCCTTGAGCTTCTTCCAGTAGCCCTCCCAGCCGTTGTCCCCGTACTCGGCGGCGGTGCCGAGCAGGAAGCCGAGGCCGGGTGAGGAGGCGGAGGCGTTCTCGGTGACCAGCAGGTTCTTGTACTGGGGCTTGACCAGATCGTCGAAGCTCTTCGGCGGCTCCAGATCGCGGTCGGCGAAGTACTTCTTGTCGTAGTTGACGCAGATGTCGCCGGTGTCGATGGGCGTGACCCGGTGCCGGTCCCCGTCGACGCGGTACTCGGCCTTGATCGTGTCGGAGCCCTTCGGCTCGTACGGCTGGAACAGGCCGTTGTCGAGGGCCCTCGAGAGCAGGGTGTTGTCGACGCCGAAGAAGACGTCGCCCTGCGGGTTGTCCTTGGTCAGGATGGCCTTGTTCACGGCCTGCCCGGCGTCGCCGTCCTTCAGGACGTCGACCTTGTAGCCGGACTGCTTCTCGAAGGCCGCGATGACGTCCTTGGACACGGCCCACGAGTCGTGGCTGACGAGCGTCACGGTCTTGGAGTCGCCGGACCCCTGACCGCCGTCGGACGATCCGCACGCGGCGAGCGTGCCGGCCATGCCGAGCCCGACGACGACAGCCGTCAGTCGCTTCTTGGTGGTGCTCACTGGATTCCTCCTGGAGTGACCAGGAGAAGACGCGGCCCTGCCCGGGACTTCCGGGGTCCCGGGCAGGGCGCAACAGCTCGAGTGGTGACCGATCTCCCTACCCAGAATGACCTGGGCCAGGTTCGGAGGGTCTGCGGCCGTGTGCCGCACTCTCAGCGCTGTGGCGCTCCCCTGTCGGAATATGCAGATGTCGAATACGAGGTTGCCGATATGAAGATGTGCTTACGACGGTCAGACTACCGTTCGGTGGCCGCGAGCTGACCACACGCCCCGTCGATCTCCTGACCACGGGTGTCCCGGATCGTCACCGGCACACCATGGGCGGCGATGGCCTCCACGAACGCCTTCTCGTCCTCGGGCCGGGAGGCGGTCCACTTCGACCCCGGCGTGGGGTTCAGCGGGATGAGGTTGACGTGCACGGGCCTGCCCTTGAGCATCCGGCCGAGCCGGTCACCACGCCAGGCCTGGTCGTTGATGTCCCGGATCAGCGCGTACTCGATGGACAGCCGCCGCCCCGACTTGGCGCTGTACTCGAAGCCGGCGTCCAGCACCTCGCGGACCTTCCAGCGCGTGTTCACCGGCACGAGGGTGTCGCGCAGCTCGTCGTCGGGGGCATGCAGCGAGATGGCGAGGCGGCACTTGAAGCCCTCGTCGGAGAACCGGTGGATGGCCGGGACGAGGCCGACGGTGGAGACGGTGATGCCGCGCTGCGAGAGGCCCACCCCGTCGGGCTCGGGGTCGGTGAGCCGCCGGATGGCACCGGCGACGCGGTTGTAGTTGGCGAGCGGCTCGCCCATGCCCATGAAGACGATGTTGCTGAGCCGAGCCGGTCCTCCGGGCACCTCCCCGTCCCGCAGCGCCCGCATGCCGTCCACGATCTGGTGCACGATCTCGGCGGTGGACAGATTCCGGTCCAGCCCCGCCTGCCCGGTCGCACAGAACGGGCAGTTCATGCCGCATCCCGCCTGCGAGCTGATGCACATGGTCACCCGGTCCGGGTAGCGCATCAGCACGGACTCGACGAGCGTCCCGTCGAACAGCCGCCACAGCGTCTTGCGCGTGGTGCCCTGGTCGGTCGACAGGTGCCGCACGACGGTCATCAGCTCGGGCAGCAGCGCCTCCCGCAGCTTCCCCCGGGCACCGGCCGGAATGTCCGTCCACTGCTCCGGATCATGCGCGTACCGCGCGAAGTAGTGCTGCGAGAGCTGCTTGGCACGAAACGGCTTCTCCCCGACAGCGGCTACGGCCTCCTTGCGCTCGGCAGGAGTGAGATCGGCGAGATGCCGCGGCGGCTTCTTGGCTCCGCGGGGGGCTACGAAAGTGAGTTCTCCGGGTGCAGGCATAACCCATCCAGTGTGGCAGATCAACTCCGGTTGCCCAGGCCAGAGTGGGGTGGGGGTGGTCACCCGTGGGCGTCGGCTGTCAGCGTTGGTCGGCCTCGCACGGCCCAGGGACGGCCCAGCCGAGGTCTCTTGCCTCGTTGGGTCCGGGATGCAAGTCGGCGAAACCGATAAATTCCCTGCCTACACGCCTGGCGTTATGCCTATCCTGTGAATCATGGCGCGACAGTTGCAACCATGGTGGATTGATCCCGCACTTCCGGGCTGCGAAGTGGGTGGGTCTGGGCGGTCAGGTATGACGTCAGATGAAATCACCCTCAAGAACCTCGCAGAGTTCTCGCATGCTCACGCTGATTACCGAATCAAGAATCACCAGAACGCGTACGACAGGATTGACGCCATATTGGCGCTCAAGAGATCCATGCAAACCCGTCTAGAACACTTAGATCGGCTATACGGGTTTAAGCAGTACCCGGAGTTCAAGCAGCTCGGTCCTCTCGGTCTCCTGGACCACTGGGGAGTCATTCGTCGGCGGATGCTGCATCGCATGAGGCAGCTGCGTAACGCGGTTGAGCATGACGGAGCTGAGCCACCGAGCCTGGATAACTGCGAGGACTACGCCGAGGTGACCTGGTGGTTCTTACGGGGCACCTCCCCGCTCTTGCAACCGATGGAAAATGTCGATTACCTTGGCGAATTCCACGGCGACATTACATACACCTACAGACCGCTTCAGATCAGGATCTCAGGCGATGTAACCCGTGATCTTATCTCTGATTCGGAGCGTTCAGGGTGGTCCAAACTTAAAACCGAGACGGCTCGCTACGGTGCCGGAAAGGGGGAAATGACTCCGGTTGAAAATGGGGACGGGCGTTACCTGCTCGAAGCTAACGTCGCTGGCGCCGAGTGGGCGCATGATTTTCTGAGGCATGCATTTCGGCAATTGCTATGACGCTGCCCATCGCGTTCGTTTGCCCACCTGCCTTCCCCACCACTCACCCCAGCTCCCATCCCGTCTGCCGTCGACCCACACACCGTGGAGCGGGCGTGGTCCCTGGCGTCCAGGTGGAGCGCGCCACTGTACGAACGACCTGGACGCCAGGGGCCGCGTCTGCTCGGCTCTGCCTGGGTCGACGGCAGACGGGATGGGAGCTCCCCGCGCACGCCACCGATCGGCCGGCACTCGCGAACGGCGCCCCCGCCATCTCGGAGCCTGAGCGCCCCCGCCGGAGGCATGCTTTGAGCGTTGCCGCGCTCGCGGATCTCGACTCATGGCCCGGCCTGTTTCACATGCGGGCGCGCGTCGGCGCAGCCCGGGCGGAGCGAGCCGAAGGCAGGAGCGGCGCCCGGAGCGGAGCCGGGAAGCGCGCCCGGCGGAGCGGAGCGCAGCCGGGGCTTGATGAGGTAGAGAAACTCGTAACAGCTCGGGCGTGGCCGGTCGGGGTAGGGGCATCCCTCGCGGCGTGAGTGCCTGCCTGGCGCCGAGTTGATGTCAGGTGGAAGCCTTGCCACTGGTGGTGAGGAGCCGACTGGTGAAGCCTTCGCGGCAGAGCCGCTCGAACGCCTGACGTACGTCCTCCGGCACCGGCTGACTGATCATGAACCCTTGCTCCGGGTAGATCAGCAAGCGCTGAAGCGCGCCCACAAGCATGTCGATGACTAGCCGTTCATCCCCGATGGAATCGACGTAGTTGTCGAACGTCATCGGGGTCGAGGCGCTAACCACCTCGACCTCCGGCCAGAGCTTGCGCGCCGTCGCGTACGAGCGCCTCTCCTCATACGGTTTGCTGATCAGGAGCACGGAGGACACCTCCACTCCGGCCTCCTCGAGCAGAGCTTTGGACAAGCGGATGTTCTCGCCGGTGTTGCGAGCGTGCTGTTCTACGAGCACCGCGGAGCTGGGAACGCCGAGTTCAAGAGCCCGCTCGCGGTAGTGGACTGCCTCACCCCTCGGCATGCGTTCTCGCGTCGTGGGGCTGGTAGATCCCGTGAACACAAGCAGTGGAGCCATGCCGCGCTTGTACAGATCGACTGCCGTATCGGCCACACCCAGGTCGTGGCTGCCCAGGCCGATCGCGACAGAGCACGGCCGCGGGGTGTGGCCCATCTGGTGGTAGTCCCACAGGCGTCGTGCGTCGGCCCGTGCCTGTGTCGAGATCATTACTGCCCCTTCTCGCCCTTCGCTGAGTCCGGAACCTTGAAGTCGTATTCCCAGGCGAAGCGCGAAGCCGCGTGAACACCGATGGCGAACTCGACCACTGTGCCAGATGCCGTGTAGGTCGTCCGATGCAGCTCGACGACCGGTTCACCCGGCGGTAGTTGCAGGAGCTTCGCCTCGTCGGACGTGGGGGCCCGGGCGAAGAGCCGCTCCTTCATGTGGTCGATCTCGTACCCGGCGTCGTACAGCACCCGAAAGCCGCCGCCTTTGCCGGCCGGTCCCGGTGTCGGGTCCACCAGCCTGGTGCCCTCGACATGCTCGGGTCGGTAGTAGCTGGTCAGGGTGTGCGTCGGCTGGTCGCCTTCCTTCACCAATCGAGCTCGCGCGTACACCTCTGCTCCTTCAGGCAGGCCGTGCGCGGCTGCGACTGCTGGCGGGGCTTCGATGAGGCTGACCGTCTGGGACTGCTCGTTCCGGCGATAGCTGCGCCCGGAGGCCACGCGGTCCGCGATGAACGCGACCTCGTCGCCGTCGCGCCACTTGGCCTTGTCGTACCGGGCGACGCCGAGCCGCTTCAGCGGAACCTGTTGCCGTACGACGGTGCCGTGCCCCCGAGACGAGGTCACCAGGCCCTCGGCCTCAAGAGCCTTGTAAGCCGCATGGACGGTGGACTTTGAGCCCACACCCTCTGCGACTAGCTCCCTGATCTGCGGAAGGTGCTGGCCTGGTGCGTACTCGCCCCTCTTGATCTGCTCAGCCAGCTTGTCCGCCAGCTCTCGCCACTTGGGCGTCATCGCGTGACTCCTCTCTTCGAGAACCAGTCAAACACAGTCCCAGGACTGTTGACAGTCCTGGGACTGCGTGCCACTGTTTCCTCAGTCGCTCGCAGTCCTAGGACTGCGAGCCGGAGGGTCTTCTTTGGGCTGCTCCAAACGCATCGACTCAGGGAGTGCTTCATGCCGTCGTTCAAGATCGACGTTTCCACCGCCGTTGTGTTCGTGGCCACCGCCCCGACGCCGAAGCTTGTCAACCAGAAGACCGGAGAGCGCGCCGTGGACCGGGAGACCGGTGCGGGCCTGTCGACCGTGGGCCTGCTGGTCTCGGACGAGGGGGAGGGCAACCTCTACCAGGTCACGATCCCGGAGACGGGTATCCCGGAGGGCCTGGCGCCGGGGCTGCCGGTGAAGGTGATCGGCTTGAAGGCCCGTGACTGGGAGAACGAGTTCAACGGCCAGAAGCGCCACGGCATCTCGTTCCGCGCGGTCGCGATCACCCCGGCGGCCTGATCATGACGGACCTGTCGATATGGCTGGAGGCCACGGGAGCCGTAGCGGGTGCCGGTGGTCTCGGCTACGCGAAGGTACGCGCCCCGCGCGTGTACTGGGCGCTGGTCGGCATGCCGGTCACCTGGGGCCGCTTCCTCCTCTCGTACCGCTCGACCATGGACGTGTGCGGGCTGACGGTGCAGCCCTCGGGTCTGCGGGCGTTCATGACGCGCAACGTTGCCCGCCGCGAGGTGCAGCCGGTCCCGCCGAAGATCCGCCGGGTACGCGGCACCTCGACCGGCCTGCGGGTCACCCTGCGGCTCCCGGCCGGTCTGGAACCCGCCGACCTGATCGCCACCTCGGAACGGCTGCGCCACGCCTGGGGCGTGCACTCGGTGACCGTGGTGGAGACCAAGCCGGGATACGTAGAGCTGCGCATGACCGGCTATGACGTGCTGCGCCGGGTGCGGATGCCGCGTAAGGCACGTCCCCACGACATGGTCGTGCCGGTCGCACTGCGGGAGGACGGGACCGCCTTCGAGCGGGACTACCGGAAGGCGCCGATGGCGCTCACCCTGGGCGCGAACCATTCTGGCAAGTCGATGTATCAGCGCAACCTGATCAAGGGGCTCGCCCAACTGCCGGTGGCTCTGGTCGGCATCGACTGCAAGCGCGGGGTGGAACAGACCGCCTACGGGCCTCGCCTGTCGGCACTGGCCACCACTCCGGACGAATCCGCCTCGCTGCTGGCTGTCTTGGTGGCGGAGATGGAAAGCCGCTTCGACGTGCTGAAGGGGCACGGCGTCTCCGACTTGTGGGAGCTACCCGCCGAGCTCCGGCCGGTGCCGGTCGTCGTCCTGGTGGACGAGGTGGCAGAGCTGTTCCTGATCTCCTCCAAGAAGGATGAGGAACGCCGCGAGCGAATCGTCACCGCGCTGATCCGACTGGCGCAGATGGCCCGCGCCGTCGGCATCTACCTGGAGATCTGCGGACAGCGCTTTGGTTCCGACCTGGGCAAGGGCGCCACCATGCTCCGTGCCCAGCTCACCGGCCGGGTGGTGCACCGGGTCAACGACAAGCAGACCGCCGAGATGGGTCTGAACGACGTGGCCCCCGACGCTGTCGCGGTCGCCAGCCTCATCCCGATGGAACGCCCTGGGACGGCGGTCGCGGCGGACGCCTCCGGTGGCTGGTCGAAGATCCGTACCCCGGACACGTCTCGCGACGAGGTGGCGGCGGTCTGCCGGGCCTTCGCTCACCTGGTCCCGGACTTCCCCACTCTCGAACCCTTTCGCCCCTACGTGCCCGCCGATATGCCGGCCGTTGGTCCCTCGCTGGTCAAGGCCCGGCCGGTCACCGACTGACCCCCCGAAGGGAGGTGTCCTCCATGCCTCGCTCGATCCGTCCGGACGCGGTATTGGTCCAGGCCGTCATCGCCGGTGCACTGTCCTTCGCCCACCTGCACGACCTGGCCGCAGCCGCCGGACAGACCGGCTGGAAAGCCTGGGCCTATCCCGTCTCCGTGGACTTGCTGCTTGTCGCTGCCTGGCGTCGGCTGCGCACGGCCCGCCGGGACCGCGCGGCCTGGATCTGGTTCGTCATCGCGCTGTTCGCCTCGCTCGGCGCCAACGTCGCCACCGCCGGGCTCCTTGACCTCGACGCCGTGCCCGCCTGGCTGTGCATCCTCGTCGCTGGCTGGCCCGCCCTGGCGTTCCTGGGCGGAACGCTCCTGGTGCACTCGCCCACCGAAACGACCGCTCCGCCCGAGCAGCTGGTGAACGACGAACCCGCCGCGCCGGAAGTCGAGATGCACCGCACCGACGAACCCGACCCTGTTCCCGAGACGGCTCCCGTACCGGCACCGGAGCTGACGGCCGCACCGCCGAAGCCACCTACCAGCACACCAGCGGTCCCGGTCGCCCTGCTCGACCACGCCCGGAAGATCGCTGACGCACACCGGGCCTCCACCGGCTCACCGATGCCCGCGGCTGACCTGTCCGCCCGGCTCGGCCTGCCCACCCCGATGACCGACGCGATCACCGCCGAACTCCAACTCACCTGACCAGGAAGGAGAAACACCCGTGAGCGCTTACCGCCGCTTCCGCGACCGCCTCCGCATCGGCCCTGTCCAGGTCGCCACGTACTACGACGCCCGGGGCCGCGACATGCACACGGCTGCCTGCACCGCCCCCGGCTGCGGCTTCTCCGCCGACTACACCAGCCGCGCCGCTGCCGAGCTCGCCGCCCGCACCCACCGCTGCAAGGCCTGACAGGAGACCGCCATGGACGTTCCGCTCTGGCTCGCGCTGCTCGTCGTCGGCTTCCTCGGCATCAAGCTCATCCGCCCGCCGTGGTGGCTGGTCGCCGTGCTCCTCCTCGGCGGCTACCTCGTCGCGGACAGCATCCTCGGCCCCGCCGTCGGCGCGGTCGTCAAGTAACCCACGAAGGGACAACCGCCCGTGTTCACCCCGAAGTACCCGACCCAGGACACCGCTCCGGCCGTCGCCGCCAACATGCCGGCGCCCACCGCCCCCGCCCCGACTCCGGTCGTCCCGGCCTCGAACCGGCCGACCGTCCAGCTCACCCCGGGCAGCGCGCTCGCCCTCGCCGCGGGCGGTGGTGCCGTGGTCCTGGTCGTCGGCGCCGTCCTGGTCTCGATGCTCCTGGCCGTGGCCATCACCGGCATCTCGGTCGCCGTGGTCGCCGTCGTCCTGCGCCTGCTGCTCAAGGACCTCGACAAGCAGCGCTGACGGCCCCCGGAGCGGCCTCGGTCGCCAAACTTCCGCCGCTCCGGGCGCCTGCACCACTTCCAGATCCAACGGACCCGAAAGGGAAGCCTCATCATGCACCAGCACGCCCCGACCAAGCGCGTCTGCCACGTCTGCGACGGCTTCGCCGCTGCTGTGATCACCACCGGAGCCCGCCACCGCGACGGCACCCGCGCCACACTCCGCGTCACCTGCCCGGCCTGCAAGGGCACCGGCCACACCGCCCCCGCCACGGCGCCTGCGCTCCACCGCGTCGGGAGGTGAAACGTACGTGACCGACACCGCCACCATGGCGGGCCTGGACCCGGCCACCCTCGCCGACGTACTGAGGGTGGCCGGGTCCGATGGCTTCGACCGCATCCAAGACCAGATCCGCCGTACCGGCGGCTGCTCCGACCCGATCCACCTGCAAGGCTCCACCGTCACCCGCGATGCGTTCACCGGGCAGGTGCTGCATTCCTACTCCACCGAGGCTGAGCCCGGAGGCCGTCTCCGGGTCGCCTGCGGCAACCGCCGAGCCTCGCGCTGCCCGTCCTGCGCCTGGACGTACGCGGGCGACACCTACCACCTGATCCGAGCTGGGCTGGTCGGGGACCCGGCCAAGGGAACTCCGGAAACGATCCGCGATCACCCGCGAGTCTTCGCAACGCTCACCGCGCCGTCGTTCGGCCGGGTCCACAACCGGCCCGGCAACCGGCCGTGCGCCTGCGGCATCCGCCACCAGGAGGACGCGCCTGAACTCGGCACGGCCCTGGATCCGGCCACGTACGACTACGCGGGCGCGGTGCTGTGGAACAACCACGCTTCCGAGCTGTGGCGCTACTTCACGATCTACCTGCGCCGAGAGATCGCCCGCCGCGCTGGCCTGACCCAGAAAGCTGCCCACGAACAATCCCGCGTCTCCTTCGGCAAGGTCGCGGAGTACCAGAAGCGCGGGGCAGTGCATTTCCACGCCGTGATCCGCTTCGACGGGCCGGAGGGCCCCGACTCCCCGCCTCCGCCCTGGGCCACCCTCGACCTGCTCACCGACGCCATCCACGCCGCCGCTAACCGCGTCGCGGTCGACGTACCGCCCGCCGGAGAGCAGCCCGCGCGCACCCTTCGCTGGGGCACCCAACTCGACGTACAGCCCATCGGAGCCTTCGGAAACGGCGAAGACATCACTGAACAGGCCGTCGCCTCCTACGTCGCCAAGTACGCCACCAAGGCCGCTGAGACCACCGGCACCGTGGATCGCCGCATCGGCAACAAAGAGGCCCTGGTCCTCCTCGAAGTCCCGGACCACCCCGCTCGGTTGATCGCGGCCTGCCTCGACCTCCACGCGCTCTACCCGGACCGAAAGCTGCGGGACTGGGCCCACATGCTCGGCTTCCGCGGCCACTTCTCCACCAAGTCCCGCCGCTACTCCACCACCCTCGGCGCCCTGCGACAGGTCCGCGCCGACTACCGCGCCGCCCAGCAACGCGAAGCCCTCGGCCTCCCCGACCCCGACGACACCCCAGAGGCAACCACTCTTGTCCTCGCTCACTGGACCTATGCCGGTCATGGCCACACCCTCGGCGAATCCTGGCTCGCCGCCAACATCCGTCGCGACATCCAGCACAACCGAGAGACCGCCCGCGAGGAACTACCCGGCCAGCTCACCGACGAAAGGGAGTGGTGACATGGCCTCCGCTCTGCCGACCCGCTTCCTGACGCCCGAGGACCTGGTCGAGATGTTCGAGCTGCCCAGCGTCGAGACGGTCTACCAGTGGCGCCGCAAGCGCACCGGTCCCCGCGGCTTCCGTGTCGGCCGGCACCTGCGCTTCGACCCGAATGACGTACGGGCCTGGGTGGATTCCCAGATCGGGGAGGCTGCCTGATGGCTGGGCACATCCAAGACCGCTGGTACAAAACCGAGCCGGGTCCGAACGGCAAGCCGATGAGGGTCAAGACCGACCGCTACGGCAACGGTCTCCGCTACCGGGCCCGGTACGTCGGCCCGGACGGCACCGAGAAGAGCCGATCCTTCCCAGACCGTCAGAAGCGCCGGGCGGAAGAGTGGCTGTCCGAGACTGCTGCCGACATGTCCCGTGGTCAGTACGTCGATCCCAGGGCTGCCCGGACGACCTTCCAGCAGTACGCGGAACGCTGGATCGCAGGGCAGACGACCGACCTGAACACACGCATCGGAGCGGAAACCCGTCTCCGGCTGCACGCCTTCCCTCGTATCGGGGCGCGTCCGCTCGGGTCCTTCCGCCCGGTCCACATCCGCGAGTTCGTTCGCGACCTGGAGAACGACTCGATAGGCGGCACCTACGCTCGCAACATCTACGCCAACGTCCGCGCGGTGCTGTCGGCCGCCGTGGATGACGGCCACCTCGCGCGGAACCCGTGCTCGGCTGCGTCCGTCCGCCCGCCCGCTGTCTCCTCCTCCCGCGTCGTGCCCTGGCTCCCGTCCCAGGTGCGTGCGGTCCGCGACGCCCTACCCGAGCGCTACCGAGCCATGGTCGACGTCGGCAGCGGCTGCGGCCTCCGGCAGGGCGAGATCATCGGTCTGGCCGAAGACACCTTGCAGCTCGACAGCGACACCCTTCGGGTCACCGCTCAGGTCAAGCTGATCCGGGGCGTCGCGGTCTTCGCCCCGCCCAAGGGCAACAAAGAGCGGGACGTACCGCTGCCGTCCTCGGTGGCCTCCGCTCTGCGGCAGCACATGAAGAACCACCCGCCCGTGAGCATCAAGCTGCCGTGGGCCAGGCCTGACGGCCCGCTCACCGAACGGCGCCTGATCTTCACCAACACGGCCGACGGAATCGTCTGGCGCAGCAACTTCAACATCCAGGAGTGGAAGCCCGCCCTTGCGGCGGCCGGCATCATCCCAACGCCCGAACCCGGCAAGCCGTACGCTTCCGCCCGGCACCACGGAATGCACGCGCTGCGCCACTTCTACGCCTCGGTCCTCCTGGACGCGGGCGAGAGCATCAAGGCCGTGAGCGAATACCTCGGGCACTCCGATCCGGCGATGACGCTGCGCGTGTACGCCCACCTGATGCCCAGCAGCAGCGAGCGTGCCCGCCGGGCCCTGGACAGTGTCTTCGGCACGGCCCAGGAGCCCTGACGGCCCAGGGACGGCCCACGGGACACAAGACGGCCCCCTACTGGCGACAACATCGCTGGTAGGGGGCTTCTTCGCGCCTGGATCACATCAGTTCTCCGGGCTTAGGCATGGCCGTACCAGTGTCGCAGATCCAATCGGGTGACTCGGAGCCTGCGAGGATGGCGCGGATCATCACACGAAATGGGGACTGAGCATGCTCGTGCTCGTACTGTCGGTCGTCGTCCTGCTCCTCGTCGGCGGCTGTGTCTGCGTCTTCTGGGCGGCCAGGGGCGACGCCCCGCGCTGGGCACGTGGGGTGGCCAGGGCGACGCTGCTCGGGAGCGAATTGTCCCGCAGCGCGAGCCGGAGCCCTCGCTCACAGCAGAGCAGCGGGGACGACTAGGCGTCCGGAAGCGACGTGGCCACTGTCGGCCTGCGCTCCCGGCGGCGGTGCGGGACGCGGTCGGCGCTGCCGGGGAGCGGGACGTCCTACTCGCCCGTGTGTTCCAGCCGGTCCTTGAGGAGCTGTTCGTTGCGCGGGAGTTCCTTGCGGACCTGGGGGCGTACGACGAGCGGGACCAGGACCTTGCCCATGCCGTGGCCCTCGAAGTCGATGTCGATCGTCACGTGGGAGCGGCGGCCCTCGTCGTAGGGCTCGACCTCGCCGTGCACCTTCGCCCGGACCGGGCCGTCGATTCCGCGCATGGTCCAGCTGTGCGGCGGGTCGTACTCGGTGACCTCCATGGTCATCGGCATGACGCGGCGGCCGACGTGACGGGATACCCGGACCTGGGTGCCGACGCCGACGGGCCCTTCGTCGAGGCGCTCCGCGGACACGGCGCTCAGCTGCCACTCCGGCATGCGCGGAGCGTCCATGACGTACTGGTAGACCTCCTCGGGACGGCGGTCCACATCGATGCTCTCTCGGATGATGGCCATGATGGCCTCCTTTGGGAGGTACATCTGAATCGTCCCACTTCAGGCCCCCGGGCGTCGCCCCGGGACGACAGCGAGCCCCTGCCCGGCGGGGCAGGGGCTCGCCGACGAAGCCGGCCGGGTCAGCCGGATCCCACGAACAGCACGAGCAGCAACCACACCACCGGAGCCGTGGGCAACAGCGAGTCGAGCCGGTCCATGATGCCGCCGTGGCCCGGCAGCAGCGTGCCCATGTCCTTGATGCCGAGGTCCCGCTTGATCATGGATTCACCGAGGTCGCCGAGCGTGGCGGTGACCGCGACCGCGAGGCCCAGCACCAGGCCCTGCCACCAGGCCCCGTCGTCGATGAGGAACTGCATGCACAGCGCCCCCGCGACCATGGCGAAGGAGACCGCACCCAGCAGGCCCTCGCGGGTCTTGCCGGGGCTGATGCGCGGGGCGAGCTTGTGCCGACCGAACCGCCAGCCGACGGCGTATGCCCCGGTGTCGCTGACGACCGTGAGCAGCAGGAAGGTGAGCACCCGCTGCGGCCCGTCGTCCGCGGTCAGCATCATCGCGACGAAGGTCGCCAGGAACGGCACGTAGAACGCCGCGAAGACGCCCGCCGTGACGTCCCTGAGGTAGCCCTCGGGCGGTTCGGTCATGCGCCAGACCAGGACGGCCAGTGCCGTGAGCGCCATCGCCACCCACGCGCCCTCGGCGCCCCGGACGTACCCGGCGACGACCATCGCGGCACCGCCGAGCGCGAGCGGCACGAGGGGCGCGCGGATGTCCTTGCGCTCCTCCAGCCGTTTGGTCAGCTCCCACAGGCCCACCACCACGGCCACGGCGACGACACCCACGAACACGGCCTTGACGACGAACAGCGACGCGACGATCACCGCACCGAGCCCGACACCGACCCCTATCGCGGCACTCAGGTCGCGACCCGCGCTCTTCTTCGGCGGCTTGGGCGCCGGCTGCGAGGCGTCGGGCATGGGCTCCGGATTCGTGTCGTTTCGGACCGGGGCGCCGCTCAGCCGAGCAGCCCCCCGGTCGTCATCCTGGTTTCCGCCGAAGTCGGTCACGTCGGGCACGATGGGCATGGGGCGAGTCTGAGGCGCTTCATACGCATCGTATGCGGGACCCGCCGGAGCGGCCCCTTGGACGTGCCCGTGGGCCTGGCCCTGGACGTGCCCGTGACCATGCCCTTGGTCGGTGGGCCCCCAGTACCCGGCCTGTGGCGGCGCCCCCCAGGAAGAGTCGTTCATCAGACCTCGAGCAGCTCCGCTTCCTTGTGCTTCAGGAGCTCGTCCACCTGCGCGACGTACTTCGCGGTGGTGTCGTCGAGCTCCTTCTCCGCACGGCGGCCCTCGTCCTCGCCGACCTCGCCGTCCTTGATCAGCTTGTCGATGGCTTCCTTGGCCTTGCGGCGCACGGAGCGGATCGAGATCTTCGCGTCCTCGCCCTTGCCCTTGGCGACCTTGATGTACTCGCGGCGGCGCTCCTCGGTGAGCTCGGGGAACACCACCCGGATGATGTTGCCGTCGTTGCTCGGGTTGACGCCCAGGTCGGAGTCGCGGATCGCCTGCTCGATGTTGCGCAGCGCGCTCTTGTCGAAGGGGGTCACCACGGCCATACGCGGCTCGGGCACGGAGAACGAGGCCAGCTGGTTGATCGGCGTCGGCGCGCCGTAGTAGTCGGCCACGATCTTGTTGAACATCGCCGGGTGCGCACGACCGGTGCGGATCGCGGCGAAGTCCTCCTTGGCGACCACGACGGCCTTCTCCATCTTCTCCTCGGCCTCGAGGAGGGTCTCTTCGATCACCACTTGCTCCTGCGTGTCTTGAGTAGGCCCGGCTGCGGTTCCATGTGGGGCGGCGGCCGGCTGCGTCGCGTCTTCTTCCTGCACGGTTCCCGACCGGCAGGACATTGTCCATCCCCCGGCCCGGCTCCGTCCCGTCCGTCCCCCGGACGGGGTTGTTCCCGGGGTGTCAGTCCCGGCTGCCGGGGTCCCCCACCAGCGTGCCGATCTTCTCACCCTTGACGGCGCGTCCGATGTTGCCCTCGGCCAGCAGCTCGAAGACCACGATCGGGAGCTTGTTGTCGCGGCACAGCGTCACGGCGGTGGCGTCGGCGACCTTCAGATCGCGCGTGATGACCTCGCCGTAGCCGAGGTGGTCGAACTTCACCGCGTCCGGGTTGGTCTTGGGGTCGGAGTCGTAGACCCCGTCCACGCCGTTCTTGCCCATCAGCAACGCCTCGGCGTCGATCTCCAGGGCGCGCTGGGCGGCGGTGGTGTCGGTGGAGAAGTACGGCATGCCCATTCCGGCTCCGAAGATGACCACGCGGCCCTTCTCCAGGTGCCGTACGGCGCGCAGCGGGATGTACGGCTCGGCGACCTGGCCCATGGTGATGGCGGTCTGCACCCGGCAGTCCACGCCGACCTTCTCCAGGAAGTCCTGGAGGGCGAGGCAGTTCATGACGGTGCCGAGCATGCCCATGTAGTCGGAGCGGGCCCGGTCCATGCCGCGCTGCTGGAGTTCGGCGCCGCGGAAGAAGTTGCCACCGCCGATGACGATCGCGATCTCCGCGCCATCGCGTACGACGGCCGCGATCTCGCGGGCGATCTTGTGCACCACGTCGGGGTCGACGCCAAGGCCGCCGCCACCGGAGAAGGCCTCTCCGGACAGCTTCAGCAGAAACCGGCCGCGCACTTTGCCGTCGTCGCTCTTCTGGGCCTTGGTGGTCATGGGGGATCCCGCCTCTTTCACGTGTTGCACATACCAAGAAGGCCATTGCCGGTGGGGGCGTGTTTCGCATCCCATACGGCAATGGCCTCCTCGTCAGATCTGCTGTCGTCCGCCACCCATGTGACGGCGTACGCGGACGACTGCTGTCGACCCTATCGGGGTCGGGCGTCGAGCGCGGTACGGACTCAGATGCCGACCTTGATGCGCGTAAAGCGCTTCAGGGTGACACCGGCCTCGTCCAGAACCTTCTGGACCGACTTCTTGTTGTCGAGCGCGTACGGCTGGCCGAGCAGCGTGGCGTCCTTGAAGAAGCCGTTGAGGCGACCCTCGACGATCTTCGGCAGGGCGGCCTCGGGCTTGCCCTCGGCGCGGGTGGTCTCCTCGGCGACGCGGCGCTCGGACTCGACGACCTCGGCCGGCACGTCCTCCTTGGAGAGGTACTTCGGCGCGAAGGCGGCGATGTGCTGGGCGACGCCCTTGGCGATCTCCGCGTTCGGCTTGTCCAGCTCGACGAGGACACCGATCTGCGGGGGCAGGTCGGGCATCGTGCGGTGCATGTACGCCGTCACGAAGCCGTCGGCGTACTGCGCGAAGCGGTCCAGGACGATCTTCTCGCCCAGGTTGGCGTTGGCCTCGTCGACGAACGCCTGGACGGTCTTGCCGGCCTCGATCTCGGAGGCGAGCAGGGCCTCGAGGTCGGCCGGGGAGGTCTTGGCGACGTGCTCGGCGATGGTCTTGGCCACGGCCTGGAACTTGTCACCCTTGGCGACGAAGTCCGTCTCGCACTTCAGCTCGACCAGGACACCGGAGGAGTTGTCGTCGGCGATGATCGAGACGACGGCGCCGTTCTCGGCGGAGCGGCCCTCGCGCTTGGCGACGCCCTTCTGGCCCTTGATGCGGAGCGCCTCGACGGCCTTCTCGACGTTGCCCTCGGCCTCGTCCAGCGCCTTCTTGCAGTCCATCATGCCGGCGCCCGTGAGCTCACGGAGCTTCTTGACGTCGGCGGCGGTGTAGTTCGCCATGAGTCTGTGAATCTCTCTCGAAGTCTGGAAGATCGAAGATCTGCGGATGCGCCCCATGGAGCCGGAAGGCGCTGTCCTTCCGCTGACCTACGGGTCAACGGCGGGAGCGGACGTCACCGCGCCGAAGGCGCTGGTGAGTGCGGCCGCTCCCGCCGTCAACTCGGACTGACGGGTCAGGCCTGCTCGGCCTCGGCCGGCTTCTCGCCCTCGGCCGGCTTCTCGGCCTCGGCAGCCGGAGCAGCCTCGGTGGCCTCGGCAGCCGGAGCAGCCTCGGTGGCCTCGGCAGCCGGAGCAGCCTCGGTGGCCGGAGCGGCCTCGGCGGCCGGAGCGGCCTCGGCGGCGGGGGCCTCAGCGGCCGGGGCGGCCTCGTCGGCCTTCTTCTCACCCTCGAGCAGGTCGCGCTCCCAGGCGGCCAGCGGCTCGCCCGCGGCCTTGTCGCCCTTGCCCTCGGTGGCGACACCGGAGCGGGAGATGAGGCCCTCGGCGACCGCGTCCGCGATCACACGGGTGAGCAGGGTGACGGAGCGGATCGCGTCGTCGTTGCCCGGGATCTTGTAGTCGACCTCGTCGGGGTCGCAGTTGGTGTCGAGGATCGCGACGACCGGGATGTTCAGCTTCCGGGCCTCACCAACGGCGATGTGCTCCTTCTTGGTGTCCACGATCCAGACGGCGCTGGGCACCTTCTGCATCTCGCGGATACCACCGAGGGTCTTCTCCAGCTTGGCCTTCTCGCGCGAGAGCACGAGAAGCTCCTTCTTGGTCAGACCGGACGCGGCGACGTCCTCGAAGTCGATCTGCTCGAGCTCCTTGAGGCGCTGCAGACGCTTGTAGACGGTCGAGAAGTTGGTGAGCATGCCGCCCAGCCAGCGCTGGTTGACGTAGGGCATGCCGACGCGGGTGGCCTGCTCGGCGATGGCCTCCTGCGCCTGCTTCTTCGTGCCGACGAACATGACCGTGCCGCCGTGGGCGACGGTCTCCTTGACGAACTCGAAGGCGCGGTCGATGTACGACAGCGACTGGAGCAGGTCGATGATGTAGATGCCGTTGCGCTCCGTGAAGATGAAGCGCTTCATCTTCGGGTTCCAACGACGGGTCTGGTGACCGAAGTGGACGCCGCTCTCCAGCAGCTCCCGCATCGTGACGACGGCCATGGCCGTATCTCCTTGAATTTCTCGGTTGTGCCGCGGATGCCGGACGGCTTCCGCGCCTGACGCCCACTGCGCGCCGTTCCACGAGGGACCGAGGGGCGCTGATACGGGCCCGTTGCCGGGGTTCGTATCGGGGCGTGCGAAGTCGACCCGATGACTCGGGTCGCCACCAGAAGTGTACGGGACCCGTGGGGTGCCGGGTGACGCCGTTGTCCACAAGCGGGCGCCCGCCCACAGCCGCGAGCGGCGACGCCGGTACTCCGGAACGCTTTCCGTATGCGAGCGAACCGATGTGTGCGTGTCTGCGCGCGCCTGATCCTGCTGCTGATCGTCACGGCGACGGCCCTGCTGGCTCCGCCGCCACCGCTGTTCGCGGCGGGTGCGCGGGGCGCGCCGGGTGCGCCCCTGGCCGACCCCGGCCTTCCGGCCACCGTGCCGGCCATCGGCCGCACCTGGCCCGTCGGCTTGCGCCCACGGGTCCTGCGGGGCTGGGAGCCCCCGGCGACGGTCTACGGCCCGGGCCACCGGGGCGTGGACCTGGCGGCACCGGCGGGCACACCGGTTCGAACGGTGGCCCCGGGCCGGGTCGCCTTCGCGGGCTCGGTGGCCGGCAGGGGGGTCGTCTCGGTGGACCTCACGGGGACGGGCGATCCACCGCTGCGCACGACGTACGAGCCGGTGACGGCCGCGGTCGAGGAGGGTCAGGAGGTGGAACCGGGCGAGGTGATCGGGTCGGTGCAGGCGGGCGGCTCGCACTGCTCGGCCCCGTGCGTCCACTGGGGCCTGCGCCGCGGCGAGGGCTACCTGAACCCGCTGTCGCTCCTACCGCCGTGGCTCCTGCACAGGGGGCCGTCGAGACTGCTGCCGCTGGCGTAACCGGCGAGTGCGGCGCACTCTGCCGTAGTCGGCGGGGTTGGCTGGTCGCCGGCGTGGTCGGCGAGTGCGGCGCGCTCTGCCGTAGTCGGCGGGGTTGGCTGGTCGCCGGCGTGGTCGGCGAGTGCGGCGCGCTCTGCCGTAGTCGGCGGGGTTGACTGGTCGCCCGCGCAGTCGGCGAATCCGGCGCGCTCTGCCGTAGTCGGCGGGGTTGACTGGTCGCCCGCGCAGTCGGCGAATCCGGCTGACGTAGCCGCGAGCGTGGCGTGCCCCTGGGCAACCGGCGAGTGCGGCGGGCCGCCGGCGCAGCCGACGGGTGGGGCGTGCCGCCGGCTCAGCCGACGGGCCTGGCGTGCCGCCCGGGCGGCGGGGCCCCACTCTGCCGGGCCGCGAAACGCACCGGCGTCGACCTCAGGACCATCAGCCCGCACACCGGCAGCGCGTCGGGCCTCAGCCCGCGGCCGGCAGGGTCGGGCCCTCAGCTCGCAAGCCCCGCAGCGCAGGCCCTCAGCCCCGCACACCCCGCAGCGCCATCGACACCGCCGCATCCGTGATCGCCCCGGGCTCCTCCGCGGCTCCGAGCTCGATCCTGCGCACGGCCGCGTCCACCACACCCTGAACCAGCATCGCCGCCAGGCGGGGCTGCTCGTGCCCCAGCTCGCCCAGCGCCTCGACGATCAGCGCGACCAGCCCACCGTGCGCCGCCCGGATCTTCTCCCGCGCCCCCGCGTCGAGTTCACTCGCGGAGATCGCGACCACGGCCCGGTGCCGCCGGTCGCCGACCAGCTCCAGCTGCTGCCGCACATACGCCTCGACCTTGGCCTCGGCCGTCTCGGCCTGCTCCATCGCCGCCGACACGTCCGCCGCCCAGACCGGGAAGTCGACCTCGCACAGCTCCTCGACCACGGCCGCGCGGGACCGGAAGTACTCGTAGACGGACGAGCGCGCGAGGCCCGTCCGCTCGGCGAGGGCCGGGAAGGTCAGCGCCTCCGTACCGCCCTCGGACAACAAGGAACGAGCCGCGTCCAGCAGGGCGGCTCGCTGCATCGACCGGTGCTCGGCCACGGAGGCCGCTCGAATCCTTGGCACGTCAACACTCTACGGACGCGTCCCGCCGTGCGGGAGTGGTTGCTGCCGGTCCGACGACATTCGGGCAGGTCAGCGGCCGAAGCTCGCCAGTTTCGCTCTCAGCTGCAGCACCGACTTGGTGTGGATCTGGCTGACCCGGCTCTCGGTCACGCCCAGCACGTTCCCGATCTCGGCCAGGGTGAGGCCCTCGTAGTAGTACAGCGTGACCACGGTCTTCTCCCGGTCCGGCAGCGTGTTGATCGCCCGCGCCAGGAACCTCCGCAGCTCCCGGTCCTCGGCGACCTCGACGGGATTGTCGGCCGCGGTGTCCTCCAGCGTGTCCATGACGCTGAGTCCGTCGCCGCCCTCGCCGCCCCCGTGCAGCAGTTCCTCCAGGGCCACCACGTTGGCCAGCGACAACTGGCTGAACACCGCGTGCAGTTCCTCGACGGCGATGCCCATCTCGGAGGCCACTTCGCCTTCGGTCGGGGTCCGTCGCAGCCGGGCCTCCAGCGTGGCGTAGGCGCGCTCCACGTTGCGCGCCTTCTGCCGTACCGAGCGGGGGATCCAGTCCAGCGCCCGCAGTTCGTCGATCATCGCGCCGCGGATCCGGGTGATCGCGTACGTCTCGAACTTGATCTCCCGGTCGACGTCGAACTTCTCGATCGCGTCGATCAGCCCGAACACCCCGGAGGAGACGAAGTCCGCCTGCTCGACGTTGGACGGCAGGCCCACACTGACCCGTCCCGCGACGTACTTCACGAGCGGCGAGTAGTGCAGGATCAGCTGCTCCCGCAGCCGCTCGTCCCCCGTCGCCTTGTACGACCGCCACAGCTCGTCGAGCGTCGAGGGAGCGGGCGGCCGCACGCTGCCACCGTCACGGGCGGCTGGGGGGATCGCCGCCCGGTCGGACCCGGAGGTGTGCTGGGGCATTCGTCGCCTTGTGCCGTTCTGCTGCGGAGTGCTGCTGGGGTGGGCTGTCTGTCTGATGTCGAGTTGCCTGTCCGTGTCGGGATCCTCGTGAGCGTAGCGTGACTGTGGTGTCGCGGTGTGCGAAGAGCGGAGGCCAAGGCGGGCGCAGATACGTTCCCGAGGACGTCCCGGCGGGGGGTCGCGGTCGCTCCGTGTGATCACCGGATGGCCCCAACTTCCCGCATTCCAAGGGCTGTCGGGGTTCCCCCGGACGGCCGAACACACACGGTCAACACGGCCCGCGACCGTCGCGGACCGACATCACCGCCTGGCGTGTCAACTTCCAGCCGTCGCCGTGTCGTTCGACGTAACCGAGTGCTCGGAGTTCGTACAGTCTCGCGATCGCGTCGTCCTGTGCGGTCTGTGCGGATCGCGCGATCTCATCGGGCCGGGCCACCCCGCGTCCCGGCAGTGCGGCGAGCACCTGCCGTGCGGCCGGTTCCAGCAGGTCACGGGGCAGGACCGGGCCGCGCCGGTCGGGGGCCAGCTCCCCGATGTCACCGACCAGTTCGACGACGTCCGCGACGTCGGTGACCAGGGCGGCCTCCCCGCGCAGCAGATCGTGCACTCCGGCGGAGAGCCCGCTGGTGGCCGGGCCGGGCACGCCCATCGTGTGCCGGCCGAGGCGCTGTGCCGCCCGGGCGGTGACCAGGGAGCCGCTGCGGTGGGCGGCCTCGACGACCACCGTGCCGCGGGTGAGGGCTGCGATCACTCTGTTGCGCAGGATGAACCGGCTCGGCGTCGGATGGTCGCCGGGTGGCAACTCGCCGATCACCAGTCCTTGTTCGGCGATCCTGCTGATCAGCTGGGTGTGGCCGCGGGGGTAGGGCCGGTCGACGCCGCAGGCGAGGACCGCGACGGTGGCGCCGCCGGCTCCGAGCGCTCCGCGGTGGGCGGCGCCGTCGACCCCGTAGGCACCGCCGGAGACCACGACCCAGCCCTGCTCGGCGAGGCCGGCGGCGAGGGTCGCGGCCATGTGGGCTCCGTACTCGGTGCAGGCCCGGGCGCCGACCACGGCGACCGACTTCAGCGCCCACATCCGCAGACTGGGCCGGCCGCGCACCCACAGCCCCAGGGGCCGGGCATCCCCGAGATCGTCGAGCTGCCCCGGCCACTCCGCGTCCCCGGGAGAGACGAACCGCACCCCGGCATCCCGGGCGGCTGCCAGATCGCGGCCCGGCCGGGCGGCCTCCGCCCTGGCCAGGAGCCCGGCCCACCGCTTCCCGCTCGCCCCCGGGAGGGCGGGCCCGCCCTCCCGTAACCGCCGCACCACTTCCCCGGTCCCGAACTCCCGCACCCACCGGCCGCCGACGTCGTCACCGGGCTCGAGGACCCGGGTGAGAAGCACCCGGCCGAGCAGCTCGTCGTCCGGTTCCCCGACGACGCTCATGTCAGCGCCCCGATGGCCATGGGGACGCCGCGCGGCACACCGGTGCGCAGCTGGAGCGCGAGGGCGACGTCCGTGGCGTCGGGCCGGTCGTGGCCGACGAGATCGGCGACGGTCCAGGCCACGCGCAGGACGCGATCGAGGCCGCGGGCGGTCAGGACGCCCCGCTCCAGGTTCCGCTCGGCCTCGTCCATCGCGCCGGGCACGGCGTACCAGCGGCTGCGCAGCTCGCGGCCGGGCACCTCGCTGTTCGTGCACCAGGGGGTGCCCGCGAGACGCTCCACGGACCGCTCCCGGGCCGCCCGCACCCGGTCGGCGACCGTCGCGGTCGACTCGCCCCTGGCGCCGAGGGCGGTCAGCTCGGTGCGGGTGATGCGATCCACCTCGACGCGCAGGTCGACCCGGTCCAGCAGCGGGCCGGAGAGCCTGGCCTGGTAGCGGCGGATCACCGAGGGCGGGCACTCGCACAGGTCGTCCCGCCGCGAGAACCGGCCGCACGGACAGGGGTTGGCCGCGAGCACCATGAGGAACTTCGCCGGGAAGCGCACGACGCCCGCACTGCGCGCGATCACGACATGCCCCGCCTCCAGCGGCTGGCGCAGGGCGTCCAGGGCCTGGCTGTTGAATTCCGGCGTCTCGTCGAGGAACAGCACCCCGCGATGGGACAGCGACACCGCCCCCGGCCGCGCGATGCCCTGGCCGCCGCCGACGAGGGCCTGCATCGTCGCCGAGTGGTGCGGCGCGCAGTAGGGGGCGACGTCGATCAGTGGCTTGCCCGGGGGCAGCAGGCCCGCCACCGAGTGGACCGCGGTGACCTCCAGCGACTCCTGCCGGCCGAGCCGGGGCAGGATGGCCGGCAGCCGTTCGGCGAGCATCGTCTTGCCGGCGCCGGGCGGCCCTTCGAGGAAGAGGTGGTGCCCGCCCGCCGCGGCCACCTCCACGGCGGTGCGCGCCGAGGTCTGTCCGACGACGTCCGCAAGGTCATGGCCGTGGTCGTGGGCGGTCCCAGCGCTGTGCATGCCCGTGGCCGCGCCGGTCCCCGGCACGCGCAACCCGGCGAGGAGCGGGTCCGGGCGGCCCTGGTCGTCCTGTTCCTCGTCGGGCACGGGTTCGTCGGCCAGGATGGCGATCAACTGCCGCAGGCTGCGGACGCCCAGTACCGACACCCCGGGCACCAGGGACGCCTCGGCGGCGGCGCACTCAGGCACCACCACCTGCTCGTATCCCGCGTCGGCGGCCGCCAGCACCGCCGGCAGCACCCCCCGCACGGGCCGCACCCGCCCGTCCAGTCCCAGTTCGCCGATCATCACGATGTCGGCGAGAACGCGCGGGTCGATCCGCTCCGCCGCGCCGAGCACCGCCGCCGCGACGGCCAGATCGAAGCCGCTGCCGGACTTCGGCACCGAGGCGGGGCTCAGGCCGACCGTGAGCTTCTTCTGGGGCCAGGCCGCGCCCGAGTTGACGACCGCGGCGCGCACCCGGTCCTTGCTCTCCGTGAGGCTCTTGTCGGGCAGCCCCACCAGCGTGAAGGCCGCGACGCCGGGTTCGAGATCGGCCTGCACCTCGACGACCACGCCCTCGACGCCGACCAGGGCCACCGAACACGTACGGGCGAATGCCATTCAGGCCACCCCCCGCACGTGCTCGACCACGGCGGCGCCGCGGGCCGGCAGCAGCACCCCGACCACGTCGATGCGGACCCCGCCGGGCGGCGCGCCCCCGTGGGTCTGGATCCACCGCTCGGCCAGGTCCCGCAGCCGCTCCGCCTTCTGCGGGGTCACGGCCGCCATAGGATGCTCGAAGGGGCCTTCCCTGCGGGTCTTCACCTCGCAGACGACCAGGACGTCCCCGTCCCTGGCCACGATGTCGATCTCGCCGGTCCGGCCGGAGCGCCAGTTGCGCTCCAGGACCGTCAGACCGGCCTCGGCCAGCCGTCGTGCGGCCAGGCTCTCCCCGTACTTCCCCATGGCACTGCGTGCCAGCTGTGCGGCCATGTCGGCACCACCTCCGGCGCCAACGATCACGCACCGACCCCCAAGAAGTGGATCTTGGTGGGTGGCTCAGCGATTGTGGACAACTCCGTCACCCACTCGAGGAACCTCAGCCGCTCGGCAGCTCCAGGTCGCTCTTGTTCAGCTCCTCGATGTTCACGTCCTTGAACGTGAGCACGCGGACCTGCTTCACGAACCGCGCCGGCCGGTACATGTCCCACACCCAGGCGTCCGCCATGGACACCTCGAAGAAAACCTCACCCTGGACCGAGTGCACCTGCATCTCGTAGTCGTTGGTCAGGTAGAAGCGCCGCTCGGTCTCGATCACGTATTTGAACAGACCGACGACATCGCGGTACTCCCGGTAGAGCTTCAGCTCCATCTCGGTCTCGTACTTCTCGAGGTCCTCGGCGCTCATGGCATGTTCCCCTTCAGCCGTGCGATCCCCCCATTGTGCGCCAGTCCCGTGAGCCCCTAGACGATTTCCGGGTCAAGGATCACTGGCCTGGCCGGGGGACCTTCGTCGAGCAGCGTGCGCAGCAGCCCGGCGAGTCTGGTCGGATACACCGTCTCATGTGCCCGGCTCAGTTCCGGACACGTCCACCAGCGCGCTCCGGCGACACTGCGCCGTTCCAGCTCGGTCAGCCCCGTGGCGGCCACCGCCGTGCGGTCCGTACGGGCCAGGTAGTACCACTCGTCCTGGTCCCAGCGGCGGCCGGCGAACGGGAAGGAGCACCTCCGTCGCCACATCACCGGGCCGAGCTCGACCTCGGTGATGCCCGTCTCCTCGGCGAGTTCCCTCAGGGCGGCCTGTTCACGGGTCTCGTCGCCCTCCACGCCCCCGCCGGGGGTGAACCACCAGTCGTCGGCCGGATCGTCCGGTTCGTGCCCGTGCAGCAACAGGATGCGGTCCTGCGGGTCGAGCAGCACGACCCGGGCGACCTTGCGCAACCCGCCTTCGTGGGTGTCCTGGCCCGCTCCGACGGCCTCAGCCGACACCTGCGGGCTCCCCGCTCTCCCGGCGGGCCCGGGCGGCGCCGGTGCGCTTGGCGACGGGTCCGTAGGCGCCTCCGCCCAGGACGAGTACGGCGCCGGCGATCACCAGGAGGGTGATCGTCCGCAGCGGGCCGGGCGAGGAGAGGGCGCCGAGCGGCTCGAAGCCGGTGGGGCGCTCCAGCATGCCCTTCATCGGCCACACGACGGAGTCGACACGGGCGTCCACGGCGGAGCGCGCGACCGTGCCGCTGGCGGCGTCGGTCAGGTGGGCGGTGGAGTCCACGGAGTTGCCGCGCTCGTCACCGAGCAGGAACAGCCGGCCCTTGGGGACGGTCACGGTCGGGAAATTGCTCATCTCGGCCGGCGTGCCCTGGGGCAGGTACGTTTCGTCGATCTCCTTGCCGTTGACCTCCAGCTTGCCGTCCTGGCAGCAGGAGACCGTGTCGCCGCCGATGGCGACCACGCGCTTGACCATCGGCGCGTTGGCCCACGTCGCGTCCTTGAAGACGACGACGTCACCGCGGCGCACCTCGCCGCCGTCGACGCGCTGCGCCAGGATCCGGTCGCCGGCGTCGATCGTCGGGGTCATCGAGCTGGTGGGCACGGTGTACGGCCGGTAGACCACCGCTCCCCAGGCGAATCCGCCCAGGAACAGCACGAGGCCCAGTGCGACGGCCAGACCGGACAACCGCTGTCCGGTCCGGCTGCCCACCGGGCCGGTGCTCGGGCCGCCGCTGCGCGGGGCCGTGTGCGTCATGCTCTCGCCACCCATGGGTCCGCACCCTACCCGGGGGTACCGGCCGGGGTCAGCCCATGGTCGGGATCACTGCTTCCGGCGACGCCACCACACCACCGGCACCACACCGGCCAGTGCCAGGCCCTGCGGCGCGGCGGGCAGGCCCGCGGCGGCCGGCTGGGCGTTCAGCCCGGGCTGGTCGAAGGTGTCCGGCACCGGCAGGGTGCTCCAGCGGTTGATCGGCCAGGCGACGACGACGGCGCGGCCGACGACGTCCTTCACCGGGACCATGCCGTGGTTCTTGTCGGCCTGGTTGTAGCGGGAGTCCCGCGAGTTCTGCCGGTGGTCGCCCATGACCCAGATGTAGCCCTCGGGGACCTTCACCTTGAACTGGCCGCCCTGGTCGTCCTGGCTGCACGGCGTGTTGCCGGCGTAGACGTACGACTGCTCGTTCAGTGCCTTGCCGTTGACCGTGAGCGGGCCGGTGTTCTTGCACTCGATGGTGTCGCCGCCGACGCCGACGACGCGCTTGATGAGGTCCTTCTCCTCCGCGGACGGCATGAGGCCGATCCAGCTGAGGAACGTCTGCAGCGCGTTCGGGTCCGTGGTCGGCTCGCCGGCCAGCCAGTTGTCCGGGTCGTGGAAGACGACGACCTCGCCGCGCTCGGGCTCGGAGCCGAACCAGGGAGTGAGCTTGTCGACCAGGACACGGTCACCCTGCTGGAGGGTGTTCTGCATCGAGTCGGAGGGGATGGAGAAGGCCTGCACCAGGAAGGTCTTGATCAGCAGCGCCAGCACCAGCGCGATACCGATCAGGATCGGCAGCTCCTTCCAGAAGGAGCGCGGCTTCTTCGGGGTCCGGGCCGTGCCGCCCGGTCCCTGGTCCCCGGTTGTCGTGTGCTCGCCCGTCACCCCGTCGTCCTCGGCCGCCCCGGAGTCACTCCCGGAGGTCACGGCGCTGTCCGCGGCCGGGACGGCGGATTCCGCGGGGCGTCCGCGATGCTCCTCGCCGTCGTGTCCGGACCGTGCGCCAACCGCCACATCCCCCACGCCAACTCCTCACTCTGTGCCGCTGCCTGCCCCATACACGGCGCAGGCCCACCACTCCCATAACGAGCGGGAGTTCCGCAGGGGTCGGGAGCTGGATCGTCTCGTTCGAATCGTAGGAGGCAACCCTATGCGACAGTTCGGGAGCTGCGGTCGACCCGGGGGCCGAGTCGGACACGGAGGCGTACGTATTCGGTTCCTCCAGCATGTTCCAGTGTCCGAAGGGCCAGGCGATGACCATGGCACGGCCCACCACCTCGTCCTCGGAGACCGTGCCCCCGTAGTCGGTGTCCTGGTGGGCGCGGGAGTCCGCGGAGTTGTTCCGGTGGTCGCCCATCACCCACAGCCGCCCCTGGGGGACCGTGATGTCGAACGGCGTGTCGGAGGGCGCGGCGCCGGGATAGAGGTAGTCCTCGACCAGCGGGACGCCGTTGACGGTCACGCGCCCCTGCGTGTCGCAGCACTTGACGCGGTCGCCGCCGACGCCGACGACCCGCTTGATGAGGTCCTTCTCGTTCTCCGACGGCAGCAGGCCGATGAAGGTGAGCCCTTCCTTGACCTGCTTGATGACGACCGGGTCGGCCTTCTGCGTGGTGGGCTGCTCGTCCTGGAGCCAGCCGCCGGGATCCTTGAAGACGACGACGTCCCCGCGCTGCGGCTTCGAGCCGAACCACGGGGTGAGCTTGTCGACCAGGACGCGGTCGCCGATCTGGATCGTCTGCTCCATGGAGCCGGACGGGATGACGAACGCCTGGACGAGGAACGTCTTCAGTACCAGCGCTATCAGGACGGCGACGCCCACGAGGAGCGGTATCTCCTTGACGGCGCTGCGCCTGCGGCGCCGCTTGACCCTGCGCTGGAGCTTGCGGCGCTCGGCACGCGTACGGCCACCGCCGGACGGCCCGGCGGCGCGCCGGGCGCCGGTGGGCAGCAGATTCTCCGCGGGGCCCGCAGGGACGCCGCGCGGTTTGCCACGGTTACCCATGGGCGCCCGCCCTTCCGGCGGCCGGCACGCGCGCGTAGGCGTCGGGGCGGTGCAGCCGGGTGGCGTGGCCGAACGGCCAGATGATCCAGTCGGCGCGGCCGATCACGTCGCCGACGGGGATCATGCCGCCGCCCGGCGAGCCGAGATGGTCACGGGAGTCGCTGGAGTCGCTGCGATGGTCGCCGAGGACGAACAGGGTGCCGCCGGGCACGACGACGTCGAAGGGCACCGTGGACGGGCTGTCGCCGGGATACAGGAAGCCCGACTCGTCGACCGGCCGGCCGTTCACCTGGATCCTCCCCTCCCTGTCACAGCAGACCACGTGGTCTCCCCCCACGCCGACAACGCGTTTGACGTAGTCCGCGTGCCCGAAGTACCCGGTTCCGTCGAACACGACGATGTCTCCCCGCTGCGGCGCGGCACCGAAACGGTATGCCACCTTATTTACGAGAACCCGGTCCCCGATCCTCAATGCCTGCTCCATGGATCCGCTGGGGATCTGGAACGGGCGCACCACGAACGTGCTGAGCAACAGCAGGAACATCAGGCAGACCAGCAGGGTGAGGGTGATCCGGCCGCCCGGGACCCAGGCGCTGACCCGCGACACCAACGCGAAACGCGACCGGTCCTCCGGCCCTGCGGGTTCCGAGGTCGTTCCCTCGGAGCCGGAAGGGCGGGAGGAGCGGTCGCGCTCCGTCTGCTGTGCTTCGGTGTCCATCGGAGCCAGATGCTATCCGGCCCCGACGTGAACCCCGGAAGGCGCTCAGTTCTCGCGCTTCTCCTTGATCTTCGCGGCCTTGCCGCGGAGCTCGCGCAGGTAGTACAGCTTGGCGCGGCGGACGTCACCCTTGGTGACGAGCTCGATCTTCTCCACGATCGGGGTGTGCACCGGGAAGGTGCGCTCGACGCCGACGGAGAAGGAGACCTTGCGGACCGTGAAGGTCTCGCGCACGCCGGAGCCCTGGCGGCGGATCACAACGCCCTTGAACTGCTGCACACGGGAGCGGTTGCCCTCGATGACGCGGACGTGGACGTTGACGGTGTCGCCCGGGCGGAAGGCGGGGACGTCGCTGCGCAGCGACGCGGAGTCGACGGTGTCGAGCAGGTGAGACATGAGTCTGCTTTCCTCGCTGATGCCACAGGTCATCAACGGAAACTAGGTGTTTCGGATCAGGGGTGTGCGGGTCGGGGCGGACGTCGTCTCCCCCTGTGGCAGGGGCGCACGCCGGACGGACGCACAACAGCTCGCTATTCTTCCACGCCGTCGGTCCTGCGCCAAAATCGGCCGTACGGCTCCCCCGCCGGGTCGGGTGCCCAGCCCAGGATGGAGAGCATCTCGCGGTCCTTCTTGTCGAAGGCCTTGGGGTCGCAGCGCTCGATGAGGTCGGGCCGGTGGGCGGTGGTGCGCTTCAGGGCCTCGTCGCGGCGCCAGCGGGCGATCTTGCCGTGGTGCCCGCTGAGCAGCACGTCGGGGATGTCCCGGCCGCGCCACTCGGGCGGCTTGGTGTAGACGGGCCCCTCCAGCAGGCTCGCCATGGCGCCGGGCGCGAAGGAGTCGTCCCGGTGGGACTCGGCGTTGCCCAGGACGCCGGGCAGCAGCCGCGCCACGGCCTCCGTGACGACGAGGACGGCCGCCTCGCCGCCGGCCAGGACGTAGTCGCCGATGGACACCTCGTAGACCGGCATCCGGGTCGCGTACTCGTCGACGACACGACGGTCGATGCCCTCGTAGCGGGCCGGGGTGAAGATCAGCCAGGGCCGCTCGGAGAGCTGGACGGCGAGCTCCTGGGTGAAGGGACGGCCGCTGGGGGTGGGGACGATGAGGGCGGGCGCCCGGGAGCCGGTCTCGTAGCCGTCGGCCAGGACGGAGTCCAGTGCGTCACCCCACGGGTCGGTCTTCATGACCATGCCGGGGCCGCCGCCGTACGGGGTGTCGTCGACGGTGTTGTGCCGGTCGTAGGTCCAGGAACGCAGGTCGTGGACGTGCACGTTCAGCTGGCCACGCGCGCGTGCCTTGCCGACGAGGGAGACGTTCAGCGGTTCCAGGTACTCGGGGAAGATCGTGACGACGTCGAGGCGCATCACGACTCTTCCTGACCGGGGGCGTCTTCCCGGCTGGAGGCGATCTCGGCGCGGTCGTCGATCAGGCCGGGCGGCGGGTTGATGACGGCCTTCTGCTCCTCGAGGTCGATCTCGGTGACGATCTCCTCGACGAAGGGGATCAGCACCTCGCTGCCGTCGGGGCGCTCGACGATGAACAGGTCCTGCGAGGGCAGGTGGGAGATCTCCGTGATCCGGCCGACCTCGGTGCCGTCCGCGGTGACCACGTCGAGGTCCATGAGCTGGTGGTCGTAGTACTCGTCCTCGCCCTCGGGCATTTCCTCCGGGTCGATCTCGGCGATCAGGAGGGTGTTGCGCAGGGCCTCGGCGGCGCTGCGGTCGCTGACGCCCTCGAAGCGCAGCAGGAGGCGGCCGCTGTGGACGCGGCCCGTCTCGATGGTGAGCGGTCCCGCGCCGGCGGGATCGGTGGTGAGGACGGCGCCGGGGCCCAGCCTCAGCTCCGGCTCGTCAGTGCGTACCTCGACGGTGACCTCACCCTTGATGCCATGGGCACGGCCGATCCGTGCGACTACCAGCTGCACGTGTGCAATCTCCTGTCATACGACTGCGGGCCGGGGACGGCCCTCAGGCCTTCCCCGGCCCGAGCCGGTTGCGCGATAAGCGTCAGCGGACGTGGTCCACGTCGACGAGATCGACGCGGATGCCGCGACCGCCGATGGCGCCCACGACGGTGCGCAGGGCGCGTGCGGTGCGGCCGTTGCGGCCGATCACCTTGCCGAGGTCGTCCGGGTGGACCCGGACCTCGAGCACTTGCCCGCGGCGCAGGTTGCGCGAGGCGACCTGCACATCGTCAGGGTTGTCGACGATGCCCTTCACGAGGTGCTCGAGAGCCTCCTCGAGCATGCTCAGGCCTCGGTCGAAGCGGACTCGGCGGCCTCGTCCTTCTTCTCGGCCTTCTTCTTCTGGGTGATCGCCTCACCCTTGCCCTCGTCGTCGCCGCCGATGGCCTCGAACGACGGACGCGCGGCCTTCTCGGGCTGCGTCAGCAGCGGAGCCGGGGCGGGCTCGCCCTTGAACTTCTGCCAGTCGCCGGTCTTCTTGAGGATGGCCATCACGGGCTCGGTCGGCTGGGCGCCGACACCGAGCCAGTACGCCACACGCTCGGCGTCGACCTCGATGACCGACGGGTTGTACGTCGGGTGGTACTTGCCGATCTCCTCGATGGCCCGGCCGTCACGGCGGGTACGGGAGTCGGCGACGACGATGCGGTAGTGAGGCGAACGGATCTTGCCCAGACGCTTCAGCTTGATCTTGACTGCCACGGGAGTGGGTTCTCCTGGTTTTGACGTGGTTGGGCACGGCGGAAATGCCGCGTGGGGATTTGCGGTACCCGAGTGCCCGATGGACGCGTCAGCCGGAGGCGAGAGGGTTCCTGTGCGACTGTCGAGTACAGCTAGCCATTGTGCCACACCCCGCGGTTGCCCCGGGCCGGGGCCCCGGGCGGCCGTGCGGGCATGCCGAGAGCGCACCCGGCGTAGAGGTGGGGCACACCGAATGCGCGTCACGGCCCGAGCCCTGCGCCATGGACCGGCAGCCACGAGATGCCGGTGCGGGGCGTCAGCTCGCTGCCGCTCCCACGACGTCCGGGATCCGGAACGGCTTGCCGCAGCCGCCGCAGACGATGGGGGCCTGGGCGAGGACCGACGGGACGACGCGGACGTTGCGGCCGCAGTCGCACACGGCCTTGACGCGTACGCCGCCGCCGGAGGAGCCGTGCCGGGCGGCCGGTCCCCGGAAGGTGCGGGAGGTGTCGGAGGAGGTCGCGGCGGTGTGCGCCTTCAGGGCGCGCTGGAGACGCTCCATCGTCGGGCGGTAGCGCCGCTTCGCCTCGGGGGTGAGCGTGACCAGGGAGAAGCCGCTGCTGGGATGCGGTTCCTCGGGGTGGTCCAGGCCCAGCTCCTCGGCGATCGCGAGGAATCTGCGGTTGTGGTAGCGGCCGGCACGGGAGGTGTCGCGGACGCCGCGCGAGGCGGCGATGCCATGGACTGCCTCATGGAGCAGTCGCTCGAAGGAGAGCTCGTGACCGCACGCGGACGACGACTCCCCGATCAGGGACTCTGGCGCGGCAAGGTCGGGCAGCTCGGGGTGGTACCGCTGAATGTCGGCCCACGCCTGTGCCAGCTCTGCGGCGAGTACAGGTGGTGTCTGTGTCGTGCTCACGTAATGACAACGAGCCGGGGTGCCCCAGTGTTCCGATTCCGGGCCATCCCAAATAATTTGCACGTACCCGTCAGTTGCCTCTGATGCGTCCCGACGAGGGCGGGTGCGCCGATCTGCGGATAAGCCTCACAGCTCACCACAAGGTGGTGCGTAGCTCCGCGTACGCCCCGGCGCGTAGGCCCTGTCTGCGCGCCGGGATGCCAAGGGTCCGCTGATGCGCAAGAGGTGTTTCGGTCGCCTCGCGCCCCACACGGCAAGCGCCTGCCCCACCCCGGTAAGCGCATGCCCCACCTCAGTAAGCGCGTGCGACGACCGCGACGTTACCGGGTGCGTCGTCGGCGTCCGGCACCGACCCGTCCTCGGCGACCAGACACCGTACGGTCACCGCGTGATCGGCGAGCCTGGACTCGCCCTCCTCGCCGAGCGTGGCCCAGGGGATGCGCGCCCAGCCGCCGGCGGAGGCCGCCTCGACGGCCTCCTCGAACGTGGAGACCTCGGCCGTACGGGACTCGCGGCGCTCGCGCGACTGCCTCAGCAGCAGCGCCTGGTCCTCCTCCAGGACCTCGGGCAACAGCGACACACCAGGGAGTCCAGGGAGACCGGCTCCTTGCCGCCCGGGATGCGGCGGGCCAGCATCGCGGTGCCTTTCTCCAGGTCCCGCGGGCCGATCTCGATCCGGACGGGCACGCCCTTGAGCTCCCAGTCGACCGCGCGGCGGCCGAACGGGATGTCGGTGCGGTCGTCGACGTGGACACGGACACCGGCCGCCTCGAGCCGGTCGCCGAGCTCGCGGACCATGGCCAGAACCGGTTCCTCACCCTTGATCGCGAGCACGACCGCCTGGATCTGCGCCAGCCGGGGCGGGACACGCAGACCGTCGTCGCCGTGCATCATCACCAGGGCGCCGATCATGCGGGTGGTGGAGCCCCAGGAGGTCTGCCAGACCAGCTCCTGTCGGCCGTCCCTGGACAGGTACCGGGTGGAGAAGGCCTTCGCGAAGTTCTGTGACGATCATCTCGGAGGTGGGACGGACCACCGCAGGCTCTTCGAGTTCCTTGCCGCCGCTGTGGGTGACCACGGCCAGCTCGGGCGCGAACCCCTCGACGTGGTCGGCCTCCCTGGCGAGGTACGACTCGGGGATCAGCAGCGGGAAGTACGCGTTCCGGGTGCCCGTCTCCTAGATGCGGGCGTCCATCTCCGCCTGCATCCCCTCCCACAGCCCGTACCCGTACGGGCGGATGACCATGGTGCCGCACACCGGACCGTTGTCGGCGAGCTCCGCCTTGGTGATCAAGTCCTGGTACCAGCGCGGGAAATCGTCCGCCCGGGAGGTGAGAACGGGTGCCCTGGCCATGGCGGGATCGTACGGGCCCGGGTTGCCGGAATGTGAAATCTCGCCATAGGCACATGACATCTCACAACCCCTGCCCCATTCCACTGGACGACAGGTCGAGGGGGGAGTTTCCTGGCATACGGGGGTAGTGCGAGCGCACTGTCACGGGGGCCATGGAATCGGGCAAGAGGCAACTCTCGGCGGATTGGGGCGCTTACTTATGACACCTACGCTCGTGCGGCAGCACCTGCCTCACGCGGGTTCCGTACCCCGCGTGGACCTGCGTGCACGCGCGCGTGACTGGTCCGAGATCCAGGAGCGGATGCTCGTACCGCTCTACGAGGCCGTCTACGAGCGACTGGAAGTGGGTCCCGCCACGCGGCTGCTCGGCCTCGGCTGCGGTTCCGGACTCTCCCTGCTGATGGCCGCCGCCCGGGGAGCGGCGGTCACCGGTGTCGACGTCTCCCCCGAAAGAATGACCCTGGCGCGGGAGCGGCTGCTGCCCGAAACGCCGGGTACGCGTGCGCGGCCGGACATCCGGCTGGTCGACGGAACGCCCCGGGACACCGCGGTGCCGGGCGCTCCGGGGTACACCCTGGTGACCGCGTTCGAGCCGATCGGGTGCCTCGCGGGCGACTCGGAGGGGCTGGGCGGGCTGCTCGCGGAGGCGGCACCGCTGGCCCGGCGCGGCGCGGCCGTGGTGCTGGCCGGCTGGGGTCCGCCGGAGCGGTGTGCCACGGCGTCCGTGATGCGGGTGGCCGCGAAGCTGGCGGAGCCGCTGCGCCACACGGGCAGCTGGCGTCCGGCCTGCCGCGACGACCTGGAGGACGTCGCCCAGCGGGCCGGCCTCGAACCGGACGGGTCGGGGCGGGTGGCGTGCCCCTTCGGATACGCCGACGTGGACAGCGCGGTACGCGGCCTGAAGTCGACGGGCCTGTTCGACGCGGCGATGACGGCTACGGACCAGGCGCAGGTGGACAAGGAGCTGACCGAGGCCCTGCATCCGCACCAGCGGCAGGACGGGACGGTGTGGATGCCGAACGTGTTCCGGTATCTGATCGCCAGGACACCCTGACGAACGCGTTTCCGATGCAGGTGTGAACAGTGTGAAGAAGGCGCCATGGGGTGCTTTTGGTTTCACCAAGTGGATCAAGAACGCTTAATGTGATCCACCGCTTGTGGGACCTACACATCTGCATACAGGAGCTGCTGTGCCGCACCACCAGACCGCGCTGCGCCTCGTCGCGCCCGTCGCCGTCCTCGCTCTGACGCTCACCGCCTGCGGGGGCGGCGACGACACCGCCGACGCGAAGAGCACGGGCACCGCCCGGGCCGAGGCCTCACCGTCTCCGGAGCCCACCTCCGGCGGCGGGATGGGCAGCGGCGAGAGCGCGACAGGCAAGGTCGCGGAGGACCCGGGCGAGGTCACCTACCAGGTCCTGGCACAGAAGGTCGAGGTGGGCACCGAGGCGGAGGCGGCGAAGGCCGTCTCGGAGCCCGACAAGGTCAAGGGCAAGGTGCTGGCCGTCGCGCACCTGAAGTACACGCACCAGAGCGGGCCCGCCCTCACCGACGGTTCCGATGTGCACGACGGCGCCACGGTCTTCGCCGACGGGCAGCGCGGCAGCGTCCTCATCGGCGCCTCCGAGGACGCGGCGGGCTGCGAGGACCCCTACGACGTCGACAGCTGGAAGCAGGGCGAGAGCCATGTCTTCTGCGAGACGTACGTGATCCCGGCGAACGCGAAGAGCGTCGAGGTCCACTGGGCCGAGGAGGACGGCGAGCCGTACATCTGGAAGTTCCCGAACGGCTGACCCGCGAGCCACCGACACACCACTGAGGGCGCCCCCCGGACAAGGGGGGCGCCCTCAGCGCGGTCGGACGGGACGTCAGCCCATGAACTTCTTGAACTCGTCGGGGAGTTCGAAGTCCTTGCCGCCCTGCTGGGGCAGCCCGAAGGCGCCGCCGCCCTCGGCCGCGGCGGCCCGGCGGGCGGCCTCCTCCTGCTCCTGCTGCTTGCGCTTCATCGGGTTGCCGGAGCGCTGCTTGCCCTTGGCCTTCTTCGGCTGCTTCTTGCTACGGCCGGGGCCGCCGCCCATGCCCGGCATGCCGGGCATCCCGGGCATGCCGCCGCCCTGGGCCATGCGGGACATCATCTTGCGGGCCTCGAAGAACCGCTCGACCAGGTTCTTGACCGCGCTGACCTCGACGCCGGAACCCCGGGCGATACGGGCGCGGCGCGAGCCGTTGATGATCGTCGGTTCCTGGCGCTCGGCCGGGGTCATCGACTTGATGATGGCGGCCGTGCGGTCGACGTCCCGCTCGTCCAGGTTGTTGATCTGGTCCTTCATCTGGCCCATGCCCGGGAGCATGCCGAGCAGCTTGGAGATGGAGCCCATCTTGCGGACCTGCTCCATCTGGGCCAGGAAGTCGTCCAGGGTGAAGTCCTGGCCCTTCTTGGACGCCAGCTTGGAGGCCATCTTCTCGGCCTCTTCCTGGCTGAACGTCTTCTCCGCCTGCTCGATCAGGGTGAGGAGGTCACCCATGTCGAGGATGCGGGAGGCCATCCGGTCAGGGTGGAACGCGTCGAAGTCGTCGAGCTTCTCGCCGTTCGACGCGAACATGATCGGCTTGCCGGTGATCTGCCGGATCGACAGGGCGGCACCACCGCGGGCGTCACCGTCGAGCTTGGAGAGCACCACGCCGTCGAAGCCGACGCCGTCGCGGAAGGACTCGGCGGTGTTGACGGCGTCCTGGCCGATCATCGCGTCGACGACGAACAGGATCTCGTCCGGGGAGACGGCGTCGCGGATGTCCGCGGCCTGCTGCATCATCTCCTGGTCGATGCCGAGGCGGCCGGCGGTGTCCACGATCACGATGTCGTGGACCTTGGTCTTCGCGTGCTCGATGGAGTCCTTGGCGACCTTGACCGGGTCACCGACGCCGTTGCCCGGCTCGGGGGCGTAGACCGCGACACCGGCCCGCTCGGCTACCACGCTGAGCTGGTTGACGGCGTTGGGGCGCTGGAGGTCACACGCGACCAGCAGCGGCGAGTGGCCCTGCTCCTTGAGCCAGCGGCCGAGCTTGCCCGCGAGGGTGGTCTTACCGGCACCCTGCAGACCCGCCAGCATGATCACGGTCGGCGGCTGCTTGGCGAAGCGCAGCCGCCGGGTCTCGCCGCCGAGGATGGTGACGAGCTCGTCGTTGACGATCTTGAGGACCTGCTGGGCGGGGTTCAGCGCCTTGCTGACCTCGGCGCCGAGGGCGCGCTCCTTGACGTTCTTGATGAACGTCCGGACGACGGGAAGCGCCACGTCCGCCTCGAGGAGCGCGATCCGGATCTCGCGCGCCGTGGCGTCGATGTCCGCCTCGGAGAGCCGTCCCTTGCCGCGCAGGTTCTTGAAGGTCGCTGAGAGGCGATCGGAAAGAGTATCGAACACGGCGCTCGCGGTCCTCAGGGTTGGTGGCTACAGGGAATCGCCCTCCAGGGTATCCCGGCGTGACAAGTCGCCGGGTCGGCCTCACCCCCGCAGTGTCTCCTCCAGCTTCCGCGCCACCGACGCCGCCTCGTCCCCGGGCAGCGGCGCGCCCTTGGGGCCGGTCACGTAGAAGGCGTCGACGGCGTTGGCACCGAGGGTCGAGACATGCGCGCTGCGCACCCGCACGCTCGCGTCCTCCAGGGCCCTGCCGATACGGAAGAGCAGGCCGGGGGCGTCCTGGGAGCGGACCTCGATGACCGTGGCCAGCCGGGAGGCGGCCGGGTGGACGGAGACCCGGGCCGCGGGGGCGACCACGCCCCGGCGGCGCGGATAGGCCGCGTCCCGTTCGGCGAGGCGGCCGGCGATGTCCAGGGAGCCGTCCAGGGCCCGGACCAGGTCCGCGCGCAGCCGGGCGGCCTGCGGCAGCGAGCCGTACTCGGCGGCGACCCGCCAGTCCAGCAGCAGGACGGAGCCGTCGACACCGTCCGGGAGGTGCAGGGAGCGCAGCTCGGCGGTGCGTACGGTCAGCCGGTGCATCGCGAGGACACCGGCCACCGCGGGCAGCACCCCGGGCTGGTCGGGGACGGCGATGAGCAGCTCCACGCCGAGCGGCTCGGGGTCGCCGGACGGCTCCTGCCCGGCGGGCGGCTCGGTCTGGGCCCGCAGCGAGAGCACCGGGCTGCCCGTGGCCACCGCCTCCAGGGCGAGCCGCTCCTGCTCGGCGGTGGGCGCGGCCTCCTCGGGGTCGTCCGGGGCGTCGCCCGCGAGCACCGCCGAGACCCGTTTGACCAGGTCGGCGACGAGCGAGCCGCGCCAGGACGACCAGGCGGCCGGGCCGGTCGCGAGGGCGTCGGCCTCGGTGAGCGCGTGCAGCAGCTCCAGAGTGCCCTGGGAGCCGACGGCCTCGGCGACGGAGCGCACGGTGGCCGGGTCCTCCAGGTCGCGCCGGGTGGCGGTGTCGATGAGCAGCAGGTGATGCCGTACGAGGGTGGCGATGACGGCCACGTCGTGGCGGTCGAAGCCGATGCGGGCGGCCACGTCCTTGGCGATGATCTCGCCCGCCACGGAGTGGTCGCCGGGCCAGCCCTTGCCGATGTCGTGCAGCAGCGCGGCGACCAGCAGCAGGTCGGGCCGGCTGACCTGGCGGGTGAACTCGGAGGCCTGCACGGCGGTCTCGATGAGGTGCCGGTCGACGGTCCACAGGTGCACGGCGTTGCGCTGCGGGCGGCAGCGGACCCGCTCCCAGTCGGGCAGCAGCCGGGTGATCAGCCCCTCGGCCTCCAGCGCCTCCCACACCTCGATGGTGGGGTGTCCCGAGCCGAGCAGGGTGACGAGCTGCTCGCGGGCCTCGGCCGGCCAGGGTGTGGGCACCGGGCGCACGGTGGCCGCCAGGCGCCGTACGGCGTGCAGGGAGAGCGGGAGCCCGGCCTGCGCGGCGGCGGCCGCGGCACGCAAGGGCAGCACGGGGTCGCGCTCGGGGCGCGCGGCACGGGCGAGCACCACCTCACCGTCCTGCTCCACCACGCCCTCGGCCAGCGGGGAACGCTCACCGGCCGGTTTCCCGCCGCCCAGCATGGCGCGCAGCCGGGGCCGTACGGCGCGTGACCGCAGGACGCGCCCCACCTCGCGCCAGGTGACGTCACTGGCGTACGAGATGAGCCGCGCGGCCTCGTAGACCTGGCGCAGCAGTGTGTCCGCGTCGAGCAGGCCGAGCTCGGCGGCCACCTGGTCCTGTTCCTGGAGGGCGAGCCGGTCGGTGGCGCGCCCGGTGGTCAGATGCAGGGCGTCCCGGACGTCGAGGAGCCGGCGCCGGGCGTCGGCGAGGCCCTCGCGCGGGGCGTCGGCGAGCCAGGAGGCGGCGACGGCCCGCAGCGCCGTGGCGTCCCGCAGCCCGCCGCGGGCCTCCTTCAGGTCGGGCTCCAGCAGGTACTGCAACTCGCCTTGGCGCTCGGCGCGTTCGGCGCACAGTTCCTGGAGTTCGGGGAGACGTTTGGGCGCCTGGTTGCGCCAGTCGGCCAGCACCGCCGTGCGCAGTGACGCGGTGAGGCCGAGGTCGCCGGCAATGTGCCGGGCGTCCAGCAGGCCGAGCTGCACCTTGAGGTCCTCGCCGGCGGTCTTGCGGGCCTCGGCAGGCGTGCGGACCGAGTGGTCCAGGTCCAGGCCCAGGTCCCACACGGGGTACCAGAGCCGGTCGGCGAGGGCGGCGACCGCCTTGGTGTCGGTGCCGTCGTGCAGCAGGAGCAGGTCGAGGTCGCTGCGCGGGGACAGCTCACCCCGTCCGTAGCCGCCGACGGCGACGAGGGAGGCTCCGCGCAGCCCCTCGGCGCCCGCGGCGAACAGGCCGCTGAGCCATTCGTCCGTGAGATCGGCCAGGGCCGCACGGCGCGGCGGCCCGGACCGCGCCTCCTCGGTGAGGAGGCGCAGCCGGGCCGCCGCGTAGCCGCTGGGTCCCGAGTCCTCTGCTTCCTTCTGCACGTCCGTACCCGTCACCCAGTGGCTCCTGTTCCGTTCGCCTGCCCAGAGGGCTGTCAGAGCGCGTCGGGGCCGCGCTCGCCGGTCCTGACCCGCACGGCCGTCTCGACCGGGATCGACCAGACCTTGCCGTCACCGATCTTGCCGGTGCGGGCCGCCTTGACCACCACGTCGATCAGCTGCTCGGCGTCGTCGTCCTCGACCAGGACCTCGATGCGGATCTTGGGGACCAGGTCGACGGTGTACTCGGCACCGCGGTAGACCTCGGTGTGGCCCCTCTGACGACCGTAGCCGCTGGCCTCGGTGACCGTCAGGCCGTGTACTCCGAAGGCCTGCAGGGCCTCCTTGATCTCGTCGAGCCGGTGCGGCTTCACGACGGCGGTGATGAGCTTCATGCGTCCACCTTCTTGCTCTCGGCGCCGCCCACGGCGGCCGCGGCTGCGGCGGTCCTGGCGGCACCGCCACCGGCGCCGCTGAAGTCGTATGCGGTCTCGGCGTGCTCGGCCTGGTCGATTCCGGCGATCTCGTCGTCCTCGGGGACCCTCATGCCCATGGTCTTGTCCAGGATGAAGGCGAGGATCGCGGAGACGATCAGGGAGTAGGCCAGCACCGCGAAGACACCGGCGCACTGCTTCCAGAACTGGGTCAGGCCGCCGCCGTAGAAGAGGCCCTCGACGGTGGACTGGCCCTTGCCGCTGGCGAAGAGGCCGATCAGCAGGGAGCCGACGACACCGCCGACCAGGTGGACGCCGACGACGTCGAGGGAGTCGTCGTAGCCGAACTTGTACTTGAGGCCGACGGCCATGGCGCACAGGACACCGGCGATGGCGCCGACCGCGATCGCGCCGAGCGGGGTGACCGCACCGCCGGCCGGGGTGATGGCGACCAGGCCCGCGACCGCGCCGGAGGCGGCACCGAGCGTGGTGAACGCGCCGTGGCGGATCTTCTCGTAGATCAGCCAGGCCAGCATGGCGGCGGCGGTGGCGACCTGCGTGTTGACGAACATCAGCGCGCCGACGCCGTCGTCGTTGCCGAGCCAGGAGCCGGCGTTGAAGCCGAACCAGCCGAACCACAGCAGACCGGCGCCGAGCATGACCAGCGGCAGGCTGTGCGGGCGCATCGGGTCCTTCTTGAAGCCGACGCGCTTGCCGATGACGAGGATCACGCCGAGCGCCGCGGCACCCGCGTTGATGTGCACCGCCGTACCACCGGCGAAGTCGATGACGCCCATCTCGAAGGCCCAGCCGCCGGCGCCCCAGACCCAGTGCGCGACCGGGAAGTAGACGACCGTGGCCCACAGGGCGATGAACAGCGCCCACGCGCTGAACTTCACGCGGTCCGCGAGGGCACCGCTGATCAGGGCGGGCGTGATGATCGCGAACATCAGCTGGAAGACCAGGAACACGAACACCGGGATGGTGTAGCCGGGCCACAGCTCCGTCAGGCCGATGTTGCCGAGGCCGACCCAGTCGGAGTTCCAGCCGATGAGGCTGCCGGAGTCGGTGCCGAACGCCATGGAGAAGCCGTACAGCACCCACAGGATGGTGACGATCCCGAGGCTGATGAAGCTCATCATCAGCATGTTCAGGGTGCTCTTGACGCGGACCATGCCTCCGTAGAAGAAGGCCAGGCCCGGGGTCATGAGCATCACCAGGGCGGAACAGATGAGCATGAACCCTGTGTTCGCGGCAGAGAGCTTGGGAGCCTCTGCGGCAAGGGTGATGGCTGGTGCCATCGGCGTCTCCTCGTCATGTGTACGGCCCCGTGCGGGCGAAGCCTCGAGCGGATTGAGGGGCGGGCCGGTTATGCGCCACGAGATTGGCGCAGCGCGGTTTCGGTCGAAGCCCCTCGTTGTTTCGCGACCGTGACGAAGGCGCGTTCTGTGTTACGCGTCGATGAACTGCCGGATTGCGGGCGAGCCGATCGTTATCGTGGCGCAACCTTCGGCTTTCGGACAGCCGGGGGCACACAGACCGGCCGCGGTCGGCCTTCCGATGACCTGGCATGGGGGAGCCGAGTCGGGCAGTTCGGGAGGGCCGGCCGCGGCCGGGGTTCTGGGGGTGGTGCGGCTTCTCAGACCGCCTCGGCGGTCTCGGGCAGTTCCACGGCGAGCCGCTCGGTGAGGTCGACCACCTCGCCCAGGTCGCCGAAGTCGCGGGCGGCGGTGTCGACCGTCTTGCGGATGCGGGTGTTGACGCGCTCGGAGCGGACCTTCTTGGCGACCTGCATGGCCTCGGTGGCGAAGAGCGTGCTCCGCTCGGGCTCACGCTGGAGGAGGTGCACCGTGGCCATCCCGATCAGGTTCAGCGCATACGAACGCTGGTGCTCGTCGTCCTCGGCGAAGAGCTCGACCGCCCGGTTCATCAGGGGCTCGGCCAGCGAGGCGTAGGTGGGGCTGCGGCCGGCGACGTAGGCCAGGTCGCGGTAGGAGTGGGAGTTCTCGCCGTACAGCTCGGCCTCGGAGAAGAAGCGGATCCAGTCGGGGTCCGGGTCGTCCCACTCGTCGGCCTCGGCGAAGGTGTCCTCGGCCATCCGGACCGCCCGCTTGCACTTGCCGGGCTGCCCCATGTTCGCGTAGGCGCGGGCCTCCATCGCATACAGCATGGACTGGGTGCGCGGACTGGCGCAGTCCCGGCTGCCGTACTGCGCGAGGTGGATCAGCTCCAGCGCGTCGTCGGGCCGTCCGAGGTGGATCATCTGGCGGCTCATGCTGGACAGCACGTACGAGCCGAGGGGCCGGTCGCCCGCCTCCTTGGCGGCGTGCAGCGCGAGGACGAAGTACTTCTGCGCGGTCGGCTGGAGACCGATGTCGTACGACATCCAGCCGGCCAGCTCGGCGAGTTCGGCGGCGACCTTGAACAGGCGGCGGGTGGTGGACTCGGGCTGGGGCTCCTGGAGGAGGTCGGTCACCTCGTGCAGCTGCCCGACGACCGCCTTGCGGCGCAGGCCGCCGCCGCACTGGGCGTCCCACTGCCGGAACATCACCGTCGTGGTCTCCAGGAGGTCCAGCTCCGGCTTGGAGAGGCGGCCGCGGGCGCGCCCGGAGCCGCCCGCGGGCTCGGGTGCCGGCCTCGGGGCCGCGGGCGAAGGGACGAGCCAGCGCTGCATGGGCTCGACGAGGGCCGGGCCCGCGGACAGCACCAGCGAGCTCCCGAGGAAGCCGCGCCGCGCCAGCATGAGGTCGCTGCGCGAGAACTCGCTGAGCAGGGCCACCGTCTGCGGGCCCGTCCAGGGCAGGTCGACGCCGGTCGCGGACGGTGACTGGCGCGCGGTGCGCAGCCCCAGGTCCTCGACGGAGACGACGACGCCGAAGCGCTCCGAGAACAGCTCGGACAGGATCCTGGGGATCGGCTCGCGGGGGTTCTCACCGTCGAGCCAGCGGCGCACGCGGGAGGTGTCCGTGGAGATGTGGTTGGCGCCCAACTGGCGTGCCCTGCGGTTGACCTGGCGGGCGAGTTCGCCCTTGGACCAGCCGCTGCGCACGAACCAGGAGGTGAGCAGCTCGTTCGGGCGCTTGTCAGCGTGCGTCGCGCCCGCAGCGTTCGTTCCGCCTCCGCCGTTGCCGCTCACTGGAACGCCCCCATCCCTGAGACCACTTGTCGCCGAGTGCGCCAAGCCCTATCAGCATGCCGGTTCGTACGGCCGTCCGTCCGGCCCTTGTCACCCCTCGAACGGAATGACGACTTGCCTCCGGCATACCCACGATTGCATGTGCCCCCAGGACTCGTGCACACAAAGTAATCCTACGATCACCCGTCCAGCCACGGCTCACACGGAAACGCCACCATTCGCCACCCCATCGAATGAACTCACGTACGGCTACGCGCGATTGACTTGACACAGCAGAACCAGGAGCGGGTGCAGTGATGCACTCGGGGGCGCGCGTCGTCGGGCACGCCACCCTGGGCACATCCGGGCGCTGAATGAACCGACTACCGCCAGGGAAGCGGAAACGGAGAGTCACGCATCGCGTCCGCAGCGTAACCGGCGCTGCGTCGGACCCGTTGGAGGGGGCATGGGCTTCACGATCGGCATCAGCCGGGGCATGCGCGACATCCGGACCGGAGCGCGCCGTCGCAGCCGTACGTCGGACGGCACGGCGGTGGCCGAGTACACCGGATTGTGGGGCTGGGACGTGGTGCCGGGCGCACGGGCCTCGGCGGGCGCCTGCTCCTGCGGCCATGACGACTGCCCGGCGCCGGGCGCGCACCCGCTGGACTTCGCGCCGGTGCTCGCGGCCGGGGCGACGCTGGACGACGTGACTCGGACGTGGGGCGAGTTCCCCGGCGCCTCGGTGATGCTGCCGGTCGGCCGGGCGTTCGACGTCATCGAGGTGGCCGAGCCGGCCGGCCGCCGCGCGCTGGCCCGGCTGGAGCGCATGGGTCTGCCCGTCGGACCGGTCGCGGCGACCCCGGACGGCCGGGCCCAGTTCTTCGTCGCCCCGGGCGCCGCCGCCGACCTGGCCGGCCTGCTGTACCGCATGGGCTGGGACGACCCGGACTCCCTCGACCTGCGCGGTCTCGGCCCCGGCGCGCACATCACGGCGCCGCCCTCCGACCGCGGCGGCCTCGGCCCGGTGCGCTGGCTCCGCTCCCCCGCTCTGGACTCGGCGTCCCGCCCGCCGGAGGCCCGTCTGGTGCTGGGCACACTGGCGTACGTGGCCCATCGGTCGCGGGCCTAGCCGCGGCGGAGACACACACGGCGAAGCGCCCGACCCCGACCTGACCTCGGGAGCGGGCGCTTCGCCGTGCACGTACGACGTTCGTGGGTGAATCCTCGGCAGGAGCCGAGCTCACTCTCCGATAAGGGCGTCAACGAACGCCTCCGGCTCGAACGGCGCCAGGTCGTCCGCGCCCTCGCCGAGCCCGATGAGCTTGACCGGGACGCCCAGCTCGCGCTGGACCGCGACCACGATGCCGCCCTTGGCCGTGCCGTCCAGCTTGGTCAGCACGATGCCGGTGATGTCGACCACCTCGGAGAAGACCCGGGCCTGGACCAGGCCGTTCTGGCCGGTGGTGGCGTCCAGGACGAGCAGCACCTCGTCGACCGGGGCCTGCTTCTCCACGACCCGCTTGACCTTGCCGAGCTCGTCCATGAGGCCGGTCTTGGTGTGCAGGCGGCCGGCGGTGTCGATGAGCACGACGTTCGCGCCCATCTCCTTGCCCTCCTTGACCGCATCGAAGGCGACGGAGGCCGGGTCGCCGGCCTCCGGCCCGCGCACGGTGTGGGCGCCGACGCGCTCGCCCCAGGTCTGGAGCTGGTCGGCGGCGGCGGCACGGAAGGTGTCGGCGGCGCCGAGGACGACGCTCTGGCCGTCGGCCACCAGGACGCGGGCGAGCTTGCCGGTGGTGGTGGTCTTGCCGGTGCCGTTCACCCCGACCACCATCACGATGCCCGGCTTGCGGTCCTCCGGCTCGGTCTTGACGGCGCGGTCCATGTCACGGCCGACCAGCGTGAGCAGTTCCTCGCGGAGCAGGGTGCGCAGTTCCTCGGGGGTGCGGGTACCGAGCACCTTCACGCGCTCGCGCAGCCGCTCGACCAGTTCCTGGGTGGGCTGCACGCCGACGTCGGCGGTGAGCAGCGTGTCCTCGATCTCCTCCCAGGTGTCCTCGTCGAGATGCTCGCGCGACAGCAGGGTGAGCAAGCCCTTGCCGAGGGCGTTCTGCGAGCGGGAGAGCCGGGTCCGCAGCCGGACGAGACGGCCGGCGGTGGGTTCCGGGATCTCGATCCCGGGAGCTTCGGCGGGCGGCTCCTCGACTACGACCGGAGCCGAGCCGTCCGGAAGATCCACCTCCTCTATCGTGCGCCGCGGTTCCTCCCGCGGCGTCTCGGCCTCGTCGCCGACGTGCGGCTCGGCCGGTGGGGCGGTGATGTCGGGCGCTGCGGGCGGGGGCGGGGGCAGCTGCTTCTTGCGCCGGCTGCCGACGATGAGCCCGCCGAGCGCGCCGAGCACGACCACGGCGATGACTACAGCAAGGATGACGATGTCCATAACGCGTCCAGTATCAGTCATGGGGCCCCGGGTCACCCTGCTCGCACCGCGCGTGAGGGGCGTGGGCCGCCGGATCTCCACACCCCTGGATGTCTGACGCATCGTCAGCTAACGTCCCCCGGACACCCGCCCGGTGGAGGGAGACACCCCCATGCCCGTCACGGTCGCACGCTTCAACCTCGTCGCTCCCGGGGCGACCCCCGCCGAGCTCGGTGCCCGGTACCGGGCTGCCCTGGAGATGGCCGCGTACGCCGACGACCGGGGTGTGAGCACCGTGCAGACGGAGGAGCACCACGGGGCCGTGAACAACTGGCTGCCGTCGCCGTTCGTCTTCGCGGGGGCCGTCTTCGGCGCCACCCGGCGTGTCGCGGTCACCGTCTCGGCGATCATCGGCCCGCTGCACGACCCCTTGCGGCTGGCCGAGGAGATCGCCGTGCTGGACCTGCTGAGCAACGGCCGGCTGGTGACGGTCGCCGGGATCGGGTACCGGCCCCAGGAGTACGACCTGTTCGGCGTGGACTTCGCCCGGCGCGGCAAGCTTCAGGACGAGCTGCTGGAGACCCTGCTGAAGGCGTGGACCGGCGAGCCGTTCACCTACCGGGGCCGCACCGTCCGCATCACCCCGCGCCCCTTCACCGACCCGCACCCGCTGCTGCTGGTGGGCGGCTCCTCCCGGGCCGCCGCCCGCCGCGCCGCCCGGCTCGGCCTGCCCTTCTTCCCCAGCGCACACCTGCCGGAGCTGGAGGCGTACTACAAGGAGCTGCTCGTCGAGTACGGCACCGAGGGCTGGGTGATGATGCCCGCCGCCGAGACGCCCCTGCTGCATGTGGCCGAGGACCCGGACCGGGCCTGGGCGCACTGCGGGCAGCACTTCCTGCACGAGGCGCGGACGTACGCCTCGTGGCAGTCGGGCGGGGTGCGCTCGGCGGTGAAGTCGGCGGCGACGACGGTCGAGGACCTGCGCGCGGAGGGCGTGTACCGGATCCTCACCCCGGACGCGTGCGTGGCACTCGGGCTGGACTCCTATGTCCTGCATCCCCTGGCGGGCGGAATGCCGGTGGAGGAGGGCTGGCGGAGTCTGCAGTTGTTCTGCGAGCAGGTGCTGCCGCGGCTGAGGGGCTGACGAGCGCGTATATCCCGTGGTCGGCCGCGGCTCCTGGTGATCCACTGGAGCCATGAGCCTCGCGGTCGATGCGTTCCCGCGCGAGCCGGACGGGACAGCGGCGGATCCTCGACGTCCCCGAAGGGCGCAACGACTCGGCCGTGTTCGAGTCCTGGCGCCGGACGGTGTGGGATCGGATCCGGTGCGTGCGCTGGGCGCCCCGTTCCTGCCGGTTCCGGCCGGCGACGACGTGGCGATCGAGGCCGGGGAGGTCGGGGAGTTCCCGCGCGAGGTGGCGCTGCCGCGCGAGCACCTCGACGCGATCGCCGAGAACACGCGGCGACCGCGCGGACGCGCCGGGCACCGGGCGGGGCTGGTGCGGCGCCTGCGGAACCTGGTGGCCGCCCCGCCCGCCCGGGTGGTCGAGCGCGGAGTGCTGATCCGGTGAGACGACAGACCGCCGCCCCGGCTCGGGCAGTGGCCGAACCGGGGCGGCGGCGGGTTACGGGGAGAGGGGCAGCGGGGACTTTGGCCCTTCCCCCCGAGTCTCGGGACGGGCCTAGCCCATCTCCTCCAGGGCCTTGCCCTTCGTCTCCTTGACGAACTTCAGGACGAACGGGATCGACAGCGCGGCGAACGCGGTGTAGATCACGTAGGTCACGGAGAGGTTCCAGTCGGCCAGCGACGGGAAGCTCGCGGTGATGGCCCAGTTGGCGATCCACTGCGCGGCGGCGGCCACGCCCAGCGCGGCGGCACGGATCCGGTTCGGGAACATCTCGCCGAGCATGACCCAGACGACCACACCCCAGGACAGGGCGAAGAAGAGGACGAAGACGTGTGCGGCGATCAGGGCGATCCAGCCCTGCGCGGCCGGCAGCCTGCCGTCGACCAGGGGGTGGGAGAACGCCCAGGCCTCCAGCGCCAGGCCGACGACCATGCCGACCGAGCCGATGATCGCGAGCGGCCTGCGGCCGATGCGGTCGACGAAGATCATCGCGATGACGGTGCCGACGATGTTGATGATCGACGTGGTGAAGGAGTAGAAGAACGAGTCCGCGGGGTCGACGCCGACGGACTGCCACAGCGTCGAGGAGTAGTAGAACGCGACGTTGATGCCGACGAACTGCTGGAAGACCGACAGGCCGATGCCGACCCAGACGATCGGCTTGAAGAAGAAGCTGCCGCCGAGCAGGTCCTTGAAGCTCGACTTGTGCTCGCTCTTCATGGCGCCCTCGATCTCGGCGACACGGGCGTCCAGGTCGACGTCCTTGCCCTCGACCTCGGCGAGGATCTCCCGGGCGCGCTCGTGCTTGCCGACGGAGATGAGGAAGCGCGGGGACTCGGGGATGGCGAAGGAGAGCAGCCCGTAGAGGATCGCCGGGATGACCATGACGCCGAGCATGACCTGCCAGGCCTCCAGGCCCATCAGCTTGCCGCGCTGGTCACCGTCGGCGGCGTTCAGCAGACCCCAGTTGACCAGCTGCGACACGGCGATGCCGATGACGATCGCGGCCTGCTGGAAGGAGCCGAGCCGGCCGCGGTAGGCGGGCGGGGCGACCTCGGCGATGTAGGCCGGGCCGATCACGGAGGCCATGCCGATGGCGAAGCCGCCGACGACGCGCCAGAACGCGAGGTCCCACAGGGCGAAGGGCAGCGCGGAGCCGACGGCGCTGACCGTGAAGAGGACCGCGGCGATCTGCATGCACCGGATACGGCCGATGCGGTCGGCTATGCGGCCGGCGGTGGCGGCGCCGACGGCGCAGCCGATGAGAGCGATGGCGATGACCTGGGCCAGGGCTGCGGAGCCGACGTCGTAGCGGCCGCGGATGGCTTCGACGGCACCGTTGATCACGGAGCTGTCGTAGCCGAAGAGGAAACCGCCCATCGCGGCCGCCGCCGCGATGAAGATGACGTGCCCGAGATGATCGGGGTGAGCCGTCCTGGCTCCTGACTTGGGTGCCTGCGCTGTGCTGGTCACGTGTACTCCTCGGGCCACCGGCAACGCTGCCGGAGGGAATCAGCCCTTCGAGGTCCACCTGAAGGTACCTGAAGGTAAAAGGAACGTTGCCGAGACTATGCCTTCAAGTTTCGAAGTCAATAGGGCAATCACTTTGGATCTGAGGCAGGAGTGTGGTGGCTGTGTGTTCAAGTGTTGAAGTCGTGAAGAGCCGCAGGTGAGACCGGTGTAGAGCACACCTATCTAGCGGAGACGCTGGCTGATGACCTTCGACACACCGTCGCCCTGCATGGAGACGCCGTAGAGCGCGTCGGCGACCTCCATCGTGCGCTTCTGGTGGGTGATCACGATCAGCTGGGAGGCCTCCTGGAGCTCCTGCATGATCCGGATCAGCCGCTGGAGGTTGGTGTCGTCGAGGGCGGCCTCGACCTCGTCCATGACGTAGAAGGGGCTGGGGCGCGCCTTGAAGATCGACACGAGCATCGCCACCGCGGTCAGCGACCGCTCCCCGCCCGAGAGCAGTGACAGCCGCTTGACCTTCTTGCCCGGCGGACGCGCCTCGACGTCCACGCCCGTGGTGAGCATGTTGTCGGGGTCGGTCAGCACCAGCCGCCCCTCGCCGCCCGGGAACAGCCGGCTGAAGACACCCTCGAACTCCCGGGCCGTGTCGCGGTAGGCCTCGGTGAAGACCTGCTCGACGCGCTCGTCGACCTCCTTCACCACCTGGAGGAGGTCCGCCCGCGTCTTCTTGAGGTCCTCCAGCTGTTCGCTGAGGAACTGGTGGCGCTCCTCCAGCGCCGCGAACTCCTCCAGTGCGAGCGGGTTCACCTTGCCGAGCTGCTGGTAGGCACGCTCGGCGGCCTTGAGGCGCTTCTCCTGCTCCGCCCGAACGAACGACCGGGGCCGGTTGCGCGGGTGCTCCGGGTCCTCCGGCAGCTCCTCGCCCTCGGCGGGGGGCGAGGGCGGCACGAGCTGGTGCGGTCCGTACTCCGCCACCAGTCCGGCCGGTTCGACACCCAGCTCCTCCAGCGCCTTGGTCTCCAGCTGCTCGATGCGCAGCCGCTTCTCGGCGCCGAGTACCTCGCCGCGGTGGACCGAATCCGTCAACTTGTCGAGCTCGGCCTTGAGATCGCGCCCCTCGGTGCGGGCGCGGGCGAGTTCCTGCTCCCGGCGGGCCTTGGCGGCCTCGGCGGCGGAGCGCTCCTGGTCGGCACGGGCCAGGGAGACCTCGACGTGCGCGAGCAGCTGCCGCGCGCCCGCGCCGACGGCCTCGGCGACGGCCGCTTCGTGCCGCAGCCGGGCCCGCCGCTGCTCGGCACGCGCGCGTGCCTCGCGTTCGGCGCGGGCCGCCCGGTCCAGGGAGTCGGCCCGTCCGGCCAGCCCCTTCACCCGTTCCTCGTGCGTACGGACCTGGAGGCGGGCCTCCATCTCGGTCTGGCGGGCGTTGGCGCCGTCGGCGGCGAGCCGGTCCCGGGCGGAGGTGTCGGGCTCCTCCTCGATCGGCATCTCCTCGGCGACGGCGAGCCGCTCGGCGAGCTCCTCGGCCTCCTCGAGCGCCTTGTCGAGGGCTTCCTGCGCCCGGGCCGCTGCGGCGGTGGACCGTTCGGCCTCCCCCGCCGCGCCCCGCGCCTGGCCCGCGAGACGGCCGAGCTGCTGGGCGACGGCCGACTTCTCCCGGTCGGCGGCCCGGCGCCGCTCCCCCACTTCCTCGACCAGCGCGGCGGCGTCCCTTCGTCGGTCGACGGCCGCGTGCTGCGCCTCGGTGAGCTCCTCGCAGCGGACGGCGAGCTCCTCCAGCTCGGCTGCCGCCTCGTCGACGGAGGCTTGTACTTCGAGGAGGCTGGGGGCGCCGGCGGAGCCGCCGTGGGCGAAGTGGGCGCCCAGAAGGTCGCCTTCTGCGGTCACGGCGGTGAGGTGGGGGTGGGCGTAGACGAGGTCTTCGGCGTCTTCGAGGGTGCTGACGACGACGATGCCGTGGAGCAGCCGGCGGACGGCCGGCATGAGGTCGGAGGGGCCGCTTACCAGGTCGGCGGCGTGGGTGTGCCGTGCGTCTGCGGATGCGTCGTGGCCGGTCGCGCAGTTCCCCGCGCCCCCGAGGGCGTCATCTCCGGCCAGGAGCAGGGTGGCCCGGCCTCCGTCCTGTTTGCGCAGGAGTCGGATCGCGTCCGCCGCCGAGGCCGGGGTCGTGACGGCGATGGCGTCCGCCGCCGCTCCGAACGCCGCGGCGACAGCGACCTCGTGGCCGGGCGTCACCGTCAGGAGTTCCGCCGCAGGGCCCAGCAGGCCGGAGAGGCGGTCCTTCGCCGCGAGCAGTGTTCCGGTGCCGTCCTTGCGGCGCAGGCCGAGGGCCAGGGCCTCGTGCCGGGCCTGGGTGGCGGCACGCTTGCGTTCCGCCGCCGTGGCGGCCTCGCGGGCATCCGTGAGGGCGGCCTCGGCGTCGGTGAGCTGCTGTTTCGCGACCTCGTGCTGTTCGGCGAGGTCGGCGTCGCCGGCGTCGAGGCCGTCGACCTCGGCTTTGAGGGCCTCGTACTCCTCCTGGGCGGCGACGGCACGTTCCCGCGCCTCGTCGCGGGCGGCGGCCAGGCGTTCGATCTCGGCCTGGGCGGAGGCCGCGCGGGAGCGGGCGGCGTTGACCTGGCCGCTGAGCCGCGCCAGGCCCTCGCGCCGGTCGGCGATGGCCCTGGCGACGTCCTTCAGGCGCCGTTCCTCCTGGGTGAGCGCGCGTTCCAGCTCGGCGCGGTGGGCGACCGTGTCCTCCAGGGCACGCTCGGCCGCTTCCAGGGCTGCCTCCAGCTCGGCCTCCTGCTCGCGGATCCGGGCGGCCTCGCGCTCCATGTCCTCGGGGTCGCGGCCGCGCCGCTCCTCGGGGGGCGCGGAGGTGGCGCTCTTCACCCGGGCGTCGGCCAGCGAGATCGTGCCGCGCACCCGTTCGGCGAGCTGGGAGAGCTCGTACCAGGTCTGCTGGGCGCGCTGGAGCCGCGGCGTGAGCTGCCGGACCTCGTCCTCCAGCAGGGCCTCGCGCTGTTGCGCCCTGCGCAGTTCCTGCTCGGCGGACTCCTTGCGCTCCTTCAGCGCGGCCTCGTCGGCGACCTCGGCCTTGAGGGCCTCCCGGAGCCGTACGAGGTCGTCGGCCAGCAGGCGCAGGCGGGCGTCGCGCAGGTCGGCCTGGATGACGGCGGCCCTGCGGGCGACGGCGGCCTGGCGGCCGAGGGGCTTGAGCTGCCGTCTGAGCTCGTCGGTGAGGTCCTGGACGCGCGCGAGGTTGGCCTGCATCGCGTCCAGCTTGCGCAGCGCCTTCTCCTTGCGCTTGCGGTGCTTGAGGACGCCGGCGGCCTCCTCGATGAAGGCGCGGCGGCCCATGGGGTCGGCGTGCAGTACGGAGTCGAGCTGGCCCTGCCCGACGATCACGTGCATCTCGCGGCCGATGCCGGAGTCGGAGAGGAGGTCCTGGATGTCCAGGAGACGGCAGGTGTCGCCGTTGATCTGGTACTCGCTGCCGCCGTTGCGGAACATGATCCGCGTGATGGTGACCTCGGCGTACTCGATGGGCAGGGCCCCGTCGGAGTTGTCGATGGTCAGGGACACCTCGGCGCGGCCCAGCGGGGGGCGGCCGGTGGTGCCGGCGAAGATGACGTCCTCCATCTTGCCGCCGCGCAGGGATTTGGCGCCCTGCTCGCCCATGACCCAGCTGAGCGCGTCGACGACGTTGGACTTGCCCGAGCCGTTCGGTCCGACGACGCACGTGATCCCCGGCTCGAACCGGAGGGTGGTCGCCGAGGCGAACGACTTGAACCCGCGGAGGGTCAGGGCCTTGAGGTGCACGCCGCCGGACTCTACCGCTCGGGTTGGTCTCACTCCATGAACCCACGGTTTCGCCGTTGAACGCGCAGGGCACATCAGACGTTAAAGACGGTGAAAGGATGCGGGGGCAAGAAAGAAGGGACGCCGACAGGGCGTCCCTTGCACTTCTTACAACTAGGCGGTTGTGACGGGCGGCCCAACCACTGCTGTGCTGTTGTGGAGCGGTGCAGTGATCAGGTGAGCGCAGGCTCCGCCTGGTGTGCGTCAACGCTCTCCATGATCCTGTCGTGAGAAGCGGCAGCCGTCAGCGCTTCGTTCTCAGCCTGGATTCGTCCGAGCTCGGATTCCAGGTCCTGGACGCGCTGCTGGAGCCGTCGCATCTCGGCGAGGAGTCGAGGGTCGGAGCCGCCGACGTAACCGAGAAGCGCCTTTGCCATGATGGATGGTCCTCCACAATGCGTGACCGACCGCTGCGGTGTGGGTCGTGAGGGATTCGCACCCGCGGTCTGGCAGGGCCTGGAGTTGTGCTGCCGTTCAGCCATGCCAAACAGCTAAGGTGCGCGGGGCTTTCAGCGTCTCACCAAAAAGTTTGACGGTCAACACGATCACGCCCCGTATTGGGGGGTGACCCGGGCACGCGCGGCCTGGAACGGCCATGCTGCGGCTTCTGCGGGCCCCTGGGGGCGTGGCGATCATCCTTGCGTGTGGAGCGGGTCAAAGCAAGCGGTTCTGGCAATCACCAGGGACTTTCCCTCCGGGAGGGCCGCCTGCGATCCGTCCGCGGGCGGCCACGGAGGCCGCCCGGCGGTAGTGATCACCGGATGGCGAAGCCGTCGTAGCCGCCGCGAGGTGTGTCCCAGATCTCGGTGACACCGTCCACGCGTCCGGGCGTGTCGTCACCCTGGAGCCACTCCAGCAGGCCTTCGCAGCCCTCACGCCCGCCCTCGGCGACCACTTGGACCCGGCCGTCGCCCAAATTGAGAGCAAAGCCACTCAGGCCGCCGATCTCCAGAGCCTTGGCCCGCGTGAACCAGCGGAAACCCACGCCTTGGACGCGTCCACGCACCCAGGCAACCAGTCGCACATCCTCGCTCATGACTGCAACCTAACCGCCCAATCTCTCTCCGGGCACTTCCTCCACTTGCGCCATGCGGTACCGTCCCCCCTCAACGAATCTCATATGAAACTCACACGATCGGGTGAGTTTGGTGTTGATCTCGAGGACGAGTCGACCGCCAGGACGAGGAAGGCCAGGACATGGGACGCCACCGACGCTCGGACGCCGGCCGCGCCGCCACGGGCCGCGCCACGGGAATCACCCACGCCGACGGCTTCGCGGAGGGCCACGATCCGCTGTACCCCACCGCGGACGACGCCCCGACGATGGGCATCGCGCCCTATCTGAACCCGGAGGCGTACGCCGGCAGCTACGCGAAGACCGAGGCCTACCTGTTCGGGGCGGGGGCGTCCGCCGCGGGTGACCGCTTCGACGACACGGCCGTCTTCGCGAGCGACGGGTTCGCGAGCGACGGGTTCGCGAGCGACGGCTTCACGCCCGACGGCGGTGCCCGGCGCGCCGGTTCGCACCGCCGCCGCAAGAAGACCGCCCGGCCGATGCGCACCGGACTGCTCGGTGTCTCCGCCGCCGTCGCCCTCGGCACGGTCGCGGTCGCCACCGGCGCGGTGCCCGGCCTCGACAACTACAAGCTCGGCGGAGGCGGCGGGGCCGACAAGGTCCAGGCCGGGGACACCCCGACGAACACCCCGATCGAGCAGGGCGGCACCTCCGGCAGCGCCGACAGCCGCGGCGAGGCGCCCACCAGCCGGGACGCCGAGCGTTCCGGCTCGCCGTCGCCGTCCGCCTCGAAGTCGTCGGCCGCGCCGACGAAGACTCCGGAGAAGCCGGAGAAGACGCAGGAGAAGACCCCGGAGAAGAAGGCGCCGGCGGCCACTCCGAGCGAGAAGCCGGACGACCCGCCCTCGCGTACGGCCACGGAGGCGCCGAAGAAGCCCGGCGCCTCCGCCGCCCTGTCCGGGGAGTCCTCCGCGGCGGCCCAGGTCCTCAGCCTCGTGAACGAGGAGCGGGCCAAGGTGGGCTGCAGCCCGGTCGCCGCCGGCAGCGCCCTGACGGCGCTGGCCCAGAGCTACAGCGAGGACATGGCCGCGCGCGGCTTCTTCGACCACACCGACCCTGACGGCCGCACCCCCTGGGACCGGGCCGAGAAGGCCGGGATATCCAACCTCGGTGGCGAGAACATCGCCCGCGGCCAGGCCGACGCCGCGGCCGTGATGGACGCCTGGATGAACAGCCCCGGCCACCGCGCCAACATACTGAACTGCGACTTCAAGACGCTGGGCGTCGGCGTCGAGCTCGGCTCCGGCGGCCCTTGGTGGACGCAGAACTTCGGCTACTGAGCCCGCCTGGCGACACTCAGGCGGCGGCCAGGCCCTTGAGGAACACCCTGGCCGTCTCCGCCACGCGGCGGCCCAGCTGTTCGGCCGTGGCGATGTCGGCCTTGTGGACGGCTTCCGGGCCCTCGTCGGCGTTGGTCTGTGCGGCCGCGCCGGTGAAGACGCCGAGACGGTTCAGGTCGTGCTCGGAGCCGGTGCTGCTGTTCCAGCCCGGGAGCAGACCGAGGTTGACCCAGTGCATGCCGAGCTGCGCGGCGAGGATCTGGAAGTACTGCAGGGTGTGCAGCTTGTCACCGCTCTTGGACGCGGAGTTGGTGAAGCCCGCGGCCAGCTTGTCCTTCCAGGCCTGGGTGGCCCAGCGCTTCGAGGTGGCCTCCGCGAAGACGTGGAAGGCGCCGGACGCGGTGCCCATGTAGGTCGGCGAGCCGAACACGATGGCGTCCGACCGGTCGAGGACCGTCCACTGCTCCTCGGTGATCTCGTCGACCTTGATCAGATGCACCTCGGCGCCGGCCTCGACAGCACCGGCACGGACGGCCTCGGCGATCACGGCGGTGTGGCCGTAGCCGGAGTGGTAGGCGAGGGACACGACAGGGGTGGTCACGTGAGTACTCCTGAAATAGGCAGGTCGCTGACGATGACCAAAGGAAAGCACTAACTTCTGGTTAGTGCAACCTGTCGGTTAGCGCTGTGCTGCCGTAGGCTGGGCCCATGACCACCACCCAGGAGCTCGCGGAGGGGCTCGACGACCTCCCGTACAACGTGTTCGCCAAGGCCTGTCCGTCGCGCGGCACACTGGAGCACGTCATGGGCCGCTGGGGCGGCCTCACGCTCGGCGCCCTGTACGAGGGGTCGCTGCGTTTCAACGAGCTGCGCCGCCGCGTCGACGGGGTGAGCGAGAAGATGCTGTCCCAGACGCTGCACGCCCTGGAGCGCGACGGCCTGGTCCACCGCGAGGCCCAGCCGACCAACCCGCCCCGGGTGGACTACGAACTGACGCCGCTGGGGCGCCAGGTGGCCGAGCGGCTGCTCACCCTGATCCACTTCGTCGAGGGCAGCATGGACGAGGTCCTGGCCGCGCGCGAGCGCTACGACTCCGCTAGGGCGTGATCCGCGGCGGCCGCTGGCACTTCGGGCAGTAGTAGCTCGACCGGTTCATCCAGGGCCGCCGCCGCATGGGCGTGCCGCACCGCCGGCAGGGCAGCCCCTCACGGCCGTAGGCGTCGAGCGACCTGTCGAAGTACCCCGACTCGCCGTTGACGTTGACGTACAGGCTGTCGAAGCTGGTGCCGCCCACGGAGAGGGCCGCGTTCATCACGTCCCGCACATGGCCCAGGAGCATCAGGGTGCGCGGGCGCGTGAAGGTGGCGGTCGGGCGCTCGTAGTGGATGCGGGCGCGCCACAGGGCCTCGTCCGCGTAGATGTTGCCGACGCCGCTGATCAGCGACTGGTCCAGCAGGGCCCGCTTGATCGTGGACCGCTTGCGGCGCAGCGCCTGATGGAACGCCTCGTCGTCGAAGAGCTCGTCGAGCGGGTCCCGGGCGATGTGCGCGATGACGTCGGGCAGGCCGTCGGGGGTGTTCTCGTGCAGCGAGAGGCCGCCGAAGGTGCGCTGGTCGACGAAGCGGAGTTCGGTGTCCAGCGTGTCCGTGAAGCGGACCCGGATGCGCAGGTGCTTCTCGTCCGGGGCCGTGTGCGGCTGGACCAGCAGCTGGCCACTCATGCCGAGGTGGGCCAGGATCGACTGGTCCGTGTCCTCCAGGGGCAGCCACAGGTACTTGCCGCGGCGGCTGGGGACGCCGATGCGGTGGCCCTTCAGGCGGTGCGCGAAGTCGTCGGCGCCGGCGAGGTGGCGGCGCACCGCGCGCGGGTGCAGCACCTCGGCCTCGGCGACGGTCCGGTGGGCGACCCACCGCTCGAGACCGCGCCGTACGACCTCGACCTCGGGCAACTCGGGCATGGGTTCCCCCGTCACATACCTGTGGATGACGCGAGCGCCCGCCCCGGGCAGGGGCGGGCGCTCGGGTGCGCCGTGCTTGCCGCCCTCGAAAGGGAGCGGCAGCGGTCAGCCGTCGGCGGGGCCGTCGGCGACCGTCCGGACGGCCTGAGCAGCTGCCGTCTGCGTCTCCTCGGCGGCCTTCGCCGCCTTGGCACGCTCGTCCGCGGCGGCCCGGATGGACCGCCATGCGGACTCGGCGGCCTGCTGCTCCGCCTCCTTCTTGCTGCGGCCGGTGCCGGTGCCGTACGAGACGCCTCCGACGCGGGCGGCAGCAGTGAAGGTCTTCTCATGGTCGGGGCCGGTCTCCGTGACCAGGTACTCGGGAACACCGAGCCCCTCGGTCGCGGTGAGCTCCTGGAGACTGGTCTTCCAGTCCAGGCCGGCTCCGAGGTTCGAAGACTTTTCGATCAGGGGGTCGAACAGGCGGTGCACCAGCTCCGCCGCCGAGTCCAGTCCCTGGTCGAGGTAGACCGCGCCGATCACGGCTTCCAGCGTGTCGGCGAGGATGGATGCCTTGTCCCGGCCGCCCGTGCCCTCTTCGCCCCGGCCGAGCCGGATGAAGGAGCCCAGGTCGAGCCCGCGGCCCACCTCGGCGAGCGCACGCGAGTTGACCACCGCGGCCCGCAGCTTGGCCAGTTGGCCTTCTGGGAGGTCGGGGTGGGTGCGGTACAGCGTGTCCGTGACCACGAGGCCGAGGACGGAGTCCCCGAGGAACTCCAGACGCTCGTTGGTCGGCAGACCGCCGTTCTCGTATGCGTACGACCGGTGGGTCAGTGCGCGTACCAGAAGGGCGGACTCGAGCTTGTAGCCGAGCCGCCCTTCCAGAAGCGTGTGGGACGAGGCCTGGTTGTCCGCCGGAGCACTCCCGCTCGCACGGGAAGACTTGTTCTTTGGCGTGGACACAGTGCCTCTCACCAGCCGCTCAGACCTCGAGGACCTGGCGCTTGTTGTAGGTGCCGCAAGACGGGCACGCGATGTGCTGCTGCTTGGGCTCGTGGCAGCGCTCGCACGCAACCAGGGTGGGGACCGCAGCCTTCCACTGCGACCGGCGGTGGCGCGTGTTGCTGCGCGACATCTTCCGCTTCGGAACAGCCACGGCTACTTCTCCTGCTTCTCGTCGACGCCCGCTTCCGCTTCGGCGCCGCTCATCTCGTCCTTCTCGCCGTCCTTCATGGTGCCGGCGAGTCCCTGCAATGCCGCCCAACGGATGTCGACGGCGTCGTGGTGGTGGTCCGGGTCGTCCGCCAGCCGCGCGCCACACTCGGCACACAGACCGGGGCAGTCTTCCCGGCACACCGGCTGCATCGGCAGTGCGAGCACCACCGCATCACGCAGCACGGGCTCGAGGTCGAACAGGCCGTCCTCGAGGTAGAGCGTGTCCTCGTCGTCCTCGGCGTCGTCGCCCGGTTCCGCGATCACGCGGCCCCGGTCGTCGGCGTCAGGGTACGAGAACATCTCCTGGAACTCCGCTTCGAGCTCTTGCTCGAGCGGCTCCAGACACCTTACGCACTCCCCCTTGGCCGCGGCACGGGCGGTGCCTGTGACGAGCACCCCTTCCATGACCGACTCCAGGCGGAGTTCGAGCTCCACCGGGGCGCCTTCCGGCACTCCGATGACTCCCTTGATACCGAGGTCCTTGGGAGCGTCGACCGTGCGGGTCAGGCGCTGTAGCGCACCAGGCCGCCGACCCAGCTCGTGTGTGTCGAACACGAGGGGGTTGCGGTGGTCGAGGCGGGCGTTCAGAGCCATTCCTGCTTTCGATCTGGTGAGCTCGAGGGACGCTGCCCTTCGGTGTTCCCGGGCAGCGTTGATCGCGGACGTACACGCGACCGAAGAGCCAGGATACTGGACCTTTCGCTGTCGGCCCAATCCGGGGCTCAGCCCTGGCCGCGACCCTGTTCGTAGGCCCGCAGCTGCTCGGCGCTGATCATGCCGGTGTCGAAGAGGCTGGTCTCGTCGAGGGCGTATTCCTGCTGGGCGTGGTGGCCCTGCTGAGTCTGCTGCTGCGCCTGCTGCTGGGCCTGGTTCGGGTCGTAGGCGCCCTGCTGGGGGTCGTAGCCCGGGTAGGCGTAGGGATCGGCGTGCTGGTAACCGTAGGGGTCCTGCTGGGCCGCGTAGGCCTGCTGCGAATAGCCGCCGTACGGATCCTGCTGGGGGACCGGATCGCCTCCGGCCGGGGCGTAGCCGGCGGTCGGGGCGTACGCCGGCTGTGCGTAGTCCTGCTGGTGGGCGGGCTGCCCGGCCGGGGGCTTCTGCTCGGCGAGGGCGGCCAGGTCGGCGAGGTAGTCGGCGTCGCTGGAGTGCTGGACGGTGCTCGCGTCGTCGGCGAGGGCGCCGAGGTCGTCGCTGGCGATCCGGCCGTGCAACTTCTGCCGGCCGCGACCGACGGCCTCCAGCGTCTTGGCGAGGACGGCCTCGAAGGCGCCGAGCTTGACGTCGACGTACTCGTCGGCGCTGCGACGCTGGGTCTCCGGGTCGTGGCTGCGCTCGGGGGCGTCCTCGTCCTCGTAGCCCTGCTCGTCGGTGCCGGGGCCGGTGCCCAGGAGCTTCTCGCGGCCGCGGCCGACGGAGCCCAGGGTCTTGGTGAGGACGACCTCGAAGTTGGCGAGCTTGGAGTCGACGTACTCGTCCGCCTCGGCGCGGATCTCCTCGGCCTCCTGGCGGGCCTCGGCGAGGATCCGGTCGGCCTCGGCCTGGGAGCGGCGGGCGACCTCGGTGCCGGAGATCAGCGAGCCGCGCTCGGCGTGCGCGCTCTCGATGATCTGCTGGGCCTCGAGGCGGGCCTGCTCGACCATCTGCTCGCGGCCGCCGATCAGCTCCTGGGCCTGGGCGAGGGAGTCGGGCAGCGCCGCGCGCACCTCCTCCAGCAGCGCGAGCAGCTCGGCGCGGTTGACCACGCACGAGGCCGACATGGGCATGGACCTGGCGCCGGAGACCGCGGAGACGATCTCGTCGAGCTTCTTCTGCACGTCCACCGTGTGCTCGCCACTCTCTACAGATGCGTTGGAGACGGACGGGACGACTGTACGGCCATGGGGTCCGGGCGGAACACCGGGTGACGGGCGGTCAGGCTCCTGAGGGAGGCCCGGGGCGGGTTCAGTCCTTCCTCAGGCGCTCGGTGAGCTCGTCCAGGACCTCGGCCGGGACCAGGTGGGAGACGTCACCGCCCCAGGTCGCGACCTCCTTGACCAGGGAGGACGACAGGAAGCTGTAGGTGGGGTTGGTGGGGATGAAGAGGGTCTCCACGCCCGAGAGGCCGTTGTTCATCTGGGCCATCTGCAGCTCGTAGTCGAAGTCGCTGACCGCGCGCAGGCCCTTGACGATGGCGGGGATGTCGCGCTGCTTGCAGAAGTCGACGAGCAGTCCGTGGAAGGCCTCCACGCGGACGTTGCCGTACTCGGCGGTGACCCGGCGGATCAGGTCGATCCGCTCCTCGATCTCGAACAGGCCCTTCTTGGCCTGGTTGATCATCACCGCGACGTAGACCTCGTCGTACAGTCTGGAGGCGCGGGAGATGATGTCGAGATGTCCGTTGGTGATCGGGTCGAACGACCCGGGACAGACGGCGCGGCGCACTTGTGATCCCTCGCTCTCCGGTCCGGTCATCGTGCGTCTTCGCACGTAGAGGCGGCGCGACCGTACCAAAACGTTCCCTCGCCGTAGCGACGGGCCCTCAGGGGTTCGAAACCCTCGGGCCACCGGAATTCACCGCCTCTGGTGCTGCGCTCCACGGTGACGAGGGCTTCCTCGGCGAGCCAGCCTTCGGTGCGGAGTGTGAGGAGGATCTCCCGAAGATCGTCGTCCGTGACGGCGTAGGGGGGGTCCAGGAAGACGAGGTCGTAGGGGTCGCCCGGGGGTGCCGTACGGATGATCTGTTCCGCTTTGCCTGATCTGACGTCGGCGCCGGGGAGGCCGAGGTTCTTCACGTTCTCGCGGACCGTGCGGACGGCTTTGGCGTCGGCTTCGACGAGGAGCGTGTGGCCGGCGCCTCGGGAGAGGGCCTCCAGGCCCACGGCGCCGGATCCCGCGTAGAGGTCGAGGACGCGTTCGCCGTCCAGGGGGCCGCCGAGGAGGGATTGCCAGGTGGAGAAGAGGCCTTCGCGTGCGCGGTCGGAGGTGGGGCGGGTGCCGGTGCCGGGGGGTACGGCGAGTCGACGTCCGCCGGCTGTGCCGGCGATCACGCGGGTCATCTGCGGTCCTTGGTCGTGGGCGGCTTCACGTTCATTGTGGCTGGTCGCGCCCTCGCGGCGGTAGCCGCATTTGGATTACGCCCCGCGCCCCCGGGTCGGCATTCCTCACCCTTTTTCCAGGTACTGCTCCCGTTCCTCGTCCAGGAGGGCGTCCAGAGCCGTCCGGAGGGCCGGGAGGTGGGTCAGCTCCGGGTCGGCGGCCACCACCGCCGTCGCCTCCTCCCTCGCCTCCGCGATGATCTCCTCGTCCTCGATGACGGCGAGGACCTTCAGGGAGGTCCTGGCGCCCGACTGGGCCTGGCCGAGGACGTCGCCTTCCCGGCGTTGTTCCAGGTCGATGCGGGAGAGCTCGAAGCCGTCGAGGGTGGAGGCGACCGCGCCCAGGCGCTGGCGGGCCGGGCTCGCCTCGGGCATCTCGGTGACCAGGAGGCAGAGGCCGGGGGCCGAGCCACGGCCGACGCGGCCGCGCAGCTGGTGGAGCTGGGAGACGCCGAAGCGGTCGGCGTCCATGATCACCATGGCGGTGGCGTTGGGGACGTTGACACCGACCTCGATGACCGTGGTGGCGACCAGGACATGGGTCTCGCCGGCGGCGAAGCGGCGCATGACGGCGTCCTTGTCGTCGGGGTGCATCCTGCCGTGGAGCACCTCGACCCGGAGGCCCCGCAGGGGGCCCTGGGACAACTGGCCGGCCACGTCGAGGACGGCCAGGGGCGGGCGCTTCTCCGCCTCGTCCTCCGGGGACTTCTTCCTGGCCGACTTCTTGGGGTCGTCCTCCTCGTCGCCGATGCGGGGGCAGACCACATAGGCCTGGTGGCCGTTCTCCACCTCCTCGCGGACCCTTTCCCACGCGCGGGACAGGAAGTGGGGCTTGTCGGCGGCCGGCACCACATGGCTGGCGATCGGCGAACGCCCGGCCGGCAACTGGTCGAGGACGGAGGTCTCCAGGTCGCCGAAGACGGTCATGGCGACCGTGCGCGGGATGGGCGTGGCCGTCATGACCAGCAGATGGGGGGGCTGCTTGCCCTTGCCGCGCAGGGCGTCGCGCTGCTCGACGCCGAAGCGGTGCTGTTCGTCGACCACGACCAGGCCCAGGTCGTGGAACTGCACCTTGTCCTCGATCAGCGCGTGCGTACCGATGACGATGCCGGCCTCGCCGGTGGTGAGGTCGAGCAGGGCGTGCCGCCGGGCGGCCGCTCCCATGGAACCGGTGAGCAGCACGACCTTGGTGGCCTGCTCGGCCCCGCCCAGCATGCCGCCCTCGGCCAGCTCGCCCATCATCTCGACGACGGACCGGTGGTGCTGCTGCGCGAGCACTTCGGTGGGCGCGAGCATGGCGGCCTGGCCCCCGGCGTCGACCACGGCGAGCATGGCGCGCAGCGCGACCATGGTCTTGCCGCTTCCGACCTCCCCCTGCAACAGCCGGTGCATCGGATGGCTCGTGGCCAGGTCGTCGAAGATCTCTCGGGAGACACGCTGCTGGCCGTCGGTGAGGGTGAAGGGGAGGCGGGCGTCGAAGGCGGTGAGGAGGCCGTCGGGGGCCGGCTTGCGGGGGACGGCGGGGAGTTGGGCGTCCGCGTGGCGGCGGCGGGCCAGGGCGACCTGGAGGACGAAGGCCTCGTCCCACTTGAGGCGGGAGCGGGCGTCCTCGATGTCGGCCTTGGTGTGCGGGCGGTGGATCTTGAGGAGTGCCTCGGGGAGGGGCACCAGGCCGCGGCCCTCGCGCAGGGTGTCCGGGAGCGGGTCGACGGCCTCCTGAGCGGTGGGCAGGACCGTCTGGATCGCCTTGCCGATCTTCCAGGACTCGAGCTTGGCGGTGGCGGGGTAGATCGGGATCAGGGCCCCCGCCCACGTCTCGACGGACTCCTCCGGGTCGCCGCGCAGCAACTCGTATGCCGGGTGGGCGAGTTGGAGGCGGCGGTTGAAGACGGAGACCTTGCCCGCGAACATCGCGCGGGTGCCCGGCAGGAGTTCCTTGTGGGGCTTGTGGACGCCCGCGCCGAAGAAGACCAGTTGGAGCCGGCCGCTGCCGTCCGTGATCGTGACCTCCAGGCGCTGGCCCTTGCCGCGCGGGGCCTTGGCGGAGGCGAAGGAGTGCAGGCGGGCGTCGGCGACCTGTGCGACCACCGTGACGTGCTCGTCCATGGGGAGGTCGGCGAGGTGGGTGAGCTGGCCGCGCTCCTCGTATCTGCGCGGGTAGTGGTGGAGGAGGTCGCCGACCGTGAGCAGGCCGAGGTGCTCGGCCATCACCTTCGCGGTGGCGGGGCCGAGCACCGACTTCAGCGGTTGTCGCAGGGGTTCTTCCAGTGCGGGCACGAGATCCATTGCACACCACGCCACTGACAATGGCTTCCAGGCTCTGGCCGGATCGTCGTAAAGATCCCGGAAACCCCTGGTCAGGCGGCTGGTTCCGGCCTTAGGATGACGCGCTCCCGGCCCTCTTTCGCGGTCACCGCCCCACCGGGACCGCCCGACCCCGCGCCGTCGCGAGTCCCCCACCGGCGCCGTGAAGATGGACTCCCAGACCTCACAGGCATCCCAGCCCTCCCCTTCGCCCCAGTCACCTCATACGTTCCAGGTCGACCTGCGTGGTCTGGTGGACCTGCTCTCCCACCACCTCTACTCCAGCCCCAAGGTCTATCTGCGCGAGCTGCTGCAGAACGCCGTGGACGCCGTCACGGCCAGACGCGCGGACGAACCCGGCGCCCCTGCCCGGGTCCGGCTGCACGCCGAGGGCGGCGCCCTGCGTGTCGAGGACACCGGTGTGGGGCTCACCGAGGCGGACGTGCACAGTCTGCTGGCCACCATCGGGCGCAGTTCCAAGCGCGCCGAGGGCCTGGAGGAGGCCCGGTCCGACTTCCTCGGGCAGTTCGGGATCGGACTGCTGGCCTGTTTCGTGGTCGCCGAGCGGATCCGGGTCGTCAGCCGCAGTGCCCGTACGCCCGGGGCTCCTCCGGTGGAGTGGACGGCGTCCGACGACGGTTCCTACACGGTGCGGACGCTGCCGGACGCCGAGCGGCCCGAACCGGGCACGACCGTGCACCTGGTGGCCCGGGCGGGGGCCGGGGAGTGGCTCGCGCCCGAGCGGGTCGCGGCGCTGGCCCGGGACTTCGGGTCGCTGCTGCCGTACGACGTCCGGGTCGGCGACGAGGCGGTCACCGACCTTCCGGCGCCCTGGGACCGTCCGTATCCAGGCCCTTCCGCGCGCCGTGTCGCCCTCGCCCGGCACTGCCACGACCTGTTCGGCTTCACGCCGCTGGACACGATCGACCTGTCCGTGCCGCTGGCCGGCATCCGCGGGGTGGCGTATGTGCTGCCGTCGGCGGTGAGCCCGGCCCAGCGCGCCGGTCACCGGGTGCACCTGAAGGGCATGCTGCTGACCGAGCGGGCGGAACAGCTGCTGCCCGACTGGGCGTTCTTCGTGCGCTGTGTGCTCGACACGGACAGTCTGCGGCCCACGGCGTCCCGCGAGGCGCTGTACGAGGACGAGACGCTGGCCGGGGTGCGGGAGGCGCTGGGCGAGCGGATCCGGGCCTGGCTGACGGGGCTGGCGGCCGGTGATCCGGAGCGGCTGGCCGCGTTCCTGGCGGTGCACCACCTGGGTGTGAAGTCGCTGGCCCGGCACGACCGGGAGATGCTGCGCACGATGCTGCCGTGGCTGCCGTTCGAGACGACCGACGGGCGGATCTCCCTGGAGGAGTTCGCGCAGCGGCACCCGGTGGTGCACTTCACGCGGACCGTCGAGGAGTACCGGCAGGTCGCGCCGATCGCGTCCGCGCAGGGCATCGGCGTGATCAATGGCGGCTACACCTACGACAGCGAGCTGGTTCAGGCGCTGCCTTCGGTGCGGCCGGGCACCGAGGTCGCCGAGCTGGACGCCGAGACGGTCACCGCGCATCTGGACGCCGTCGATCCGGCCGAGGAGCTGGCCCTGTCGGGCTTTCTGGCGGCGGCCCGGGCCCGGCTCGATCCGCTGGGCTGCGACGTCGTGCTGCGGGCCTTCCACCCGTTGTCCGTGCCCGCGCTGCACCTCGACGACCGGGACGCCCGGCACGAACAGGCCCGGGCGGACGCCGAGGCGCAGGCCGACGACCTGTGGGCGGGCATCCTCGGCTCCCTGCGCGGCAGCGCACCCCGCGCGCGTCTGGTGCTGAACCATCTCAACCCGCTCGTGCGGCGGATCAGCTCGCTGCCCGACCCGGAACTGATCGGCACCGCCGCGGAGTCGCTGTACGGGCAGGCGCTGCTGATGGCGCAGCGGCCGCTGAGGCCGGCCGACTCGGCACTGCTCAACCGCGCGTTCATCGGTCTCCTGGAGTGGGCCACGCACAGCGAGGACGGTCGGGCATGAGCGAGATCACGGACCTCGACGCCCTGCGCGGGGCGATGACGGAGAACTCCGGGCAGCCGGAGGGGCCGGCCCGCAACGCGCGCGCGGAGGAGCTGCTGACGGCGGCCGAGAAGCTGAACGTCCCGCTCGCCGTGATCGAGGCGCTCGGGCACCAGCTGAAGGTCTACAACTACAGCTCCGAGAAGGGGAAGATGTTCGTCCCCTTCGCGCGGCTGCTGCGCATGTGGGACGAGCGGCCCGAGGACTTCGACGAGTACGAGACCCACTCGCTGCACTGGGTCTTCAAATGGGTCTCGTCCGGCATGCTCGACCAGCCGCACATCCCGCTGGCGTCGATCGAGAAGTGGCTCGGCGAGATGGAGCACCGCTACCGGCTCGCCGGGCACTCCGAGCGGGCCGTGCGCAGCGCCGAGCACAGTGTGGCCGCGCATGTCGGGGACGTGACGCGGGCAGAGCGGGCGTACGCCGCGTGGCTGGCCGCCGACCGGGACACCATGGCCGACTGCCACGCCTGCGAACTGCACGGCCAGGGCTGGTGGCAGGCGGAGCGGGGGCGGGACGCCGAGGCGCTGGAGCTGTGGCGGCCGGTGCTGGAGGGCGAGTACGCCTGCGCCCACGAGCCGCACACGGTCCTCGCCTCCTCCCTGGTGCCGCTGTTGCGGCTGGGGCGCCTGGACGAGGCACGGTCCTGCCATCTGCGGGGCTTCCGGCTCGTCCGGGAGATGGAGAGCATGCGCGGCGCGTACGCGGACCACGTGGAGTTCTGCGCGCTGACCGGCAACGAGGCGCGGGGCCTTGAGCTGCTCGCGGAGCGCCCGGCGTACTTCACGGACGACGGGCAGCCGCGGAGCAGGCTGGACTTCATGAGCGTGGTGGCCCTGCTCATGAACCGGCTGACCGTGCTCGGGCTGGGCGACCGGCAGGTGCCGGGTCCGGCCGGGCGGCAGTGGACCGCCCGCGAACTCGCCGCGCACGCGCGCGAGGAGGCCCTCGCCCTGGCGGCGCGCTTCGACGAGCGCAACGGCACGGCGCACGTGAGCGAGCGGGCACGCGCGCGTATGGCGCGGCAACCGCTGGTGGAGCGGCTGCCGCTGGGAGTGCGGTCGGTACGGCCGGCTCCCCCGCCCGCTCCCGCCGCGCCCGCGGTTCCTGCCGACGGGCAGCCGGATCTGCCCGCGCTGCTGGCCGAGGCGCGGCGGCTGTCGGACCACCTGCGGCCGAACGCCGTGGAGGCGTGGGCGGCGGCCGCCGAGGCCGCGGAAGGCGTGGAGCTGGCCCCACGGGACCGCGCCGAGATGGCGGACCACGAGGCGATGGCCCTCGGCCCCGAGGGCACCGATCTCTTCGAACGGGCCGCCGGCCTCTACGCGGAGGCGGGCGACCCGGGCGAGGCCCTGGCGGCACGCGCGCGTGGGGCGTACGTCCGCGCGCTCGCGGGTGACGTGGACGGCGCCGCCCTGGCGGTGACCGGCCTCTACGACGAAATCCTCGCGCTCTACGCCGACGACGGCACGGGGATACGGCAGACGGCGTCCGTCGTGATGAGCCGGGCGCGGATCCTGACGCGCCGCGCGCACGGCGGCGCGGACGACGGCGCGGTCCTCGCCGAGGCCGAGGCCGCCGTACGGGAGGTCCTCGCACTCGTCGACGGGCGGATGGGGGAGGACGTGCGGCTGGCCGCGCGGGTCGCCGAGGCGCAGGCGATGCTCGGGGAGCTGGCGGGGTTGTCCGGCGATCTGGAGACGGCCGCGGAGCTGTTCGCGCGGGGCGCGGCGGCGTTCGTCGCGGCGGGGCTGCCGTGGTTCGCGGTGGAGTACGAAGCCCGGCTGGCCTCCCTCGCCCACCACCTCGGCGACGTGGCGGGGGCGGAACGGGCGCTGCGGGCGGCCCTGGAGCACGGCGGAGGGCAGCTGGAAGCGCCCGGGCGGGCCCAGCTGCACCTCCAGCTCGCGGAGGTCGTGGGAGGCCGGGGCGACGCCGTGGAGGCCGCCGAGCACGCCCTGGAGGCCGCCCACTGGGCCGACGAGGCGGGCGAGTCGGCGACGCTGGGTGCCTGGGCACGACAGCAGCTCGGCGGGTTCCTGCTGCGGCAGCGGCGGTGGGCCGAGGCCGCGGAGGTGCTGGAGTCGGCCCTGCCCGACCTGACCGCGGAGACCCACGGCGACGGGGCGGTCGTGCAGACGCAGTGGTGGCTCGGCGACTGTCTGAGCGAACTCGGCGAGCACCGCGCCGCCGCCGAACGACGCCTGCAGGCCGCCGAGATCGCCCGGCACTGGCCCGAGCAGCACGACCACGCGACCCTCGCCCATCTGGCCGGGGAGTCCCTCGGACAGGCCGGACGGGCGGCCGAGGCGGACCAGGCCTACGCCCGCGCGGGCGATCTGTGGCGCTCGCTCGGCAACACCCACGGCCTGATCCGCTCCCTGCGCGCCCGCGCCTGGCTGGCGTTGGAGACCGAAGGCGGGCCGGCCGGGGCACGTGCGCTGATGACGGAGGCGATCCGCGCGTGCGAAGCGGCAAGGGAGGCGGCGGCCGACGAGGAGACCAGGCAGCAGCTCGTCGCCGAACTCGGCGACACCCAACGGCAGTTCGCCGACCTGCTGGCCCGGTCCGTCTCCGAGGGTGCCGAAGGCCCCGTCGTCCGGGCCGTGTTCGAGGAGGCCCTGTCCCGGCTGCAGCGGGCCGCCGAGGTGTTCGCCTCACTCGGGGAGGTCGCCCTGCACAGCCGCACCGGCGCCGAACTCACCGCGGGCTGGCTGGAGATCGAGCTGGACCGCCCGGCCGGCGCGAGGGCACGGGCGCGCCTGGTGCTGTCGGCCTACGACGGCCGCGTCGGCTCCGGCACCGGCGCCGACGCGGAGACCGAGGGCGAGGAACGCTCGGCGGTGCGGGCCCGGCGAGCGGAGGCGGAGCACATGCTCCGCGTCGCGTCGGAGGACTGATCGCCGCCGCTCACTCCACGCCGATGAGGAGCAGGGCCCCCTGCCGTCCGCCCCGGTACACGACCGTGTCGACGGCGAGGTACCCCTCGCGGACCCGTCCTTCCAGACGGTCGGCAACGGCGTCGGGGACGGCGTCGCCGAGGACCAGGGTGACCATCTCGCCCCCGGCCGAGAGCATGCGGTCCAGGACGGTTTCGGCCGTCACCGCGAGGTCCGAACCGATCACGGCCACGTCCCCGTCGATCAGGCCCAGGACGTCACCGGCCTGGCAGATGCCGGCCATCGTCCAGGACTGGTGTTCGGCGATGGTGACCTCGGCGTAGCGGGTGGCCCCGGCGGCGGAGGTCATGGACACGACGTCCTCGTCGAAGCGGCGGTCCGGCTCGTGCACGGCCAGCGCCGCGATGCCCTGGACCGCCGAGCGGGTCGGGATCAGGGCCACCCGGATGCCCTCCGTGCGGACCTGCTCGGCCGCCGCCGCTGCGGTGTGGCGCAGATCGGCGTCGTTGGGCAGCAGTACGACCTCGCGCGCGTGGGCCCGCCGTACGGCCTGGACGAGCTCGCCGCTCGCGGGCGGCTCCCCGGGGCGGGCGAGCACGGTCGTCGCGCCGGCCTCGGCGTACAGCCCGGCCAGCCCCTCGCCGGGCACGACGGCCACGACGGCCCGCTGGGCGCGCTCCCGGGGCGGTCGCTCGGCCCCGGTGGTGTGCACGTCGCCGGCGCCGAAGTGGGTGATGCGGATGCGGTGGGGCCGCCCGGCCTCGATGCCGGCCTCGACGGCGGCGCCCGCGTCGTCGACATGGACGTGGACGTTCCACAGCCCGTCGCCGCCCACCACGACGAGGGAGTCCCCGAGGGCGTCGAGCCGCCCCCGCAGCCGCTCCACGGCCGCGTCCTCGGCCTCCAGGAGGTAGATCACCTCGAAGGCGGGCCCTTCCTGGTCGGGCACGGCGGTGGCGCTGTCGGTGCACGCGCCCGGGGCGCCGTCGACCGGGGCGAGGCCCTCGGCGGGATCCACGCGCGCGTGGAGCTCCACGGAAGGCCCGGTGCAGGCGCTGCCCGTCACCGACCTCGCTCTCTCCCCCGTGAAGGTCTCCACCAGCGCCCCGAGCACCGCGACCAGTCCCCGCCCGCCGGCGTCGACCACCCCCGCGCGTTTCAGGACGGGTAGCTGGCCCGGGGTCGCGGCGAGTGCCGCGCGGGCTCCGTCGTAGGCCGCCCTGGCCACGGTCCCGCAGTCGCCCTCGGCGCCCTCGGCCGCGTCGGCGGCGGCCGAGGCGACCGTGAGGACGGTGCCCTCGACGGGATGGGCGACGGCTCGGCGGGCGGAGTCGGCCGCGTGCCGCAGGGCGGTCCGCAGGCCCCGGCCGTCGGCCCGGGCGGTCTCGTCGTCGGCCAGCACCTGGGCCATCCCGCGCAGCAGCTGGGCGAGGATGGTCCCGGAGTTCCCGCGAGCGCCGATGAGGGCTCCGTGCGCCATCGCCCGGGCGGCGTCGGCGAGCGTCGGCTCTCCCGGGCCCCCGTCGCCGGAGCCCCCGGTCCCCACCACGGCTTCGGACCCCGCCGCGTGCCCCGCGAACACCGCCTCGACCGCCGCGACCGCCGACTCGACGGTCAGATACAGATTGGTCCCGGTGTCGCCGTCCGCCACCGGATAGACGTTGATCGCGTCGATCTCCTCACGCGCCCGCCCCAGTGTCTCGAGCGCGAGACCGCACCAGGTGCGCACCGCGAGAGCATCGAAGAATGTCTGCGGCAGCTGCGCCACTACGCCTCCCTGAGCTGCTGGACGTGGCTCGCAGCGTAGACCCCGGGGCGGTGCCGACCGGAAGAGGGCGGGGCGGGGCCCCTGAGCTGCCATGGTAGTTTCGTTCTACGGGTGCAGCCGTTGTATGCTGCTCCGGTTGCCCGATCTGATCGGGCCTTCCCCCTGGCAACGCCACTCAGATTTCGACCGGCTCCTCGGAGCCCGAGAATCTTGATCCCGGCCTGCCGGGATCAACCGTAAGTGCATCTGAAGTCTTTGGAGTGACCCGTGGCTGCCAACTGCGACGTCTGCGGCAAGGGGCCGGGCTTCGGCAACAACATCTCGCACTCCCACCGCCGTACGCCCCGTCGCTGGAACCCGAACATCCAGCGTGTGCGTACCGTGGTGGGCGGGACGCCGAAGCGCGTGAACGCTTGCACCTCGTGCATCAAGGCCGGCAAGGTCTCGCGCTGACGCTCAGCTAGCGCGCAACCACTGCTGGTTCGCTGCAGAGCCGGTCCACCTCTGGTGGGCCGGCTCTTTGCCGTGCCCGCAAGACCCGCCCCGGGGTGCGGCGGTGGGCGCGCCACCGCACCGTGACACCGCCCCCCCGGTGACTACCGGCCGCTACACGTCCGTCCGGAAGCGCCAGCCGTGATCGACCGGCCCGATGCCCCCGCCGAGCGCGAACCCGGCCGCGACGGCCCCTGTGACGTACTCCTTGGCCTCCACCACCGCCTCCGGCACGGACCGCCCCTTGGCGAGCCCGGAAGCGATCGCCGAGGCGAGCGTGCAGCCGGTGCCGTGGGTGTGACGGTTGTCGTGCCTCGGCGCCCGCAGCCAGTGCTCCTCGGAGCCGTCGGTGAGCAGATCGACGGCGTCCCCGGGCAGGTGCCCGCCCTTGATCAGCACCCAGCGCGGCCCGTACTCCAGCACGGCCGCCGCGGCCGCGCGCATCTCCCGCTCCGACTCGACCCGCACGCCGGCGATCTGGGCCACCTCGTCGAGGTTCGGCGTGGCGACCGTCGCCGCCGGAAGCAGCTTCGTACGGACCGCGTCCAGCGCGGAGGCGGCGAGCAGGGCGTCGCCGTGCTTGGAGACGCCGACCGGGTCGACGACCGCCGGGGCGTTCGTCCCCGCGATCAACTCGGCGACCGCCTCCACGAGTTCCGCGGAGGCCAGCATCCCGGTCTTGACCGCCTGCACGCCGATGTCGTCGACGACGCTGCGGTACTGGGCCCGCACGGCCTCCACCGGCAGTTCCCAAGCCCCCTGCACGCCGAGGGAGTTCTGCGCGGTCACCGCCGTCACGACGCTCATGCCGTGCACGCCGAGCGCGAGCATCGTCTTGAGGTCGGCCTGGATGCCCGCGCCTCCGCCGGAGTCGGAGCCGGCCACCGTGAGGACGTTGGGGATCACGACTCCATGTCCCCGAAGTGGTCCCAGCCGCCCTTGCTGGTCCACGGCGCCCCGTCGACCGTCACCTGGGGCAGCGCCGACGGGTTGAGGACCTCGCCGATGACCTTCCAGCGCGCGGGCAGCTTCACGTCCGGCGGGAAGGTCGCCACCATCGCGTGGTCCTCTCCCCCGGTCAGCACCCACTGCATGGGATCGACCCCGACGGCCTGCCCGATGTCGTTCATCTGCGAGGGGATGTCGATCGCCCCGGAGCGGATGTCGATGCGCACCTTGCTCGCCTCGGCGATGTGCCCGAGGTCCGCGATCAGCCCGTCGCTCACGTCGCACATCGCCGTCGCCCCGAGCCCGGCGGCGGCCGGACCCGCGTGGTACGGCGGCTCGGGCCGCCGGTGCGCCTCCACGAACGCCCGCGGCGAGCGGAACCCCCGGGACAGCACCGCGTACCCGGCGGCGGACCAGCCCAGCCAGCCGGTCACCGCGACGAGGTCGCCGGGCTGGGCGCCGGCCCGCGTCACCGGCTCCTGGTTGCGCAGATCACCGAGCGCGGTGATCGACACCATGATCGAGTCGCCGCGCACCACGTCACCGCCGACCACGGCGGCACCCGCCACCTGGCATTCGTCACGCAGGCCGTCCATCAGCTCGCTCGGCCACGTCACCGGCAGCTCGGCCGGAACGACCAGCCCGAGCAGCAGCGCGGTCGGTACGGCGCCCATGGCGGCGATGTCGGCGAGGTTCTGCGCGGCCGCCTTGCGGCCCACGTCGTAGGCCGTCGACCAGTCCCGCCGGAAGTGCCGGCCCTCCACCAGGATGTCCGTGCTCGCCACGACCCTGCGGTCGGGCGCGGCCACCACGGCGGCGTCGTCGCCGGGGCCGACCCGGACCGCCGGGGTGGTGGTCAGACGGGAGGTGAGCTCCCTGATGAGCCCGAACTCACCGAGCTCACCAACAGTGCCCTTCATTGCCCTTTCTCCCCTTCTGTCCCTGTCCATGCCCGGTCGCGAGGCATCTCGGTCCTCGCTACGGTCGAGGTGACCGTCAAGTTCTTCCGGACCTGCACTCCGGCACGCACATCCCGGTCCCCGCGGGTCTCCCCGCGGCGAGCGGCGACGCGATACCGTGGCGTTCCTTTTCCCCACATGATCCTCGTGGCCGCCCTGGAGGTTCCGTGGTACAGGCGTACATCCTGATCCAGACCGAGGTCGGGAAGGCCTCGGTCGTCGCCGAGACGATCAGCAAGATCCCTGGGATCATCCAGGCCGAGGACGTGACGGGACCCTACGACGTCATCGTGCGGGCCCAGGCCGACACCGTCGACGACCTCGGCCGCATGGTGGTCGCCAAGGTCCAGCAGGTGGACGGCATCACCCGCACCCTGACCTGCCCGGTCGTCCATCTGTAGCCCCCGTCTACCCTGTGCCGGTGAACTCTTTCCGTCACCGGCACCGTTATGTCTTCCGCGTGTTCCGCCTGCCCGCCGTCGCACTGTTGATCACTGTTGCGGGCTGCTCCTCAGCAGACGACAGCGCGTCGGCGGCGGTTCCCAGTCCGGACGGGAAGGTCGCGGAACTGTGCCGGAACCTGGACAAGGTACTGCCCGCGAAGGTGGACGGTGAGAGCCGGGTGGATCCCGAGCCCGCGTCGGCGCTGACGGCGGGCTGGGGCAGCCCGGCGATCATACTGCGCTGCGGTGTGCCGCAGCCGCCGAAGATGGTCGACCCGAAGGTGGCGGAGGGGCGGGATCCGGATGCCGTCGCCGGGGGTGTCAACGGGGTCGACTGGCTGATGGAGCAGCAGGACGGCGGGGGGTACCGGTTCACCACGGCCAACCGCGAGGCGTACGTCGAGGTCCGGGCGCCGGAGGGCGTGGACAGCTCGGGTGTGCTGATCGATCTGGCCGCGGCCGTGAAGAAGGCGATCCCCAAGGGGATCGCCTCCTGAGCGCCGGGCGTTGAGGGTTCAGCGCAGACCCGTCGACCTGCGCAGCGCCGCCTGCACCAGCCGGTCGATCAGCTCCGGGTAGCTCACCCCGCTCGCCTGCCACATCTGCGGGTACATCGAGATGGGCGTGAAGCCGGGCATCGTGTTGATCTCGTTGATCACGAACTCGCCGTCCTCGGTGAGGAAGAAGTCCGCGCGGACCAGTCCCTCGCAGGACGCCGCGTCGAACGCGTCGACCGCCCGGCGCTGGACCTCGGCCGTCTCCTCCGGGGTGAGGGGCGCCGGGACGAGACCCGGCGTGGAGTCGATGTACTTGGCCTCGAAGTCGTAGTACGCGTGCGTCTCGGGCGAGGGGATCTCCGCGGGGAGGGAGGCCCGGGGGCCGTCCTCGAACTCCAGGACGCCGCACTCGATCTCGCGGCCGCGCAGCGCGGCCTCCACGAGGATCTTGGGATCGTGCCGCTGGGCCTCGGCGATGGCGTCGTCCAGGCCGGAGAGGTCGTCGACCTTGGTGATGCCGATCGACGAACCGGCCCGCGAGGGCTTCACGAACAGCGGCCAGCCGTGCTCGCCCGCGAAGTCGACGATCTTCTTGCGGGCGGCGGCCTGGCCCTGCTCCCACTCACGCGGACGCACCACGACGTACGGGCCGACCTTCAGCCCGAACGAGGTGAACACCCGCTTCATGTACTCCTTGTCCTGGCCCACGGCCGAGGCGAGCACACCCGAACCCACGTACGGGACGCCGGAGAGCTCCAGGAGGCCCTGGAGGGTGCCGTCCTCGCCGTACGGGCCGTGCAGCACCGGGAAGACCACGTCGACCTCGCCGAGCGCCTTGGGGACCGATCCCGGCTCGCTGTAGACGACTTCGCGGCTGGCGGGGTCGACCGGGAGGATCACCGCGCCCTCCGCGGTCTCGGCGAGCAGGTCGACGCTCGGCGGGCGCCGGTCGACGATCGCCATCCGCTCCGGTTCGTCCGCCGTGAGCGCCCAACGCCCGTCCTGGGTGATGCCGATCGGCAGGACGTCGTACTTCGTCCGGTCGATGGCCTTGAGGACGGCGCCGGCGGTGACCACGGAGATCCCGTGTTCTGAGCTGCGCCCGCCGAACACGACGGCCACACGCGGTTTGCGAGGCGGCTGCTCGGGGTTCTGGGGGAGGTTCTCGGTGCTCATATCGGGTTGAGAGTACCCGTTGGTAGGGCCGCTGGTAAGCGCCGCCGGCCTCGCGTCGCTCAGCGTCGTTCGGGCTTCGCGCTGCGCGACATCAGCTCCTTGAGGGCCACCACCGGGGGCTTGCCCTCGTGCACGATGCCGACGACCGTCTCCGTGATCGGCATGTCGACGCCGTGCCGACGGGCCAGATCGAGCACCGACTCGCAGGACTTGACGCCCTCGGCGGTCTGCTTGGTGACCGCGATGGTCTCCTGGAGGGTCATGCCCTTGCCGAGGTTGGTGCCGAAGGTGTGGTTGCGCGACAGCGGCGAGGAGCAGGTGGCCACCAGGTCGCCGAGGCCCGCGAGTCCGGAGAAGGTCAGCGGATCGGCGCCGAGCGCCATGCCGAGCCGGGTGGTCTCGGCGAGACCGCGGGTGATGAGGGAGCCCTTGGCGTTGTCGCCCAGGCCCATGCCGTCCGCGATGCCGACGGCGAGGCCGATGACGTTCTTCACGGCTCCGCCCAGTTCGCAACCCACCACGTCCGTATTGGTGTACGGGCGGAAGTACGGCGTGTGGCAGGCGGCCTGGAGTCGCTGGGCGACGGCCTCGTCGGTGCAGGCGACCACGGCCGCGGCCGGCATCCGCGCGGCGATCTCCCGGGCCAGGTTGGGCCCGGTCACCACGGCGATCCGGTCCGGGCCGACCTTGGCGACGTCGTCGATGACCTCGCTCATCCGCATCGCGGAGCCGAGTTCGACGCCCTTCATCAGCGACACCAGGACCGTCTCGGGGGCCAGCAACGGGCTCCACTCGGCGAGGTTGCCGCGCAGGGTCTGCGAGGGGACCGACAGGACCGTGAAGTCGGCGTCCGCGGCGGCCTCGGCGGGATCGGTGGTGGCCCGTACGTTCTCCGGGAGCTCGACGCCCGGGAAGTAGTCGGGATTGGTCCGCGTGGAGTTGATCGCCTCCGCGACCTCCGGGCGGCGCGCCCACAGAGTGACCTCGCACCCCGCGTCGGCGAGCACCATGCCGAAGGCCGTACCCCACGAACCGGCGCTCAGGACCGCCGCCTTGACCGGCTTGCTCACTTGCCCAGCCCCTCTTCCTGCACGGTCTGTCCGGACTTCTGGTGCGTCTGCGCCTGTGTCTGTGTCTGGGTACGGCGCCGCTGCTCGATCCGCTCCCTGCGCGGGTCGTACGGCGTCTCCGGCGCCTTCTCCCCGCGGATCAGCTCAAGCTGTGCGGTGACGGCGGCCATGATGACCTCCGTGGCCTCCTTCAGCAGGTCCGCGGTCATCTCCCGGTCGTAGAACCGTGTGAGGTCCACGGGCGGCCCGGCGAGCACGCGGTGCGTCTTGCGCGGCAGCGGATGCGGCTTCTTCGCGTACGGCGGCAGCAACTCGTTGCAGCCCCACTGGGCGACGGGGATCACCGGGCACTTGGTCTGCAGGGCGACGCGCGCGGCCCCGGTCTTGCCCGTCATGGGCCAGCCGTCCGGGTCGCGGGTGAGGGTGCCCTCGGGATAGAAGGCGACGCATTCCCCCCGGTCCACGGCGTCGATCGCGGCCCGGAAGGCGCTCAGCGCGTCCGTGCTCTCGCGGTAGACGGGGATCTGTCCGGTGCCCCGCATCGCGGCTCCGACGAATCCCTTCTTGAAAAGCCCGCTCTTCGCGAGGAATCGCGGGACGCGCCCGGTGTTGTACTGAAAGTGCGCGTAAGCGAAGGGGTCGATGTGCGAATTGTGGTTCACCGCGGTGATAAATCCGCCCTCTGCCGGAATGTGCTCCATTCCACGCCAGTCCCGCTTGAGCAGAACCACCAGCGGCGGTTTGCAGATCACCGCGGCGAAGCGGTACCAGAAGCCGATTCTGCGGCGGGGCACGCGGACACCTTCCTCTAGGGCTTGAAGCCGAGGCCACGGGGGCCGCACAAGTGTCGCCCCAGGCCGCCGGTCTGTCGAGAACACCGTACGCCCCGGCACGCCGCCCGCCCGAGGCCCCGGGTGACAATGACCGCGACAAGAGGAGGACGGAACACCCGTGCAGTGGACCCTGGTCGTACCCCTGAAGCCCCTGGCCCGGGCCAAGAGCAGGCTTGCGGACACCGCGGACGACGGGCTGCGGCCGGACCTGGCGCTGGCCTTCGCCCAGGACACGGTGGCGGCCGCGCTGGCCTGCCCGGCGGTGGGGGATGTGGCAGTCGTCACGGACGATGTCCGGGCGGGCCGCGAGCTGGCCGCACTGGGCGCCGCGATCATCGCCGACGAGCCGGGCGGCGGCCTCAACGCCGCCCTCGCACACGCGACGCGGGTCGTACGGTCGGCCCGCCCGGCCCGAGCGGTGGCCGCGCTCAACGCCGATCTGCCGGCTCTGCGCCCCATTGAATTGTCCCGGGTACTCGATACCGCCGCTGAATTCCCGCGCGCATTTATCCCGGACGCGGCCGCTGTCGGGACGACCCTGCTGGCCGCCGCCCCGGGCCGCGAATTGCGCCCGGCCTTCGGCACGGATTCCCGGGCCCGGCACCGCGCCTCCGGGGCGGTGGAACTGTCCCTCACCTCGGTGGATTCCGTTCGCCAGGACGTGGACACCGGCGATGACCTGCGCAGCGCGCTGGCCCTGGGGGTCGGCCCTCATACGGCCGCGGCCGCCGCGCGGTTGCTGATTCCCGGGCAGTAGGCTGCGGCCATGCAGGCGACCGCGTACACGTACGACCCCGAAAGCCGCAGCGGGCAGGTGCTCCTGGACGACGGCACCCCGGTGCCCTTCGACGCGGCCGCGTTCGACGCGGGGGGCCTCAGGCTGCTGCGCCCGGGCCAGCGGGTCCGCATCGAGGTGGAGGGTGCGCGGGAGGCGCTCCGGATCACTCTGGTGACCCTGCAGACCCTCTGATCACACGCTGAAACACGCCGCGGGCCGGGCTCCATGCGGAGTCCGGCCCGGCGCGTGAGTACCCCAGCGCCCTTACTTCTTGCGGGCGGTGGTCTTCTTGGCGGTGGTCTTGCGCGCCGTCGACTTCTTGGCGGGCGCCTTCTTGGCCGTGGCCTTCTTCGCCGGGGCCTTCTTCGCGGTGGTCTTCTTCGCGGCGGTGGTCTTGGACGTCGCCGTGGTCTTCTTGGCGGGCGCCTTCTTCGCCGTGGTCTTCTTCGCGGCCGCGGTCTTGGTGGTGGCCTTCTTCGCCGTCGTCTTCTTGGCGGTGGTCTTCTTCGCGGCGGCCGACTTCGTGGTCGCCTTCTTCGCGGCGGCCTTCTTCACGGTCGCGCCGGCACCGCCGGTCAGGCTGCCCTTCGGGGCCTTCTTGACGGAGACCTCGCCGCCACGCGGGAGCTTCTTCGAGCCGCTGACCAGGTCCTTGAAGCCCTGACCGGCACGGAAGCGCGGAACGGAGGTCTTCTTGACCCGAACCCGCTCGCCCGTCTGGGGGTTACGGGCGTACCGGGCCGGGCGGTCGACCTTCTCGAACGAACCGAAGCCGGTGACCGAGACCCGCTCACCCGAGACGACCGCGCGGACGATGGCGTCCAGGACATGGTCGACAGCGTCGGCCGCCTGCTGGCGGCCGCCCATCTTGTCGGCAATCGCTTCTACGAGCTGCGCCTTGTTCACGTCTTCCCCTTCGGAGACATCGCCAGAACGAAAGTGTTCAAGCTTTTTCGCACGTTAGGCAGATATATACCGCAAATCAAACACGAAACGGGCTTATCACCCTTGTGCCGCAACGAACTCGGCGGTGTCGAAGGGTTCAGCGTTCCTCGTCGGGGAGACGTCCCTCGTCGAGGTCCGCGGTGAACCGCTCCAGCCGTCTTGCCGCGTCGGCGAGATCGTGCTTGGCCGCGGCCGTAATGACCAGCAGCTTCCGGGTCAGCGCCATCCGTACGCCCTCCGGGACTTGCAGTGCGCGCACTCTTGTGTGCGCTTCCTTGAGTTGGTCCGCGACTGCCGCATAGAGCTCGAGTTGGCCGTCGTGTTCCATGCACAGATTGTGCCATCTGGGGCGAGTTGTCGCCTGCCCAGGGGACAACTGCCGCCTCTGACGGCCTTCCCGGCACACGTGGAAGTCACGGCTGTACCCCTCGCGTACCCCAGCAACCACCTGCTTAACGTGGGAAGTTGGCAGCCGAACAGCGGGTGGGCAGGGCCGTTCGGGTGCAGACACGGCTGTACCCCCGATCGGGCTGATCGGGGGTACAGAGGGGGTGTTGCGGTGGCCGAAAGTCGCCTTGTTCTCAGGCGGCCGGCCGTGTCCGGGTCAGACCGGGAGCGTCCTCGGCTTGAACGTCGGGCGCTTCGCCTCGTACGCGGAGATGTCCGCCTCGTTCTGCAGGGTGATCGAGATGTCGTCGAGGCCGTTCAGCAGCCGCCAGCGGGAGTTCTCGTCCAGCTCGAAGGCGGCGGTGATGCCCTCGGCGCGCACCTCGCGGCTCTCCAGGTCGACGGTGATCTCGGCCTGCGGGTCCTTCTCGGTGAGCTCCCACAGCGCGTCCACGGTCTCCTGCTCCAGAACGACCGTGAGCAGGCCGTTCTTGAGCGAGTTGCCGCGGAAGATGTCGGCGAAGCGGGAGGAGATCACGGCCTTGAAGCCGAAGTTCTGCAGCGCCCAGACGGCGTGCTCACGAGAGGAGCCGGTGCCGAAGTCGGGACCGGCGACCAGCACGGTCGCGCCCTGCCGCTCGGGCTGGTTGAGCACGAACGACGCGTCCTTGCGCCAGGCCTCGAACAGCCCGTCCTCGAACCCGTCGCGCGTGACCTTCTTGAGCCAGTGGGCGGGGATGATCTGGTCGGTGTCGACGTTGCTGCGGCGCAGCGGCACGGCCCGGCCGGTGTGGGTGGTGAAGGCTTCCATGACTGATCAGACTCCAGCGGGCGTGGGGGCGTCGGCGGACAGGTCGGCCGGGGAGGCCAGGTGGCCCAGGACGGCGGTGGCGGCCGCGACCTGCGGTGACACCAGGTGGGTGCGGCCACCCTTGCCCTGCCGGCCCTCGAAGTTGCGGTTGGAGGTGGACGCGGAGCGCTCCCCCGGGGCCAGCTGGTCGGGGTTCATGCCCAGGCACATGGAGCAGCCCGCGTGCCGCCACTCGGCGCCGGCCTCCTTGAAGACCACGTCCAGCCCCTCGGAGACGGCCTGGAGACCGACCCGCGCGGAGCCCGGGACGACCAGCATCCGTACACCGTCGGCGACTTTGCGGCCCTTGACGAGCTCGGCGGCGGCGCGCAGGTCCTCGATGCGGCCGTTGGTGCACGAGCCTACGAAGACGGTGTCCACCTTGATGGAGCGCAGCGGCTGCCCGGCCTCCAACCCCATGTACTCCAGGGCCTTTTCGGCGGCGAAGCGCTCCGAAGCGTCTTCGTACGAAGCGGGGTCGGGGACGGACGCCGAAAGCGGTGCACCCTGGCCCGGGTTGGTGCCCCAGGTGACGAAGGGCGACAGCGCGGCGGCGTCGATGACGACCTCGGCGTCGAACTCGGCGTCGTCGTCCGTCCTGAGCGTCTTCCAGTACGCGACGGCGGCGTCCCACTCCTCGCCCTCGGGGGCGTGCGGGCGGCCCTCGAGGTACGCGAAGGTGGTCTCGTCCGGGGCGATCATGCCCGCGCGGGCACCGGCCTCGATCGACATGTTGCAGATGGTCATGCGGGCCTCCATCGAGAGCTTCTCGATGGCCTCGCCGCGGTACTCCAGGACGTAGCCCTGGCCGCCGCCGGTGCCGATCTTCGCGATGATCGCGAGGATCAGGTCCTTGGCGGTGACGCCGTCGGGCAGTTCGCCGTCGACCGTGATCGCCATGGTCTTCGGGCGGGACATCGGCAGCGTCTGGGTGGCCAGCACGTGCTCCACCTGCGAGGTGCCGATGCCGAACGCCAGGGCGCCGAAGGCGCCGTGCGTGGAGGTGTGCGAGTCGCCGCAGACGACGGTGGTGCCGGGCTGGGTCAGGCCCAGCTGCGGGCCCACGACGTGTACGACGCCCTGCTCGACGTCGCCCAGCGGGTGCAGGCGCACGCCGAAGTCGGCGGCGTTCTTGCGCAGCGTCTCCAGCTGGACCCGGGAGACCGGGTCGGCGATCGGCTTGTCGATGTCGAGGGTCGGGGTGTTGTGGTCCTCGGTGGCGATGGTGAGGTCCAGGCGTCGCACGGGACGGCCGCTCTTGCGGAGGCCGTCGAAGGCCTGCGGGCTGGTCACCTCGTGCAGCAGGTGCAGATCGATGAAGAGAAGGTCGGGCTCGCCCTCCGCGCGCCGGACGACATGGTCGTCCCAGACTTTCTCCGCGAGTGTCCTACCCATCGCTGTTCCCTCCGGCCGACGACGATCCGCCGACCCAACTAGAGATCTTGAGGAGGCGGTGCCCGTACCCCTGATTCCGGGCACACACCGCCAGGCCCTTATGTCACGGGCCGTTGTGACTTCGTGATTCCAGGGTGGCGCGTTCCACGGAAATTTGAACTTGCGTTTCACAGAGTGAGACGCGAGTATCGTTTCATGGACAACAGTAGCGGCGTCGGCGTTCTGGACAAGGCGGCCCTCGTCCTGAGCGCTCTGGAGTCCGGTCCGGCCACCCTCGCGGGTCTGGTCGGTGCCACCGGACTGGCACGACCCACGGCCCACCGCCTGGCCGTGGCGCTGGAACACCACCGCATGGTGGCGCGCGACATGCAGGGCCGTTTCATTCTCGGCCCTCGCCTGGCGGAGCTTGCCGCGGCCGCGGGTGAGGACCGTCTCCTCGCCACCGCCGGCCCGGTGCTCACGCATCTTCGTGACATCACGGGCGAGAGCGCGCAGCTCTATCGCCGCCAGGGCGACATGCGCATCTGCGTCGCCGCGGCGGAGCGTCTGTCCGGACTGCGGGACACCGTCCCGGTCGGTTCGACGCTGACGATGAAGGCCGGCTCCTCGGCGCAGATCCTGATGGCCTGGGAGGAGCCGGAGCGGCTGCACCGCGGCCTGCAGGGGGCGCGCTTCACGGCGACGGCGCTGTCAGGTGTGCGGCGGCGGGGCTGGGCACAGTCGATCGGTGAGCGGGAGCCGGGTGTCGCGTCCGTGTCCGCGCCGGTGCGGGGGCCGTCGAACCGTGTGGTTGCCGCCGTGTCGGTGTCGGGCCCCATCGAGCGCCTTACTCGGCACCCCGGTCGGATGCACGCACAGGCTGTGATCGACGCCGCCGGGCGCCTCTCCGAGGCGTTGCGGCGTACCGGCTGAAGCGACCAGGTGTTTCGGGGAGGGCTCGCCTCAACGCCGCGGCAGGCTTTCCCCGACTCAGCGCCACGACAGGGACGATTTCGTCGTCGAGTGCGGGCCGTCAGTGGTTGTTGGCGCAGTTCCCCGCGCCCCTAAGGCATACGCATGAGGCCCCTCACCGAAGTGAGGGGCCTCATGCGATGTGTACCCCCGACCGGATTCGAACCGGCGCTACCGCCTTGAGAGGGCGGCGTGCTAGGCCGCTACACAACGGGGGCCTGGACACTGCGTTTCCGCAGGTCCGAGCTGGTCTACCTGGACTCGAACCAAGACTAACTGAACCAGAATCAGTCGTGCTGCCAATTACACCATAGACCAATGTGGTTTAGACCAGTCAGTACCCCCGACCGGATTCGAACCGGCGCTACCGCCTTGAGAGGGCGGCGTGCTAGGCCGCTACACAACGGGGGCCCTAGCAGTCCCGAGATGATCGTCGATCGCTCGGAACCAGTACCCCCGACCGGATTCGAACCGGCGCTACTGCCTTGAGAGGGCAGCGTGCTAGGCCGCTACACAACGGGGGCGATGCAGATGAGCTCTGCGAGCTGGCCTACCTGGACTCGAACCAAGACTAACTGAACCAGAATCAGTCGTGCTGCCAATTACACCATAGGCCACTGGAACGCAAGCCCCGGGGGGTCTGTGTCCTAGCTGTGCGCCTGGGGTTCCGGCCTTCCGGCCCGCTCCCCGCGGCGCAGGAAGAACATTACCTGAAGGTGGACGGGGCTCCAAAACGAGTATCCGAGCCGAGCAGGGACGGCAGTTCGGCGAGGGAGGCGATGCGGTGCGGGCCGACGGGCGGGTCGATCGTGGCGTACAGGCCGCCGCGGTCGATCCACACCGACAGCAGTCCGGCGTCGGCGGCACCTCGCCCGTCGATCTCCGGGTGGTCGCCGACGTAGGCGACCTGGTCCGGCGGCAGTCCGAGGAACTCGCAGGCCGCGAGGAACGCCCCGGCCTCCGGCTTGGAGATGCCGAGCTCGGCCGCGCACAGGATGGTCTCGAAGCGGTCGTGGACGCCGAGGGTGCGCAGCTTGCGGTCCTGGACGTGGAGGCTGGAGTTGGAGAGCACGGCGTGCCGGTGGCTGGCGGAGAGGGCGTCGAGGACGGGCAGGACGTCCGGGAAGAGGGCCCAGACCGCCTCGTAGTGCGTGACGTACCGCTGGAACCACGCGTCGGCCTCGGCGTCGGTGAGGTCCCGGTCCAGGAACACCCGTACACGGTCGCGCCGCTGGTCCTGGAAGGTGGCCTCGCCGGCCGAGAAGCGGGCCCACTGCAGGTGGGTGATCTCCCGCCACTGGTCGAGGGCCTGCTCGACGCTGTCGTAGCGGTCGAGCAGGCCCTCGGCCGTGAGGTGGGCGCGCATACCGAGGCGGTCGGCGGTGGTGTAGTCGAAGAGGGTGTCGTCGACGTCCCAGACCACGGCTTGGATGCTCATGCTCCGACCGTACCCACCGTGGTGTGCTCTCAGCCCGGGGTCAGGGTGCCGGTCAGCGTGAGGGCCGGGTCCTGGCCGTCGCGAGGGTGAGCGGTGGGTCTCCGGATGCACGCGCCGCCCGTGGTGCCGCCGCCGCTGTCGGTGGTGTCGTCCCGGAAGGCGAACTCCGGGTGACGGTCGGGCGGACACGGCGAGGGCGGCGCCCTAACCGGACGCCGCCCTCGCGTGGTGGTGCTTCGCGTTACGCGGCCAGCTTCGCCAGCGCCGCGTCGATCCGGGCCAGGGTGGTCTCCTTGCCCAGGACCTCCAGGGACTCGAAGAGGGGCAGGCCGACCGTGCGGCCGGTGACGGCGACGCGGACGGGGGCCTGGGCCTTGCCGAGCTTGAGGCCGTGGGCCTCGCCGGCGGCCAGGACGGCCTCCTTGAGCGACTCGGCGGAGGTCCAGTCGGCGGCCTCCAGCTTCTCGCGGGCGGTGCGCAGCAGGGCGTCCGAGCCCTCCTTCATCGCCTTCGTCCAGCTGGCCTCGTCCTCGGCCGGCTCCGGCAGGAACAGGAAGTCGACGTTGTCGGTGATCTCGGAGAGCACCTTGAGGCGGGTCTGCGCGTGCGGCGCGATGGCCTGCCACTTCGCCTCGTCGAAGGCCTCCGGGACCCAGGGGGCGAACGGCGCCTGGAGCCAGGGGCGGCAGCGCTCGGTGAAGTCCTTCACGTCCAGCAGCCGGATGTGGTCGCCGTTGATGGCCTCGCACTTCTTCAGGTCGAAGCGGGCCGGGTTGGGCTGCACGTCGGAGATCTCGAACGCCGCGATCATCTCGTCGATGCCGAAGACGTCCTGGTCGGCCGAGAGGGACCAGCCGAGCAGGGAGAGGTAATTGAGCAGGCCCTCGGGGAGGAAGCCGCGCTCCCGGTACAGGTTGAGGGAGGACTGCGGGTCGCGCTTGGAGAGCTTCTTGTTGCCCTCGCCCATCACGTACGGCAGGTGACCGAAGGACGGGATCTCCTTGGCCACGCCCAGCTCGATCAGCGCCTTGTACAAGGCGATCTGGCGCGGGGTGGAGGAGAGCAGGTCCTCGCCGCGCAGGACGTGGGTGATCTCCATCAGGGCGTCGTCGACCGGGTTGACCAGCGTGTACAGCGGGGCGCCGTTGGCGCGGACGATGCCGTAGTCCGGGACGTTCTCCGGGGTGAAGGTCAGCTCGCCGCGGACGAGGTCGGTGAAGGTGATCGTCTCGTCGGGCATCCGGAAGCGGACGATCGGCTCGCGGCCCTGGGCCTGGTACTCCTCGACCTGCGCGGCGGTCAGCTCACGGCAGTGGCCGTCGTAGCCGGAGGGCTTGCCGGCGGCGCGGGCGGCCTCGCGGCGGGTGTCCAGCTCGTCCTGGGAGCAGTAGCAGCGGTAGGCGTACCCACCGTCGAGCAGCTTCTGCGCTACCTCTTTGTAGAGGTCCATGCGCTGCGACTGGCGGTACGGCGCGTGCGGGCCGCCGACCTCGGGACCCTCGTCCCAGTCGAAGCCCAGCCAGCGCATCGAGTCGAGCAGCTGGGTGTACGACTCCTCGGAGTCGCGGGCGGCGTCGGTGTCCTCGATGCGGAACACCAGGGTGCCCTGGTGGTGCTTGGCGAACGCCCAGTTGAACAGGGCGGTGCGCACCAGGCCCACGTGGGGGTTGCCGGTGGGCGACGGACAGAAACGGACGCGGACGGGAGTGCCTGGTGCGCTAGCCACGCTTGACAACCTTGTTGGTGAGAGTGCCGATGCCTTCGATGGTGACGGCGACCTCGTCGCCGACGTTCAGGGGGCCGACCCCAGCCGGGGTGCCCGTGAGGATCACGTCGCCGGGGAGCAGCGTCATGGCCTCGGAGATGTTGACGATCAGGTCCTCGATGGAGTGGATCATCTCGCTGGTGCGGCCCAGCTGACGCTGCTGGCCGTTGACCGTGAGCTGGATGGTGAGGTCGCTCGCGTCGAGGTCCGTCTCCACCCAGGGGCCGAGCGGGCAGGAGCTGTCGAAGCCCTTGGCCCGGGCCCACTGCTTCTCGCGCCGCTGCACGTCGCGGGCGGTGATGTCGTTGGCGCAGGTGTAGCCGAGGATCACGTCCTTGACGCGCTCGCGCGGGACCTCGCGGCACATCCGGCCGATCACCACGGCCAGCTCGGCCTCGTGGTGCACCTCCTCGGAGAAGGAGGGGTACTGGATCTCGTCGCCGGGGCCGATCACCGAGGTCGACGGCTTGAAGAAGGCGAAGGGGGCGTCGGGGACCTCGTTGCCCAGTTCCTTCGCGTGCTCGGCGTAGTTGCGGCCGAAGGCCACGACCTTGTTGGGGAGCACCGGCGGCAGCAGCCTGACCTTGCTCACCGGCACCTTGGTGCCGGAGAGCTCGAAGTCCGCGAACGGGATGCCCTTGATGATGTCCAGGACGAGTTCGTCCTGCTGGTCGCCCTCGATGGCACCGAAGGCGACGTTCCCGTCGATGGAGAATCTGGCGATGCGCACGGGTTGCTTGGCCCCTTGACTGAGCGGCTGGAGTCTGACGGTCCAGGCTAACGCGGGGAGGTGTTCCCGCCCCGCGCATTGTGAAGGGGCGCCCCGTCACGGGGGGCGCCCCTGGAAAATCCGTGTCCTGCCGCCGTGAGCATCCGGCGGCCGGCACGCGTACTTGCTGGTGTCACTCCGCGGCCGCGGCGGCCGCGACGGGGATCTCCATGAGGATGGTGCGCTTGGGGTTTGCGGTCTGGGCCGGCAGGTCGACGGGGTGCTCCGGCTGCTCCGGCGTCCGCAGTTCGTCGGCGTCTTCCAGGTGTGCCAGCGTCGTGCGTCGCGGGTTGGCGATCTTGTGGAACATCGTCGTCGTCTTCACTGTTTACTTGACCCTGTCCTGTGACGGGCGCCGGGCGAGGTGTGAACCCCCGTACGGGCGCGGGTTGTCGGTTGTGCCATCGCTGTAAAGCGTCAGGCTAAACATCCGATTCCCCGGCCCGGTCGCTCAGGGGCCATGATCGGCATGTGAGTTTCCTCACGAATCCGAGGGCGAATCGGTCAATTCGGACCCTCGCCCCACCCCAACGAAACGGACATTGGCTTACTGAAGCCATCATTCCGCTCCTGATCATGGCGACTAGGACACCCGACCACCCTCGGCGACTCGCGGACTTACGCCCGAAATGGGCGAACTCTCTTTCTACGACCGGTGATCCGGCACTCACGTGGTGTCACCTACATCACGGGTCGGCCTACGGGCCTTGTTGGAGATCCTGTGCTGTGCTGGAATCTCACGGACCGCCGCGGGATCGAGCCGGCGCACAGGGGGCGCACAGACGCGCCGAGCGGCGGTGAGAAGGGGGAGCCAGCGCCGGTCACTCACGACCACCACGGGGGCGTTTTTCAGGGCGTCCCCAGAACGCCGACACCGTGCCCCGCCGTTCAGGCGACGGGGTGCCTGGTCCAGAGGTTGCGACGCTAGTGCAGGGACGTTTCAAGAGGGATGGCAGCGCTTCGGCGGAGCCGGAGCCGCACGGCGGGACTGGCCCCATGAATGGCGGCTCCTCGCCCCAGCACGCCCAGAACCAGGGCCCTGCCGGTGACGGCGGCGAGCGCTCCGGGCCGACCGCTTCCGGTTCCGCGAGCCCGGCCAAGGGTCTGAAGCCGCCGGTGGGTCCGGTGGGCCCCGGTCCGCGAATAGCCCTGCGGAACTGGCGCATCTCCACCCGCCTGGTGTCGCTGCTCGCGCTCCCGGTGGTCGCCGCCACGTCGCTGGGCGCGCTGCGCATCAACGACTCCATGGACAACATCCAGCAGCTGGACAACATGAAGCTGCTGACGGATCTGACCAAGCAGGCCACCGAGCTGTCGGCCGCGCTCCAGGAGGAGCGCGACCAGTCCGCCGGCCCGCTGGCCCACGGCGGCAAGGCCACCGACTTCACGGTCAAGGGACTTCGCGAGAAGACCGACCGGGCCAGGAAGAACTTCCTCGACAGTTCCGAGGAGATCGACAGCACCAGCAAGGACGGCAACCTCAAGGGCGTCCGCGAGTACCTCGTCCAGCTCGCCGGCGAGCTGGGCGACCTGGAGCAGATCCGCAAGGGCGCCTACGCCACCGAGGACAACTCCACGCAGACGATCGAGGCGTACCACCGTCTGATCGAGAACCTGATCGACCTCTCCCAGGACATGGCCGAGGCGACCAGCAACCCGGACATGATCCAGCGCACGCGTGCGCTCGCGGCGTTCTCCTCCGCCAAGGAGTACTCCTCGATCCAGCGCGCGGCCCTGGCGGCGGCGCTGCCCGCGAGCAACACCACGACCGGCAAGCTCTCGCCGAACGACCGGCTCTACGCCGAGTCGGCCCTGGAGAGCCAGAACTCCGAGCTCCGCAGCTTCAAGAGCATCTACGGCGAGGACTCCGCCGCCGAGCTGCTGAAGCCGATCGAGGACGGCGGCAACTCCACGATCAAGGCGACCGACACCTACGCGGGTCGCGCCCTGGTCTCCGCGAGCGGTCTCGCCCAGCAGGACAAGCGGTCCTACCGCGACTGGCTGGACGACAGCTCCACCAAGATCCAGCAGATGAAGAACATCGAGCACACGCTGCTCGAGGAGATGGAACAGAAGGCCCGCGAGCTGCGCAGCGCCACCGAGCGCGACGCGATCATCTCCGGTGCCCTGATCCTGATCGTGCTCGGTGTGTCGCTGGTCGGCGCCTTCGTCGTGGCCCGGTCCATGATCCGCTCGCTGCGCCGGCTGGAGGACACCGCGACCAAGGTCGCCTCCGACCGTCTGCCCGAGCTGGTCAAGCAGCTGTCCGAGTCCGACCCGCAGGACGTCGACACGTCCGTGGAGTCGGTCGGCGTGCACTCCCGGGACGAGATCGGCCGAGTGGCCGCGGCCTTCGACGACGTGCACCGCGAGGCGGTCCGCCTCGCCGCCGAGCAGGCCCTGCTGCGGGGCAACGTCAACGCGATGTTCACCAACCTCTCGCGCCGCTCCCAGGGTCTGATCCAGCGCCAGCTGTCGCTCATCTCCGAACTGGAGTCCCGCGAGGCCGACCCGGACCAGCTGTCCTCGCTGTTCAAGCTCGACCACCTCGCGACGCGTATGCGCCGTAACGGTGAGAACCTCCTCGTCCTCGCGGGTGAGGAGCCCGGCCGCCGCTGGACCCGTCCGGTGCCGCTGGTCGACGTGCTCCGCGCCGCCGCGTCCGAGGTGGAGCAGTACGAGCGCATCGAGCTGGCCTCGGTGCCGACCACCGAAGTGGCCGGCCGCGTGGTCAACGACCTCGTGCACCTGCTCGCCGAGCTCCTGGAGAACGCGACCTCGTTCTCCTCGCCGCAGACCAAGGTCAAGGTCACCGGTCACGCCCTGCCCGACGGCCGGGTGCTGATCGAGATCCACGACACCGGTATCGGCCTGTCGCCGGAGGACCTGGCGGCGATCAACGAGCGCCTCGCCTCTCCCCCGACGGTGGACGTCTCCGTCTCCCGCCGCATGGGCCTCTTCGTGGTCGGCCGGCTGTCCCAGCGGCACGGCATCCGCATCCAGCTGCGCCCGTCCGACTCCGGTGGTACGACCGCGCTGGTCATGCTGCCCGTCGACGTCGCCCAGGGCGGCCGCAAGCCCCAGCCCAAGCAGCCCGGTCAGCCGCCGGTCGGTGGCGGCGGTCCCGCCGCCGCGCAGGCCGCCGCCGGTGCGGCCGCGGCCCGGCGTGCCGCCGGGGCCGGCCAGGGCGCCGGTGCCCTCGGGGCCGGCGCGTCCGGTGGTGCCTTCGGTGGCGGTGCTCTCGGTGCCGGTGCGTCCGGCGGTGGCCGGCTCGGTCCCGGTCAGGGCCCGCGGGCCGCGCTGCCCGGGCGCGACGCGGACGGTGGCCGTCCGGGAGCGCCGGGCGGTGCACGCGGACCGCAGGGTCCCGGCACGTCGCCGTTCGAGCAGGGTGGTCCCTCGCAGGGCCGTCCGGCTCAGGGCGGCACCGGTGCATTCGGTCAGCAGGCGCCGGGCGCCCCGCAGGGCCAGCAGGCTCCGGGTGCCCCGCAGGGTCTGCAGGCCGCGGGCACCAACGGACCGCAGGGCCAGGACGCCTTCGGCGGTGGCCGCAGCCGGAAGAAGCAGGGCGGCAACGGCGAGCAGGGCAAGGGCCGCCGGCCGCAGCTTCCGCCGCGCGGTGGCCCCCGGGCCGAGCTGCCCGGTGGCGACACCCCGTCCCGCGTGCCGAGCTGGAGCGACGAGAACGCTCAGCCGCCGGTGCCGCGCGCCTCGCTGGACGCCCCGCGCGGCCACGAGGAGCAGGACGTCTCCCGCACGTCGTCCCTCCCGCGCATCGACGACCGGCAGGGCCCGGGCGCGACGACCGAGATGCCGGCCGTGCCGCGCGACAACGACCGGCAGGGCCTCGGCTCGCCGTCCGACTTCGGCGCCGCTCAGCAGGCGGACCCGTTCGGCCCCGGCGCGAACGCTCCGCAGGGCCAGGGCTCGTTCGTCCGCCCGGACGTCTTCGGCACCCCGGGCGGCCGCCCCGACCCGTCGTCCACGTCGAGCCAGTACCCGGCACCGCAGTCCTACGACAACGGCTCCACGGGCCAGTACCCCGCGCCGCAGTCCTACGACAACGGCTCCACGGGTCAGTACCCGGCACCACAGTCCTACGACAACGGCTCCACGGGCCAGTACCCCGCGCCCCGCCAGGACAACGGTTCCACCGGCCAGTACCCGGCACCCCGCCAGGACAACGGCTCCGGGCGGCCCACCCTCCCCGGTCCGGCCACGCAGGCCGACCCGGCGGGCACGGGCCGGTTCGAGGGGCCGCAGGCGAATGGTGGCCGGGGCCCGGCCGACTTCGGTGCCCCGCGTCCGCCCGCCCCGCAGGCCCGCCCGGTCCGGCAGGAGCCCGAGGCCCTGCCGCCGGCGTCCGGTCCCGGCGACGGTCGTACGCCGCTGTACGACACGCTGGAGACCAACTGGTTCCACGGCCAGCAGGAGCAGCAGCCGCAGAACAACGGCTCCGCTCCGGCCGCCCCGCAGCAACCGCAGGGACCCACCGGTCCGCAGCGGTCCGCCCCGGCCGGCTGGCGCACCTCGCCGAACGACGACCTCGTCCGCCAGGCCGAGCGAGTCCGCCAGCCCGCCGCGGGTGGTATCACCACCTCCGGCCTGCCGCGCCGGGTGCCCCGGGCGAACCTCGTCCCGGGCACGGCTCAGCAGCAAACCCACCAGAGTGGTCCGCAGATCTCGCGTGCGCCCGATGACGTGCGCGGCCGGCTGACCAATCTCCGTCGGGGAATCGCACAGGGTCGTCAGGCCGGGTCCACCCAGACCGGCAGCCACCCACGGCCCACTCACCAGCAGGAGCGTTAGTTGAGTCCGATGAGCCAGGCGGCACAAAATCTCAACTGGTTGATCACCAACTTCGTGGACAACACCCCCGGGGTGTCCCACACCGTCGTCGTGTCCGCCGACGGTCTCCTTCTGGCGATGTCCGAGGGCTTCCCGCGCGACCGCGCCGACCAGCTCGCGGCCGTCGCCTCGGGCCTGACGTCGCTGACGGCGGGCGCCTCCCGGATCTTCGAGGGCGGTGAGGTGGCGCAGACGGTCGTGGAGATGGAGCGGGGCTTCCTCTTCCTGATGTCCGTCTCGGACGGCTCGTCCCTCGCGGTACTCGCCCACCCCGAGTGCGACATCGGCCTCGTCGGCTACGAGATGGCGCTCCTGGTCGACCGCGCGGGAGCGGTCCTCACCCCGGACCTGCGCGCTGAGCTCCAAGGCAGTCTGCTCCACTGATCGGCCCCGGCACCACCCGTCTCACCACATCACCGTCCGGCCGCCACACACCCCACACAGGCCCCGTCAGACGGCTTGCTGACCGACTTGCTGTCCCGCCCGGAGGACCCATGACCCCGCCCACCGCCTCTCATGATCCGTACGCGGAGCCGTACGAGGACGAGGGCGACCAGCCACTGGTACGGCCGTACGCCATGACCGGTGGCCGGACCCGGCCGCGCTACCAGCTGGCCATCGAGGCACTGATCAGCACGACCGCGGACCCCGCCGCGCTCATGGGACTGCTCCCGGAGCACCAGCGGATCTGCCACCTGTGCCGTGAGGTGAAGTCGGTGGCCGAGGTCTCGGCGCTGCTCAACATGCCGCTGGGCGTGGCCCGGATCCTGGTCGCGGACCTCGCCGAGGCCGGTCTCGTCGCGATCCACCAGCCGGGCGGCGACGACGCCACCGGTGCACCGGACGTGACACTGCTCGAAAGGGTGCTCAGTGGACTTCGCAAGCTCTGACACGGGTCGATCGACCACCTCCGCGAAGATAGTGGTGGCGGGCGGCTTCGGCGTGGGCAAGACCACGTTCGTGGGTGCCGTCTCGGAGATCAACCCGCTGCGCACCGAGGCCGTGATGACGTCCGCTTCGGCCGGCATCGACGACCTCACCCACACCGGGGACAAGACCACCACCACGGTGGCCATGGACTTCGGCCGTATCACCCTGGACCAGGACCTGATCCTGTACCTCTTCGGTACGCCCGGTCAGGACCGCTTCTGGTTCATGTGGGACGACCTGGTCCGCGGCGCCATCGGCGCGGTGGTGCTCGTGGACACCCGGCGTCTGGCCGACTGCTTCCCCGCCGTCGACTACTTCGAGAACTCGGGCCTGCCGTTCGTCGTCGCGCTGAACGGCTTCGACGGACAGCAGCCCTACCAGCCCGAAGAGGTGCGCGAGGCGCTGCAGATCGGTCCGGACACCCCGATCATCACCACCGACGCCCGGCATCGGTCCGATGCGAAGAGTGCCCTGATCACGCTGGTCGAGCACGCTCTGATGGCACGGCTGAGGTAGCACCCAATTCAGAAGTGCCATACGGCAGTTGTCGTAGATACACCGGAGCCGGCTGTGTCCTTTGACACGGTCGGCCAAGGTGTTCATAACGTTTCGGCAGAGGAATCGAGTGGTATGGCCACTCGTCGCGCACATCCGGTCTCGCTGCGCTCACAATCGCCCCGCCTTTTGGCGGGGCTCGTTCTTTATGACCGTTTTATCTGGGGCTTACATCACGTCGATTCCCCACCTCGGACTGTTTGGAAGAGCGCAGGTCGTCGTGCTGGAATGCCTGAACTGCCCAATAGTCAATGACGTACGCGTCCGTCACCGGCGACGTGGGCTCTGAACACTGCGGCACAACGTTGGTGCCGACCGCCGAGAGGTTGTTGGTCGAGTGAGGCGAAGCAAGAACAGTCCCGAGCCGTCGGCCCGGGGCAACTTCACCCCGCCGCCGCGCACAGCGGCGCCCGCCCCCGTGCCCGGTTCGGAACCGGCGGCCGCGCCCGCCGAGAACGGCGGCCGTCTCTCCCCGCGCAACTGGCGCGTGGCGACCAGGCTCAACGCGATCCTGCTCATACCCGTGGTGGTCGGCCTCGTCATGGGCGGCTTCCAGGTGAAGAGCTCGATCGACACCTGGCAGGAGGCCGAGGACGCGGAGAACACCGCGCGCCTGGTCCGTGCCTCGCTGCTCTACGCCAACGCCCTCTACAACGAACGTGACGCCTCGGCGGCGCCCCTGCTGAAGGGCAGCGCCCAGAACGCCCAGGACAAGGCGACCGTCACCCAGGTCCGCAAGACCACCGACGAGGCGGCGGACGCCTTCGACGCCGCGGCGCAGAACATGCCGGCCAAGCCCGGCCTGGAGCGCCGGCTGAAGCTGTTCCGCGAGGCGGAGCCCAAGCTGGCCACCCTGCGCCAGGTCGCCTACACCTCCAAGCTCAAGGGCGTCCAGACCGAAGAGGGCTATGTCGAGGTCGCCCACCCGCTGACGGAGTTCGCCAACGAGCTCGGCCTCGGCACCGGCAACATCACCAGCTACGGCCGGACCGTGTACGCCATCGAGCTGACCAAGGCGGCCCTGTCGCTGCAGCGCTCCATCGGCATGCACATCCTGGTCAAGCCGGGTCCCGACGACGGCAACCTCGCCAGCCAGCGCATCGCCCTCTCGTCGTACGCCTATCTCGAGCGCATCGCCGTGCAGGAGTACATCGGCGGTGGAACCCAGCAGGACGCGGACAAGCTCAAGGCGGCCGAGGCCAAGATCAAGGCCGACGGTGCCGCGATGGCCCGGGAGGCCAAGGGCAAGAACCCGGACTACGTGCCGCCGCCCGCCAACCCGACGACGATGATCTCGGCCGTGGCGACGCTGCCGAGCACGGACCCGAGCGCCCGTGCCGCACTCGCCGAGAAGGGCGTCACCGCCGAGAACTGGTGGGCGGTCAACACGCTCAAGTTCAACGCGTACGAAAAGATCGAGACGGACATGGCCGACAAGGCCGTGAGCGAAGCGTCCGACATCGCCGACGACGCCCAGCGTGACGCCTACATCACCGGTGCCGCCGTCGTGGTCGCCCTGCTCCTGGCCTTCATCCTGGCCGGCGCGGTCGCCCGCCAGATGAGCCGCTCGATGCGCCAGCTGCGCAACGCCGCCTTCGGCATCGCCGAGCAGCGTCTGCCGATGCTGGTCGACCAGCTCTCCCGCACCGACCCCGGTCGCGTCGACACCCGCGTCCAGGCCATCCCGATCACCACCACCGACGAGATCGGCGAAGTCGCCCGCGCCTTCGACCAGGTCCACCGCGAGGCCGTCCGGCTCGCCGCCGAGCAGGCCCTGCTGCGGGGCAACATCAACGCGATCTTCACCAACCTGTCGCGCCGCAACCAGTCACTGATCGAGGGCCAGCTGACCCTGATCACCGACCTGGAGAACAACGAGGCCGACCCGGACCAGCTGGAGAACCTCTTCAAGCTGGACCACCTGGCGACCCGTATGCGCCGCAACGGCGAGAACCTCCTCGTCCTCGCCGGCGAGGAGCCCGGACGCCGCTGGGACCAGCCGGTGCCGCTGGTCGACGTGCTGCGCGCCGCCTCCTCCGAGGTGGAGCAGTACGAGCGCATCGAGCTGTCGGGCGTCCCGGAGGCCGAGATCCACGGCCGCGCCGTGACCGACCTCGTGCACCTGCTGGCCGAGCTGCTGGAGAACGCCACGACGTTCTCCTCCCCGCAGACCAAGGTGCGCGTGACCGCGACCCGTCTCCCCGACGGCCGCGTGATGATCGAGATCCACGACAAGGGCATCGGCCTGACCGCCGAGGACTTCGCGGACATCAACCACAAGCTGGCCAACCCGCCGACCGTGGACGCCGCGATCTCGCAGCGCATGGGCCTGTTCGTGGTCGGCCGGCTGTCCGACCGGCACGGCATCCGCGTCCAGCTGCGCCCCTCGGGCGAGCAGGCCGGCACCACCTCGCTGGTCATGCTGCCGGACGCGATCACCCACGGTGGTGGCGGCGAGCAGCACGTGGACCGCGACGAGTTCACCGTCTCGCAGATCATCCCGGAGCAGAACTTCGGCGGCGAGAGCTTCAACCAGCCGGCCATGCGCACGGCCGCGGAGCTCGGCTTCGACGACAGCCGCTACTCCGACGTCCCCGACGACATACGGGAGCTCGACCCCGTCGGCCGCTCCCTGATGCGTGAGGAGCGCCGCGCGGCCCTGGAGGCCCAGTCGCCCGAGCAGCCCGCGCTGCCCGGGCAGGGCAACCAGCAGAGCGACCAGGCGACCGGGTACCGCGACGAGTACAACGGGCAGCAGGGTTACGACACCGGCCAGGGCTACGACACCGGCCAGAGCGGCTACCCGGAGCAGCAGCAGCCCTCCTACGACCGGCAGACGCCGTACGAGCAGCAGCAGCCCTCGTACGACGAGCAGCGCCACACGGCGTACGAGGAGCCGCAGCGCACCGCGTACGACGAGCAGTACTACGCACCCAACGGCGGTCTGCCCCAGAACGACACCTTCTCGCCGAACGGCGGCTACCCGGAGCCCTCCTATGCGGAGCCGGCCCAGGAGGAGCCCGCGGCGCCGAATGCGGGCGGGCAGGGTGGTTTCGCGGCGTTCGAGCAGCGGCGTCACCAGGACGACTGGCCCCAGCAGGACGGTTACCAGAACGGCTACCCGAGCCAGTACCCTTCTCAGACCCCGGAAACGGAATCTGCGCAGGCCGCTGACGCGGGTGAGCAGGACCGCGTAGGCTTCGACCGTCCGGGACCGACCCAGTCCGCCGCCCCGTCGCTCACCGACGCCGGGCTTCCCCGCCGCGGAGCCACCGCGAGCGGTGCGAACGGCTCGGGCGGCGCGCGGCACGCGAGCCAGGAGCCTCCGGCCTCCACCCCGGAGAGCAACGGCGACAGCAACTGGCGCTCGGCCAACGACGAGCGGTGGCAGCAGGCCTCGCAGCTCCGGAAGCCGAAGGCGGGCGGGGTCACCTCCTCCGGCCTGCCGAGGCGGGTACCCAAGGCCAACCTGATCGAGGGTGCCGCCGAAAGCACCCCCCAGGGAGGCCCACAGGTCTCCCGCGCTCCGGAGGACGTCCGGGGCAGGCTGAGCAACCTGCGTCGGGGCGTCCAGCGCGGACGCAGCGCAGGCAGTGAAACGAACGGCCAGGGCTTCGGTCCTGACAGCACCTACAACCAGGAGCGTTAGTGTGAGCCCGATGAGCCAGGCGGCACAGAACCTGAACTGGTTGATCACCAACTTCGTGGACAACACCCCGGGGGTGTCCCACACGGTGGTGGTCTCCGCCGACGGACTCCTTCTGGCGATGTCCGAAGGGTTCCCCCGCGACCGCGCCGACCAGCTCGCGGCCGTCGCCTCCGGTCTGACGTCTCTGACGGCAGGCGCCTCCCGGATCTTCGAGGGAGGCGCGGTGAACCAGACGGTTGTGGAGATGGAGCGGGGATTCCTCTTCATCATGTCCGTATCCGACGGCTCGTCGCTCGCCGTCCTCGCACACCCGGAGGCGGACATCGGCCTCATCGGGTACGAGATGGCACTGCTGGTCGACCGAGCCGGTACGGTCCTGACACCGGACCTTCGTGCAGAGCTCCAGGGGAGCCTGCTCAACTAACAGACGGACGGTGCGTTTTGGCGTCCCGTGGCCGTAAGGTTTCGGGACGCGGCTCCACAGCGATGGGTGCCAGGCACAGTCGGAGGAGGAGAAAGTGGCAACACCCCCAGGCGGTCCGTCTTCGGGCAACTGGTCGTACGGCCCTGCCCAGGGCCAGGGCGACGGTGGTCAGAACCCGAACCGTTACAACTTCCCCTCCGCACCGAGCCACCGGCAGCCGTACGCGCCGCAGGGCCCCGGCCCGTCGCCGTACGACCAGCCGCCGGCCCCGCGTATCCAGCCTGTGCAGCCGCAGCGCCGCAACCCCGAGCCGGCGCCCGGCGGAGGGTCGAACAATCACAATCCGCTGGTGCGTCCGTACGCCATGACCGGCGGCCGGACCCGCCCGCGCTACCAGCTCGCCATCGAGGCGCTGGTGCACACCACTGCGCAGCCGCACCAGATGCAGGGCCAGTTGCCCGAGCATCAGCGGATCTGCAACCTCTGCCGGGAAATCAAGTCGGTCGCCGAGATCTCGGCGCTCCTCACGATCCCTCTCGGCGTGGCCAGGATCCTCGTCGCCGACTTGGCGGAAGCGGGACTGGTCGCCATCCATCAGCCCGGCGGCGACGAGAACGCCGGCGGCCAGCCAGACGTGACACTGCTCGAAAGGGTGCTCAGTGGACTTCGCAAGCTCTAGCGGAGGGCCTTCCCGCTCCACCACGTCCGCGAAGATCGTGGTGGCTGGCGGCTTCGGCGTGGGCAAGACCACGTTCGTGGGTGCCGTCTCGGAGATCAACCCGCTGCGCACCGAGGCCGTGATGACGTCCGCTTCGGCCGGCATCGACGACCTCACCCACACCGGGGACAAGACCACCACCACGGTGGCCATGGACTTCGGCCGTATCACCCTGGACCAGGACCTGATCCTGTACCTCTTCGGTACGCCCGGTCAGGACCGCTTCTGGTTCATGTGGGACGACCTGGTCCGCGGCGCCATCGGCGCGATCGTGCTGGTCGACACGAGGAGGCTCGCCGACTGCTTCCCCGCCGTCGACTACTTCGAGAACTCGGGCCTGCCGTTCGTCATCGCGCTGAACGGCTTCGACGGACAGCAGCCGTACACCCCGGACGAGGTGCGCGAGGCGCTCCAGATCGGCCCGGACACGCCCATCATCACGACCGACGCCCGCCACCGGGCCGACGCGAAGTCGGCGCTGATCACGCTGGTGGAGCACGCTCTGATGGCGCGGCTGCGTTAGTTCTCCTGCTGTGGGACAGCCCCCGGCGGCCTCTGGGCTGCCGGGGGCTGTCGCGTTGCCGGGTGCGGGTGTGTGGGGGCTTGTCGCGCAGTTCCCCGCGCCCACAAACAAAGCAGGCCCCTTCAGGAGGGGCCTGCTTTCTGGGGTCCTGTGCTCAGCGCCAGCTGTGCGGGGCGCGGAAGCCCGGCTCGCGCTCCAGGCGGCGCCAGCCGGCCTTGATGCGGCCGCGGTGGGCCGGGGTCGGGTCCGTGGGGCGGGCGGCGGCGCGGGCCAGGAGGATGGCCGTGATGGCGGCGACTTCCTCGGGCTCGGCGTGGCCCTTCTCGACGCGGATGTCAGGCGATTCCATGGGTGTCAGTCTCCGTCAGGAAGATGTCCGCAGGGTTACTGCGGCGGGTTGCCGTGCTTGCGGGACGGCAGGTCCGCGTGCTTGGTCTGGAGCATGGCGAGGGACTTGATCAGCACCTCGCGGGTCTCGGCGGGGTCGATGACGTCGTCGACCAGGCCGCGCTCGGCCGCGTAGTAGGGGTGCATCAGCTCGGACTTGTACTCCTTGACCATGCGGGCCCGCATGGCCTCGGGGTCCTCGGCCTCGGCGATCTGGCGGCGGAAGATGACGTTGGCCGCACCCTCGGCGCCCATGACGGCGATCTCGTTGGTCGGCCAGGCGTAGGTGAGGTCGGCACCGATGGACTGGCTGTCCATGACGATGTACGCACCTCCGTAGGCCTTGCGCAGGATCAGGGAGATCCTCGGTACGGTCGCGTTGCAGTAGGCGTAGAGGAGCTTCGCGCCGTGGCGGATGATGCCACCGTGCTCCTGGTCGACGCCCGGGAGGAAGCCGGGGACGTCCAGAAGAGTGATGATCGGGATGTTGAACGCATCGCACATCTGAACGAAACGGGCCGCCTTCTCGGAGGCCTCGATGTCCAGCACGCCCGCCAGGGCCTGCGGCTGGTTCGCCACGATGCCGACGACCTGGCCGTCCATCCGGCCCAGCGCGCAGATGATGTTGCGGGCCCAGCGCTCGTGGACCTCCAGGTACTCGCCGTCGTCGACGATCTCCTCGATGACCTTGGCCATGTCGTACGGACGGTTGCCGTCCGCCGGGACCAGGTCCAGGAGGACGTCCGAGCGGCGGTCGGCCGCGTCCGAGGCCTCGGTGCGGGGCGGGTTCTCGCGGTTGTTCTGCGGGAGCAGCGAGAGGAGGTAGCGGACCTCGGCGATGCAGGTCTCTTCGTCGTCGTAGGCGAAGTGGCAGACACCGGAGGTCTCGGCATGCACGTCCGCGCCGCCCAGGCCGTTCTGGGTGATCTCCTCGCCGGTGACCGCCTTGACGACGTCGGGGCCGGTGATGAACATCTGCGAGGTCTCGCGGACCATGAAGACGAAGTCGGTGAGGGCGGGGCTGTAGGCCGCGCCGCCGGCGCACGGGCCGAGCATCACCGAGATCTGCGGGATCACCCCCGAGGCCCTGGTGTTGCGCTGGAAGATGCCGCCGTAGCCGGCGAGGGCCGAGACGCCCTCCTGGATGCGGGCGCCGGCGCCGTCGTTGAGCGAGACGAGCGGGGCACCGGCCGCGATGGCCATGTCCATGATCTTGTGGATCTTCGTGGCGTGGGCCTCGCCCAGGGCGCCGCCGAAGATGCGGAAGTCGTGCGCGTAGACGAAGACCGTGCGGCCTTCCACCGTGCCCCAGCCGGTGATCACACCGTCGGTGTACGGCTTCTTGGCCTCCAGGCCGAAGCCCGTGGCCCGGTGCCGGCGCAGCTGCTCGACCTCCCGGAAGGACTCCGGGTCGAGGAGGAGTTCGATGCGCTCCCGCGCGGTCAGCTTGCCCTTGGCGTGCTGCGCGTTGGTCGCCTTCTCGCTCGGTCCGGCCACCGCCTGCGCACGGATCTCGTGCAGTTCGGCCACGCGTCCACGCGCGTCGGTCGGCTCACCCGGCGCCTCATCCAAAACGGTCATGTAGTGACCTTACGAAGCCGACCGAGGAATGCGGGCCGTCGACTCCTCACAGTCTCCGGCGTGTTTTCCTGGTACCCCTGAACAGAACCGTGGCGGAGTTGAGCCTTTCCGACTGGTCAGGGGGCGTGTCGCTTGTATGGGTCGCACAAAGCGCTCAGGAGAGAGTCACCTCACATACGTGGGTGGCGCATACCTTCTCCGGGGTGACGCGCACGCGCAGTCGGCGGCCCGTGGAGAGCACCTCGACCGTCTCGTCCGCGCGGTCGACCCGGCGGACCGGGTGGTCCCAGACGATCTCCAGCGGTTCGCCCGTACGGGGCGGCTCGCTCACGCAGAGGGTAGCGCTACGGCCCCGGCGGACGATCAGCACGCTCGCGCCGCCGGTGGCGGAGAGCGGGCCCGCCGTCCCCGCGTGCCAGAAGTTCGCGGCGGTGCAGCCGAGGGAGGGCACGGTGACCGCCTGGCGGCCGGCGTCGTTGGCGAGGACCGACATCCAGTGGCGGTCGGCGGCCCGGCGTGCGACCGCCCTGCGGGACGCCCCGGGCATGAGGACATAGGTGTACGTGGCGTCCTCGGGGTCGGTGCCGTGGTCGAGCCAGAGGGTCTGCCAGCGGCGAGTGCGCCGCTCCGGTGTGCTGCCGGTGTTGATGTCGGACCAGGCGCCGGTGCGGTCCTCGCGCAACGCCTTCGGCTCGCGGCCGAACAGGACCCAGCCGCCGTGGCCCTCCAGGTGGGCCCAGTGCGGACCCTTGACGAAGCGCTGGGTGCCGGACGCGCCGAGGTTGCGGTTGTCGACGATCGTCTCGACCGGGACGCCGTCGGAGCAGGTGATCCCGGCGCCCAGGCAGATCACCGCGTCCTCGACGCAGAACCAGGACTTGCGGGCTTCGAGGGTGGAGCCGAGGCCCTTGAGGTGCTGACCGAGGGCCGCGTGGGTGCCGTCGGTGGTGCCGCCGACCCAGCGCGCGTCCGGGCGGGCCGTGCCCCACTCGCCGCCCTCGCGGTCGGCGAGCCGCCTGGTGGAGACGGTGGTGCCGGGCAGGCGGTACCAGTCGACGGTCGGCCAGAACCAGTCCGTGTACTGGTCGCCGGTGCCCTCGGCCCACCACCCGACCATGCCCGCGCCGGTGTGCCAGCCGCGGGGGTTCTCGCCGTTGCCGCATTCGTAGTGGGCGATGCGGTCGCTGGCCATGGCGATGTTCACCGTGAAGCGGGGGCCGCGGTGGACGGCTCGGTCCATGGCGGCGAAGAGGTGGTGCCCGGTGGGTTCGGGGGCGGCCGGGGCGGGTGAGGCGGCGATGGCGTGCAGCCGGGCCAGGTCGGCGACGCCGAACTGGGGTGCCGTCAGGATCGGGCTCACGGTGTCGCGTTCGATCCAGCCCTTCACGCGGGCGTGCCAGCGCTCGCGTTCCGCGGGGCTCGCACCGGCCGCGAGCAGGGCGATCGCGGCGATGAGCTGCCCGCCGTGGTAGTGGTCGCCGCGCAGGATCCTGCGGTCGTCGGTGCTGAGGTAACCGCGGCTGATGGCCCGGCCGTTGACGCTGTCCATGACCAGTCCGTCGTGGATGAGCGGCGCGTAGGCCCGCTCGACGCTGTCGAGGACGATCTGCCGGTTCGGGTCGGTGACCTCCCAGTCGGATCCGGCGAGCAGGGCGAAGAGCCGGCCGAGGCCGTCGAGCATGACCTGGCCGTAGGTGCCCGAGTAGGCGACCCAGGTGTGCTGGACGAAGGAGCCGTCGGCGTGGAGGCCGTCGCCCCGGGTGACGTACGGGAAGACCGGGGAGAGGGCGTCCCGGGCGAGGGCGATCTTGGCGGGGTCGCGGCCGAGGATCCCGCGCAGGGCCACGGAACGGCACAGGTCGACACGGTTGGCGCCGGTGGAGGTGCCGCTGTAGTCGCCGAGGGCCGAGTCGGGGACGAAATGGTCGACCGCGGCGCAGACGGCACGGACGCGGGCCTCCCCCAGCTCCTCGTACAGGGCGGCCGTGATGTCGGTGAGCAGGCGAGGGCTGCCGATCTGCCACTCCCACCAGTTGCCGTAGCGGGTGGTGGAGGGGTTGTAGACGGTGGCGGAGAGGTGGTCGAGGCCGCGCAGGATGCCGGTCAGGAGGGCGGGGTCGGCGGTGGAGCCGGTGCCCTGCTGGACGTAGGCCTGGGTCATGGTCCACAGGCGGCCGTAGCTGAGGGTGATGCCGGCCGGCGGGTCGAAGGCGCGCCCGGGCCAGAGGGAGTCCGCCGCCGGGGCCATGCTCGCGTGCAGGTCGCGGGCGAGTGCGCCGGTCTCGGCGAGCCGGGCGGCGTAGGGCTCGGCCGTGGGGTCGTAGCCGGTGCCGAGCGAAATGCCGAGCCAGCGGCGTCGGAGGGTGTCGTACGGATCGCCCGGCGCGTCGGCGTCCCGGCCCCCGGGCGCCGCGCCCCCGGTCGCCGCGAGGGCCGCGACCGCCAGCATCAGGGCGCGGCGGCTGGGCCGGAGCGGGGTGGCTGCCCCGGCCGCGCGGCGGGGGACGGGTCGACGCTGGGGAGTCATGCCCATGCCCTACCACGGGGAGAGGCTCACCTGAACGGTGGATCCGGCCGATCCGGCCGGAGTGACCGGAACGGGGGAACGGAACGGCTGGGGCGGACCGGGCCACCCGCATCGGGCACGGCCGACGCGAGACCCCCGCACCGGGCACGGCCGACATGAGACCCGCACCGGGCACGGCACGACGCGCCCCCACCAGGCACAGCCGGCACGCGCCCCCAACCGGGCACGGCCGGCGCAGGTCAGCCGAAGCGGTTCAGCAGGCGGCGGTACAGGCCCGGAGCGAGGCCGCGGACCCGGCCCGGGACGGTCAGCCAGGTGGGGATGTAGGCCTCGTCGCGGTTCTGCCGGACGGCGTCCCAGATGGCGCCGGCGACGCAGCCGGGCGAGAGGAGACCGGCGCGGGTGCCGTCGTAGGGCCTGCCGCGGCGGGTGTGGAAGGCCGTGTCGACGGCGCCGGGCACGACGAAGGTCACGCCCACGCCCGTGCCGCGCAGTTCCTGCCGGAGCGCCTCGGCGAAAGCGGCCAGACCGGCCTTGGCGGCGGAGTACACCGCCTCCTCCCGCAGACCCACGCAGCCCGCGACCGCTCCGAGCAGCACCACGCGGCCCTTCCCGGCCGCGATCATGGTGGGCAGCACCTCGCGCACGAGGTGGAGCGTGGCGTTGAGGTCCAGGGTCAGTACGCGGTCGATGTCGGTGTGCGGCATGGCGGTGAAGGGGCCCGTCCATCCCATGCCCGCCCCGGCGACCAGGACGTCGATCCGGCCGGTGGTGTGCAGCGCGGACTGGGCGAGCAGGCGCGGGCCGCCCGGGGCGGCGAGGTCGGCGGGCAGTACGACGGCGGAGGTGCCGGACGCCGTCTGCTCCAGGCGGTGCCGGTCGCGTCCGTTCAGCAGCAGCTGCCAGCCGTCCATGGCGAAACGCCGTGCCGTGGCCGCGCCGATGCCCGAGGAGGCGCCGGTGACCAGGGCCACGCGCCGGTCGAGCCGCCGCGGTGGCCCGTACTGGTTCACCCGGGCGGGGACGGGGGCCGTGGCGCGCCGCGGGACGGGGTCCGCCGGTGGGTCGTAGGCCGAGCCGGAGCCGGTGAGTGTCACGAGTCGCTCTCCCCTGCGCTGTGCGTCCGCCGTGGTCTCGTCTGTCTCCATACGGTCACTGGAAACGGAACCCCGTCTCGCCGGACACCGCCACCGCACGGCGGGCCGCCGGGGCCCAGCGTGACGGCCTCCGGGGCCCCGGTCCGGTGGCCCGCCCGCGTGCCGGGCCACCGCACACCGCCGTCGGCAGAATCACTCGCGTGGGCCGCGCGATTAGGCCGAGCGGGGGTACGGGAGGGGGTGGGAGGACCCGGGAGGGGTGCCGCGGACGTGATGCGGACACACCCACCAAAGATGTTGAACATTGAACGGAATAGGTCTACGGTGGGTCGCGTTGGAGTAGTTAAAGATTCAACATCCACGCAGGAGGCGTACCCCATGAGCATCTTCAGCCGCCACGACACCAAGACCGCCGCCACCACCGGTGCCGCCGTGAGCCCCGAGCTGGCCGCCCTGACCGGCGACTACACGATCGACCCCGCGCACTCGACGATCGGCTTCGTCGCTCGGCACGCCATGGTCACCAACGTCAAGGGCGGCTTCCAGGACTTCACCGGCACGCTCCACCTCGACGGCACCGACCCGTCGCGGTCGACGGCCTCGCTGGACGTCGTGATGGACAGCATCGACACGGGCAACGCAGACCGTGACGGCCACCTCAAGAGCGCGGACTTCTTCAAGGCGGACGAGTTCCCGGCCATGACGTTCCGCTCCACCAAGGCGGAGGCGCTCGGCGGTGACGACTACCGGATCACCGGCGACCTGACGATCCTCGGCACCACCCGGCAGCTCGCCATCGACCTCGAGTTCAACGGCGCCGCGAAGGACCCCTTCGGCAACGAGCGCGTCGGCTTCGAGGGCAAGGCGGAGATCCTGCGCTCCGAGTGGGGCCTGACCTGGAACGCCACGCTGGAGACCGGCGGCGTCCTGGTCTCCGACAAGATCAAGCTCAACTTCGACATCTCGGCCATCAGGAACGCGTGAGCCCCGCGGGACCGGCCCGGTGACATCACCCGGGCCGGTCTGGCCGGTTCCCGCCCCTTGTGCGAAGACTCCCGGCGTTCCCATAATCCAGCAGCAATATTTTGACCAGTCCATGCCAGCACATGGACGTTTCTTTTGACCTTGCTGCTGTCATGCGCTCGTCAATCTGATGCTTCGGTTGCACCTCCCCAGTCAACCCCCCACGGAAGGCATCACGTTGAAGAGACTCCTCACGGCCCTCAAGAGATGCGCGGCACTCGGCGCCGCCGCCCTCGCGATCGCCAGCCTTCAGCCCGTCTCCGCCGCCCAGGCCGCCCCCTCTCCCGTCGTCGGCGGGACCCGGGCCGCGCAGGGCGAGTTCCCGTTCATGGTCCGGCTCTCCATGGGCTGTGGCGGCGCGCTCTACACCCAGCAGATCGTGCTCACGGCCGCGCACTGCGTGGGCAGTTCCGGCAACAACACCGGCATCACCGCCACCGCGGGGGTCGTCGACCTCCAGTCCTCCAACGGCCGGGTCCAGGTCCGCTCCACCAAGGTGCTGCGCGCCCCGGGCTACAACGGCACCGGCAAGGACTGGGCGCTCATCAAACTCGCGCAGCCCATCAACCTGCCGACCCTGAAGATCGCCACCACCGCGCAGTACAACACCGGGGACTTCACCGTCGCCGGGTGGGGCGCGAACCGTGAGGGCGGCTCCCAGCAGCGCTACCTCCTGAAGGCGACCGTGCCGTTCGTCAGCGACGCCGCGTGCAAGGCCTACGGCGGTCTCTACAGCGGCCTCGTCGCGAACGAGGAGATCTGCGCCGGCTTCGACGCGGGCGGGGTCGACACCTGCCAGGGCGACTCCGGCGGCCCGATGTTCCGCAAGGACAACGCCGGCGGCTGGATCCAGGTCGGCATCGTCAGCTGGGGCGAGGGCTGCGCCCGTCCCGAGGCTCCCGGCGTCTACACGGAGGTGTCCACGTTCGCCTCCGCCATCGCTTCGGCGGCGTCGACCCTCTGACCCACGGCTCCAGGGCCCGGCGCCGACAGGTGCCGGGCCCGTTCTTCAGGAGTGCGACGGCCTCCGCCCGGTGGAGTCACCGCGTCTCCCGCTCCGCCGACTCCAGCTTCGCCACCGCCGCCGCCACCTGGGCAGCCCTGCTCCCCGCGGTCCGGGCGCGGAGGACGCCGAGCATCGCCAGGTACCGGTCCGTGCGGCCCAGCGCCTCGAAGGCCGCGGCCGCGCGGGGGCTCCCGTTCAGCGCCTCCACCAGGTCCGCCGGGACCTCGGCCTCCGCCTGCGACGCGTAGGCCGCCTCCCAGCGGCCGTCCGCCCGCGCGGCCGACACCTCCGCGAGGCCGCCGGGCCGCATTCGTCCGGCGGCTGTCAGCTCCTCGATCCGGCGGACGTTGACCAGGGACCACAGGCTGCCGGGGCGCCGGGGGGTGATCCGCTGGAGGTAGTACGACGCGTCGAGTCCCTTGCGCTGCCCGGTGATCCACCCGTGACACAGCGCCACGTCGTTGACGTCGGCGGCGCTGACGGACGGGATGCCCGAACCCTTCTTCGCGACCCTGACCCAGAGGCCGGAGTGCGGGGCCGGGTGGGCGGTCAGCCAGGAGTCCAGGTCGGCCGTGGTGCCGAAGGGGAGGGAACAGGTGCCGTCGTCGAAAGGGGTCATGGCCTCACCGTAGGGAGGAAGCAGGACGGATTCTGTCCGCTATGCCAGGAGCGCGCGGGCCTGTTCGCGGGCCTGGGCGATGGCGTCCGGGAAGACGCCCAGGCCGTGGGCGACCAGGGCGCCCTCGTGCAGGAGCATCAGCGTCCGGGCCGTCGAGTCGGCCGTCTCGGGCGCGATCTCCGCGGCGAGACCCGTGAACAGGGCGAGCATCCACCGCTTCTGGCCGGTGATGATCGGGTGGGCCGGATGGGCGGGGTCGCCGATCTCCGCGTGGGCGTTGACCATGCTGCACCCCCGTGGGCCGAACTCCTCGGCCCACGCGCGCGAGGCGTCGAACACCGCCAGGACGCGCTCGCGCGGGGCCTGTCCCGCCGCGTCGAGGTGCTCGGCGAGGAAGGCCCGCCAGCGCTCGTCGCGGTCCGCGAGGTACTCCACGACGATCTGCTCCTTGGAACCGAACCGGTCGTAGAGCGTCTTCTTCGTGACGCCGGCCTCGGCGGAGATGAGGTCGACGCCGACGGCGTGGATGCCGCGCTCGTAGAACAGCCGGGCGGCGGCCGCCAGAACGCGGCGGGCGGCGGGCGTCATCGTGATGCGGCGCGGCTTCGGCTCGGCGGTACCCATGACACCCGACTATACCGATCTGTATAGTGACCGGGGAACGGGTATACCGATCTGTCTACTGGTCGTGATGTCGTGAACATCCTCTTGTCCCTCGCCTTCGTCCTGTGCTGGAGTTCCGGCTTCATCGGGGCCAAGCTCGGCGCCGGCAGCGCGTCCGCGCTCACGGTTCTGATGTGGCGGTTCCTGCCGCTGGCCGTCGTCCTCGTCGCCGTCGCCGTCGTCATGCGATCGGCCTGGCGGGGCCTCACCGCCCGGGATCTCGCCCGGCAGGCCGTGGTCGGCGTGCTGTCGCAGAGCGGCTATCTGCTCAGCGTCTATCACGCCATCCAGCTCGGCGTCTCCAGCGGTACGACGGCCCTCATCGACGGGGTCCAGCCCCTGGTCGCCGGGGCCCTCGCGGGGCCGCTGCTCGGGCAGTACGTCTCGGGCCGGCAGTGGCTCGGCCTGGGCCTGGGGCTGGGCGGCGTCGCCGTGGTCACACTGGCCGACGCGGCCGCGGGCGGCGACGTGGCGTGGTGGGCGTACGGCATCCCGCTGCTCGGCATGCTGTCCCTGGTCGCGGCGACGTTCCTGGAGAGCCGGGCCCGCTCCCGGGTCGCGCCGTCGGTGTCGCTGACCGTCCACTGCGTCACCAGTGCGGTCCTCTTCTCGGTACTGGCCCTCGGCAGCGGATCGGCCGCACCGCCCGCTCGCGGGGATTTCTGGGTGGCGGTCGCCTGGCTCGTGGGGCTGTCCACGTTCGGCGGGTACGGGCTGTACTGGCTCATCCTGAAGCGCTCCGGGGTCACCGAGGTCAACACGCTGATGTTCCTGATGGCCCCGGTCACCGCGGTCTGGGGCGCGCTGATGTTCGGTGAGCCGTTCGGCGTGCAGACCGCTCTCGGGCTGACCGTCTGCCTCGTGGCGGTCGTCGTCGTCCATCGCGGCGGCGGCCGGAGCGGCACGAGCCTGACCGCCGCCCGGTCGGAGCGGGAGGAAAACCGGTGGACCCGGTCCCCCGGCTCCACCTAGCGTGCCGTCCATGTCCGGCCCCGAGGCGTCCAGAGTGTGGCCACCGGCTCTCCGGTGGCTGTTCGTGACGCCGATGCCGGGCCGCTGAGGCCGCCCGCTCCGTTCCGCCGCCGGTTTGCCGTCCGACCTGTCGTGTCCGACGTCGACTCCTCGGTGCGGAGTTTCCTCATGCCGTTCGCTCTTCTTCTGCTGGGCCTTGCCGTGTTCGCGCAAGGCACGTCCGAGTTCATGCTGTCCGGGCTGGTGCCGGACATCGCACGGGATCTGGGGGTGTCCGTCCCTGCGGCGGGCGCCCTGACCTCGGCCTTCGCGGCCGGGATGGTCGTCGGGGCGCCGCTCGTGGCGGGGCTCGCGCGGCGCTGGCCCAGGCGGGGCGCGCTGCTGGCGTTCCTCGTCGTCTTTCTCGCCGTCCATGTCGTCGGCGCGCTCACCGGCAGCTTCGCCGTCCTGCTCGCCACCCGGGTGGTGGGGGCGTTCGCCAACGCCGGGTTCCTCGCGGTCGCCCTGGTCGCCGCCGTGGACATGGTCCCGGGCGACGCGAAGGGGCGGGCGACGTCCACGCTGCTGGGCGGGGTGACACTGGCGTGTGTGGCCGGGGTGCCGGCCGGGGCCGTGCTGGGCGAACTGTGGGGCTGGCGTGCGGCGTTCTGGGCCGTGGCGCTGCTGTCGGTGCCCGCGCTGGTCGCGGTGGCGTCTTCCGTGCCGGGCGGTGCGGCCGGGGGTCCGCCGCCCGCGCTGCGCGGTGAACTGCGGTCGCTGCGTGACCCCCGGCTGCTCGTCACCCTTCTGCTGGGCGCTCTGGTGAACGGCGCGACGTTCTGCACCTTCACCTATCTCGCGCCACTGGTCACCGAGGTGTCCGGGCTGGGCGACGCCTGGATCCCGGGGGTCCTGGCCCTGTTCGGGGCCGGAGCCTTCGCGGGGGTGACCGTCGCCGGACGCCTCGCCGACCGGCGTCCCGGACCGGTGCTCTCCGGCGGGGGCCTCGCGCTGGGGGTGGGCTGGTGCGCCCTCGCCCTCGGTGCCGGGCAGCCGGTCCCGGTACTCGCGCTCGTCTTCGCCCAGGGTGCCCTGTCCTTCGGCGTCGGCTCCACGCTGATCACCCGGGCGCTGTACGCGGCGCAGGGCGCGCCGACCCTGGCCGGCGGTTTCGCGACGGCGGCTTTCAACGTGGGTGCGGCGGTGGGCCCTTGGGCCGGAGGCGCGGTGATCGACGCGGGGTTCGGATACCGGGCACCGGTGTGGGTCAGCGCGGGCCTGGTGGCCATGGCGCCGGCGGTCGCCGCGACGACGCTGCGGCGACGGGAGCGGGCCGCGGGGACGAAGACGCCGCTACGGCGCTGACTCTGCGGGCCCTGGAACCCGTGGCCTGGTCAGAACCCTCCCCCGAAGTCCCCGCCGCCACCGAAGTCTCCTCCTCCGAAGCCTCCTCCGAAGTCGCCCGAGTTGAAGTCCGCGCCGGAGACGTCGCCGCCCTCGTAGCCGCCGAAGTCGCCGTAGCCGGAGCCGTAGTCGGCCGCGTAGGCGGGGCCGGCCATCATGCTGCCGAGCATGGTGCCGACGAGGAGGCCGGGCAGGAGGCCTCCGCCGAAGTAGCCGCCGGCCCAGGGGCCGTACGCCGGTCCGGCCTCCCAGTAGGGGCGGCGGCCGTAGTCGGTGTCGACCTCGCGGATCACCGGGTCGCGGCCCTCGGCCAGGCGCCTGCCGTCGGCCGCGCAGACGGGGACCTCGCGGGCGGCGCCGCCCGGGGGCGTCCAGGTGGCGTCGGCGACCGAGGGCCCGTGGCGCGGATCGAAGAAGCAGGGCGGACGGCGCTCCGGCAGGGCTCCGCCCTCGCGGCGGGCCGCGAGCCGGGCCAGGGAGAACCGGCCGTCCTCCACGGCCTGGGTGACGGCCCGGACGTCCTCCGGTTTCGTCGCGGCCGCCATCGTGGACTTGGCCTGGTCGTAGCAGTCCAGGGCACGCTCGTAGTCGGTGCGCATCGCGTCGTCGGCGCCGGGTTCCGAGGGATGGAAGTCGAGCCGGTCGAGTTCCTCGCCGAACGCGGTGATGTCCTCGTCGACGACCACCCGCAGCTTCTCCAGTGCGGCCCGCTGCTCCTCCTCGTGGCGGCGCCGGTTGCGGCGGACCAGGGCGTAGGCGCCCGCGCCGCCGGCCGCGACCAGGGCGCCGATCGTGATCAGGCCGCCGACCGGCACGTCGGTGCCCGCGCCGTCGCTCCAGCTGCTCGGCGCCGAGCCGCCCACGTTGCGCAGGGCGTCGTCGACGAAGTCGTTCAGCTGGGCCTTGGTGTCGCCCGCGTCCTGCACGGCCGTGACCAGGTTGGACACCGCCTGCCGGCTCATCACGGAGCTGTCGGCGCGGGCGTCGAACCGGTCGCCGAGACGGATGCCGTACAGGCCGGTGATGCCGGTCTCGGTGCGCAGGTTCCGGAAGAGGTCCTGCGTGGGGTAGCCGGCCGGGAGGACGGCCACGAAGACGGGCTTGCCGGCGTCCTTGATCTTGTCGGCGAGCGCCTCCGCGTCCGACGCCGCGAGCTGTCCGGAGGCGGCCGGATCGACGTAGACGGGGCTCTCCCGCAGTTCCCGGGCGACGGCGGAGAGGTCGGTGGCCGCGTGCGCGCCCGGCGCACCGGCCAGCAGCACCGCCAGTACGGCGGCGAACGGCACGATCAGCAGACGTACGACGGTACGCACCAGCACGGCCTTCATATGTTCGAAGCTACCCGAAATACCACAGAAAGGGTTATCCGTCGGGGCAGGGACTTGCTGCCGCGGCTGCGCCTAGGATGCCTCTGGCCATCCAGGACGGGCGGGAGCAGGGGCATGTTCGGACGACGTAGAGCTGCGGACATGACGGTGTCCGAACTGACCGAGCTGGACCGCTCGCGCACGCGGGCCGATCTGCTGTGGGAGCTGTTCCGGCATGCCGAGGCGGAGGTGACGTCGGCGATCGGCTGGTATCTGGCCCGGCGACGGGGGCCGTCGCTGTGGTCGCGTTCGCTGCGGGCGCTCGCCACGCTGCTGGGCATCGTCGGCACGATCACGCCACTGGTGCACGCGGCCTCGCCCACGACGGTGCAGCCCGAATGGGGTTTCGTGTTCCTGGCCGGCGGGGCGGGGTGCGTCCTCTTCGACCGGATCTTCGGGTTCTCGGCGTCCTGGACCCGCTACATCCGTGCGGAACTGGCGTTGCAGCACATCCTCAAGAAGGCGCAGTCCGACTGGGCGCAGGCGTTCCTGAGGACCACCGACTCCCCCAGCGACAAGGAGCAGGCCACATTGCTCGGGGTGATCGAGCGGCTGCGGACCGACGCGCAGCGGATCATCGAGGACGAGGGCACGGCGTGGGTCGGCTACCTGGCCGACGGCGTCGAGGAACTGACCCGCTCCACCGCCACCGCCACCGGCCAGCGCTCCCACACCGCGGGCCTCTTCCGGCTCGACCGGACCCCCGGCCGCGACCGGGGCGGCGAGGTCCCGGTGCCGCGGTCCAGGGACACGGCGATGTGACACCGGCCCGGGGCCGCGGCCCCGGGACACGGCGATCCGACTCCGCCCCTGGGGCCGCGACCCGGCCGGACCCGGGCCACGACTACTCCGCCGGAGCGACCCCCGCGCGCAGCAGCCCGTAGGTGTACGCGTCCTCCAGAGCCTGCCAGCTCGCGGCGATGACGTTCTCGGCGACGCCGACCGTCGACCACTCGCCCGTGCCGTCGGAGGTGGAGATCAGTACGCGGGTCGTGGAGTTGGTGCCGTGCTTGCCCTCCAGGATGCGGACCTTGTAGTCCACCAGCTCCAGCTTGGCGAGCTGCGGGTAGATCTTCTCCAGGCCCACGCGCAGGGACCGGTCCAGGGCGTTGACCGGGCCGTTGCCCTCGGCGGTTGCGACGATGCGCTCGCCCTTGGCCCACAGCTTGACCGTGGCCTCGTTGGCGTGGGAGCCGTCGGGCCGGTCCTCGACGATGGCGCGCCAGGACTCGACCTCGAAGTAGCGCAGCGGCACGCCCTGCACCTCGGCGCGCAGGAGCAGTTCGAAGCTCGCGTCGGCCGCCTCGTACGTGTAGCCCTCGAGCTCGCGCTCCTTCACCCGCTCGACCACCCGGCCGACCAGTTCGCGGTCGCCACCGAGGTCGATGCCGAGTTCCTTGCCCTTGAGCTCGATGGAGGCGCGTCCGGCCATGTCGGAGACCAGCATGCGCATGGTGTTGCCGACCTGCTCGGGGTCGATGTGCTGGTAGAGGTCCGGGTCGACCTTGATCGCCGAGGCGTGCAGTCCGGCCTTGTGGGCGAAGGCCGAGAGCCCGACGTAGGGCTGGTGCGTGGAGGGGGTGAGGTTGACGACCTCGGCGATCGCGTGCGAGATGCGGGTCATCTCGCGCAGGTGCCCCTCGGGCAGGACCTTCTTGCCGTACTTCAGCTCCAGTGCCGCCACGACCGGGAACAGGTTGGCGTTGCCGACGCGTTCGCCGTAGCCGTTGGCCGTGCACTGCACGTGGGTCGCGCCCGCGTCGACGGCGGCCAGGGTGTTGGCGACCGCGCAGCCCGTGTCGTCCTGGGCGTGGATGCCGAGCCGGGCGCCGGTGTCGGCGAGGACCGTGGAGACGACGGCCTGGATCTGGGCCGGGAGCATGCCGCCGTTGGTGTCGCACAGGACGACGACGTCCGCGCCGGCCTCCGACGCGGTACGGACGACCGCCTTGGCGTACTCGGGGTTGGCGCGGTAGCCGTCGAAGAAGTGCTCGCAGTCGATGAAGACGCGGCGGCCCTGCTCCTTGAGGTAGGACACGGTGTCGCGGACCATCGCCAGGTTCTCGTCCAGGGTGGTGCGCAGCGCGAGTTCGACATGGCGGTCGTGCGACTTGGCGACCAGCGTGATCACCGGTGCGCCGGCTTCCAGGAGCGCCCTGACCTGCGGGTCCTCGGCGGCGGTGGTGCCGGCGCGGCGGGTGGAGCCGAACGCGACGAGCTGGGCGTGCCGGAAGTCGATCTCCTGCTGGGCGCGGGCGAAGAACTCGGTGTCCCGGGGGTTGGCGCCCGGCCAGCCGCCCTCGATGAAGCCCACGCCGAAGTCGTCCAGGTGCCGTGCGATGGCCAGCTTGTCGGCGACGGTGAGGTTGATGCCCTCCCGCTGGGCGCCGTCGCGCAGGGTGGTGTCGAAGACGTGGAACGAATCGTCGAGCTCGCTGGTGTCGGTCATGGTCTCAAGGCTCCTGAGGATGGGATCTCGGTCGTACCGGAATGACCGGCTCCACCGCCCTCTCATACTCCCTCGCGCTCTCGCCTCCGGCTGTGGGTGGGCCAGAAATGCGAAAAACCTCTCGCGGGTGCGAGAGGTCTGCGCGCGGGTCGAGGACGACGGTGTCCGCCCGTACCTGGTCGTACGTGGCGGTCACTGCGGACCGGCGCGCCTGCTGCCAATAATCATGGCGAACGAGAGCACGGAGGAAGTCTGGCACAACCTCCGCGCTTCGCTCACCGCCGTCTCAGGATGCGGTCGGTCACCTCAGGTGACGGACGTAGACGTGCGAGGTGTCGTAGGTGTCGCCGGGCACGAGGTCGGGTGCGGAACTGCCGAAGGCGACGGTGCGGCCCTTGCGGTCGATCACCGGGGCGGACACGCTCTGGTCGTTCGGGCCGCCCGCGGCGTCGGGGCTGGCGAGGACCGTGCGCCCGGTGCTCAGATCGCGGACGTACGCGCGGGTCGTACGGTTCGTGTCGCCCGGGTCGGCGGACACGAAGGCCAGGTGCCGGCTGTCGGCGCTGAGCCGCGGATGGGCGGTGAAGGCGGCCGGGTCGGCGGCGTCGATCCGGCGCAGCTCGCCCGTCTTCAGGTCGCGGACGAAGACGTTGTGGCCCTGATTGGTGTCGCCCGCGCTGAGCTGTGAGTCGAGGGAGTTGAAGACCGCGTACCGGCCGTCCGCGCTGACCTGTGGGAACTCGGTCTGCCCGTCGGACTTCCGGCCGTCCGGGGCCAGGTCGGCCTGGATCAGCTCGCCGCTCGGGACGTCACGCACCCAGGCGTCGCTCCAGTCGCCCGAGGCGGGGTGCGGCACGAAGGACTGGTAGCCGACGCGCTTGCCGTCGGCGCTGATGGACGGGTTGGTGGCGGCGGTCTTGCGGTCGCCGGCGGCGGGCACCTGGCTGATGCGGACGGCCGTGCCGCTGGTGCGGTCGACGCGGTAGACGCGACCCCAGCGGTCGTCCCCCTCCGAGAAGCCGGAGCGCTCCGCGATGAAGGCGACGTAGCGGCCGTCGGCGCTGATGGCGGGCCGGCGGCCGGTGTCGTAGCCGGAGTCGACGGTGTCCTCGACGCGCTGCAGGGCGCCGGTTCCGAGGTCCTCGACCCAGATGTGGCTCAGGCCGTCGGCCGCGGCCGTGGCGCTGAAGGCCAGGTACCGGCCGTTGCCGCTCAGCGCGACGTCATCGACGGAGCCGTCCACCGTGCGGCCGGCCATCCTGGTCGTGCCGGTCCTCAGGTCGCGGACGAAGGCGTCGGCGGTGCCGTCGGTGTCACCGGCGACGAGGTTGTCGGCGCTGGAGACGAAGGCGACGGAGCGGCCGTCGGCGCTCAGGCTCGGCCCGCCGGAGGGCGCGTTGCCGTCGGTGCCGTCCGGGGCCACGCTCGCCTTCTCGGTCCGCGGCGCGGGTACGGGCGCCGCCGTCGCGGGCAGTGCGGCGACGGCGGCGAGCGCGACGGCCAGGGCGACGCCGAGCGTGCCGGACGTGGCCCTCCTGGTGCTGGTCATGTGCTGTTTCCCCCTGTTGTTCCCGGGGCCTGAGCCCCGGTGTTCCCCGTGGACGCTTCTCCCCCGGCCCCGCGCCGAGGGCTGCTCAGAGCCAACATCACGACGGGCCAGAGGGTCAATCCGACGTATTGAGTACAACCCGGGCGTACGTTCAGGCGTCCGCGAGCAGGCTGTCGGCGAGGAACTCGTGCACGTGGCGCAAGATCTGGGCCCGGTCGGTGCCGCGCAGGCCGATCGCCACATGGATCGAGAAACCGTCGAGCAGCGCGCGCAGGCGGGCGGCGAACCGGTCCGGGTCGACGCGCCGGAACTCGCCCCGCGAGATGCCCTCGGCGAGCAGGGCGACCAGGTCGCGGTGCCAGGCGCCCTCGATGGCGGCCTGCCGGTCGCGGGCGTCGGCGTCGGCGTTCTGCGAGCGGTTCCAGACCTCCAGCCACAGCGTCCAGTGCGGGTCGCGGTGGCCGTCGGGGACGTACAGGTCGACGTAGGCGTCGAGGCGTTCGAGGGCGGGCGCGGTCCGGGTCAGCAGCCGGCCGCGCTCGGCGCCGAGGCGGCCCTCGCTCCACTCCAGGGTGCGCAGCAGCAGTTCGTCCTTGGAGCCGAAGTAGTAGAGCAGATGGCCGCTGCTCATGCCGACCTCGCGGCCGAGCGCGGCCATGGTGAGCTTCTCCAGGCCGCGCTCGGCGATCATCTCCATGGCCGCGGCGAGGACGTCCTCGCGGGGCGGGGCCTGCCGTCGCCCACCGGCCATGTGCACTCCTAGGTCCTCGGTTGCTGCTGCGTGATGCAGTGGATGCCGCCACCGCCCGCGAAGATCGTACGGGCGTCCACCAGGGTGACGGTGCGCTCGGGGAACAGGCGGCGGAAGATGCCGGCGGCGATCTCGTCACGCGGGTCGTCGAAGCCGCACAGGACCACGCCGCCGTTGCAGAGGTAGTGGTTGATGTAGGAGTAGTCGGCCCAGTGGCCGTCGGCCTCCAGGACGGTCGGGGCTGGGACCTCGACGACCTCCAGGCGCCGTCCGCGCGCGTCCGTCTGCGACCGCAGCAGGCCGATGACCTCCCTCGTCACCTCGTGGTCGGGGTGGGCGGGGTCCGGCTGGGAGTGGGCCACGACGACGCCCGGGCGGGCGAAGGCCGCGACGATGTCGACGTGGCCGAGGGTGCCGAAGCCGTGGGGAGGGTAGTCGCCGGTCAGGCCGCGCGGCAGCCAGATCGCCTTGCGGGTGCCGAGCTGGGCGTGGATCTCGGCCTCGACCTGCTCGCGGGACCAGCCCGGGTTGCGCTCCGGGCCGAGCTGGACGGTCTCGGTCAGCAGGACCGTGCCCTCCCCGTCGACATGGATCGCCCCGCCCTCGTTGACGAGCTTCGAGGCGTACGTCCGTGCCCCGGCGAGCTCGGCGACGTGCGCGGCGACCTCGGCGTCGTGCTCCCAGCGGGCCCACTCCTGCGCGCCCCAGCCGTTGAACGTCCAGTCGACGGCGGCCAGTTCACCGCTGCCGTTGGTCAGGAAGGTGGGGCCGATGTCACGCATCCAGGCATCGTTCAGGTCCCTCTCGACCGTGTCGACGCCCTCGCCCAGCAGCGCACGTGCCTCGGCCGAGCTGCCCGGGCCGCACACCACCGTCACCGGCTCGAAGCGGCGCACGGCCCGGGCGACCGCGGCCCAGGCGACCCGGGCGGCGGCCAGCTCCCCGGGGTCGTCGAAGGTCTCGTTCGGGCCCGGCCAGGCCATCCAGGTCCGCTCGTGCGGAACCCACTCGGCGGGCATGCGGAAGCCGTCGGCGGCTGCGGACATCGTTGATCCTCAGAGGAAGTAGAGACGGTTGAGGGAGACGGACTCGGCGGGTCCGGAGCGCAGCGGCTCGCCGTCGAGGGTGACCAGACCGGTGCGCTGGTCGACGTCGACCGCTCCGGTACGGGAGTTGAGGCGCAGGTCGGCCGGGCCGATGCCGCGGGTGCCGCGCACGGCGACCCTGCGGCGCCGGGTCGGCATGGTGTCGTGCCCCTGGTCGAGCGCGGCCCGCGCGACGAACGCCACCGATATCTCGGCCGGTGTCGCCCCGTGCGCGCCGAACTGCGGTCCGAGGACGAGCGGTTCGCAGGTGTCGGTCGCCGCGTTCGGGTCGCCGACCACGCCGTACGCCGGGAAGCCGGCCTTCAGCACCAGCTGCGGCTTGGCGCCGAAGTACTCGGGCCGCCACAGCACGATGTCGGCGAGCTTGCCGGTCTCGATGGACCCGACCTCGTGGGACAGCCCGTGTGCGAGGGCCGGGTTGATGGTCAGCTTGGCCAGGTAGCGCAGGACGCGCTCGTTGTCGTGCTCCTCGTCGGGGGCACCGAACTCGGCCTTCATCTTCCCGGCCATGGCGAACGTCCGACGGACCGTCTCGCCCGCGCGTCCCATGCCCTGCGCGTCCGACGAGGTGATGCCGATGGCGCCCAGGTCGTGCAGGACGTCCTCGGCGCCCATGGTGCCGGACCGGATGCGGTCGCGGGCCATGGCGGCGTCCCCGGGCAGGTCGGTCTTGAGGTCGTGGACCGAGACGATCATGCCGTAGTGCTCGGCGACGGCGTCCCGGCCGAAGGGCAGGGTCGGGTTGGTGGAGGAGCCGATGACGTTCGGCACGCCCGCCATCTTCAGAACGTTGGGAACGTGCCCGCCGCCGCAGCCCTCGATGTGGAAGGCGTGGATGGTCCGGCCCTCCAGCACGCGCAGGGTGTCCTCCACCGACAGGCACTCGTTCAGCCCGTCGCTGTGCAGGGCGACCTGGACGTCGTGCTCCTCGGCGACCCGCAGGGCGGTGTCCAGGGCGCGGGTGTGGGCGCCCATGTCCTCGTGCACCTTGAAGCCGGAGGCGCCACCCTCGGCGAGGGCCTCGACCAGGGGCGCCTCGTGGGACGACGAACCACGGCCCAGGAAGCCGATGTTGACCGGCCAGGCGTCGAAGGCGCCGAAGGCGTGCCGCAGCGCCCAGGGCGAGTTGACGCCGACGCCCCACACCGGCCCGAACTCCTGCCCGATGACCGTGGTGACGCCGGAGGCGAGCGAGGCCTCCATGATGCGCGGCGACAGCAGGTGGACGTGGGTGTCGACGGCCCCGGCGGTGGCGATCAGGCCCTCGCCGGAGACGATCGAGGTGCCCGTGCCGACGACGACGTCGACCCCGTCGAGGGTGTCGGGGTTGCCGGCCCGCCCGATCGAGCAGATCCGGCCCTCGCGGATGCCGATGGACACCTTCCGGACGCCCTGCACGGCGTCGATCACCACGACGTTGCTGACCACGACGTCACAGGTCTCCCGGACCGCTGCCGCCTTGAGGTGCAGCCCGTCGCGGGCGGTCTTGCCGAACCCGGCGAGGAACTCGTCACCCCGGCGCTGGGAGTCGGACTCGACCTTGACGACAAGACCCGAGTCACCGAGACGGATGCGGTCACCGGCGCGGGGGCCGTGCGTGGCGGCGTACTCGTACGGGGTGAGGCGGCGCGCCTCGGCGGGGTGGCCTCCTGGGCGGCTCATCGCTCGACCTCCTGATCAGTCGCTGCTTCCGGTACGCCGAGGTAGCCGCAGGCGGCGGCCCGCCTCAGGGCCTCCTCCTTGGCGCCCGGCGCGTCCAGCGGCCCGTCGACGAGCCCGGCGAACCCGATGGCGATCCGCTCGCCCCCGATGGGCACCAGCCCGACCCCGGCGCTCTCCCCCGGCCCGAACCGCACGGACGACCCCGCGGGCACGGCCAGCCGCATGCCGTAGGCCCGGCCGCGGTCGAAGTCGAGCCGCGGATTGGCCTCGAAGAAGTGGAAGTGGGAGGTCACCGACACGGGCACGGTCGCGGTGTTGGTGACCGTGAGCCGCTCGGCCGGCTCGGACTCGGCATCCTGCGGCCCGGGCAGCAGTGCGCCCGGGGCGTCCGGCCCCGAGCCGCCGCCGACGGGGTCGGAGACGACCGCGAGTCGCGAGCCGTCGTCGAAGACGGCCTCGACGTGCACCTCGGTGACGACGTCGGCGACACCGGGCAGCACGTCGTCCGGTCCGAGCACCGCCCGCGCCCGCTCGATCGCCTCGGTGAGCCGGGCGCCGTCCCGGGCGGCCTCGCACACCGTGTCGGCGATGAGCGCGGTCGCCTCGGGGACGTTGAGCCTCAGTCCCCTGGCCCTGCGGGCCCGGGCCAGCTCGGCGGCGCCGAAGAGCAGCAGCCGGTCGCGTTCGGTCGGGGTCAGCCGCATGTCACTCCCTTCGTTTAGAGCATCACTCTAAACAAGAAATTACCTTGCCTGAAAGGTTGACGGTGAAGCAATGCACACATCACATTGAACGTCGCTCTAACCAAGGGAGACCAGCATGCCGATCGAACAGCGCGGAGTCGACACCATCCCCGAGGAGGAGCGCACCAGCGGGCCGCGCGACCTCGTGTCGATCCTGCTCGGCTCCAACCTCTGCCTGGGCGTGATCGTCTTCGGCTGGCTGCCGCCGTCCTTCGGCCTCGACTGGTGGTCGTCGGTGAGCGCGGTGCTCGCGGGCACGGTGGTGGGCGTGCTGTTCACGGCCCCACTGGCACTGGTCTCGCTGCGCACCGGCACCAATCTGTCGACCTCCTCCGGCGCCCAGTTCGGGGTCCGCGGGCGGTTGGTCGGCTCGGTGGTCGGGCTGCTGCTGGCCCTCGGCTACACCGCGCTGACCGTATGGATCGGCGGAGACGTGATGGTCGGCGTCCTGGGCCGGCTGGCCGGACTGCCGCAGGGCGGGGTGGCGTACGGCGTCGTCTACGGGCTGCTCGCCGCGGCCACCGTCGCCGGTGCGGTGTACGGCTACCGGGTGCTGCTCGCGATGTCACGGGTGCTGGCGTTCGGCATGACGGCCCTGCTGGCGCTGGGCGTGATCGCCTACGCCCCGGGCTTCACCACCGCGGCGCTGCCGGAGGCGGGCGGCTATCTGCTGGGCGGGTTCTGGCCGACCTGGCTGCTCGCGGCCGTGGCCGCCGGGCTGTCCGGGCCGGTCGCGTTCATCACGCTGCTCGGCGACTACACCCGCTACATCTCCCCGGCCCGCCACTCCTCCCGCCGGGTGCTGCACGCGACCTGGCTGGGGCTGATGCTGGGCCTGCTGGTGCCGCAGCTCTTCGGCACGTTCACGGCGTACGCCGCCGGGGCGGCCCTGGACTACGCGGGCCCGCTGGTCGACGCGGCCCCGTCCTGGTACCTCGTGCCGTTGCTCCTGGCGGCCTCGGCCGGTTCGGTCGGCAACGCGGGGCTGATGCTGTACTCGATGGGCCTCGACCTGGACGCGATCCTGCCGCGCGCCTCCCGGGCCCGGGCGACGTACGTGGTCGCGGCCGTCGCCACGGCCTGTGTCTTCGCCGGGCACTACTACTCGACCGCGCAGGACGCGATGACGTCCTTCGTGCTGCTCCTGACCGCCGTCGGCACGCCGTGGGCGGTCATCACCCTCATCGGCTTCGCCCGCTGCGGCGGGGTCTACGACGCGGACGCCCTCCAGGTCTTCAACCGCCGTGCCCGGGGCGGCGTCTACTGGTACCGCGCCGGCTGGAACGTCCCGGCGGCGCTCTCGTGGGCGGCCGGGGCGACAGTGGGTGTCCTCGCGGTGTCCCTGCCGTCGTACGAGGGGCCGCTGCTGGCGATGACCGGCGGGGTGGACTGCAGTTTCCTGCTGTCGGGGGTGGTCGGAGGGGTGGCGTACGCGCTGACGGCCCCGGGCTCACCCGCAGAGGAGCCCGGGGCCGGTGAGGCGACGCCCGCTTCTCGCCCGGTCGATTCGCGCCCAGCTTCTTGATGGCCCGGCGTCACGCGGGCAGGAGCCCGGCTCCCTGGCCGCCCGGCCTCGACACGGCTGACGGCCCGACCGGCTCAACCCGGGCAAGAGCCCGGCCTCCTGCCTGACCGATTCGACACGGCCGACGGACCAGCTTCCCGCCCAACCGATTCGGGTGGTGGGTGGGCATAGGCAAGGGGGTCCGGGAGCGGAGCCCCCGGGACCGGGAGCGCTCAGCCCAGGCGGTGCATCCAGCCGTGGGCGTCCGAGGCCGTACCCCGCTGAATGTCCAGCAGCGCCTGGCGCAGCCGCAGCGTGACCTCGCCCGGCTCTCCCCCGCTCTGCTTCCACTCCGCCGTGGCCCGCTTCACCGTACCGACCGGAGTGATGACCGCGGCCGTACCGCAGGCGAAGACCTCCGTCAGCGAGCCGTTCTCCGAGTCCCGCTGCCACTGGTCGACCGAGACCCGGCCCTCCTCGGCCTCGTACCCGAGGTCACGGGCGACGGCGAGCAGGGAGTCGCGCGTGACGCCCTCCAGGATCGACCCGGTCAGCGACGGCGTGACGATCTTGTCGCCGTACACGAAGTACAGGTTCATGCCGCCCAGCTCCTCGACCCACGTGTGCTCCACGGCGTCGAGGTAGCAGACCTGGTCGCAGCCCTTCGTCGCGGCCTCGGCCTGCGCGAGCAGGGACGCCGCGTAGTTGCCGCCGGTCTTCGCGTCGCCCATGCCGCCGGGGACGGCGCGGACGCGGTCCTCGGAGACCCAGATGGACACCGGCTTCACACCACCGGGGAAGTACGCCCCGGCCGGGGAGGCGATCACCAGGAACAGGTACTCGTTGGCCGGCTTCACACCCAGCCCGACCTCGGTGGCGATCATGAACGGGCGCAGGTAGAGGGACTCCTCGCCGCCGTGCGCCGGCACCCATGCCTTGTCCTGCTTCACCAGGGCGTCGCACGCCTCGATGAACGTCTCGACCGGCAGCTCGGGCATCGCGAGCCGGCGGGCGGAGCGCTGGAAACGCTCGGCGTTCTTCTCGGGGCGGAAGGTGGCGACGGACCCGTCGGGCTGGCGGTAGGCCTTCAGGCCCTCGAAGATCTCCTGCGCGTAGTGCAGGACCGTGGTGGCGGGGTCGAGGGAGATCGGCGCGTACGGCACGAGCTGCCCGTCGTGCCAGCCGCGGCCCTCCGTCCACTTGATCGTCACCATGTGGTCGGTGAAGTGGCGGCCGAACCCGGGGTTGGCCAGGATCCCCTCGCGTTCCGCGGCGGAGAGCGGGTTGGCGGAGGGCTTGAGCTCGATCGTGGGCGTCGTCATGGGTTGATGTCCTTCACCGGTTGTAGTGACGGGCCGCGCTCGGTACTGCTCTGATGGTGACCAGTGCTAGGACGTCCGAGCATTCCCTCATTCCGCGGCCTCGCGTTCGATTATCGCCCGGGGGCGGCGGCGGAAGGAACGGGGTGATTGCGGCCCGGTGGTCGATGGTGGCACCCGGCGGGAACATGCGGAAGCCGCCGGGCGCTGATGCGACCCGGCGGCTTGCGGTGTGCAGCGGCGGGTCAGCCGGCTACGCGTACGGCGAGCGCGTCGCCGATCTCCGAGGTGGAGCGGGCGGGCTTGCCGGTGCGCTCCGCGAGGTCGGCGGCGACCGCGTCGTCGATGCGGGCGGCCTCGGCCTCGTAGCCGAGGTGGCGCAGGAGCAGGGCGACGGACAGCACGGTGGCGGTCGGGTCGGCCTTGCCCTGGCCGGCGATGTCCGGGGCCGAGCCGTGCACGGGCTCGAACATCGAGGGGAAGTCGCCGGAGGGGTTGATGTTCCCGCTGGCGGCGACGCCGATGCCGCCGGAGACGGCCGCGGCGAGGTCGGTGACGATGTCGCCGAAGAGGTTGTCCGTGACGATCACGTCGAAGCGCTCGGGCTGCGTGACGAGGTAGATCGTCGCCGCGTCCACGTGCATGTACTCGGTGGTGACCTCGGGGAACTCCTCGGCCACCTTGTTGAAGACGTTCGTCCACAGGTGACCGGCGAAGGTCAGCACGTTGTTCTTGTGGATCAGTGCCAGCTTCTTGCGGGGACGGGCCTGGGCACGGGCGAAGGCGTCGCGGACCACGCGCTCGACACCGAAGGCCGTGTTCACGGAGACCTCGGTGGCGACCTCGTGCTCGGTGCCCTTGCGGATCGTGCCGCCGTTGCCGGTGTACGGGCCCTCGGTGCCCTCGCGGACCACGACGAAGTCGATCTGCGGCTCGCCGGCGAGCGGGGTGGCGACACCCGGGAGGAGCTTCGACGGACGCAGGTTGACGTGGTGGTCGAAGGCGAAGCGGAGCTTGAGCAGGAAGCCGCGCTCCAGAACGCCGGACGGCACGGACGGGTCGCCGATCGCGCCGAGCAGGATGGCGTCGTGCCGCTTCAGGGCGTCGAGGTCGGCGTCGGTGAGGGTCTCACCGGTGGCGTGGTAGCGCCGGGCGCCGAAGTCGTACTCCTCCGTCTCCAGCTTCACATCCTGCGGAAGGACGGCGGAGAGGACCTTCAGGCCTTCGGTCACGACCTCCTGGCCGATGCCGTCACCGGGGATCACTGCGAGATTGATGCTGCGAGACATGCGGGCACCCTACTCCTCGTCCCATGGGATGACATTCGGTGTCCGTGATGCGGACAGGCGGGAGGCGTCCGGCCGGGTGACGGCACGCGTCCGTCGGGTGCCGTTCACCCGTTTGTGGTGCGGCCGTTGGCCTCTGCTGGGAAGTTCACTGGACATGGAGATCCCCCACTTCGGCATCCCGCCCGAGCTCGCCGGCCGGATGAGCATGGCGGAGCAGCACGAGTACTTGCGGACCCGGCTGTCGCGGCGGCGCACGCTGGTGACGGCGGGCGCGGTGGCGAGCGGACTGCTGACCGGCTGCTCCGGCTCCTCCTCCGGCTCCCGTTCCGGGCAGGCCGGCGCCACGGCGACGGGCAGCCCGTCCCCGAGCACGTCGCAGGCACCCGGCTCCCTCGTCACTCCCTTCGGCCGCCATCTCGCCTTCGGCGCCGACCCCAGGACGCAGATGCGGATCTCCTGGCAGGTGCCGCTCGCGGTGCGGAAGCCGTACGTGCGGGTGGGGCTGCGTCCCGACGACCTCGGCCGCAAGGTGGAGGCGGAGCTGCGCGATCTGCACACCCCGGAGCTGAAGGGCATCCGGGCGGCGGTGGACCAGTACTACCTGCACGCCGCGCTGGACGGCCTCCGTCCGGGCACGACGTACTACTACGGCGTCGGCCACGAGGGCTTCGACCCGGCCTCCCCACGGCATCGGTCGACCGTCACGTCCTTCCGCACGGCACCGGCGAGCCCGCCCGGGCGGTTCGTGTTCACCGCGTTCGGCGATCAGGGCGTCGGTGACGAGGCGGCCCTCAACGACCGCACGCTGCTGCGCCGGAAGCCCGCCTTCCATCTGCACGCGGGCGACATCTGCTACGCCGACCCGACCGGCAAGGGCAAGGAGTCGGACGTCTTCGACGCGAGCCAGTGGGACCGGTTCCTGAAGCAGACCGAGCCGGTGGCTAGGGCGGTGCCGTGGATGGTGACCACCGGCAACCACGACATGGAAGCCTGGTACTCACCCGACGGCTACGGCGGCCAGCTCGCCCGGTTCTCCCTGCCGGACAGCGGCTTCGACGCGCGTACGGCACCGGGTGTGTACGCGTTCACGTACGGCAATGTGGGCGTGGTCGCGCTGGACGCGAACGACGTGTCGTACGAGATCCCCGCCAACCTCGGCTACACGGAGGGGCGGCAGACGAAGTGGCTGGACGGCAAGCTCGGCGAGCTGCGGTCCTCGAAGGACGTCGACTTCATCGTCGTCTTCTTCCACCACTGCGCGTACTCGACGTCCACGCACGCCTCCGACGGCGGGGTGCGCGCCGAGTGGCTGCCGCTGTTCGCCCGGCACGAGGTGGACCTGGTGATCAACGGGCACAACCACGTCTACGAGCGGACGGACGCCATCCGGAACGGCGAGGTGGGCCGGCCGGTGCCGGTCGGCGGAACGACGGATCCGCGGCGGGACGGGATCGTGTACGTCACCGCGGGCGGGGGCGGCAAGGAGCTGTACGGCTTCCCCGACGGCGTGAAGGAGAGCTACGAGGGGAACGCCGCCGACCACGAGCCGGTCAGCACGTTCCGGTGGACCAAGTCCCGGGACACCAAGGCGGAGTCGGCGCAGTGGTCACGGGTGCGCTACCGGGGCTTCTCGTTCCTCTCGGTGGAGGCGGAGAGTGGCGCCAGGCCGCGACTGAAGGTGTCGGCGCTGGCGTCGAGCGGTGAGCGGATCGACCACTTCGAGGTGCGGCGCGGGGCGTGAGGCCCCGCACCGCGCCTCGTCGGGCGGCTCCCGGTCCTGTGTGCGGTGCGCGGCTCAGTGGCCGCTGGATCCGCCGTTGTCCCTGCGGTCGAGGGCGCGCTGGAGCGCGGCGGCGGCGTTCTTCCGGTCGGACTCGGTCGTACGGGAGAGGTGACGGACTCGGCGGCGGACGGTCGTCTCGGCCATGGGAAATCGACTCCTTCGACAGCACGGAGTGCACAGGGAGGGATACGAGACGCCGGAGGGGGCGGGGAGCGGTGCCGCAGGGGTTGCCTGCACGGGGCCCGGCTCACGACCGCCATTCGCTTGGTCGAGCGAGACGTTCGGCTCCTACAAAGCTAAGGGAGCGCGGAGCGTCTGTCTCCACAATTACTCGGACTTCCTACTATCTGAGACGGTGGACTGGGTCACACCGTGCTGACCTGCGGTGATTTCTAGAGCACGTCGCCGTCGCGCCAGTCGAAGACCAGCTCGTGCGCGGGGTCGAGGGACCCGGCCAGGGCGGCCCGGACGTACGTGCTGCCCTCCTCCTCCGGCAGCCGGACGATGCCGTCCCGCGGGCTGAGTGCGTGCACCCGACCGGTCCACGACTCCCAGCCGCGGGAGGCGTAGAGCCGGGCCCCGTCGTCGCTCGCGGAGAGGGCGCCGAGGTCGTAGGCGCGGTCGACGACGCGTTCCAACTCCGCCATGACCCGTCCGCCGAGGCCGCCGCGGCGGACGTCGGCACGGACGGCGACGTTCTCGACGTACCCGGCCCGCATCCACCGCCCGCCGTGCCGCACCCGGCGCATCACGACAGCACCGTGCGCGGCGAGCCCGGATTCGTCGTGCACGAGGGCATGCACGCCGCCGAGACCGTGATCCCAGTCCTCGTCACCGAAGTCCCCCTCGAACGCGGCGTCCAGCAGGCCGCGCACGGCGTCGAGTTCGGCGGGGGTCAGATCGGCGGTGTGGGTGGTGCGCACTCGGGTGGTCATCGCACCAGTATGTGAAGGGACCGGGCGGCTCTCGACCGGTTATCCGGGCCCGAGGCCCGCGCCCACCGCCTCCCGGAAACCCTGTGGATCCTCCACCCACGGCAGGTGACCGGCCTGCGGGAACGTCACCCGCGTCACGTGCGGCAGGGCCCGCTCCAGCGAGTCCACCGCCGAGCGCGGCCGGATGTCCTCGGCCCCGTCGACGATGAGCACGGGCACCTCCAGGCCCGCGCAGGCGGCGTACAGGCCGGGAGTGCCGCAGACCCTCCTCGCCGCGGCGTTCAGCCGCTTGTTGCACGCGGAGTTGATCCCGAGCCAGGGGTCGGCCATCCGCTCGGCGTGCTCCGTCGCCCGGTCGGCGTCCGGGAACTCGGCCGACCAGTGCAGGACCGCCCATTCCCGCTCCCGGGCCTCGTCGCGCTTCGGCGTGTCCGTCAGCTCCCGCCGGAGGACCAGACGTTCGAGCCGCTCTCCGAGCCGGGCCCGCTGGTTCTCCTTGTACGCGCCGTGCCAGTCGCTGTCCGGGCCGATGCCTGTACCGCTGACGTAGACCAGCGTGCCGACCCTGTCCGGGTGGGCCAGTGTGTAGTGCAACGCCAGTTGCGCGCCCCAGGAGTGGCCGAGCAGCGCCGTACGGTCCAGCCCGAAGTGCCGTCGTACGGCGTCGAGATCGGCCACGAAGCGTTCGACGGTCCACGGCCCGTCGCAGGGTTCCGAGCGCCCGCAGCCGCGCTGGTCCCAGCGGATCACCGTGGCGAGGTCGCCGAGCAGTCCGGCGACGTCGTCGAACATGTCCCACAGTCCGGGGCCGCCGTGGCAGAGCACCAGGGGCGTGGCGCCCCGGCCGGAGCGCTGGGCCCACAGTCGTACGCCGTCCCCGGTGGTCACGGTCTCCGTCTTGGTCATGGCCCCAGTGTTTCCGCCGGGCATGCCGACGGGCCAGGCCTTTTCGGCCTGGCCCGTCGGGCGCCGCGGGGTGTCAGCCCATGTGCGGGTACGTGTAGTCCGTCGGCGGGACCAGCGTCTCCTTGATGGCGCGGGTCAGGGTCCAGCGCATCAGGTTCTGCGGGGCGCCGGCCTTGTCGTTGGTGCCGGAGGCGCGGCCGCCGCCGAAGGGCTGCTGGCCGACGACGGCACCGGTGGACTTGTCGTTGATGTAGAAGTTGCCGGCCGCGTAGCGGAGCTTGTCGGCCGTGTAGGCCGCCGCCGCGCGGTCGTTCGCGATGACCGAGCCGGTCAGGGCGTAGTCGGAGACGGACTCCATCTGGGTCAGCATCTCGTCGTACTTGTCGTCCTCGTAGACGTGCACGGCGATGATCGGGCCGAAGTACTCGGTGCGGAAGACCTCGTTCTCCGGGTCGGTGCACTCGATGACGGTCGGGCGCACGAAGTAGCCCACCGAGTCGTCGTAGGTGCCTCCCGCGACGATCGTGCAGGTCGGGTCCTCCTTGGCGCGGTCGATGGCGGCCTTGTTCTTGGCAAAGGCACGCTCGTCGATGACGGCGCCGATGAAGTTCGACAGGTCGGTGACGTCACCCATCTTGATGCCGTCGACCTCGGCGGCCAGCTCCTCCTTGAAGCCGGAGTTCCAGATCGAGGCGGGGATGTACGCCCGGGACGTGGCGCTGCACTTCTGGCCCTGGAACTCGAAGGCGCCGCGGGTGAACGCCGTCTTCAGGATCGCCGGGTCGGCCGACGGGTGGGCGACGAGGAAGTCCTTGCCGCCGGTCTCGCCGACGAGGCGCGGGTAGGTGCGGTACTTCTCGATGTTGTTGCCGACCGTCTTCCACAGGTACTGGAAGGTGGGGGTCGAGCCGGTGAAGTGGATGCCGGCGAGGTCGCGGTGCTCCAGGGCGACCTTGGAGACCTCGATGCCGTCACCGGTGACGAGGTTGATGACGCCCTTGGGCAGACCGGCCTCCTCCAGCAGCTGCATCAGCAGCACGGCGGCGTGGGTCTGCGTCGGGGACGGCTTCCAGACGACGACGTTGCCCATCAGGGCCGGGGCCGTCGGGAGGTTGCCCGCGATGGCGGTGAAGTTGAAGGGCGTGATCGCGTAGACGAAGCCCTCGAGCGGGCGGTGGTCCAGACGGTTCCAGACGCCCGGGGAGTTGGCCGGCGGCTGCTCGGCCAGCAGCTTGCGGGCGTAGGAGACGTTGAACCGCCAGAAGTCGATCAGCTCGCAGGGCGTGTCGATCTCGGCCTGCTGGGCGGTCTTTGACTGGCCGAGCATGGTGGAGGCGGCGAGCGTCTCGCGCCAGGGGCCGGACAGCAGCTCGGCGGCGCGCAGGATGATCGCCGCGCGGTCGTCGAAGGCCATCGCACGCCAGGCGGGCGCGGCGGCCAGGGCCGCGTCGATGGCGTCCTGGGCATCCGCTTGCGTGGCGTTGCGGTACGTGCCGAGCACGGCCTGGTGGTTGTGCGGCTGGACGACCTGGAAGGCCTCGCCGCCGCCCATCCGCTTCTCGCCGCCGATGGTGCAGGGCAGGTCGACGGGGTTGTCGGCCAGCTCCTTCAGCCGGGCCTCCAGGCGGGCCCGCTCGGGCGAGCCGGGGGCGTAGCCGTGCACCGGCTCGTTGACGGGGGTGGGGACCTGGGTCACAGCGTCCATGTTTTCCGTAACTCCTTACTGAGCGGTGATTCGGTCTCGGCCCTTGACGGGCTCCAGGCCCTTCAAGGGCTCTCGCCCCTCGAAGGGCTGTCAGCCCTTGGTGAGCATGCTCCGGGCGAAGAAGCGCAGGTTGGCCGGCTTCTCCGCGAGTCGGCGCATGAAGTAGCCGTACCAGTCGGTGCCGTACGCGGTGTACACGCGCATCCGGTGGCCCTCGGCGGCCAGCCGCAGGTGCTCGTCGGTGCGGATGCCGTAGAGCATCTGGAACTCGTACTCGTCGAGCTTGCGCCCGGCCTGGTGGGCGAGCTCCTGGCCGATCGCGATCAGGCGCGGGTCGTGGGACCCGATCATCGGGTACCCCTCCCCCTCCATCAACGTGCGCAGAATACGGACGTATGCCCGGTCGATCTCGTGTTTGTCCTGGTACGCGACCGAGGCGGGCTCCTTGTACGCACCCTTGACCAGACGGACCCGGCTGCCGCTCGCGGCCAGGCGGCGGGCGTCGGCCTCGGTGCGGAACAGGTACGCCTGGATGACGCAGCCGGTCTGCGGGAAGTCCTTCCGCAGCTCCTCGTGGATGGCGAACATCGAGTCGAGGGTGGTGTGGTCCTCGGCGTCGAGCGTGACCGTGGTGCCGATCTCGGCGGCGGCCTCGACGACCGGGCGGACGTTGCTCAGGGCCAGCTCGTGGCCGCCCTCCAGTGTCTGCCCGAACATCGACAGCTTCACCGACATCTCGGCGCGGGTGCCGAGCTCCAGCGGCTTGAGCCGGTCGACGAGTTCCAGGTAGGCGTCCCGGGCGGCGGCGGCCTGCGCGGGGTTGGTGATGTCCTCGCCGACGACGTCCATCGTCAGTTCGAGGCCGTGCTCGGCGAGGTCCCGGACGACGGGGACGATGTCGTCGACGTCCTCGCCCGGGATGAAGCGGTCGACGACCTGCTTGGTCACCGGTGCCGCCGAGATCAGGCGTCGCATCCGGTCGCTGCGGGACGCGGCGAGAATCACGGGACCCAGCACGGGGCACCTCCAGAGCACAAGCAACGTGAAGGCCGGACCCCTCGCGGATGGCGCGTCGGGTACGGCACGGAGAACCACCGTGAAACCTAAGGATCCCTCCGATCGTCGGCCATCGACAGCTGTCACGCATTCGTGCCGCAGATCTCAGACAGATGTATGAGGGGCTCGGAGAAGTGCGCGACAATGCCCGGGTGACGTCGGAACACAGGGGCGACTACGAGGAGCTGGTCGACGAGATCTCGGAGCTGCTCGGCGCGCCCGCGACCCTGGAGAACCGGGACTTCGAGCTGATCGCCTTCGGCGCCTACGACAGTGAGGGCGACCTCGATCCGTCGGCCCTGGACCCGGTGCGCACCCGCTCGATCCTGACCCGCCGCTCGACGGCGGCGGTCCGGGCGTGGTTCGAGGGCTTCGGCATCACCCGGGCGACGGGCCCGGTCCGCATCCCCCCGACACCGGAGGCCGGGGTCTACCGGGGCCGGATCTGTCTGCCCGTCCGCCACCGGGGCGTGGTGCACGGCTACATCTGGCTCCTGGACGACGATCCCGGCCCGAGCGAGCGCCAGCTCACCGCCGCCATGCGGGTCACGGCCCGCATCGGCGCCCTGCTCGCGGACGAGGCCCAGCACGGCGCCGACCTCAGCCGCGAGCTCCGGGCCGTGCTCACCGCCGAGCGCGGCTGGCAGAGCGACATGGCCGTCGCCGAGCTCCGCACCGCTCTCGGCCCCCGCGCCGACGACCTCCACACGGTGCTCTGCGTCGCCCCCTGGCCCACAGCCGACCCCGACGACGCCCCGTCGGTCCGCACGATGCCGGGCGCGACAGCCCTGTGCACGCTGCCCTGGGGGGCCGCGTCCCAGTGCGTGGCCGTCCTGATCCGCCTGCGCTCCTCGGACGTACTGACTCCGGCGACGACAGCGGCAGCCCGCCTGCTGGAACGGGCGGGCGGGGCACGCGGCCCGGGCAGCGCCACCGCGCCGCCCGCGAGCGGCACGGCCTCGCGAGGGGTGAGCGGCAGCGCCTCGGGCGCAGCAACCGGCAACACCCCGGGCGGGGCGACCGGCAACTTTTCCCGCGGAGCGGCCGGCAGCACCCTGGGCGGAACGACCAGCAGCACCTCGCACGGAGCGACGGGCAGCGCTTCGAGGGGAGCAACCGCCGGCGCCTCGGGCAGACCGGCCATCGGCACTCCGTCGCCCGGGGCACCCGGAGCAACCGCAGCGCCCGGAGCAACCGGCTCGCCCCCTCACGGACCGGCCGACGGCCCCCGCAGCGCCGCCGGTGCCCGGGCCGGACAACCCGGGGCTTCTTCCACCGGACCGGCCGGCGGGCCCCCGCGCGGAGCGGCCAGCCCCGCCGCCGGCATCGCAACGCCCCGCTCCGGCCTCGCCGAGCTGGGAACAGCGTGGCGGGAGGCCTCGGCAGCCGCTCGGGCCGCGTCGGCCGAGCCCCGGCTGGGGCCCGTCGCCCAGTGGGCGTCGATCGGGCCGTTCCGGCTGCTCACCGCGCTGCCACCGGAGGTGGCACGCGACCCGGCGGTGCACTCCCTGCTCTTCCCCGTCCACCGGGAACTCGCCCGTACGGCCGAGGTCTACCTCGACTGCGCCGGTCAGGCCGCCCGGGCCGCCGCCGAGCTGGGCATCCACCGCCAGACCCTGTACTACCGCCTGTCCCGGATCGAGAAGCTCACCGGCCTGGACTTGGACGACGGCGAGGACCGCCTGCTGCTGCACATGGCGTTGAAGGGGGCCCGGCTCGCACACGGGCAGGACATCGGGCCCTCCGGGTGAGCCCGTCGCCCGAAAGGGCGGTTTGAGGACAGACCGGCGCACCGTGGCCGCCGGGCCGAGTCCGGGGCGGGATCCACACCCGCGCGGCCGACGCGGTGGGCAACGCCACCGGTCGCGGTGTCATTTCGAGGGGCGGGAGTTGACGTCTCTCAGCGAGCGCGAGCTGCGCCCGCTGCGGCCCCGCATGCAGCCCGTCTTCCAGGACCCGTACGGCTCGCTGAGCCCCCGCCACCGCATCCGCGACGCCGTCACCGAACCCCTGAAGGTCCAGGGCCGCTGGCATCCCGCCGACGGGCCGGCCCGGGTCGCCGAACTCCTCGACCGGGTGGGCCTGGATCCCGCGTACGGCGACCGGTACCCGCACGAGCTCTCCGGCGGCCAGTGCCAGCGCGCCGGCATCGCCCGCGCCCTGGCGTCCGACCCGCGCCTGCTGGTGCTCGACGAACCGGTGTCATCGCTCGACCCGTCGGTACGCGCGGGTGTGCTGAACCTGCTCGCCGACCTCCAGGACGACCTGGGCCTCGGCCACCTGTTCATCTGCCACGACCGGTCGGTGGTACGGCACTTCGCGGACCGGGTCGTCGAGATGCGCGAGGGCCGCGTCGGCGTCACTTCGGCGTAGCGGCCTCGATCACCTGGCGGAGCCCCTCGGCGAGCTGCCCGGCCTCGGGCGCGGTCTTCGGATCGAAGATCCACTGCGCCATGACGCCCATCATCAGGGTCAGGTAGAAGGCGCCGAGGGTGTCGACCTGCTCCTCAGGGACGTCCTCCTCGTTCCCGCCGTGGAAGAGCGTGATGATGCCGCGCGCCCCCTCCCGCTGGGCCCGCGCGAGATGGTCCCGCACCTCCGGCAGCTGGTCCCCCATGGCCACGATCTCCATGCTGAGCCGCCACATGGACCCGGGATCACGCATGGTCGCGATGATGTTCGCCCACACCTCCGCGAACCGCTCCAACGACCCCGGCTCGCCCCGCAGTTCACCACCCCCCTCGAACGCGTCGGACATGCCCTCCACCATCTCGACGTACGCCTGCGCGAGCAGCGCGTCCTTCGAGCCGTAGTGGTAGCCGATCGACGCCAGGTTGGTGCCCGACTCCTTGACGATGTCGCGCGCGGTGGTGCGCAGGAAGCCCTTCGCCAGCAGGCAGCGCTTGGCGCCCTCGAGCAGATCCTCACGGTGTCCCATGGCATGCCACCCTAACGCAGGATCCAGACAGACGTATTAAACAATCGTACTAGACAAGCGTTTAGTACGCTCGTACAGTCCTGCCCATGACGACGAACCCGCACCCTCCCGCCCGCGCCGGCCGCCGTGAATGGACGGCTCTCGGCGTGCTGATGCTTCCGCTGCTGCTGGTCTCCATGGACGTGTCCGTCCTCTACTTCGCGATCCCCGCGATCAGCGCCGACCTGGAGCCGAGCGCCACCCAGCAGCTGTGGATCTTCGACATCTACGGTTTCGTGCTGGCCGGCCTGCTGATGACGATGGGCTCGCTCGGCGACCGCGTCGGCCGTCGCAGGCTCCTGCTGATCGGCGCCGCCGCCTTCGGTACGGCCTCCCTGGTCGCGGCCTACGCCACCAGCGCCGAGACCCTCATCGCAGCCCGCGCGGTCCTCGGCATCGGCGGCGCGACGCTGATGCCGTCCACGATGGCGCTCGTGCGCACGATGTTCACCGACCCCGCCCAGCGCACCAAGGCGATCGGTATCTGGTCGGGCGTGATGACGGCCGGCATCGCGCTCGGCTCGGTGATGAGCGGGGTGCTCGTCGAGCACTTCTGGTGGGGCTCGGTCTTCCTGGTCAACCTGCCCGCGATGCTGCTGCTCCTGCTGCTCGGCCCGGTCCTGCTGCCCGAGTCGCGCAACCCCCGCCCCGGCCGCTTCGACCTGCTGAGCGTCCCCCTGTCGATGGCGGCGGTGCTCCCCGTGATCTACGGTCTGAAGGACCTCGCGTCCGAGGGCTGGAACGTGCGGTACGCGATGTCGGTGAGCGCCGGTCTGCTCTTCGCCGCGCTGTTCGTCCACCGCCAGCGCACGGCGGCCTCCCCGCTGATCTCGCCGGAGCTGTTCCGGGGCCGCGGCTTCAGCCCGGCCGTCGTCCTCAACCTCGTCGCGGCCTTCGGCATGATGGGCTCGGCCTACTTCACGACCCAGTACATCCAGTCGGTCCTTGACAACAGCCCTCTCGAGGCCGCGCTGTGGAGTCTGCTGCCGTCGGTGCCCATCGGACTCGCGGCCCCGGCCGGCGCCCACCTCGTGCGGCGGGGCGTTCCCCGCGCGTACGTCGTCGGCGGAGGCTTCGCCGTCTCGTCGTGCGGCTACGTGATGCTGGCCCTGGCCGGCACCGACTCCCTGTGGCTGCTGCTGGCCGCGTGCGCCGTGCTGGCCTGCGGGATCGTCACCGTCATGTCCCAGGTGGCCGACCTGGCACTGAGCGCCGCCCCGGTGGAGAAGGCGGGCGCGGCGTCGTCCCTGCTGGAGACCGGCACGGAGTTCGGCGGCGCGTTGAGCATGGCGTTCCTCGGCTCCATCGGTACGGCCGTCTACCGCCACGAGATCCCGGACTCGGCGCCCGCCGCGGCCCGCGAGACCCTGGGCGGCGCCCTGGCCGTGGCCGACCGGCTCCCGGGGCGCGCGGGGGACGCCCTGGCCACGGCGGCACGCGAGGCCTTCACCAGCGGCATGCACACGGCGGCGGTCACGGGCGCGGTGCTGCTGGCCGGTGCGGCGGCAGCGGCGGCGGTGACCCTGCGGCGGGTGCGGGTACGCGAAAACGCCGGACAGGCTGATGAGCTCAGCCCGTCCGGCGTGTGAGCACGAGACCGTTCAGAGTGAACGGGGGGGTTCCCGGGGGCGCGAGCCCCCGGCGGCACGTCAGGCCAGGTTGACGGAGCGAGCCGAGGTCGCCCCGATCTCCTCGGCCACCTCGGCCAGCACGGTCGCGGTCACCGTGTCGTCCACGGTCAGCACCGCCAGCGCCTCGCCGCCGGCCACCGCCCGCGACACCTGCATGCCGGCGATGTTGAGACCCGCCTCACCGAGGATGCGGCCCACCGTGCCGACGACACCGGGGCGGTCCTCGTACTTCAGCACGATCATGTGGTCGGCGAGCGCGAGGTCCACGTCGTAGTCACCGACGGCGACGATCTTCTGGATGTGCTTCGGGCCGGCCAGCGTGCCGGACACCGACACCTCCTCGCCGTCGGCGAGGGTGCCGCGCACCGTGACGACGTTGCGGTGCTCGGTCGCCTCGGAGCTGGTGGTGAGACGCACCTCGACGCCGCGCTCCTGCGCGAACAGCGGGGCGTTGACGTACGACACCGTCTCGTCGACGACGTCCTCGAAGACACCCTTGAGCGCGGACAGCTCCAGCACCTTCACGTCGTGCTGGGTGATCTCGCCGTAGACCTCGACGTCGAGGCGGACGGCGACCTCACCGGCGAGCGCGGTGAAGATCCGGCCCAGGCGCTCGGCGAGCGGCAGACCCGGCTTGACGTCCTCGGCGATGACGCCGCCCTGCACGTTCACCGCGTCCGGCACGAGCTCACCGGCGAGGGCGAGCCGCACGGAGCGGGCCACGGCGATACCGGCCTTCTCCTGCGCCTCGTCGGTGGAGGCACCGAGGTGCGGGGTGCAGACGACCTGGTCGAACTCGAAGAGCGGGGAGTCCGTGCAGGGCTCCTTCGCGTACACGTCGAGACCGGCACCGGCGACCCGGCCCTCCTTGAGGGCGGAGTACAGCGCCTCCTCGTCGACGATCCCGCCACGGGCGGCGTTGACGATCCGCACGCTCGGCTTGACCTTGCGCAGCGCCTCGTCGCCGATGAGGCCGACGGTCTCGGGGGTCTTGGGCAGGTGGACGGTGATGAAGTCGGAGACCTCGAGCAGCTCGTCCAGCGACAGCACCTTGACGCCCATCTGCGCGGCGCGGGCGGGCTGGATGTAGGGGTCGTAGGCCACGACCTTCATGCCGAACCCGGACATGCGCTGGGCGACGAGCGCACCGATGCGCCCGAGGCCGACGACACCGAGGGTCTTCTCGGCCAGCTCCACACCCGTGTACTTGCTGCGCTTCCACTCGCCGTTCTTCAGCGCGGCGTTGGCCTGCGGGATGTGGCGGGCGGTGGCGACGAGCAGACCACAGGCCAGCTCGGCCGCGGTCACGATGTTGGAGGTCGGGGCGTTGACGACCATCACGCCGGCCTTGGTGGCGGCGGAGACGTCCACGTTGTCCAGGCCGACGCCGGCTCGTGCGACGACCTTCAGCTTGTTCGCGGCGGCGATCGCCTCGGCGTCGACCTTGGTGGCCGAACGGACCAGGATCGCGTCCACGTCGGCGATGGCCGGGAGCAGTTCGGCCCGGTCCGCGCCGTTGCAGTGCCGGATCTCGAAGTCCGGGCCCAGGGCGTCGACGGTGGCGGGCGACAGCTCTTCAGCGATGAGTACGACGGGTTTCGAGCTCACGTGAGTCCTCACAAGTCCAGTGCTGCGGACGGCCGTCCCGACGGCCGCAGGCGGTGGAGGGGTGGAGCGGCGCCGGAGAGGTTCGGGTGCGTTCCCGCGGCGTTCGGTGCGTGCTCTCGGCGTGCCGGCTGGAGGTCCTCGTAGCAGAGCTACCAGGGCCTTCGGCCGGTGCCGCGAGAGTGCGTGCCGGGCGGCGTGGGGGCGTGCCTGCACTTCTCCGGTGTCGCTTGGCCGCGTTGGAGACGCACGACGCTGTGGGCCTGACGCGTATGTGTGCAGCAGTCTAGTGGCGCATGGGGCGTCGTCCTGTGCCGCTGCGGAAGGATCACCCGTCCGTGGCCGGACGGGATGGACAACGCCTCACTGCCCGACGTTACCCGGGGTTCGCCGAAGGGGCCGGAGCGGGGATGCTCCGGCCCCTCGGGCAGGCGGCTTACGCCTCCTCGTCGACCCAGCTCATGAGCTTGCGCAGCTCCTTGCCGGTGGTCTCCAGCAGGTGCTCGGAGTCCTGCTTCTTGTACTCGTTGTACTTCTTCAGGCCGCCGTGGTACTCGTCCATCCACTGCTGCGCGAAGGTGCCGTCCTGGATCTCGGCGAGGACCTTCTTCATCTCGGCCTTGGTGGCGTCCGTGATGATCCGCGGGCCGGTGACGTAGTCGCCCCACTCGGCGGTCTCGGAGATCGACCAGCGCATCTTCTCCAGGCCGCCCTCGTACATGAGGTCCACGATCAGCTTCAGCTCGTGCAGGCACTCGAAGTAGGCGATCTCCGGCTGGTAGCCGGCCTCGGTCAGGGTCTCGAAGCCCGCCTTGACCAGCGCCGCGGTGCCACCGCAGAGGACGGCCTGCTCACCGAACAGGTCGGTCTCGGTCTCCTCGGTGAAGGTCGTCTTGATGACGCCGGCGCGGGTGCCGCCGATGCCCTTGGCGTACGACAGGGCCAGCGCGAAGCCGTTGCCCGTGGCGTCCTGCTCGACGGCGGCGATGCAGGGAACGCCGCGGCCCTCCTCGTACTGGCGGCGGACCAGGTGGCCCGGGCCCTTCGGGGCGACCATGCAGACGTCGACGCCGGCCGGGGGCTTGATGAAGCCGTAGCGGATGTTCAGGCCGTGGCCGAAGAACAGGGCGTCGCCGTCCTTCAGGTTGTCCTTGATGTGCTTCTCGTAGACCTCGGCCTGGATGGGGTCCGGGACGAGGATCATGATGACGTCGGCCTCGGCGGCGGCCTCCGACGGGCTCACCACGCGCAGGCCCTGCTCCTCGGCCTTGGCCTTGGACTTGGAGCCCTCGTGCAGACCGACGCGGACGTCGACACCCGAGTCACGGAGCGACAGCGCGTGGGCGTGGCCCTGGCTGCCGTACCCGATGACCGCGACCTTGCGGCCCTGGATGATGGACAGGTCGGCGTCGGCGTCGTAGAACAGCTCGGCCACTTTGGGTTCTCTCCTCGGGAGTGCAGGTGTTGCGTCCCACCGTATGACGGGGGGCGGAAGGGAAGTCTCAGGGTCTCGGAATACGGGCGGCCGACGGCGCGCCGACCGCCCGCTTCAGGTCTTACGCCGACCGGTCCAGGGCGCGCAGCGACCGGTCCGTGATGGATCGGGCACCGCGGCCGATCGCGATCGTGCCGGACTGGACGAGCTCCTTGATGCCGTACGGCTCCAGCATCTTGAGCATCGCGGTCAGCTTCTCGCCGGACCCGGTGGCCTCGATGGTGACGGCCTCCGGGGAGACGTCGACGGTCTTGGCGCGGAACAGCTGGACGATCTCGACGATCTGGGAGCGCGTCTCGTTGTCGGCGCGCACCTTCACCAGGACGAGTTCGCGCTGCACCGCCTGCGACGGCTCCAGCTCGACGATCTTCAGCACGTTGACGAGCTTGTTGAGCTGCTTGGTGACCTGCTCCAGCGGCAGGTCCTCCACGCCGACGACGATGGTGATGCGGGAGATGTCGGGGTGCTCGGTGACACCGACCGCGAGCGAGTCGATGTTGAAGCCGCGGCGGGAGAACAGGGCGGCGATCCGGGCCAGGATGCCGGGGGTGTTCTCCACCAGGACGGAGAGCGTGTGCTTGGACATGATCTGCTTCCTTTACGGCTCTCAGTCGTCTTCGTTGTCGCCGAAGTCGGGGCGGACGTCCCGGGCGGCCATGATCTCGTCGTTGGAGGTGCCGGCGGCGACCATCGGCCACACCATCGCGTCCTCATGGACGATGAAGTCGACGACGACCGGGCGGTCGTTGATCGAGTTCGCCTCCTCGATGACCTTGTCGAGGTCGTCCGGGGACTCGCAGCGGATCGCGTAGCAGCCCATGGCCTCAGACAGCTTCACGAAGTCGGGGACGCGGGTGCCGCGGGCCGTCGGGTTGACGTCGTCCGGGCCGGAGTGCAGGACGGTGTTGGAGTACCGCTGGTTGTAGAAGAGGGTCTGCCACTGGCGGACCATCCCGAGGGCGCCGTTGTTGATGACGGCCACCTTGATCGGGATGTTGTTCAGGGCGCAGGTGGTGAGCTCCTGGTTGGTCATCTGGAAGCAGCCGTCGCCGTCGATCGCCCAGACCGCCTTGTCCGGGGCGCCGGCCTTGGCACCCATGGCGGCCGGCACGGCGTAGCCCATCGTTCCGGCGCCGCCGGAGTTCAGCCAGGTCGCGGGCTTCTCGTACTGGATGAAGTGCGCGGACCACATCTGGTGCTGGCCGACACCCGCCGCGAAGATCGTGCCCTCGGGGGCGAGCTGTCCGATGCGCTCGATGACCTGCTGCGGGGAGAGCGAGCCGTCCTCGGGCTGGTCGTAGCCGAGCGGGTAGGTGTCGCGCCAGCGGCTCAGGTCCTTCCACCAGGCGCTGTAGTCGCCCTGGTGACCCTCGCTGTGCTCCTTCTGGACGGCCTGGATCAGGTCGGCGATGACCTCGCGGGCGTCACCGACGATCGGCACGTCGGCGGCACGGTTCTTGCCGATCTCGGCCGGGTCGATGTCCGCGTGGACGATCTTGGCGAACGGGGCGAAGCTGTCCAGCTTGCCGGTGACGCGGTCGTCGAAGCGGGCTCCGAGGGCGACGATCAGGTCGGCCTTCTGCAGCGCGGTGACGGCGGTGACCGCACCGTGCATGCCCGGCATTCCCACGTGCAGCGGGTGGCTGTCGGGGAATGCGCCGAGCGCCATCAGGGTGGTGGTGACGGGCGCTCCGGTGAGCTCGGCGAGAACCTTGAGCTCTGCGGTGGCGTGTGCCTTGATGACACCGCCGCCGACGTAGAGGACGGGCCGCTTGGCCTGGGTGATCAGCTTGGCGGCCTCGCGGATCTGCTTGGCGTGCGGCTTGGTCACCGGGCGGTAGCCGGGCAGGTCCATGGCGGGCGGCCAGGAGAAGGTGGTCTTCGCCTGGAGGGCGTCCTTGGCGATGTCGACCAGCACCGGGCCGGGGCGGCCGGTGGAGGCGATGTGGAACGCCTGGGCGATGATCCGCGGGATGTCCTCGGCCTTGGTGACGAGGAAGTTGTGCTTGGTGATCGGCATGGTGATGCCGACGATGTCCGCCTCCTGGAAGGCGTCCGTGCCGATCGCCTTGGACGCCACCTGGCCGGTGATCGCGACCATCGGCACCGAGTCCATGTGCGCGTCGGCGATCGGGGTGACCAGGTTGGTGGCGCCGGGGCCCGAGGTGGCCATGCAGACGCCGACCTTGCCGGTGGCCTGCGCGTAGCCGGTGGCGGCGTGACCGGCTCCCTGCTCGTGCCGGACCAGGACGTGGCGCACCCGGGTCGAGTCCATCAGCGGGTCGTAGGCCGGGAGGATCGCACCGCCGGGAATGCCGAATACCGTGTCGGCGCCGACCTCCTCGAGAGAGCGGATGAGGGACTGCGCGCCCGTCACCTGCTCGGGGGCGGAGTGTCCTCCGGATCGGGGCCGGGGCTGCGGGTGGTGGGCCCCGGTGGCCTGCTCGGTCATCGGCATTCTCTTCTCAGATGCTGAGGGTTTTTGCGAGGTTTGTACGGTCTGCGGCTGCTGCACCAGGGGTGCCTGTGCAACAAAAAACCCCTCGTGCCATAAGGCAAGCGAGGGGAGCGCGCCGGGTGGGGTCGCTGAGCGGTCGAGGCTCAGCGTCAGCCGACGCGCTTTCCAAGTACGAGAATTCGGGTGCGCATGGCACTGACCCTCCCCCCGGCACGCACCCACTGTCAAGTGGGTGGGACGGGAGTCTCATTATGTGAGCGGAGGACCGTCCCGCCTCCGATGACGGCGGAGACCCCCGAGCTGTACAGCCGCGGGGAGCCGCCCGCGAACGCCGGTTCGGCCGGTCCGTTCGGCACCGGGTACCGGCCGGTGGCGAGCGCCCGGCGCAGCCGGTACTCGTCGAGCGGCCCGGAGAACGCCATGCCCTGTCCGTGTGTGCAGCCCATCGCGCGCAGGGCGATGACCTGCTCGGGCAGATCCACCCCTTCGGCCACGGACTTCAGCCCGAGGTCGCCCGCGATGCGCAGCAGCCCGCTGGTGATCTTGTGCAGGCGGGCGGACTCGACGACGCCCTCGACCAGACCGCGGTCGAGCTTCAGGACGTCGACGGGGAGGCGCCGGAGCGCCGTGATCGCCGCGTAGCCGCTGCCGAACCCGTCGAGCGCGATCCGTACGCCGACCCGCCGCAGGGCGCCCAGACGCCGCTCCAGCTCGTCCAGGGAGACCCTGGGGTCGGCGTCCGACAGCTCGATGATCAGCGACCCGGACGGCAGCCCGTGCCGCGTGAGCAGCGCCTCGATCGTGCCGAGCGGCATGGAGCGGTCCAGCAGCCTGCGGGCGCTCATCCGCACGACGACCGGCACGGACAGCCCGGCCGCGTGCCGCTCGGCGGCCTGCTCGACGGCCTCCTCGATCATCCACCGGCCCAGCTCGGCGGCCTTGTCGCTGTCCTCGGCCACCCGCAGGAACTCCGCCGGGGTGAAGAGCACCCCCTGCGAGGAACGCCAGCGGGCCTGCGCGGACACCGACGCGATCCGGCCGTCCCCCAGGGACACCACCGGCTGGTGCAGCAGGGCGAACTCCCCGTCGTGCAGCGCGGCCCGCAGGCGGGTGGCGAGCTCCGCCTTGCGGACGACGTCCTGCTGCATCTGAGGCTTGTACAGCTCGACGCGGCCCTTGCCGCCGGCCTTGGCGCGGTACATGGCCAGGTCGGCGTTGCGCAGCAGTTCGCCCGCGCCGAGGCCGGATTCCGCGAAGGCCACGCCGATGGAGGCGTTGACCCGGACATCGTTGCCGTCGATGAGGTAGGGCTGGGACAGCGTCGTCCTGAGCCGGTCGGCGAGCTCCAGTATGTGCCGCTCCCGGGCGTCCCGGTCGCGGGTGTTGTCCCCGGCGATCAGGGCCGCGAACTCGTCCCCGCCGAGCCGGGACGCGGTGTCGCCGTGCCGGACGGAGTCCTGGAGCCTGCGGGCGGCCTGGACGAGCAGTTCGTCCCCGGCCTGGTGTCCGATGGTGTCGTTGACGGCCTTGAAGCCGTCGAGATCGATGAACAGCACGGCCGTGTTCCGCAGGGCCACGCCCCGGTCGGAGGCGCGGCGGCCCGAGAGGGCGTGCTGGACGCGCTTGGTGAACAGGGCGCGGTTGGGCAGGTCGGTGAGCGGGTCGTGCTCGGCGTTGTGCTGCAACTGGGCCTGGAGCCGCACCCGTTCGGTCACGTCGCGGCTGTTGAAGATGAGGCCGCCGTGATGCCGGTTGACGGTCGACTCGACGTTCAGCCAGCCGCCGTCGCCCGAGCGGAAGCGGCACTCGATGCGGGTGGTGGGTTCCTCGACCGGGTTGGCGGCGAGGAACCTGCGCACCTCGTGCACGACGCAGCCCAGGTCCTCGGGGTGGATGAGGTTGGCCAGTTCCGTACCCACCAGCTCCTCCGCCGAGCGGCCGTACACGCCTGCGGCGGCCGGGGAGACGTACCTCAGGACACCGCTGGGCGCGGCGATCATGATGACGTCGCTGGAGCCCTGCACCAGGGAGCGGAAGTGGTTCTCCTTCTGCGCCAGTTCCTGGGTGAGGGTGATGTTGTCGAGCAGCATGATGCCCTGGCGCACGACGAGCGCGAGCACCACCGTGCCTCCGGTCAGCAGGACCACGCGGTCGACGCTGCGGCCGTTGAGGACGTTGTAGAGGATCCCCAGCGTGCACACGGCGGCCGCGAGGTACGGCGTGAGGGCGGCCAGGGAGCCGGCGATGGGCCGGGCGGCCGGGTACCGGCTGTGCTCGGCTCCGGGCAGGGCCTGGTGGTGGGGTCCGCTGCGCTGCCCCGGCACGTGCTCGTGCACCACGCGGGTGCGGCCCGTGCCGACGTGCCGGTCGGGGCCGTGCCGGTCGCCTTCCGCGCGGGGCGCCGCCCACGGGGCGTACGCCAGGAGCAGCGAGCCCGCGAACCAGCCCGCGTCGAGCAGCTGCCCGGAGCGGTAGTCGTGGTGCAGCAGCGGCGAGGTGAACAGGGCGTCGCACATCACGGTCAGCGCGAGCGCGCCGATGGCGGTGTTGACCGCGGAGCGGTTCACCGCGGACCGCCTGAAGTGCAGGGCGAGCACCATGCTGACCAGCGCGATGTCGAGCAGCGGATACGCCAGCGACAGCGCGATGTGCGCCACCCCGGGGCCTTCCGACTTCGCGGCCTGGGCGAGGGCGAGGCTCCACGCCAGCGTCAGCAGCGAGCCGCCGATCAGCCAGGCGTCCAGCCCGAGGCAGACCCAGCCGGCCTTGGTCACCGGCCGCTTGGCGAGCACGAGCAGTCCGACGATCGCGGGCGGCGCGAAGCAGAGGAAGAACAGGTCGGCGTAGCTGGGGCTGGGCACGGGCAGTCCGAGGACCACCTCGTACCATCCCCAGACCAGGTTGCCCAGGGAGGCCATGGTCGAGGAGAGTCCGAACAGCAGCCAGGCGGGTCGAAAGCGGGTGCGGCGGCTGCGGGCGTAGAGGAAGCACGAGACGGCGGCGGTGCCGGCCGCGGCGCTCAACCCGAAGTCGCCCATGAACAGGGCCACTTCGTACGACCCCCAGCCGAACGCGGAACCGACGACGTAGCCCGCGCAGGCCAGGGCGAGGACGAGTTGGAGGGCCAGGCTCGGCCGGTGGCCGGGGGCCGGCGTACGAGGCAGCAGCGCGCCCGGGGACGGAGGCTGTGCCCGCAGCGCTCCGTCCAGCGTGGGGGTGGAGGGCGCGGTCACCGGGCCCTCCCGGTCCGCGCCACTCCCGGGTCCCGCGGGTCCCGGTGGACCGGCTGGTCATGCCTTCTGCGGCTGCCGGGCCTGAGGTGGTGATGGCCGCGCTCGGCGCGGTGTTCGCCGTGGTGGGTGTGGTGGCCGACGTGATCGGCGTGCTGACCGCGTCTGCCCGCGGCCGTCCGCCAGGGTCGCCGCCGGCAGCCCCGCCCCGTCGGATCGCTCGTCCAAAGGCCGTGCATCGCCTGTCGCCCCCCTCACAGTCCCAAGTGTCCGTCCCCGGCGCCGAACAGTCCCCGGCGCAGCCCCTGTCGGGACGATACACCAGTCTCGTCACTCAGGGACATAGGTTCTCTACGCTCCGTGACGATCAACAGATATATGAGTACCCACCGCACCCGAAGGATTGCGGACGGTACTCGAAGGTCTCTCAGTCGGTTGATGCACCCGTCGTAAGGATCACGTTGCGGAGCGGCTCCCGGTTCACATAACGGTTCAACTGGTCCACCAGGAGCCGCTTGGCGCGCGGAAGGAACGCGGAGGTGGGTCCGCCGACGTGCGGGCTGATGAGTACCCCCGGCGCACGCCACAGGGGGTGTTCGCGCGCCAGCGGCTCCGGGTCGGTGACGTCGAGGGCGGCGGTGATGCGGCCGGTCTCGAGCTCGGCGAGCAGGGCCTTGGTGTCGACGACCGGGCCGCGGGCGACGTTGACGAGGAGCGCGCCGTCCTTCATCCGGGACAGGAAGTCGGCTCCGGCCAGGCCACGGGTGGTTTCGTTGAGCGGGGTGGAGAGGATGACGACGTCCGCCTCCGGCAGCAGCGCGGGGAGTTCGGTGAGCGGATGCACCGGACCGCGCGCCGTGGTGCGCGCGGAGCGCGCGACGCGCGCCACCCGCGCCACCTCGAACGGAACGAGCCGGTCCTCGATGGCCTCGCCGATCGAGCCGTATCCCACGATGAGGACGTTCTTGTCGGCGAGCGCCGGGCGGAACCCGCCGAGCCACTCCCCCCGGTCCTGCGCGCGGACGAAGTCGGGGATCCCGCGCAGCGAGGCCAGGATCAGCGCGAGGGTGAGCTCGCCGGTACTGGCCTCGTGCACCCCGCGCGCATTGCACAGCCGCACGCCCGCCGGCAGCTGCCCGAGTCCGGGCTCCACGTGGTCGATCCCGGCGGAGAGGGTCTGTACGACCCGGACGTTGCCCATCCGTCCCATGGGACGTACGCACAGCGGACTGGGCTTCATGTAGGGGACGACGTAGAAGGCGCAGTCGGCGGGGTCCGCGGGGAAGTCCTCCCCCCCGTTCCAGAAGCGGTAGTCCGGGCCCTCGGGGAGACCCTCGATCTCGTCCGGCGGGATGGGCAGCCACACGTCAGCAGTCATGCTCTGGAGGCTATGTCAGGAGCGTGCGACGGCAGAGGTTAGGTTGGGGTGGCTCGAACAGGGAGGGTCACGACCAGGTGGAGCGCAGGACGATCGGCGCGGCGGCGCTCGCGGTGGGGGCCGTCGGACTCGGGTGCATGCCGATGAGCTGGGCCTACAGCGCGTCGAGGCGGCGCGGAGACGAGTCGCTGAGGGCGGTGCACCGGGCGCTGGACCTGGGCGCGTCCCTGCTGGACACGGCCGACATGTACGGGCCCTTCACCAACGAGCTGTTGCTGGGGCGGGCGTTGAAGGAGCGACGGTCCGACGCGTTCGTGTCGACGAAGGTCGGGCTGCTCGTGGGCGACCAGCACATCGTCGCCAACGGCCGCCCCGGGTACGTGAAGCGCGCCTGCGACGCGTCGCTGCGACGGCTCCAGACGGACGTCATCGACCTCTACCAGCTGCACCGGGCCGACCCCGAGGTGCCGGTCGAGGAGACCTGGGGCGCGATGGCGGAGCTGGTCCAGGCCGGGAAGGTGCGGGCGCTGGGCCTGTGCGCGGTGGGCGCGCGGGCCGGGCGCCGGTCCGGGGCCGGGCTGCACGACGGAACGATCCGCCAGCTGGAGCGGGTGCAGCAGGTCTTCCCGGTGAGCGCTGTCGAGGCGGAGCTGTCGGTGTGGTCACCGGAGGCACTGGAGACCCTGCTGCCCTGGTGCCGGACGCGGGGCGTCGGTTTCCTCGCCGCGATGCCGCTCGGCAACGGCTTCCTGACCGGCAGGCTGCGGCCCGGCGCCGGCTTCGAGGCGGACGACCCGCGCGCCTGGCACCCCCGCTTCACGGCCGAGATGATGGCCGCGAACCAGCCGGTCGTCGCGGGCCTGCGCCGCGTCGCCCGCCGGCACGGCACGGACGTGACGCCCGGCCAGGTCGCCCTCGCGTGGGTGCTGGCCCAGGGCCCGCACGTGGTCCCGGTGCCGGGCACGAAGCAGGAGCGCTGGGTCACGGAGAACACGGCCGCGACGGCGGTGCGCCTGACCCCCGACGATCTCAAGGAGATAGCCGGGTTGCCGCCGGCCCAGGGGTCCTGGGACTGAGGCCCGGTTCCGCCTCCGGTGCGTTTCGGGCAAACCCCGTCCTTCCCGGTCCGGGGTTCCGTGATCGGGAACCTGGGAGCCGCCGGCGGTGTATGACAGGGAGAGGATCCGCCCCGTCGAAGGGACCATGATCGTGCAACGTCGAGCCGTCCCGGCCGTGCTGGCCGCCGCCGCGCTCCTGCTGACGGCCGGCTGTTCCTCCGACAGCGGAGGCTCGTCCGGCACGCAGGCGAGCACCACCCCGAGTCGTACGGCAGCCGGGTCGTCCGCGCCGCCGGGGCAGGCCGCCGAGGAGACGCCTCCCGCCCAGGGGTCGGTGAAGGTGGTACGCACCGTCGCCGAGGGCCTGGACTCCCCCTGGGGACTCGCTCCGCTGCCGGGCGGCGGTCTGCTCGTCTCCTCCCGGGACGACGCGACGATCGTCCGGGTCGACGAGAAGACCGGCAAGAAGACCGAACTGGGCGAGGTGCCGGGGGTCTCGGCGGCCGGCGAGGGCGGCCTCCTCGGGATCGCACTCTCCCCCGACTACGCCTCGGACCACATGGTCTACGCGTACTTCACCTCGGCGTCCGACAACCGCATCGTCCGCATGATCTACGACGAGCAGAAGCCGGCCGGCGAGCAGCTCGGCGCGCCCGACACCGTCTACAAGGGCATCCCCAAGGGCTTCATCCACAACGGCGGCCGCATCCAGTTCGGCCCCGACAAGATGCTCTTCGTGGGCACGGGCGAGAGCGGCGACACCGGTCTGTCCCAGGACAAGGACTCCGTGGGTGGCAAGATCCTGCGCCTGACGCCGGAGGGCGAGCCGGCGCCGGGCAACCCCTTCCCGGACTCGCCGGTGTACTCGTACGGCCACCGCAACGTGCAGGGCCTGGCCTGGGACGGCAAGCAGCGGCTGTTCGCCTCGGAGTTCGGGCAGGACACCTGGGACGAGCTCAACGCGATCAAGCCGGGCGACAACTACGGCTGGCCGGAGGCCGAGGGCCGGTCCGACGCCAAGGGGTTCCACAACCCGATCGACCAGTGGACGACGGCGGAGGCCTCCCCCAGCGGCATCGCCTACGCCGAGGGCTCGATCTGGATGGCGGGCCTGCGCGGCAAGCGGCTCTGGCGCATCCCGCTGAACGGCACGGAGGCCTCGGCCGAACCGCAGGCCTTCCTGGAGGGCGAGTACGGCCGGCTGCGCACGGTGGTGGCGGCGGGCGGCGACCGGCTGTGGCTGGTGACCAGCAACACGGATGGCCGGGGCGGCCCGAAGGCCGGGGACGACCGGATCCTGGAACTGCGGGTGACGTAACGGCCCCTAACTGCCGGGGTTCTCGGACTCCTCGTCGGGCGGGCGTACGACGACCTTTCCGGACGCGAGATCTATCGGCCCGCGTCCGGGATCGCCGTCCCCGACGTCCTCGCGGGTCAGCTCCAGACGGTTCTGCTCGTCGCGGGTGTGCTTGCGCCCGGGCGAGAACAGTTCCTCGAACACGTTGAACAACTGGTGCCTCCCTGGGCCGCGGGGTTCATGGCATCCGCGACGTCCCTTACAGCGTATGCCTCAGCCCGCCGGACCGGGCATGAGCATTTCGGCCGGGAACAGCCCCAGCCGGTGCGCCACCGCCGCCGCCTCGCCCCGCCCGGAGACGCCGAGCTTGCCCAGGATGTTGGAGACGTGCACGCTCGCCGTCTTCGGGGAGATGAACAGCTCCTGGGCGATGCGGCGGTTGGTGTGGCCGGCGGCGACCAGGCGCAGTACGTCCCGTTCCCGGCTGGTGAGGCCGAGGGCATCGGCGGGGTCGGCGGGCGCGGGGCCGGGTTCCGGGGCGGGGGTGATCGGGAGGCGGGCGCGTCGGCCGAGCGCGGTGGCGGCGTCGGCGAGCGGCCGGGCGCCGAGGTGACGGGCGACGGTGTGGGCGAGGCGGAGCAGTTCCGTGGCGCGCTCGCGATCGTCCTCGCCGGCGCCCGTCAGCAGGGACTCGGCCAGGCGGTGCCGGACGCGGGCGAGGTCGTAGGGACGGCCCAGGGGTTCGAAGGCGGTGACCACCTCCGACCAGGTGTCCGGGGTGCTCCGGCCCTCCGCACGGTGGAGTTCGGCGCGGACCCACCGCTCGTGGGCGAGCCAGACGGGGGCGTGGGTGGTGAGGCGCTTGGCGGTGGAGCGTATGCCGTCCAGGACCTGCTCGCGGCCGTCGCGGGCGGCGGGCAGCGCCCGGGCGTCGGCCTCGGCGGTGGCCGCCTGGAGCAGCAGCGGCCAGGCGTAGCGCTGGGTGCCGAGCGGGAAGCCGGGCTCCAGGGTGCGGGCCAGTTCGGCGCGGGCGTCGGCCAGGCGGCCCTCGGCGGCGGCGAGCGCGATGGTGAGCCAGGAGATCGGCAGGTCGTGCTGCGGCATGGGGTCGTGCGAGCCGTAGGCGGCGCGGCCCTGGGCGAGATGCCGGGCCGCCTCGGGCACCTGCCCGCGCGCGAGCGCCAGGTAGGCCAGGCAGTTGGCGCCGGACCCGTGCGGACCTGCCGTCTGGCCGCGCCGCTGGGCGTTGCCGGCGGCGTCGGCGGCCTCGTCCCAGCGGCCGAGGGAGATGAGCGACTCGGCGAGGTTGCTCCAGATCCAGGCCTCGGCGTCCCGCAGGCCCATCCTCCCCGTCAGCCGCAGGCCCTCACGCAGGATGCCGACGGATTCCTCGGAGCGGCCGACACCTTCGAGGACGGAGGGCAGGTTCACATGGCTGCGGCCCACGACGGCGGCGAGGCCGCGGGCGATCACCTCGTCCCTGACGTCGTACATGTGGCCGAGCCCGGCGTCGATCTGCCCGGCGTCGACCATGAGCCCGCCGAGGGTGAGACGGGCGTTGGACTCGATGTCGTCGGCGCCGACCATGCGCGCGTACTCGACGGCCCGCTCGGCGGCGGTCAGGGCGTCCGGGCCCGGTTCGTGCAGCATCGACCAGTGGGCGGCCGTGGCCAGCACCTCCGCGTGCACCTCCGACGGCGGCAGGCCACGGACCAGTTCCTGGGCGGTGGCGATCTCCTTCCAGCCGTCGCCCCGGGCCAGTCCCTGCACCAGCCGGGAGCGCTGGATCCAGAACCAGGCGGTGCGCAGGTGGTCGTCCTCGTCCTCCAGCAGACGCAGCGCCCGCTTGGTGATCTTCAGGGCGCGCTCGCGCTCCCCGCAGAGCCGCCCGGCGACGGCCGCCTCGGCCAGCAGGTCCAGGTAGCGCAGCGCGGTGGTGGCCGGGTCGCAGCCGCAGGGCGGGTAGACCTCGGCGTCGTCCACGGGGCGCAGGGTGCGGCGGACGGCGTCGGGGGCGGCGTCCCACAGTTCCATCGCCCGCTCCAGGAGGCGGAGTTGCTCGGAGTAGGCGTGGCGGCGGCGGGCCTCGACGGAGGCTTCGAGGACGGCGGGCAGGGCCTTGGCGGCGTCGTGGGCGTGGTACCAGTAGCTGGCCAGGCGGGTCGCCCGCTGGTCGGCGGGGACGAGGGCCGGGTCGCTCTCCAGGGCTTCGGCGTAGCGGCGGTTGAGGCGGGAGCGTTCGCCGGGGAGCAGGTCGTCGCTGACCGCCTCGCGGACCAGGGAGTGGCGGAAGCGGTAACCGTCGCCGCCGGGTGCGGGGGTGAGGATGTTCGCGTTCACGGCGGCCCGCAACGCCTCGATGAGATCGTCCTCGGCGAGGCGGGCGACGGCGGCCAGCAGCCGGTACTCGACGGTGGAGCCGCCCTCGGCGACGATCCGGGCGATCTGCTGGGCGGTCTCCGGCAGTCCTTCCACGCGGACGAGCAGCAGGTCGCGCAGGGAGTCGGTCAGGCCGGTCCGGCAGCCCTCGTGGGCGGCGACGGCGAGTTCCTCGACGAAGAAGGCGTTGCCGTCGGAGCGTTCGAAGATCGCGTCGATCCGGTCCGGCTCGGGTTCGTGGGCGAGGATCCCGGCGACCTGGCGGCCCACCTCGTCGCGGGTGAAGCGGGCGAGTTCGAGGCGGCGGATCGTGCGGAGCCGGTCGAGTTCGGCGAGCAGGGGCCGGAGCGGGTGGCGCCGGTGGATGTCGTCGGAGCGGTAGGTGGCGAGGACGACCAGGCGGCCGGTGCGCAGGGTGCGGAAGAGGTAGGAGAGGAGATGGCGGGTGGAGGCGTCGGCCCAGTGCAGGTCCTCCAGGGCGAGGACGACGGTGTGCTCGGCGGTGACGCGCTCCAGCAGGCGTGCGGTGAGCTCGAAGAGGCGGGCCATGCCGTCCTCGTCGTGCCGCCCGGCCCTCGACTCGCCCAGCTCGGGCAGCAGCCGGGCCAGTTCCTCCTCCTGGCCGGCGGCCGCCGCGGCCAGCTCGCCGGGAAGTTCGCGGCGCAGGGCGCGCAGGGCGGTGGAGAAGGGGGCGAAGGGCAACCCGTCGGCGCCGATCTCCACGCAGCCGCCGAGTGCGACCACCGCCCCGCGGTGGCGGGCGGCGGCGGCGAACTCCTCGAGGAGGCGGGTCTTGCCGACTCCGGCCTCCCCGCCGATGAGCAGCGCCTGCGGCTCGCCCTCGCGGGCGCGTACGAGCGCGTCGTGCAGCGTGCCCAGTTCCTCGGCACGGCCGACGAACACGGGGCTCACGGACCTGGTCTCCACGGCCCCGAGCATCGCATGCGGGTCCGACGGCACGGCACCGGTTTTCCGTCGAACGGCCGGAGCAGCGGCCGCCGTTCCTGTGCGAACGACGGCCGCTGCTTCTCGCACGGCCACGCCGGGGGCCGGTCCCGCCCCGGTGTTCACGCGGTCCGGGCGGACCGCAGCCGGCGGAAGCGGCGGCTATGGCTCTCGTGCTCGGCGGAGTCCTGGCCGGCTTCATGGCGGGCCGCGCGGCGGGCCCGGGCGGCCTCGCGGACCAGGCGCTCGTGGTCGGCCCGGTGGATGAGGTCGCTGGTGCGCAGCTGCTGGAGCTCGTACTCGTACATGGTGTGTCCCTTGAGGAGAGGCGGTCACGGAGTGTTTTCCGCGATGACCTCACTCTCGTCTCCCAGGTGGGGCCGCCACATCGGGAGAGTTCCGCATCTTCGGAGGCCGGAGGGGCCTTAGACGCGGCCGAGGGGCCTCAGGCGGTTCCGTAAGGTGCTCACGGAACCGCCTAAGACCCCTCAGGACCTGCGGGCTCTCAGCTGGCGGAGGGCAGTCCGAGCAGGATGCCGGTGTACTTGAGGACGGCCAGGAACAGGCCGATGACGCCGAGCGCGACTCCCGCCCAGGCGACGGACTTGATCCAGGGGGCCTGGATCCTGCCCGGCGTGCCGAACGCGGGCCTGGCGAGCGTCACGACGCCGACGACCAGCGCGATCAGCGCGAACAGGCCGCCCCACAGGGCGGTGGTCTGCCAGGCGTCGCCGTAGACCGCCTGGATCTGCTGGGCCACTCCCGCGTTCTGCGCGGTCTCCAGCTGGCCGACGAGGTTCTGGCGCGCGGAGGCCACGGTGCCGATCCAGCTGCCGGTGAGCGAGACGACGCCCAGTGCGGCGGAGACGACGGCGGCAGCGCCCTGTCCGACGCCGGAGGGGGCCTCCTCCTTGGTCTGCGCGTCGTCGGCCGCGGCCGGGACCTCGGTCTCGGGCACCTCGTCGGACTTGGTGGTGTCCACCGCCTTCTCGTCGGTCGTGGCCTTGGTGGCCTCGGTCTCGTCCACTGCGTTCGTAGCCATGTCTCGCACCGTAGGGTCGCTGTCTGAGAAGTCTCTTAATGATCGTTGTGAGCGACACGCGCGCGTGCGGCGCGCCACTCGGGCGCCAGCACCGACCAGACTTCGAGATCGTGCCGTACGCCACCATAGGGGTGCGCCGCGCGCCGTACACCGTCGCGGGTCATGCCGAGCCGTCGCGCCACGTTCAGGCTGGGCCGGTTTCCGGCGGCGGCGACCCACTCGACGCGGTGGATGCCGCGCTGCTCGACGGCCCATTCGATGAGGACCCGCATCGCCCGTGTGACCAGGCCCCGGCCCGTGGCGGCCGGCTCCAGCCAGCAGCCGACCTCGCAGTTGCCGGTGTCCGCGTCGAAGTTCAGGAACAGCACGCCGCCCACCAGCGTCCCCTCCAGCCACAGACCGTGCAGGGACCCCGTGTCGGCGGCGCGCATGTCGGCGTAGCGCTGGAGCTTGGCGCGGGCGGAGAGCAGGTCCGTCTCGGTCGTGCCGAAGGGGATGTACTGCCCGATGAACTCCCGCCCCCGCTCCAGGTGCGCCAGGAACTCCCCGGCGTGCCAGGGCTCCAGGGGCCTCAGCTCGGCGTCGTCACCCAGGGATATCGCGTACATCCCGCTGCCGCTCCTCCTCCGCCAGGACGTCCGCCACCTCGGCGTCCGTCGCGGCGGCCAGCCTCTCATGGGCGGCGCGGCTCTCGGGCGGCTCGATGCTGATGCGCGGCATGCGTTTGTCCAGCCAGCGCGGCAGCCACCAGTTGGCGCCGCCGAGCAGATGCATCAGGGCGGGGACGAGGAGCGTGCGCAGGACGAAGGCGTCCAGGGCGACGGCGGCGGCCAGGGCGATGCCGAACATGGCGATCACGCGGTCGCCGCTGAGTACGAAGGCCAGGAAGACGGAGATCATGATGACCGCCGCCGAGTTGATCACCCGGCTGGTCTCGGCGAGGCCGACACGTACGGCCCGGCGGTTGTCGCCGGTCTCCAGCCACTCCTCGTACATCCGGCTGACCAGGAAGACCTGGTAGTCCATGGAGAGGCCGAAGAGCACCGACACCATGATCACCGGCAGGAAGGGTTCGATGGGTCCGGCGCTGCCGAGGCCGAGCAGTTCGCTGGCCCAGCCCCATTGGAAGATCGCGACCACCACGCCGAAGGCGGAGGCCACGGCGGCGACGTTCATCGCGGCGGCCTTCAGCGGGATGCCGATGGACCGGAAGGCCAGCAGGAGCAGCAGGCAGCCCAGGCCGATGACGACCCCGACGAACACCGGCAGCTTGGAGACGATGACGTCGGCGAAGTCGTCGTAGCCGGCCGTCATGCCGCCCACCTGCACATCGAGCGAGGTGCCCGACTCGGCGCGGGGCAGCACCTCGCCGCGCAGCCGGTCGACGAGGTCGCTGGTGCGCTGCGACTGCGGCGAGGACTCCGGGACGACGGTGAGGTACGCGGTGTGGCCGCCGGAGTCGAACGTCACCGGGGTCACCGAGGCGACGCCGTCGGTGGCGCGGAGCGTGCCGTCGAGGTTGTCCAGGGCGAGCTTGTCGTCGGCTCCGTCGACCTTGGTGACGAGGGTGAGCGGGCCGTTCACGCCGGGGCCGAAGCCGTCGGCGAGCAGGTCGTAGGCCTGGCGGGTGGTGGCGGTCTTCGGGCCGTTGCCCTGGTCGGAGGTGCCCAGGTGCAGGGAGAAGGTGGGGAGCGCGAGAACGGCCATGACGACCAGGGCGACCGCGCCGAGCACCTTGGGGTGGCGTTCCACGAAGGCCGACCAGCGGGCCGCGAAGCCTGTGGGCACCTCGGGTTCGGGTCCGTGCTCGGCCAGGCGGCGGCGCTCACGGCGGCTGAGCGCGCGCATGCCTATGAAGGACAGCAGGGCGGGCAGCAGGGTCACGGAGGCGGCGACCGTGAGGATCACGGTGAGGCTGGCCGCTATGGCGACGCCGTTGAGGAAGCTCAGCTGGAGGATCAGCATGCCGAGCAGGGCGATGCAAACGGTGGCACCCGCGAAGACGACGGCCCGTCCGGTGGTCGCGACGGCGTTCGTGGCGGCCTCGGTGACGGACAGCCCGCGTTTCAGCCCGCGGCGGTGTCTGGTGACGATGAACAGCGCGTAGTCGATGCCGACGCCGAGCCCGATGAGCATGCCCAGCATGGGGGCGAAGTCGGCGACGGTCATGGCGTGGCCGAGCAGCACGATCCCGGCGTAGGCGGTGCCGACGCCGACCAGGGCGGTGGCGATGGGCAGCAGGGAGGCGGCGAGCGAGCCGAAGGCGAGGAACAGCACCACCGCGGCGACGATCACGCCGACGATCTCGGCGACGTGCCCGCCGGAGGACTCGGTGAGCGCGACGGCGCTGCCGCCCAGCTCCACCTGGAGCCCGTCGGTCTCGGCGCTCTTCGCGGTGTCGACGACGGCCTGCGCCTCGCCCTTGGCGATGTCCTCGGCCTGGTCGTCGAAGGTGACCGAGGCGTACGCGGTGCGGCCGTCCTCACTGACGCGGCCCGTGCCCGGCCCGTCGTAGGGGCCGGTGACCGAGGCCACTCCGGGGAGGTTCTCGATCCGGTCCAGGGTGCGGCTCATCGTCTGCTCGACGTCGGCGGCGCGGACACTGCCGGACGTGGTGTGCCAGACGACGGTGTCGCTGTCACCGCCGAGCTGCGGGAAGCCCTCGTGCAGCAGCTCGGTGGCGCGGCCCGACTCGGTGCCGGGGACCTGGTAGTCGTTCGAGTACGTGGTGCCGGCGACGGCGGCGCCCGCGGCGACACCCGCGAACGCGAGGAGCCACAGCAGGACGCTGAGCAGACGGCGCTGGACGCACCAGCGTGCGAGGGCTGCCACGAAACGTGCTCCCGGAGTTGCCTTGTGTGGATCTTTGACCGGGAACAGTCGTGCATGAACTGAACAGCCAGCAAAGAACGCATGAGCAATGCGCTGCCACTCTTACAGGCTCACGAGATCATTTGTCGCTTTCGTGGGCTTATTCACAGCGGCCGGAATCAGTCGAACTGGTCCCCCAGCGCCATCACCATCACGCCCGCGACCAGCAGCCACAGGGCCCGCCGGGTACGCCCGCGGGAGCCCAGCACGGTGGCGGCGGCGCACACGGCGGCCCCGCCGGCGTACGCGGCCGGGACGAGGGCCGGTGCGGAGCGGGTGAGGCGGAGCAGCGCCGCGGCGAGACCGGCCAGTGTCAGCGCGGCGCCGGTGCCCGCCGCCGTCCAGCGGGCCCGGCGCGCGTCCTCCTCGTCGCCCATCGGGTCCTCGGTCCCGTCCCGGCCGGCGGCCGCCTCCGAGTCCACTGTCTCCGGATCGGTGTCGGAATCAGGACGTCCACTCATGGCCGAGACGGTAGCGCGCCGAGGGGGAAAACCGGGTGCGGGGCCGCCGGGCCGGCTGTTAGCGTCCGTCGGTCCGAGGAAACGCCCGCGGCCTCCCGCCGCCCGGCCGAAGCAGGTGCATTGTTTGACGGTCCGACCGAGCTCCCACGCATTCCCGTTCTTCCCGAAGGACTCAAGGAGCCCGTTCACCGATGTCGGACATCACTTCCCGGACCTCGAACGACCCCCTCACTGACCGTGTGAGCCACCCCGGCTACCCCCGCAGCAGTGGCTACGACGCCCGCTGGACCATCGACAACCAGATGGGCCCGCACGCGCTGTGGCTGCTGGAGTGGCTGGCCCCCGCCCTGGGGCTCGACACCCTGAGCCCCGGCTCCCGGGTACTCGACCTGGGCTGCGGACGTGCCATGACGTCGATCTTCCTCGCCAAGGAGTACGACCTCCAGGTCGTCGCCGCCGACCTGTGGATCAAGCCCGACGACAACGCCGGGCGGATCGCCGGGGCGGGTGTCGGCGACCGGGTCCTGCCCGTGTCCGCCGAGGCCCACGACCTGCCGTTCGGCGAGGGCACCTTCGACGCGATCGTCTCGATCGACGCCTACCAGTACTTCGGCACCGACGACCTCTACCTGCCCACTCCGATCCGGCTGCTGAAGCCGGGCGGGCGGATCGGCGTCGTCGTGCCGGCACTGCGCGAGGAGATCGACGGCGTCGAGCCGCCGGAGCACCTCGAGCCTTACTGGGAGCCCGACTTCTGGTGCTTCCACTCGGCCGCCTGGTGGCGGCGCCACTGGACCCGCAGCGGGGCCGTGAAGGTCGAGACAGCGGACTGGCTGGAGGACGGCTGGCGCGACTGGCTGCGCTGGTGCGAGGTCGTGGCCGACGAGAGCACGGACGAGTGGCACGTCCGGATGGCCGGACAGTGCGCCGAGATGCTGCGCCTCGACCGCGGCCGGACGCTGGGCTTCGTCCGGGTCGTCGGCAGCCGCCTCTGAGTGGATGACGAGGGGATGACGAGGGGGGACGCACCGGGTCCGGTGCGTCCCCCCTCGTCGGGTCACGGGAGGTCAGCCCTCGCTGACGCCCAGCTTCTCCAGGATGAGCTCCTTGACGCGGGCCGCGTCCGCCTGGCCTCGGGTGGCCTTCATGACGGCGCCGACCAGCGCACCGGCCGCGGCCACCTTGCCGCCGCGGATCTTGTCCGCGACGCCCGGGTTGCCGGCGATGGCCTCCTCGACGGCGGTGGTGAGGGCGCCCTCGTCGGAGACGACCTTCAGACCGCGCTTGTCGACGACCTCGTCCGGGGTGCCCTCGCCCGCGAGGACGCCCTCGATGACCTGCCGGGCCAGCTTGTCGTTCAGGTCGCCCTTCGCGACGAGCTCGGTGACCCGGGCGACCTGCGCCGGCGTGATCGCCAGCTCGTCGAGCGCCTTGCCCGACTCGTTGGCGCTGCGGGCCAGCTCGCCCATCCACCACTTGCGGGCGGAGGCGGCGTCGGCCCCGGCCTCGATCGTGGCGACGATGGGCTCCAGCGCACCGGCGTTGAGGATCGCCTGCATGTCGGTGGCCGAGACGCCCCACTCCTCGCGGAGCCGGCTGCGGCGGACCAGCGGCAGTTCGGGCAGCCCGGCCCGGATCTCCTCGACCCACTCGCGGGACGGGGCCACCGGGACGAGGTCGGGCTCCGGGAAGTACCGGTAGTCCTCGGCCTCCTCCTTCACACGGCCCGAGGTCGTCGACCCCGTGTCCTCGTGGAAGTGGCGGGTCTCCTGGATGATCGTGCCGCCGGACGACAGCACGGCCGCGTGCCGCTGGATCTCGAAGCGTGCCGCGCGCTCCACGGACCTGAGCGAGTTGACGTTCTTCGTCTCGGAACGCGTGCCGAACTTCTCCCGGCCGTGCGGGCGCAGCGACAGGTTCACGTCGCAGCGCATCTGGCCCATCTCCATGCGGGCCTCGGAGACGCCGAGCGCCTTGATGAGCTCACGCAGCTCACGGACGTAGGCCCGTGCGACCTCGGGGGCACGCTCGCCCGCGCCCTCGATCGGCTTGGTGACGATCTCGATGAGCGGGATGCCGGCGCGGTTGTAGTCCAGCAGCGAGTGCGAGGCGCCGTGGATGCGGCCGGTGGCACCGCCGACGTGCGTCGACTTGCCGGTGTCCTCCTCCATGTGGGCGCGCTCGATCTCCACGCGGAAGGTCTCGCCGTCCTCCAGCTGCACGTCGAGGTAGCCGTTGAAGGCGATCGGCTCGTCGTACTGGGAGGTCTGGAAGTTCTTCGGCATGTCCGGATAGAAGTAGTTCTTCCGGGCGAAGCGGCACCACTCGGCGATCTCGCAGTTCAGCGCGAGGCCGATCTTGATCGCGGACTCGACGCCGGTCGCGTTGACGACCGGGAGCGCGCCGGGCATGCCGAGGCAGACCGGGCAGGTCTGCGTGTTGGCGTCCTGGCCGAGGGCGGTCGAGCAGCCGCAGAACATTTTGGTCTTGGTGCCGAGTTCGACATGGACCTCGAGGCCCATGACGGGGTCGTACGACGCGAGTGCGTCCTCGTACGACACCAGGTCGGTCGTGGTGGTCACGGTGAGTACTTCCCTCTCAGCCCAGCAGAACGTCGTCGTCGCCCAGCTGCTTCAGCTCGCGATAGAGAATGGCCAGGTTGGTGACGACCGCGGCTCCGGTCACGACGGCGTCGAGCAGCCGCAGCGTGTCGTTGTCTCCGCGGGCCTTCTTGATCTGCTTGTAGACCCCGACGGCGCCGAACGCCGACGTGGCCATCGAGATGTACAGACCGGACTTGGACTTCTTGAAGCCCTTGGCCTTGGACAGTGCGCTCACAGCGACGGAGCCTCCTCGATCAGCGGGTGGCCCCACTTTTCCACGAAGGCGGCCTCGACGGCGGCACCCACCTTGTACAGGCGGTCGTCCTTCATGACGGGGGCGATGATCTGCAGGCCGACCGGGAGGTTGTCCTCCGGGGCGAGACCGCACGGCAGCGACATGGCCGCGTTGCCCGCCAGGTTGGTCGGGATGGTGCACAGGTCGGCGAGGTACATCGCCATCGGATCGTCGGCACGCTCGCCGATCGCGAAGGCGGTGGTCGGGGTCGTCGGGGAGACGATCACGTCGACCTGCCCGAACGCCTTGTCGAAGTCCTGCTTGATGAGCGTGCGGACCTTCTGGGCGCTGCCGTAGTAGGCGTCGTAGTAGCCGCTGGACAGGGCGTACGTGCCGAGCATGATGCGGCGCTTGACCTCGGGGCCGAAGCCGGCCTCACGGGTGAGGGAGGTGACCTCCTCGGCGGAGTGCGTGCCGTCGTCGCCGGTCCGCAGGCCGTAGCGCAGGCCGTCGAAGCGGGCGAGGTTGGAGGAGCACTCGGACGGCGCGATCAGGTAGTACGCCGACAGCGCCAGGTCGAAGGACGGGCAGTCCAGCTCGACGATCTCGGCGCCCAGTTCCTTCAGCAGTTCCACGGACTCGTCGAAACGCTGGATGACGCCGGCCTGGTAGCCCTCGCCGCGGAACTGCTTGACGACGCCGACGCGCATGCCCTCGACGCTGCCGTTGCGGGCGGCCTCGACGACCGCCGGGACGGGCTCGTCGATGGAGGTCGAGTCGAGCGGGTCGTGCCCGGCGATGACCTCGTGCAGCAGCGCCGCGTCCAGGACCGTACGGGCGCAGGGTCCGCCCTGGTCGAGGGAGGACGAGAAGGCGACCATGCCGTAGCGGGAGACCGCACCGTACGTCGGCTTCACACCGACCGTGCCGGTGACGGCGGCGGGCTGGCGGATGGAGCCGCCGGTGTCCGTGCCGATGGCGAGCGGCGCCTGGAAGGAGGCGAGCGCGGCGGACGAACCGCCGCCGGAGCCGCCGGGGATCTTGGTGAGGTCCCAGGGGTTGCCGGTCGGGCCGTAGGCGCTGTTCTCGGTGGAGGACCCCATGGCGAACTCGTCCATGTTGGTCTTGCCGAGGATCACGACGTCGGCGGCCTTGAGCCGCTTGGTGAGCGTCGCGTCGTACGGCGGGATCCAGCCCTCGAGGATCTTCGAGCCGACGGTGGTCGGGATGCCCTCGGTGGTGAAGATGTCCTTCAGCGCGAGGGGCACGCCCGCCAGCGGGCCGAGCTTCTCGCCCTTGGCGCGCTTCTCGTCCACGGCGCGGGCCTGGGCGAGGGCGCCCTCGCGGTCGACGTGCAGGAAGGCGTGCACCTTCTCGTCGACGGCCTCGATGCGGGCGAGGTGGGCCTCGGTGACCTGCACCGCGGTGAGTTCGCCGGAGGCGATCTTCGCGGCGGTCTCGGCGGCCGTGAGCTTGATGATGTCCGTCATGGCTGTTAGTCCTCCCCCAGGATCTGCGGCACCTTGAAACGCTGCTGCTCCTGGGCCGGGGCGCCGGAGAGCGCCTGCTCGGGGGTGAGCGACGGACGGACCTCGTCCTTGCGCATGACGTTCGTCAGCGGGAGCGGGTGCGAGGTCGGCGGTACGTCTTGGTCGGCGACCTCACTGACGCGTGCGACCGCGCCGATGATGTCGTCCAGCTGTCCCGCGAAGTGCTCGAGCTCTTCGGGCTTCAGCTCCAGACGCGCCAGCCGGGCGAGGTGGGCGACCTCCTCGCGCGTGATGCCAGGCATGCAGCGATCCTCTGGGGTGAGTGAATGTGGTGTGGCCCAATCCTATGGGTCGGGGGGCCGTGCCCGTGAAACGGTTTGCCGCCCCGAAGGTTTCCCGGACCCCTCAGACCGCGAAGAGCAGCGCGGCACTGATCAGGACGACGGCCGCGGTGGCGAAGTGGATCCCGAAGGCGACCGCCTTCTTTCCGCCGTTGCGCAGCACGATCAGGGTGTCGCCGAGCGGCACGAGAGCCACGGCGAGCAAGAACCAGGCCTCGGCTCCGGTCCCCGCGAAGGCGAGCAGCGCCAGACCGACCAGGCCGAGGGTGCCGTCCCGCAAGCCCTTGATCGTCAGGTAGGCGCCGGCGTCGCCGCCGGGGTCGGCCGGGACGCCGTAGCCGGCCGCCGCGGAGGCGGGCTGGAACAGGAACCGGTAGCCGAGGAACAGGCAGAACAGGTTGAGCACGACGGCCAGGGTGTACGCGGTCGCGGTCATGGCTCTCTCCGATGTCCGAGTTTCTAGCAGTGCTAGGGATGAGAGCGAAGCTAGCAGAGCGTCGACAGGAACGCTAGCGCTGCTAGAATTGCGGCATGACGATCCAGACGCGCCGGGAGCGCGAACGAGCGGAACGCGAGCGGCTGATCGTGACGGCCGCCCGGGAACTGGCCGAGGCGGAAGGCTGGGACGCGGTGACCACGCGTCGGCTCGCCGAGGAGATCGAATACAGCCAGCCGGTCCTCTACAGCCACTTCAAGGGCAAGGGCGCGATCATGGCGGCCGTGGCGGTCCAGGGCTGCGCGGACCTGGCCGACGAACTGCGGGCGGCGCGCACGGCGGCCGGGAGCGCCCGCGAGGCGCTGGCGGCGGTGGGCGGCGCGTACACCGCCTTCGCCCGGCGGCGACCCGCGCTCTACGACGTGATCTTCACGCTCGCCGTGGACCTGCCCTTCGCCACCCCCGAGGCGCCGGCCGCCCTCCAGGACGCCTTCGGCGAACTGCTGCAGGCCGTCCAGCCGATCGCGGCGGACGGCGAGGACACGGGTCTGCTGACGGAGACGTACTGGGCCGGGCTGCACGGGCTGGTGACCCTGATGCGCAGCGGCCGGCTGCCCGAGGAGGCACACGAGCAGCGCCTGGCGCTGCTGATCGGCCACTTCGTGCCGCCGGGCACGAGCTGAGCCCTCGCCCGCGGACGTGGAACGACCGGGCGGGCCGAACAGCGGGGATGCGGCCTACTCGTCGGCCGTCGCCGCGGGGAGCGCGGCGCGCGGTCGCTGCCACCCCCGGGGCCCGCGCGCCAGCAGCCAGGCCGTGGTCTCCTCCGGGGGCATCGCCGCCGCGACCAGCCAGCCCTGGACGGCGTCGCAGCCGAGATCGCGCAGGCGCTCCCAGGTCTCGTCGTCCTCGACGCCCTCGGCGACGACGAGCAGGCCGAGGGAGTGCGCGAGGTCGACCGTGCAGCGCACGATCTCGGCGTCCTCGGTGTCGACCGCGAGCCGGGCCACGAACGAGCGGTCGATCTTCAGCTCGCTGACCGGGAGTCGGCGCAGGTGCACCAGCGAGGAATAGCCCGTACCGAAGTCGTCGAGGGACATCTTCACGCCGTGCGCGGTCAGTTGGTTGAGGGTGTCGGCGGCGCGCTGCGGGTCCTCCAGGAGGACGTGTTCCGTGATCTCCAGTTGGAGCGCTCCCGCCGGGACGCCGTGCCGGGCCAGCCGGGCGGCGACGGAGCCGGCGAAGCCGGGGGTGTGCACATCGCGCGGGGAGACGTTCACCGCGACCGGGACGAACAGGCCCTGCTCCCGCCATTGCGCGACCTGGCCGAGCGCGGTCTCCAGGACGTACTCGGTGAGGTGGGGCATCAGGCCCGAGGACTCGGCGATCGCTATGAACTCGTCCGGCGGCACCTTGCCCCGCTCGGGGTGCACCCAGCGGACCAGGGCCTCCAGGCCCGCGACCTGTCCGTCGAAGCGGACCTTGGGCTGGTAGTGCAGATGCACCTCGTGCGCGTCGAGGGCGCGGCGCAGATCCCCCAGCAGGGCGAGACGGTCGGGGGTGTTGGAGTCGCGCTTGGACTCGTAGACCTCGACGCCGGTGCGGTCCCGCTTCGCCTGGTACATCGCCACGTCCGCCCGCCGCAGCAGTCCTTCGGCGTCCAGGGCGTGGTCGGGGAAGACGGCGACTCCGGCGCTGGCCTCCAGGACGAGGGTGAGGCCGTCGAGGTCGAGGGGGGAGCTGAGGGCGGCGACGAGGTTGCGGGCGACTCGGGTCGCGGAGGTCGTGGAGTCGGCGACCGGGAGTAAGACGGCGAACTCGTCCCCGCCGAGCCGGGCGGCCTCCGCCCCGCGCGGCAGTGCCACCCGCAGCCGGTCGGCGATCTGCAGCAGCAGCCGGTCACCGGCGAGATGACCGAGCGTGTCGTTGACCGACCGGAACCGGTCGAGGTCGATCAGCATCAGTGCGGCGCGGGCGTTGATCCGCTCCGCGTCGTCCAGCGCGGTCCAGATGCGCTCCAGCAGCCACTGGCGGTTGGGCAGACCGGTCAGCGGGTCGCGCAGCTGCTCCTCCGCCCGGGCCCGGGCTATCCACAGGGTGGAGTCCAGGGCGATCAGCGGGATGGAGAACAGCGGCAGCAGGATCGGCTTGGCCACGGCGACCACGCAGACCAGCGGCGCGATCCCCAGCAGCGCGACCGCGACCAGGCCCTGTCTGACCAGGGCGGTGCGGGCGACGGTGGGCAGTCCGGGGCGCGGGGCGTGCAGGTACCAGAGCAGGACGCGGGTGACCATCAGGTAGGCGACGGCGACCAGGGCCACCTGGGGTGCGGTGGCGAGGGTCCAGGCGGCGGGCTCCGCGGGGGACTCGACGGACGGCACGGTGCCGAAGGCGCCCAGCACGAGCGCGCCGGCGCCGATGCCGAGGAGGTCGACCGCGCCGTGCAGCACGCCCTGGCGCCAGCGGTTGCGGCGGGCTATGCCGACCAGCACGACGACCGTGAGGCTGACCATGCCGGCCGGAACCCAGCCGTAGAGCAGCAGCACGGCGAGGGTGAGGGCGGCGCCCGAGCCGGTGCCGCCCCACCAGCGGGAGCGGCCCAGCATGACGAGGTGGCCGACGATGATGCCGGTCAGCACGGCCAGCGACCAGCCGGCCGTGCCCGCCGGGAAGAGCGCGTGGCCGTCGGTGAAGGCGCGGTAGAAGCCAGCGCCCAGGACGAACCCGGCCGCCGCGACGACGGCCGCGGGCAGCGCGGGCCAGGAGTGGTGCCGTTCACCGTCCGCGTCGTCCCCGCCGTTGAGTCCGGGCGGGTGTTCGGTGATCGACTGTGTTCCGGGGCCGTCCGCGGCGCGCCCCGCACCGCCACGACCGTCCGGGGTGTACTGTCCGACGGCGCGCACCTCACCCGGACGCCCCGCCGGCCGCACGGCCCCACGGACTGCACGCCATGCGACCGCCATGCGGCGCAGGCGCAGCCCTGAGCCCGGCCCGGCGCTCTCGGTCGGTTCCATTCCCGTCCCTCTCACAGCCGGCGGTGCCCACGCCCCGCGGCCAGGTGCCCGACAACCCTCAACGGCCCGCGCCCGAAAACCCTTCCCGCGCTCTGTGCGAGCACGAAGATGCCCCGACCGCGGCTGGGCACGGCAGGCGCACATCTCAACAGTAGGCCGCAGAAGGCTTCCACGGGCAGCGGTCGCCGACGGTTGCCCGAATGCGCCTCGGCCACCCGTATGCATCTGGTATGCGCCGAACGGGTGGCCTTCAACCGCTACTCCTCGGCCGAAAGGGCGACTTCGGCCGCGGCTTCCGGTCCCTGCTCCAGCAGGACGCCGAAACCCTCCTCGTTCAGGACCGGAACCTTCAGCTGCATCGCCTTGTCGTACTTCGATCCGGGGCTGTCACCCACCACGACGAACGACGTCTTCTTCGAAACCGAGCCGGTCACCTTCGCTCCGCGGCTCTGCAGCGCCTCCTTGGCGCCGTCCCGCGTGAAGTGTTCGAGGGTGCCGGTGACGACGACGGTGAGGCCTTCGAGGGGGCGCGGCCCCTCGTCCTCGCCGGTGCTCTCGGCCTCCATGCGGACGCCCGCGGCCTTCCACTTACGGATGATGTCGCGGTGCCAGTCCTCGGCGAACCACTGCTTCAGGGAGGCGGCGATGGTCGGGCCGACGCCCTCGGTGACCGCCAGCTCCTCCTCCGTGGCCTGGTCGATGCGCTCGATCGAGCGGAACTCACGGGCCAGTGCCTCGGCCGCGACGGGCCCGACGTGACGGATCGACAGGCTGGTGATGACCCGTGCGAGCGGGCGCTCCTTGGCCGCCGCGATGTTCTCCAGCATGGCGACCGCGTTCTTGCGGGGGTTGCCCTCCTGGTTGGCGAAGATCGTGGCGACCTTCTCCTCGCCGGTCTTCGGGTCGCGCTTGGGCAGCCCGCTGTCCGGGTCGAGGACGTACGCCTTGATGGGCAGCAGCTGCTCGATGGTCAGGTCGAACAGGTCCCCCTCGTCGACCAGCGGCGGGGTCTTGGGCTCCAGCGGGGCGGTCAGGGCGGCGGCGGCGACGTAGCCGAAGTGCTCGATGTCCAGGGCCTTGCGGCCCGCGAGGTAGAACAGGCGCTCGCGCAACTGGGCCGGGCACGTACGGGCGTTCGGGCAGCGCAGGTCGACGTCGCCCTCCTTCATCGGCCGCAGCGCCGTGCCGCACTCGGGGCACTCAGCCGGCATCACGAACTCGCGCTCGCTGCCGTCGCGCAGGTCGGCGACCGGGCCGAGGATCTCCGGGATGACGTCACCGGCCTTGCGCAGCACGACCGTGTCGCCGATGAGGACGCCCTTGGCCTTGACCACGTCCTGGTTGTGGAGGGTGGCGAACTCGACCTCGGATCCCGCGACCGTGACCGGTTCGACCTGGGCGTACGGGGTGACCCGGCCGGTGCGGCCCACGCCCACGCGGATGTTGACGAGCTTGGTGTTGACCTCCTCCGGCGCGTACTTGTACGCGATCGCCCAGCGCGGGGCGCGCGAGGTGGAACCGAGGCGGCCCTGGAGAGGGATCTGGTCGAGCTTGACGACGACGCCGTCGATCTCCCACTCCACGGAGTGGCGGTTCTCGCCGAAGTAGGCGATGAACTCCCGGATGCCTTCCAGGCCGTCGACCACCCGGTTGTGGCCGGATGTGGGCAGGCCCCAGGACTTCAGCAGGTCGTAGGCCTCGGAGAGGCGGGTCAGGCCGGTGAAGCCCTCCAGGGCGCCGATGCCGTGGACCACCATGTGCAGGGGGCGGGTGGCGGTGACGCGCGGGTCCTTCTGGCGCAGTGAACCGGCCGCCGCGTTGCGCGGGTTGGCGAAGGGCTTGTCGCCGGCCTCGACGAGGCGGGCGTTGAGCTCCTGGAACTTCTCCATCGGGAAGTAGACCTCGCCGCGGATCTCCACGAGGTCGGGGACGGAGTCGCCCTTGAGACGGTCGGGGATCTCCGCGATCGTCCGTACGTTCGGCGTGATGTCCTCGCCGGTGCGGCCGTCGCCGCGGGTGGCCGCGCGGGTGAGGCGGCCGTGCTCGTAGGTGAGGTTCACCGCGAGGCCGTCGACCTTCAGCTCGCACAGGAAGTGGTAGTCCTGCTCCCCCAGTTCCCTGGCGATGCGCTCCGTCCAGGCGGCCATCTCCACGTCGTTGAACGTGTTGTCGAGGGAGAGCATCCGCTCGCGGTGCGCGACGGCCGTGAACTCCGTCTCGTAGGACCCGGAGACCTTCTGGGTCGGCGAGTCCGGCGTGCGCAGCTCCGGGTACTCCTCCTCCAACGCCTCCAGGGAACGCAGCAGCTGGTCGAACTCCGCGTCGCTGACGACGGGAGCGTCCTTCACGTAGTAGCGGAAGCGGTGCTCCTCGATCTGCTCCGCGAGGCGCGCGTGCTTCTCCCGTGCCTCTGCGGGCACCGTCGTCGTCTCCGCTTGCTGGTCGCCGGCCACCGTGTCGTCCTCCCGTTACTCTGGGTTGTCCGCGAGGGATCTCGCCGCCCGGGCGCAGTGCGCGAGAGCCGTGCGCGCGTACCCCGGGGAGACCCCCGCGAGTCCGCACGCCGGGGTGACCGTGACCGCCTCCGCGAGAAGCCCCGGAGACAGCCCCAGCCTGCGCCACAGCGTCCTGACACCCATGACGCTACCGGCAGGGTCTGACAATGGGCCCTCCGCGGACGGGACGACACCGGTGAAGAGCCGGGTGCCGCCCTCCACGGCCTCCCCGATCACCTCGTCGTCACGCTCGGTGAGCAGGGAGAAGTCGAAGGAGACGGCGGCCGCGCCCGCCCGGCGAAGCAGCGCGAACGGCACGTCGGGGGCGCAGGAGTGGACCACGACCGGGCCGGACGTGTGCACCCCGACGAGGTCGCGCAGCGTCTGCTCGACGACCTGCCGGTCGGCGGCCCGGTGGGTGCGGTAGCCGCTGGCGCTCTTCACCTGCCCGCGCAGGACGGCGGTGAGGGACGGCTCGTCGAGCTGGAGGACGAGCTGCGCGCCGGGGATCCGCCGCCGCACCTCGGCGAGATGCAGTCGCAGCCCCTCGGCGAGGGAGGCGGCGAGGTCGCGGCAGGCCCCCGGGTCGGAGAGCGCCACCTCGCCGCCCCGCAGCTCCAGGTTGGCCGCGAGGGTCCAGGGGCCGACGGCCTGGACCTTCAGCGGCCCCTCGTACTCCTGCGTGAACTCCTCCAGCGCGTCGAGGTCCTCGCCGAGCCAGGAGCGGGCCCGCTTGGTGTCCCGGCCCGGCCGGTCCCCGAGGCGCCATCCGCTGGGCTCCACACGCGCGTACAGCTCGACGAGCATGCCGGCGGTCCGCCCGATCATGTCCGCGCCGGGCCCCCGGGCGGGCAGTTCGGGCAGGAAGGGGAAGTCCTCGAAGGTGCCGGTGGCCGTCTTGGCGGCCTCTCGGGCGTCGCCACCCGGCATGGACCCCACGCCGGTGGCCGCGCCGAACCTGAACTGGCTGTTTTCGCTCACCGGAGAAGCCTACGCAGGAGGCGCACCGGGGTCAGCGCCCCGGTCGCACCGTCAGGTCGTTGACCTCCGCGTCCCGGGGCAGATCCAGGGCCATGACGATCGTCGTGGCGACCGACTCCGGGTCGATCCACCGCGCTGCGTCGTACTCCTTGCCCTCCTGCTGGTGGACCTTGGCCTGCATGGGGCTGGCCGTGCGGCCGGGGTACACCGAGGTGACGCGGACCCCGTTGCCGTGCTCCTCGTGGCGCAGGGAGTCGGCGAGCGCCTTCAGGCCGTGCTTGGAGGCGGCGTACGCGGACCAGCCGGCGTGGGCGTTGAGACCGGCGCCGGAGTTGACGAAGAGCACGTGGCCGCGGGCGGCGCGCAGTTGGGGCAGGAAGTGACGGGTCAGCTCGGCGGGGGCGACCAGGTTGACGTTGAGCTGGTGGCGCCAGGCCTTCGGGGTGAGCTCGCCGACCGGGCCGAGGTCGACGACGCCGGCGATGTGCAGCAGCGAGTCCACGCGGTCCGGCAGCGACTGGTGGGAGAAGGCCCAGGAGAGCTTGTCGGGGTCGGCGAGGTCACCGACCAGGGTCCGCGCCCCGGGGAACTCGGCCGCCAGCTCCTTCGCGCGGCCCGCGTCGCGTGCGTGCAGCACGAGTTCGTCCCCGCGCGCGTGCAGGCGGCGGGCCACGGCCGCGCCGATGCCGGAGCCGGCTCCGGTGATCACATGAGTAGCCATGCCCGCCATGCTCGCATCAGTACCGGGTCATGCGACGCCCTGGCTCTCCTCCAGGTACGCGAGTGCCCCCACCGGCTCCTCGGCGAAGAACACCAGGTCGGTGAGCGGCCGGGGCAGGAAGCCCTCGGCGTCCATGCGGCGGAACTGCTCCTTCAGTCCGTCGTAGAAGCCCGCCGTGTTGAGCAGGACCACCGGCTTGTCGGTGTGCCCGTGCTTCTTCAGTTCCAGGATCTCGGTGGCCTCGTCGAGCGTGCCCGTGCCGCCGACCATGATCACCACGGCGTCGGCCCTCTCCAGGAGCAGCTTCTTGCGCTCGGCGAGGTCCTTGGCGACGACCATCTCGTCGACGCCCGGACGGGCCTTGGCGGCGAGGAACTGCACGGAGACGCCGGCCAGCCGGCCGCCCGCCTCCTGCACCCCGTCGGCGACCACCTTCATGAGGCCGACGTCGGAGCCGCCCCACACGAGCGTGTGACCGCCCTTGCCCAGCAGCTCGGCGAATTCCCGCGCGGGGCGGGTGTAGCGCTCGTCGAGGTCGGCGGCGGACAGGAAGACACAGATGTTCATGAACCCACCGTACGGGCCCGGTCCACGGCGGCGGTGACCCGCATTCTGGACTGCCGGTGGGGCAGGCGCTCCCAGTCGTCCATGAACCGGGCGTCCAGGCCGTGCCGGGCCGCGAGGTCGGTGAGGGTCCGCGTCCGGTAGTAGAAGTCCTCGTGCAGGACCTGGTGCTCCTCGCCCTCGGTGCGGTCGAAGGTGAAGTCGAAGAACCCGCCGGGCGCGAGGATCCGGCCGACGTGCGCGAAGCACTCCTCGATGACGTGCAGTGGCGAGTGCGAGAAGACGCTGTGCGCGTGCACGACGTCGAAGTGCGCGTCCGGCAGGAAGGCGAAGGTGAGGTCGTCGGCGAGGGCCAGGTAGGGCAGTTTGGGCTGGAGCTTCTCGGCGACGAGGGTGTCCTGGGCGGCGAGCAGGATGTGCGGCGAGATGTCGATGCCGTAGTAGTGCCCGGTGTCGAGGTGGTCGATGAACAGCCGCCCGGCGCGCAGGTTGCCGCAGCCGATCTCCAGCATCCGGTGGTGCGGCTTCAGGCCGTGGCCCACCAGGTAGTCGAACTGCATGCGGCCGATGCGCGCCCACTGCTCGCGCGAGGGGTTGTGCCCGACCGCCGCCTCGGTGCTGCGGGCCGCGTCCGAGGCCATGACGGCCCGGTAGTAGGCGATGTGGTCGGGGTGGCGCAGCCGCAGCCAGGCGTCCCGCACCGCGCGCCGGGCGTGCGCGGGCACGCGCTCCGGGTGGCGCAGCGCGTACCGGACCTGGTGGAGCAGGCGGGAGCGGTTTCCGGCCGGTTCCGTGGCGCGCATCGGGGCCTCCTGCGGCGAGGGAAGAACTCCGCTTCAGCCTGCGCTGTACCTCACAAGTCGGCTACCCGAGGAGGGGCGATCGTGACCAGAGGGCATCGCATCACCGTCGAGCGCGGCGGCGGGCACGTGCGCGTGGTGCACGCAGGGCAGGTGCTGGCGGAGAGCGACCGGGCGCTGGTGCTGCGCGAGACGGGCTGTCCCGAGCGGTACTACATCCCGCCCGAGGACGTACGCCTGGACCTGCTGACGCCGTCCGATACCCAGACGTACTGCCCGTTCAAAGGCACCGCCTCCTACTGGTCGCGGCCGGAGGCGGCGGACCTCGTCTGGGCGTATCCGGACCCCAAGCCGGACGTCGCCGAGATCAAGGACCACCTGTGCTTCTACGAGGTGGAAGTTTTCTGATCGGCTGACGCGCCGCACGCTTCATCGATGAACACCGCGGCGTGCGGCAGTCTGCATGAGCATGGACAAGAAGATCCTTTCGCGCGACGGCACCCGCATCGCGTACGAGAGCACCGGCCGCGGTCCCGCGGTCGTCCTGGTGAGCGGCGCGATGTCGACGGGCGGCACTCTGGCGCCGCTCGCCGTGTCGCTCTCGGAGCGTTTCCAGGCCGTGGTGTACGACCGCCGGGGCCGCGGCGCCAGCGCGGACACCGCGCCGTACGCGGTGGAGCGTGAGGTCGAGGACCTGGCCGCGGTGATCGAGGCGGTGGGCGGCGAAGCGCTCCTGTACGGCATCTCCTCGGGCGGGGCGCTGGCGCTGGAGGCGGCGGCGAGCGGGCTGCCGGTACGGCGCGTGGCGGTGTACGAGACGCCGTTCGCGATGTCCGAGGAGGGCGCCAAGGAGCGTGCGGCGTACACGGAGCGGCTGACGGAGGCGCTCGGTGAGGGGCGGCGCGGGGACGCGGTCGAACTGTTCCTGCGGCTGACCGGCCTGGCCGAGGGGGTGATCCAGGGCGCCCGCCAGTCCCCCATGTGGGCCGGCATGGAGACGATGGCCGCGAGCCTCGCCTACGACGACGCCGTGATGCGCGACGGCCGGGTCCCGCGCTCCCGGCTGGGCTCGGTCGGTGTTCCCGTCCTGGCGGTCGCGGGCGACGCGAGTCCCGCGTGGCTGCGCGAGGCGGCCCGGGCGATCGCGGACACGGTCCCCGAGGGTACGTACCGCACGCTCCAGGGGCAGACGCACATGGTGGAGCCGAACGTGTTGGCGCCGGTGCTCACGGAGTTCTTCAGCCGGGACTGAGCCCGGGGGCGCGGGGGCACGCGCGCGTGGAGCCCGCCCCCGGGCCCGCCGGGTTCCGCGGCGGGATCAGGCCACGCCGGCCGTCGCCCTGGTCGTCGACGCGATCGTCGCCGAGCCCACCACGCGTGTGCCGTCGTACAGCACGATCGCCTGGCCGGGGGCGACACCGCGGACGGGCTCGGTGAAGGTGACTTCCAGGGAGCCGTCGACGACCTCGGCGCTCACCTCGGTCTCGCCGCCGTGGGCGCGCAGCTGGGCCGTGTAGGTACCGGGGCCGGTGGGGGCGGCGCCGCACCAGCGGGGCTTCACGGCGGTGAGGGCGGTGACGTCCAGGGCGGACGCCGGGCCCACGGTCACCGTGTTGTCCACCGGCGAGATGTCGAGCACGTAGCGCGGCTTGCCGTCGGGGGCGGGGGTGCCGATGCGCAGACCCTTGCGCTGGCCGATGGTGAAGCCGTACGCGCCCTCGTGCGTGCCGAGCCGGTTGCCCGACTCGTCGACGATGTCGCCCTCGGAGCGGCCGAGCCGGTTCGCGAGGAAGCCCTGGGTGTCGCCGTCGGCGATGAAGCAGATGTCGTGCGAGTCGGGCTTCTTGGCCACGGCCAGGCCCCGGCGCTCGGCCTCCGCGCGGATCTCGTCCTTGGTGGTGAGGGTGTCGCCGAGCGGGAACATCGCGTGGGCGAGCTGCCGGTCGTCCAGCACGCCGAGGACGTACGACTGGTCCTTGGCCATGTCGGAGGCGCGGTGCAGCTCGCGGGTGCCGTCCTCGCGGACGATCACCTGGGCGTAGTGGCCCGTGCAGACCGCGTCGAAGCCCAGCGCGAGCGCCTTGTCCAGGAGGGCGGCGAACTTGATCTTCTCGTTGCAGCGCAGGCACGGGTTGGGGGTGCGGCCGGCCTCGTACTCGGCGACGAAGTCCTCGACGACGTCCTCGCGGAAGCGGTCGGCGAGGTCCCACACGTAGAACGGGATGCCGATGACGTCCGCGGCGCGGCGGGCGTCGCGTGAGTCCTCGATGGTGCAGCAGCCGCGCGCGCCCGTCCGGAAGGATTGCGGGTTGGCGGAGAGCGCGAGGTGGACGCCGGTCACATCGTGGCCCGCTTCGGCCGCGCGGGCGGCGGCGACGGCGGAATCGACTCCGCCGGACATGGCGGCCAGGACGCGGAGGGGGCGGGGGCGCTGCGGGGTGTCAGTCATAACCCTTCCAGGGTAAGGGGGCGCGGGAACCAGGACCGCCGGGTATCCGTTGACGATCACATGGGAGAGCGGAAGGCTTCGAAGGACGGTGACCGGAAGGTCGGCCGCCGCGCGCTGCTGATCGGCGGGACGGTGGCCGCGGCGGGTTCCGCCGTGCTCGCCCGGGACGAGCTGGCGCGCCTGTGGTGGCGCGCTCCGGGCGTCGAGAAGCCCCGCAAGGAGGGCGAGGTCGACTACGCGGGCGCGCGCTGGGTGGCGGCGTCGGACGCGAACTGGCGGCGCGCGGACCGGCCCGACGACTACGGGATAGACATGGTGGTCATCCATGTCACCCAGGGGAGCTTCGACAGCGCGGTGAAGGCGTTCCAGGACCCGGGCCACAAGGCGGCGGCGCACTACATCGTCCGTCAGGACGGACACGTCACGCAGATGATCCGCGAGCTGGACGTGGCCTACCACGCGGGCAACCGCGACTACAACGAACGCAGTGTCGGCATCGAGCACGAGGGTTTCGTGGACCGCCCGCAGGACCTCACGGACAAGATGTACGAGGCCTCCGCCCGTCTCACGGCCCGGATCTGCGCTCGCTACGACATACCCGTCGACCGCGAGCACATCATCGGCCACGTGGAGGTCCCGGGCACGGACCACACGGATCCGGGGCGGCACTGGGACTGGGAGAAGTACATGCGGTTGGTGCGCGAGGCACGTTCGACGCGGACTTGAGCCTGCGGCGATCACGGCCTCGAGCCTGCGGTGATCGCGTACTTGAGCTTGTGGTGATCGCGGACTTGAGCTTGTGGTGATCACAGCCTTGAGCCTGCGGTGATCACGGCCTTGATCTTGCGGCGATCACGGGCGCGACAGAGCGGTGATCACGAGCGTGAGCCGGCAAGAGATCAGCGGCGGTGCATCCGCTCGATCCGTTCTGTCGCGGCGACGACGGCGGCCTGGAGCTCTCGCGCGACGGTGCCCTGCCTGCGCGAGCGCTCGTACAAGGCGCTGGCGCTCAGACCTGCCGGGAGGCGATGGCCGACCTCCGGTAATTCGATGGCCCGGTACTCACCGGCGAGGCGGACGACCTCGTCGAGGATCTTGCCGAGCCTTTTCCGCCTGAGGACGGCGCCTTCGAGGACGGCGACGTGCTCCTGGATCAGTTCCAGGTCCTTGGCGGTCGTGGGCCTGGTGTCCAGAACTCTGAGCAGTGCGAACAGGGCGATCAGCGCCTGAAGCGGACCGGCAAGGTCCTGACGGCGCTGCTTGAGCTTGCGCAGGACGAGGTTGACCGCCAGAGCGAGGAGCCCGAGGCCCGCCGTGACAACGGCCGTGAGATACACGGGCGCGGTAGCGGCAGCGGCCAGCGCGTGCGAAGGCATGGCATGTTCCGTTCCGGAGGGCAGGCGGTACCCGCAGGCGGGGAGCGTGCGCGACCCGTGAGGAACGTGCGCGCAACGCTCACGTTAACGTCGCGCCCCGTGAGAGCTCTTCTGCGGAAGACGACAAGCCGAACCCCCGAAAATTATCCTTGTCCTACAGATGCCACCGAGGGGGGGTCAGGGGCGCTGGAGGTGCCGATCACCCAACCTGCCGATCAAAACCCCAGTTCAGGGCATCAGCGCGTCTTCCTCCTGCAGGCGCCCCGGCAAAGCGGGGACGTTCGCCCCATGTGCGGAATGCGTGCGTTCCAGCTTGCGATTCAGCAAGCGTTTCAAAGTGCGTTTCGATATGCTTCGAGCAATGAAAAGGGGAGGTGACCAGCGTGTCCGAGGATCAGGGGAGAGCCTTGTTCGCCGCAGTCGACGCACTGCTGGAAGAGGCTTCGCCGACGGACGGGCTGCCCGAGCCCGCCGAGCGCAAACGGCTGCGTGAGGCCGGCAGTCTCAGCCAGGAGCGCGTGGCCCACACACTGGGGGTGCGCAGGGAGACCGTGAGTGCGTGGGAAGCGGGCCGTTCGGAGCCCCGTGCGCCTCAACGGGCCGCCTACATCCGGCTGTTGAAAGGCCTGGCGGCCAAATTCCCGCCGCCGCAGAGCATCGCGCCCCAGCAGTCCGTGCTCCGCGCGATCACGGCGCCGGTGGCCACCGTCACCCCGGCGGCGGGTGGCGGGCAGAAGCCGTCGCGGCCGGTGTCCGACTGACCAGTCCTCAGGTCAGCCCCGCCGCCCTCGCCCGTTCCACCGCCGGGCCGATGGCCTTCGCCAGGGCCTCGACGTCGGCCTCGGTGGAGGTGTGGCCGAGAGAGAAGCGCAGGGTGCCGCGGGCCAGGTCGGGGTCCGTGCCGGTGGCGAGGAGGACGTGGCTGGGCTGGGCGACGCCGGCGGTGCAGGCGGAGCCGGTGGAGCACTCGATGCCCTGGGCGTCGAGCAGAAGCAGCAGGGAGTCGCCCTCGCAGCCGGGGAAGGTGAAGTGCGCGTTGGCCGGAAGGCGGCCCTCCGGATCCGGGTCGCCGCCGAGGATCGCGTCCGGGACGGCCGAGCGGACCGCGCTGACGAGGGAGTCGCGCAGGGTGCCGATCTCGAGGGCGAACCACTCGCGCTGTTCGGCGGCCAGCCGCCCGGCGACGGCGAAGGAGGCGACGGCGGGCACGTCGAGGGTGCCGGAGCGCACATGGCGCTCCTGGCCACCGCCGTGCAGGACCGGTACGGGGGTGTGCTCACGGCCGAGGATCAGTGCGCCGATGCCGTAGGGGCCGCCGATCTTGTGGCCGGAGACGGTCATCGCGGCGAGGCCGGAGGCGGCGAAGTCCACGGGGATCTGACCGAAGGCCTGGACGGCGTCCGCGTGCAGTGGGACGGCGAACTCGGCTGCCACGTCGGCGAGTTCACGCACGGGCAGGATCGTCCCGATCTCGTTGTTCGCCCACATGACGGTGGCGAGGGCCACGTCGTCGGGGTTGCGGGCGATGGCCTCGCGCAGGGTTTCCGGGTGGACGCGGCCGTGGGAGTCGACCGGCAGGTACTCGACGGTGGCGCCCTCGTGTTCGCCGAGCCAGTGCACGGCGTCGAGGACCGCGTGGTGCTCGACGGGGCTGGCGAGGACGCGGGTGCGGGCCGGGTCTGCGTCACGGCGGGACCAGTAAAGGCCCTTGACGGCCAGGTTGTCGGCCTCCGTGCCGCCCGAGGTGAAGACGACCTCGCTGGGGCGGGCGCCGAGGGCTTCGGCGAGGGTCTCGCGGGCCTCCTCGACGGTGCGGCGGGCCTGCCTGCCGGATGCGTGGAGGGAGGACGCGTTGCCGGTGGCACCCAGCTGGGCGGTGAGCGCCTCTGCCGCCTCCGGGAGCATCGGGGTGGTCGCGGCGTGGTCGAGGTAAGCCATGGTGAGCCCGATTCTACGGCTCCCCTTCGACCGGCCTCAGATCAAGGCTGGACGAACATGAACCGCCTCGCGGCGCGGCGACGGCCCGTCGTCCCCGGGCCCGGCCGCGGCGTACCGGCGGACGGCTGTCCGACGGCGGCTCAGAAGCTCCACGAGATCGTGCTGTCGAACTCCATGAAGGCCGCGAGGACCAGCAGGTCGGCGACGCCCAGACCCAGGCCCAGCAGCGCGCGGCCGCGGCGCTCGGTGCCGCGCCACAGGGCGACGCTCGCCAGCACGATGGCGATCGGGCCGAGGAAGAGGTTGAGCACGAGCAGGCCGAGGAGGCCGAGGATGAAGGACGCGACGGCCATGCCGTCGGTGTCACGAATGCCGGTGCGGCGCGAGGCCGGGGCGGTGAGCTGCATGGTGATCGACTCCCGAAGTCGGATCGAGGGGACGGTGGACGGGGTCGGCGTCAGTGGGCCTGCGTGTGGCGCCGGCGACCACGCTCGCGGAGCGCGAAGATGCCGAGCCAGACGGCGATGACGGCGCCGACGGCGACGGAGAAGGTGAGCGGCGCGTGCGCGACGGTGCCCAGGACGACACCCAGCAGCAGGAGCGCGGCGACGATGAACAGCACGGGTAACAGCCCCCAAGATTTCGGTGAACGGTTGTAGTTACAGTTGTTCACTGACTTCCCAGTCTAACGGCTCTCATGACTTTTCAATTCCAGAGAACAGTTGTTAACTGCATGGTATGAGTCACACCCTCGGCATCCGGCAGGCCCAGAAGCAGAAGACCCGGCAGGCACTCCTGGACGCGGCCCTGGCGCTGCTGGAGGAGCAGAGCCTGAGCAGCCTGGGACTGCGCGAGGTCACTCGCGCCGTCGGTGTCGCCCCGACCGCCTTCTACCGCCACTTCCGCTCCACGGCGGATCTGGGCGTGGCCCTGGTCGAGGAGGCGCTGGGGAGCCTGCACCCGATGATCCGGACGACGGTGTCCGCGACCGGCGACCACGAGGAACGCGTCACGCGCGCCATCGAACTGATCGCCCGTCATGTCGACGGGTACCCCGCCCACGTCCGCTTCATCGCCCGTGAACGGCATGGCGGAGTCCAGCCGGTCCGCGAGGCGATACGGGACCAACTGGCCCGGTTCGCCCACGAGGTCAAGGAGGAGCTGGCCAAGGACCCGGTGTCCGAGGGCTGGAGCGAGGACGACCTGCTGATGCTCGCCCACCTCTACGTCGACCAGATGCTGAGCACGGCGTCACTGTTCCTGGAAGCCCTGGAGGGGCCGGAGGAGGAGCGCCCGGAGCGGACCCGGCAGGTCGCACAGCTGGCGGCCCGCCAGATGCGGCTGATCGGCCTCGGCCGCCATCACTGGCTGGATTGACACCCTCGTACGCCGGATCCACCCTCGTGACAACGCACAGGGGCGGCGCGCCCGTTACCCGGACGCGCCGCCCCTGCCGTGCCCGGGCGGGCCTTCGATACGCCTGCTGTTCCTACAGCGCCACTGCCCCTACTGTGCCGCCGCCCCCATTGCGCCTGCCGCTCTTCCCGCGACTGCCCGCCGGCAGAGTTCAGCCCAGCCGGACCCGGGCCAGCTGCCGGGACTGTGCGACCAGCCGGTCCGCGCCGTCCCACACCTCGGCGTCCTCCTCCAGGAAGCCGCCGGCGAGGTTGCGCGTGGTGATCGACACCCGCAGCGGGCCCGGCGCCGGGCGGCAGCGCACGTGCACGGTCAGCTCGACGGTCGGCACCCAGCCCTTCAGCCCGATCTCGAACGCGGTGGGCGGCAGGGCGTCCACCGCGAGCAGCAGGGAGAGCGGGTCGGGGTCGCGCCCGTCCGCGAGGCCGAACCAGGCACGCATCTCGCCCTTGCCGGAGGGCTGCCCGAGGGCCCAGCCCAGGGTCGACGGGTCGAGCTTGAGCATCAGCCGGTCGGTGATGGCCGAGCTGCCGTCGACCGGGGCGGGTCCGTCCTCCGGGCCGAAGCAGTGCTCCAGCGGCGGAATCGCGGGCGGTTGGGCCGACGTACGGACGTCGTCAGGCAGGGTGTCCAGGTCACCGTAGGAGGCGAGGACGCGGATGCGTTCCACCTCGCGGCCCTCGTCGTCGTACTGGAAGAGGGAGGCCTGGCCGGTCGACAGGGTGCGGCCGGTGCGGACGACGTCCGTGCGGACGACGGCGGGGCCGGGCTGGGACGCGGTCAGGTAGTGCGCCGAGATCGTGAAGGGGTCGGCGTGCGGCAGGGCGTCCGCGAGGGCGCGGCCCAGGACGGCCAGCAGATAGCCGCCGTTGACGGCGCTGATGATCGTCCAGCCGGCCGAGAGGTCGATGTCGTAGACGCCCGGCGCGCGGCGGGTGAGCGCGGTGTCGCGGTCGAACTCGCTGTCGCCGATCGTGGCCCGGGCGGCCGGGGCGGTGGCTGCTTCTGGCATGGCTGAACAGTACAAGAACTCACTACTAAGCGGTAGCTTTCCTGCTCGGGGCCAGGGTCGCGCCTTGGTGAGACACGGGCAATTTCTCGGTAAGTGTCCGACTCGTCCGTAAACCCCAAGGCCCTGCGCGTCCTCTACAGGGGCATGAGCCTCACCGGGACGCCGTTCCTCTGCACACTGGTCGTACTCTCCGTGGCCGCCCTCGTCCTGCCTCTGGTCCTCTGGTCGCGCATCCGCGGACCCAGGGCCCTGCGTGCCGCGGCCCGGGCGCTGATGCTGCTGTTCGCGCAGGGGACGGCCGTGGCCCTGGTCTTCACGCTGGTCAACAACGCCAACAACCTCTACGACAACTGGGCCGACCTGCTCGGCACCGGCGACCATGTGCAGCAGGCGGCGAACCTGGGCGCCGACGGCACCGGCGGGATCGCGCTCCGGCGGCTGCCCAGGGTGCGGCAGACCTTCGAGCCGGCCGGCGGGCCCGGGACGGGCGCGGCCGGCGGGGTGCGGGTGACCCAGCTCAGGGGCCGGGTGTCGGGGGTGAACGCCGAGGTCTACGTCTGGCTGCCGCCGCAGTACGGCGAACCGGCCTACCGGCACCACACGTTCCCGGTGGTGGAACTGCTGCCCGGCTACCCCGGTTCGGCGAAGGCGTGGTTCGGCTCGCTGCACGCGCACGAGCAGCTGGAACCGCTGATGCGCAGCGGGCAGGTCGCCCCGTTCATCCTGGTCGCCCCCCGCACCAACCTGCTGGCCGGCGTGGACACCGGCTGCGCCAACATCACGGGCGCGGTCAACGCCGACACCTGGCTGAGCGTCGACGTGCCGAAGATGGTCACGGACAACTTCCGCGCCCAGCCAGCCCCGCGGGGCTGGGCCGTCGCCGGCTACTCGGCCGGGGCGCACTGCGCGGCCCGGCTCGCCGTCGCCCACCCCGACCGCTACCGGGCCGCCGTCAGCCTGTCCGGCTACAACGACCCCATCGGCGAACGCGACTCCCTCACCGCGCAGAGTCCCGCCCTGCGCGCCGCGAACAACCCCTGCCTGATGCTGCGCAGGTCGCCCGTCCCGCCCCGGATCGCGCTGTACCTCTCCGGCCAGCCGCACGACGGCTACGAGGCCGCCGTGGCCCTGGAGCAGACCGCGAAGGCCCCGACGACCGTGCACGTCGTGTACATCCCGAAGAGCGCGGGCGGCCACAACATGGCGCTGTGGCGGCCGCAGGTGGTCCCGGTGTTCCGATGGCTGACCCAGGAGATGGGCCTGCGCCCTGTCACGGCAGGACGGGCTGCTCCTCCTCGCTCACGGTCGACCGGCGGTGCCACGCCCGCGGAGCTCGCCAGTGGTACCGCATCGCGAGCAGGCGCAGTACGAAGGCGGTGATCACCGCGAGACCGCTGGTGAACGGGTTCAGGGCGTCGTAGCGGATGCACAGGGCGGCCAGGGCGGAGCCGACGATCGCCGGGACCGCGTACAGGTCGCGGTCCCACCGCAGCAGCGAGGGCACCTCGTTGGCGAGGACGTCCCGCAGCACACCGCCCCCCACGGCGGTGGTCAGCCCGAGTCCGGCCGAGGCGGTCAGGCCGAGCCCGTACTCGTACGCCTTGATCGTGCCGGCCACGCAGAACAGGCCGAGGCCGGCCGCGTCGAAGACGTTCACCGCGCCCTGGATGCGCTCCACCTGGGGATGCAGGAAGAAGACCAGGAGGGTGGCGAGCAGCGGGGTGAGGAAGTACCCCAGGTCCGTGAAGGCGGCGGGCGGTACGGCCCCGATGACCAGGTCCCGGAACAGCCCTCCGCCCAGCGCGGTGACCTCGGCGAGGACGGCCATGCCGAACACGTCGAAGTTCTTGCGCACGGCCAGCAGGGCGCCGGAGATCGCGAAGACGAAGATGCCGATCAGGTCGAGCGTGTGCTGGACGGAGGGGCTGAAGAGTTGCTGGAGCACCCGGCCATTTTCACCCACGGGTGAGCCCCCGCCCTGATGTACGAGGGCGGGGGCTCGGGGTGACTCACTTCTCGACGGTCGCGGTGTCGTTCCCCGCGGTCTTCGCCACGGTGCTCTCGGCGGCGGCCTCGTGCGCCGACGACAGCAGCTTGGTGTCCTGCGGCTGCTGGTCCGCGAAGTTCTCCGGGTGGTGACAGGCGACCTGCTGCCCGGCCCGCAGCTCCTTGAGCGGCGGCTCGGTCGTCTTGCAGATCTCCGTCGCCTTCCAGCACCGGGTGTGGAAGCGGCAACCGCTCGGCGGGGCGATCGGCGAGGGCACGTCGCCCTTGAGCAGGATGCGCTCGCTCTTGGCGCCCCGGCGCTTGGGGTCCGGCACCGGCACGGCCGACAGCAGGGCCTTGGAGTACGGGTGCATCGGCGACTTGTACAGCTGGTCGCGCTCGGCCAGCTCGACGATCTTGCCGAGGTACATCACCGCGATCCGGTCCGACACGTGCCGGACGACCGACAGGTCGTGCGCGATGATCACATACGTCAGACCCAGCTCGTCCTGGAGGTCGTCCAGCAGGTTCACCACCTGAGCCTGGATCGACACGTCCAGCGCGGAGACCGGCTCGTCCGCCACGACCAGCTTGGGGTTGAGCGCGAGCGCGCGGGCGATGCCGATGCGCTGGCGCTGGCCGCCGGAGAACTCGTGCGGGTAGCGGTTGTAGTGCTCGGGGTTGAGGCCGACCACCGACAGCAGCCGCTGCACCTCCTTCTTCACACCGCCCTCGGGCTCGACGCCCTGGAGCCGGAAGGGGGCGCCGACGATCGTGCCGATCGTGTGGCGGGGGTTCAGCGAGGAGTACGGGTCCTGGAAGATCATCTGCACGTCGCGGCGCATGGGGCGCAGCTCGCCGGTCTTCAGGTGCGTGATGTCCTGGCCCTCGAACTCGACCGAGCCGCCGGTCGGTTCCAGCAGCCGGGTGATCAGCCGGCCCATGGTCGACTTGCCGCAGCCCGACTCGCCGACGACGCCGAGCGTCTCGCCCCTGCGCACCTCGAAGTCGATGCCGTCGACGGCACGCACCGCGCCGGTCTGCCGCTGGAGCAGGCCCTTGCGGATCGGGAAGTGCTTCTGAAGGCCGCTCACCTTCAGCAGGACCTCGCCGTCGGCGGTGGTGCCCTTGGTGAGGGTGCTCCCGCTGGTGTCCGGTGTGCTCACCGTTTTGTCGTCGCTCACAGCTTCGGCGCAATCTCTTCGGTCCAGATACGCTCCCGCTGCTCCTGCGTCATGTGGCAGGCGGCCCAGTGCGAGCCGCCGACCTCGGTCAGCTCGGGGCGGACCGTGCGGGTGACGTTGTCCTTCGGGATGTCCGCGTACGGGCAGCGCGGGTTGAAGGCGCAGCCGGACGGGAGGTTGATGAGGGAGGGCGGCGCGCCCTTGATCGGGATGAGCCGGTCCGTCTCCTCGCGGTCCATGCGCGGCATCGAGCCGAGCAGGCCCCAGGTGTAGGGGTGACGGGGCTCGGAGAAGACGCCTTCGGCGGGGCCGCGCTCCACGCACCGGCCGCCGTACATGACCAGCAGGTCGTCGGCCATCTCGGCGACCACACCCAGGTCGTGGGTGATCATGATGACCGCGGAGCCGAACTCCTTCTGCAGATCATGGATCAGATCGAGGATCTGCGCCTGCACGGTGACGTCCAGGGCGGTGGTCGGCTCGTCGGCGATGAGCAGCTCGGGGTTGTTCACCAGCGCCATGGCGATCATGGCGCGCTGACGCATACCGCCGGAGAACTCGTGCGGGTAGCCGTCGACGCGCTTGGCGGGCTCGGGGATGCCGACCCGGTCGAGCATCTCTATCGCCCGCTGCTTGGCGACCTTCTTGCTGACGTCGTGGTGGACGCGGTACGCCTCGACGATCTGCTGCCCCACCGTGTAGTAGGGGTGCATCGCCGACAGCGGGTCCTGGAAGATCATGGCCATCTTCCGGCCGCGCAGCCGCCGTACCTCGTCGGGGTCGGCCCCGATCAGCTCCTGGCCGTCCAGCCAGACCTCGCCGGAGACCCTGGCGCGGGCCGAGCGGTGCAGGCCCATCACGCCGAGCGAGGTGACCGACTTGCCGGAGCCGGACTCGCCCACGATGCCCAGGGTCTTGCCCTTGCGCACGTCGAAGCTGACGCCGTCGACGGACTTGACCAGGCCGTCGTCGGTGTCGAAGTGGATGCGCAGATCACGGACGGACAGGAACACGTCGTCCGGGACGGACGCGGCGGTGGTGTCCGGTTCGCCGAGCGCGGCTTTGTCGAGCTTGCTCACGAGTACCTCACCCGGGGGTCGATGGCGGCGTACACCAGGTCGACGATCAGATTGCAGAAGACGATGAAGAACGCGGCGACCAGGGTCACGCCCATCACGATGGGCAGGTCGTTGTCCTTGATGGCCTGGACGGAGTAGGCGCCGATGCCCTGGAGGGAGAACACGGTCTCGGTGAGCACCGCGGTGCCGACCAGGGTGCCGAAGTCCATGCCGAAGATGGTGACGATCGGGGTGAGCGCGGAGCGCAGGCCGTGCTTGGCCACGACCGTGGTCTCCTTGAGACCCTTGGCCCTGGCCGTTCTGATGTAGTCCTCGCTCATCGTCTCCAGCATGCCCGCCCGGGTGAGCCGGGCGTAGAGCGCGGAGAAGAGGAACGCGAGGCTGATCCAGGGCAGCATCAGGTGCCAGGCCCATTCGGCCGGGTTGTCCGTGAACGGGACGTAGTCGATGCTCTCCCAGACCGGGATCTCGTAGACGAAGAGCGCGAGCAGGATCTGGCCGGTGAAGAAGATCGGCAGCGAGACGCCGGCGAGCGCGATGAACATGGAGAAGCGGTCGATCGGCTTGCCCTTGCGCAGTGCCGAGATGACGCCGGTCGTCACGCCGGTGACCAGCCAGATCACCGCCGCACCGATGGCCAGCGAGAAGGAGACGGGGATCCGCTGCTCCAACTGCGGCCACACCTCGATGTGGCTCTTGAAGGAGTACCCGAAGCAGGGTGCGCTGCAGTGCGTCGCGTCGGGACCGAACTTGTAGTCGGCACCCACCACGAGGCCCTTGATGAATTCCCAGTACTGCACGTAGACCGGCTGGTCCAGCCCAAGGTTTTCCTTGATCGCGGCGACGGAAGCGGGGTTCGCGTCCTTGCCCACGTACTGGGTGGCCAACTGGTCGGCCGTCTGCCCGCCGATGCGGGGGACCAGGAAGAAGATGGCGAAGGTGACTGCGCTGACCACCAGCAGCAACAGCACTGCGCCCATGACGCGTCGGAGGATGTACGCAGCCACAGCTGTACGGCCCCGGGTGGCCGCGGCGGGGTCGTCCGCCGCGGCCACCCGGTGCCTTCACCTGCCTTTCGAAAGGATCCGGCCTGCTGAATTACTTCGAGGAGCTCATCAGCAGGTAGTCGTACATGCCGAGGTAGGCCTGCGTGACCGTGACGTTCGTCGCGGACGTCGGCCGGAGCAGCAGGTTCTTGCGGTAGACCAGCGGGACGACCGAGGCGTTGTCGAGGACCATCTTGTCGATGTCACCCCAGGCCTTGGTGCGGGCCGCGTCGTCGGTGTTGGCGATCGCGTCCGTCAGGGCCTTGTTGATCTTCGGGTCGTCCAGCTCCATCAGGTTGTTGCCGCCCGAGGGCTTGATGGCGGCGCCGTTGACGATCTGGTCGAGGAAGCCGTAGCCGGTCGGCCAGTCGGCACCCCAGGCCATCGAGAGCATGCCGAGCTTGTTGTCGTGGACGTAGCTCGGGACACCGGCGAAGTTCGAGAAGTACTTGCCGGAGGGGAACTGCTTGATCTCGATGTTGATGCCGATCTTCTTCAGCGACGCCTGGATGGCGGTCGCCGCGGCGATCTCGGCGGGGCGGTCGGAGCGGGCCGTCAGGATCGTGTTGAAGCCGTTCGGCTTGCCGCACGCCTTCAGGGCCGCCTTGGCCTTGGCCACGTCACCCTTGTGACCGTCGGTCGCGTAGGTGTCGAACTTGGTGTAGCCGTTCACCGACGGCGGCAGCAGCGTGGTCGCCACGTCGCCCTTCGGCGAACCGCCCATGGCGTCGAGCACCGACTGCTTGTCGAGGCCCCACTGAACGGCCTTGCGGCAGTCGGCGTTGTCGAACGGCTTCACGTTCACGTTGAGCGCGATGTACTGCGTGGCGCCCGCGTAGGAGCTGTCCGTCTGGTTGGCGTACTTGCCGCGCAGCACCTTCGGCTGGGTCTGCGGCTGCACACCCGTGCCGGCCGCGTCAGCCGTGATCTTGTCGGAGAGCAGGTTGTTGTCGACCGTGACCGGGTTGACCTTGAACTTGATCGTGATCTTGTCCGGCAGGGCCTTGCGGATCGGGTCCGTCTTGGCGTCCCACTGCTTGTTGCGCACGAGGGTGGCGCCGCGGCCCTCCTCGTAGGACTGGAACTGGTACGGGCCGGTGGACTGGATGGCCTGGACGTACTTCGCACCGGTGTCCTTCGCCTGCGGCACGGGGGCCGTCTGCGAGAACGTCGCGAGGTAGTCGAAGTCGGCGAACGGCTGCTTCAGCTTGAAGACGATCGTCCGGTCGTCCGGCGTCTCGATGGACTTCAGGCCCTCGGCGGCCTTGTCCTTGTACGGGCCCTTGTACTTGTCGCCGCCCTCCAGGTACGCCTTGAAGTACGTCGGGCCGTTGGACAGTGCCTCGGGCGCGAAGTTGGAGCGCTCGATGGCGTACTTGACGTCCTTGGACGTCACCGGGGTGCCGTCCTGGAACTTCACACCCGCACGCAGCTTGTACGTCCAGGTCTTGGCGTCCGGGCTGGACTTGCCGAGTCCTTCGGCGAGGTCCGGCACGACCTCCAGGCCTGCCTTGCCCGCCGCCGGCTTGAACGTGGTGAGCGTCCTGCCGTAGAGGCGGGAGAAGTTCTGGACCCAGCCGTAGTACGTGTTGCCCGGGTCGAGGGAGTCCGGCACGTCCGAGTGCTCGTACGTGGCCGTGCCTCCCTTCTTGTCCGACGCGTTGACGATCGAGTTCAGCGCGGCGTCCTTCTTGCCGTTGCCTCCCCCGTCGTTGTCGTCACCTCCGCCGCCGCACGCGGCAGCACCCAGCGACAGTGCCAGGACCGACGCAACGCCGGCGGTCACCCTTCTCGTCTTCACCTGAGGAAGCTCCCTCATTCGATGGATCACTTGCTGCGAGGGTCGAGGGCGTCACGCAGCCCGTCACCCAGCAGGTTGAAGGCCAGGACGGTGATGAAGATCGCCAGTCCGGGCACGAACATGTACTGCGGATCAGCCGTGTAGAGATCCACAGCGTTGCTGAGCATGCCGCCCCAGGAGGCCTGCGGCGGAGCGATACCGACGCCGAGGAAGCTCAGCGCGGCCTCGAACAGGATGTTCGTCGGGATGATCAGCGTCGAGTAGACGAGGATCGGTGCGACGAGGTTCGGGAGCAGTTCCCGGAACAGGACGTACGGGCCGCGTGCCCCGAGGCTTGTGGCGGCCTCGATGAACTCCCGCTTGCGCAGGGTCATCGTCTGGGCGCGCACGATGCGGCCGATGTACGGCCAGCTGAAGAAGCCGATCACGAAGATCAGCACACTGATGCGCAGGTTCAGGCCTTCGAGGCCGAAGAACCCGTCCTGCACGGAGGCGGAGATCGAGATCGCGAACAGCAGCAGAGGGAAGGCCAGGAACGTGTCCATGAGCCTGCTGATCACACTGTCGATCCAGCCGCCGTAGTACCCGGCGACGACACCGAGCACGGTGCCGATGCACACGGACAGCAGCGTGGCGCCGCCCGCGACCAGGAGGGAGACCCAGGAGCCGTCGATGATGCGGGCGAGCATGTCCCGGCCGTACTGGGGGTCCACGCCGAGCGGGTGGTCCCAACTCATTCCTCCCCAGCCGCCCTTGGGAGCGAGCAGCGCCGGGTCGATGAGGTCCTGGTTGAACTTGTTGGGATCGAGGTTGAAGATCCACTGGATCGGCTTGGAGAACACCGCCAGCAGCGTGAGCAGGATGACGACGACGCCGCCCGCCATCGCCACCTTGTCCCGCTTGAAGCGCATCCAGGCGATCTGGGTGAGCGAGCGCCCTTCGATCTGGCTCTTCTTGACCCCGGAGAGCACTGCCTCGGGCTGTGCTCCGGCTTCCGCCCCCGTGGTCTCGATCGGTGCGGTCACGGTGCGATTGACCCCTCTCGGGCCGGCGATCGCCGAGCCCCTGGCTGCCGCTGTAGCGGTTTTGTTTGTCTCGTACACAAGACCGACCCGGCCCGTGTCTTGCGGGGAGTCTTCAACGCTTTGGCGATCTGTTGCCAGACTTGGCGGTGAAAGGATGCGTAAACGTGATGCTGTCTGCGGGGTTCCGTTATCCGGACAACGGGTAGCGGGGGTCGGACGCGCCAAGACAGGGGAATTTTAGGACAACCTGCCGCTTTTCGCCCCTATCTACGCGCGGAGAGCTGAGCGGTTGTCGCGTTCGGCGGGTGACGCGGGAAGGACTCCGGGGGCGACTTCGAGCCGGTCAGTACCGGCCCTGCGCCGGAGGGTATCCGTAGCCGGAGACCGGCGCCTGGACGGGGGCGGTGGCATGGGCCTCGCGGTCGTAGAACGGGCGGGCGTTCGCGCGCAGCCACATGGCCACCGGGTCGTGCTCGTCGGACATGGCGACGGTCGACACGGGGAGTCCGTCCGGTACGGCGCCGAGGGACTGCTGCATCATCGCGCGCACGGAGTCCACGGCCGGCGGCGAGGTGTCGTACACATCCAGTCCGATGGCGAGGTACGGCGCCCCCAGCGCGGGCTGCACCCAGACCCGGCGCAGCGAGCGGACGGCCGGGGTGCGGTGGGCGTTCTGCGCGAGCAGGGCGTAGAACTGCGGGACCTCGATGGCGGGTTCGGACAGGCGCAGGGGGCCGGCGGGCTGGCGGTCCAGGCCCGTGGCGATCCGGCGCAGGTCGAGCCAGGGGATGCCGACGCCGCCGCCGGGGGCGTGCGGGTTGAGCCAGAGTCCGAAGTGGTCGGGGTAGAGGGCCCGGGCGACGTCGACGCCGTCGATCACCTCGTACGACCGGTTCCAGCCGCTGGCGGACAGCTCCTGGGCGGAGGTCACGCAGGGGGCGTAGCCGTGACCGTCGACGTCCATGTTCCCGTACTGGGCGTCGGGGGAGCCGGCCTGCCCGTGCCACAGGAGCATCCAGATCTGGCCGGTGTGCGGGGTCGCGAGCGCGCGCAGGAGTGCCTCGTAGGCGTCGTAACGCCCGGGCGTGACCTGGCGCAGCATGTGCTCGACCTGTCCGGCCGCGGCCGTGCCGCTCGCGCTCACCTTTACCGCCCCTTCGTACAACGCCTCGACGGTGCCCTAGCTTAAGCCCGCGCGAGAGATCGGAGCCTGGGGTCGTATCGCGGCCGCGGGTCGTGGGTGGTTCTCGCGCCGTTCCCCGCGCCCCTGAGGTGCCGCCCTACCGCTGGAAAAAGGGCCGGACCCTCTCCCGCATCCACGCTCCCACCGGGTCCTCCGTCACATCCAGGAGCACCAGGTTGACCGGCCAGGGGGCCGGGGCGGCGGTGACCGCCCGGGTGAGGGCGTCCAGGGGCAGGGCGCGCAGGTCGCCCTCCCACTGGGAGAGTTCGACGCCCACGAACATCACCGGGTCGGCGGTCTCGATGGCGGCGAGACAGCGGCGGGCCGTGACGACGACACCCGTCGCCTCGAACTCGGCGGAGGCGGCGGCGAGGAAGTCCACCGGGTCGTCCTGCCAGTCGGGCTCGAAGAGGCGGACCCGGCCGCCGCTCGCGGGGCCGTCCAGCGGGGTCCGGCCGGCCCGGCACAGCTCGGCCACGGCGGGCGGCGGCAGCGGGATACCCACCACACCACCCGGGTTGACGGCTATGCCCGCGTGCGGAGGCAGGCCGCGGGCGAACTCCACGGCGGGCGCGATGGTGTACGACATGTGGGAGCCGACGACCTGGCGGAACTGCTCCTCGGAGCTGAACACCGGCACGAACGCCTGGCCGTCGATCTCGATGCCGGGCAGATCGAGGGGGCCGCTGTGCGGGCCGCCGCCGCTGGGCAGCGGGATCCACACGAAGCTCCGCCCGAGCACCTCGACGATCCGCCCGCCGGCCGCCGGTCCGGCGCCGAGGGAGGCCGAGAGCACCTCCTCCAGCTCGTTGCCGGGCCAACCGCCGTGCGGGTGGGTCTGCGTCTGCGCCGGGAAGTCCGCGGAGAAGTCCGCCGGGATGTCCATCTGCCTACCGCCTGCCTGGAACCACTGCTGTGGCTCAAAAGGCTAACGGCTGACGGAGCGCCGGGGGCATCGGGAACGGGACCGGTGTACGACGGCGCGGGCTCAGCCCGTGAAGCCGATTCTGTGGAGGGTGTTCGCCGTGTCCCGGTCGGCGAGGACGGCCGAGCCGCAGCCGGCGGGGAGATCGCCCCGTTCCACCGCGCGCAGCAGGCGGTTGCTCGCCGCGCGGTGGCGCAGGAACGCGTAGCGCGAGACGCCGCGGCCGCGGTCGCGCTGACCGGCCAGGGCCTGCTCGGGCGTGACGTCGAGGAGGAGCAGGTGGAGCGTGCCGTCCCGGCGGCGGGCCTCGCGGGCGAGCCAGCGCCGGACCCAGGCCTGGGTGCCGCAGTCGTGCACGACGACGCCCTCCCCGGTGCGCAGGACGCGGCGCAGCCCGGCGTAGTGGGAGAGACGGACGAGCGGACGGTAGAGCGCGTACGGCAGGGCGCGCGGCATGCGGCGCTCCCAGCGGTCGCGCGTGTCCTGGGAGTCGACGCGCCGGCCCGGCACGGTGCGCCGCATCAGCGTGGACTTGCCGCTGCCGGGCAGGCCCGTGACCACGACGAGGTCGCGGGGGCCGAACAGCAGCGCGTGCGGGCCGCCCCCGGGGCGGTCGCGCAGGTCGCGGACGACCGGCGCCGGCGCCGGCGCCGGGGCGCGGACCGCCCGGACCGGAGCGGCGGCCGGCTGCTCGGGCAGCGCGATGCCCGTCGTCGCGTACGCGGTGGTCCTGTTCACCGTGATCGTCCTCCCCTGGGGCCAGGTACGGAGTCCCATCCCCGCCGAGTGTAAAGAGAAGGTAATGCCGCTGGCCTCTCATTTACGTTCTCGTCCTGCAACAGGGCTGCTACAGGTCGCTGTGCCCGGCGCGCGGGACTCGTGCACTCCCTGTGAAAGGTCCCCCTGCCGCGCCGGAAGGATGCGTGCAATGATGTGCGCGCCAACTGCATACCGGCCGTTTGAATCCGCGCGGGAGAGTCCTCAGCACCGCAAGAGCTGGGGCGCCGAAGGAGCAAGTCCCTCCCTTGAATCTCTCAGGCCCCGTTACCGCGCGGGCGAGGCACATCTGAAAAGCGGGCCGCCCCCTGTCCTCGACGGGGATGCGGCTCCACCCAAGGTGCAAGCCAAGGACCCCTCGGGTCATGGCGAACCTCTCAGGTTCCGATGACAGATGGGGAGGAACGACCTCGCCCGTCATTGCCTTGGGAGACGACCGACCGTGAGCAGTACAGGAGAACTCCGTCACACCGCGCTCGATGCCCTGCATCGTTCGCTCGGCGCGACGATGACCGACTTCGCCGGCTGGGACATGCCCCTGCGCTACGGCTCCGAGCGCGACGAGCACCTCGCCGTGCGCACGAAGGCCGGCCTGTTCGACCTCTCCCACATGGGCGAGATCACCGTAACCGGGCCACAGGCCGCCGCCCTGCTGGACTTCGCCCTGGTGGGCAACATCGGCGGCGTGAAGCCGGGCCGGGCCCGCTACACCATGATCTGCCGGGCCGACGGCGGCATTCTGGACGACCTGATCGTCTACCGCCTCGGCGAGACCGAGTACATGGTCGTCGCCAACGCCTCCAACGCCCAGGTGGTGCTGGACGCGCTGACCGAGCGCGCCGCCGGCTTCGACGCCGAGGTGCGCGACGACCGGGACGCCTACGCGCTGCTCGCCGTCCAGGGACCCGAGTCGCCGGGGATCCTGAAGTCCCTGACCGACGCCGACCTCGACGGCCTGAAGTACTACGCCGGGCTGCCCGGCACGGTCGCGGGCGTCCCGGCCCTGATCGCCCGGACCGGCTACACCGGCGAGGACGGCTTCGAGCTGTTCGTGAAGCCCGAGCACGCGGTCGAGCTGTGGCAGGCCCTGACCAAGGCCGGCGAGGGCGTCGGGCTGGTCCCGTGCGGTCTGTCCTGCCGCGACACGCTGCGCCTCGAGGCGGGCATGCCGCTGTACGGGCACGAGCTGACCACCTCCCTGACGCCCTTCGACGCCGGGCTCGGCCGCGTGGTGAAGTTCGAGAAAGAGGGCGACTTCGTCGGGCGCGAGGCCCTGCGCGAGGCCGCGGCCCGGGCCGAGTCCCAGCCGCCGCGCGTGCTCGTGGGCCTGGTCGCCGAGGGCCGCCGCGTCCCGCGCGCCGGGTACGCGGTGGTCGCCGGCGGCGAGGTGATCGGCGAGGTCACCTCCGGCGCCCCCTCCCCCACGCTCGGCAAGCCGGTCGCGATGGCGTACGTCGATCCCGCGCACGCCGCGCCCGGCACGAGCGGCGTGGGCGTGGACATCCGGGGCAGTCACGAGCCGTACGAGGTCGTGGCGCTGCCGTTCTACAAGCGCCAGAAGTAGACACTGGCCGAAGGGCCGCGGCGGCGAGCCCCTGCCCGTCGTCCCAGCTCACCAGCAGTCCCCCCTTCCACAGCACTCCCGCGCGTACAGGAGAATCCAGGCCATGAGCAACCCCAAAGAGCTGCGCTACAGCAAGGAGCACGAGTGGCTGTCGGCCGCCGAGGACGGCGTCTCGACGGTCGGCATCACGGAGCACGCGGCCAACGCGCTCGGCGATGTCGTGTTCGTCCAGCTTCCCGAGGTGGGTGACACCGTGTCCGCCGGCGAGACCTGCGGCGAGCTGGAGTCGACCAAGTCGGTGTCCGACCTGTACTCCCCCGTCTCCGGTGAGATCACCGAGGTCAACGAGGACGTCGTGAACGACCCGGCGCTGGTGAACTCGGCCCCCTTCGCGGGCGGCTGGCTGTTCAAGGTGCGGGTCTCGGACGAGCCGGGCGACCTGCTCTCCGCCGACGAGTACACCGCGTTCTCCGCGGGCTGAGGAGTCGTATGTCCGTCCTGAACACACCCCTGCACGAGCTCGACCCGGCGGTCGCCGCCGCGGTCGACGCCGAGCTGCACCGCCAGCAGTCCACGCTGGAGATGATCGCCTCGGAGAACTTCGCTCCGGTCGCCGTCATGGAGGCGCAGGGCTCGGTCCTCACCAACAAGTACGCCGAGGGCTACCCGGGCCGCCGCTACTACGGCGGCTGCGAGCACGTCGACGTGGTCGAGCAGATCGCGATCGACCGCGTCAAGGAGCTGTTCGGCGCCGAGCACGCCAACGTCCAGCCGCACTCGGGCGCCCAGGCCAACGCGGCCGCGATGTTCGCGCTGCTCAAGCCGGGCGACACCATCATGGGTCTGAACCTCGCGCACGGCGGGCACCTGACCCATGGCATGAAGATCAACTTCTCCGGCAAGCTCTACGACGTCGTCGCCTACCACGTGGGCGAGGACGGCCGGGTCGACATGGCCGAGGTCGAGCGGCTGGCGAAGGAGTCCCGGCCGAAGCTGATCGTCGCCGGCTGGTCGGCCTACCCGCGGCAGCTGGACTTCGCCGCGTTCCGCCGGATCGCGGACGAGGTCGGCGCGTACCTGATGGTCGACATGGCCCACTTCGCCGGGCTCGTCGCGGCCGGGCTGCACCCGAACCCGGTGCCGCACGCCCACGTGGTCACCACCACGACCCACAAGACCCTCGGCGGCCCGCGCGGCGGTGTGATCCTCTCCACGGCCGAACTGGCCAAGAAGATCAACTCCGCCGTCTTCCCCGGTCAGCAGGGCGGCCCGCTGGAGCACGTGATCGCGGCCAAGGCGGTCTCCTTCAAGGTCGCCGCCTCGGAGGACTTCAAGGAGCGCCAGCGCCGTACGCTGGAGGGTGCCCGCATCCTGGCCGAGCGTCTGGTGAAGGACGACGTCCGGGCCGTGGGTGTGGACGTCCTGTCCGGCGGCACGGACGTGCACCTGGTCCTGGTCGACCTGCGCCACTCGGAGCTGGACGGCCGGCAGGCCGAGGACCGCCTCCACGAGGTGGGCATCACGGTCAACCGGAACGCGATCCCGAACGACCCGCGTCCGCCGATGGTGACGTCCGGTCTGCGGATCGGCACACCGGCGCTGGCGACCCGGGGCTTCGCAGCCGAGGACTTCGCGGAGGTCGCGGACGTCATCGCCGAGGCGCTGAAGCCGTCCTACGACGCGGACGCCCTCAAGGCCCGGGTGAAGGCCCTGGCCGCCAAGCACCCGCTGTACCCGGGTCTGAACACGTAACGAAGAAACCTTTCGGGCGCCGCGTCCGCCACAAGCGGTCGCGGCGCCCACCCCCTCCGCACCACCCATGTAGTCAGGAGTTCCCCCGTGGCCATCTCGGTCTTCGACCTGTTCTCGATCGGCATCGGCCCGTCCAGTTCCCACACCGTCGGCCCGATGCGGGCGGCCGGCCTGTTCGTCCGGCGGCTGCGCAACGAGGAGCTCCTGGGGTCCGTCGCCTCGGTCCGCTCGGAGCTGTACGGCTCGCTCGGGGCGACCGGACACGGCCACGGCACGCCCAAGGCGGTGCTGCTCGGCCTGGAGGGCGACTCGCCGCGCACGGTCGACGTGTCGAGCGCGGACGAGCGGGTGGAAGCGATCAAGTCCGGCGGCCGGCTCAACCTGCTCGGCGAGCACGAGGTCGCGTTCTCCTTCGACGACGACATGGTCCTGCACCGCCGCAAGGCCCTCCCGTACCACGCCAACGGCATGACCCTGTGGGCGTACGACGCCTCGGGCGCGGAGCTGCTGACGAAGACGTACTACTCGGTCGGAGGCGGCTTCGTCGTCGACGAGGACGCGGTCGGGGCCGACCGCATCAAGCTCGACGACACCGTGCTGAAGTACCCCTTCCGCACCGGCGACGAGCTGCTGCGCCTGGCCGAGGAGACGGGCCTGTCCATCTCCGCGCTGATGCTGGAGAACGAGCGGGCCTGGCGCACCGAGGAGGAGATCCGCGCGGGCCTGCTGGAGATCTGGCAGGTGATGCGGGACTGCGTGGCGCGCGGACTGTCCCAGGAGGGCATCCTGCCGGGCGGCCTCAAGGTGCGCCGCCGGGCCGCGAACACCGCGCGCAAGCTGCGCTCCGAGGGCGACCCGCTGGCCCTCGCCATGGAGTGGATCACCCTCTACGCGATGGCGGTCAACGAGGAGAACGCGGCCGGCGGCCGGGTCGTCACCGCCCCCACCAACGGCGCCGCCGGCATCATCCCGGCGGTCCTGCACTACTACGTCAACTTCGTGCCCGGCGCCGACGAGGACGGCGTGGTCCGCTTCCTGCTCGCCGCGGGCGCGATCGGCATGCTCTTCAAGGAGAACGCCTCCATCTCCGGCGCCGAGGTCGGCTGCCAGGGCGAGGTCGGCTCCGCCTGCTCCATGGCCGCGGGCGCCCTGGCCGAGGTCCTCGGCGGCTCGCCCGAGCAGGTCGAGAACGCAGCCGAGATCGGCATGGAGCACAACCTCGGCCTCACCTGCGATCCCGTGGGCGGCCTGGTCCAGATCCCCTGTATCGAGCGCAACGGCATGGCCGCGGTCAAGGCCGTCACGGCCGCCCGCATGGCGATGCGCGGAGACGGCTCGCACAAGGTGTCCCTGGACAAGGTCATCAAGACCATGAAGGACACCGGCGCGGACATGTCCGTGAAGTACAAGGAGACGGCCCGGGGCGGGCTTGCGGTGAACATCATCGAGTGCTGAGCCCAGGGGCGGGACCTGTCTTGCCATGCGAGATGGCGATACCGGAAATCAAGATCGCTGACATCGTTGCAGTGCCCATGTTTCACACGTGAAAGACCGAACGATGCCCGCTCCCGCCACCGGTCCAGCCTCCCCGCCCGTCAACCCGCGGTCCCGCGTGCTCGTCGCCAGCCTCATGGGCACGACGATCGAGTTCTACGACTTCTACATCTACGCGACCGCCGCGGTGCTCGTCTTCCCCCAGCTGTTCTTCCCGAGCAGCGACCCGACCACCGCGTTGCTGTCGTCCTTCGCGGTCTTCGGCGCCGCGATGGTGGCCCGTCCGGTCGGCGCCGTCGTCTTCGGGCACCTCGGTGACCGGCTCGGCCGCAAGAAGACGCTCGTCGTCTCGCTGCTGACCATGGGCATCGCCACGTTCCTCATCGGCGTGCTGCCCACCTACGCGCAAGCCGGCTGGCTGGCCACCGCGCTGCTCGTGCTGATGCGGCTCGCGCAGGGCTTCGCGCTCGGCGGCGAGTGGAGCGGCGCCGCCCTGGTCGCGACCGAGAACGCCCCGAGCGGCAAGCGCGCCCTGTACGGCACCTTCCCGCAACTGGGCGCCCCGCTCGGCTTCATCATCGGCAACGGCCTGTTCCTGGTCATGGGCGCGCTGCTGCCGTCCGCGGCGGGCGCCGACCCCTCGCAGCCCTCGGACGCCTTCGTCAGCTGGGGCTGGCGGGTCCCGTTCCTGTTCTCCGCGGTGATGGTCGCGATCGGCCTGTGGGTGCGCTCCCGGCTCGTCGAGTCGGCGGTCTTCGCCAGGACCCGCGAGACCGGCGGGGTGCGGCGGCTGCCGCTCGTCACGGTGGTGCGCAGCCACGGCAGGCAGTTGGTCCTGGGCACCTTCATCATGCTGGCGACCTACGTGCTCTTCTACCTGATGACCACGTTCTCGCTGAGCTACGGACGCGCCGCGAAGGACGCCGCCGTGCCCGGACTCGGCTACGACTACACCACGTTCGTCCTCATGATGATCTTCGGTGTGCTGTTCTTCGCCGCGTTCACTCTGGCCTCGGGCCCGCTCGCGGACCGGTACGGGCGGCGCACCACCCTGATCTGGATCACCGCCGCGATCATCGTCTTCGGACTGGTCTGGGCGCCGTTGATCGGTCTGGGCACCCTCGGCGTGGTGCTGTGGCTCGTCCTCGGCTTCACCCTGATGGGCATGACGTTCGGGCCGATGGGCGCGCTCCTGCCCGAGCTCTTCCCGACCAGCGTCCGCTACACCGGCTCCGGCATCTCGTACAACGTCAGCTCGATCCTCGGGGCGGCGGTCGCCCCGTTCATCGCCGTGGCGCTGTGGGAGGCCGGGGACGGCTCGCCCTGGCTGGTCGGCGTCTACCTCTCGGCGATGGCGGTACTGACGCTGATCGCGCTCCTGCTCGGCAAGGAGACCAAGGACGTCTCCCTGGACGACCGCGAGGCCGCCTCCACCGACGACGCGACCCGGCCCCGGGCGGGCTCCCCCGCCTCCTGAAACCGACCGGCGCTCACCACCGCCGGGTCGCGAGCCTCCTCACGCCCGGCGTACGGCCGTCCTGGCGGGGCATAACAACAACCCCTGACCCGAGGGGACTTCAGCCCCACCCGCACCAGAGGGAGCCCCCATGCTGCGCGGCATCGACGTGAGCGCCTACCAGTCCTCCTCCTACGGAACCGACGGCCTCTCCTTCGTCTTCGTCAAGGCGACGGAGGGGCGCTCCTACGTCAATCCCAAGCTCGCCGCCCAGACCAGACGGGCCCGGGACGCCGGGCTGGTCGTCGGCTTCTACCACTTCCTGTGGCCCGGCAACCTGACGGCCCAGGCCGAGTACTTCGTGAGCAGAGCCCCCGACCGGGCGGGCGACATCCTCGCCGTCGACTGGGAAACCACCAGCAACGGGACGCACGCGAGCAACGCCGAGAAGGACCTGTTCATCCGGAAGCTGAAGGACCTGCGGCCGAACAACCCGGTGGTCCTCTACTGCAACCGGCACTTCTGGCTCAACGTCGATACCACCTCCTATGCGGGCGACGCGCTCTGGATCGCCGACTACGTGAGCGCGGGCAAGCCCCGCATCAAGGCCAAGTGGCGCTTCCACCAGTACACCGACGACCCGCTGGACAAGAACGTGGCCGCTTTCGAGAGCAAGACGGCGCTGCGGAGATGGGCGGAGGATGCCTGACCCGGGGCCTGCCGCGTCTGCCGCGTGATCCGGACGGCGGGCCCTAGCCGCGGAACTCCGGCGTGCGGTCCGGGGAGGCCTCCGACAGGGCCTTGGTGACTCCCTCGACGCCGTCGCGCAGGCCGTAGACCGGGGTGCCGGGCTGTTGGCGCCAGGAGTCGTCGATGCCGCCCGCGTCGACGGTGTCGAAGCCGAGGGCGTCGATCAGGTCCCGTACCTTGCGCTTGGCCGTCTCGTCGTCGCCGGCCACCGGGAGGGCCATGCGGGCGGGGTCGCCGGCGGGGAGCGGCCGGTCCAGGATGTCCTGGGCGAAGGTGCCGTTGAAGGCCTTGACGACCGGGTGGCCGATCCGGCGTTCCGTCCAGCGGCTCTCGGTGATCCCGTCGTCCTCGATCTCCGCGATCCTGCCGTCGCGCTGCTGCGGGTAGTAGTTACCGGTGTCGATGACCGCGACGCCGTCCGCCGCTCCGTCGAGCAGGCCGGCGGGAAGGTCCGGGACCGCCTTCAGCGGAATGGTGACGACGACGATCTCGGCGCCCCGCGCCGCCTCCCCGACCGTCACGGGCGTCGCGCCGGTCTCCTCCGCCAGGGCCGTGAGCGTCTCGGGCCCCCGGGAGTTGGCGACGGCGACATCGTGACCGAGGGCGGTGAGCCGCCGGGTCAGGTTGCCGCCGATGTTGCCCGCTCCGATGATGCCGATCTTCATGTCCTCGCCTCGTCCTTCCGGAGATGAACAGCGCCGCGTGAACCCTTCGTGACCAGGGCAACCTCCGGGGCGGGTGGGCTATTCCGGACCCGGAAGGGGGCCTCGGGCTCTTCGCGCAGGGTCCGGGAGGTCTGACCGGGGTTCCCGGGCACGGCGAGGGGCCCGGTCCGAGGATCGTGGACCGGGCCCCTTCGCCGGAGAACTGGCGAGCCGGAGGCCTACTTGTTCAGGTAGGCCCAGAACTCGTCGAAGCTCAGCTGCTTGTCGCCGTCGAGGTCACGGGTCTTGATGACGACCTCGGCGACCGACTCGGTGACGTTCCAGTCACCCGACTTGGCCAGGGCGCTCTTGAACTCGGCAGCGGTGATGAATCCGTCACCGTCCGTATCGATCCGCTCGAACTGCTTGCGTGCTTCCTCGATGTCCGCCACCGATCCGCCCCTCATCTCGTGCTGTGCGTCCTGCTGACGCAGGTCTGACGCAGGTCAGATTAACCGGCCGCGTGAGCCTCCAGCGCGGCGACCACCCAGACGAACTCCTCGTCGTAGGTCGGCTGGGAGTCGAGGCCGTTGACGATGGCCTGTAGTTCGCGGTAGCGGGCGACCCGTACGTTGGAGGCCGCCGTGAGGCGTTCGAGTACGACGGCCCGGTCGATGCCACCGAGCAGGTCCCGGAGGACCTCGTCGGCCTCCGGTGCGTCCGGGGCGATGCCGCGCTGCCGTGCCTCGCCGGCGAGCGACACGAGCCGGCTCACGAACCACAGGGACGAACCGGCCGGGGCGTCCGGCCCCTGGTCCGCCGCGTTGAACTCGATCATCTGCCGCATCTGCGCGCGAAAGCCGGGGTCCTGGATCAGCTCGGCGAGCTCCACCCATGCGTCCACCTGCTCGGGCGTGGGGTCGTCGGGGAGCTTCGCGGCCGCGAAGCGCAGCCTGCGGCGGATGTCCGGGTCGGCCGGGTCGATCCCTTCGAAGATCTCCGCCATGAAGTCCTCCACGATCCGCCGCCGCTCGGCCGCCGACAGCCGTGCCAGTCTGTTCATGAGCGCCATCTCCTCCAGGCCGGAATCCCGCTTCGCCACGGTCGACAGCACCGCACGGGTCACCTCGAGCGCCCGGATCTGCGCGTCCAGCGCGACCACGTGCGCGGCCGCGACCTGCGCGACGGTCGTCTCACCGGCCAGGATCCGGCGGACGTCCGTGAGGCCGAGGCCCAGTTCGCGCAGGGTGCGGATCAGCTCCAGCCGTGCCACGGACGCCGCGTCGTACAGCCGGTAGCCGCCCGCGGACCGGCCCACCGGGGGCAGGGCGCCCTCGTCGGACCAGTAGCGGATGGTGCGCACGGCGAGTCCCGTGACCCGGGCCAGTTCACCGATGGTGAGCAGTCCGGTGCGGTCGTCGATCATGACCGCGAGTCTGGACCCTCCAGCGGGTGGAGGCTCAAGGAGCGCGTCGGCGGGAGGCGGACGGGCGTCACCGGAACACGCCTGTGTGGCCGAGCGAGTAGCGGCCGGGCTGCGGGTAGACCGCGAGGCCGTGCGGGCCGCTGCCGACGGGGATCCGGGCGAGCTGGATGCCGGTGCGGGTGTCGACGGCGTACACCTCGGCGTCGTAGCGGCCGGACAGCCACAGCACCTTGCCGTCGGCGGAGACACCGCCCATGTCGGGGCTGCCGCCGTCGGGCAGTTTCCACTTCTTGGTCAGCCTGCCCTGGGTGAAGTCGAAGACGGAGATGGTGCCTTCGCCGCGGTTGGTCACGTACATCTCGCGGGAGTCGCGGCCGACGTAGAGGCCGTGGCAGCCCTTGCCGGTGGGCATCAGGGTGGGCTCGGTGAACCGGTCGCCGTCCAGGACCCACATGCCGTGGGCCATCATGTCGGCGATGTAGAACCTCTTGCCGTCGGGTGAGACCTTCACGTCCTGCGGCATGGCGCCCTGGAACGGCAGCCGCTGCTGCCCGACGACCTCCATCCTCTCGGTGTCGACCTTGAGCAGTTCGCCGCTGAACTCGCAGGAGACGATGAAGTAGCGGCCGTCGAGGGAGAAGTCGGCGTGGTTGACGCCGTAGCAGGAGACCGGGACGGTCTTCTTCACCTTCATGGTGTGCGGGTCGCGGAAGACCAGCTCGCGGTCGAGGGAGGCCATGACGACGGCGTATCTGCCGTTGGGCGTGAAGTAGAGGTTGTAGGGGTCGTGGACCTCGACGTCCTTGCCCGCCTCGCCGGTCCTCGGGTCGATGGGGGTGAGGGTGTGGCCGCGGTTGTTGTTGACCCAGAGCGTCTTCAGGTCCCAGGAGGGCACGACGTGCTGGGGTTGCCGGCCCACCCGGATCGTCCCGGTGACCTCGTACGTCTTCGGGTCGATGACGGTGACCGTGTCGGACTCGGTGTTGGGGACGTAGACCCGGGACGGGAAGTCCTTGACCACGGGGGACAGCTTGTTGGGACGGTCGGCGGCGTACACGTCCTCGGGGTCCAGGACGGGCGGCATGCCGGGCAGGCCCTTCACGGGCTTCTTCTCGGGCGGGGCGGGCACGGCGGCCTCGGTACCACGCGCTTCGGAGGTCCGTTCCCCGCTGCCGGTGCCGCAGGCGGAGAGGACGGCGAGGGTGGCACCCGCGACCAGGGCGCTCTTGACGAGATGGCGGTGCATTGCCCTATTCAATGGGTGCCTCGAAGGGAAACCGGTGATTCGTCCGTCCGGCGACCGGGTGAGGCATCGCGTGCGCTCAGCGGTCGGCGACCCGCATCTCGAACCAGGTCGTCTTGCCCCGGGGCAGCAGATCGACCCCCCAGCGGTCGGCCAGCTTGTCGACGAGGAACAGGCCCCGGCCGCTGATGTCCATCTCCTGGACCGGCATCAGGCACGGCAGCCCGCGGGAGGGGTCGCGGACCTCGACGCGGATCCAGCCGCGGCGCCGGTGCAGGCGCAGTCCGAAGACGCGGGCGCCGGTGTGGCGTACGGCGTTGCCGACCAGTTCGGAGACGAGCAGAACCGCGTCCTCGGTGGTCTTGGGGGTGAGCCCCCAGTGGCGCAGGACCACGACCTGGGTGAGGCGTCTCGCGGTGGCCGCGGACTCGGGGCGGGACGGCAGTGGAACCTCTGCCTCCGTCGGGTTGCCGTACAGCTCGAGCGCCTTCAGCGCGTGTTCGTCCTCGACGGTCGGCGACCAGCGCGCCGCGGCCGCATGTGCGTCTCCCCGCGGCTGTTCCATACCCTCCAGCCCCGCCATGCCCCCATCATGGCCGCCCGGGGCGTCCGGCGGGGCCGTTCCCGGGGAATACGCCCCAGGGAGCGGGGGGTGAACCGATGGCCGTACGTCATATGCCAGCGGCACTTCGGACCCTTCGACACCTCACCTGACCTGCTGGAACGTATCGTTCCGGGGCAATCGACGGAATCTCCCGTTCCGGCACCCTTAAGGCTGTCTTAAGGGTGCCATAAACCGCCCCATCGAGGGACCCCGGGTCAGACACCGTGTCAATTGCAAGCCCCTGGAGGGATGTTCAGAGGAACTTCGCCTTGCCCGGGCCCTCCTCCACGAAGCTGCGCATCCCGCGCTCGCGGTCCTCGGTGGCGAACAGGCCGGCGAACCAGTTCCGTTCGACCGCGAGGCCCGTGTCGATGTCCGTCTCCAGGCCCGTGTCGATCGACTCCTTCGCCGCGCGCAGCGCCAGCGCCGGTCCCTGCGCGAGCTTCGCGGCCCAGGCGTGCGCCTGCGCGTACACCTCGCCGACGGGGACGACCCGGTCCACCAGGCCGATCTCGCGGGCCTCGTCGGCCTTCACCATGCGGCCCGTGAAGATGAGGTCCTTGGCCTTGGAGGGGCCGACCAGGCGGGCCAGGCGCTGGGTGCCGCCGGCACCGGGGATCAGGCCGAGCAGGATCTCCGGCTGGCCGAGCTTGGCGTTCTCGCCGGCGATGCGGAAGTCCGCGCACAGGGCGAGTTCACAGCCGCCGCCCAGCGCGTACCCCGTCACGGCCGCGACGACCGGCTTGGGGATCCTGGCCACCGCCGTGAACGAGTCCTGGAGGGCGCGGGCGCGCAGGACCATCGCGGTGTGGTCCATCGCCTGCATCTCCTTGATGTCCGCACCGGCCGCGAACACCTTCTCGCCGCCCCAGAGCACCACGGCCCTGACGTCCTCGCGGCGCGTGGCCTCCTCAGCCAGTTCCTTCAGCCGGTCCTGCGTGGCGATGTCCAGCGCGTTCATGGGCGGGCGGTCGAGGCGGATCGTGCCGACGCCTTCAGCGACTTCGAGAGAGACGGTCATAGGCAGCAGGTTAACGGGGGCTAACAGGGTTGGGGGCGGTGCGGTGGGTCACATCGGCCGGGGGTCCGGGGGTTGCCCCCGGGCAGGCACAGCACGGGGGCTAACAGGGTTGGGGGCGGTGCGGTGGGTCACATCGGCCGGGGGTCCGGGGGTTGCCCCCGGACAGGCACAGCACGGGGGCTGACGCGGAGGGCCCCGGTGCGGTCGGTCACACCGGGGCCCTCGCGTCGCGGGAGAACTACTTCGTCCACTTCTCCCAGGACATGTTCCAGCCGTTGAGCCCGTTGTCCGGGGCGACGGTCCGGTCCTCGGAGTTCTTGACGACGACCACGTCGCCGACCATCGAGTGGTTGAAGAACCACGCGGCCGGCACCTTCTTGTCCCAGCCGCCGCGCACGTCGCGCAGGCCGATGCAGCCGTGGCTGGCGTTGTAGTTGCCGAAGGCGCCGCTCGCCCAGTAGTTGCCGTGCAGGAAGGTTCCGGAGGTGGTCAGGCGGACGGCGTGCGGGACGTCCTTGATGTCGTACTCGCCGCCGTAGCCGACCGTCTCGCCGTTCATCCGGGTCACGGTCAGCATCTCGCTGATGACCATCTGGCCGTTCCAGGTCTCCATGCCGGGCTGGCCGGTGGTGACCGGGATGGTCTTGATGGTCTTGCCGTCGCGCATGACCTTCATCGTGAGCTTCTTGGCGTCGACGACGGAGACCTGGTTGCGACCGATGGTGAACTTCACCGTCTTGTCCTGCTCGCCGTAGACACCGGAGCGTCCCTCGACGCCGTCGAGGTTCAGGTCGACGGTCACCTTGGTGCCGGGCTTCCAGTACTTCTCGGGGCGGAAGTCGAGACGGTCGTTGCCGAACCAGTGGCCCTCGACGTCGACGGCCGGCTCCGTCGTGATGCGGATGGCCTTCTCGACGTCCTCCGGGTTGGTGATGCCCCGCGAGAAGCGGACGGAGAACGGCATCCCGACGCCGACCTTGGAGCCGTCCTCGGGGGTGAAGGTGCCGGTGAAGGTGTTCTCCGGGGTCAGCGTGGTGAAGCCGGCGTCCTCCGCGGCCGTGCGGCCCTCGGAGTCCTTGGCGACCGCGTGGACCGTGTACTTGGTGGCCCCGGCCAGATGGGTGGACGGCGTCCAGTTGGCGCCGTCCCCGGATATCTTCCCGTCGACCTTCTTGCCCTTGGCGTCCTTGACCTCGACCTCGGTCAGCTTGCCCTTCTGTGCGGTCACCTTCAGCGCACCGCTGGTGTCGACGGACTTGGCCCCGTCCTTGGGGGTGATGCCGACGACCGCCTCGGACTGCTTGCTCTGTGCGGCGCCCGAGTCCTTGCCCTTGCCGTCGCCCTCACCGGCCCCGGTCCCCCCGCCGCACGCCGTCACGGCGAGCAGCAGCACACCGATCGCCGACGCGAGCATTCCGTTCCTGCGCCCAACCGACGCCCCCGATATCGGTCGCCCGTTCACGTGGTTCTCCCCTCCCAGGGCCTGGTCAGGCCCGCACCCCGCGCGATCCCCCGCGCGTCGGCGAATAGTAACCACAGGGTGCGCGGCACCGGCGGCCCGCGATTGTCACCGTTCGGTCCCAACAGATCGCCGGCTCAACCCGCCCCCTTGTCGGGCTACTTCACCGCACTGCCCGCCTTCCATGCATTCCAGTCCATATTCCAGCCTCCGAGCCCATTGTCGGGAGCGACCTTTTTGTCATTGCTGTTGACGACCTCGACGACGTCCCCGACGAGGCTTCGGTCGAAGAACCAGCCGGCCGGGGTGTCCGAGCCGCCGCCCTTCACGTCGCGCAGTCCGATGCAGCCGTGGCTGACGTTGGTGCGGCCGAAGACGCTGTGGTGCGCCCAGTAGTTGCCGTGCAGGAAGGTCCCGGAATCGGTCAGTCGCATGGCGTGCGGGACGTCCGGGATGTCGTACTCGCCCTTGCCGTCGCGCTTCTTGAAGCCGACCGTGGCGCCGTTCATCCGGGTGACGTCGAGCATCTCGGTCACCACCATCGTGCCGTTGTACGTGGTGTTCCCGGGGGCCCCGGCCGTGACGGGCACCGTGGCGAGGGGCTCGCCGTCGCGCCGGACCTCCATGGAGTGCGCGGCGGCGTCGACGATGGAGACCTGGCTGCGGCCCACGGTGAAGGAGAACGTCTTGTGCTGGAGGCCGTAGACGCCGGGCGCGCCCTCGACGTCGCGCAGGTTCAGGGCGACGGTGACCTGGGTGCCGGGTTTCCAGTAGTCCTCGGGGCGGAAGTCGAGGCGGTTCTTCCCGAACCAGTGCGGGCGGATCTCGACGGCCGGGCGGGCGGTGACCCGGACCGCGCGTTCGACGGCGGCGCGGTCGGCGATCTGCCGGTTGAACTCCAGGGAGACGATCATGCCGGTGCCGACCGTGGCGCGGTTCTCCGGGGCGACGTAGCCGATGAAGCGTTCCTCCGGGACGTAGGTGGTGAAGGTGGTGTGCCGGGCGGAGCGGCGTCCGCCGCCGTCCACGGCCACCGCGTCGATCGTGTACTTGGCGGCCAGCGCGAGCCGTTCGTCGTCGGGTTCCCAGGTCAGGCCGTCGGCCGATAGGTGCCCGGGCACCGGGGACTCCTGCGCGTCCTGCGACCTGACGACCTTCACCTTCTCCAGCCGGCCGTCGGGCACGCGCACCCGCAGCCTCTTCCCGGGGCGCACTCCCCTGCTGCCGTCGTCGGGCGACACCTTGATGACGTCCTCGGGCGCCGGGGGCGCGCCGAACGCCCCGGCGATGCCTCCCGCGTCGTCCGAGGTACAGCCCGTGGCCCCGGCGAGGAGCCCTGCCCATGTCACTACGGCGGCCAGCGCGGCCCTCGCGCGCCGCGCGCGCCCTTGTACGTGCCTCACGCGGTGCCCAACGACCGGCCGTGTCCCCGGGAAACGACCATGCCCGCCCCCGGGGAAACGTGAGTGCGACCCACCCTCTGGGCAGAACAGTGGGGAGGACGACGCGCAGGGGAGCCGCGACCCGGGCCGCAGCACTGGCCGCACCCCTCTGTCCCCCGTCGTCCCATGAGCCGGTGGGAGGCTGACAGGTGTCCAGCGCAGCCGAGCAGGAGGCGGTGGCCGGTCATCAGGCCACCGGGAACGGGCGCCAGGCCGCAGCCGTGAACGGCGCACGGCGGGCCGCGCCGTCGCCCACCCTGCCCGCGTGGCCGGGCGCGCCGACACCGCTGGGCGCCCGGTTCCGGGTCGGCCCGGACGGGGTGGCGGGCACCAACTTCGCGTTGTGGGCGGGCGGGGCCGAGGGCGTCGAGCTGTGCCTGTTCGACGAGGCGGGCAAGGAGTCGCGGGTCCGGCTCGCCGAGCTGACCCACGAGATCTGGCACGGCTTCGTCCCCGGTGCGCTGCCCGGCCAGCGCTACGGCTACCGGGTGCACGGCCGCTGGGACCCGTGGACCGGCGCCCGCTGGAACCCGGCGAAACTGCTCCTCGACCCGTACGCGCGGGCGGTCGACGGCGACTTCAGCCTGCCGGCGGAGGTGTACGGGCACGTCCGCGACTGGCCGCAGCAGCATGTCGCCGACACCGTGCGCGACGACCGGGACTCGGCGCCGCACGTCCCGAAGGGCGTCGTCGTCCACGATGACGACGACTGGGCCGACGACCGCCGCCCCAAGACGCCGTGGGCCGACTCGGTGATCTACGAGCTGCACGTCAAGGGCTTCACGCAACGCCACCCGGGCATCCCCGAGGAGCTGCGCGGCACCTACGCCGGTCTCGCCCACCCGGCGGCGATCGAGCACCTGGTGAAGCTGGGCGTGACGGCGGTGGAGCTGCTGCCGGTGCACCAGTTCGCCCACGAGGACCACCTGCTGCGCAGGGGCCTGCGCAACTACTGGGGCTACAACTCCATCGGCTACTTCGCCCCGCACGCGGCGTACGCGGCCTCCGGGACGACCGGACAGCAGGTCGGCGAATTCAAGCGGATGGTGCGCGCCCTGCACGCCGCCGGGATCGAGGTCATCCTCGACGTGGTCTACAACCACACCGCGGAGGCGGGCGAACTGGGCCCGACGCTGTCCCTCAAGGGCATCGACAACCGCGGCTACTACCGCCTCCAGGACGACGCCCGCCGGTACGCCGACTACACCGGCTGTGGCAACACCCTGCACGTGGTCCAGCCCCATGTCCTGCGCCTGATCACGGACTCGCTGCGCTACTGGGTCACCGAGATGGGCGTCGACGGTTTCCGCTTCGATCTGGCGGCGGCGCTGGCCCGCTCCATGCACGACGTCGACATGCTGTCCCCGTTCCTCGCGGTCATCGCCCAGGACCCGGTGCTGCGCCGGGTGAAGCTGATCGCCGAGCCGTGGGACGTGGGGTCGGGCGGCTACCAGGTGGGGGCGTTCCCGCCGCTGTGGACGGAGTGGAACGACCGGTACCGCAACGCCGTGCGCGACTTCTGGCGGCACGCGCTGCCGGACGTACGGGAGATGGGCTACCGGCTGTCGGGCTCCAGCGACCTGTACGCCTGGGGCGGGCGCAGGCCGTACGCGTCCGTCAACTTCATCACCGCGCACGACGGCTTCACCCTGCGCGACCTCGTGTCCTACGAGCGCAAGCACAACGAGGCCAACGGCGAGGGCAACCGGGACGGCACGGACGACAACCGGGCCTGGAACGGCGGCACCGAGGGCGAGACGTCCGACGAGGGCGTACGGGCGCTCAGGCGGCGGCAGCTCCGCAACCTGCTGACCACCCTGCTGCTGTCGACGGGCGTGCCCATGCTTGTGGCGGGCGACGAACTGGGCCGCACCCAGCGCGGCAACAACAACGCCTACTGCCAGGACAACGAGATCAGCTGGCTGGACTGGGAGCTGCTGGAGGATCCCGGCTGGCAGGCCCTGTTCGCGCTGACCTCCCGGCTGATCGCGCTGCGCCACCGGCACCCGGTGCTCCGGCGGAGGGCGTTCTTCTCGGGCCGGGCCCAGACCGCGGACGGGCTGCGCGACCTGGCCTGGTTCACGTCCCGGGGCACGGAGATGACGGAGCAGGACTGGTACGCGCCCGCCGCCACGCTGGGCATGTACCTGTCCGGCCGGGACATCCCCGGCCGGGACGAGCGCGGCGAGCAGATCCTCGACGACAGTTTTCTGGCCGTGCTGCACGCGGGCGAGGGGCCGGTGGACTTCCGGCTGCCGGGGCCGCCTTGGGCCGAGCGCTACGAGGTCGTCGTCGACACGAGCCTGGAGGAGCAGGGGGCGGCCCCGGGTGTGGAGCACCGGGCGGGGACGGAGATCACGATGCCGGCACGGGCGGTGCTGCTGCTGCGGGTGGCGGGGTGATCCCGGCCGGCCGAGGATGCCCCGGTCGTAGACCACCGCCACCGCCACCGCGCGGTCCTTGACGCCGAGCTTGGCGTAGAGGTGGGTGCGGTCGGCATAGAGGAAGTGTCCCGGCGAGGCGGGATCCGCCACATGGGCCGTCGCACTCGAACGGACATCAACCGATCGGCTGATGCGGCGGTGCGGCCCGGCCGGTTGGCGCCGTGCGGCCCGTCGAACGCCCAGGTCGTAGGACCGACGACCGATTCCGGTCCGGCGGAAACTCGGTGGGCAGTGTCAGTGGCGATCCGTAGGCTCGCTGCTGATGGCCACGACACCCGCCCCCGCCCAGGACCGTTCCACCGTGCGTACGTTGCTGCGCCTGTGGCCGTATGTGCGGCCCGTGCGGGCGCGGCTGTTCAGCGCCGCGTTCGTCGCGATACTCGCCTCCTGCGTGGGCCTGGTGATCCCGCTCGTCCTGAAGTGGATGGTGGACGGGCCGATCGCCCACCGGGACCCGGCCGGAGTGTGGCTCGGCGCGCTGTACCTGCTGCTGCTCGGCCTCACGGAGGCCCTGCTGTTCGGGCTGCGGCGGTTGCTGGTGGCCCGTCCGCTCTCGCACGTCGAGGCGTCGATGCGGGCGGGTCTGTACCGGCACCTCCAGCGGCTGCCGGTGGCCTTCCACGACCGCTGGGCCTCGGGGCAGTTGCTGTCCCGGGCGACGACGGATCTGATGCTGCTGCGTCAGTTCCTCGCCTTTCCGCTGACGTTCCTCCTGGTCAACGGTGTGACGATCGTCGTGGGCGTGGTCATCATGCTGCTCCAGGACTGGACCCTCGGGCTGGTCGTCCTCGGGCCCGCCATCCCTCTCATGGTGACCTGCATGGTCTTCGAGAAGCGCTACGCCAAGGTGGCCCGGCGCGCCCAGGACCAGGTCGGCGACCTGACGACGGTCGTCGAGGAGAGCGTGCTGGGCATCCGCATCATCAAGGGCTTCGGCCGCCACCGCAGCCAGGCGCGGGCGTTCCGGGACCTGTCACAGACGCTGCGCGGCACGGAACTGCGCAAGGCACGGCTGCTGGCAACGATCTGGGGCGTCATCGTGACGCTGCCGGAGATCGCGATCGGGGCGGCGCTGGTGGTGGGGGTCGTCCAGGTGGCCGACGGCGCCCTGTCGGCGGGGACGCTGGTGGCGTTCCTGTCGACGGCGCTGGCGCTGCGATGGCCGGTGGAGTCGATCGGGTTCCTGCTGGCGATGAGCCAGGAGGCGGCGACGGCGACGGAGCGCTACTTCGAGGTCATGGACGAGGAGGTGGAGGACACCACCGCCACACCGGGCACCAGCACCAGCACCGGCTCCGCCGCCGCCACCGGCTCCGGCACCGCTCGGGCCGGGGACCGGGGACTGCGCTTCCACGACGTCCGGTTCCGCTACCCCGACGCCCCCGCCGGCACCCCGCCCGTCCTGCAGCACATCGACCTGCACATCCGGCCGGGCGAGTCCATGGCCCTGGTCGGCGCCACCGGCAGCGGCAAGACCACCCTCACCGCGCTCATCCCCCGCCTCTACGAGCTCACTTCGGGCCGCATCACCCTCGACGGCGTCGACATCACGGAACTGTCCAGACAAGCGCTGCGCGCCAAGGTCGCCGTGGCCTTTGAGGAGCCCACCCTGTTCTCGGCCGCGGTCGGCGACAACGTTCTCATGGGGGCGGGGGACACCGCCGGAACGGCCGACCTGGAGCGGGCACTCGCCGTCGCCCAGGCCGGCTTCGTGCACGCCCTGCCCCAGGGCACCGACACCCAGGTGGGCGAGCAGGGCCTCAGCCTCTCCGGTGGCCAGCGCCAGCGTCTCGCGCTCGCCCGGGCCGTCGTCGGGCAGCCGGAGTTCCTCGTCCTGGACGACCCGCTGTCGGCCCTGGACGTGCACACCGAGGCCGCCGTGGAGGCCGCCCTGCGGCAGGTCCTCGCGGACACCACCGCCCTGATCGTGGCGCACCGCCCCTCGACCGTGCTGCTCGCCGACCGCGTCGCCCTGCTGTCCGGCGGCCGGATCGCCGCGGTCGGCACCCACCACGAACTGCTGCGTACGAACGCGGAGTACGCGCACCTGATGTCAGGGGAAGAGGAGGGCGCACGATGACGGCGGCCACCAGCGCACCGGCCGGCAACAAACCCGACGACCAACCAGACGGCCAACCCGGCGGCCGGGCCGGCGACCGCCCCCTGGCCACGGGCGACCCCTTCGACCGGGACGTCCTGCCCACTCCACCGGGCGCCACCGGCACCCTGCTGCGCTCCCTGCTCGCACCGCTGAGGGCCCGGGTCGCGGCCACGACGCTCCTGCTGCTGCTCCAGCAGGCGGTCGTGCAGGCGGGCCCGCTGCTGGTGGCCTACGCCATCGACCGCGCCGTACCGGCGTTCCGGGCGCAGGACCACGGGCCGCTGATCGCGGTGGGCGCCGGTTATCTGGCGTGCGCGCTGGCCGCGGGCGGGCTGCAGTTCGCGTTCGTCGCCGCCGCGGCCCGGGTCAGCCAGGACGTGCTGCTGGATCTGCGCGGCCGGATCTTCCGCCACGCGCAGGCGCTAAGCGTCGACTTCCACGAGCGCTACACCTCGGGCCGGCTCATCTCCCGCTCCACGACCGACGTGGAGTCGCTGCGGGAACTGCTGGACGAAGGCCTCCAGGAACTCGTGACGGTCATCCTGTCCTTCGTCTACATCTCGGCGATGCTGCTCTGGCTCGACCTGGGGCTCGGGGGCGTCGCGGTGGCGTCCCTGGTGCCGCTCTACGCGCTGGTGCGGTGGTACCAGCAGCGGGCCGGGCGGGTGTACCGGGCCCGGTCGACCGCCATCGCGGCCGTCATCGTCAAGTTCGTCGAGACGATGAACGGCATCCGGCCGGTGCGCGCCTTCCGCCGCGAGGCCGCCAACGACGCGGACTTCGGCGAGCTCAACCGACGGCACGAACGGACCAACGGGGACGCGCTGCTGGAGATGGCCCGCTACGTCACCGGCTCGCGGCTGGTCGCCAACACGGCGGTCGCGGCGATCGTGCTGTGGGGTGCCCACCGGGTCGCGGACGGCACGCTGGCCCTCGGTGTGCTGGCGGCGGCCGTGCTGTACCTGCGGCGGCTGTACGACCCGATCGACCGGCTCGGCATGTTCCTGAACTCCTATCAGTCGGCGGCGGCCTCCCTGGAGAAGATCGCCGGACTGCTCGCCCAGACCCCGTCGGTCCCCGAGCCGGAAACCCCCCGGCGGCTCCCGCCGCTCGAGAGCGAACACCCCGGCCGCGCGGTGGTCTTCGACGGCGTCCGCTTCGGCTACCGCACCGGCGGCGAGGTGCTGCCCACGTTCGACCTCACCCTCCCGGCCGGGCAGACGGTCGCGGTCGTGGGCTCCACGGGCGCCGGCAAGTCGACGCTGGCCAAGCTGCTGGCCCGCTTCTACGACCCCTCCGACGGCCGCGTGCTGCTGGACGGCGTCGACCTGCGCGACCTCGCCGTGCCCGAGCTGCGGCGCGGGGTGGTCATGGTGACGCAGGAGGCGTTCCTGTTCTCCGGGACGGTCGCCGACAACATCGCGATCGGCCGCCCGGACGCCACCCGCGAGGAGATCGAGCAGGCGGCGAAGGAGATCGGCGCGCACGATTTCATCAGCACCCTGCCCGACGGCTACGACACCGACGTCCGCAAGCGGGGCGGCCGCATCTCGGCCGGGCAGCGGCAACTGGTGGCGTTCGCGCGGGCGTTGCTGGCCGACCCGGCGGTGCTCATCCTCGACGAGGCGACCAGCTCGCTGGACGTCCCCGGGGAGCGTGCGGTGCAGCGGGCCATGACGACGGTGCTGAAGGGCCGTACGGCGGTGGTCATCGCGCACCGGTTGTCGACCGTCGAGATCGCGGACCGGGTCCTGGTGATGGAGCACGGACGGATCGTGGAGGACGGCGGGCCGGCCGAACTCATCGAGGGCACCGGCAGGTTCGCGGATCTGCACCGGGCCTGGCGGGACAGTCTGGCGTAGGGCGACGGCGGCAGAGGGCGGGCGGATGATCGACGCGTACGAGGACCCCGGAACACCCGACCAGCGCGGTGGCGCCCGCTACCTGTGGTGGCTGGTCAGGCGGCAGGCCGGGCGGTGCGCCGCGGGGGCGATGTTCGGCACGGTGTGGATGGTGCTGCTGGCGGCGACGCCGTACCTGATGTCCCGGGCGATCGACGACGGCCTGGAGCCCGGGAACATGCGCGCGCTGACGCTCTGGAGCGGCGCGCTGTTCGTGGTGGGGGCCTTCAACGCCTGGCTGAGCATCATGCGCCACCGCACCATGACCCGGGTCCGCATGGACGCCAACTTCCGGACGGTGAAGGTGGTCGTCGGACAGGCGGTGCGGCTCGGGGCCTCCCTGCGGCGGCAGGCGGGCGCCGGGGAGGTCGTCACGATCGGCGTGGGCGACGTGCAGACGGTCAGCCAGTCGCTGACGGTCGTGGGGCCCGGGATCGGCGCGGTCGTGGGGTATCTGGTGATCGCCGTGCTGCTGGTGTCGGTCTCGGGGGTCGTCGCGCTGGTCGTGCTGCTGGGCATTCCGGTGCTCGCCCTGCTGGTCGGGCCGCTGCTCGGCCGCTTGCAGGGGTCGGAGGCGGAGTACCGCGAGCGGCAGGGCGTGCTGACCGCGCGGATCGGCGACCTCGCCGGCGGACTGCGGGTCCTCGCCGGCCTGGGCGGCAAGCAGCTGGTGGCGGACGCCTTCCGGCAGGACTCGGGGCGGCTGCGTGAACAGGGGTACCGGGTGGGGGCGGTGACCAGCTGGGTGCAGGCCCTGGGCGTCGGGCTGCCGAGCCTGTTCCTCGCGGTGGTGACCTGGCTCGCGGCCCGGCTCGCGGCGCAGGGCGACATCACGGTGGGCCAGCTGGTGTCCGTCTACGGCTATGTGGCGGTGCTGGTGTGGCCGGTCGCCTTCCTGGTCGAGTGCGGCTACCAGGTCAGCCGCGGCGTGGTGTGCGCACGCCGGGTCGTACGGTTCCTGCGCCTGGAACCGGCGGCCGACACAGGGACCCTGGACGCCCCGTCGGAACCGTCGGCCCTGTACGACCCCGAGTCGGGCGTACGTGTCCTGCCGGGCCGTCTGACGGCCCTGGTGGCGGAACACCCGGCGGACGCCACGACGGTGGTGGACCGCCTGGGCCGCTACGCCCCGTCGTGCGCGACCTGGGGCGACACCCGCCTGGACGACATCGCCCTGAGCCAGATCCGGTCGCGCATCCTGGTGGCCGACCACGAGGCGGACCTGTTCGCGGGAACCCTCCAGGCGATGATCAGGCCCTCTCCCGCATTCGCCGGACAACCCGAAGCCGCAACCCGGAAGGCGCTCCACACGGCCGCCGCGGAAGACATCGTCCAAGCCCTCCCCCACGGCCTCGACACCCCCATGGACGCCCAGGCCCGCAACCTCAGCGGCGGCCAGCGCCAGCGCGTCCGCCTGGCCAGAGCCCTCCTCACGGACCCGGAGATCCTCCTGGCCGTCGAACCCACCTCGGCCCTGGACGCCCACACCGAAGCCACCGTCGCCACCCGGCTGAGGAAGGCGAGGGAAGGCCGCACCACGGTCGTGACCACCACCTCCCCCCTCGTCCTGGACCGCACGGACACCGTCCTCTACCTCAAGGACGGCAAGGTCGAAGCCTCCGGCTCTCACCACGAACTGCTCGCCACCACCCCCGGCTACCGTGCCCTCGTCGCGAGGGACACCGAGGAGGTCCTGGGATGAGCCGGGCACATCTGCCGGTCGCCGAACGGGCCGACGTCCGGCGCGCCCTGCTGGGCCTCGTCCGGGCCGACGGCCGCGCCTTCGCTGTCGTGCTGGGCCTGAACGCACTCGCGGCCGTGGCCGGGCTGGCCGGGCCGTGGCTGCTGGGCCGGATGATCGACGACGTGCGGGCCGGGCACGGAACGGCCGCCGTGGACCGGCTGGCCCTGCTCCTGCTGCTGTCCGCCCTCGCGCAGGTGCTGCTGGCGCGCTGGGCCCGGTACGTGGGGCACCGCTTCGGGGAGCGGACCCTGGCCCGGGTGCGGGAGCGGTTCGTGGACCGGGCGCTGACGCTGCCCGCGTCGGCGGTGGAGCGGGCCGGCACCGGTGACCTGACGGCACGCGGCACGGCGGACGTCACGACGGTCGGCAACACCCTGCGGGACGCGGGTCCCGTCCTGCTGGTCAACCTGGTCCAGGCGCTGTTCCTGATCGTCGCGGTGTTTCTGATGGACCCGCTGCTCGGCCTCCTCGGGGTGCTGGCGCTGACACCGATCTGGATCGCGCTGCGCTGGTATCTGCGCAGGGCCCGGGACGGGTACCTCGCCGAGGGTGCCGCCACGTCGGACGTGGCCGAGATCGTGGCGTCGACGGCAGCCGGGGCGCGCACGGTGGAGGCCTTCGGGCTCCGGGAGCAGCGCACGGCCGCGAGTCGGGACGCCCTGGAGACCTCCCGCCGCACCCGCTTCCACACACTGTTCCTGCGCTCGGTGTTCTTCCCGGTGATGGAGACCTCGTACGTCCTCCCGGTGGCCGGAGTGCTGGTGATCGGCGGCGCGCTGCACACGTCCGGCTCGATGAGCCTCGGAGCGGTGGTGGCGGCGACGCTGTATCTGCACCAGCTGAGCGCGCCCCTGGACGAGGTCCTGGTGCGGATCGAGCAACTCCAGTCCGGCGGCGCCTCCTTCGCCCGGGTGGAGGGACTCGCCCGGGCCCCGCGGGCGCCCGGTGAGGGCGACTGTCCGGATCCCGACGGTGACCGGATCGACGTCACCGGGGTGCGCTACGCGTACGACGGGGGCGTCGAGGTGCTGCGCGGCGTCGATCTGACGGTGCGGCCCGGGGAGCGGCTCGCCGTGGTCGGGCCGTCCGGCGCCGGCAAGACCACGCTGAGCCGGCTGATGGCGGGCATCGACGCGCCGACCGCGGGCTCGGTGACGGTCGGCGGCGTGCCGGTCGTCGGGCTGGGGCCGGAGCGGCTGCGCCGCCAGGTCGTCCTGGTCACCCAGGAGCACCACGTGTTCCTCGGCTCGGTCCGCGACAACCTGCGGATCGCCGAACCGTCCGCCGGGGACGAGCAGTTGTGGGACGCGCTGGCCGTGGTCGGCGCCGACGGGTGGGTGCGGGAGCTGCCGCAGGGCCTGGACACCCCGCTGGGGCAGGGCGGTTGCCGTACCGACGGCTCACAGGCCCAGCAACTGGCCCTGGCCCGGGTGGTGCTGGCGGACCCGCACACGCTGATCCTCGACGAGGCGACCGCGTTGCTGGATCCGACGACCGCCCGGCACACCGAGCGGGCCCTGGCCGCCGTGCTCGAAGGGCGCACCGTCATCGCCGTCGCGCACCGGCTGCACACCGCGCACGACGCCGACCGGGTGGCGGTGATGGAGGACGGCCGGCTGACCGAACTCGGCACGCACGACGAGCTGGTGGCCGCCGGTGGCGCCTACGCGGCACTGTGGCACTCCTGGCACGGGGATCCGCCGGGGGACGGCGCAGCGACCGCGTAGCGGCTCGCCCCGGTACCGCGCAGCACCCGCGTCGCGGATCCGCCCCGGGACGGCGCAGCACCCGCACAGCGGACCCGCCCGGGGACAGCCGAAGCGTCCGGCAAGGCGACGCGTCCGTATAGCGAACATGAACTTCCGGACAACGAACCGTTTCCGGCCATACTTTTGACGCGGTCCTGACAGAAAGCGCCCTCCCCTGCCACGCTTCCCACGACTGCTCCACAGGAACCCCACAGCAACACCTCCACCTCCCCAGGCCGGGCGACCCCCGGTCCCGCAGAAGGAGTCAGTGTTGAGAAGCAGTTCCTCGCGAAGAGGCACCTCCCACAGACGCACTCCCCACATCCCTCGCCGCACCGCGGCCGTGGCCCTCGTCGGCGTCGCCGCGCTGATGGCCGCCGCCGTCCAGGGCGGCACGGCCCTCGCGGCGCCCGAGAAGACACCGCCGGCCGCGAGCAAGGCGATACCCGGCTCGGAATCGGTCAAGCTCAGCCCCGCCCAGCGTGCCGAGCTGATCCGCAAGGCCGAGGCCGGCAAGGCGCAGACCGCCCGGGACCTGGGTCTCGGCGCCAAGGAGAAGCTGGTCGTCCGTGACGTCGTGAAGGACGCCGACGGCACGGTCCACACCCGCTACGAGCGCACCTACGACGGCCTGCCCGTCCTCGGTGGCGACCTCGTCGTCAAGGCCGCCAAGTCCGGTGCGACCAAGGCGGTCGTCAAGGCGACCCGCGCCGCCATCAAGCCGGCCACCACCACCGCCGCCGTCTCCGCAGCCAAGGCGGAGAAGCAGGCGCTGGCCGCCGCCAAGGCGGACGACGCCAAGAGCGCCGACGTCGACAAGGCGCCGCGCAAGGTGATCTGGGCCGCGAGCGGCAAGCCGGTCCTCGCCTACGAGACCGTCGTCGGCGGCCTCCAGAAGGACGGCACCCCGAACGAGCTGCACGTCGTCACCGACGCGGCCACGGGCGCCAAGCTCTACGAGTACCAGGGCATCGAGACCGGCACCGGCAACACGATGTACAGCGGAACGGTAACGCTCGGCACCACGCAGTCGGGGTCGACGTACAACCTCACCGACGGCGCGCGCGGCGGCCACAAGACGTACAACCTCAACCGCGGCACCTCCGGCACCGGTACCCCCTTCTCCGGCCCCGACGACGTGTGGGGCAACGGCAGCCCGTCCAACGCCGAGACCGCGGGCGCGGACGCCCACTACGGCGCCGCGCTGACGTGGGACTACTACAAGAACGTGCATGGCCGTTCGGGCATCAAGGGCGACGGCGTCGGCGCCTACTCCCGGGTCCACTACGGCAACAACTACGTCAACGCCTTCTGGTCCGACAGCTGCTTCTGCATGACCTACGGCGACGGCTCGGGCAACACCCACCCGCTGACGTCGATCGACGTGGCCGGTCACGAGATGACCCACGGCGTCACGTCCAACACCGCGGGCCTCGTCTACAGCGGCGAGTCCGGCGGTCTGAACGAGGCCACCTCCGACATCTTCGGATCGACGGTCGAGTTCTACGCGAACAACTCCTCCGACGTCGGTGACTACCTCATCGGCGAGGAGATCGACATCAACGGCGACGGCAGCCCGCTGCGCTACATGGACAAGCCGAGCAAGGACGGCGCGTCCAAGGACAGCTGGTACTCGGGCATCGGCTCGATCGACGTGCACTACTCGTCGGGCCCCGCCAACCACTTCTTCTACCTGCTCTCCGAGGGCAGCGGCACCAAGACGATCAACGGTGTCACGTACAACTCGGCCACCTCGGACGGCCTTCCGGTCACGGGCATCGGCCGGGACAAGGCGGAGAAGATCTGGTTCCGCGCGCTCACCACGAAGTTCACCTCGAACACCAACTACGCGGGCGCCCGTACCGGCACCCTCGCGGCCACGGGTGAGCTCTACGGCACGGACAGCGCCGAGTACAAGGCGGTCCAGGACGCGTGGGCGGGCATCAACGTCGGCGCACGCTCCGGCGGCGGGGGCGGCGGCGGCACGTCCTTCGAGAACACCGCCGACGTGGCGATCCCGGACCGGGGCGCCGCGGTCAACTCGCCGGTCACCGTCTCCGGCCGGACGGGCAACGCGCCGTCCAACCTCCAGGTCGCGGTGGACATCGTCCACACCTACATCGGCGACCTCAAGGTGGACCTGGTGGCCCCCGACGGCTCGGTGTACACGCTGAAGGGCTACGGCACCGGCGGAAGCGCGGACAACATCAACACCACCTACACGGTGAACGCCTCCTCCGAGGTGGCCAATGGCGTCTGGAACCTGCGGGTCCAGGACAACGCGGCCATCGACACCGGCTACATCAACAGCTGGAAGCTGACGTTCCCGTAGGCCGGTAGATCAGCAGGCCCGCAGGGCCTCGAAGTCAGGGCGCCGCCCCGGTGGGTTCGAATCCCCCGGGGCGGCGTCCGTTTCACCTGCCCTCGCGTACATCTGGCCGTCGAGTTCCGGCCAACATCACGCCGACTCCTGACATGTACGCGCCCTGAGTGCCACTCTTCCCCCACCCGCACAGCACCACCGCAGCACAGCACTTCCCCCACATCGAGGAGCTTGTGTGTCCACCTCTTTCTACGCGCGTCAAAAGCGCGCCACGCTCGCCATCGCCACCGCCGTCGCCGCAGGTGCCCTGCTCACCACCGGCCTGAGCTCCGGCAGCAGCGTCGCCGCGGACTCCGCGAGCAAGCCGGCCCTCGCCGCCGCCCCCGTCCTGCTCTCCGCGCCCGCCCGTACCGCGCTCATCCAGGAGCAGCAGGCCGACGCCACGAGGACCGCCGACGAGATAGGCCTCGGCGCCCAGGAGAAGCTGGTCGTCCGTGACGTCGTGAAGGACGCCGACGGCACGGTCCACACCCGCTACGAGCGCACCTACGCGGGCCTGCCGGTCCTCGGCGGCGACCTCGTGGTGCACGAGTCGAAGTCCGGCGCGGCCAAGGGCGTCACCAGAGCCACCAAGGCGGCCCTGAAGGTCACCTCGCTCAAACCCGCGGTCACCGCCGCCAAGGCGGAGAAGCAGGCCGTGACCCTCGCCAAGGCGGCCGGCTCGGCCAAGACCGAGGCGAGTTCCGCTCCCCGCAAGGTGATCTGGGCGGCTAGCGGCAAGCCGGTCCTCGCCTACGAGACCGTCGTCGGCGGCCTCCAGGAGGACGGCACCCCGAACGAGCTGCACGTCATCACCGATGCCGCCACCGGCAAGAAGCTCTACGAGTACCAGGGCATCGAGACCGGCACCGGCAACACCACCTACAGCGGCCAGGTCACCCTCAGCACCACCAAGTCCGGGTCGACGTACAACCTGACGGACGGCACCCGCGGCGGCCACAAGACGTACAACCTCAACCGCGGCACCTCCGGCACCGGCACCCTCTTCTCCGGCTCCGACGACGTCTGGGGCACCGGCAACCCGTCCAACGCCGAGACCGCCGCCGCCGACGCGCACTACGGCGCCCAGGTCACCTGGGACTTCTACAAGAGCGCCTTCGGCCGCAGCGGCATCCGCAACGACGGCAAGGCCGCCTACTCTCGCGTCCACTACGGCAACAGCTACGTCAACGCCTTCTGGTCCGACAGCTGCTTCTGCATGACCTACGGCGACGGCTCGGGCAACACCAACCCGCTGACCTCGCTCGACGTGGCCGCGCACGAGATGAGCCACGGTCTGACCTCGGCCACGGCGGGTCTGAACTACAGCGGCGAGTCCGGCGGTCTGAACGAGGCCACCTCCGACATCTTCGGCGCGGGCGCCGAGTTCTTCGCCAACAACTCCTCGGACGTCGGTGACTACCTCATCGGCGAGGAGATCGACATCAACGGCGACGGCACGCCGCTGCGCTACATGGACAAGCCGAGCAAGGACGGCGCGTCCAAGGACAGCTGGTCCTCCGGCCTCGGCGGGGTGGACGTCCACTACTCCTCCGGTCCCGCCAACCACTTCTTCTACCTGCTGTCCGAGGGCAGCGGCTCGAAGACGATCAACGGCGTGACCTACAACTCGCCCACGTCCAACGGCTCCACGGTCACCGGCATCGGCCGGACCAAGGCGCTGCAGATCTGGTACAAGGCGCTGACGACGTACATGACGTCGACGACCAAGTACGCACAGGCCCGCACGGCGACCCTCAACGCCGCCTCGGCCCTGTACGGCGCGTCCAGCACCGAGTACAAGGCGGTCGCGTCCGCCTGGTCGGCCGTGAACGTCGGCTGACCGGTCCACGCCCCTGGGCGGTACCCGGACCCGAAGCGGGTCCGGGTACCGCCCTACTCTTGGGGACCGTGTCTTCTACGGATTCGCAGGACTTCACCTACGCCGATGTCGGCGCCACCCGTGACCAGGGATTCTGCCCTCCGGGCTTCCACTCCATGAACGTGCGCACCCGCCTCGGCGAGGGCGAGGAGGTCTTCCGGCGGGCCTCGGAGGCGGTCCTCACCTGGGAGATGCACCGCGCCATGGGCGTGGGCATCGACGCCGGCGCGGACCGCGCGGCCCCCGGCGTCGACGTCACCGTCACCCTCGCCGGCATGATCAAAGCCCCCTGCCGCGTGGTCTGGACGGTCGAGGAGCCCCGCCGCGCGGGCTGGGCCTACGGCACCCTGCCCGGCCACCCGGAGACCGGCGAGGAGTCCTTCGTGGTCGACCGCACGGGAGACGGCACGGTGTGGCTGACAGTGAACGCGTTCAGCCGGGCCGCCAAGTGGTACGCGAAGGCGGGCGGCCCGGCGACCAGGGGCTTCCAGCACGCGTACGCGCGCAGGTGCGGCAGTGTCCTACGGAACCTGGCAACGCAGGGTGGTGCGGACGCCTGAGGGGCGCGGGGCTGTACCGATGTGCGGCTCCGCCGCGCGGGCGCGCTCAGCCCCCCACGCACCCGCAGACGTCGAACTACCGCATCAACAGCCCCGCAGCCGCGACCAGTTCTTCGGAGGGTCCGGCAACCAAGCCCAACTCCGCGCTGGACGCCAGCAGCCGATGCGCGGGAAGGATCCGCACCGTGTATCCGAAAGGCCCGGTGCGATCCAGCGACAAGGGCCCCTCGTACACCCAGCGCCCGTCCTGGTCGGGGGATCCCACCGGCTTCAGGGGGACGACCGTCGCGTCACCGATCCGGTCCTGCTCGTCCACCCGGCCGGAGACCACCTGCACCTCGATGTCGTCCGGACCGAGATCCCCGAGCCCGACCCGCACCCGCAGAGCGAGTGTCGTGCCGAGTTCCGCCAGGGCAGCCGAGGCCGACGTCTCCACGTGGTCGACCGTGACCCCCGGCCAGGCCGCCCGCACCCGCCCCTTCCACGCGGCGAGCTCCCGCGCGGACTCCGGCACGAGCGAGCGGTGGGCGAGCGCCGCCGGCGCGTAGAGCCGCTCGACGTACTCGCGGACCATCCGCCCGGCCAGCACCTTCGGCCCGAGCAGGCTCAGCGTGTGCCGGACCATCTCGATCCAGCGGTCGGGCAGCCCGCTGCGCCCGCGCTCGTAGAAGCGGGGCGTCACCCGCTGCTCCAGCAGGTCGTACAGCGCCGCGGCCTCTATGTCGTCACGGTGGTCGGGATCCGTCCCCGCCCCGTCCGCCGTCGGGATCGCCCAGCCGAAGTCGGGCTGGAACCACTCGTCCCACCAGCCGTCGAGGACGGACAGGTTGAGGCAGCCGTTGAGCGCGGCCTTCATGCCGGAGGTGCCGCAGGCCTCCAGCGGCCTGAGCGGGTTGTTCAGCCAGATGTCGCAGCCGGGGTAGAGCTTCTGCGCCATCGCCATGCCGTAGTCCGGCAGGAACACGATCCGGTGCCGCACCCGCGGGTCGTCCGCGAACCGCACCAGCTCCTGCACCAGCCGCTTCCCGCCGTCGTCCGCGGGGTGCGCCTTGCCCGCCACGACGATCTGGACCGGCCGCTCGGGGTGCAGCAGCAGGTCCATCAGCCGGTCCCGGTCGCGCAGCATCAGTGTCAGGCGCTTGTACGAGGGCACGCGCCGGGCGAAGCCGATGGTGAGGACGTCCGGGTCGAGCACGCCGTCGATCCAGCCCAGCTCGGCCGAATGCGCGCCGCGCTGCCGCCAGGAGGCCCGCAGCCGCTCCCGCACCTCCTCGACGAGCTGCTCGCGCAGCACCCGCCGCAGGTCGAAGATGTCCTGGTCGGGGATGTCGGCCACCGTGTCCCAGCGGTCCGAGCCGCCGACGGTCAGAGCGTCCTCGGCACGCTGCACACCGATCTGCTTCGCACCGAGCCGGAACACCTCGGGGGCGACCCAGGTGGGCGCGTGCACCCCGTTGGTCACGGAGGTGATCGGCACCTCGTCGGCGTCGAAGCCGGGCCACAGACCGGCGAACATCTCGCGGCTGACGTTGCCGTGCAGCAGGGAGACACCGTTGGCGCGCTGGGCGAGGCGCAGGCCCATCACGGCCATGTTGAAGAGGTTGGGCTCCCCACCCGGGTAGGTCTCCATGCCGAGCCTGAGAACGCGCTCGACGTCGATGCGGGGCAGCTCGGCGTCGGGTCCGAAGTGGCGGGCGACCAACTCGCGATCGAAGCGGTCGATACCGGCCGGGACGGGTGTGTGGGTGGTGAAGACGGTCCCGGCGCGGACCGACTCCAGCGCGGAGTCGAAGTCCAGCCCCTCGGCGCAGAGTTCGGCGATGCGCTCAAGGCCGAGGAACCCGGCGTGCCCCTCGTTGGTGTGGAACACCTCCGGCTCGGGGTGGCCGGTCAGCCGGCAGTACGTCCGTACCGCCCGGACACCTCCTATGCCGAGGAGCATCTCCTGGAGCAGCCGGTGCTCGCTGCCGCCGCCGTAGAGCCGGTCGGTCACGCCGCGCTCGCCGAGGTCGTTCTCCTCGACGTCGGAGTCCAGCATCAGCAGCGGGACCCGGCCGACCTGCGCCAGCCAGATGCGGGCGTGCAGCTGCTTGCCGCCGGGCAGGGCGAGGGCCACCCGGGCGGGGGTGCCGTCGGGCTCCTCCAGCTGGACGACGGGCAGCTCGTTGGGGTCGAGGACCGGGTAGTGCTCCTGCTGCCAGCCGTCCCGGGACAGGGTCTGGCGGAAGTAGCCGTGCCGGTAGAGCAGGCCGACGCCGATCAGCGGGACGCCGAGGTCGCTGGCCGCCTTGAGGTGGTCGCCGGCCAGGATGCCGAGGCCGCCGGAGTACTGGGGCAGAGCGGCCGTGATGCCGAACTCGGGTGAGAAGTAGGCGATCGCGGCGGGCAGTTCCTCGGGCTGGGTCTGGTACCAGCGCTCGCCGGTCGTGTAGTCGCGCAGATCGTCCGCGACCGCGGCGAGGCGGCGCAGGAACGAGTCGTCCCCGGCGAGCTCCGCCAGTCGCGCGGGCGGCACGCTGCCGAGCAGCCGGACGGGGTCGCCGCCCGAGGCGGCCCACCGCTCGGGGTCGACCGACCGGAACAGGTCACGGGTCTCCGCGTGCCACGACCAGCGCAGGTTGCGGGCCAGATCACCGATCGGCCGGAGGGGGTCGGGGAGAACGGGTCGGACGGTGAATCGACGGATCGCCTTCACGGGTTCCACCTCGGCGCGTTCGCTGGATTTCGCAGGGCTTCGACGACGTCTCCTACGACAGTACCGGCGTCGACGCCCCCGCCGCTGAGGCTCCGCCACCCGCCCCCCGATCGGCCTGAACAGCACCATCGGCGGATATGGCCGATTCCGCACCCATAGGCGTCCTTGTGGTGCTTCACACGTCACGAGAGGCTGCCTCTGGCGTACCGGCCCGCGCCCGCCGCACGCGGCGCCGCGCGGCGGCCGTACGCCGAGTCGAGGAGGGGAACTCGGACCATGGCTCGGACGCGCGAGCGACGTCTGCGCCGGACGGGGGGCCTGACGGCGGCGATCTGCGCCGCGGCGTTTTCGGCCACCACCCTGCCCGCGCACGCCGTACCGGAGGGGCGCATACTCGGCGCCGGTTCACCCGGCTCCGTGCACGGAAGTTACCTGGTGACACTGGAGGAGGGCATGCGGGCCCGGTCGGCGGCCGGAAAGGGCCTCGCCGAACAGTACGGGGCGAAGATCAGCCATACCTACGGCGCGGTCCTGAACGGCTACGCGGTCCGGGCGGGCGGGAGACAGGCCGCGCGGCTGGCCGCCGACCCCCGGGTCGCCTCGGTCGCCCAGGACACCCGCGTACGGCTCGACGGCACCCAGCGGAACCCGCCGTCCTGGGGGCTCGACCGGGTCGACCAGCACAAGCCGCCGCTGGACCGGAGCTACACCTGGCCCCGGTCGGCCGGCGCGGTGGTGACGGTGTACGTGATCGACACCGGCGTCCGGACCACCCATGAGGACTTCGCCGACCGGGCGGGCCACGGCTGGGACTTCGTCGGGAACGACCGGGTGGCCTCGGACGGCAACGGCCACGGCACCCACGTCGCCGGCACGGTCGCCGGGACGTCCTACGGCGTCGCGAAGCGGGCCCGGATCGTCTCCGTGCGCGTCCTCGACGCCGCGGGCGGGGGCACCACGGCCCGGGTGATCGCCGGGATCGACTGGGTGACCCGGCACGCGAGGAAGCCCGCGGTCGCCAACCTCAGCCTGGGCGGCCCGCGCAACGACCGGCTGGACGCGGCCGTACGCGCCTCCATCGCCTCCGGCGTCACCTACACGGTCGCCGCGGGCAACGACGGCAGGCCGGCCGGCCTGTACTCCCCGGGCGGCGTCAAGCAGGCCGTCACGGTCGGCGCGACCGACCGGAGGGATACAAAACCGGCCTTCTCCAACCACGGTCCGGCCCTCGATCTGTTCGCCCCGGGCGCCGGGATCACCTCCGCGTCCGCCGCGAGCGACACGGCACGGGCCACCTTTTCGGGTACGTCGATGGCGTCCCCGCACGCCGCGGGCGCCGCCGCGCTCTATTTGGCCGATCATCCGAAAGCCACTCCGGCCCAGGTCGGGGCGGTCCTGACCACCACCGCGGAGACCGGGAAGGTCTCCGGCCGGGGCATCGGTTCGCCGGACAAATTACTGCGGGTGCCGCGCGCGTAGGACGAAGGAGCAGCCATGCCAGGGGGCCGGCCTCGTCCGTCGCGGACGAGGCCGGTCTTGTGTGTCGACATACGCGTGAGTAGTTAACAACGTGCCGGATTGCCCACCCGAATAGGGTGGGAAGGCTCCAGCGGGTACCCCTCTCAGGAGCACCATGCAGGACCCACCTCCCCACAGACATCCGCCTACCCACGTTGACGCGGACAGGAGCGGTCATGCCCGCCAAGCACCATTCGCCAGCACCCCCCAGCCGCCGCGCCACCGGGGCGCGCGCACCCGGCGGCGAAGCACGCCCCGCGCGCCCGGCCGACGCCGGTCCACCGGCCTCGCCGCCACCACCCGATCACGACGCGACCGCCGTGGGGCGCATACCCGTACTGGATGTCCGCCCGGTGGTCCAGCGCGGCCGCCGGCCGGCCAAGGCCGTCACCGGCGAGAGCTTCGAGATCTCGGCGACCGTGTTCCGGGAGGGGCACGACGCGGTGGCCGCCAATGTCGTCCTGAAGGATCCCGAGGGCCGTCCGGGCCCGTGGACGCCGATGCGCGAGCTCGCCCCGGGGACGGACCGGTGGGGTGCGACGGTCACCGCCGGGGAACCCGGCCTGTGGACGTTCACCGTCGAGGCATGGGGGGACCCGGTCAGCACCTGGCGCCACCACGCCGAGATCAAGATCCCGGCGGGCATGGACACGGACGTCGTCCTGGAGGAGGGCGCGCGTCTGTACGAGCGGGCGGCCGCGGGCGTGCCCGAGGAGGAGGGACTGCGCGACGTGATCCTCACCGCCGTCGACGCCCTGCGGGACGAGGACCGCCCTGCGGCGGCTCGTCTGGCGGCGGCGCTGACGCCGGAGGTGGACGCGGTCCTGGACCGGCATCCGCTGCGGGACCTGGTCACCAGCAGCGAGCCGCTGCCGCTCCTGGTGGAGCGGGAGCGGGCCCTGTACGGCTCGTGGTACGAGTTCTTCCCGCGGTCGGAGGGCACCCCCGAGCAGCCCCACGGCACCTTCCGCACCGCCGCCCGCCGGTTGCCGGCGATCGCGGCGATGGGTTTCGACGTGGTCTACCTGCCGCCGATCCACCCCATCGGCACCACCTTCCGCAAGGGCAAGAACAACACCCTCTCCCCCGGCCCGGACGATGTCGGCGTGCCCTGGGCGATCGGCTCGCCGGAGGGCGGGCACGACGCCGTGCACCCCGATCTGGGCACCCTGGAGGACTTCGTCCGCTTCGTCGGGCGGGCCCGGGAGCTGGGCATGGAGGTGGCGCTGGACTTCGCGTTGCAGTGCTCCCCGGACCATCCCTGGGTGCAGAAGCACCCCGAGTGGTTCCACCACCGCCCCGACGGCACCATCGCCTACGCGGAGAACCCGCCGAAGAAGTACCAGGACATCTACCCCATCGCCTTCGACGCCGACATGGACGGCCTGGTCGCCGAGACGGTGCGGGTGCTGCGGCACTGGATGGACGCCGGGGTGCGGATCTTCCGGGTGGACAACCCGCACACCAAGCCGGTCGTGTTCTGGGAGCGGGTCATCGGGGAGGTCAACCGCACCGACCCGGACGTGATCTTCCTGGCCGAGGCGTTCACCCGGCCGGCGATGATGCACACCCTGGCCCAGATCGGCTTCCAGCAGTCCTACACCTACTTCACCTGGCGCAACTCCAAAGAGGAGCTGACCGAGTACCTGACGGAGCTGTCGGGTGAGGCCGCCTCCTACATGCGGCCCAACTTCTTCCCCAACACCCCCGACATCCTGCACGCCTACCTCCAGCACGGCGGACGGCCCGCCTTCGAGGTCCGGGCCGTGCTCGCCGCGACGCTGTCACCGTCCTGGGGCATCTACTCCGGCTACGAACTGTGCGAGAACACCCCGCTGCGAGAAGGCAGCGAGGAGTACCTCGACTCGGAGAAGTACCAGCTCAGGCACCGCGACTGGGAACGCGCCGAACGCGAGGGCCGCTCCCTCGCCCCACTGCTCACCCGGCTCAACACCGTCCGGCGGCAGAACCCCGCCCTCCAGCAGTTGCGCGACCTGCACTTCCACCACGCCGACCAGGAGGCGGTGATCGCCTACTCGAAGCGGAAGGGTTCGAACACGGTTCTGGTGGTCGCCAACCTCGACCCCCACCACACCCAGGAGGCCACGGTCTCGTTGGACATGCCGCAACTCGGCCTGGACTGGCACGAGTCGGTGCCGGTGCGCGACGAGCTCACCGGCGAGACCTACCACTGGGGCAGGGCCAACTATGTGCGCCTCGAACCGGGCCACCGGCCCGCGCACGTCTTCACGGTCCTGCGACCGTCCACCCCGGAGATCGGAGGGTCACCCACAACATGATCGTCAACGAACCCGTTCCGGACACCTTCGAGGACACTCCTGCCAGGGACCGTGACCCGGAGTGGTTCAAGCGCGCCGTCTTCTACGAGGTGCTCGTCCGCTCGTTCCAGGACAGCAACGGCGACGGCGTCGGCGACCTCAAGGGCCTGACCGCGAAGCTGGACTACCTCCAGTGGCTCGGCGTCGACTGCCTGTGGCTGCCGCCGTTCTTCAAGTCCCCCCTGCGCGACGGCGGCTACGACGTCTCCGACTACACGGCCGTACTGCCCGAGTTCGGCGACCTCGCCGACTTCGTGGAGTTCGTCGACGCCGCCCACCAGCGCGGCATGCGCGTGATCATCGACTTCGTCATGAACCACACCAGCGACCAGCACCCGTGGTTCCAGGAGTCGCGCAAGGACCCCGACGGGCCCTACGGCGATTACTACGTGTGGGCGGACGACGACAAGCAGTTCCAGGACGCGCGGATCATCTTCGTCGACACCGAGGCCTCCAACTGGACCTACGACCCGGTCCGCAAGCAGTACTACTGGCACCGCTTCTTCTCCCACCAGCCTGACCTCAACTACGAGAACCCGGCCGTGCAGGAGGAGATGATCTCCGCCCTGAAGTTCTGGCTGGACCTGGGCATCGACGGGTTCCGGCTGGACGCGGTGCCGTACCTGTACCAGCAGGAGGGCACGAACTGCGAGAACCTGCCGGAGACGCACGACTTCCTGAAGCGGGTCCGCAAGGAGATCGACGCGCAGTACCCGGACACCGTGCTGCTGGCGGAGGCCAACCAGTGGCCCGAGGACGTCGTCGACTACTTCGGCGACTACGCCAACGGCGGCGACGAGTGCCACATGGCGTTCCACTTCCCGGTCATGCCGCGCATCTTCATGGCGGTACGGCGGGAATCGCGCTACCCGGTCTCCGAGATCCTGGCCAAGACCCCGGCGATCCCGTCGAACTGCCAGTGGGGCATCTTCCTGCGCAACCACGACGAGCTGACGCTCGAGATGGTCACGGACGAAGAGCGCGACTACATGTGGGCCGAGTACGCCAAGGATCCCCGCATGCGCGCCAACATCGGCATCCGCCGCAGGCTCGCTCCCCTGCTGGACAACGACCGCAACCAGATCGAGCTGTTCACGGCCCTGCTGCTGTCGCTGCCGGGTTCGCCGATCCTGTACTACGGCGACGAGATCGGCATGGGCGACAACATCTGGCTCGGCGACCGCGACGCGGTGCGCACGCCGATGCAGTGGACACCCGACCGCAACGCCGGGTTCTCCTCGTGCGACCCGGGACGGCTGTTCCTGCCCACGATCATGGACCCGGTCTACGGATACCAGGTCACGAGCGTCGAGGCGTCCATGGCCTCACCGTCCTCGCTGCTGCACTGGACCCGCCGCATGATCGAGATCCGCAAGCAGAACCCGGCCTTCGGGCTCGGCTCCTACACCGAGCTGCCGTCCTCCAACCCGGCGGTGCTGGCGTTCCTGCGCGAGTACGAGGACGACCTGGTGCTGTGCGTGAACAACTTCTCGCGGTTCGCGCAGCCCACGGAGCTGGACCTGAGCGCCTTCGAGGGGCGGCACCCGGTGGAGCTGTTCGGCGGGGTCCGCTTCCCGGCCATCGGCGAGCTGCCGTACCTGCTGACCCTCGGGGGCCACGGGTTCTACTGGTTCAGGCTCCGCAGGGAGACCATGTGAGGCCTGAAAAGGCCTGTTGAGGCCTGACCCGCGGGGTGGGCCGCAAACCCCGGCGGCGGGGCGTTTCCTCCGCCCCGCCCGGGGCACGCATCAGTAACACCCCGCCCACCCGCGTGAGCCGGAGGGGCGCCGCCCGGGGCCGGCTGCAGGCACCCGGAGGCGCACCAAGAATGGGTGAAAGGACGCGACGCCATGTCGGAAGCCGTCACACGCACCGTCACCACCCCGCCCGGCCTCCTTGCCTCCCTCGACCCGTTGCTGCGGGAGTGGCTGCCGCGGCAGCGCTGGTTCGCGGGCAAGGGGCGGCCGGTCACCGGGTTCACGCTGGTCGAGGCCACCGAGCTGCTCCCGGCCACGTCCAAGCTGGGCCTGTACCACCTGCTCGTCCGCGCCCATCAGCCCGCCGTGCCGTCCCACGGGGCGCCCGGCCACCCCGGTGACTGCTACCAGCTGCTGATAGGCGTGCGCGAGGCGCTGCCGCCTCGGCTGGCGCCCGCGCTCATCGGACACGTGCCGACGGGACCGCTCGCCGGGCGGACGGTCTACGACGCCCTGCACGACACCAGGCCGTCCGAGCTGCTCCTGGAGGCCCTGCGCACCCGGGGCCGCATCGGCAGGCTCCGCTTCGACCGGGACCCCGGCCAGGACATCCGCTCGGGTCTGGTGGCGCGCGTGGTGACCGCCGAGCAGTCCAACTCGTCCATCGTCTACGGAGATACGTTCATCCTGAAGCTGCTCCGCCGGATCGTGCCCGGGGTCAACCCCGATCTGGAGCTGCCGCTCGCGCTGGCCCGCGAGGGCTGCCCCCGGGTGCCCGCGCCGACGGCCTGGATGGTCGCGGACATCGCCCCCGCCGCGGACCCGGTCGTCTCGGGGGGTCCGGCGGACCCGGCGGGCCAGCCGTACGTCCTGGGGGTGCTGCAGCCGTTCCTGCAGGGCGCCTCCGACGGCTGGGAGCTGGCCTTGCGCGAGCTGGCCAAGGGTGAGGACTTCGGCGCCGCGGCGCGGGCACTGGGGCGGGCCACCGCCGAGGTGCACACCGCGCTGGCCCGGGCGTTGCCGACCGTCACACTCGGTCACATGCAGCTCCAGCTCATGGTCGACGGCATGATCGAGCGGCTGGACGCGGCCGTCCAGGCGGTGGCCGCGCTGCGGCCGTACGCCGACGGGCTGCGCTCCGCGTTCACGGCGCTGGGCGATCTGGCCGCCGAGGGCCGCACGTGGACCGCGCAGCGGGTGCACGGCGATCTGCACCTCGGGCAGTGCCTGCGTTCGCCGTCCGGCGAGTGGTGGCTGATCGACTTCGAGGGCGAGCCGGCCCGGCCGCTGGCAGAGCGCCGCATGCCGCAGCCCGCCGTGCGGGACGTCGCCGGCATGCTGCGGTCCTTCGACTACGCGGCGCGCTCGGCCGATCCGCCCCAGCCGGACTGGGCCGAGACCTGCCGCTCCGCGTACTGCGCCGGCTACGCGGAGGCCTCCGGCCGCGATCCGCGCACCGACCCGGTGCTGCTGCGGGCCTACGAGACCGACAAGGCGATCTACGAGGTGGTGTACGAGGCCCGGCACCGCCCCGACTGGCTGCCGGTGCCCCTGGCCGCCATAGACCGGCTCGCCTCGACCGGCCACCTGACCTGACCGACCACCCCTCGCCCTGGAGGCTCCGCCCGTGACCCCCCGCCCTGAGTCCAGCGGTTCGCGTCCCAAGGGGACCGCCGGGGAGAAGATCCCCGAGCAGCCCACGGCCACCCAGCAGAAGAGCGCCGCGAAGAAGACGGCGGTGCCCAAACAGGCAGCGGCGAAGAAGGCGGCCCCCGCGAAGGCGACCGCCAAGAAGGCCGCCGCCGCGAAGACCACCGTCGGCAAGACGGTGGCCAAGAAGGCGGCGACGAAGAACGCCGCCGCCAAGAACTCGGCGGTCGAGCAGCCCGCGGCCGGGACGACGACGGCGAAGAAGGCCGCCGCGAAGAAGACGGCCGCCAAGAAGGCCACGACGGTCAAGGCGACGGCGGCCAAGACCACCGCCGTGAAGGCCGCTGCCGCGAAGTCGACGGCCGCGGACACCGTCGCCGGCAAGGCGGCGGCCGGGAAGTCCCCTGCGGCGAAGACCACCGCGAAGAAGGCCGCCGCCAAGAAGGCCGGCACTGCCAAGAGCGCCGCTGCCACGACCACGGCCGCCGAGGCCGTCGCGAAGAAGGCCACCCCCGCCAAGGCCACCGCCAAGAAGGCCACCGCGAAGAAGACCGCCACCGCCAAGAAGACCGCCCCCGCCGCGAGCACGGTCGCCAAGAGCCCCGCGAAGAAGACCGGTGCCGACAAGGTGCCCGTGGGCAAGCCCGTCGCGAAGAAGAGCGCGGTCAAGAAGGCCCCGGCTCGAAAAGCCCCTGCTCGGAAGGCTCCCGCCGGGCGGGCTCCCGCCGGGGTCGCCGCTTCCGCCCAGGCCGTTCCGCCGGAGATGGAGGTCGCCGTCTCGCCCGCCGTCGACGCGGTGGACCGCGAGCGGCTGCTCGCCGGCACGCACCACGCCCCGCACTCCGTGCTCGGCGCGCACCCCGTGCCCGGCGGCATCGCCTTCCGGGCGTTCCGGCCGTACGCCCTGTCGGTGACCGTCGTCTCCGGGGAACTGCGGGCCGAGCTGCACGCCGACGGGGAGGGGTTCTTCTCGGGGCTGCTGCCGCTGCGGGAGGTCCCGGCGTACCGGCTGGTCGTGGAGTACGAGGGGACGGTCCTGGAGACCGAGGACGCGTACCGCTTCCTGCCCACGCTGGGCGATCTCGATCTGCACCTGATCGGCGAGGGCCGGCACGAGGAGCTGTGGACGGCGCTGGGCGCCCATCCGATGACCCACGAGGGTGTGACCGGCACCCGGTTCGCGGTGTGGGCGCCGAACGCGCTCGGGGTGCGCGTGACGGGCACCTTCAACTTCTGGGACGGCACCGGGCACATCATGCGGTCGCTGGGGTCGTCCGGGGTGTGGGAGCTGTTCCTGCCGGACATCGGCGAGGGCGAGCTGTACAAGTTCGAGATCACGCGCCCCGACGGCTCGAAGACGCTGCGTGCCGACCCGATGGCCCGCCGCACGGAGGTGCCGCCCGCGACCTCGTCGGTCATCACCTCCTCGGAGTACGAGTGGAGCGACGCCGAGTGGCTGGCCCGGCGCGCCGAGGCCCCGGCGCACGAGGCGCCGTTCTCGGTGTACGAGATCCATCTGCCGTCCTGGCGGCCGGGGCTGACGTACCGTCAACTCGCCGAGCAGCTCCCCGGGTACGTGAAGAACCTGGGCTTCACGCACGTCGAGCTGATGCCGGTCGCTGAGCATCCGTTCGGCGGCTCCTGGGGCTATCAGGTGACCGGCTTCTACGCCCCGACGGCCCGGCTGGGCACGCCGGACGACTTCCGGTTCCTGGTCGACAAGCTGCACCAGGCCGGTATCGGCGTGCTCATGGACTGGGTGCCCGCGCACTTCCCGCGCGACGACTGGGCGCTGGCCGAGTTCGACGGCAAGCCCCTGTACGAGCACGAGGATCCGCTGCGGGCCGCGCACCCCGACTGGGGCACGCTGGAGTTCGACTTCGGGCGCAACGAGGTGCGCAACTTCCTCGTGGCCAACGCCGTGTACTGGTGCGAGGAGTTCCACATCGACGGGCTGCGCGTGGACGCCGTCGCCTCGATGCTCTACCTGGACTACTCGCGCGAGCCGGGCCAGTGGACGCCCAACGAGCACGGCGGCCGGGAGAACCTGGACGCGGTGGCGTTCCTCCAGGAGATGAACGCGACGGTGTACCGCAGGGTGCCCGGCGTGGTCACGATCGCCGAGGAGTCCACCGCCTGGGACGGTGTCACGCGTGCCACCCACCACAAGGGCCCGAGCGGCTTCGGTGGCCTCGGGTTCGGGTTGAAGTGGAACATGGGCTGGATGCACGACTCGTTGCAGTACATGAGTCACGAGCCGGTGCACCGCAAGTACCACCACGGCGAGATGACGTTCTCGATGGTGTACGCGTACAGCGAGAACTACGTGCTGCCGATCTCCCACGACGAGGTCGTGCACGGCAAGCGGTCCCTGGTGTCGAAGATGCCGGGCGACTGGTGGCAGCAGCGCGCCGGGGTGCGGTCCTACCTCGGCTACATGTGGGCCCATCCGGGCAAGCAACTGCTCTTCATGGGGCAGGAGTTCGCGCAGGGCGCCGAGTGGTCCGAGGCGCACGGGCCGGACTGGTGGCTGCTGGACCCGGGGTACGGGGCGGAGCCCGACCACCGGGGTGTGCGGGACCTGGTCCGCGACCTGAACACCGTCTACCGGGCGACCCCTGCGCTGTGGCGGCTCGACACGGACCCGGCCGGTTTCGAGTGGATCGTCGGGGACGCCGCCGACGACAACGTCCTCGCGTTCCTGCGGCTGGACCCGGAGGGCGTCCCCGTGCTGGCGGTGTCCAACTTCGCGCCGGTCACCCGCCAGGACTACCGCCTGGGCGTTCCCGACGACGTCCCCGCCTGGCACGAGGCGCTCAACACCGACGCGGCCCGCTACGGCGGCAGCGACGTCACCAACCCCGACCCGGTCAAGCCCGAACCCCAGCCCTGGCACGGCCGCCCGGCCAGCATCCGCCTGGCCCTGCCGCCCCTGGCGACGGTGTGGCTGCGGCCGGCGTAGGAGGCCGGGCACGCGACAGGGAGCCCAGGGAGCGTTGTCGGGGGCGGCTCATCCCGCCGCTCCCGTCAGCGCGTGCGCGATGTGGTCGGCGAGCGGGAACAGCCAGTCGCCCCGCGCGTTGCCGAGCAGGTGGTCGCCGTGCGGTACCGACAGGTGGGTGCCGTGCGGTGCGAGGCGGGCGAGCGGCTCGCCGTTCGTCACGCCGGGGATGACGTCCCGGCCGCCGTCCACGACCAGCAGCGGGGCCGTGATGCGCGGTGTCAGGCCGGCGAGATCCACCGGGCGGGCGAAGGCACGGGCGGCATCGACCCCTCCGGCCCGCTCGGTCATGATGTCCCGCACGGGCGGGGGCAGTTCGGCCCAGTCGAGGCGGAAGGGGCCGCTGACGGTGGCGACGGCCGCCACGCGCGGCTCCAGTGCCGCCGTCCGCGCCGCGTAGTAGCCGCCCAGGCTGAGACCGACGAGCCCGACGCGAGCGACGCCGAGTGCGTCGACGACCCGGCCGACGACCCGCTCGTAGTCCGGCGTGAGGGTGGTCGTGGCCGTGAGGGCGCCCCGGCGCCTTCGCCGCGCAGGCGGGACGGAGTCGATGGCTGGAGTACGACCCGGCGCGCGACTGGCTGCCCGAACCACCCGGCAATCCGACCGCGGGCGAGCCGGGTCGAGCTCTTCCTCCTGTGACACGGCTGTGGCCGGAGGAGTGGCCTCCGTCACAGCCCGGCCGGTCCGGTCCTGGTGGGGTGGCCCCATGGATGACACCCCGCCCGTCTCGCCGGGTCCGCCGAGGCCGGTGCAGCCGCCGCGCCGGGCGGCGGCCACGACCGCGTGGGGTGCGACCGAACCGCGTGCCCGCAAGGCCGCGACGGCGTCATGACGCTGCTCCCGGTGTTCGTCGGGCTCGTGGTCGGGTGGGTCGCGCTGCGGGGGCTGCTGGCGCATCCGCTGCTGCCGCTGTGGGTGCGGACGGCGGTCTTCTGGTCGGTGCCGCTCTGCGCCGCCACCTGGCTGGTCATCATGACGGCGGACGACGCCTTCCTGTTCCCGGACACCGCCCCCTGCCCCAGGGAGCCTTACCGGGAGGGCGTCATCGGGAACGGGAAGGTGACGGGGGTCTCCACGCCGTTCCCGCCGCGGGCCTACTGCGTCTGGGAGGACGGCACCGTCTACGACCTCGCGCCCGGGGCCGAGTTCCTGTTCTGGGTCTTCTTCGCCCTGACGGTCGTACCGCTCGCGGCCGGGCTGTGGCACGCCCTGCGGGATCCGAGGTCGCTCCTGCGGTAGGCGGGGCCCCGTACCCGGCCGGGTACGGGGCCGCTCCGCTACGCGAAGGCGTCCGCCAGGGGCTTCGGCAGCTCGCCGGTGTGGAGCACGCCCAGCCGCTGGGTGGCCCGGGTCAGGGCCACGTACAGGTCGCTGGTGCCGTACCGGCCGGGCTCGACCACGAGGACGGAGTCGAACTCCAGGCCCTTGGCCTGGCGCGGGTCGAGCAGGACCACCGTCTGCGTGAGGTCGGGTTCGGCGCCCGCCGTCACCCCGTCCAGCCGGGCCGCGAGGGAGCGGTGGACGTCGCGCGGCGCGATCACCGCGAGCCTGCCCTCGGAGGGGGTGAGCTCCCCGACCGCCTTGGCGACGGCGCCCGGAAGGTCGTCGGTGGCGCGTGCCCAGGGCCGTACGCCCGTGGAGCGGACCGAGCTGGGCGGCTCGAACTCCGGGTTCTCGGCACGCACCACGGCCGCCGCGACGTCCATGATCTCGGCCGGGGTGCGGTAGTTGACGCCCAGTCGGGTGTGCTCCCAGCGGTCCTCGACGTACGGGGAGAGGATGCCCGACCAGGAACCGACCCCGGCCGCCTCCGCCGTCTGGGCCGGGTCGCCGACCAGGGTCATCGAGCGGGTCGGGCTGCGCCGCATCAGCAGCCGCCACGCCATCGGCGACAACTCCTGCGCCTCGTCGACGATGATGTGCCCGAACGCCCAGGTGCGGTCGGCCGCCGCGCGCTCGGCGGCGCTGCGGTGGTCGTCCTCCTCGTGCCGCTCGGCGAACCGCTCGGCGTCGATGATGTCGTGCGCGGACAGCACCTCGGAGCCCTCGGGGTCGCCCTCCTCCTTGTCCTCGAACTCGTAGGTCCGGGAGGCGTACGACACCTCCAGCACGCCCTGCGCGTAGGCGATCTGCTCCTCCCGCTCGCGTGCGGCGCGCTCCCGGGCCAGCCGGTCGTCGTCGCCGAGGAGTTCGGCGGCCTCGTCGAGCAGCGGCACGTCCGCGACCGTCCAGCGCCGGGTCACCGGGCGACGTACGGCCTCGGCGTCCTCGGCGGACAGGAACTCCTCGGGCGCGGCGAGGAAGTCGGCGACGAGCCGCTGCGGGGTGAGCACCGGCCACAGCTGGTCGATGGCGGACCAGACGTCGGGGTTCTCCGCGAGGTCGTCGCGGATCTGGGTGATGTCGCTGGGGTCGAGCAGGCTGGACCCGTCGAAGGGGTCGGTGCCGATCCGCTCCGCGTACAGGTCGGTGAGGGCGTTGAGGATGTGGCCCTCGAAGTGCTCGCGGGCGGCGTTGTGGGGCAGCTTGGCGGCACGGGTGCGCTCGCGGGCGACGCCGACCAGGCCGTCGTCGAGCATGAGGACTTCGCGGTCGTGCTCGATGGCGATCACCGGGTCGGGCAGCGCCTGCCGGCCGCGGACGACCTCGGCGAGGACGTCGGCCATGCCGGCCCGGCCCTTCACCGCGGCGGCCTCGGGTGTGTCGGTCGCGCTCGCCTTCACCCCGGGGAACAGCTCGCCCACGGTCGCGAGGAGCACACCGGTCTCGCCGAGGGAGGGCAGCACCTCGCCGATGTAGCCGAGGAACGCCGGGTTGGGCCCGACGATCAGCACGGCCCGTTTGGCGAGCAGTTCCCGGTGCTCGTAGAGCAGGTAGGCGGCGCGGTGCAGGGCGACGGCCGTCTTGCCGGTGCCGGGGCCGCCCTCGACCACCATGACGCCGCGGTGCGGGGCGCGGATGATGCGGTCCTGGTCGGCCTGGATGGTCTGCACGATGTCGCTCATGCGGCCGGTGCGCGCCGAGTTGAGGGCGGCGAGCAGGACGGCGTCGCCCGTCGGGTCCTCGTGGCCGGTGCGGGTCTGGTCGCCGAGGTCGAGGATCTCGTCGTGCAGATGGGTGACCCGGCGGCCGTCGGTGGCGATGTGCCGCCGGCGCCTGAGCCCCATCGGGGTGTGGCCGGTGGCCAGGTAGAAGGGGCGTGCGACGTCGGCACGCCAGTCGATGAGGACGGGGGTGCGCTCCGCGTCGTCGGTGCGCAGGCCGATCCGGCCGATGCGGTGGGTGATGCCCGAGGTGAGGTCGATCCGGCCGAAGCACAGGGAGCCGTCCACCGCGTTCAGCGCGGCGAGCAGCCCGGAGCGCTCGGCCACGAGGATGTCCCGCTCGAGTCTGGCCTGCATGGGGGTGTTGCCCTGCGCGAGCGCGTCCGTGACGGAGGTCTCGGCGTCGCCGCGCAGCGCGTCCACGCGCGCGTACAACCCGTCGATGAATTCCTGTTCCTGGCGCAATTCATCGTCCGGAAATTCGGTGTTTGACAATTCCGCTCCCGCCCGGATATACTGTGCTCACTGAACTTCACTGTGACTTCTGGCGGGCTTCAATCCGCGTGAAGTCACGAACAAACAAATATACGCAGAGAAATCCCCCGAGCGCAATTACTCGGGGGATTTCTGTATCCGGGCCGTGTTTTCGGGCGGCCGCTCACATCACGTCGGCCAGCTCCTCCAGCAGCCGCCGCTTGGCCCGGGCCCCGACCATCGACTTCACGGGCTCGCCGCCGCGGAACACCATGAAGGTCGGCATCGAGAGCACCTTGTAGGCGTTGGTCGTCTCCGGGTTGGAGTCGACGTCCAGCTGCACGACCTTCAGCCGGTCGCCCTCCTCGGAGGCGAGGGCCTTGAGCACCGGGCCCATCTGCCGGCAGGGCGGGCACCAGCCGGCGGTGAACTCCACCAGCACCGGCAGCTCAGCGCCGATCACCTCCGCCTCGAAGTCCGCGTCCGTCACGTCGGTCACACCGGTCACCATGGGTCCCCTCCCAGCTCGCACGCGGGTTCCGGACCGCCCGGAACCTCCGCCTCGGCGGCCAGCCCGTCGCGCGCCAGCTCGGCCTTCTCCAGTTGCCGCGCGACGGTGTCCCGCACCCCGCTCAGCTGGCCGATCAGCGCGTCGAGCTCGTCCAGCTTGCGCCGGTAGACCGCGAGCGACGCCGGGCAGGAGTCGCCCTGGGGGTGCCCGGCGCGCAGGCACTCCACGAAGGGCCGCGTCTCCTCCAGGTCGAACCCGAAGTCCTGGAGCGTCCTGATCTGCCGCAGCAGCCGCAGGTCGCTCTCGTCGTAGGTCCGGTATCCGTTGCCCGTGCGCCGCGCGGGCAGCAGCCCCCGCGACTCGTAGTACCGCAGCGTCCGCGTCGTGGTCCCGGCCCGTGCGGCCAGCTCGCCGATTCGCATGCGGTCGAACGTAATCCTTGACCCCGGCGTCAAGGCAACAGCGGTGTGCGCTCCACCGGGGAGGTCAGCACGATCGACGTCGTGGTGCGGCCGAGCACGGAGACGTCCTCCAGGACGTTTTCCAGGTGGACGGTGTCGCGGACGGCGACCTTGAGGATCCAGCAGTCCTCCCCGACCACGTGGTGCACCTCGGTGATCTCGGGGCGCTCGATCAGCTCCAGGGTCCTGGGGTGCTTGAGGGTGTAGCCGCCGTGCGGGTTCACGCGGATGAACGCCTGGATGCCGTAGCCGAGCCGGGCCGGCACGACATGGGCGCCGTAGCCGCTGATCACGCCCGCCGCCTCAAGCCGCCGCACCCGCTCGGTGACGGCCGCGGGGCTGAGCCTGACCCGGCGGCCGAGCTCGCTGAGCTTGATCCGGCCGTCGGTCTGGAGCAGCAGGAGGATCTGCCGGTCCACCGCGTCGAAGGCCACCGATGTTTCGTCGGCGGCGGCGCGCAACTGCCGTGGTTCTTTCGGTGCCGAGGTCTGAACTCCCATGGTTCCCCCTTCAGAGCGCGAATGTACGCCGGGAGAATTATGGCCATGGAAAAGGCTCTGAACGTCCTGGTCATCGGCGGGAACCGTTACGTCGGAAAGCGTCTGCTCGCACGGCTGCTCGACGACGGCCACCGCGTCACCGTGCTGAACCGGGGGTCATCCCCGCCGCCCGCCGGGGTGGAGCACCTGCGCGCCGACCGGAACGACGAAGGGGCACTGGCCGGTGCGCTCGGCTCGCGGCTCTTCGACGTCGTCGTCGACCAGGTCTGCTACACCCCGCGCCAGGCGGCGATCGCCCGCCGCGTCTTCTCCGGGCGCACCCGCCGCTATGTGATGACCTCGACGGTCGAGGTGTACGAATACGAGGACTCCCCCGCCCTCGTACGCGAGGAGGCGGTCGACCCGGCCACCGTCACCGTCGACCTCGAACTCCCCTGGGACGAACCCGCGTTCCTGGAGGCCCACTACGGGGAGGGCAAGCGGCAGGCCGAGGCGGTCTTCGCCGCCGGGGGCGCCGCGCTGCCGTACACGGCGGTGCGGGTGGCCCATGTGCTGGGCGGGGACGATGACTTCACCGGCAGGCTGGCCCACTACGCCGAGCGGATACGCACCGGCGAGCCGATCGCCGTGCCGGCGGTGAACCGGCCGGCCACCTATGTGTACGTCGAGGAGATCGCCCGCTTCCTGGCCTGGGCGGCGGGCGAGGACTTCACCGGCCCGGTGAACGCGGCCTCCTCCGGGGCGCTGAGCACCGAGGAGCTGTGCGCGGCGGTCGCCGTTCATGTCCCCGGCGGCCGGGCCGGGTTCCGGCCCGTGGAGGTCGGCGAGGTCTCTCCCTTCTCCTTCCGCCGCTCCTACGGCATGGACAACGGCCGGGCCGCCCGGCTCGGCTTCACCTTCGGCGAGGCCCGCCAGTGGCTGCCGCGTGCCGTCGCCGAGACACTCGGGGAGGGCGGCTGACATGCGCTACAGGACACTCGGCGGGCTGCGGGTGAGTGCGGTCGGGCTCGGCGCGATGCCGCTGTCCATCGAGGGCCGGCCGGACGAGGAGCGCGCCCTGGCCACCGTGCACGCCGCCCTCGACGCGGGCGTGACGCTGCTGGACACGGCCGACTCGTACCATCTGCCGGGCGCGGAGCCCGGGCACAACGAACGCCTGGTGGCCCGCGCGCTGGCCGCCTACGGCGGTGACACCTCCGGCGTCCTGGTGGCGACGAAGGGCGGCCGCGGCCGCCCGGCGGGCGGCGACTGGACGGTGAACGGCTCCCCCCGTCACCTCAAGGCCGCGGCGGAGGCGTCGCGTGAGCGGCTGGGGGTGGAGGCGATCGGCCTCTACCAACTGCACAAGCCCGACCCCGCGGTGCCCTTCGAGGAGTCGGTCGGCGCCCTGCGCGAGTTGCTCGACGCGGGCACGATCCGGCTGGCCGGTGTGTCCAACGCGGACGCGGACCAGATCCGCCGGGCGCGGGGGATCCTCGGCGACCGGCTGGTGTCGGTGCAGAACCGGTACTCCCCCGCCTTCCGGGACAGTGAGCCGGAGCTGCGGCTGTGCGAGGAGCTGGGGCTGGCGTTCCTGCCGTGGAGCCCGCTCGGCGGGCTGTCCCGCAGCTCCCTGGACGGGCCGTCGCGCACGGAGGGGGCGGATCGCTTCGCCGCGTTCCACGCGGTGGCGGCGGAGCGCGGTGTCAGTCCCCAACAGGTCGGCCTGGCCTGGCTGCTGGCCCGCTCCCCGTCGGTCGTCCCGATCCCGGGGGCGACCCGGCCAGGGACGATCAGGGACTCGGCAGCAGCAGCGGACCTGCTGCTCACCCCGGAGGAGACGACCCGGCTGGACGAGGCGACCGGGGGCGGGGCGCACCCGGCACCGGTCACGCACGTGTAGTCGTCCCGAGTGCGGGTGGGGCAGCGACCGCAGGGCGGACGGGAACCCGGCCAACGCGGCGAACGTGTCCGGCCGGAGGAGACAGCCGGCCCGGTGCCCGGCCGTCTTCGGTCACGGTCACCGACGCGCCACCACACCGGTCTCCCGGCGGGGCGAGCCGGAGGCGGTCACGGACTCGGGCACCGTGACGGACTGCGCGGTCGGACCACGTCGGGTCGGGCGCGTATGCGGCGCCTGCCGCTCATTGGCGGTGGCGCCGCTCTCGCGTCAGTCAGGGGCCGCCGTGTGCGCGACGTCCCGCCTGCCGGGGGGCGGCGGGAGGTCGCGGTCACGGTCTAGCGGGCCCCGGCGGACTCCAGTTCCCTGTTCTCGTCCGCGGGCTCGTCCGCCGTCTTCTCCTTGCCGGGCAGGAGCAGCGCCACCACCACCGTGCCGATGCCCAGGATCACGGCCCCGATCATGCTGGTGTGGGCGACCGCGTCGGAGAACGCTGATCCGACCGCGTCGGCCATCTGCCGGGCGCCGCCGCCGAGTTGCCCGGCCTGGGCCCGGAGTCGCTCCGCCTGCTGGGGGTCACCGGTGTGCGCGGCCTGCTCGGCGAGCTGCCGCGCCTTGTCGCCGATGCCCTGGGCGACGGCGTATCCGGCTCCGACGGAGTCCTGGGCGGTGGACAGGGAGGAGGCGGGGAGCTTGCTGCCGGCCGTGGCGTCCGAGAGGTGGCCGGAGTACGACGTCGCCAGCAGCGAGCCCAGGATGGCGATGCCGAGCGAGCCGCCGAGCTCCAGCGACGTGTCGTTCACGGCGCCGCCGACGCCCAGCTCCGACTCCGGGAACGCCCCCATGATCGCGTCGGTGCAGGGCGACAGCGCGAGCCCGATGGAGAGGCCGAGGACGATCAGGGGCGCGACGAAGTCGCCGTACGACGAACCGGCGTCGACCTGGGTGAGGAGCGCCAGGGCCGCCGTGCCGCCGACCATGCCGGCCGTGACGGTCCACTTCATGCCGACCCGGGGTGTGAGGAAGCCGGTGAGGGCCGCCCCCACGAACACGGCGCCCGCCAGCGGCAGCATGCGCAGGCCCGTGTCCAGGGCGTCGTAGCCGAGGACGAACTGGAGGTGCTGCGTGAGGTAGTAGAAGGCGCCGAAGACCGCGAGGAAGAACAGGGCGACGGCGAGGTTGGAGCCGGCGAAGCCGCGGTTCGTGAAGCGGCGGACGTCGAGCAGCGGGCGCGGGTGGCGCAGCTCCCAGACGATGAAGGCGACCAGCCCGGCTCCGGCGACGACCGCCGCCGTGACGGCCTTGACGCCCCAGCCGAAGTGCGGACCCTCGATGATCATGTAGACCAGCGCGGCGATCCACACCACCGACAGCAGTCCGCCGCCGTAGTCGATGCGCCCGCGGTCCGCGGCCTTGGACGGCGGTACGAGGACGAAGGCGCCGAGCATGGCGAGGACCGCGATGGGGACGTTGATGAGGAACGTCGACGACCAGCCGTGGTCCGCGAGCAGCGCGCCGGCGACCAGCGGCCCGGCCGCGATGGCGAGACCGGCGGTGGCGGTCCACAGGGTGATGGCCTTGGCCCGTTCGGCGCGCGGGAAGGTCGAGGCGAGGAGGGACAGCGTGGCGGGCATGATCATCGCGGCACCGGCGCCCATCACGGCCCGAGCGGCGATGACCGTCGTGGCGCTGTCGGCGAGGTAGCCGAAGACGGAGCCGCCCGCGAACACCACCAGCCCGAGGACGAGCGCGCCCCGGCGGCTGTACTTGTCGCCTATCGCGCCGAGCAGCAGCATCAGCGCGGCGTAGGGGACGGTGTAGCCGTCGATCACCCACTGCAGGTCGGCGCTGTTCAGGCCGAGGTCCGCGGTCATGTCGGGCGCGGCGACCGTGAGGGCGGTGTTGGCCATCACGATGATCAGCAGGCTGAGGCAGAGCACGAGGAGCGCCCACCAGCGGCGTGCGTAGGGGCGGTCCATCCTCTCGGCCGGTTCGTTCATGAGGAGTCGCATGGCGGGGGTTGCCTTCCCGGCTTGAGTTGCACACAACTGTGCACTTGCACAACGATGTGCAATCTACGCCGTTGCACAGCGCTGTGCAACTCGATGGGAGAGGGGCACAATGACGTCCATGACCACGGGAACCAGCCGGGCCGACGCCAACCGTCGCCGCATCCTCGACGTCGCCCTCGCCGAGCTGCTGCGCGACCCCGACGCGTCCATGGACCAGATCGCGCGGGCCGCGGGCGTCGTACGGCGCACGGTGTACGGGCACTTCCCGAGCCGCGAGGCGCTGATCAGCACGCTCGTGGACGAGGCCGTGGAGGCGCTGTCGGCGGCGCACGCGGCGGGCCGCGAGGACGTGCGGGACCCGGCGGAGGCCGTGGCTCGCTCGGTGCTGGCGGTGTGGGCGATCGCCGACCGCTACCGGCTGCTGGTCGCACTCGCCCAGCGCACGGTCACCATGCAGGGCATCCGGGAGCGGCTCGCCCCGGTCCGCCAGGAGAGCATCGGGTTGCTGCAGCGCGGGCTGGACGAGGACGTCTTCAGCTCACCGCTGCCGGCTCCGGCCCTGGCGTATGTGCACGAGCAGATGCTGTTCGCGGTGATGGAGGCGGTGAACGACGGCCTGCTGGCAGCGCGAGAGGCGGGCCGCTGCGCCGCGGTCACCGTACTGACCGCGGCGGGCGTGCCCGCCTCTAAGGCCACCGATCTGGTGGCGAAGCTGAACGATTGATCTGTCCGTGCGCTGCTGATGCGTATGTGCGCTGCCGATCTGTCGGTGCGCTGTGGACCGGGCGGCTGAGCGACGGGGGGACACCCAGCCGCCCGGAGTCTCACGGGGGCGGCGCGGCCGTCAGGCCTTCGCCAGCTCCTTCTCGCCGCCCTGATCGGGCACCTCGACGTGGTCCCCGGACGGGCCGTCGTGGCCGTCGTCCAGCAGCGTCTTCTCGTCGAAGGGCAGCTGACCGGCGAGAACCTGGTTCACACGGTCCTTGTCGATCTCCTTGGTCCAGGTGCCGATCAGCACCGTGGCGACGGCGTTGCCCGCGAAGTTGGTCAGGGCGCGGGCCTCGCTCATGAAGCGGTCGATGCCGACGATGAGGCCGATGCCGTCCACCAGGGCCGGCTTGTGCGACTGGAGGCCACCGGCCAGGGTCGCGAGGCCGGCGCCGGTGACACCGGCGGCACCCTTGGAGGCCACCAGCAGGAAGAGCAACAGCGGGATCTGCTCACCGATCGACATCGGCGTGCCCATGGCGTCGGCGATGAACAGCGAGGCCATGGTCATGTAGATCATGGTGCCGTCGAGGTTGAAGGAGTAGCCGGTCGGGACGGTGATGCCGACCACCGGCTTGCTGACGCCCAGGTGCTCCATCTTCGCGATGAGCCGCGGCAGCGCGGACTCGGAGGAGGAGGTGGACAGGATCAGCAGGAACTCCCGGCCCAGGTACTTGAACAGCGAGAAGACGTTCAGGCCGGAGACGGCGCGCAGCAGGGCGCCGAGCACGATGAAGACGAACAGGAAACAGGTCACGTAGAAGCCGAGCATCAGCACGGCGAGGCTCTTGAGCGCTTCCACGCCCGCGGAGCCGGTGACGGCGGCGATGGCACCGAAGGCGCCGATCGGGGCGGCCCACATGACCATCGCGAGGATGCGGAAGACGAGCCGCTGGATGTGCTCGATGCCGCGCAGGATCGGCTGGCCTGCCGAGCCCATGCCCTGCAGCGCGAAGCCGGCGAGCAGGGCGATCAGCAGGGTCTGCAGGACCGACTCGCTGGTGAAGGCGGACACCATCGTGGTCGGGATGATGCCCAGCAGGAAGTCGGCGGTGTTCGCGGTGGCCTCGGGGTCGACCTGTGCGTGACCGGCGTCCTTGACCGCGTCGGTCATCGCAAGGCTCGAGCCCGGGTCCAGGATGTTGCCGACGACCAGGCCGATGCCCAGCGCGACCAGCGACATCACCATGAAGTAGCCGAGGGCGATACCGCCGACGGCACCGACCTTGGCGGCCTTCCGTACCGAGCCGATGCCCAGCACGATCGTGCAGAAGATGATCGGCGAGATCATCATCTTGATCAGGGCCACGAACCCCGTGCCGATCGGCTTCAGCTCTTGCGCGAATTCCGGTGCGGCCAGGCCCACCGCGATACCGGCGGCGACCGCGATGATCACCGCGATGTAGAGATAGTGCGTGCGGTCCCGCTTGGGCTTGCGTGCGGTAGGTGCCGTATCGGCTGCGCTGGTCACGGCGGCCCTCCTTGACGACGTCGTCGGCATCACCGGCGTGCGGCTCACGTCCGGGGAGACTCCGGGAATCTCGGAGCGGGGCTCCCGGAGATGCGTTATGGGGAATGCCGTGACTATGTCCTGCTCTGTGAGCGCGGTCACCCTTCCGTTCATTTAGTTCACAATCAGCCACGGTGCAGACTGACGGCATGCGCCTCACCGTCCCCGGTCCCCGCAGTCTGGCGGGCCAGCTCTTCGCCATGCAGGCCGTCCTGATAGCGGTCGTCGTGGCCGGATACGCGCTGTTCACCTACGTCAGCGACCGCAGCCAGGCCGAGGAGGCCGCGACGCGCCAGGCCAGGGCGGTGGCCCGCTCGGTGGCCGATTCCCCGTCCGTGCTGACCGCGACCCGCACCGGCGACCCGACCGCCGAGCTCCAGCCGTACGCGCTGAAGGTGATGCGGGACACCGAGGTCGACTTCATCACGATCATGGATCCCCGGGGCATCCGCTGGACACACCCCGACCCCCGGCAGATCGGCCAGCCCTTTCAGGGGCACACCGAGCGGGCCCTGAAGGGCGAGACCTTCACCGAGACCTACACCGGCACGCTCGGCCCGTCGGTCCGCGCCGTCACCCCGATCCAGGACGGCAGCACGGTGGTCGGCATGGTCAGCGCGGGGATCCGGGTCGAGCAGATCACCCAGCGGGCCCAGGACCAGCTGACGGCCCTGCTCGGCGTCGCGGCCGGCGCGCTGATGCTGGGCGCGGTCGGCACGTACGTCATCAACGCCCGGCTGCGCCGCCACACCCACGGTATGAACGCGACCGAGCTCAGCCGGATGCACGACTACCATCAGGCCGCCCTGCACGCCGTACGCGAGGGGCTGCTGATGCTGGACGGGCAGTACCGTGTGGCGCTGATCAACGACGGAGGTCGGGAGTTGCTCGGCGTGGCCGGGGACGTGGTGGGCAGGTCGGTGGCGGAGCTGGGGCTGCCGGCCCCGCTGACGGGCGCCCTGCTCGCCTCGGAGCCCCGGGTCGACGAGGTGCATCTGACGGCGTCCAGGGTCCTGGTGATCAACACCTCGCCGGTGTCGGGCGGTGAGCGGCGCGGTACGGTCGTCACCCTGCGCGATGTCACCGAACTCCAGTCCTTGATGGGCGAGTTGGATTCCGAGCGGGGTTTCACACAGGCGCTGCGCTCACAGGCGCACGAGGCGGCGAACCGGCTGCACACGGTCGTCTCGCTGATCGAGCTGGGCCGGGCGGAGGAGGCGGTGGAGTTCGCGACGGCCGAACTGGAGCTGGCGCAGGCACTGACCGACCAGGTCGTGGCGGCGGTGAGCGAGCCGGTGCTGGCGGCACTGCTGCTGGGCAAGACGGCCCAGGCGAACGAGCGGGGCGTGGAGCTGATGGTGTCGGAGGACAGCAGCCTGGACGACGGCCTGCTGCCCGAGACCCTCCCGGCGCGGGACCTGGTGACCATCCTCGGCAACCTGATCGACAACGCCGTCGACGCGGCGCAGGGCAGCGCCCGGGCCCGGGTGACGGTGGCGGCGTACACCAGGAACTCCGGTGACGCCCCGGAGCTGGTGCTGCGGGTCTCCGACACGGGCCCGGGCGTCGACCCGGAGCACACCGAGGCGGTCTTCCAGCGGGGCTTCTCGACGAAGCCGGCGGGTCCGGGCGGCCGGGGTCTCGGGCTGGCGCTGGTCCGGCAGGCGACCCAGCGGCACGAGGGCTCCCTGACGGTGGCCGAGGCCGACGGGGGCGGGGCGGAGTTCGAGGTACGGCTGCCGCTGCGGGAGTCCGGGGCGGCGGACGCGGGCGTGACATCCGGGGCCCCGGTGGCCAGAGGCGCTGGAGGCGACGCATGACGAGCAGCGAGCAGGCCATCCGCGTCCTGGTGGTGGAGGACGACCCGGTCGCCGCCGACGCGCACGTGCTGTACGTGGGGCGGGTGCCGGGGTTCGTGGCGGTGGGCAAGGCGCACTCGGGTACGGAGGCCCGCCGGGTCCTGGAGCGCACCCCGGTGGACCTCCTCCTGCTCGACCTGCACCTGCCGGACGTGCACGGACTGCAACTGGCCCGGTCCCTCAGGACGGCCGGCCATCACGCGGACGTGATAGCGGTGACGTCGGCGCGCGACCTGGCCGTCGTCCGCGAGGGTGTTTCGCTCGGGGTCGTGCAGTACGTCCTGAAGCCGTTCACCTTCGCGACCCTGCGCGACCGCCTCGTGCGCTACGCCGAGTTCCACGCGGCGGTCGGCGAGGCGAGCGGCCAGGACGAGGTGGACCGGGCGCTCGCGGCCCTGCGCGCACCGGGCCCGGCCGCGCTGCCCAAGGGGCTCAGCGCACCGACGCTGGAGCGGGTGACGGGCGCCCTGCGCGACAGCGCGGAGGGCCTCACGGCCGCCGGCGTCGCGGAGTCCGTGGGCATCTCCCGCATCACGGCCCGCCGTTACCTGGAGCATCTGGTCGACGCGGGCCGCGCGGCGCGCCGCCCGCAGTACGGCACGGTGGGGCGGCCGGAGTTGCAGTACCGCTGGGTGACGGGCCAGTGACGGCCCATCAGCCGCCGATCCCCGCACACGCATTGACCTGACTAGACCACTCAACTTAGGTTCACGACGCAGCCGTCCCGGCCACAACGAAGTGCGCCCGCAGGAGGTCGTTGCCGTGCGCCCCACCGCCGCTCTCACCCCCCTCGTCGCCCTGGCCCTCGCCGCAACCACGCTCACCGCCTGCGGAGGCGGATCCGGCAGCGACCCGGACACCGTGAAGGTCTCCTTCAAACAGTCCACGGACAACTCCGTGAAGGTGATGGACACCTATCTCGCGGACATCAGGAAGCAGTTCGAGAAGGCCCACCCCGGCAAGAAGGTCGAGCTCGTCCCGATCAAGGCCCCGGACTCGGAGTACTACACCAAGCTCCAGCAGATGCTCCGCTCCCCCAAGACCGCACCGGACCTCGTCTACGAGGACACGTTCCTCATCAACTCGGACATCACCAGCGGCTATCTGAAGCCCCTCGACCCGTACCTCGCCAAGTGGCCGGACTGGAACCGGTTCATCGACACGGCGAAGGCGGCGGCCAAGGGCGAGGACGGCAAGACGTACGGCGTCCCCGACGGCACCGACACCCGCGGCCTGTGGTTCAACAAGGACGTCTTCGAGAAGGCCGGCCTCCCCGCCGACTGGCAGCCCAGGACCTGGAACGACGTCCTCACCGCCGCCCGCACCATCAAGAAGAAGGTCCCCGACGTCATCCCGCTCAACGCCTACACCGGCAAACCGGTCGGCGAGGCGGCCGCCATGCAGACCTTCGAGATGCTCCTCTACGGCACGGTCGACGGCGGCACGGACCCCCTCTACGACAAGAACTCCAAGAAGTGGATCGCCGGCGGCAAAGCCTTCGAGGATGCCCTCTCCTTCGTCGAGACGGTCTACAGGGAGAAGCTCGGCCCGGACGTCTCGGACGCCCTCGACCCGAACGTCATGACCCGGGTCCGCGGCGAGTGGCTGCCGCAGGGCAAGCTGGCCATCGCCCTCGACGGTTCCTGGCTCCCCCAGGACTGGCTGCCCGGCAGCGGCCACGAGTGGCCCGAGTGGTCGAGGACACTGGGCCTTGCGGCCATGCCCACGCAGCACGGGCAGGCGCCCGGCAAGGTGAGCATGTCCGGCGGCTGGACCTGGTCGATCCCGGCCAAGGCGGGCAACCCGGACCTGGCCTTCGAGTTCGTCAAGACGATGCAGACCAAGGCGAACGCGCAGAAGTGGTACGTCGCCAACTCGGGCATCGCGGTCCGCGAGGACGTCGCCGAGGACCCCGCCTACGTCGACGCCCAGCCCGGCATCAAGTTCTTCACGGACCTGGTCTCGACGACGCACTACCGCCCCGCCTACCCGGCCTACCCCAAGGTCTCCACGGCCATCCAGGAGGCGATGGAGGGCGTGACCACGGGCGACACCTCGGTGGCGGAGGCGACGAGCTCGTACACGGACGCGCTGAAGGACGCGACGGACAACCAGGTGGTCGAGCGGTGAGCGAGGACCTCCGGTCATGACCGCCACGGCACCCCACCCCCGCCTCACCAAGACCCCCGAGGACGGGCACCCGGCACACGGCCCCCGTCGGCCGCTGCGGATCCTGCCCCTCACCCCCGCGGTCGTCCTCCTGCTCCTCTTCCTCGCGGGCCCCATCGCCTACTGCGTCTACATCGCCTTCACGGACCTCCAGCTCACCGGCCAGGCCGAGGAGTCGTTCGTCGGCCTCGACAACTTCACGCGCGCCTTCGGCGACGAGGCGTTCCTGAACGCCGTATGGCTGACGCTGGTGTTCACGGTGGTGTCGTCCCTCATCGGCCAGAACACCCTCGGCCTCGCCCTGGCGGTACTGATGCGGCGCGCGTCGAAACCGGTCCGCACCCTCACCGGCGGCATCGTGGTCACGGCGTGGGTCCTGCCGGAGGTCGTCGCCGGCTTCCTCCTCTACGCCTTCTTCCGCCGCGAGGGCACCCTCAACGCCATCCTGGACTGGCTCCATCTGCCCTCCCAGAACTGGCTGTTCACCCTCCCGATCCTGGCGGTGTCCTTCGCGAACGTCTGGCGCGGCACGGCCTTCTCGATGCTGGTCTACTCGGCCGCGCTGAACGAGATCCCCAGGGAGATCACCGAGGCGGCGGAGGTCGACGGGGCCGGGGGGAGGCGCCGCATGTGGCACATCACGCTCCCCATGATCCGCCGCTCCATCGGCACGAACCTGATGCTCAACACCCTCCAGACCCTGTCCGTCTTCGGCCTGATCTGGGTGATGACGAGAGGCGGCCCCGGCGGCAGGTCCCAGACCCTGCCCCTCTTCATGTACGAACAGGCCTTCCAGAACAGCCTGATCGGCTACGGCACGGCGGTCGCCCTGCTCCTGCTCCTGGTCGGCTCGCTCTTCTCCCTCATCTACCTGCGCCTGCTGCGGACGGAGGTCTGACACGCATGGCCCTCACGTCGGTTTCCCGCCGCACGACTCGCCGCCTGGCCGCGGACGCGGGCCTCCTGGTGGTCGCGGGAGCGTTCGTCCTCCCCCTCGCCTGGGTGGTCCTGTCGGCCCTGGACCCCCACGCGAACCTGCGGGTGAAGGCCCCCGACGGCCTCACGTTCGACAACTTCGACGCGATCCTCACCCCCGAGATCACCTTCACGCCGCTTCTCAACAGCCTGATCCTGTGCGGCGGCGCGACCCTGCTGACGGTGGTCTGCGCGGCCCTGGCCGCCTACCCCCTCTCCCGCTTCCGTTCCCGCTTCAACCGCCCCTTCCTCCTCACCATCCTCTTCGCCACGAGCCTGCCCATCACCGCGATCATGGTTCCGGTCTACGCGCTCTTCGTGCAGGTGGACCTGATCGACACCATGCAGGGCACGATCCTCTTCTTCGCGGCGTCCCAACTCCCCTTCGCCATCTGGCTGATGAAGAACTTCATGGACGGCGTACCGAAGGAACTGGAGGAGGCCGCCTGGACCGACGGAGCCTCGGCGTTCCAGTCCCTGCTCCGCATCGTCCTGCCCCTCATGGGCCCGGGCGTGTCCGTCGTGACGGTCTTCTCCTTCGTCATGATGTGGGGCAACTTCTTCGTCCCCTTCATGCTCCTGCTCACCCCCGACCAGATGCCGGCATCGGTCAGCATCAACGACTTCTTCGGCAACCGCGGCATGGTGGCGTACGGCCAGCTGGCAGCGTTCTCCATCGTCTACTCGACCCCGGTGATCCTCCTGTACGTCCTGATAGCCCGACGCCTCGGAGGCGGCTTCGCGCTGGGCGGCGCGGTCAAGGGCTGAACCCCACGGTTGCCGAGGCCGGGTGGGTCCGCAGCCCGGCGGAGCGGGGTGCTCGGCGTCGGTGCTGAGGCCGCGTAGGTCCGCAACCCGGCGCAGCGGGGTGCCGCTGCGCCCACCCGTGCCGCCCCTGGCGGCACGCATGCCCGCAGCTGGGCGCGCCACGGCGCTTCCGCACCCGCGGACGGCGAGAAGGGGTCGTGCCGGGGGGTGTCCGCCCGCAGCGGTTGGCGCGTCAACGGACAGTCAGTCGGTGTCAGGGTTCATCGCCCCGTTCCGAGGACGGGCCCCCTGCGCGGCCCCGACCCACCCCCACCGCGAAGGCGAAACGAGCGCGCACCCCCACCACCGCACCCCACGGCCCGCCGCAGGCGTCACCGCACCAGACACGGCCGCTTCGCATCGAACGACCACCCCGGCACGAGATACCGCATCCCCACCGCATCGTCCCGCGCCCCCAACGCCTTCTCCCGGTACAGCTCGTGCGCCGCCAGCAACCGCTCCATGTCCACCCGCACCCCCAGCCCCGGCGCATCCGGAACCGCGACCTCGCCCCCCACGATCCGCGGCGGCTCGACCGTCAGCCGCTCCAGCCCCTCCTGCCAGATCCAGTGCGTGTCCAGCGCGTTGTACTCCCCCGGCGCCGCCGCCCCGCAGTGCGTCACCATCGCCAGCGAGATGTCGAAGTGGTTGTTGGAGTGACACCCCCACGTCAGCCCCATCGCGTCACACAACTGCGCCACCCGCACCGACCCCTGCATGGTCCAGAAGTGCGGATCGGCCAGCGGAATGGACACCGACTGCAGAGCCAGCGCATGGGCCAGCTGACGCCAGTCCGTGGCGATCATGTTCGTCGCGGTCGGCAACCCCGTCGCCCGCCGGAACTCCGCGAGCACCTCCCGCCCCGAGTACCCGCCCTCCGCCCCGCACGGATCCTCGGCATACGCGAGCGTCCCCACCAGCGGCCGGCACAGCTCGACCGCCTCCCGCAGCGACCACGCCCCGTTCGGATCGAGCGTGACCCGCGCCTCGGGAAAGCGCCGCTTCAGCGCCCGGACCGCCGCGACCTCCTCGGCCCCCTCCAGCACACCCCCCTTGAGCTTGAAGTCCCGGAACCCGTACAGCGCGTACGCCGCCTCGGCCTGCCGCACGATCGCCTCGGCCGACAGGGCCTCCTCATGCCGCACCCGGTACCACTCCACGGGAGAGCCGGGCTCCCGCACGTACTCCAGATCCGTGCGGTCGGGGTCACCCACGTAGAAGAGATAGCCCAGCACCCGCACGGAGTCCCGCTGCTGCCCGTCCCCCAGCAGCGCCGCCACCGGCACGTCGAGGTGCTGCCCCAGCAGGTCCAGCAGCGCCGACTCGACCGCGGTGACGGTGTGCACCGTGGTCCGCAGGTCGAACGTCTGCGCACCCCGCCCGCCCGCGTCCCGGTCGGCGAACCGCTCCCCGATCTCGCGCAGCACCCGCTTGTGGTCGCCGACCTTCGCCCCGACGACCAGGGACTCCGCGTCCCGCAGCGTCCGCGTGATCTTCTCCCCGCCGGGCACCTCCCCCAGCCCGGTCCGCCCCTCGGAGTCGGTGAGCACGACGACGTTGCGGGTGAAGTACGGCCCGTGCGCGCCGGAGAGATTCAGCTCCATGCTGTCCCGCCCGGCGACCGGATAGACGGCGAACGCCGTGACGGTCGGCTGCTGTCCGATGCCCATCAAACTGCCCCTTCTCATCAACTGCTCTTCTCAGCGACTGCCTGTTCTCATCGACCGCCTGCTCCCGAACACCCGGTTCACAGACTCAAGCCGTCGAGAACCCACTCGGCCACCAGCACCCCGCCCAGCCCGAGCACGGCCAGCACCGTCGTGTAGGACGTCCGCACCTTGATCGCCTCGACGACCGACAGGTTGAAGTACTCCTTGAACAGCCAGAACCCGGGGTCGTTCACATGCGAGAACGCGATGGAGCCGCAGGCGACGGCCAGCACCATCACCTCCGGGTGGACCCCGCTCCCGGCGAGCAGCGGCAGCGCGACACCGGAGGCGGTGACCACCGCCACCGTCGCCGAGCCGAGCGCGATACGCAGGATGACCGCGACGAGCCAGGCGAGGACGATCGGCGAGATGGACCAGCCGTCCGTGGCGTCCTTGATGTAGTCGGAGATCCCGCCTTCGACCAGCACGTTCTTGAACGCCCCGCCCGCGCCGATGACCAGCAGGATCATCGCCATCGCCTGGGCCGCCGACGTGCAGGACGCCCCGACGTCGCTCAGGCTGCGCCCGATCCGCGGCCCGAACGCCCACACGGCCAGGCACAGCGTCAGGAGCAGCGCGATCGGCGCCGACCCGATGAACGCGACGGCGTGCAGCAGGGGGCTCTCGCCCGACGTGGCCATGTCCGTCACCGCGGCGGCCACGATCAGCACGACGGGGAAGAGCGCCACGAACAGGGACCAGCCGAGACCGGGCATCTCCTCGTCGGTGAACTCGCGTTCGCTGACCAGGCCCTTGGGGATGGACGGCGTCAGCCGCGCGACGAACGGAAGCCGGGGCCAGGTCAGGGCGATGAGCGCGCCGACGGGCACGGCGATGAACAGGCCGTAGAACAGGGTCAGTCCGACGGAGGCGTGGAAGGTCGCGGCGACGGCGGTGGGGCCCGGGTGCGGCGGGAGGAAGCTGTGCATGGTGGACAGCGCGATGGACATCGGCAGGCCCACCCACAGCAGCTTCGCCCCGGTGACCCTGACCAGCGTGAACGCGATGGGCACGATGATGATGAACGCGACCTCGTAGAACATGGTCACGCCGATCAGCATGGACGTGACCACCATGGCGACCTGGACCCAGCGCGGCCCGAAGGCGTCGAGGAGCTTGCCGGCTATGCGCTGGGCGGCGCCCGAGTCCCCCATCACCCGGCCCACCATCGCGCCGAGCCCGATGGTCAGCATGGTGTCGCCGATCTGGTCCCCGATGCCCTCGGAGAGGACGTCCGGGATGGTCGCCACGGGAATGCCCTGGACGAGCGCGACGCCCACCGCCACGAGCAGCAGGGCCGCGAAGCCGTTCAGTCTCAACCTGGTCATGAGGACGAGCAGGATCAGAACGCTGATCCCGACGATGAGCAGAGGCAAGGCAGTTCCCCTTTGAACCGATGACCCATCTCTGAAACCGCCATCTCTGTATGGAGATGGCGTCCACGTATGAGGATGGAGGCTAGGTGGGTGAACGGATCAGGGTCAATGGGTCGGGCGATCACACCTCGCCGGACCACCACACGCAGAAGCGCCCGGCGAGACCTGCTCACCGGGCGCTCCGTTCCGCCGGCCACATGTTCCCGAGGGGTCAGTCGGCCGTCCCCTCCGGCAGGACCCCGGCCCGGAACGGCTCGACCCCCTCCAGCCTCCGCACCCGCGTCGGCTCGATCAGCAGCATCACCCGGCGCTCGCCGGGCAGCAGCCACGGGTACCGGTCCTCGCCGAGGTACTTCCGCGCCAGCCGGTCCATCGCCCGCTCCGCGGCCTCCCCCTCCACGAACCGCATGACCTTCCCGCGGATCTCGGCGCGGTCGTACGGGTTGTCGGGGTCGTGGTGCGACAGCGAAACGTACGGATTGCGCCGCAGGTTCTCCTCCTTCACCCGCCCCATCGAGGTGTTGACCATGACGTACTCCCCTTCGATGTCCGCCCACATGGGCGACACCTGGGGCGCCCCGTCCGCCCCCACCGTGGCGAGATGCCAGAAGTTCGGCGCGAGAAGTCGCTCGCGAATATGCCCGTTGAGCTTGCCGTTCACGTGATTCACTGCCTTTCCGGGCCCATGATCACCGGGCCCGGCGCCATCCTCGCCGCACCCGCGCCCCCGTCGACAGACGATCTTCGGCCCCGGTCGAACCCGCCGGTAGCCGTAGTTTCGTACAATCCGTGATCCTGGCCGAACAGACCGTAGTCAGCCCACTCCCGCCGCCCTAGCTTGTGGGCCGTGCGCCGACCTTCAGCCCGACCGAGCCAGCCCCCGCCCCCTCCCCCCGGACCGTCCGCCCCGACGGCCCCACCCTTCAACGCCCCCGCCGCCCGCCGGCTGCGCGCGGCCCTCGGCATGGCCCCCGAGCACGTCGCCTACGGCATGCGCGTCTCGTACGGGCACCCGCACGTCACCCCGGACCACGTGATGGCCTGGGAACGCGGGGCCGCCGCCCCGACCAACTCCGAACTCACCGCGCTCGCGGGCGTGCTGTGGTGCTCGCCCGCCGAACTCATCGGCAGACCGCGCACCCTGCGTGAACACCGCATCGCCCGCTGCCTCGCCCCGGAGGACGTGGCCCGGGCCGTGGGGCACGAGGTGCAGGCGTATCTGCGCATGGAGGAGACCGACACCTGGCGCGGCACGGACCGGCAGTCCGCCGCCCTGGCCGATCTGCTCGGGCTCGGCCTGCCCGACTTCGTCACGGTCACGGGCCGCGACGGCAGACTCGGCGCCCTGCTGCGCAGCGCCGCCACCACCCGCTGGCAGGCCTACGTCCGCCCGGTGGCCAAACTCGTGCCCCTGGACCGGCGGTTCCTCGAGGACGCCCTGCGGGGCCTGCACGAGGACTACCAGGGGCACATGGCCGCCACCCTGAGCTGGGGCGGCGGCAGGGGTGACGCGGGCGGCGCCGGCCAGGACTTCCTCGACCGGATCGTGGAGCACTTCTGGACGAAGCTCCAGGACGACACCGATCTGGAGGCCGGCTAGAGGACCGACCCCCGCAAGCCCCTGGAAAGACCCTGAAAGACCTTGGAAGCCCTAGAAGACCGACTCGGCCTCGTCCATCCGGTCCTTCGGCACCGTCTTCAGCTCGGTCACGGCCTCCGCGAGCGGGACCATCACGATGTCCGTCCCGCGCAGGGCGGTCATCCTGCCGAACTGCTCCTGGTGCGCGGCCTCCACCGCGTGCCAGCCGAACCGCGTGGCGAGCACCCGGTCGTAGGCGGTGGGCACACCGCCGCGCTGGACGTGGCCGAGGATGACCGGCTTGGCCTCCTTGCCGAGGCGCCGCTCCAGCTCGTGGGCCAGGGCGGTGCCGATGCCCTGGAAGCGCTCGTGGCCGAACTTGTCTATGGCGCCCTTGACGTAGTCCATGGAGCCGTCGGCGGGGTGGGCGCCCTCGGCGACGCAGACCACCGCGAACTTCTTGCCGCGGGAGAACCGCTCCTCGACCATCTTCACGAGGTCGGCCGGGTCGAACGGCCGCTCCGGCAGGCAGATGCCGTGCGCGCCGGCCGCCATGCCGGACTCCAGGGCGATCCAGCCCGCGTGGCGGCCCATGACCTCCACCACCATCACCCGCTGGTGGGACTCGGCGGTGGTCTTCAGGCGGTCCATCGCCTCGGTGGCGACGCCCACGGCGGTGTCGAAGCCGAAGGTGCGGTCCGTGGAGGAGATGTCGTTGTCGATCGTCTTCGGGACACCCACGACGGGCAGGCCGGCGTCGCTCAGCATGCGCGCGGCCGTCAGCGTGCCCTCGCCGCCGATCGGGATGAGCGCGTCGATGCCGAACTCGTGGATCATGTCGGAGGCGTTCTCGCAGGCCTCGCGCAGCCGGTCGCGCTCCAGCCGGGACGACCCGAGGATGGTGCCGCCGCGGGCCAGGATGCCGCTGACGGACTCCAGATCGAGGCTGCGGTAGCGGCCGTCGAGCAGACCGGCGTAGCCGTCCTCGAAGCCGATGACCTCGTCGCCGTAGTTGTCGACCGCCCGGTGCACGACCGACCGGATCACGGCGTTCAGGCCGGGGCAGTCGCCGCCTGCGGTGAGAACTCCGATACGCATCGTGCTGTGTCTCCTGCTCGCTGTTGACACCGGTGAGCCACTGCCGATTGTTTCACGCCCCAGAGGCCCCTGTGGAACCCCTACGCTGACGGGCGCCTTATCCAGCGGCAGGGGTATTGTCAAGAGGGTTCTGCTCACCTCGGTGGGCGATTTTTGTGCCCCAGGCTGGAAAGCCGTGGGTGTGAGGCCTCCCCCCACTCGAGACGAAACGGAGAGCGCGCGTGACCCGCAGCGTGTACGTGACCGGCATCGACCGCGGCGACGGACGCCAGGTCGTCGAACTGGGGGTCATGGAGCTCCTCACCCGGCAGGTGGACCGGGTCGGTGTGTTCCGCCCCCTGGTCCACGACGGACCCGACCGCCTCTTCGAGCTGCTGCGCGCCCGCTACCGGCTCACCCAGGACCCGGCGACCGTCTACGGCATGGACTACCACGAGGCGTCCGCCCTCCAGGCCGAGGCCGGCACCGACGAGCTGGTGTCCACCCTCGTCGACCGCTTCCACCGGGTCGCGCGGGACTACGACGTCGTCCTGGTCCTCGGCACCGACTACGCCGGCACGCAGCTGCCGGACGAGCTGTCGCTCAACGCCCGGCTGGCGAACGAGTTCGGCGCGTCCGTGATCCCGGTCGTCGGCGGCCGCAAGCAGACCGTGGAGTCGGTGCTCGCCGAGACGCGCAACGCCTACCGCGCCTACGACACCCTGGGCTGCGACGTCCTGGCCATGGTCGCCAACCGGGTGGCCCGCGAGGACCGCGACGAGATCGCCGGCCAGCTCGACTCCCGGCTGCCCGTGCCCTGTTACGTCCTGCCCGACGAGCCCGCGCTGTCCGCGCCGACCGTCTCGCAGATCGGCCACGCCCTCGGTGCCAAGGTGGTGCTCGGCGACGACTCCGGGCTCGCCCGGGACGTGCTGGGCTTCGTCTTCGGCGGCGCGATGCTGCCGAACTTCCTGAGCGCCCTGACCCCGGGCTGCCTCGTCGTCACCCCGGGCGACCGCTCCGACCTGGTCGTCGGCTCGCTCGCCGCGCACAGCGCCGGCACCCCGCCGATAGCGGGCGTGCTGCTCACCCTCGACGAGGTGCCCGGCGACCACATCCTCACCCTCGCCGACCGCCTCGCCCCCGGCACCCCGGTGCTGTCGGTGGCCGGCACCAGCTTCCCCACCGCCGAGCAGCTGTTCTCCCTGGAGGGCAAGCTGAACGCGGCCACCCCGCGCAAGGCCGAGCGGGCCCTCGGCCTGTTCGAGCGGTACGCCGACACCGTCGACCTCGCGCGCCGGGTCTCCGCTCCGAGCAGCGACCGCGTCACGCCGATGATGTTCGAGCACAAGCTGCTGGAGCAGGCCCGCTCCGACCTGCGCCGGGTCGTCCTGCCCGAGGGCACCGAGGAGCGGGTGCTGCACGCCGCCGAGGTGCTGTTGCGCCGCGGCGTGTGCGAGCTGACCCTGCTCGGCCCGGTCGACCAGATCCGCAAGAAGGCCGCCGATCTCGGCATCGACCTCGGGGAGTCCCAGCTGATCGACCCGGCCGCCTCCGACCTGCGCGACTCCTTCGCCGAGAAGTACGCCGCCCTGCGCGCCCACCGGGGCGTCACCGTGGAGCTCGCCTACGACGTGGTCTCCGACGTGAACTACTTCGGCACGCTGATGGTCCAGGAGGGCCTCGCCGACGGCATGGTGTCGGGCTCGGTGCACTCCACGGCCGCGACCATCCGCCCGGCGTTCGAGATCATCAAGACGAAGCCGGACGCCGGCATCGTCTCGTCCGTGTTCTTCATGTGCCTGGCCGACAAGGTCCTCGTCTACGGCGACTGCGCGGTCAACCCGGACCCGAACGCCGAGCAGCTCGCCGACATCGCCATCCAGTCGGCGGCCACGGCCGAGCAGTTCGGCGTGGAGCCCAGGATCGCGATGCTGTCGTACTCCACCGGCACCTCCGGCTCCGGCGCCGACGTCGACAAGGTGCGCGAGGCCACGGAGCTGGTGCGCGCGCGCCGGCCCGACCTGAAGATCGAGGGACCGATCCAGTACGACGCCGCGGTGGAGCCGTCGGTCGCGGCGACCAAGCTGCCCGGCTCCGAGGTCGCCGGGCAGGCGAGCGTGCTGATCTTCCCCGACCTGAACACCGGCAACAACACCTACAAGGCCGTGCAGCGCTCGGCCGGCGCGATCGCGGTCGGCCCGGTGCTGCAGGGTCTGCGCAAGCCGGTCAACGACCTGTCCCGGGGCGCCATGGTCTCCGACATCGTGAACACCGTCGCGATCACGGCGATCCAGGCCCAGATGCCCGCCCCGTCCCCGAGCGAGAAGGCGACCGCCCAGTGAGCCCCACCCGTGTCCTCGTCCTCAACTCCGGCTCCTCGTCGGTGAAGTACCAGCTGCTCGACATGCGCGACAGCAGCCGGCTCGCGGTGGGCCTGGTGGAGCGCATCGGCGAGCAGACGTCCCGGCTGAAGCACACCCCGGCGGGCGGCGAGAGCCGCGAGCGCGAGGGTGCGATCGCCGACCACGACGCCGCCCTGAAGGCCGTCGCCGAGGAGCTCGCCAAGGACGACCTGGGCCTGGACTCGCCCGAACTGGCCGCGATCGGGCACCGGGTGGTGCACGGCGGCAAGACCTTCACCGAGCCGACCGTGATCGACGACGCCGTGCTCGCCGAGATCGAGCGGCTCATCCCGGTGGCCCCCCTGCACAACCCGGCCAACCTCACCGGGATCCGCACGGCCCAGGTGCTGCGTCCGGACCTGCCGCAGGTCGCCGTGTTCGACACCGCGTTCCACACGACCATGCCGGAGTCGGCCGCCCGCTACGCGATCGACGTGAAGACCGCCGACGAGCACCGCGTGCGGCGCTACGGCTTCCACGGCACCTCGCACGCGTACGTCTCGCGCGCCACCGCCGAGCTCCTGGGCAAGGACCCGTCCGAGACGAACGTGATCGTGCTGCACCTGGGCAACGGGGCGTCCGCCTCGGCGGTGCGGGGCGGTCGCTGCGTGGACACCTCCATGGGGCTGACGCCTTTGGAGGGGCTCGTGATGGGTACGCGCTCCGGAGACATGGACCCGGCCGTCATCTTCCATTTGATGCGTGTTGGCGGAATGTCCGCCGACGAGATCGACACTCTTCTCAACAAGAAGAGCGGTCTGATCGGTCTGTGCGGTGACAACGACATGAGGGAGATCCGCCGCCGCGTCGACGAGGGCGACGAGCAGGCGGAGCTGGCGTTCGACATCTACATTCACCGGCTGAAGAAGTACATCGGCGCCTATTACGCCGTGCTCGGGCGGGTGGACGCGGTCGCCTTCACCGCAGGTGTCGGCGAGAACGCGGCTCCCGTGCGGGCGGCCGCCCTGGCGGGTCTGGAGGAGCTGGGCCTGGCGGTGGACGGCGAGCGCAACGCCGTACGCGGCGACGAGGCGCGGCTGATCTCGCCCGAGGGCGCCCGGGTCGCGGTGGCGGTGGTACCTACTGACGAGGAATTGGAGATCGCGACACAGACCTACGCGCTGGTAATTGGTTCGGGGAATCACACCTGAGCGGCATCCCGCCCTTTTGTATTTTCCGCCAGACGGAATATTCCGTTGCGAAACAAACCGATAGGATCGCCCCCATGCGCCGTTCGAAAATCGTCTGTACTCTCGGCCCCGCGGTCGACTCCCACGATCAGCTTGTCGCGTTGATCGAAGCCGGCATGAACGTGGCCCGCTTCAACTTCAGCCACGGCAGCCACGCCGAGCACCAGGGCCGGTACGACCGGGTCCGTGCCGCCGCCAAGGAGACCGGCCGGGCCATCGGTGTCCTCGCCGACCTCCAGGGCCCGAAGATCCGCCTGGAGACCTTCGCCGAGGGTCCCGTGGAGCTGGTGCGCGGTGACGAGTTCACCATCACCACCGAGGACGTCCCCGGCGACAAGACGATCTGCGGGACGACCTACAAGGGCCTGCCCGGCGACGTCTCCCACGGCGACCAGATCCTCATCAACGACGGCAACGTCGAACTGAAGGTCACCGACATCAGCGGGCCCCGGGTGAAGACGATCGTCATCGAGGGCGGTGTCATCTCCGACCACAAGGGCATCAACCTGCCCGGCGCGGCCGTCAACGTGCCCGCCCTGTCGGAGAAGGACATCGAGGACCTCCGCTTCGCCCTCCGGATGGGCTGCGACCTGGTCGCGCTGTCGTTCGTCCGGGACGCCAAGGACGTCCAGGACGTGCACCGCATCATGGACGAGGAAGGCCGCCGCGTCCCGGTCATCGCCAAGGTGGAGAAGCCGCAGGCGGTGCAGAACATGGAGGACGTCGTGCTGGCGTTCGACGGTGTCATGGTCGCCCGCGGTGACCTGGCCGTCGAGTACCCGCTCGAGAAGGTCCCCATGGTGCAGAAGCGCCTGATCGAGCTGTGCCGGCGCAACGCCAAGCCGGTGATCGTGGCGACCCAGATGATGGAGTCGATGATCACCAACTCCCGTCCGACCCGCGCCGAGGCCTCCGACGTGGCCAACGCGATCCTGGACGGCGCCGACGCGGTCATGCTGTCCGCCGAGTCGAGCGTGGGCGCCTACCCGATCGAGACCGTGAAGACGATGTCGAAGATCGTCGCCGCGGCCGAGCAGGAGCTGATGTCCAAGGGCCTGCAGCCGCTGGTGCCGGGCAAGAAGCCGCGCACGCAGGGCGGTTCGGTGGCCCGCGCCGCGTGCGAGATCGCCGACTTCCTCGGCGGCCGGGGCCTGGTGGCCTTCACGCAGTCCGGCGACACCGCCCGCCGTCTCTCGCGCTACCGCGCGGTCCAGCCGATCATCGCCTTCACCACCGACGAGGGCACCCGCAACCAGATGGCGCTGAGCTGGGGCGTGGAGCCCCACGTGGTGCCGTTCGTGAACAGCACCGACGAGATGGTCGACCTGGTCGAGCAGGAGCTGGTGAAGCTGAACCGCTTCAACGACGGCGACATCGTGGTCATCACCGCCGGTTCGCCCCCCGGCGTGCCCGGCACCACCAACATGGTGCGGGTCCACCACCTGGGCGAGGCCAAGGGCTGATCCGCACAGGGCCGTGAAGGCCCGTACACGACAGAGGGCGCCCCCTGGGATCCAGGGGGCGCCCTCGTCCTTCGGCGCTCAGTGACGTCCGTCGGGTGTCACGCCTCGGCAACCGCCCGAACGACGGCCTGGGCCAGGGCGTCGAAGTTCTCCCGATAAAAGCCCAGGCGGATGTTGAACGGCTCCTCCGCGAAGAGGCCGCTGCGCTCGAGGAACAGGGTGGGCGTAGCGCACAGGGCGCTGTGCAGCACGTGCAGTTCCTCCAGGGCGAGCCGGAAGTCCCGTGACTCCTTGTGAGGTCCGGCCAGGCGTTCCAACAACGCGTCGACCGCCTCCCGGCCCGCACCGACCAGCAGGATCAGCTCCGTGTCGCCGCGGTCCCTCCCACGCAGATAGCTCAACGCCTCGTACATCGCCGACGCCTGGGAGGGCGCGAGCCGGGCGATGAACGCGTCGCCGTCGCGGGTGACCTTCAACTGTGTTCTCAACTGTCTCGCCTTCCCCCGTCAGCTCTTGTTGAGGGGCTCGTAGCGGCCGCCGTTGGTGAACGTGTCCTTGTGCATCTTGTAGGCGTGGATGCGGTAATTCTGGATGATGATGATCAGGCCCTTGTCCTCATCGTAGGCGACGGGGTTCTTCTTCTTCGTGTCGAAGTGGGTCGCCTTGCCCTGCCACTTCTTGAAGTAGTCGGCCATGTCCTGCAGATTGCGGCCGACACCCGGAAGGTCGTGGTCCGCCGCGACCTCGAGGTCCGGGTCGCCCATCCGCCGCCACTGGTACTCGACGCCTTCCGAGACATCGGTGCCGAACCTCTTCTCGATGTCCGCCAGCACCTCGTAGGGCAGGTCGTCCACCAGGTCGAAGTCGCAGGCACCCAGGTCGATGGGCTCGTCGTCGTCATCGTCCGACGAGGCCGCGGCGGACGACGACGCCGTGGCGAACCCTGCCGTCCGCACGGTCCCGGCGCTCTTGGCGGACGCGGCGCTCTTGGCGGACGCGGCGCTCTTCGCGGGCTTCTTCTTGCAGGCCGGGAGGTCCGGCTCCTTCTTCGCCTTCTCGGCCAGCTTGCGGAGCTTGTCGAGGGTCTTCTTCGCCTTCGCCGACTTCTCGAAGAACCCGTAGACACCCGAGGCGATCCGGACGATCGCCTTGCCCACCCCGAGGATCTTGTTCGCCGGGACGGCCTTGGCCAGTGTCCACAGGCAGGCCTCGACATCGCCCTTGGTCAGGCAGTTCTTGAGGTCGGTCCAGCCGATCTCGTCGAGGAGGATCTGCCCGCCGTTCTGCTTGACCCAGTCCAGCAGGCTCAGGGACGCCAGGGCGAGCGCGGACCGGTACTGGTCCACGCACTCCTGCCCGCACATGCGCAGGAGCGCGGCCTCCTCATCGGAGGACAGGGCCGGGCCGGGGTTGGCCGCCTGGTCGGCCTGCTCCTTGCGGAGTTCCTCCAGACGCTTGCGCTCCGCCTCCTCGGCGCGGGTGGCGGCGGCGTCCGCCTCCTTCGCCGCGCCGTCGGCGTTGGAGGCCGCCTTCTCGGCCTTGACCGCGTCCGACTCGGCGGAAGTGGCGACGCGGTCCGCGACGGCAGCGTCGGACTCGGCGGCGGAAGCGGCGGAACGGGCGCCGACCGCGTCCCGCTCGGCGTCCGTGGCGTCGCGGTCGGCCTGGGCGGCCGCCGATTCGGCCTCGTTGGCGGCGGAGTTGGCGTAGAAGGCGTCGGTGCCCGCCTGCTGGTCATACTTCTGGGCGCTCGCGTCGGCCTTCTTCGCCGCGGCGGCGTCCGTCGCGGCGGCCTTGGCGGAAGCGTTCGCCGCGGCGGCGGACTCGACCGCCTGCACCGCGTAGTCCGCGGCATCGGCCGCCGCCTGGAGGGCGATCTTGGCATCGCCGGCGGCCTTCTCGGCGAGCGCCTTGGCCTGCGCCGCCGCCTTCTTCGCCTCGTCCGACTTGGCCTTGGCCGCCGTGGCCTGCTGCTCGGCCAGCGTCTTGGAGGTCTGCCCGATCAGCACCGCGTACGCCGCCGAGGTGTCGGTCTCGCGATACGGGGAGCCGATGGTGATCGCCGCGTCGGCCGCCTTGGTGGTCGCGGTCGCGGCATCGCGGGCGCCCTGCGCGTAGTGGGCCGTGGCGGCGGCGTACCCGGCGGTCTTCGCCGCCCACGCGGCCGTCTTCGCGGCCTCGGCCACCGCCGCGGTGGCCTCCTTGCGCGCGGTGATCGCCGCGGCCTGGGCCTTCTTGGCCTCGGAGTCCGCCTGCTTGGCCTTCGTCTTCGCGGAGGCGGCCGCGTCGATCGCCTCCGCCGCCGCGGCGTGCGCGGTTTGGGCGGCCGCGTGGGTCTTCGCGTACGCCGACTGGGCCGCTTCCGCGGCGGACCGGGAACGCTCGGCCGCGCCCTGCGCGCGGGTCGCCGCCGCTCGGGCGTTGACCGCCGCCGTGGTCGCCTCGTTGGCCGCCGTACGCGCCCGGGTCGCCGCGCCCGCCGCGTCGTTGGCGGCGGAACGTGCCTCGGTGGCCGCCTGCCGGGTCTCGGCCGCGGCCGCGGTGCCCTCGGCAGCGGCTGCCGCGGACTCCAGGGCCGACGCGCGGGAGGCGGTGGCGTTCTTCTCGTGCTCGGCCTTCACCGCCGCGTTGCGGGCCTTGTAGGCACGCAGTTCGGCACCCTGCGCCGCCGCCAGCTTCTCCGACGCCGTCGTGCCCGCGGACTCCGCGGCCGTACGGGCCTGGCGAGCCTTGCCCTGCTCGGTCCGCGCCCGTTCCTCGGCCGTGCCGGCCTTCGCCCTCTCGCTCGCGGCGATGTCCCGCTCACGCTCGGCGGTGGCCTTCTCGGCCTCCGCGATCGAGCGCTGCCGCTTCGCCTCCGCGGCCTGCTCCTTGGCCGTCTGCTCCGCCTTCTCGGCGGTATCGCGGGCCTTCTTCGCGGTGGCGGCGTCGGCCGCGGCCCCGGCGGCCAGCTTGGCCGCGGACTCGGCGGCGGCCTTGGCCTGCGCCTTTGCCTCCAGGGCCGCGGTCTTGCGGAACTCCGTGTTCAGCGCGTGCGTCTGCGTCTTCGCCAGCGCCAGCAGCGTCTGGGAATCGGCCACCGTGGCCTTCGCCGCGTTCGACGCGGTCAGCGTGGCCTTTGCCGCTGCCTGTGCGGCGGCGGCCGAGGCCTTGGCGACCTGCACGGACTGCTGGGCGTGCAGCAGACCCCGGCCGCGCGGCAGCTTCGCGGCGTCGGCGATCGCCCACGCCTTCGTCTGCTGGGTGTTCGCGGTGTCCGCGGCCGTCTTGGCCCGGGCCGCCGCCGCGTCCGCGACCGCCACCTGCTTCGCGGCGGCCGTCTTCGCCGCGTTCAGATCGGCTGTCGCCTTCGTGAAGACAGCCGGCTTCGGGTAGTTGATGGAGTCCTTGTGCGCGGCCCAGTACTTCTGCCAGTACAGGATCTGGTCCGCCTGCCAGGCCTGCCGAACCGCCTCGATCATGGCGCCCGTGGCGATCCGGGTCTCCTTCGCCGCGGCGGACTCGGCGGTGACGATCGCCTTGCGCTGCTCGGCCTGGCCGCCGTACTCCGACTCCCATTCCGAGTACGCCTGCATGACCGGCCCGGTCAGCACCCTGTAGTGGTCGATCGGGTTGGCGCTGTCACAGGCCGCCCAGGCCGTCTTCAGCGCCTCGACCTCGGTACGGAACTCCAGCGACTCCGGCTCCGGAGCCTTGGTCGGGAAGCCGCCGAAGCGCAGGAACGTGGCAACGTCGTTGGCCGAGGAATAGCCGAGGTTGCTCGTGTCGAGCAGTTCCTTCCCTGCGACGTCCTTGTACGCGGAGGCCCAGGCGTCGTCGCCGGTGTCGAACGCGTCGAGCACCTTCTTTGCCTGATCCAGCGAGGCCTTGCCCGGCCTCGGTGTCGGGTTCTCCCAGGTCTGGTTGTAGAGGTCGCGCTGGGTGCCGAGGGTGAAGGCGACGACGTCCTTGCCGAAGTCCGGCGCGAAATAGTCGCGGCCACCCGACGAGTTCACCGCCGCATACGGCTTGTTGGCGGTGTCCAGCTTGTCCTGGCGGTCACGGTAGGCAGTCAGATCCGCCGTGCCCGCGTCCACGTCCCGTCGGTGGGCGTCACCGAGTTCGCCGAAGCTCCAGTTGGCCACAACGGTGCGCAAGTCGGCGTCGGTGCCGGCGAGTTTGCCCGCCGCGTACGCCTTCATCTCAGGCCCGCCGTAGTGGACGGCCCGCGCCACCTGGCAACGGTCCTTGCGGGCCTGGGCACCGAGGCTGATGCGGAGGGTGCGCTCGTATGGGTTTGCCGGATTGTCCCCCGGTTCGTCCGCAACGGCGGGGGACGCGGAGACCAGCCCGCCGAGCACGGCGGTCGCGGTCGCAAGCGCGACAGCCGCCACGCCCCGTGGTATGCGGCCGGTCCGTAACCGTCTCAGCGGGCGTCTTCGTGATGTGTGCACGTCAAATCCTCCACGGGTGGTCAGTCCGAATGGTCTGTCGGTCCACACAGGAAGGAGGCATGACAAAGGGTCCCGTCGACGCCCGGCCGGTGGTCAGCCGACGGCGCGCCCGCAAGGAAAGTCAGGAAATGAGAGTCCCCGAATGTAGTGCGTGTGGTCAGCACGCAGCCTTCGCCCCCCTCCCCACGGGGACGCGATCATCATGACATCGGGAATCCGTTCACGAAAGCCTTATTCGGGTTTACGTTCGACTACGTCCCCGCCGGGCGATGAACCGGCGAGGCACAGCACTGTGCCCCGCCGGTTCGAGGCCCGGCGGGGCACAGTCCTTTCGCGGCTCCCGGAGAAGACCGGATCAGTCGGTCACGTACTGATGCAGCCCCGGCACCGTCAGCGTGCCGCCGAACTGGCCGGCCTGGACGACCTTCACGTTGGTGAAGTAGATCAGCGGGATGTTCAGGGGCGGCGGGTGCTCCGGGTCGAACGTGACCGGGATCAGGCCGAGCAGGTTGCCCGAGATCTTCTCCGTGTACATCACCGTCTTGCCGTCGGTGATCGTGGACTTCGACCCCTTGGCCGCCTGGACGTGGTGGGTCTTGCCGGACTGCTTGTCCGTGACGAGCTGGTGCAGGTCCCCGATGTCGGTCCCGTCGTTGATGACGTACTTCAGGACCTTCTTGGTGGCGCCGCTCGCGGTCTTCACCTCGACGATGCCCTGGTAGTCGGCACCCTTCAGCGTCAGCGAGCTGGCCTCCAGGCGCCAGGGCTCGTCGGGCACGAGGAGCTCGTTGTCCACCCCGCCCTCGGCGTCCGTGGCGGCCGGGCAGTCCTCGGGGTCCACGGAGGGGCTCGCGGACGGGCTGGGAGAGGCGGTGGCCTTCTCTGCCGCATCCTCGGCCGCCTTCTCGACGGCCTTGCTCGTGTCCCCGGCCGCCTTCGATGCCGCGTCCGTCGTGTCCTTGACGGTGTCCTCGACCGTGTCGGTCGTCTTCTCGACGGCGTCGGACGCGTCGTCCTCGCTCGTGTCCGAGGACGTCTCGGTGTCCTCGGCCTTGCTCGTGTCCCCGGACGGCGAGGCGGACGCGGAGGGCGTCGGGCTCGGGCTCTCGGTGGACTTGCCGCCGTTGAAGATGCCGCCGATCGCGTCGCCGATGTCCTCGAGGACGTTGCCGCCGCTCTGGGAGGCCGACGGGCTGGGCGTCGCCTCGTCGTCCTCGCCCGACGTGCCCTCGGATGCCGAAGGGGTCGGGGTGGGCTCGGTCTTGTCGCCCTTGTCGTCGGAACCTGAATCCGACGAAGAGGACGAGTCGCCCTTGTCCGCACCCGCGTCCGAGCCGGCGGACGTCGAGGGACTCGGCTCGGCCGCGTCCTTGTCCTCGTCGCCCGCGGCCTCGCTCTCGCTCGCCGAGGGCGACGGGGAGGCGCCGTCCTTGTCGTCCTCCAGCGCCGCGAGGCAGTCCTTGTACTCGTCGGCCTTCAGGCTGTTGGAGGTCGACGGCTGCTCGTCGGCGAGGGCGAGCGTGGGGGTGAATCCCATGCCCATGAGGACCGCGGTGGGCATCGCCGCCATGGCTATCGCCTTGCCGGCAGGCATCTGGAACCGGGTGAAGAGCGGCTTCTTGGGAGCCGCGTGACGTGGCCCCGTTCTCGCCTTCGCCTGGGCGGCGGGAGAACCGTCGCGGGGGTCAGCCGACACGGTACCCCCCGTTGTGGGCCTCGGGCCGGACGCCCTCCGCGGTGCCGTCGTCGCCGGTCCCGAACGGGGCGTGGGTCCCGCCCGTCTCACCGGCCGGGCCCTCGGAAGAGGGCTCCACGGCTCCATCCCCCTTCGGTCCCTTGCCGGCCGCCCGACGCCCCTTCCTCGTCTCCTCCGACTTGCCCGGCACCCAGGCGACGGCGAGAGCGCCGCCGAGCATGGACAGCAGGAAACCGATGAGGAAGCCTCCGATGTTGGAGACCACCAGCGACACCAGGGCCAGGATGATCGCCGCGACACCGGCGAAGACACGCGTCGCCTGCTGGAACCACATGGTCAGACCCAGTGTGATCAGCAGGACCCCGATGATGAGGGAGCCGGCACCCGCGGTGGTCGCCATGGTGAGCGACATGGTGCCCAACTTGAGGGTGGCGTAGGGGAAGTAGGCGATCGGCACCCCGCCGAGGATGGTGAACAGGCCTGCCCAGAACGGCCGGGTGCCCCGCCAGTCACGGAATCGCAGACGCAACCGGGCGAAAGTCCCGGCGCTCTGGACCGGAGTCTCGGCACTCATGGAAAACAGCTCCCTCGGTCCGATGGAGGTACGTACCGGCTCGGCCGTAGGCGTGTGGAGAAGCCGGAAAGTCTAAGTCTGTGTAGCGGCCCGGCACAGGGCCGGGCCCGAGGGGCGGGGAAGCGACGGCCTCCCCGCCCCTCGAAGGGGACGGGTCAGCCGCCCCCGGACACCCGTGGGACGGAGGCTGTCAGTAGCACTCCATGCCCTTGTCCATGCCGAGCTTCATCGACAGGCCGCTGAGCTTGAACGTGCCCGCCGTCGTCGCCCACGCCGTCTGCTTGACGCCGTAGAGGTCGGCCGACTCGGCCTGCTGGGCGAAGCCGCCCGGCAGCGTGGTCTTCGTGTCCTTGACCGCAGGACCACGGGTCTTGTCCTTGACCGCGACACCGATGTCGATGTTCTTGAACTCCGCATCGGCGTCGAGCTGGGCGACGTCGATGTAGAGGTTCTCTGCCTTGACCGGCTTCTTGGCGTCGTTCCCCGCCTCAAGACGGAGGTAGACCGTCTTGCCTATGAGGGGGATCGGCGTCGCGACCGACTGGCACATCTTGCTGATCGTCGCGTCGTCGAACGACGAGATCGCGACGGGAACCTGCGTCTTCTTCTCACCGTCGGTCGAGGTGTAGACGCTGTCGATTCCGCCGTACTGAGCGAAACCCTCACCGTGCAGGTGACTGGCCGACACCTTGAACTGCTGGCCGGAGACGCTGAACGACGCGGCCAGCGCGCCCTGCGCGAGTCCTACACCCACACATGCCGCAGCGGCGACGCTGGGCACCATCACCACAGCGAACCGCTTCCATCTGGTCCCGCCACGCACCTGGGACTCCATATTTCCTCCTTCTCGGACGTACATCGCCTGTCCTGACTCGCCCCGATTGGCGCTCAGCCGGGCAGGGATGGGAGAAGTGCTACGTCCTCGGGAAGGAGAGCGCCTGCGCTCGGCGGCGCAACTGCGCCCGAATCACCGGCGATCACCCCCGAGCGACAACCACTGGTCGCGCCTGACACGCATCACGCACAACCCTGCTGGACAGGCTTCGCCGGAAGGGCGAAGACCCCCCTGTCCAAGAGCCGGCGCCACTGCCGCCGGCTCTGCTCGGTGGGGACCCAGGTTGTCCCGCGACCCAACCGGCTGCCGGGGTACGGGAATGGACCGAGCGTGGCCGATCGTGGTGCATTCTCGCCGCCCGCACAAGGGGGTTCGTTACTGGCTAGTAACGGCCGGATAACCGAACAACGACCCATCGGTCTCGGTCGGCCACACAGGGTGCTGTCGGGGGGCGGCACAAAGCTGTTGATCGATGGACAGAATCCGACAGATCAACGCCCATGACTTACTCGCAGTAACAGCGGCCGCGATTACCAAGTTTTGGTAAAGCGCGGCCGCAGTGACCCTCCGTGGGCAAACTTTTCACGCGGGCACCACAAGCCCGCGCGTTTAACGACTGGTCAGAACAGGGCGCGCGCCAGGGCCCTGCGCGCCGCGATCACGCGGGGATCGTCGGGCCCGACGACCTCGAACAGCTCCACCAGCCGCATCCGCACGGTGTCCCGGTCGTCACCCACCGTGCGCGACACCGTCTCGATGAGCCGGCCGAAGGCGTCCTCGACATGGCCGCCCACCAGATCCAGGTCGGCGGCGGCGATCTGCGCCTGCACGTCGGCCGGCTTGTCGGCCGCGTCCCGGCGCACCTGCTGCGGGTCGACGCCCTGTACCCGCTGAAGCAACTCGGCCTGCGCGAGACCCAGTTTGGCCTCCTCGTTGCCCGGGTCCTCGTTCAGCACGTTCTTGTACGCCTGGACGGCACCGGACAGATCACCCGAGTCGAGCGCCTGCACGGCGGCCTCGAGGAGCCCGTCGTGCGGGCCGGCCGGCCGCTCGGGAGCCGCCGCCTGGGCGCCGCCCGGCTCGGCCTCGGGGTCGACGGTGAGACCGGTCAGACCGAAGCGCTGCTCTCCGACCTGCACCAGCTGGTCGAGGGTCTGGCGGATCTGCGCCTCGCCCGCCGCCCCCTGGAAGAGGGGCAGCGCCTGCCCCGCGACGACCGCGAAGACCGCGGGGATTCCCTGGATGCCGAACTGCTGCATCAGCATCTGGTTGGCGTCGACGTCGACCTTGGCGAGCAGGAAGCGGCCGTTGTACTCGACGGCCAGCCGCTCCAGGACCGGGCTGAGCTGCTTGCAGGGCTCACACCACTCGGCCCAGAAGTCGATGACGACGGGCACTTCGGCGGAACGCTGCAGGACGTCCTGCTCGAACCCCGCCTCGTCGACGTCGATGACGAGATCGGCCGGGGAGATCGCCCCCGTCCCGCCCTCGCGGGCTGCTTGCGCGCGCGCCTGCTCCGCCTTCGCCTTGGCCTCCTGGGCCGCCTTCACCGCGGCGAGGTCGACGACTCCGCTCATGGACATGTTCCGTGGCTGCATGCGCCTATCCTCCCCCGTCCTGCGCGCGCGTGTGAAAAACGGTGTGGAAGCCGGGCCGGTCCGTCCCCTTCGGCGCCGGGTCCCCACCCCACGCCGGGTGTGCCAAGGCCCGTGTACGTCCCTCACGGGCTTTCGCTACGAGTCGTAGCGTAATGCCACACCGTACCGCCGGGACACCACCCCCCGGTGATCTCCCTCACGGCGTCCCGCGGGAATGGCCGGTTTATGGTCGGAAGATGCAGAGCCGCAGCCCAGCCAGCCGCACCGGGCGCCCGCGCAGCGCCACGGCGGACGCCGCGATCCTGGCCGCGACGCGCGAGGCGCTCGTGGAACTGGGCTGGTCCAAACTCACCCTGGGAGACGTCGCGACGCGCGCCGGGGTTGCGAAAACCACGCTCTACCGCCGCTGGGCGGGCAAGAACGAACTGGTCGTCGACGCGGTGGCGGAACTCTTCGACGAGCTGGAACTCCCCGACCGCGGCTCACTGGCCGCCGACATCGAGGGTGTGGTCCTGCAGTTCGCCGCGATCCTGGCTCTGCCGGAGGCGAGGAGCGGCCTGATGGCGGTGGTGGCGGAGGCCACCCGCGACGAGGCGCTGCGCGAACGCATCCGGGCCTCGGTCGTCGACCGCCAGAAGCGCCTGGTCCTGGAGGGTCGCGCGCGGGCCCAGGACCGGGGCGAACTCCCCCCGGAGCCGGATTCCGCCTCGGCCGACCGCACGGTGGACCTGATCTTCGACATGGTGGCGGGTGCGGTGGTGCACCGGACCCTGGTGAGCGCGGAACCGGCGGACGAGGAATGGGTCCGCAGCTTCACCAGGGTGCTGCTGCACGGGCTGGGCGGCTAGGGTCTGCCGTTCGCACGGCAGGCCGCGGGTCAGAACCCGGCCGGCTCCGTGTACACCCCCCACTCGTCCCGCAGCACGCCGCAGATCTCACCGAGCGTGGCCTCCGCCCGTACCGCGTCCAGCATCGGCTCGATCATGTTGGCGCCGCTGCGGGCGGCGGCCAGCATGGCGTCGAGCGCGGTGCGCACCGCGGCGTCGTCGCGGGCCGCCTTGCGCCCGCCGAGGACCCGGACCTGCTCGCGCTCCACCTCGTGGCTGACCCGCAGGATCTCCAGGTCCCCGGTCACCGACCCGTCGTGACAGTTCACGCCGACGACCCTCTTGTCGCCCTTCTCCAGGGCCTGCTGGTACCGGAACGCCGATTCGGCGATCTCCCCGGTGAACCAGCCGTCCTCGATCCCGCGCAGGATGCCGGAGGTGATCGGGCCGATGGGGTGCCGCCCGTCGGGGTGCGCCCGCAGCCCGCGCTCCTTGATCTGCTCGAAGATCTTCTCCGCGTCCGCCTCGATGCGGTCGGTCAGCTGCTCGACGTACCAGGAACCGCCCAGCGGGTCGGCCACGTTGGCGACGCCGGTCTCCTCCATCAGCACCTGCTGCGTGCGCAGCGCGATCTCCGCCGCCTGCTCGCTCGGCAGGGCGAGGGTCTCGTCGAGCGCGTTGGTGTGCAGCGAGTTGGTCCCGCCGAGCACGGCCGCCAGCGCCTCCACAGCCGTCCGTACGACGTTGTTGTACGGCTGCTGCGCGGTGAGGGAGACCCCCGCGGTCTGGGTGTGGAAGCGGAGCCACTGGGCCTTCTCGGACTGCGCGCCGTAGACGTCACGCATCCAGCGGGCCCAGATCCGCCGGGCCGCGCGGAACTTGGCGATCTCCTCGAAGAAGTCGACGTGCGCGTCGAAGAAGAAGGACAGGCCGGGGGCGAAGACGTCCACGTCCAGCCCGCGCGACAGGCCCAGTTCGACGTATCCGAAGCCGTCCGCCAGCGTGTACGCCAGCTCCTGCGCGGCCGTCGAGCCGGCCTCGCGGATGTGGTAGCCGGAGACGGACAGCGGCTTGTACGCGGGGATGCCGGCCGCGCAGTGCTCCATGAGGTCGCCGATGAGCCGCAGGTGCGGCTCGGGCTGGAAGAGCCACTCCTTCTGAGCGATGTACTCCTTGAAGATGTCCGTCTGGAGCGTGCCGTTGAGGACGGACGGGTCGACGCCCTGCCGTTCGGCGGCGACCAGGTACATGCAGAAGACGGGGACGGCCGGGCCGCTGATGGTCATCGACGTCGTGACGTCACCGAGCGGGATGTCCTTGAACAGGACCTCCATGTCGGCCGCCGAGTCGATGGCGACCCCGCAGTGCCCGACCTCGCCCAGTGAGCGCGGGTCGTCGGAGTCGCGGCCCATGAGGGTCGGCATGTCGAAGGCGACGGAGAGCCCGCCTCCGCCGTTGCGGAGGATCATCTTGTAGCGCTCGTTGGTCTGCTCGGCGTTGCCGAACCCGGCGAACTGCCGGATGGTCCACGTGCGCCCTCGGTACCCGGTCGCGTACAGACCGCGGGTGAAGGGGTACTCCCCCGGCCAGCCGATCCGGTCGAATCCCTCGTAGGTGTCACCGGGCCGCGGCCCGTACACCGGCTCCACGGGGTCGCCGGAGAGCGTGGTGAAGTCGGCCTCGCGCTTGCGTGCGGCGTCGTACCGGGCCTGCCAGCGGCGGCGGCCCTCCTCGATGGCGTCAGCGTCCATACCCCTGAATTTACTTGGACGTCCTAGTAAATGTCGATGGCTGACGGGAGTGACCTGGCGAACGGGTGAGAACGGCCGCCGCACGCGCGCGGGCGGCGGCCCGGCGACTCTAAGCCTTGACCGGCGCGGGCGCGTCCTCGGCGAGCCTGCCCTCCAGCTCGCGGCTGATCCTGCGCTCGACGAAGAACGCGGCCGTGGGGATCGTGCCGGCCAGCAGCACCCACAGCTGCTTCTTGACCGGCCACTTCGCCTTGGAGCCGAGGTCGAAGGCGAAGATCAGGTACACGACGTACAACCAGCCGTGCGCGATGCTGACCACCTGGGTGAAATCAGCGGCGCCGCCCAGATCCAGGACGTACTTGCCGACCATGCCGAGGGTCAGCGCGACGAGCAGCACACCGGTGACGTAGGCCATGACCCGATAGCGGGTCAGCACGCTCTTCTTCATGCCGTCGAGCGTAACGACCCGTTCCGGGAGATCTTGCCCCGGGTCACTCCTCCTGGAAGTCGCCCGCCGAGACGCGCAGCGGCCGCAGCATCGCGAAGATCTCCGCGCACTCCTCGGCGTCGTACGTCCCGAGCCCGAAGTCCATCGCCATCAGGTCGCGGGTGGCCGACTCGACGACCTCGCGGCCCTTGTCGGTGATGCTGGCGAGGGTGCCGCGGCCGTCGTTCGGGTTGGGACGCTTGGCGACCAGACCCGACTTCACCAGCCGGTCCACGGTGTTCGTCACGGACGTGGGGTGCACCATGAGCCGCTCGCCGATCTTGGACATCGGCAGCTCGCCGGACTTGGAGAAGGTGAGCAGCACCAGCGCCTCGTAGCGCGCGAACGTCAGCCCGTACGGCCTGACCACCGCGTCGACCTCGGCGAGGAGGATCTGCTGGGCGCGCATGATCGAGGTGATCGCGGCCATGGACGGCACGTTTCCCCAGCGCTGCTTCCAGCGTTCGTCGGCGCGCGCGATCGGATCGAAGGAGAGACTGAGCGGCTTCGGCACGAACCCGACCTTACCGGCCGGTCACATGGCGGTCAGCCCTGTCTCGCCCTTCGGGCGGGCCGTCACGGGAGCCGGCGCATCACCGCGTTCGCGGCACCTACGGGGCGAGGTGCCGCTCCACCGTCTCCACCTTGGAGGTGAGGCCGTCCGTCACGCCGGGACGGATGTCCGCCTTGAGGACGAGGGAGACCCGGGGCGCCCGTCGCTCGACCGCGGCGACCGCGCGCCGGACGACGTCCATGACCTCGTCCCACTCTCCCTCCACGGACGTGAACATCGCGTCGGTACGGTTCGGCAGCCCCGACTCGCGCACCACCCGCACGGCGTCGGCGACGTACTCCCCCACGTCCTCACCGACGCCGAGCGGCGTCACGGAAAAGGCGACGATCACGCGCCCACCACGCCTTCCTTGCGCGCGCGGGTCGCGATGACGGCGTCCTCGGCCTCGCGCCGCAGCTTGCGCTCCGCGTAGAAGCCGCCGGCCGGGAGCACCGAGAGCACGAAGTACAGCGCGGCGGTCTTCAGCGACCACTTGGCCCGGTTCCAGGCGTCGGCCCAGAAGATGACGTAGAGGACGAAGAGCGCACCGTGCACCGCCCCCATCACCGGCACGGCGTTGAAGTCCGTGGTCCGCTTCAGCACCGAGCAGACCAGCAGGAGGAGGAAGGAGATCGCCTCGGGGGCCGAGACCAGGCGGAGGCGGCGGAGGGCGGTGGCGGTCTTGAGGTCCACGGGTCACCTTCGGTGGGAGAGAAACGGTTTGTGAACGCACGCACAAGCGTCCGCCCATTGTGGCAAACCGTCGGCACCCCCGGCCCCTAGGGGTGCGCTCAGGGACGTTCTCCACCCACGGGCCCTGTCCGCGGGGCCCGGCCTGCGGATACCTTCCCGTACGTGGCGATGTTCCGACTTCAGAGCAGCAAGGTGCTCGCCGTCGACATGACCGGGGATGCCGTGAAGGCGAAGAACGGCTCGATGGTCGCGTACGACGGGGAGATGGCCTTCAAGAAGCTCAGCGGTGGCGGCGAGGGCATCCGGGGCATGGTGACCCGGCGGCTGACCGGTGAGCAGATGACGTTGATGGAGGTGAAGGGGCGCGGGACGTGCTGGTTCGCGGACCGCGCCTCCGAGATCAACCTGGTCAGCGTCCAGGGCGACCGGCTCTACGTCGAGTCGAGCAACCTGCTCGCGACCGACGGCGGGCTGCGCACGGGTACGGAGTTCACGGGGCTGCGCGGCGCCTCGCAGGGCAACGGGCTCTTCACGACGACCGTCGAGGGCCACGGCCAGGCGGCGATCATGTCGGACGGCCCGGCGGTGGTGCTGCGGGTGAGCGCGCAGTACCCACTGACCGTCGACCCGGGCGCGTACGTGGCGCACCAGGGGAATCTGCGGCAGTCCTTCCAGTCCGGTGTGACGTTCCGCACGCTGCTCGGGGAGGGCGGCGGCGAGGCCTTCCAGATGCGGTTCGAGGGGGACGGCCTGGTGTACGTGCAGCCGAGCGAGCGGAACACGATCGCGGGAGACGTGTGATGGCCTTCCGGGAGATCAACGGAAAGATGGTCGAGGCGACGGTCGCGCCGGGGCAGCGGCTGTTCAGTCAGCGCGGCGCGATGCTCGCGTACAAGGGCGAGGTGTCCTTCACGCCCAACACGGCGGGCGGCCAGGGCGGGATCATGTCGATGATCGGCCGCCGGGTCGCCAACGAGGACACCCCCCTGATGACCGTCGAGGGCAGCGGCACGGTCCTCTTCGGGCACGGCGGGCATCACATCCAGGTGATCCGGCTCTCCGGCGACACCCTCTGTGTGGAGGCGGACCGCCTCCTGGCCTTCGAGGGCACGCTCCAGCAGGGCACGATGTTCCTCGGCTCGCAGGGCGGCGTCATGGGCATGGTGCGGGGCCAGGTGAGCGGCCAGGGGCTGTTCACGACGACGCTGAAGGGCCACGGGGCCGTCGCGGTCATGGCGCACGGCGGCGTCATCGAGATCCCGATCAGCCCGCAGCGGCCGGTCCATGTGGACCCGCAGGCCTACGTCGCCCACCACGGCGACGTCCGCAACAAACTGTCCACGGCGCTCGGCTGGCGGGACATGGTGGGCCGCGGCTCGGGCGAGGCGTTCCAGCTGGAGCTCACCGGCAGCGGTGCGGTGTACGTCCAGGCGTCGGAGGAGAAGCTGTGAGCACGTACGGAAGCCCCGGCGCCGGCCCCGTGGTCCTCGACCCGGCGACGCTGCCGGCCGACGACAACGTCAACGCGTACACCTTCTGCGTGGAGCTGAAGGGGAGCCAGTGGTTCCTGCAGAAGGGGAAGATGATCGCCTACTACGGGGCGATCGACTTCAACGGCGTCGGGCACGGTCGGCTGGACCGTCTCGTGCGCACATCCTTCCATTCGCCACTGCACGCGAGCGACTGGGTCGTGGCGGAGGGCTCGGGCAAGATGCTCCTCGCCGACCGGGCGTTCGACGTCAATTCGTACGACCTCGAGGACGGCAACCTGACCATTCGCTCCGGCAACCTGCTTGCTTTTCAGCCAACTCTGTCGCTGAAGCAATCAATCGTGCCGGGTTTTCTGACCCTCATCGGAACCGGAAAGTTCGTGGCCGCGTCGAACGGACCGGTGGTGTTCATGGAACCCCCGATCAGGGTCGACCCACAGGCCCTGGTCGGCTGGGCCGACTGCCCCTCCCCGTGCCACCACTACGACCATGGGTACATGACCGGCGTGATGGGCGGTCTACGTGCACTGACAGGCCTGGGCGGGGCCTCCGGCGAGGAGCACCAGTTCGAGTTCGTCGGCGCCGGGACGGTGCTGCTCCAGTCGTCCGAGACCCTGATGGCGGAGCAGGCCACGGGGACCGTTCCGCACCAGGCCGGCGTGCCCGGCGGCGGGGCGCACGGCCCCCAGGCCGGGCAGGCCGGCGTACCGCGCCTTCCCGGACAGCTGGGGGACCTCCAGCGTCGCTTCGGGCTGTGAGCGGTAGTCTGCGGAGTGTGACATCGAACGTCTGCGCACTGCTGTTCGCCAGGCGTGCGCGGTCACACGCCACCCCTCACTAGTTCGCCTTTCAACATTTTAGGTAGACTTCATTCATGGAGACCGAGACGGCCACCCGCTGGCTGACCGATGCGGAGCAGTGCGCTTGGCGCACCCACCTGGAGGTCAACAGGCTGTTGACGTACCAGCTCGAGAAGGACCTGCAGCCGTTCGGCTTGACAATGAACGACTACGAGATCCTGGTGAATCTCTCCGAGTCCGAGGGCCAGAGGATGCGGATGAGCGACCTCGCCTCCGCCACCCTCCAGTCCAAGAGCCGCCTCTCGCACCAGATCACGCGCATGGAGAACGCGAACCTCGTCCGGCGGGAGAACTGCGAGTCGGACCGCCGGGGCCTCTACGCGGTCCTGACCGACCACGGGATGACGACGATGCAGAAGGTCGCGCCCCACCATGTGGCGTCCGTGCGCAGGCACTTCATCGACCTGCTGTCCCCCGAGGCCCTGACCGAGCTCGACAAGGCCCTCAAGCCCATCGCGGAGCACCTGCGCGGCCAGCGCGGGCGCCCGTAACCACAGCGCCCGCCACCGCAGACCCGCTAGACGAGCGGCAGGCGGAGTTCGAACAGGGCTCCGCCTGCGGGTCCCCGTCCGGCCGTGAGCGTACCGCCGTGCCGGACTGCGACGTCCCGGGCGATGGCGAGCCCCAGTCCGGCCCCGCCGTCGTCGCGGCTGCGGGCCGCGTCCAGCCGGACGAACCGTTCGAAGATCCGCTCCCGGTCGTCCTCGGGCACCCCGTCACCGTCGTCGGCCACCCCGACCACGGCCCGCTCGCCCTCCCGCCGCACGCTCACGGTCACGGCCGACCGGGCATGCCGCTGGGCATTGTCGAGCAGATTGGCGAGCACCCTCCCCAACTGCCCCCGCGAGCCGGCCACCTCCGCCGACTCCGCGTCCACGGTGACACCCGTCCGCCCCTCGGCCGCCTCCCGGGCCAGCCCGGCGAGGTCGACCCGCGCGTCGCCCAGCCGCTCCCCCGCGTCCAGCCGGGCGAGCAGCAGCAGGTCGGCCGCCAGCCGTTGCAGCCGGACGGTGTCCTCCACGGCCCCGTCCAGGTCCAGCAGTTCGGGGTGCGCGGCGGCCACCTCCAGCTGGGTCCGCAGCGAGGCGATCGGGCTGCGCAGCTCGTGGGAGGCGTCGGCGACGAACCGCCGCTGCCGCTCCACGGACGTCTCCAGCGCCGCGAGCGTCTCGTTGGTGGTGCTGGCGAGCCGGGCGATCTCGTCGTGCGTGTCCGGCTCCGGAACGCGCCGCGCGAGGTCCTCGGACCGGGTGATCGCGGCCATCTCGCGCCGGATCCCCTCCACCGGCCGCAGGGCCCTGCGGGTGACCAGCCAGGTCACGGCCGCGACGACACCGAGCAGCAGCGGGAACCCGATCAGCATCACCGTCAGCGCGGTGCGCACGGCCCCGTGCTCGGCGGCCAGCGGGGAACCGGCGTAGACCGTGAGGTGCCCCCGGTCGTGGGTCTCCACCTCGACGGCGGCGAACCGGTAGTCCTCCGCGTCGCCGTCGATGGTCGCGGACCCGTTGCTGAAGACGCTCTCCCCGGAGATCTCACCGGCTTCGAGGGGCTCGGCCGCGTCGTCGTCATCGTCGTCGTCCCCGGAAGGCTTCACCGCAGGCTGCGGCTTCACCCGGTCGGTGTCGGTCCCGCTGATCCGCTCCAGATCCTCACTGGCCGCGACCAGTCGGCCGTGCTCGTCCAGGACCTGCACGGGCCCGTCGTCGCCGTCGAGACCCGAGAGCTTGTCGTACGGCGTACCGGCCGCCAGCTCGGAGGCGACCGCCCGCGCGGAACGCTCCGCCTGGGTACCGGCCTCGCCGATGAGGTTGGACCGCAGGGACAGCAGCACGGCGGCCCCGGCCGCGACGAGCGCCACCGCGACCACCAGGGTCGCCCCCAGCGTGGCCCGCGCCCGGACGGACCCGAACAGCCGGCTCACGACGACGTCTCCAGCCGGTATCCGGCCCCCCGCACGGTCCGGATCAGCCCCGCCCGCAGCTTCCGCCGCAGCGTGCTGACGTACACCTCGACGATGTTCGGATCGCCCTCGTACGCGAAGTCCCAGACGTGCTCCAGAATCTCGGACTTGGACACCACCTCGCCCGCCCGCAGCACGAGCTGCTCCAGCACGGAGAACTCCTTGGCGGTGAGGGTCACCTCGTCCTCACCCAGGAACACCCGCCGGGCCGCGGTGTCCACCTTCAGATCCCCGTGCACATGCACGGGTGAGGCACCCGCGCCCTGCCCGCGCCGCCGCAGCAGCGCCTTGACCCGGGCGACGAGCACGACGTACGAGAACGGCTTGGTCAGATAGTCGTCCGCGCCCGTGTCGAGCCCCTCGGCCTCGTCGTACTCGCCGTCCTTGGCCGTCAGCATCAGGATCGGCACCTCGTGCCCGGCGGCACGCAGGGCGGCGCAGACCCGGTAGCCGTTGAGGCCGGGCAGCATGATGTCGAGGATGACCAGGTCGTACGTGCCCTCCGAGGCCTGGTAGAGCCCCTCCCGTCCGTCGTGGACGACGTCCACGGCGTACCCCTCGGCCGTCAGGCCCCTGGCGAGCGACAGGGCCAGCCGCTTCTCGTCCTCCACGATCAACAGGCGCATGCGTAAAGAGTCGCAAAGGGAACCTGAAGATCCCTTCAGGGGGCTTCAGGTTCCACTCAGCCTCCGTCAGCCAGAGTCGAAGACGTCGAAAACAAAACGACTCGGGAGGAATCCGCATGAAGCGCAACATCGTGATCGCCGCTGTGACCGCCGCCGCTCTGATCGGAGGCGGGACGGCCACGGCCCTCGCGACCACGGGAGACGACCAGGGCTCGGCGCGGCAGGCGGCCACCACCCAGCTGTCGAACGACGACGTCCGGGACGATCAGGACGACGACGGCGGCCGGGACGACCGGGACGACGCCGAGAAGACGGTTTCGGCGGACGTGACGGCGTCCGAGGCGATCGCCTCCGCACTGAAGCACACGTCGGGCACGGCGGTCTCCGCCGAGCTGGACGACGAGGACGACAGCGCCAAGGTGGTCTGGAAGGTCGACGTCCTGTCCGGCGACAACACCTGGCACAGCGTGAGCGTCGACCCGGCCGGCGGCAAGGTCCTCGGTGCGCACACCGACGACGAGGACGACACGACGCAGGTCCGGGCGGCCCTGAAGGGCTCGTCGGTGACGGCCGAGGAGGCCGCGAAGGCTGCCGCCGGCAAGGGCGTGGTGACGTCCGTCGGCCTCGACGAGGACGGCAAGGACAAGTCCTGGGAGGCCGAGACGCGCACGTCCGGCGGCGCCGAGCAGGACTGGAAGGTCGACCTCACGTCGGGCAAGGTCACGGCGGACCGCTCCGACGCGCAGGACGACGACGCGGACGACGCCGACGACCAGGACTGATCAGCAGCCGTCCGTCTTCATTCGCCCCGGCGTCCGTGCGGACGCCGGGGTGTCGCGCGTGGGGTGACCGGTCCGGGTGGGTCCACCGCCCGGCACAACGGGGTGCCGCACGGTCGTCGGGGGACGCGGCCGCTCGATCCTCGAGGTGCCGCCGGACCTGACGCTTCGCCCTCGGCGCGCGTCCGTGGTGCGATGGAACCGGGGGTGAGAGGAGAGCGGTCATGCCCGCAGCGAAGCGAACGAGCGCCGCCGCCCCGGTGTCGGTCCGCCCGCTGGCCGAGCCGGACCTGGCTCGGGCCGACGAGATCTTCAGGGTCGCGTTCGGGACCTTCCTCGGGGCCCCTGAGCCGGAGTCGTTCTTCGGGACCGCCGACTACGTCCGCACCCGCTGGGCGGCAGATCCGCACGCGGCCTTCGCGGCGACCGTCGAGGGCGAGGTCGTCGGATCGAACTTCGCCGCCGACTGGGGCAGCGTCGGCTTCTTCGGCCCGCTGACCGTACGGCCCGATCTGTGGGACCGGGGCATCGGCAGGCACCTCATGGAACCGGTCATGACCTGCTTCGACACCTGGGAGAACCGCCACCTCGGCCTGTTCACCTTCTCGCACAGTCCCAAGCACCTCGAGCTCTACCGCCGGTACGGCTTCTGGCCCCGATTCCTCACGGCCATCATGAAGAAGCAGGTCGCCGTCACTGCCGCGGTCCCCGGCCGAGTGCTGTACGGCGAGCTGACCGCCGCCGAGCGGCCCGAGGCACTGCGCCTCGGCCGCGCACTGACGGCGGCCGTGTACGAGGGCCTGAGCCTGGAGCGCGAGATCACGGCCACACAGGCACGGGGACTCGGCGACACCGTCCTCCTCGAGGGCGCCGACTCCGGCCTCGACGGTCTGGCTGTCTGCCACTGCGGAGGCGGGACGGAGGCCGGTGAGGACGTGTGCTTCGTCAAATTCGGCGCCGTACGCCCTGGCCCGGGCGCCGCGGACCGGTTCGAACGGCTGCTGAACGCGTGCGAGCAGCTGGCCTCCGAGAAGGGTCTGGGGCAACTGGACGCCGGAGTGAGCCTGGCCCGCCAGGATGCCTACCGGCTCATGGTGGACCGCGGTTTCCGTACCTGGCTGCAGGGCGTGACCATGCACAAGCCCAACGAACCCGGCTACAGCCACCCGGACGCCTACGTGATCGACGACTGGCGCTGAGTCCACCGTCGTGGAAGGAACGGTCGCCCGGCGCCGGGCACGCCCCGCTGCCGCACGACGCGCCGACAGCCTCAGCCCTCCGTCAACCCGGCCACCAGCTCGTCAGCCGCCCGGTAGGGATCAAGTTCGCCCGCGATGATCCGCTCCGCGAGTGCCCCGAGGCGGCGGTCGCCGTGCAGGTCCCCGATCCGCTCCCGCAGCGCCGTCACCGCGATCGTCTCGACCTCCCGCGACGCCCGCGACAGCCGCCGCTCCGCCAGCACGCCCCGCTCCTCCATCCAGGCCCGGTGCTTCTCCAGGGCCTCGACGACCTCGTCCACGCCCTCCCCCCGCGCGGCGACCGTCTTCACGATCGGCGGACGCCAGTCACCCGGCCCCCGGGCCTCCCCCAGCCCCAGCATGTGGTTCAGCTCGCGAGCCGTCGCGTCCGCCCCGTCCCGGTCCGCCTTGTTCACGACGTACACGTCGCCGATCTCCAGGATCCCGGCCTTGGCCGCCTGGATCCCGTCGCCCATCCCCGGCGCGAGCAGCACCACGGACGTGTCGGCCTGGGAGGCGATCTCCACCTCCGACTGCCCCACGCCCACCGTCTCGACCAGGATCACGTCGCAGCCGGCGGCGTCGAGCACCCGGATCGCCTGGGGAGCCGACCAGGCCAGCCCGCCCAGGTGCCCGCGCGTGGCCATCGAACGGATGTACACGCCCGGGTCGGACGCGTGCTCCGACATACGCACCCGGTCCCCGAGCAGCGCACCGCCCGAGAACGGGGACGACGGGTCGACGGCGAGCACGCCGACCCGCTTGCCCTGCTTGCGGTACGCGGAGACCAGCGCCGAGGTCGACGTGGACTTGCCGACCCCGGGCGACCCGGTCAGTCCCACCACGTACGCCCCGCCCGTCAGCGGCGCGAGCGCCGCCATGACCTCCCGCAGCTGCGGGGACGCCCCCTCCACCAGGGAGATCAGCCGGGCCACGGCCCGTGGCCGGCCTTCCCTGGCCTGGGCCACCAGGGTGGAGACGTCCTGCATCACAGCTCCGTTCAGATCAGGGGGACGTACCGGGAAGGGACGTACCGGAACTCAGGCCTTGGGCACGCGCACGATCAGCGCGTCACCCTGCCCGCCGCCACCGCACAGCGCGGCCGCGCCCACGCCACCGCCGCGCCGCTTCAACTCCAGCGCGAGGTGCAGCACGAGACGCGCACCGGACATCCCGATCGGGTGACCCAGGGCAATGGCCCCACCGTTGACATTCACCTTTTCGGTGGACACCCCGAGGTCCTTCATGGACTGCACGGCCACGGCCGCGAAGGCCTCGTTGATCTCGATGAGGTCGAGGTCCGAGACCTCCAGGCCCTCCTTCTTCAGCGCGTGCAGGATCGCGTTGGACGGCTGCGACTGGAGCGAGTTGTCCGGCCCGGCCACGTTGCCGTGCGCTCCGATCTCGGCGATCCACTCCAGGCCCAGCTCCTGCGCCTTGGCCTTGCTCATCACGACGACGGCGGCGGCACCGTCGGAGATCTGCGAGGCGGAACCGGCCGTGATCGTGCCGTCCTTGGAGAACGCCGGACGCAGCTTCCCGAGCGACTCCACGGTCGTGTCACCGCGGATCCCCTCGTCCTTGCTGAACAGCACCGGGTCGCCCTTGCGCTGCGGGATCTCGACGGGCGTGATCTCCGCCTCGAACAGGCCGTTCTTCTGCGCGGCCGCGGCCCGCTGGTGCGACAGCGCGGCGATCTCGTCCTGCTCGGGCCGCGCGATGCCCAGGCGGGTGTTGTGCTTCTCCGTGGACTCGCCCATGGCGACGCCCTCGAAGGAGTCGGTCAGACCGTCGTGGGCCATGGAGTCGAGCATCTGGACGGCGCCGTACTTGAAGCCGTCACGGGACTTCGGCAGCAGGTGCGGTGCGTTGGTCATGGACTCCTGGCCACCGGCGACGACGATGTCGAACTCACCCGCGCGGATGAGCTGGTCGGCGAGCGCGATGGCGTCGAGGCCCGACAGACACACCTTGTTGATGGTCAGCGCGGGCACGTTCATCGGGATGCCGGCCTTGACCGCGGCCTGACGGGCCGGGATCTGCCCCGCCCCGGCCTGGAGCACCTGGCCCATGATCACGTACTGCACCTGGTCGCCACCGATCCCCGCACGGTCGAGGGCGGCCTTGATCGCGAAGCCGCCGAGGTCGGCTCCGGAGAAGGACTTCAGCGATCCGAGCAACCGCCCCATGGGCGTACGCGCTCCCGCGACGATCACCGAGCTGTTCGCTTCGGAAGTTCCAGAAGACATGAGCTGCGATCCCCTTACCGGCTGCACAGCCGAGGAGTGAACGAGGGTTTACTTCGAATGTACTGAGTGGCACTCCGTGCCGTCATCGGGCTGTCGGTGTGATCGCGCGCACGTTGCGTAACCACCTCCGGGGCGCTGCACTGAATCCATGCTGACGCGAATCGACCACATCGGAATCGCCTGTTTCGACCTCGACAAGACCGTCGAGTTCTACCGTGCCACCTACGGCTTCGAGGTGTTCCACTCCGAGGTCAACGAGGAGCAGGGCGTGCGCGAGGCCATGCTCAAGATCAACGACACGTCGGACGGCGGCGCCTCGTACCTGCAGCTCCTGGAGCCGACCCGGGAGGACTCCACCGTCGCGAAGTGGCTCGCGAAGAACGGCGAGGGCGTCCACCACATCGCTTTCGGTACGGCAGATGTGGACGGTGACGCCGAGGAGATCAAGGGCAAGGGCGTACGCGTGCTGTACGAAGAGCCGCGAGTCGGTTCCATGGGGTCACGGATCACCTTCCTGCACCCCAAGGACTGCCATGGCGTACTGACAGAACTGGTCACTTCGGCGCCTGTTGAGTCACCTGAGCACTGACCCTCGTACATAGGGGCCGGTAGGGTTGGGGGCGGTCGCCGCTCACGCCAGGGTGACCGCGGTCCCGCCGTGCGACGGCAGGACCACCGGGGTCCGGGTTTCGGGGGACGAGCGTCGGGGCAGCAGCCTCTGCTCCGCCGATGATCTGACACCATTCCCCGGGGGCCCCGTTCGGCGGATGGACGGAGCTCGTTCGGAAAGAGTTGCGACCAGGGGACGGATGGGACCGCGCAGTGCGGGGCTACGAGAGCCAGGAGCGAGAGCCGGCGGCTGACGTCGACCACCTCTCTCGGTTCGAAGCCGAGATGAAGCGGCTGAAGACCGAGCGGGAAAAGGCGATCCAGCACGCCGAGGACCTCGGCTACCAGGTCGAGGTGCTGCGCGCCAAGTTGCACGAGGCGCGGCGCACCATCATGTCCCGGCCCTCCTTCGAGGGGGGCGACATCGGCTGGCAGGCCGAGCAGTTGCTGCGCAACGCGCAGATGCAGGCCGACCAGATCCGCGCGGACGCCGACCGGGAGCTGAGCGAGGCCCGGGCCCAGACCCAGCGGATCCTCCAGGAGCACGCCGAACAGGCGGCCCGGCTCCAGGCCGAGCTGCACCAGGAGGCGGTGACCCGCCGCCAGCAGCTGGACCAGGAGCTGTCCGAGCGCCGCCAGACGGTCGAGTCGCACGTCAACGAGAACGTGGCGTGGGCCGAGCAGCTGCGGGCCCGCACCGAGCAGCAGGCCCGCCGGCTGCTGGAGGAGTCCCGGGCCGAGGCCGAGCAGGCCCTGGCCACCGCCCGCGCGGAGGCCGAGCGGCTGACGACGGAGGCCCGGCAGCGGCTGACGGGCGCGGCCGAGGAGGCCCGGGCCGAGGCCGAGCAGATCCTGCGCCGCGCCCGCACGGACGCCGAGCGCCTGCTCAACGCCGCCTCCAACCAGGCCCAGGAGGCCACCGACCACGCCGAGCAGCTGCGCACGTCCACCGCCACGGAGTCGGAGTCCGCCCGCCGCGAGGCCCAGGAGCTGAGCAAGGCCGCCGAACAGCGGATGGCCGAGGCCGAGGAGGCGCTGCGCAAGGCGCAGACCGAGTCGGAGAAGCTGGTCACGGAGGCCAAGGAGGCCGCCGCCAAGGCCCTGGCGAGCGCCGAGTCCGCGAACGAGACGCGTACGCGCACCGCCAAGGAGCAGGTCGCCCGGCTGGTCGAGGAGGCCACCAAGGAGGCCGAGAACACCAAGTCCGAGGCCGAGCAGCTGGTCGCCGACGCCCGTGCCGAGGCGGAGAAGATCGTCGCGGAGGCCTCCGAGAAGGCCCGCACGCTGACCGCCGAGGAGACCGCGACCCAGCTGTCCAAGGCGGCCAGGACCGCCGAGGAGGTCCTGAACAAGGCGTCGGAGGACGCCAAGAAGACGACGAAGGCGGCGGCCGAGGAGGCCGAGCGGATCCGCTCGGAGGCCGAGGCCGAGGCGGACCGGCTGCGGGCCGAGGCGCACGACATCGCCGAGCAGCTCAAGGGCGCGGCGAAGGACGACACCAAGGAGTACCGCGCCAAGACGGTCGAGCTGCAGGAGGAGGCCCGCCGGTTGCGCGGCGAGGCCGAGCAGCTGCGGGCGGACGCGGTCGACGAGGGCGAGAAGATCCGCGCCGAGGCCCGCAAGGAGGCCGTGGCGCAGATCGAGGAGGCGGCGAAGTCCGCCGAGGAGCTGCTCGCCAAGGCCAAGGCGGACGCGGACGAGCTGCGCACGACGGCCCAGGCGGACAGCGAGAAGGTCCGCACGGAGGCCATCGAGCGGGCGACGACCCTGCGCCGACAGGCGGAGGAGACCCTTCAGCGCACCCGGCAGGAGGCCGAGCGGCACCGCGAGGAGGTCGTCGAGCAGGCCGAGGCGCTCAGGGAGGACGCCGAGCGCGCGGCGCGGGAGCTGCACGAGGAGACCGAGCGAGCCATAGAGGCCCGTCGGGCGGAGGCCGCCGAGGAGCTGACGCGGCTCCAGAGTGAGGCCGAGGAGCGGCTGGCGGCCGCCGAGCAGGCGCTGTCGGACGCCCGGGAGGAGGCCGCGCGGATCCGCCGCGAGGCCGCCGAGGAGAACGAGCGGCTGCGCACCGAGGCCGCCGAGCGGATCCGTGCGCTCCAGCAGCAGGCCGAGGCGGAGGCCGAGCGACTGCGCGACGAGGCCGCGGCGGACGCGTCCGCGTCGCGTGCCGAGGGCGAGGCCGTCGCCGTACGGCTGCGCTCGGAGGCGGCGAACGAGGCCGAGCGGCTGAAGTCGGAGGCGCAGGAGAGCGCCGACCGGATGCGCGCGGAGGCGCAGGCCGCCGCCGAGCGGCTCGGCACGGAGGCCTCGGAGACGCTGGCCGCCGCCCAGGAGGAGGCCAACCGGCGCCGCCGCGAGGCGGAGGAGCTTCTCGGCAGCGCCCGGCAGGAGGCCGATCAGGAGCGCGAGCGGGCCCGCGAGCAGAGCGAGGAGCTGCTGGCCTCGGCGCGCAAGCGCGTGGAGGAGGCACAGACCGAGGCCGTACGGCTGGTCGAGGAGGCCGACCGCCGTGCCACGGAGATGGTGTCGGCGGCCGAGCAGCACGCCCAGCAGGTCCGGGACTCCGTCGCGGGGCTGCACGAGCAGGCCCAGGACGAGATCGCCGGGCTGCGTTCGGCCGCCGAGCACGTGGCGGACCGTACGCGCCGGGAGGCCCAGGAGGAGGCGGACCGGGTCCGCTCCGACGCCTACGCCGAGCGGGAGCGGGCGAGCGAGGACGCGGGCCGGCTGCGGCGCGAGGCGCACGAGGAGTCCGAGGCCGCCAAGGCGCTCGCCGAGCGGACGATGTCCGAGGCGATCTCGGAGGCGGAGCGGATCCGCACGGACGTCGCCGAGCACGCCCAGCGGGTGCGCACGGAGGCGTCGGACGCGATCGCCGAGGCCGAGCAGGCCGCCTCGCGCACCCGGGCGGACGCCCGGGAGGACGCCAACCGCATCCGGTCGGACGCGGCGACGCAGGCGGACACCCTCATCACCGAGGCGCGCAACGAGGCGGAGCGGCTCACGACGGAGACGGTCCAGGAGACCGACCGGCTGCGTATGGACACGGTCGCCGAGGCCGAGCGGGTCCGTACGGAGGCGGTCTCCGAGGCCGAGCGGGTCCGCGCCGAGGCGGCCACGGAGGCCGAGCGGGTGCGCGCGGAGTCGGTCGCGAAGGCCGAGCAGCTGGTCGGGGACGCCACCGGCGAGGCCGAGCGGCTGCGGGCCGAGGCCGCCGAGACGGTCGGTTCGGCGCAGCAGCACGCCGAGCGGGTCCGCGCCGAGGCCGCGCGTGTGAAGACCGACGCGGAGGCGGAGGCGGAGCGGCTCGTCAGCAGTGCGCGCGAGGAGGCCGACCGCACGCTGGACGAGGCCCGCAAGGACGCCAACAAGCGACGCTCCGAGGCGGCCGAGCAGGTCGACAAGCTCATCACGGAGACCACGGCAGAGGCGGACAAGCTGCTGACCGAGGCGCAGCAGCAGGCGCACAAGACCACCGCGGAGGCCGAGTCGCGGGCCGACACGATGGTCGGCGCGGCCCGCACCGAGGCCGACCGGCTGGTGTCCGAGGCGACGGTCGAGGGCAACTCCCTGGTGGAGAAGGCCCGTACGGACGCGGACGAGCTGCTGGTCGGCGCGCGCCGGGACGCCACGCAGATAAGGGAGCGTGCCGAGGAGCTGCGCGACCGCATCACCTCGGAGATCGAGGAGCTGCACGAGCGGGCCCGCCGTGAGTCGGCCGAGACGATGAAGTCCGCGGGCGACCGCTGCGACGCGCTCGTCAAGGCGGCCGAGGAGCAGCTGGCGAAGGCGCAGGCCAAGGCCAAGGAGATCGTGTCGGAGGCCAACTCCGAGGCGGGCAAGGTCCGTATCGCCGCGGTGAAGAAGGCGGAGGGGCTGCTCAAGGAGGCCGAGCAGAAGAAGTCCACGCTGGTCCGGGAGGCCGAGGAGCTCAAGGCCGAGGCGATCCGCGAGGCCAAGCGCACGGTCGAGGAGGGCAAGCGCGAGCTGGAGGTGCTGGTCCGGCGCCGCGAGGACATCAACGCCGAGATCTCCCGTGTCCAGGACGTCCTGGAGGCGTTGGAGTCCTTCGAGGCCCCCTCCTCGGGCAAGGACAACGGAGTCAAGGCCGGCGCGACGGTCGGTGCACCCCGTTCGGGTGGCAAGTCCTCGGATAGCTAGCGAAAAGGGACGAATCCGGTGTGTGCTGGGGCCTTTGGCCAAGTCTTTGGCAAGCGGTCCCGGGGATAGCCACTCAAAAGGGGTGTCATTTTCCAGATCAAACGCGCATCCGCTCGATGACACACCGTTTCGGCCCCTAGGATTCCACCTATCACCTCACCGGTCTCATTCGACAGGAACCCCATGAGCGACACTTCCCCCTACGGCTTCGAGCTTGTGCGGCGTGGGTACGACCGCGCTCAGGTGGACGAACGTATCTCCAAGCTCGTCTCCGACCGTGACAGCGCTCTCGCCCGCATCACCGCTCTGGAAAAGCGCATCGAAGAGCTCCACCTCGAGACGCAGAACGCCCAGGCCCAGATCACCGACGCCGAGCCGTCGTACGCGGGTCTCGGTGCGCGCGTGGAGAAGATCCTCCGCCTCGCCGAGGAAGAGGCGAAGGACCTGCGCGAGGAGGCCCGGCGCGCGGCCGAGCAGCACCGCGAGCTCGCCGAGTCGGCGGCCCAGCAGGTGCGCAACGACGCCGAGTCGTACTCGGCGGAGCGCAAGGCGAAGGCCGAGGACGAGGGCCTGCGGATCGTCGAGAAGGCCAAGAGTGACGCCGCCCAGCTGCGTTCCGAGGCGCAGAAGGACGCGCAGTCCAAGCGCGAGGAGGCGGACGCCCTCTTCGAGGAGACCCGCGCGAAGGCCGCCCAGGCCGCCGCCGACTTCGAGACGAACCTCGCCAAGCGCCGCGAGCAGTCCGAGCGCGACCTGGCCTCGCGTCAGGCCAAGGCCGAGAAGCGCCTCGCCGAGATCGAGCACCGCGCCGAGCAGCTGCGCCTGGAGGCCGAGAAGCTGCGCACGGACGCCGAGCGCCGCGCCCGCCAGACGGTGGAGACGGCCCAGCGCCAGGCCGAGGACATCGTGGCCGACGCCAACGCCAAGGCCGACCGCATCCGTTCGGAATCCGAGCGGGAGCTCGCGGCCCTCACCAACCGCCGCGACAGCATCAACGCCCAGCTGACGAACGTCCGCGAGATGCTCGCGACGCTCACGGGCGCCGCGGTGGCCGCCGCCGGTACGCCGGCCGAGGACGAGCCGATCTCCCGTGGGGTCCCGGCGCAGCAGTCCCGCTAACGGCCTGGCATACGGAGTCTGAGTCTCCGCAAAGCCCTCTGCCGCTCGGGTGGCAGAGGGCTTTGCCACGTTCTAGCGTGGCGGCATGATTGAGCTCGAGGGGCTGACCAAGCGGTACGGCGAGAAGGTGGCGGTCAACAACCTGTCCTTCACCGTCAGACCGGGCATCGTCACCGGCTTCCTCGGGCCCAACGGCGCCGGCAAGTCCACGACCATGCGGATGATCCTGGGGCTCGACCATCCGACCGCCGGCGACGTCCGGATCGACGGCAAGCACTACCAGCAGCTCAAAGAGCCGCTGACCTACATCGGCGCCCTGCTGGAGGCCAAAGCCTGGCACGGCGGGCGCACCGCCTACAACCACCTGCTGTGCCTCGCGCAGAGCAACGGCATTCCGCGCAGCCGGGTGCGGGAGGTGCTGGAGACGGTCGGGCTGACGGCGGTCGCGAAGAAGAAGACCAAGGGTTTCTCGATGGGCATGGGGCAGCGGCTCGGCATCGCGGCCGCGCTGCTCGGCGATCCGCGGATCCTGATGTTCGACGAGCCGGTCAACGGCCTCGACCCCGAGGGCATCCACTGGATCCGCACCTTGATGAAGTCGCTCGCCTCGCAGGGCCGGACCGTGTTCGTCTCCTCCCACCTGATGAGCGAGATGGCCCTGACGGCCGAACACCTCGTCGTCATCGGGCAGGGCCGGCTGCTCGCGGACACCTCCATGGCGGACTTCATCGACCGCAACTCACGTTCGTACGTCCGGGTTCGCAGTCCGCAGCGGGAGCGGCTGCTCGATGTGCTGCACCAGGCGGGGATCGTGGCCGTGGAGAGCGGTGACGGGGTGCTGGAGGTGGACGGCGGCAAGGCCGAGCACATCGGTGAGCTGGCGGCGCAGCACCGGATCACGCTGCATGAACTGAGCCCGCAACAGGCCTCGCTGGAAGAGGCGTTCATGCAGCTGACGGCGGAGTCGGTGGAGTACCACGCACACAGCGGAACGAGCCCGGCGAGCCCCGAGCCACCGCGGCAGCAATGGGGCGACGGCTGGAAGAGGGGCTGAGCATGGCGGTGACACAGGTCGTACGGTCGGAGTGGACCAAGATCCGGTCGGTGGCGTCCACGGTGTGGACACTCTCGCTGGTGGTGGTCGTGACGGTCGCCCTCGGCATGCTGATCTCGGCGCTCTCGAAGAACGAGTTCGACTCGATGAACGCGCAGAACCGGGCCGAGTTCGACCCGACGTTCATCAGCTTCGCGGGGATGAGTCTCGGTCAGCTCGCGATGATCGTCTTCGGTGTGCTGGTCGTGTCGAACGAGTACAGCACCGGCATGATCCGCACCTCGCTGGCCGCGGTGCCGCAGCGCGGCTCCTTCCTGTTCAGCAAGATCGCGGTCGCCGGCGGGCTCGCCCTGCTGGTCGGCCTCGTCACCAGCTTCGCCGCCTTCTTCCTGGGGCAGGCGATGCTGGGCTCGCACCGGGCGGAGATCGGCGACCCGGGGGTGCTGCGGGCCGTGCTCGGCGGTGGCCTCTACATGGCGCTGATCGCGATGTTCTCCATGGGCGTCGCCGCGATGCTGCGCTCGCCGATGCTGTCGCTGGGCATCCTGATGCCGTTCTTCTTCCTGATCTCCAACATCCTGGGCAACGTCGACGCGACGAAGAAGGTCGGCCGGTTCCTTCCCGACCAGGCCGGCAGCAAGATCATGCAGGTGGTCACGCCGATCGACGACGACACCCCGTACGGGCCGTGGGGCGGCCTCGGGATCATGGGACTGTGGGTGCTCGCGGTGCTCGTAGGCGGCTATGTGCTGCTGAAGAAGCGCGACGCCTAGGGGGACGGGCTCGGCTGACCTTTTACCTCCTCTTGGGTGGAACCGTCAGCGCCTCGATATCCTCCTAACCCTTACGGGGGCGTGTGCCCCGCTGTCCTGAACCTTGCGATGGGTGCGGAGCATGATCGAAGCAGTCGGCCTGACGAAGCGCTACGGCGACAAGACCGCTGTGTACAACCTTTCCTTCCAGGTGCGGCCCGGAGCCGTCACCGGCTTCCTCGGGCCGAACGGATCGGGCAAGTCGACGACGATGCGGATGATCCTCGGCCTGGACAACCCGACGGCCGGGCATGTGACGATCGGCGGCTATCCGTACCGCAGGCTGCCCAACGCCGCCCGTCAGGTCGGTGCCCTGCTGGACGCCAAGGCGGTGCACGGCGGCCGGTCCGCCCGCAACCACCTGCTGTCCCTGGCCCAGCTGTCGGGCATCCCGGCCCGGCGGGTGGACGAGGTGCTCGGGGTCGTCGGTCTGCAGGACGTGGCCAAGAAGCGGTCCAAGGGCTTCTCCCTCGGCATGGGGCAGCGGCTCGGTATCGCCGCGGCGCTGCTCGGCGACCCGCAGGTGCTGCTGTTCGACGAGCCGGTCAACGGCCTCGACCCCGAGGGCATCCTCTGGGTCCGCAATCTGATGAAGGCGCTGGCGGCGGAGGGCCGTACGGTCTTCGTCTCCTCCCACCTGATGAGCGAGATGGCGCTGACCGCCGACCACCTCATCGTCATCGGGCGCGGTCAGCTGCTCTCCGACATGAGTGTCACCGACTTCATCTCGGCGAACTCCGCCGACTTCGCACGCGTACGCACCCCCGACACCGAGCCTCAGCAGCGCGAGAAGCTGTCGGCCGCGCTCACCGAGTCGGGCGGGCACGTGCTGCCCGAGCAGGACGGCGGGCTGCGCGTGACGGGCCTGCCCCTGCCGCGCATCAGCGACATCGCGCACGACCACGGCGTACGGCTGTGGGAGCTGTCGCCGCACCAGGCCTCCCTGGAGGAGGCGTACATGCGGATGACGCAGGGCGCCGTCGACTACCGCTCGACGATCGACCAGAAGGAAGGGCTCCAGCAGCCGCTGCCGCCCGGCGCGCAGCCGCCGATGCCGGTGCCCGGACAGGGCCAGCCGGGCTGGTACGCCCCGCCGCCGCCCCAGCAGGGCGCACCCGGCGGCGCACCGGGCCAGGCTCCGGCGGGTCCGTACGGCGCCCCGGGGGCACCCAGCGCCGCTCCGAGCGCCCCTGGCGCGGGTACGCCCAACCCGTACGCCCAGCACGCGCCTCAGGCGCCTCAGGGCACCCCCCAGCCCGTACCGCAGGCGCCCGCGGCCCCCGCCGCCCCGACCTCCGACCTGACCAAGCCCGAGGACGCCCGATGAGCAGCCCCCAGCCCCAGATGCCGCAGGCCGCGCCCGCCTGGCAGGCGGCTCCCGGTTCCGCCCCGTACTCCGGCGGCCCCGGCTACACCTCGCCGATCCCGGTCGTGCGCACGCACCTCGGGAACGCCATCGCCTCGGAGTGGACGAAGATCAGGTCGGTGCGCTCCACGATGTGGACGCTCGGTGTGTTCGTCCTGCTCGTCGTCGGCATCGGTCTGCTGACCGGCATCGTGGTGTCGAGCTCCTCCTCGGACCTGTCCGGCGAGAACGCGCTGTCCCTCGGCTTCTTCGGCCTGCTGCTCGGCAGCATGTGCATCATCACGCTCGGCGTGCTGACCACGGCCTCGGAGTACGGCACGGGCATGATCCGCACCACGACGGTCGCGTGCCCGAGCCGCGGACGCGTGCTGGCGGCGAAGGCCGTCGTGTTCTTCCTGGTCGCGTTCGTGGTGACGCTGGTGGCCGCCTCCCTCGTCGCGTTCCTGCACGTGGCGATGCTCGAGGGCAACGGCGCGAAGGACCCCTCCGGCGGTGAGTGGATGAAGGCCACGGTCGGCATCTCGCTCTACATCGCGCTGCTCGGCCTGCTCTCGCTCCTCATCGGCTCGATCATCCGGCACTCGGCCGGGGCCATCACCATCATGATCGGCACCGTGCTGGCCCCGCTGGTGATCGCGCTGTTCATGTTCTCGGAGTCGCTGCAGGGCGTGCGCGACGCCCTGTTCGAGTACTCGATCCCGAGCCAGCTGAGCGTCTTCTACGCCAACTCCCTCAACACGGCGAGCCAGTCCGGCCCGTCCGGCTGGGACCCGCTGTGGATCATTCTCGGCGCCACGGCCGTCGCGTTCGCCGGCGCCTTCGCGCTGCTGGAGAAGCGGGACGTCTAGGGCCTGGTCAGAACCTCGGCGCGTTACGGGACCGCTGCACCCCCGGGGTGCGGCGGTCCCGCGCGTTCCAGCAGGCCTTGTGCCAGTGTCTGCGGTCGTCGACGCCCGTGTGCTCCGACCAGGCCACCACGTGCGGCACCCCGTCCGGGATCAGCTGGTCGCAGCCGGGGCAGCGGTACGCCTTGCCCTGCGCGCTCGCGCCGGCCACGTGCCGCACGCTCCAGTTCTCGCCCTGCCAGTGCTCCGAGGACTGCCAGCCGCCGTAGCGGCCGGGGCGGTCGTCCTCGACGCTCCGGCCGGACGAAGCGGCGCCCTTGGGTCGGTTGCGACGCGGGGACAAGGGACACCTCTCGGGGCTATACAGGAAGCACGGGCGGCGTCCAGCCTACGCGGCGCGCACAGGGGTAGGCGTACGGCACCAATCGCCATATGTCCCTCACGGGCCCGGCCGGCTCACCCCGGATGCCCTCCCCCGGACTCCCGGCGGAACGCCCCATTCTGCAGACAATCCGCAAAACAGTCCGCCCGGCCGTGTCCTCGGCACGTGTCGGACGGTTATGCCCTGTGGGGGAGCTCCGTGTCGGAGCCAAGGAAGCAGGAAAGCAATGCGCGTTGGAAGTTTTGTGTTGGCGGCCCAGTTCCCCGGTCAGGGCGAGGGAGAGGCGCTGCACCGCGCGGTCCGCTCGGCCGAGGTGGCCGAGGAGGCCGGGCTCGACACGGTCTGGCTGGCCGAGCACCACTTCGTGCCGTACGGCACGTGCCCGTCGGCCGTCACCCTGGCCGCCTTGCTGCTGGGCCGCACCCGCCGCATCCGGGTCGGCACGGCGGTCAGTGTGCTGCCCACCGTCCACCCCGTGGCCCTCGGCGAACAGGCCGCGCTGCTGCACCACACGAGCGGCGGACGCTTCACGCTCGGCGTCGGTCGCGGCGGCCCCTGGGTCGACCTGGAGGTGTTCGGCGCCGGTCTGGAGGCGTACGAGAAGGGGTTCCCGGAGTCCCTGGAGCTTCTGGTGCGGTGGCTGCGCGAGTCGTCCGTGGCGGCCGACGGGGAGCGCTTCCAATTCCGTGAAGTCCCGGTGGTGCCGCGGCCGTCGGAGGCCCTGACGGAGACCGAGGGCCCTGAGGTCGTGGTGGCCTGCACCTCGCCGGCGAGCGTGCGGCTCGCCGCCGAGCGGGGTCTGTCGATGCTGCTCGGGATGCACGCGGGGGACGAGGAGAAGGCCGAGATGGTCGCGCTGTGGCGACGGCACGCGCGGGCCTGCGGCCGGTCGCCGGAGGAGATCCTGGGCGCGTCCCATGTGTCGGCCGGCGTCTGCCAGATCGCGGACCGGCGGGTCGACGCGGCGGAGACGCTGATGAAGGCGATGCCGGGCTGGCTGAAGCAGGGCCTGGAGGCGCATGTCACGGTCGACGGGCGCACGCGCCGGATGCGCGACCCGCTGGCGTACACCGAACTGCTCTGCGGGCTGCACCCGGTGGGCACTGCGCGGCTGTGCGCGGACCGGCTGGCGGCGACCAGCGAGCGGACGGGCATCTCGCGCTTCGCGCTGCTCGTCGAGGGCTCCGGGGACCTGGCGGCGACCGAGGAGAACGTGCGGCGGCTGGGCGCCGAGGTGCTCCCCCAACTCGTCTGAGAGCGCGGTGAATCCCTGGGGCTTGCCGCTCCGGTACAGAACTGCACCTCCCGCGTACGGAGCGGCAAGCAAGTGGCGCCGCGTCAGCAGTCCCGGAACTCGGGTGACTGGTTCAGCACCTGGCTGCGGACCGAGGTGAAGCGGCCCAGTTTCTCGTCCACCGAGGAGTCGAGCGGGAACACGGCCACCCGGTGGCAGTTCTGGAAGGCAAGTCGTACACCGAAGTGCCGTTGCAGCGCGCCGCGTATCGCGTCACTCGCAAGCGCACGCAGCAGCTGACCGCGTGCCTGCTCGTCCGGCGGGGGCGTCTGGTTGTCGGCGAACGCGCCGCCGTCCACCTTCAGCTGGGCCACCAGTGAGCTGATCATCTCCCACGCATAGGGCAGGGAGGTCCGGACGCAGTCGACGAATTCCGCTTCGTCGACCTCGCCTCGCTCGGCCTGTTCGAGTAGGGCCGGTGAGACGTCGAGCGACATGAGTTCTCCTCTCGCACCCCCGACGAGCAGGGGTTGCCGGACAGATAAGGGAGTTCGCGACACCGGACACGCTGCGTACACGCACCGCGACCTCCCGTTCATACGGTAAGCACCGTACGGTGACCGCACCAGGAAAATGCGCAGATGAGACACTCCCGCTGAGCACACCGTGCACACAATCGGCCATTACCGAACACGTGTTTTCCAGGGCGAATCGCGTGGACAGGCGCCCGTCGAGTAGCGTTGCCGACCATGCGTCTCGTCATTGCCCGCTGCTCCGTGGACTACGCCGGGCGGCTCACCGCCCACCTTCCCTCGGCCCCGCGCCTGATCCTGGTGAAGGCGGACGGCAGCGTCTCGATCCACGCCGACGACCGGGCCTACAAGCCCCTGAACTGGATGTCGCCGCCCTGCACGCTGAAGGAGGGCACCGGCGAGGAGGAGGGCGTCTGGACCGTCGTCAACAAGGCGGGCGAGAAGCTCATCATCACGATGGAGGAAGTCCTCCACGACTCCTCGCACGAACTGGGCGTCGATCCCGGCCTGATCAAGGACGGCGTGGAAGCGCACCTCCAGGAGCTGCTCGCCGACCGCATCGAGACACTCGGCGACGGCTACACGCTGATCCGCCGCGAGTACCCGACGGCCATCGGGCCGGTCGACATCCTGTGCCGGGACGCCGACGGCAAGACCGTCGCGGTGGAGATCAAGCGGCGCGGTGAGATCGACGGCGTGGAGCAGCTCACGCGCTATCTGGAACTGCTGAACCGCGATCCCCATCTCGCCCCGGTGCGCGGTGTCTTCGCGGCGCAGGAGATCAAGCCCCAGGCCCGCGTCCTCGCGACCGACCGCGGCATCGGCTGCCAGGTCCTCGACTACGACGCGCTGCGGGGCATCGAGGACGACAAGCTGCGGCTGTTCTGACAGCCCCTACGACGAACAGGGCCGGGTCCGCGGAACGGACCCGGCCCTGCCGTGTGCGGAGGTGTCAGATCACCGTCTCCGGGCTGCCCGGCGTGCCCGTGCTGCTCTGCGGGGCGCTCGCCGTGGTGCTCGTGGGAGCACTCGGCGCCGGGCCGCTGGCCGAGTCGGAGGTGGACGGGCTGGTCGTCGGCGGCTCGGAGGTGGGCGGTTGCGAGGTCGGCGGCTCCGAGGTCGGCGGCTCGGACGTCGGCGGCTTCGACGTCGGCGGCTTCGACGTCGTGGGGGGCTTGGACGTCGTCGGCGGCTCGGACGTGGGCGGCTTCGAGGAGGACGGCGGCTTCGACGGCGACGCCGAACCGCTCGGGTCCTGCGAACCGCTCGGCAAGTCCGTCGGCGTCGGGTCGTCCGACGTGCCGAGCGTGCCGTCGGGGCCCGGGTCCGTCGGGCGGGGGTCCGGCTCGCCGTTGTCACCGTCGCGGTCGTTCGCCGGCCGGTCGGCGCCGAGGCTGCCGTCGTTGACGCCCTGGCTGGCGGAGGGGTTGACACCGACCTGGTCGGACGGCGGGTTGGGCTCGTTGTCGGAGGTGGCGCCGAGCGTCACCACCGTGCCCAGGACGGCGACGAGCAGGGCACCGGCACCGGCGGCCACGAGGTTGCGCCGGGCGAGCCCCTTGAGGCCACCGCGGGCCTTGCGCGAGGGCGCGGGCGAGCTGCGGTGGGTGACCAGGGTCGGGGAGGGCGGCTTCTGGAGCGTGGGGAAGGCCGCCGGAACACCGCCGGGCGGGGACGCCGACTCCTCGTCACGGGTGCCGGGCACCTCCTCCCCCGCGGTCGGCCCGAGCCCGATCGGTGTGCCCGAGCGGTCGGCGACCAGGGCGAGGGCACGGCGGCCGGCGACGGTGCCGCGCTTGTCGGCGAGGGCGCCGCGCAGGCCGATGGAGGCCTCCAGTTCGGCGCGGGCCCGGTCGAGCCGGCCCCCGCACAGGGCGAGGACGCCGAGCTCGTGATGGAAGTAGGCCTCTTCGCCGACGTCTCCGGCGAGCCGGGCGGCCTCGGCTCCGGAGCGCAGGGCCCGCTCCCAGGCGCTCCAGTGCAGTCCGGCGGCGAACGCGGGGGCGGCGGTGCGGGCCAGGTGCACGGCCGCGCTCTCCTCGCCCTCGGCGGGCGGCCGGGTGGCGGGGCCGAGGAGGGCCAGGGCGGCGAGGACCGCGTCGGCCTCGGCGCACACCCGCTCGGGGGTGACCGAGGGGTGCCCGGCCCACCAGGAGTAGTGCTGGGCGGCGCTGCGGGCGCCGGCCTCGGCCTCGTCGGCGTATCCGGCGGCCTCCAGCTGGGCCGGCACGCCGGCCGCGAGGCGGTAGCGGGAGCCGACCGGGGAGACCAGGCCGCAGGCGGCCAGTTCACCGAGGGCGGCGTCCGCGTGGGTGTCGCCGACCAGGGCGGGCAGATGCGCCTGGTGCGGGACCTCGCCGCCGAGGGCGACGGCGAACCGCAGGGTGGCGCGGGCGGAGGCGCTCAGCCGGGAGGCGAGCAGCGGCGCGGGCGCGGCGGCCTCGCCGAGCGCGGGCAGCGGCACGTCGTCACCGAGGTCGTAGGCGTCGGCGGGGTCGGCCGGGGGCACGTCCTCGAAGACGCCGAACTCGTCGACGGCGCCGGTGCCGGCGCGCAGCCGGTCGCGCTGCCGGAGCAGGGCACCGGCCTGGACGAAGCGCAGCGGCAGGCCCTCGGACTCGAACCAGAGGTCGCCCGCCCAGTTGGACTCGTCCTCGGTGAGGGTCCGGCCGACGGCGTGCTCCAGCAGGTCGAGGCCGGCCGCGCGGTCCAGTCCGCCGAGGAGGACCTCCTCGACACCGGCGCCGGCGGAGGGGGCCGGCACGTCCGGGGTGGCGCCGAGCAGGAAGGCGCACTCGGGGGTCGCCTCCAGCAGCTCGTCGAGCGCGGCGCCGCCGAACTCCAGGTCGTCCAGGACGACGACCGCGCCGATCTCCCGCACGTGGGTGAGCAGCGCGTCCCGGTCCGGGCGGTGCAGGGGGGCGCTGTACACCGCGTGGAACAGGTCGTACAGCAGGTCGCTCGAGGTGCGTCCGAAGCCGTTGAGGCGGACGACGCCGTCGGGGGCGAGGTCGGAGCAGTCCTCGGCGACGAGGTCGAGCAGGCGGGTGCGGCCGGAGCCGGGCGCGCCGGTGAGGCGGGTGGAGCGGCCGCGGGCGAGCAGGCGCACCAGGCGCTCGCGTTCGTCCTGGCGGGCCAGCAGCGGCAGGGCGGGCTGCGCGGGGCCGGGCGGAACGGGCGGGCGGGCCGCGCGCTCGGCCTCGGCGCGTTCGTCCGCGGTGAGCTTCACGGGCCGGGCGGGCCGTTCGGTGGGCGGGCAGGCCTCTATCTCGCTGCCGTCGACGGGGTTGACGGTCAGCAGGAAGTCGCCGGAGACGAGCTGCACGGTGCGGGCGAGCGCCGGCGCGTGCTGCGCGAAGTCGGGTGTGAGGGATTCCCTGGGAGGGCGCTGGCGCGGCGCGGGGCCGTCACCGTCGTGGCCGTACTCCTCGGGTCCCTGGTTGTCAGGATCCATAGGTCAAGCCCCCCAAAAGCGTGTGTGTGCTCGGAAAAGCCCCTCCCGGCCTTGCTGCACACCGCGCTGTCGCTTCTGGTCCGGTCCCGCCGAAGGGTGTCAAGGCAGCGGGCAGCCGAACCCTAAACCTTCGCACAGTATCTACGACAGTCCGGGGTACCGCGCCGTCCATAACGTCACGGTCTCGTGAGGATTGTGCGCGTCGCACGATTCGACGACGTGCGTCCGGGTCTCCCCGGCCGCCCGGCTCACACCCACGGGAGGCGTCACACGCGGGGAAGGGTCTCCACCCCGATGCCGCCCTCGATCGCCAGGATCCGGTGCAGGCGGGTGGCCACCAGCAGGCGCTGCATCTGCGGCGGTACTCCGCGCAGCACCAGGCGCCGGCCGCAGCGGCCGGCCCGCCGGTGGGCCCCCATGATCACGCCCAGTCCGGTGGCGTCCCAGGAGTCCAGTTCGGACAGGTCCAGCACCAGGTCTCCGACACCGTCGTCGACGGCCGAGTGCAGGACCGTACGGGCGTCCGCCGCGCTCCGGACGTCGAGGCGGCCCCCGACGACCAGCTCGGCGTGGTCGCCCCTGATGTACATATGCGCTCCCCGTGCGTGCGAATCGTGCTCCGCGTTCTGATGTGGGTGATGCAACCTCTGACTGTGTGGAGGTGTCAGAGGTTGCTTCCTGTAAGCGAACCGATACCGAATTCACCCTGGCGTGTGATGGGACCGGGGCATGTGCGGTTTCAGTGCTTGTAGAAGCCCTGCCCGCTCTTGCGTCCGATGTCACCGGCGTCAACCATCCGGCGCATCGACTCGGGAGCCGCGAACTTCTCGTCCTGGGACTCGGTGTAGATGTTGTTCGTGGCGTGCAGCAGGATGTCGACACCCGTCAGGTCCGCCGTCGCCAGCGGGCCCATGGCGTGACCGAAGCCCAGCTTGCAGGCGAGGTCGATGTCCTCGGCGCTCGCCACGCCCGACTCCTGCAGCTTCGCGGCCTCGACGACCAGGGCGCAGATGAGACGGGTCGTCACGAAGCCGGCGACGTCGCGGTTGACGACGATGCAGGTCTTGCCGACCGACTCGGCGAACTCCCGGGCCGTGGCGAGGGTTTCGTCGCTGGTCTTGTAGCCGCGGACGAGTTCGCACAGCTGCATCATCGGCACCGGCGAGAAGAAGTGCGTGCCGACGACCCGCTCCGGGCGCTCCGTCGCTGCCGCGATCTTGGTGATCGGGATGGCGGAGGTGTTGGAGGCGAGGACCGCGTCGTCCTTCACGATCTTGTCGAGCGCGCGGAAGATCTCGTGCTTGACCTCGAGCTTCTCGAAGACGGCCTCGACGACGACGTCCGCGTCGGCCGCGGCGTCCAGGTCGGTGGTCGCGGTGATGCGGGCCAGGGCGGCGTCGGCGTCGTGGGCCTCCAGCTTGCCCTTGGCGACGAACTTGTCGTACGACGCCTTGATGCCGTCGGTGCCCCGCGTCAGCGCCTCGTCGGTGACGTCCCGCAGGACCACCTCCCAGCCCGCCTGTGCGGAGACCTGGGCGATGCCGGATCCCATGAGGCCGGCTCCGATGACGGCGAGCTTCCGTGCCACTGTGCGACTCCCCTGACGCGATGCTTATGTCTGCTTCTCGGGCGGACACTAGCGCTCGTGAGGGGCTGTGTGACCAGTAAGTAATGCGCGTCACGTCTCACATGACGGACATCACACCGGCACGGCTCATGCGGCGCCTCGTACGGCGTAGTTGAGCACCTTGTCACTCAACAGCTCCTCGATGTCGTCGAGAACGACGAGCATCTCTCGTGACACTTCGTCCGGGTTGCGTCCCTTGACCATCTCGCGGCCGATCGCGACGAAAAGGGTGCCGTGGACCCAGCAGATCTGACCGGCGATCAGTCCGGGCAGTGGATCTGCGGCGGTGGCGCCGGTCTCCTCGCGAAGGGTCGCCTCCAGGTGGTCCTGGACCTCCTGCTGCATGCTCCACAGCCGGGAGCGCAGCGGTGGTGCCTCTTCGATGCAGCGCATGAAGCGGTCGTAGCCCTCGATGAGGCCGATCCGGGGTGAGACGGCCTCGATCTCGGCGCGCAGCTCGCGCAGCACCGCCCGGGTGGCCGACTCCCCCGTGTCCCGGCCGCGCACCCAGCGCGAGAGCCGGTCGACGACGCCCTGGGAGCGGTCGAAGAAGAGGTCCTCCTTGGCCGGGAAGTAGTTGTAGACGGTGTTCACCGAGACGTCGGCCGCTTCCGCCACGTCGGCGATCGTCACCGTCACGAACCCGTGTTCCAGGAAGAGTCCGGTGGCGATGTCCGAGATGCGCTGCCTGGTCTCGCGCTTCTTCCGTTCCCTGAGCCCCTCAGCCATGTCCGAATCCTAGCTTCCCTGGAGGGTCTGAAAACTTGGAGTCATTGCAAACTTTAAGAGACTCTGTTTTTCTGGGGTCATGGCAATCATCAGTACGGCCGGGCTGGCCCGTACCTTCCTGACCACGAACGGCCTCGTGGAGGCCGTGCGCTCCATCGACCTGACCGTCCGCGAGGGCGAGATCCTCGGCTTCCTCGGCCCGAACGGGGCCGGCAAGACGACGACCCTGCGGATGCTGACGACCCTGCTGGAACCGACCGGCGGCGCCGCCACGGTCGCGGGCCACGACCTGGCCACCGACCCGGCCGGGGTGCGGCGGGCCTGCGGATACGTCGCGCAGTCCGGCGGGGTCGATCCGCAGATCAGTGTGCGGGAGGAACTGGTCACCCAGGGGCGCCTGTACCGGCTGACCAGGGCGCAGGCCGCCGAGCGCGCCGGGGAACTCGCCCGCGACCTGGATCTCACCGGGCTCCTCGACCGCAAGTGCGGCGCGCTCTCCGGCGGTCAGCGGCGGCGGCTGGACATCGCGATGGCGCTCACCCACCGCCCCAAGGTGCTGTTCCTGGACGAGCCGACGACCGGTCTCGACCCCGGCAGCCGCGCCGACCTGTGGGATCTGGTGCGCCGGCTGCGCGACGAGCACGGCACGACGGTGTTCCTGACCACGCATTACCTCGACGAGGCCGACGCCCTCTCCGACCGGCTGGTCGTCGTCGACCACGGCGTGGTCGTCGCCGAGGGCACCCCGAGCGCGCTGAAGCTGCGCCACGGCGGCTCGCTCGACGCCTCGCTCCAGGACACCTTTCTCGCCATCACCGGCCGCAGCGCCGCGCCGGCCGACCAGACCCCCGTCGCCGTCTAGGACCCCGGCCGACCCCAGAGGACTCAGAGGACTCAGAGGACCCACGATGCTGCTGCACGACACCGCCCTCGTCTACGGGCGCTACCTCCGGCAATCGCTCCGCTCCCGCTTCGCCCTGCTCTTCGGCGTGCTCATGCCCCTGCTGTACCTGCTGTTCTTCGGTCCGCTGCTCACGGACCTGCCGCTCGGCACGGGAGGCAGCTCCTGGCAGGTGCTCGTTCCCGGACTGCTGCTGCAACTCGGCCTGTTCGGGGCGTCCTTCGCGGGCTTCTCGGTCATCATCGAGAAGGGCCACGGCGTGGTCGAGCGCATGCGCGTCACCCCGGTCAGCCGGCTGGCGCTGCTGCTCGGCCGGGTGCTGCGGGACGCCACGGTGTTCGTCTTCCAGGCCGTGCTGCTGGTGCTGGCCGCGGTGGCGATGGGCCTGCGGGCACCCCTGGCCGGGGTGCTGATCGGCTTCGCCTTCGTCGCCCTGCTCACGGTCTCGCTGGCCGCCCTGTCGTACGCACTGGCGATGAGGATGGACACCCCGCAGAGCTTCGGTCCCGCGGTCAACGCGCTGACCATGCCGTCCATGCTGCTGTCCGGCCTGATGCTGCCGATGACGCTGGGGCCGGCCTGGCTGGACGCCCTCTCGCACCTCATGCCGTTCCGCTATCTGGTGGACGCGGTACGGGACGCGTACGTCGGCAGCTACGCCACGTCCCACATGCTCTACGGCGCGCTGGTGGCCGCCGGTTTCACGGCGCTGTCCGTGACAGTGGGCACACGCGTGTTCCGAACCGCCTGAGCGAAACTACGCTGGCCACATGGTCAATCTGACGCGCATCTACACCAGGACCGGCGACCAGGGCACCACCGCCCTCGGCGACATGAGCCGGGTCGCCAAGACCGACCTGCGGATCTCCGCGTACGCCGACGCCAACGAGGCGAACGCGGCGATCGGCACGGCCATCGCGCTGGGCGGCCTGGACGAGGAGATCGTCACGGTCCTCACCCGCGTCCAGAACGACCTCTTCGACGTGGGCGCGGACCTGTCGACACCGGTGGTGGAGAACCCGGAGTTCCCGCCCTTGCGGGTCGAGCAGTTCTACATCGACAAGCTGGAGGCGGACTGCGACCGCTTCCTGGCCGAGGTCGAGAAGCTCCGCTCCTTCATCCTCCCCGGCGGCACCCCCGGCGCGGCCCTGCTCCACCAGGCCTGCACGGTCGTACGCCGGGCCGAACGCTCGACGTGGGCAGCGCTGGAGGTCCACGCCGAGGTGATGAATCCCCTGACGGCGACCTACCTCAACCGCTTGTCCGACCTCCTGTTCATCCTCGCGAGGACGGCGAACAAGGAGGTCGGAGACGTGCTGTGGGTACCGGGCGGGGAGCGTTAGTCAGTTCTTGCCGCGTGCCACCCTCTCTTTCGCCGGCCGCTCCTCCGGCTCCCCCGCGGGAGCCTTCCGCGGCCAGATCGCATAGCTCAGCGCGATCAGGCCGTGGATACCGGCCGTGCGCCAGGCCACCCAGCGCCAGTTCTCCAGGGAGGTGACGCGGCTCGGGTCGTCGACGTACCAGATGGCGAGCTGGAGCAGCACGGTCGCGACGACGGCGCCGGTGAGCGTGCCCAGCCACACCCTGCCCTCGTGGCGCGCCCGGGCCATGCCGTAGCGGGGCGGGCCGATCGGCTTCGGGGCGCCGCCCAGCCGGTGGGCCGCGTGGCCGTCGAGCCACTTCACGGTGCGGTGGCCGTGTCCGACGGTGTAGCCGATGTACAGCGCGGCCAGACCGTGCGTCCAGTTCGGCTCGGCGCCGTTCTTCAGATCCAGCGCGGTGGCGACCAGCAGGACGACCTCCAGCAGCGGCTCGCACAACAGCAGCGCCAGGCCGGTGCGCGGCATCTTCAGCAGGTAGCGGGTGGCCAGTCCGGCGGCCAGCAGCACCCAGAAGCCGATCTCGCAGGCGGCGATCAAGGCGACGATCACGGTTCGCTCCTCTCGGTCACCCTTCCAGGCTCCCGGCCGGCGCGGCCGGAATCGTCGTCGCGACTGACGAACCCGCGGTACATCGAAAGATGCAGCCTGGGACCCTCCGCGGGGATCACGCGCGGCACACGGCTGCCGTGTTGGATGGTGGCATGGCCGTACGACTCCCCCGCCCGCGCCGCTTCGACGTGTACGTCGCTCTGGGCAGTCTGCTGGGCGGGCTGCTGCTGTGGGCGCTCGGGCTGGCCACCCGCCCCGCCACCGAGGTGTACGTGCTGTTGCCGGGCCGCTGGCCGGTGCTGCTGCCGCTGGCGGTGATGTCCGGCTGCGAGCTGCTGCGGCGCACCGCTCCGCGCATCGCCCTGCTGACGGGCACCGCCGCGATCGTCCTGGACCTCCTCACCCAGGGCAACCTGGTCACGATCCTGATGTACACGGACCTGATGTACGCGGCCGTCCTGTACGGCCCGCCCGCCTCGGCGCACCGCATCCCGCGGATCACCGGGCTGCTCACCGTGGCAGGCGCCGTCGTGCCGTTCGCGGTCTGGCGCGAGCCCGAGGCGCTGCTGATCGGCGTGGTCACCGGCCTGGTCGCCTTCGGGCCCGCCTCCACCGGGCTGATCGTGCGCAACCACCGCGAGGCCGCCGACGCGGCCCGGCTGCGCGCCGAACAGACCGCGCTGCTCGCCGAGATGGACCGCACCCAGGCCGTCACCGCCGAACGCGCCCGGATGGCCCGCGAGCTGCACGACATGGTCGCCAACCACCTGTCCGCGATCGCCATCCACTCCACCGCCGCCCTGTCCCTCGACGATCCCAAGACCTCTCAGGACGCGCTCGTGGTCATCCGCGAGAACAGCGTGGAGGGGCTCGCCGAGATGCGGCGGCTGATCGGCATCCTGCGCGACAGCAGCGGCGACGTGGAACCGTCCGCCGCTCCCACGCTCGAAGGTCTGGCCGCGCTGGTGGACGGTGCCCGCACCAACGGCCTCGACGTCACTCTCGACGCCGAACGGAGCGAGGTTCCCGCCCCCGTCGAACTCGCCGCCTACCGCATCGTGCAGGAGTCGCTGACCAACGCCCTCAAGCACGCCGCCCCGGGCCGGGTCGCGGTCTCCCTCGCTCGGCGGGACGGCTCGCTCGTCGTCGGGGTGACCAGTCCGTACGGGGACCGGGACGCCCCGCGCGCCCCCGGCTCCGGCGCGGGTCTGGTCGGCATGCGGGAGCGCGCCGCGCTGCTCGACGGCACCTTCGAGGCGGGCCCCGAGGACTCGCCCGCCGGCAAGATCTGGGCCGTACGCGCCACCCTCCCCGTCCACGACACCGTCGAAGGAGACACCGCATGATCCGCGTCCTGGTCGCCGAGGACCAGTCCGCCGTCCGCGCCGGCCTGGTCCTCATCCTGGGCAGCGCGCCCGACATCGAGGTGGCCGGTGAGGCCGCGGACGGTGAGCAGGCGGTGGCGCTGGCCCGGGAGCTGCGGCCGGACCTGGTGCTGATGGACGTTCAGATGCCGCGCCTGGACGGGGTGTCGGCGACCCGGCAGGTCGTCGCGGAAGGGCTCGCAGACGTGCTGGTGCTGACCACGTTCGACCTCGACGAGTACGTCTTCGGGGCGCTGCGGGCGGGCGCGTCGGGCTTCCTGCTGAAGAACACCGAGGCGAGGGAGCTGCTGGAGGCGGTGCGGACGGTCGCACGCGGGGAGGGGATGATCGCCCCGGCGGTCACGCGGCGGCTGATCGCGGAGTTCGCCGCGAAGCCGGCGCGCGGGCCGGCGGCCGATCCGGCCGTGCTGGACCGGCTCACCCGGCGCGAACGCGAGGTGCTGTCCTGCCTGGGCGAAGGCCTGTCCAACGCGGGCATCGCCGGGCGGCTGGACATGGCCGAGGCGACCGTGAAGACCCATGTCAGCCGGCTGCTGGGGAAGCTGGAGCTGCGCAGTCGCGTGCAAGCGGCGGTGCTGGCTCAGGAGTTGGGGATCTGAACCGATCCCGGGACGTGGTGGTCCAGACCTATTGACCGGTGGTCCAGACCTTTCTATTCTCACCGCACCATGAGTGGGCGTGAGGCTCAGTCACGCCCCCACAACTCCATCAAGGAGGCGCAGCATGCGCTTCAGACACAGAGCCGCGGCAGGGTTCGCGACGCTGTTGCTCCCGCTGGCCGGCCTCGTCGGCCTGGCGAGCCCGGCCCAGGCCGCGACGTCCGCCACCGCTTCCTACGCCAAGACCCAGGACTGGGGCTCCGGCTTCGAGGGCAAGTGGACGGTGAAGAACACCGGCACCACGGCCCTCAGTTCCTGGACCGTCGAATGGGACTTCCCCTCCGGCACCTCCGTCACCTCCGCCTGGGACGCCGACGTCACCTCCTCCGGCACCCACTGGACCGCGAAGAACAAGTCCTGGAACGGCACCCTCGCCCCCGGCGCCTCCGTCTCCTTCGGCTTCAACGGCAGCGGCACCGGCTCCCCCGCCAACTGCAAGCTCAACGGCGGCAGCTGCGACGGCGGCACCACGGAACCCGGCGACAGCGCGCCGAGCGCCCCGGGCACCCCGACCGCCTCGGACATCACCAACACCTCGGTGAAGCTGTCCTGGTCCGCCGCCACCGACGACAAGGGCGTCAAGAACTACGACGTCCTGCGCGACGGCTCCAAGGTCGCCACCGTGACGGGCACCTCGTACACCAGCACCGGCCTCACCGCCGGCACCGACTACTCCTACTCCGTCCAGGCCCGTGACACCGCCGACCAGACCGGCCCGGTCAGCGGCGCCGTCCGGGTCCGCACCACGGGCGGCACCACCGAGCCGCCCACCGGCGACAAGGTCAAGCTCGGCTACTTCACCGAGTGGGGCGTCTACGGCCGCAACTACCACGTCAAGAACCTGGTGACCTCGGGCACGGCGTCGAAGATCACCCACATCAACTACGCCTTCGGCAACGTCAAGAACGGGCAGTGCACCGTCGACGACACCTACGCCGCCTACGACAAGGCCTACACGGCCGACCAGTCCGTCAGCGGCACCGCCGACACCTGGGACCAGCCGCTGCGCGGCAACTTCAACCAGCTGCGCCAGCTGAAGGCCAAGTACCCGCACATCAAGGTGCTGTACTCCTTCGGTGGCTGGACCTACTCGGGCGGCTTCGGCCAGGCCGCGGCCAACGCCGCCGCGTTCGCCAAGTCCTGCAAGGCCGTCGTGGAGGACCCGCGCTGGGCGGACGTCTTCGACGGCATCGACATCGACTGGGAGTACCCGAACGCCTGCGGCCTGAGCTGCGACACCTCCGGCCCCGCCGCCTTCAGGAACCTGATGTCGGCGCTGCGCACCGAGTTCGGCCCGAACTACCTGGTCACCGCGGCCATCACCGCCGACGGCTCAGCCGGCGGCAAGATCGACGCGGCCGACTACGGCGGCGCCGCCCAGCACCTCGACTGGTACAACGTGATGACGTACGACTACTTCGGCGCCTTCGACAAGGACGGCCCGACCGCCCCGCACTCCCCGCTCACGTCCTACCCGGGGATCCCGCAGGAGGGCTTCAACTCGGCCGACGCGATCGCCAAGCTGAAGGCGAAGGGCGTCCCCGCGAAGAAGCTGCTGCTCGGTATCGGCTTCTACGGCCGCGGCTGGACCGGCGTCACCCAGTCCGCCCCGGGCGGATCGGCGACCGGCGCGGCTCCGGGCACGTACGAGGCGGGCATCGAGGACTACAAGGTCCTGAAGAACTCCTGCCCGGCCACCGGCACGATCGCGGGCACGGCGTACGCGCACTGCGGCGGCAACTGGTGGTCGTACGACACCCCGGCCACCATCGCCGGGAAGATGAGCTGGGCCAAGAACCAGGGCCTGGGCGGCGCGTTCTTCTGGGAGTTCAGCGGAGACACCGCGAGCGGAGAACTGGCGACCGCCATCGACAGCGGCCTGAAGTAGGCCGCATCACAGAGAAGTTCGAAGGGTCGTAGACCCTGGGCGACATTGACGCTCCCCCCGGACTTCGTCCGGGGAGACCCCCACCCAGCGAGTGAACGGGGCTACGCCACGTTCACTCGCTGTCCGGGCGGGGCTGCCTCGAGCCACGCGAGGAAACCGGTCAGCGCGTCTTCGCTCATCGCGAGCTCGAGACGCGTGCCCCGGTGCAGACAGGCCAGGATCACATGGTCGGAGAGCAGCGCCAGCTCCTCCTCGCCCTCCGGGACGCGGCGGCCGGCCACCTCGATCGCGGAACGCTCCAGAGTGCGGCGCGGACGCGGCGAGTACGAGAAGACGCGGTACCACTCGACCCGGTCGCCGTTGTACCGGGCCACCCCGTACGCCCAGCCCTTGCCGCTGGTGTCACCCTCGGCAGGGGTGTCCCAGCGCAGACTGGCGTCGAAGGTGCCGCCCGACCGCTGGATCAGCCGGCGGCGCAGACCGAAGACGAACAGGCCCACCACTACGAGGGCCACCACGATTCCGCACACAGTCAGAGCGAGGACCATCGACACCGACCTCCTCGTCTCCTAGGTAACGGAACGTAAAAATCACCCACATCCGCCTCAGCCGCGGCTGGGTCCGGATCTCTCCGGTACCCAGCCGCGGCTGAGTGACGTCATCACACGGCGGACGGGGTCAGCGCGCCGCCGTGGCAGCCCGCAGACGGACGTCGGCGCGGCGCTGGGCCTCCGCGTCGTCCTCCGCCTTCGCACGCTCCAGCTCCTGCTCCGCGTGCTGGACATCGATCTCGTCCGACAGCTCGGCGACCTCCGCCAGCAGGGAGAGCTTGTCGTCCGCGAACGAGATGAATCCGCCGTGCACAGCAGCGACGACCGTCCCGCTCTCACTCGTACGGATGATCACCGGGCCCGACTCCAGCACACCGAGCAGCGGCTGGTGACCGGGCATGACGCCGATGTCGCCGGACGTGGTGCGCGCGACGACCAGGGTGGCCTGGCCGGACCAGACCTCACGGTCGGCCGCGACCAGCGCGACGTGCAGCTCAGCAGCCAAGGGTGGCTCCTCGGGTCACCACCCGGCGGGAGTGCCGGGTGTTGGTTACAAGTCTAGTAGGCGTGACAGAGGGGGCGGGACGAACCCCGCCCCCTCCGACGAGCACGGGGCTCAGGAGACGCCGAGCTCCTTGGCGTTGTTCTTCAGGTCCTCAAGACCACCGCACATGAAGAACGCCTGCTCCGGGAAGTGGTCGTACTCGCCGTCGCAGATCGCGTTGAACGCGGCGATCGACTCGTCCAGCGGCACGTCCGAACCGTCCACACCGGTGAACTGCTTGGCGGCGTGGGTGTTCTGGGACAGGAAGCGCTCCACGCGACGGGCACGGTGGACGACGAGCTTGTCCTCCTCGCCGAGCTCGTCGATACCGAGGATCGCGATAATGTCCTGCAGGTCCTTGTACTTCTGCAGGATGTTCTTCACGCGCATCGCGGCGTTGTAGTGGTCCGCCGAGATGTACCGCGGGTCGAGGATGCGGGACGTCGAGTCCAGCGGGTCCACGGCCGGGTAGATGCCCTTCTCGGAGATCGGACGGGACAGAACCGTCGTCGCGTCGAGGTGGGCGAAGGTGGTGGCCGGGGCCGGGTCGGTCAGGTCGTCCGCGGGGACGTAGATCGCCTGCATCGAGGTGATCGAGTGACCACGGGTCGAGGTGATGCGCTCCTGGAGGGTGCCCATCTCGTCGGCCAGGTTCGGCTGGTAGCCCACCGCGGAGGGCATACGGCCGAGCAGGGTCGACACCTCGGAACCGGCCTGGGTGAAGCGGAAGATGTTGTCGATGAAGAACAGCACGTCCTGCTTCTGGACGTCACGGAAGTACTCCGCCATCGTCAGGCCGGCCAGGGCCACGCGCAGACGGGTGCCCGGGGGCTCGTCCATCTGGCCGAAGACCAGGGCGGTCTTGTCCAGAACGCCGGACTCTTCCATCTCCGCGATGAGGTCGTTGCCCTCACGGGTGCGCTCGCCGACGCCCGCGAAGACGGAGACGCCCTCGTGGAGGTTGGCGACACGCATGATCATTTCCTGGATCAGCACGGTCTTGCCGACACCGGCACCACCGAACAGACCGATCTTGCCGCCCTTGACGTACGGGGTGAGCAGGTCGACGACCTTCAGGCCCGTCTCGAACATCTCGGTCTTCGACTCGAGCTGGTCGAACGCGGGGGCCTTGCGGTGGATGGACCAGCGCTCGCCCGTGTGGGTCTCGTCGCTGTTCAGCACCTCACCGAGGGTGTTGAACACCTTGCCCTTGGTGAAGTCGCCGACGGGGACGGTGATGCCCGCGCCCGTGTCGGTCACCGGGGCCTGGCGGACCAGGCCGTCGGTGGGCTGCATGGAGATGGCGCGGACCAGGCCGTCACCCAGGTGCTGGGCGACCTCCAGGGTCAGCGTCTTCTTCTCGCCCGCCAGCGCCGGGTCGGCGACCTCGACGTGCAGGGCGTTGTAGATCTCCGGCATCGCGTCGACGGGGAACTCCACGTCGACGACCGGGCCGATGACCCGCGCGACGCGGCCCGTCGCCGTGGCCGTCTCAACAGTGGTGGTCATTTATCGGTCACTCCCCGCGGTCGCGTCGGCCAGGGCACTGGCGCCACCGACGATCTCGCTGATTTCCTGGGTGATTTCGGCCTGGCGGGCCTGGTTGGCAAGCCGGGTGAGCGTCTCGATGAGCTCTCCGGCGTTGTCGGTGGCCGACTTCATCGCGCGCCGCGTGGCGGCGTGCTTGGAGGCAGCCGACTGGAGCAGCGCGTTGTAGATGCGGCTCTCGACGTAGCGCGGCAGCAGGGCGTCGAGGACGTCCTCCGCCGAGGGCTCGAAGTCGAACAGCGGGAGGATCTCGCCCTTGGGCTTGGCCTCCGCAGCCACCTCGTCGAGGCTGAGCGGCAGCAGCCGCGCCTCGATCGCCGTCTGCGTCATCATCGACACGAACTCGGTGTAGACGAGGTGAAGCTCGTCCACGCCGCCCTCGGCCGTCTCCGTCTCGATCGCTTCGATCAGCGGGGCCGCGACCTTCTTGGCGTCCGCGTACGAGGGCTCGTCGGTGAAGCCCGTGAACGACTCCGCGATCTTGCGCTCGCGGAAGTTGTAGTGGGCGACACCGCGGCGGCCGACGATGTAGGTGACGACCTCCTTGCCCTCGGCCTCAAGCTGCGCCGTGAGCTTCTCCGCGGCCTTGATGGCGTTGGAGTTGAAGGCACCGGCCAGACCGCGGTCGCTCGTGAGGAGCAGGACCGCGGCGCGGGTCGGGTTCTCCGACTCGTTCGTGAGCGGGTGCTTGGTGTTGGATCCGCCGGCGACCGCCGTGACCGCCCGGGTGAGCTCGGTCGCGTACGGGGTGGAGGCCGCCACCTTGCGCTGCGCCTTGACGACGCGCGAGGCGGCGATCATCTCCATCGCCTTGGTGATCTTCTTGGTCGCGGTGACGGATCGGATGCGACGCTTGTAGACCCGGAGCTGGGCTCCCATGAGTCAGGTCCCTTCCGTCGTCACTTACCGGCAGCCGGGGTGTCCTCGCCGAGCAGCTTGCCGTCGGCGGTCTCGAACTGCTTCTTGAACTCCACGATGGCGTCGGCGACAGCCTGAAGGGTGTCGTCGGACATCTTGCCGCCCTCGCGGATGGAGGTCATCAGGCCCTGCTCCTTGCGGTGCAGGTACTCCAGCAGCTCCTTCTCGAAGCGCCGGATGTCGACGACGGGGACGTCGTCCATCTTGCCGGTGGTGCCGGCCCAGACGGACACGACCTGGTCCTCGGTGGCCATCGGCTGGTACTGGGCCTGCTTCAGCAGCTCGACCATGCGCTGACCACGCTCGAGCTGCGCCTTGGACGCGGCGTCCAGGTCGGAACCGAAGGCGGCGAATGCCTCCAGCTCACGGAACTGGGCGAGGTCCACGCGCAGACGGCCGGAGACCTGCTTCATCGCCTTGTGCTGGGCGGAACCACCGACGCGGGAGACGGAGATACCGACGTTCAGCGCGGGGCGCTGACCGGCGTTGAACAGGTCCGACTCCAGGAAGCACTGGCCGTCGGTGATGGAGATGACGTTGGTCGGGATGAACGCCGAGACGTCGTTGGCCTTCGTCTCGACGATCGGCAGACCGGTCATCGAGCCGGCACCCATCTCGTCGGAGAGCTTGGCGCAGCGCTCCAGCAGACGGGAGTGCAGGTAGAAGACGTCACCCGGGTAGGCCTCACGGCCCGGCGGGCGGCGCAGCAGCAGCGACACGGCACGGTAGGCGTCGGCCTGCTTCGACAGGTCGTCGAAGATGATCAGGACGTGCTTGCCCTGGTACATCCAGTGCTGGCCGATGGCCGAACCGGTGTACGGCGCCAGGTACTTGAAGCCGGCCGGGTCGGACGCCGGGGCGGCGACGATGGTCGTGTACTCCAGCGCGCCGGCCTCCTCCAGAGCGCCGCGCACACCGGCGATCGTGGAGCCCTTCTGACCGATGGCGACGTAGATGCAGCGGACCTGCTTGTTCGGGTCGCCCGAGCGCCAGTTGTCGCGCTGGTTGATGATGGTGTCGACAGCCAGGGCGGTCTTGCCGGTCTGGCGGTCACCGATGATCAGCTGACGCTGGCCACGGCCGATCGGGGTCATCGCGTCGACGGCCTTGTAGCCCGTCTCCATCGGCTCGTGCACCGACTTGCGGACCATGACGCCGGGGGCCTGCAGCTCCAGGGCGCGACGGTCTTCGGTCTCGATCTCGCCGAGGCCGTCGATCGGGTTGCCGAGGGGGTCCACCACGCGGCCGAGGTAGCCCTCGCCCACCGCGACGGAGAGAACCTCACCGGTACGGGAGACCGGCTGACCCTCCTCGATGCCGCTGAACTCGCCGAGGACGACGCAGCCGATCTCGCGCTCCTCGAGGTTGAGGGCGAGACCGAGGCTGCCGTCCTCGAACTTCAGCAGCTCGTTGGCCATGACCGAGGGCAGACCCTCGACCTTCGCGATACCGTCACCGGCGAAGGTGACCGTACCGACCTCCTCGCGCGAGGCCGCGTCCGGCTTGTACGCCTGGACGAAGTTCTCCAGCGCGTCCCGGATCTCCTCCGGCCGGATCGTGAGCTCCGCCATCTGGGTTCCCTGCTCTCCTTGTTGGGCCCGAAGTTTCACTTTGGGGGTCTGGGGGCGACCCCCAGGATTCTTCTGCACGGCCCAACCAGGGCCGTCGTAAGTACGTTGTGCCTATTGAGTTGCTGCTCAGCCGGCGAGCCGGCGGCTGGCGTCCTCGATGCGGTCCGCCAGGGAGCCGTTGATGACCTCGTCGCCGACCTGCACCCGGATTCCGCCGAGGACCTCGGGGTCCACGTCCAGGTTGAGGTGCATCGTGCGGCCGTAGAGCTTCGCGAGGGCGGCGCCCAGGCGCTGCTTCTGCGAGTCGCTCAGCGGCACCGCCGAGGTGACGATGGCCACCATGCGGTCCCGGCGCTCGGCGGCGAGCTTGGACAGGGACTCGAGTCCCGACTCCAGGCTACGTCCCCGCGGCGCGGTCACAAGGCGCGTGACCAGACGCTCGGTGGCCGACTGCGCCCGGCCGCCGAGCAGGCTGCGCAGCAGCTCGCTCTTGGCCGAGGTGGTGGCCTTGCGGTCGGTCAGCGCGGCCCGCAGCTCCATGCTGCCGGAGACGATCCGGCCGAACCGGAACAGCTCGTCCTCGACGTCGTCGAGCTTGCCGGCCTGCTGGGCGGCCGTCAGGTCGGCGATGTCGGCCAGCACCTCCAGCGCGTCCACCAGGTCGCGCGACTGCGACCAGCGGGAGCGCACCATGCCGGCCACCAGGTCGGCGGCCGTGCCGCTGACCTGGGTGCCGAGCAGGCGCTGGGCCAGCTCGGCCTTCGCCTCAGCGGCCTGCGCCGGGTCGGTGAGGACCCGACGCAGCGACACCTCGCGGTCGAGCAGCGCGGTGACGGCGGCCAGCTCGTCGGCGAGCGACCCCGCGTTCACGGACGTCGAGTCCGTCAGCGCGTCGAGACGCTCACGTGCGGCTGCCAGGGCCTCGCGGCTCGCTCCGTTCATCGCCCGGCCTCGGCCTTCTCCTCGAGCTCGTCGAGGAACCGGTCGATCACGCGGCTCTGGCGGGCGTGGTCCTCGAGGGACTCCCCGACGAGCTTGCCGGCCAGGTCGGTGGCGAGCTTGCCGACGTCCTGGCGCAGCGCCGAAGCGGCGGCCTTGCGGTCGGCCTCGATCTGCGAGTGACCGGCGGCGACGATCTCCTCGCGCTGACGCTGGCCCTCGGCCCGCATCTCGGCGATGAGCGTGGCACCCTGCTCCTGCGCCTCCTGGCGCAGGCGCGCGGCCTCGTGCCGGGCCTCGGCGAGCTGCGCCTTGTACTGCTCAAGCACGCTCTGGGCCTCGGTCCGCGCAGCCTCGGCCTTCTCGATTCCACCCTCGATGGCCTCGCGACGCTGCTCCAGAACCTTGTTGATGTTCGGAAGGAGCTTCTTGCCCAGGATGAAAAAGACGATCGCGAAGGCGATCAGGCCGATGACGAGCTCGGGGATCTCCGGGATGAGAGGGTTCTGGGCCTCTTCCTCGGCCGCCAGCTGTACCAGGGGCGAGATCACATCAGTTCCTTCCGTCCAAGTTTCGCGTCGGGCAGGACCGGATCAGGAAGGAACCGGGTAGACGAAGCCCATGACCAGACCGATCAGGGCCAGAGCCTCACAGAGCACGAAGCCGAGGATCTGGTTCTGGCGGATCAGACCGGCGGCCTCGGGCTGCCGGGCGAGGGCCTGCGTACCGTTACCGAAGATGACACCCACACCGATGCCCGGGCCGATGGCGGCCAGGCCGTAGCCGATCGCGGCGAAGTTGCCCTGGATGTTGGTCGCGGCGAGGGTCTGGAGAGCGGACATGCCGTTTCTTCCTTCTTGTTCAACAGGCCGGTGGGGGTTGGCCACCGGACGTACGGGGGGGAAGTGGTTCGTGGCGCTCAGTGGTGCTCGGCGAGCGCGCCCTGGATGTAGCTGCAGGACAGGAGGATGAAGACGTAGGCCTGGAGCGCCTGGATGAAGATCTCGAAGACCGTCATCACGAGCACCATCAGGAACGACACGGCCGAGTACGCGATGCCGATGCCGTTCAGCAGATACCAGGCACCGATGGTGAAGATCAACAGCAGGACGTGCCCGGCGAACATGTTGGCGAAGAGTCGCACCGCGTGCGTGAACGGCCGGATGAACACGTTCGACAGGAACTCGAACAGCATGACCATCGGGAAGACCGGCCCGATGGACGGGTCATACGCGGTGAGGTTCTTGAATCCGCCGATGAAGCCGTGCCGCTTGAACGTCAGAGTCATCCACAGGATGTAGACGAGGGCGGCGAGACCGGCCGGGAAGGCGATGATCGCGGTGGCCGGGAACTGGGCGATCGGGACGATCGACCAGATGTTCATGATCCAGATGAAGAAGAACAGCGAGACCATGAGCGGGACGTACTTCTCGCCCTCGCGCTTGCCGATCGTCTCGTAGACGACGCCGCGGCGGACGAAGTCGTAGCCGGCTTCGCCGATCATCTGGAGCTTGCCCGGGACCAGCTTGGGGTTGCGGAACGCGGCCCAGAAGAATCCGACGACGATGACCGTGCTCAGCGCGGTCAGCAGCATCGGCTTGTTGATCTCGATCCCGCCTACCGTGAACAGCGGCTCGAAGAGAAAGGAGTGCAGGCCGGGGGTCGGGAAACCGCACCCTTCGAAAATATGACAATCAGTCTCGAAGGCGAGCATCTTGGCGTCACTCACCGCGAGCTCCTTCAGCGTGGCGCATGGGTACGGCAACCTCGATGTGTCGGCGCGGTGTGCGACCGCGGGACGGCACTGGACTGGACTTGCGGATTTGGGGGCGGCGACTGGGCTCTGAGCCGTGAGGCGTCACAGGGACGGCTGCCGCCCGCGCCAGCTCTGCCGCAGTTGTGGCGAGACCATAGCAAATGAGCGGAAGCCTCTTTACACCAGCCCTACGGGTCACGACGGCGTCCGGGCGGAGTCCGGCTCCACGTAGAGAACCTTGGCCTTCATGTGCGAACGCACCTGCGCCGCGATCCACACCAACGTGGCGGCGAGCAGAGTGAAGGCGAAGCACTTCGGGTTGAAGGCGGACGTACTCCGCAGGGCGGTCAGAACGACCATCAACAGCAGGATCTGCGTGGTATAGACCAGCAGCCCCATCACCTGGAAAAGGTGGGGGAGCGAACGTGCCGTCCGTTGCAGCACCACGAGGCCGCTGGTCATGAACAGCACGACGAGAAGAGCGCCGGAGGCGGCACCGAGCGCACCCTTGCCGCCGGCAACGGCGGCACTGACTGCGACTCCCACCACGCCCGCGGCAACGGTGGGCAGCGAGCAGTACAGGAGCGTTCGGACGTCGTTGGACTGCATGAGGGCAGCTCCTCCGGCGAAGTCTGGGCGGGAATGGTGCGGGTCGTCGATGGACGACAGTATCCCGAGCGACGAGGCACACCTCACCAGGGCGGCCGGGCGAACCGGGCCACCCGCATGAATCCGGGGTACTCGTGAACCGTATCACAAACTATTTGATGCAGTCTTTACCCGGAAGGGTGCCGACCGTCACACGGACGGGTCGCAGGACGGCATGCGCAAGTGACATTCAGAGACGAGAGTGGTATAGCCGTCCGACCCGGGTCAAGGTCAATCCGGGACCACATCGCGGATCAGCAGACTCAGTACGTGTAGAAGCCCTGGCCGGACTTGCGGCCGAGAAGGCCGCCGTCGACCATCCGGGACAGCAGCGGCGGCACGGCGTGCGTGGGCTCCTTGGACTCCTCGTACAAGGCCGTGCCGATGGCCGCGACGGTGTCCAGGCCGATGAGGTCCGCGAGCGCCAGTGGGCCCATGGGGTGGGAGCACCCCAGCATCATGGCCTTGTCGATGTCCTCGGCGGCGGCGAAGCCCGACTCGTACATCCTCACGGCTGCCAGCAGGTAGGGGATGAGCAGGGCGTTCACCACGAAGCCGGAGCGGTCGGCGGCCTGCACGACCTGTTTGCCGAGCACCGCGCCGGCGAACTCCGCGGCGATGCGGCGGGTGCGGTCGTGGGTGAGCAGCGAACCGACGACCTCCACCAGGGGCAGCACGGGGGCCGGGTTGAAGAAGTGCAGGCCCAGGACCTGGCCGGGGCGGCTGGTGGCACGGGCCAGGCGCATGATCGACAGGGCTGAGGTGTTGGAGGCGAGGATCGCCGCCCTGTCCTCCACGATGTCGTCCAGGGCACGGAAGAGGCGCAGCTTGGTGGGCTCGTCCTCGGGGGCCGCCTCCAGAACCAGCTGACGGTCGCGCAGGGCGGCGAGGTCGGTGGTGAAGGAGACCCGGGCCAAGGCCGCGTCGCGGTCCGCCTCGGTGACCTTGCCCCGGCGGACGCCGGCGGCGAGGGAGCGTTCCAGCCGGTCGCGGCCGCGCGCGAGCCCCTCCGCTCCGGACGCCGCGACCAGCACGTCACGCCCGGCGCGGGCGCACACCTCGGCCAGCCCGGCGCCCATCACTCCGCATCCGACGACGCCTACGCGCCGGATCGCCAGGGCCGCCGTGGTCTCTTCCGTCACGGCGGGCTCCGCCGCCGGGTCGGGCTCCGCGTGCGTCCCTGACGTCACGGAGGCAGCCGTCGCAGTGCTCATCTCACATCTCCTTCGGACCGAGCCCGGCCGGCGGCCGGGACAGCACTCGGCTCCGTCGCCGAGCGACCGGTGACCCGCCTCGGCCGTGCTGGTTGGGGTGGGGCAGGAATCGGGGCTACAGCGCCGGCGGGACCGGTCCGGTGGGACGGGAGTCCGGCCGTACGGGGTGGAGCGGGCCGGGGTCGCCGACGGGCCGCCCCGTGGCTCCCTGTCAGGAGGTCACCGGGCGGCGGTGGGATCCGTCGGCGGTGTCAGGGGGTCGGGGTGGTGAGGTCGCGCAGGAGGTTGAGGCGCTCCTCGCCCACGCGAGCGCGCAGTTCGGGGTCGGTGACGCCCTGGCCGGGACCGTCTGCCAGGCAGAGGACGCCGACCTTGCCGATGTGACGGTTGGCCTGGACGGAGCGGGCGGCCTCGGCGATCTCCGTGAGGGGGTAGACCGCGGAGAGGGTCGGCACGATCCGGCCGAGGGACACCAGCCGATTCAGCTCGCACTGCTCCTGAAGGTTCGCGGCGTGGCTGCCGATGATTCGCTTCAGTTTCATCCACAGGTACCGGTTGTCGTACCCGTGCTGATAGCCGGTGCTGGAGCCGCAGGTCACCACCGTGCCGCCGCGGCGGACCACGAACACGGAGATCGGGAAGGTGGCGCGGCCCACGTGCTCGAAGACGATGTGCGGGTCCTCCCCCACCTCCCGGCGGATGATGCGGCCGAGCCGCTTGCCCGCCTCGATCACCGCCGCGGGGTCGTCCGCCGTCCGGTCGTCGAGGCCGATCTCCTGACGGTCGATCACCACGTCACAGCCGAGCCGCCGCGCCGCCTCGGCCTTGGCCGGCGAGCTCACCACACCGACCGGGATGCCGCCGCCGTTCTTGACCAGTTGCACGGCGTAGGCGCCGAGGCCGCCGGCCGCGCCCCAGATCAGTACGACGTCGCCCTGCTTGAGCCGGGCGCCCCGGTCGCTGACCAGCATCCGGTACGCGGTGCCCGCGCACAGCGGATTGCCGGCCGCCTCCTCCCAGGTGAGGTGCCCGGCCTTGGGTATCAGCTGGCTGGCCCGGACCACCGCGTAGTGGGCCAGGCCGCCGAAGTTGGTCTCGAAGCCCCAGATGCGCTGCTCGGCACCGAGCATCCCGTCGGCCTGGGTGGCCGCTTCCTGGTCGTCGACCTGGACGCAGCTGACCACCACGTGGTCGCCGGTCTTCCAGTGCCGTACCCCGGATCCGGTGCGCACGATCACACCGGCGCCGTCGGAGCCGAGCACGTGGTAGGGCAGGTCGTGCCGCGCGGCCCATCCCCCCTGAGCGGCGAACTGCTTCAGGAAGCGGAAGGTGGGCAGCGGCTCGAACATCGCCGACCACACGGTGTTGTAGTTGACCGCGCTGGCCATCACGGCCACCAGCACCTCGTCCGGCGCCAGTTCGGGCATCGGCACCCGGCCCACCCGCAGTGACTTGCGGATGTCCTTGTCGGCCACGCCCTGGAACATCTCCGCGTCCTCGGCACGCAGATACGCGGCGGTGTACTCCGCCGGCAGTTCCAGGCGCTCGAGCTCCTGCGGGGGCGCGCCCGCCCGAACCGCTTCCGACAGAGAGGTCATGGTTCGCCTTTCCCGGGATTCGCACAGCCCGAGCACCGGTCCGTGCGCCGCATTGTCAGAACCTAGTCGCGGTAGCAGTGCACTTCGTCGGCGGGAATCCAGTCGCCGATCTCCTCGAACTTGACGAAACCGCATTTGACGTAATGATTCTCGTCGACGATTTCGTAGCGCTCCCTGAGCAGGAAGGACTTCCCGAAGCCGATGCATTCACCGAGGAAAGTGAGATGGCCGTCCTGCCAGCCCTCGGAGGTGAGGAGCGTGCGGTTTCCCCAGTCGTCGTAGTAGTAGCCGGAGAATGCCGAGTCCGACTCGACCCACTGAACGACGAAGCGGCCGGTGAGGTCATGCTCCGTCACCCGCTGCGTCATCTCGTAGGCGTGCCCGTTGAAGGTCGACGCCGTGTTCCAGGAAGCGATCCCCTTGGTGGGCGGGTCGGCGGTGAAGTTCGTCCACTCCGCCCGGAAGTCACCGAGCAGGAAATCCAGGTCGCGCATCTTCTCCGGCGCCGGCGGTTTGACGAATTCCTGCTCTCCGGACGGCGCGGATTCCTGCTCGGAAACACTCATTGCGGCACACGCTCCAATTCTGGATGGCACACGAGAATTCGTTGCATGCTATGCATGGCGTGCCCCCTACCGCCAACCCCTACCGTCTCCCCATTCACCATGCCCCGGCTTCTGGGGTGGCTACGGGGACGCGGCTAGGGGCGACCAGTGCATACCTTCGGCGCCGAAGGGCGCGGTATGCCAATCTCTCGGGCGGGTTCAGGTGACGAACGAAGCGCAGCTGGTTGATTACCTCAAGAAGATGGCAGCCGATCTGCGGCAGGCCCATCGGCGGATCAGGAAACTTGAGGCAGACGGCGCCGAGCCCATCGCCATCGTCGGAATGGCCTGCCGACTGCCCGGTGACGTCGGCTCTCCCGACGAGCTCTGGGGGCTCCTGGCGCGCGGCGAGGACGCCATCTCCGGCATGCCGGCGGACCGGGGCTGGGACCTGAGTACGCTCTACCACCCCGATCCCGACCACTCCGGCACCTCCTATGCCGTCGAGGGCGGGTTCCTCGCCGGGGCCACCGAGTTCGACGCCGGGTTCTTCGGTGTCTCTCCGCGCGAGGCCCTGGCCATGGATCCGCAGCAGCGGCTGCTGCTGGAGACGGCGTGGGAAGCTCTGGAGAACTCCGGGCTGGACCCCCGGTCCCTGGCCGGCTCGCGCACCGGCGTGTTCACCGGTCTGATGTACCACGACTACGCCACCGGTTCGGGCACGCTGCCCGACGAGGTCGAGGGCTATCTGAGCACGGGCACGGCCGCCAGCGTGGCCTCGGGGCGGATCTCGTACTTCCTCGGCCTGGAGGGGCCTGCCGTCACCCTCGACACCGCCTGCTCGTCGTCGCTGGTCGCCCTGCACCTCGCGGTACAGGCGCTGCGCGACGAGGAGTGCGATCTGGCGCTGGCGGGCGGCGCGACCATCATGTCCACTCCCGCCACGTTCGTGGAGAACTCCCGGCAGCGTGGCCTCGCGCGCGACGGCAGGTGCAAGTCGTTCGCCGCCGCCGCCGACGGCGTCGGCTGGGGCGAGGGCTCCGCGCTGCTCGTCGTCGAACGGCTCTCGGACGCCCGCCGCAAGGGTCACCAGGTCCTGGCCGTGGTGCGGGGCAGCGCGGTGAACCAGGACGGCGCGTCCAACGGTCTCACCTCCCCCAACGGCCCTTCGCAGCAGCGGGTGATCCGGCAGGCCCTGGCCTCCGCCCGGCTCGGTCCGGCGGACGTCGACGTGGTGGAGGCGCACGGCACGGGCACGACCCTGGGCGACCCGATCGAGGCGCAGGCCCTGCTGGCCACCTACGGCCAGGACCGCCCCGCCGACCGCCCGCTGCGGCTGGGCTCGGTCAAGTCCAACATCGGCCACACGCAGGCCGCCGCCGGTGCCGCCGGTGTCATCAAGATGATCCTGGCGATGCGGCACGAGCAGCTGCCCCGGACGCTGCACGTCGACCGTCCCACGCCCGAGGTGGACTGGTCCGCGGGCGCGGTGGAGCTGCTGACCGAGAACCGCCCGTGGCCACGCGCCGACCGCCCCCGGCGGGCCGGGGTGTCCTCGTTCGGGATCAGCGGCACCAACGCGCACGTCATCCTGGAGGAACCGGAACCGGAACCGGCCGGCCTCGCCCCGGAGCAGGCGCCGGACGAGGACACGGACGGCACCGCGGCCGCCGCGCTGCCGGTGGTGCCGGTGCTGTTGTCGGCGGCCACCCCCGAGGCGCTGCCGGCGCAGGCGGCACGGCTGTCCGCGCATCTGCTGGACCGGCCCGAACTGCGGCTGGATGAGGTGGCGTGCGCGCTGGCGACCACACGCACCGCGTTCGAGCACCGTGCGGTGCTGCCGGCCGAGGACCGCGCCGGCCTGCTGGAGCAGCTGGCCGAGCTGGCGGCGGGCGGCAGCCCGGCCGGGCTGGTGAGCGGAGTCGCCGACGAGGTGCGCAGCGCCTTGCTGTTCACCGGGCAGGGCGCGCAACGGCCCGGTATGGGACGGGAGTTGTACGAGGCGTTCCCGGCGTTCGCGCGGGCCCTGGACGAGGTGTGCGAGGAGCTGGACACCAGGCTGGACCGGCCGCTGCGGGCGCTGCTGTTCGCCGCCCCGGACAGTGCCGAGGCGCGGCTGCTGGACAGGACGCTGTACACCCAGTCGGCGACGTTCGCGCTCGGGGTGGCGCTGTTCCGGCTGCTTCAGGAGTGGGGCGTGCGTCCGCGGCTGCTGTCCGGGCACTCGGTGGGCGAGTTGACCGCCGTCCACGTGTCGGGGATGTTGTCCCTGCCCGACGCCTGTGAACTGGTCACCGCCCGAGGGCGGCTCATGCAGGAGCTGCCCGAGGGCGGCGCGATGGTGTCGGTGGCGGCGACCGGGGAGGAGGTTCTGCCCCTGCTGGCCGGTCATGAGGCGGTGGCCGGCATCGCGGCGGTCAACGGCCCCGGATCGGTGGTGGTGTCGGGCGACGAGACGGTGGTCGCCTCGATCGCGGCGCACTTCACCGAGCTGGGACGCAGGACCCGGCGGCTGCCGGTGAGCCACGCGTTCCACTCCCCGCTGATGGATCCGGTGGTCGAGGAGCTGCGGCAGGTCGCCGGGCGGCTGTCGTTCGGCGAGCCGGCCGTGCCGGTGGTCTCCAGTGTGACGGGCACGCTCCTCGGAGCGGCCGACTGGGCGGAGCCGGACTACTGGGCGCGGCAGGTGCGGGAGCCGGTCCGTTTCCACGACGTGGTGCGCTCCCTCGCCGCCGAGGGCGTGAGCGTGTTCCTCGAACTGGGCGCCGACGCCGCGCTCACCTCCATGGTGGAGGAGACCCTGGCGGACGCCGGGGACACCGCTGCCGTCGCCGTGCCGGCGCTGCGGCGGCAGCGTTCGGAGGTCCGCACGCTGACGGCCCTTCTGGCGCACGCGCACACGGCCGGGGTGGGTATCGACTGGCCGGCGTTCTTCGCCGGCCCTCCGACGCTGCGGGTGCCGCTGCCGACGTATGCCTTCCAGGGGACGCGGTACTGGCTGCGGGGCGTGCCCGGGGCGGGCGACGTGGCCGCGGCGGGCCTGGTCCCGGCCGAGCACCCCTTGCTGGGCGCCACGGTGGTCCCGGCCGCCGAGGGCGGGCGGCTGTTCACGGGGCGGTTGTCCGCCGACAGCCATCCGTGGCTGTCGGACCACGCGATCGACGGCACGGTTCTGCTGCCCGGCACGGCCGTGGCCGAGCTGGCGCTGTGGGCGGGCGGGCACCTCGGGCTGGACCGGGTGGCCGACCTCACCCTGGAGGCGCCGCTCGTCCTGCCGGCCGAGGGCGGGCTGCGCGTCCAGCTCACCGTGGGTGCCGAGAACGCGGCGGGCGAGCGCGAGTTCGGCCTGTACGCGCAGCCCGAGCAGTCCGCCGAGGACGTGTGGACGCGGCACGCCGACGGCGTCCTCACCGCGGCCCGCGGCCTGCCGGACGAGGAGCTGACGGTCTGGCCGCCGGCGGGTGCCGAGGAGGTGGACATCGCCGGTCTCTACCCGGACTTCGCGGCGGCCGGCTTCCACTACGGCCCGGTGTTCCAGGGGCTGCGCGCGGTGTGGCGGCTCGGCGAGGAGGTGTACGCCGAGGTGCGGCTGCCCGATGCCGCCGCCGGTGACGCCGGGGAGTTCGGGCTGCATCCCGCGCTCGCCGACGCCGCGCTGCACGCGTCCGCCTTCGTACCGGGCGAGTTCGGCCGGGAGCATCAGGGCAGACTGCCGTTCGCGTGGCGCGGGGTGTCCCTGCACGCGGCGGGCGCCGCTCAGCTGCGGGTCCGGCTGACCCCGACCGGCCCGGACACGCTCGCGCTGCTGTTCGCCGACGCCACCGGCCACCCGGTGGCCACGGTCGACTCACTGGTGGTGCGGCCCGCCGGCCGGCCCGCGGCGCCGGACGCCGCCGGGAGCATGCTGCTCGTGCCGTCCTGGGTGCCGGTCGGCCGGTCGGAGCCCGCGGGCCGCTGGGCCGTGCTGGGCGCGGGGCCGCTCGCGGACCTCGCCGGTGTGCAGCGGCACGACGATCTGCCCGGGCTGGTGGCCGCGGTGGACGCCGGCGGTGCGGTGCCGGAGTTCGTCGTCGCCACGGCCGGGGTCTCCGACGGTTCCGGCGATGCGCGGGCCGCCCACGATGCCGCGGCGCGGTCCCTGGAGCTACTGCGGTCGTGGCTCGCCGAGGAACGGTTCGAAACGGCCCGGCTGGTGCTGGTGACGTGGAACGCGGTGGCCACGGAGGACGGTTCGGCCCCCGATCCGGCGCAGGCGGCCGTGTGGGGTCTGCTCGGCTCGGCCGTCACCGAACACCCGGGGCGGATCGTCGTCGTGGACCTCGACGGCACCGCCGAGTCCCTGGCCGCGCTGCGCGAGGCGGCCGGCGCGGACGAGCCGCGCGTGGCCCTGCGGGCGGGCGAGGTCCTCGCACCCCGGCTGGCGCGGGCCACGGGGACGCCGCAGGCGCCGCGGATCGATCCGGACGGCACCGCCCTGATCACCGGCGGCACCGGCGCCCTGGGCTCGCTCCTCGCCCGTCACCTGGTGCGTCACCATCACGTCACCCATCTCGTCCTCACCAGCCGGCGCGGCCCCGACGCCCCGGGCGCCGACCTCCTCGCCGAGGAACTCACCGCCGCGGGCGCCCACGTCACGATCGCCGCCTGCGACACCAGCGACGCCTGCCGACTCGCCGACCTCCTCGGCACCATCCCCTTCGACCGCCCCCTCACCACCGTCATCCACACCGCGGGCGTCCTCGACGACGCGACCACCACCAGCCTCACCGACGCGCAGCTCCACACCGTCCTCAGCGCCAAGATCGACACCGCGGAGCACCTGCACTCGCTCACCCTCGACCACCCCGTCACCACCTTCGTCCTCTACTCCTCCGCCGCCGGACAGCTCGGGGCCGCGGGGCAGGCCAACTACGCCGCCGCCAACGCCTATCTCGACGCCCTCGCCCAGCACCGCCGCGTCCAGGGCCATCCGGGCACCTCCCTCGCCTGGGGCTTCTGGGCCAAGGGCAGCGGCATGACCGGCCATCTCGACGACGAGCAGACACTGCGCCGCCTGGCCGAGGCGGGGCTGCCCGCGATCTCCGAGGAACAGGGCCTGGCCCTCTTCGACGCGGCGGTCGCGCTGGACGCTCCGGTGGTGGCGCCGTTGCCGCTGGACCTCGGCGCGCTGCGCGCCCAGGCGGCCGCGGGCACGCTGCCCGCGCTGTTCCGCGGCCTGGTGCGGGCTCCGGTCCGGCGGGCGGCCGGAACCGTCGAACCGGCCGGCGCGGGCTCGGCGTTCGCGGCCCGGCTGCGGGAGCTGCCGGAGCCGGAACGCGCACGCGTCCTGCTGGACCTGGTCCGCACCGGTGCGGCGACCGCACTGGGCCATGCCACGCCCGACGCGCTGGACGCGAAGCGGACCTTCCGGGAGCTGGGTTTCGACTCCCTGGCCGCCATCGAGCTGCGCAACGCGGTGGGTGCCGCGACCGGGCTGAGGCTGCCCGCCACCCTGGTCTTCGACCATCCGACGCCGTCGGCGGTGGTGGACTTCCTGCTGGGTGAGCTGATCGGTCACGGGCCGGCGGTGGACGTGCCGCGGCCGGCCGCCGTCGAGGCCGGGGAGCCGATCGCCATCGTCGGCATGGCCTGCCGCTATCCCGGCGGGGTGGCCTCGCCGGAGGAGCTGTGGGACCTCGTCGCGGCCGGGCGGGACGCGATCGACGCGATGCCCGACGACCGCGGCTGGGACGTGGAGGAGCTGTACGACCCGGAGGGGACCAGGCCGGGCACGTCGTATGTGCGGGAAGGCGGATTCCTTCTCGACGCGGCCGAGTTCGACCCGGAGTTCTTCGGCATCTCACCCCGCGAGGCCCTGGCCATGGACCCGCAGCAGCGGCTGCTGCTGGAGACCTCGTGGGAGGCGCTGGAGCGGGCCGGCATCGATCCGCGCACGCTGCGCGGCAGTCGGACCGGGGTGTTCGCCGGTGTGATGTACCACGACTACGGCGCCGACCGCGACGGGCTGCCCGAAGAGGTCGAGGGGCTCATCGGGACCGGCTCGGCCGGCAGTGTGGCCTCGGGCCGTATCGCGTTCACGCTGGGGCTGGAAGGGCCCGCGGTCACGCTCGACACGGCCTGCTCCTCCTCGCTGGTGGCGCTGCATCTGGCGGTGCAGGCGCTGCGCAGCGGCGAGTGCGACCTGGCCCTGGCCGGTGGCGTGACCGTCATGTCCACGCCGGGCGTGTTCGTGGAGCTGTCCCGGCAGGGCGGGTTGTCCCCCGACGGCCGCTGCCGGTCCTTCGCGGCCGGCGCGGACGGCACGGGCTGGGGCGAGGGCACCGGCCTGCTGCTGGTCGAGCGACTGTCGGACGCGCGCCGCAACGGCCATCCGGTGCTGGCCGTCGTGCGCGGCAGCGCGGTCAACCAGGACGGCGCGTCCAACGGGCTGACCGCGCCCAACGGCCCCGCGCAGCAGCGGGTGATCGAACAGGCACTGGCCTCCGCCCGGCTCGGCTTCGCGGACGTCGACGCGGTGGAGGCGCACGGCACGGGCACGACCCTGGGCGACCCGATCGAGGCGCAGGCGCTGCTGGCGACCTACGGCCGGGCGCGGACCGCCGAACAGCCGTTGTGGCTCGGCTCGGTGAAGTCCAACATGGGGCACACGCAGGCCGCCGCCGGCGCCGCGGGCATCATCAAGATGGTCATGGCCATGCGGCACGGGGTGCTGCCCAGGACCCTGCACGTGGACGAGCCGACGCCCGAGGTCGACTGGTCCCCGGGCACGGTGGAGCTGCTCACCGAGCAGCAACCGTGGCCGGACACGAACCGTCCGCGCCGGGCCGGGGTGTCCTCGTTCGGAATCAGCGGCACCAACGCCCATGTCATCCTCGAACAGCCACCGGCCGAGGAGCCGGCGGCGCCCTCCGGGCCGGTCCCGGGCAGGGTGCTGCCATGGGTGATCTCCGCGCACAGCCCGACCGCGCTGTACGCCCAGGCCGGACGGCTCGTCGCCCATGTCACGGAGCGTCCCGGGCTGTCCCCGGTGGACGTCGCCGGCGCCCTGGCGGACAGGACGGCGCTGTCGCACCGCGCGGTGGTGCTGGGCGGCGACCGGGAGGAATTGCTGGCGGGCGCCGCCGGGCTGGCACGGCTGGCCGAAGAGCCGGACGGAGCGCCCCCGCCCGGCGTGGTGACGGGTTCGGTGCTCGGCGAGAGCCGAGTCGTCTTCGTCTTCCCCGGCCAGGGAGCGCAGTGGGCGGGGATGACGGCCGAGCTGCTCGACTCCGAGCCGGTCTTCCGGGACCGGTTGGTGGAATGTGAGCGGGCGCTGAGCCCGTACGTCGACTGGTCACTGCTCGCCGTGCTGCGGCAGGAACCGGGCACGCCCCCGTGGGACCGGGTGGACGTGGTGCAGCCGACGCTGTGGGCGGTGATGGTGTCGCTGGCCGCGCTGTGGCGTGCGTACGGCGTGGAACCGGATGCCGTGATCGGTCACTCGCAGGGTGAGATCGCCGCCGCCTGTGTCTGCGGAGCCCTGGATCTCGACGACGGTGCCCGGGTCGTCGCGCTGCGGGCCAAGGCGATCGGGTCGGAGCTGGCCGGGCTGGGCGGGATGGTGTCCCTGGCGCTGCCCGCCGCCGCGGCCGAGGAGCTGATCGCCGGGTGGCAGGGGCGCATCTCGGTGGCCTCCGTCAACGGGCCGGCCAGCACCGTGGTGGCGGGCGAGCCCGACGCGCTCGACGAACTGCTCGCCCGGTGCGACGGCGACGGTGTACGGGCCAGGCGCATCCCGGTGGACTACGCCTCGCACACCGCTCAGGTGGAGGCGATCGAGGCCGGTCTGGCCGCCGCGCTGGCGGGGATCACGCCGCGTTCGGCGACCGTGCCGTTCATCTCGACCCTCACGGGTGCCCCGCTGGACACCACGGAGCTGGACGCCGGCTACTGGTATCGGAACCTGCGGCACACCGTGGAGTTCGAGGCGGCGACGCGGGCGGCGCTCGACCAGGGCTGCACGGTCTTCGCGGAGATCAGCCCGCATCCGGTGCTGGTGCCCTCGGTCCACGACACCATCGACGCGACGGGGCGCGCCGCGGTGGCGGTGGGTTCGCTTCGCAGGGACGACGGCGGCGCACGTCGCTGGCGCACCTCGGTGGCCGAACTCGGCGTGCTGGGCGTCGAGGTCGACTGGGCGCCGGTGCTCGCCGCGCCCGGCGGCCGGCCGCCGGTGGACCTGCCGACCTACGCCTTCCAGCGCCGGCGGTTCTGGCTGGAGTCCCGCCGCGGCGCCGGCGACCTGACCGCGACGGGGCTCGAGACGGCGGACCACCCGCTGCTGGGCGCGGCCGTGGCGCTGGCGGGCGGCGAGGGCGTACTGCTCACCGGCCGGCTCTCCGGGCGTACCCATCCCTGGCTGCTCGACCACGCCGTCTCGGGCACGGCCCTGCTGCCGGGCACCGCCTTCGTGGACCTGGCGATCCGGGCGGGCGACCAGGTGGGGCAGTCCCACCTGGAGGAACTGACCCTGCACGCGCCCCTGTTGCTGGGGGCGGGCGCAAAGGACGAGGTCACGGTGCAGGTCCGGGCCACGCCGGACGGCGACTCGGGCCGCTCCACGGTCACTGTGCACTCCCGTACCGGCGACGGCGGCTGGGTGCTGCACGCGTCCGGCGCCCTGAGCCGGGAGGCGGCTGAGGAACCCGCACCCGACACGGCCTGGCCGCCGGCCGGGGCGGAGCCGGTGGCGGCGGACGGCGTCTACGAGGAGCTCGCCGGGGCGGGCTACCACTACGGTCCGGCCTTCCAGGGCCTGCACGCGGTATGGCGGCGCGGCGAGGAGCTGTTCGCCGAGATCCGGCTGCCGGAGCCCGAGCGGGGGGAGGCGGCGCGCTACGGCGTCCACCCGGCTCTGCTGGACGCCGCGCTGCACGCCATGGCGTTCGCCGCGGATCAGGACGCGGGGGTGCGGCTGCCGTTCTCCTGGACCGGGGTGCACCTGTACGCGACCGGGGCGACCACGGCCCGGGTGCGGCTGACTCCGTCCGGGGACCAGCTCGCGGTGCTGCTCACCGATGAGGCCGGGCAACCGGTGGTGTCGGTGCGGTCGCTGGTCACACGGCCCGCCGCCCTCGACCGGCCGGCGGAGGCCGCGCTGGAGGAGGCACTGTTGCACCTCGACTGGGCCGAGCTGCCCGCCGAGGCCGACGACCGCGAGCCGACCGGGTCGTACGCGATCGTCGGCGACGACCCGTTCGGGCTGGCCGATGCGGCCCCGGACGTGCCGGTGGCGTCCGGCCTGGACGAACTGGCCGCCGACGGCCCCGTCCCCGGCCTCGTGGTCCGCTGCCTGCGGCGCGGGGCGTCGGACGATCCCGCCGCGGCCGCGCACGCGGCGGCGCAGGAGACGCTCCGGTGGCTGCGCGCCTGGCTCGCCGACGACCGGTTCGCCGGCTCACGCCTGGTGTTCGTGACCTCCGGCGCGGTCGCCGCGGGCGACGGCGAGGACGTGACCGACCTGGGCAACTCGGCGAGCTGGGGTCTGGTGACCTCGGCCCAGACCGAGAATCCGGGACGGCTGACGCTGGTGGACCTGGACGGGCGCGGCGAGTCCCGGCAGGCGTTCGGGGCCGCGCTGCGAAGCGACGAGCCCCGGGTCGCGATCCGCCGCGGCACGATCACGGCCCCCCGGCTGGCCCGGGCCGGCTCGCATCCGGCGCTGCTGCCGCCGCCCGGGCCGGTCCCGTGGCGGCTGGAGAGCACCGGCCGCGGCACGATCGAGAACGTGGCGCTGGTGCCCTGCCCAGAGGTCCTGGACCCGCTGGAGCCGGGGCAGGTCCGCCTCGCCGTGCACGCGGTCGGGCTCAACTTCCGTGACGTCATCGTCGCCCTCGGCATGGTCGAGGGGCAGAACGGCATCGGCGGCGACGTGGCCGGCACGGTCCTGGATGTGGGGCCCGGTGTGACCAATGTGGCCGTGGGCGACCGGGTGCTGGGCCTGTGCTCCGACTCGTTCGGCCCGGTCGCGGTGTGCGATCACCGGTTCCTGACGCCGATGCCGGACGGCTGGTCCTTCGAGCAGGCGGCGACGATCCCGATCACGCATCTCACCGCGTACTACGGCCTGGTGGACCTGGGCGGCGTACAACCAGGCGAGTCGGTGCTGGTGCACGCGGCGGCGGGCGGTGTCGGCCTCGCCGCCGTGCAGCTGGCCCGGTACCTGGGGGCGGAGGTCTACGGCACCGCCAGCCCCGGGAAGTGGCAGACGCTGCGGGAGTACGGGCTCGACGACAAGCACATCGCCAACTCGCGGACCCTGGAGTTCGAGCAGGCGTTCCTGGAGGCCGGCGGCGGCCGCGGCATGGACGTCGTCCTGGACTGCCTCGCCGGTGAGTTCGTCGAGGCCGGGCTGCGCCTGCTACCGCGCGGCGGCCGGTTCCTGGAGATGGGCAAGACCGACAAGCGCGACCCCGAGCAGGTCGCCGCGGACCATCCGGGCGTGCGCTACCAGGCGTACGACCTGCTGGAGGCCGGACCCGACCGGATCCAGCAGATGCTGGTCGAGGTGATGGCGCTGTACCGCGAAGCGGGCCTGCGCCGGCCGCCGGTCACCGTCTACGACCTGCGGCGAGCGCGTGAGGCGATGCGGGACCTGAGCCAGGCCAAGCTGGTCGGCAAGGCCGTGCTCACGGTGCCGCGGGGGATCGACCCGAACGGTACCGCCCTGATCACCGGCGGCACCGGCACCCTCGGCGCCCTCCTCGCCCGCCACCTCGTCCACCACCACCGCGTCACCCGCCTCGTCCTCACCAGCCGACGCGGCCCCGACGCCCCCGGCGCCAGGGAACTTCACGACGAACTCACCCAAGCCGGCGCCGACGTCACCATCACCGCCTGCGACACCGCGGACCCCGGCCAACTCGCCGGCCTCATCGGCGCCGTTCCCTCCACCCACCCCCTCACCACCGTCATCCACACCGCCGGCACCCTCGACGACGCCACCACCGCCAACCTCACCGACTCCCAGCTGCACACCGTGCTGCGCCCGAAGATCGACGCGGCCACCCTCCTGCACTCCCTCACCCTCGACCACCCCGTCACCACCTTCGTCCTCTACTCCTCCGCCGCCGGACAGCTCGGCACCGCGGGGCAGGCCAACTACGCCGCCGCCAACACCTATCTCGACGCCCTCGCCCACCACCGCCGCGCCCATGGGCGCCCCGCCACCTCCCTCGCCTGGGGCTTCTGGGCCCAGCGCAGCGGCATGACCGGCCACCTCGACGTCGACGACGTCCAGCGCATGGAGCGGGCGGGCATGCGACCGCTGGACGACGAGGAGGGGCTGGCCCTGTTCGACCTGGCCGTCGGGGCGGACGTACCGCTTCAAGTGATCACCCGGCTGACGGCGGGGGCCCTGCGCGGCGGGCCGGACACCGTGCCACATCTGTTCCGGGGGCTGGCGCAGGGCACCGCCCGGCGGGTGGTCCGGTCCGGAAGCGACGGTTCGGAGCTGCGGACCCGGCTGGCCGGGCTGCCCGCGGGGGAGCAACGGCGCAGGCTGCTGGACCTCGTCCGGTCGAACGCGGCCACCGTGCTGGGTCACGCGTCGGCCGAGGCCGTCACGGCGGAACAGTCCTTCAAGGATCTGGGCTTCGACTCGCTGACCGCCGTGGAGTTCCGCAACCGGCTCGGGGCGGCCACCGGTCTGCGGCTGCCGGCCACGCTCGTCTTCGAGCATCCGACACCGGCCGCGCTCGCCGGGCAGTTGCTGGCGGAGCTGGCTCCGGCAGGGCTGTCGGGCGTCGAGGCGGCGCTGACCGAGGTGGACGCGCTGGAGACCGCGCTGGCCGAGATCGCGGCAGCCGACGGAGACCACGAGCGGGTCGTGCGGCGGCTGCGCGGGCTGGTGTCCAAGTGGAGCGTGCCGGAGAGCGAACCGGCCGCCGAGGACGGGCTCGGCGACCTCGACAAGGCCACCACCGACGACCTCTTCGACGCGATCGACCAGGGTTTCGGTCTCTGACCGGCGCCGATCGTCCGGGAACACCACCAAGGAGCTGCTACCGAATGTCCGACGAGGAGAAGTTCCGCGACTACCTCAAGCGAGCCGTCGCGGAAGCGCGGGGACTCCAGCGACGCCTGCGTGAGGTAGAGGACAAGGCGCGCGAGCCGATCGCGATCGTCGGCATGGCCTGTCGGTTCCCCGGCGGGGTGGAGACGCCGGAGGACCTGTGGCGCATGGTCTCCGAGGGCGTCGACGGGGTCTCGGGCTTCCCCGACGACCGTGGATGGGACGTGGACCGGCTGTACCGCTCCGACGCCCAGGAGTCCGGCGCCTCCACCACGCTGGAGGGCGGCTTCCTCCAGGGCGCGGGCGACTTCGACGGCGACTTCTTCGGGATCTCACCGCGTGAGGCGATCGCGACCGACCCCCAGCAGCGGCTGCTGCTGGAGACGTCGTGGGAGGCGCTGGAGCGGTCCCGGGTCGACCCGCGGTCCCTGCGCGGCAGCGCCACCGGGGTGTTCTTCGGCGGTACCGGCGGCGACTTCGCCGGCCTGCTGGCCGCGTCGCCGCAGGCTCTGGACGGCTACATGCTGACCGGCACGTCCAGCAGCGTGCTCTCGGGGCGGGTGGCGTATCTGCTGGGCCTGGAAGGGCCCGCGGTGACCGTGGACACCGCCTGTTCGTCCTCCCTGGTGTCCATGCACCTGGCCGTGCAGGCGCTGCGCAAGGACGAGATCTCGCTGGCGCTGGCCGGTGGTGTGTCGGTGCTGGCGACCCCGGGTGCCTTCCCCGAGTTCTCCCGCCAGGGCGGTCTGGCCTCCAACGGCCGGTGCAAGGCGTTCGCGGCCTCGGCGGACGGCACCGGCTGGGGCGAGGGCGTCGGTGTCCTCGTCATGGAGCGGCTCTCCGACGCCCTGCGTGCCGGGCGCAAGGTGCTCGCCGTGGTCCGGGAAAGCGGAGTCAACCAGGACGGGGCCAGCAACGGCCTGACCGCGCCCAGCGGCCCCGCGCAGCGCCGGCTCATCCTGCGCACCCTCGACGGCGCGGGTCTCGCCACCGCCGACGTCGACCTGGTCGAGGCGCACGGCACGGGCACCAAGCTCGGCGACCCGATCGAGGCCCGGGCGCTGCTGGCCACCTACGGCCAGGACCGCCCGGACGACCGGCCGCTGTGGCTCGGCTCGGTCAAGTCGAACATCGGCCACACCCAGTACGCGGCCGGAATCAGTGGCGTGATCAAGACGGTCATGGCGCTCCGGCACGCGGTCATGCCGAAGACGCTGCACGTGGACGAGCCGACGCCGCACGTGGACTGGTCGGCGGGTGCGGTGGAGCTGCTGACCGCGAACCGGCCCTGGCCGGACACCGGCCGCCCCCGCCGGGCCGCCGTGTCCTCCTTCGGTGTCAGCGGGACCAACGCGCACGTGATCCTCGAGCAGGCACCGGAGGAGGAGCCCGCGCCGGAGAGCGCCGTGGAACGTCCCGCGCCGGGCGGCTCGGTGCCGTGGGTGCTGTCCGGCCGGAACGAGGCGGCGTTGCGGGCGCAGGCGTCACGGCTGCTGGACCGTCTCGCGGCTGATTCCGGGGTGTCCCCGCTGGATGTGGGGGTGTCGCTGGTGGGGACGCGGTCGGCGTTCGAGCAGCGTGCGGTGGTGCTGGGCGCGGGCCGGGAGGAGTTGCTGGCCGGGGTGCGGGCGCTGGCCGGGGGCGGGCATGTCTCCGGTGTGGTGACCGGGCGGGCCGTCGACTCCGGTGTGGTGTTCGTGTTTCCGGGTCAGGGTTCGCAGTGGGTCGGTATGGGGCGTGAGTTGTGGGATGCCTCGCCGGTGTTCGCGGAGTCGATGGTGGCGTGTGAGCGTGCGCTGGCGCCGTTCGTGGACTGGTCGTTGCGGGATGTGGTGTTCCGCGACGCTGAGGATCCGCTGTGGCAGCGGGTGGATGTGGTGCAGCCGGTGTTGTGGGCGGTGATGGTGTCGCTTGCGGCGGTGTGGCGTTCGTTCGGGGTGGAGCCGGCCGCGGTGGTGGGTCACTCGCAGGGTGAGGTTGCTGCGGCGTGTGTGGCTGGGGGGCTGTCGTTGGAGGACGGTGCCCGGGTGGTTGCGGTGCGTTCGCGGCTGGTGCGGGAGAAGTTGTCGGGCCGGGGTGGGATGGGTTCGGTTTCCCTGCCGGTCGAGGCGGTGGAGGAGCGTCTGGTCCGGTTCGGGGGCCGGGTGGGTGTGGCTGCGGTGAACGGGCCGTCCTCGGTGGTGGTTTCGGGTGAGGTCGAGGCGCTGGACGCGCTGTTGGCGGAGTGCGAGGAGGCGGGGGTTCGGGCCCGTCGTATCGCGGTGGACTATGCCTCCCACTCGGCCCAGGTGGACGCGCTGAACGACGAACTCCTCGCGGAGCTGGCGCACATAGAGCCGCAATCGTCGTCGGTGGCCTTCCACTCCACGGTCACCGGAGAGCAGTTGGACACCGCCGGGCTCGACGCCGCCTACTGGCTGCGGAACATGCGGGAGACGGTCGCCTTCGAAGCCGCCGTACGGGCCACCATCGACGAGGGGCACCGGATCCTGCTGGAGATCAGCCCGCATCCCGTGGTGACCATGGCCGTGCAGGAAATCATCGACGGGGCGGGAGTCGCGGCCCACGTCTCCGGCTCCGTGCGCCGCGACGACGGAGGCCTCGGACGGCTGCTGGCCTCTTTCGCCGAGGCATATGTCGCGGGTGCGCCCGTCGACTGGACGAGGACCTTCGACGGCACCGGCGCCCAGCCCGTGGACCTGCCCACCTACGCCTTCCAGCGGCAGCGGTACTGGCTGCGTCCGCCGGCCTCCGGCTCCGGCGACGTGACCGCCGCCGGTCTGCGCTCCCCCGGGCATCCGCTGCTCGGGGCCGCCGTGGAGCCGGCGGAGTCCGACAGCCTGGTGCTGACCGGGCGCCTCGCGCTGCGCGACCACCCATGGCTGGCCGACCACCGCGTCATGGGCGCGATCCCGTTGCCGGGAACCGCGTTCGTCGAGCTGGCGGTGGCCGCGGGCGACCTCGTCGAGTGCCCGCACGTCGAGGAACTGACCATGCAGGCGCCGCTCCCGTTGCCGGAGAGCGGCACCCTCGACCTGCAGCTCACGGTGGGCGCCCCCGACGAGGGCGGGCGACGCGAGATCGGGTTCTTCGCCCGTACGGACGACGGGATCTCGGCCGGTTCCTGGACCCGGCACGCCACGGGTGTGCTCGGCCCGGCCGGCCCCGGCCCCGGCCCCGGCCCCGAGGAGACGGGCGCGGCCTGGCCTCCGCGCGGTGCGGAACGCATCGACGTGAGCGGTCTGTACGAACAGCCGGAGGACAGCCCGTTCGCCTACGGACCGGCCTTCCACGGCCTGCGGGCGGCCTGGTCCCGTGGCCGCGAGGTCTTCGCCGACATCCGTCTCCCCCAGGAACTGCACGAGGAGGCGGGCGACTACCTCCTGCATCCCGCACTCCTGGACGCGGCGCTGCACGCGGTGGGCCTGGGCGACCTGCTGGACACCGGTGGGCTGCCGCTGCGCCCGTTCGCCTGGAACGCGGTGTCGCTGCACGCCACCGGGGCCACCACCCTGCGCGTGACCCTCTCGCCCGCCGGGGAGAACGCCGTCGCCCTGCACGCGGTGGACGGCACCGGTGCGCCGGTCGTCACCGTCGGTTCGCTGCTGCTGCGGCCGGTCGACCTCACCGGGCCGCAGGCCGGGCCCTCCCCTGTGCACTCCTCGCTGCTGGCCATGACGTGGACGCCGGTGCCCCTGCCCTCGGTCGAGCCGGCGTCGTGGGCGGTGGTGGGTGCGGCACCGTCGTGGGCGGGCCCCGACGGCGGTGCCGTTCACCACCCGGACCTCGCGGCGCTCACCGCGTCGGTCACCGCGGGCGGACCCGTACCCGCGTTCGTCGTCCTCGCCCTGCCCGCCGACGACGGTGCGGCCGGTGGGGAGCTTCCGGCGGTCACCCGGGAGCGCACCGGTCTGGTTCTGGACGCGGCGCGCGCGTGGGTATCGGAGGATCTCGACGAACGGCTCGCCGCGATACCGCTGGTGGTGGCCACCACGGACGCCGTGCACACCTCGGAGCGGGACCGGGTGAGCGGACTGGGCTCCGCGCCGCTGTGGGGGCTGATGCGTTCGGTGCAGTCGGAGAACCCCGGCCGGTTCGTCCTGCTGGACACCGACGGGAGCGCCGAATCCGGGCAGACGGTTCCGGCCGCGGTCGCGTCGGGGGAGGCGGAGTTCGCCCTGCGGGGCGGGGAGGCGCTGGTCCCCCGCCTGATTCGGCTGCCGGCCGCGGACGTCCCGGACACCGTGCCCGGCACGGAACTCGACGCGCTGGATCCGGGCCGCACGGTGGTGGTGACCGGGGCGACCGGCGGTCTCGGTGCACTGGTCACCGCCCGTCTGGCGGAGCAGCACGGCGTACGCCACCTGGTGCTGCTCAGCCGTCGGGGTCCGGACGCCGACGGCGCGGGTGAACTCGTCGCCCGGCTGGAGGAGTCGGGCGCCACGGTGACGCTGGTGGCCTGCGACGTGGCGGACCGCGCGGCGCTGGCCGCCGTCCTCGACCGGATCCCGGCCGAGCACCCGCTCGGCGCCGTGGTGCACTGCGCGGGCACCGCCGAGAACGCGCTGCTTGCCTCGCTCGGTCCCGAGCTGGTCGACCGGGTGTTCCGTGCCAAGGTGGACGCCGCAGTGCATCTGCACGAGCTGACCGCGCATCTGGACCTGTCGGCCTTCGTGCTGTTCTCCTCCATCGCGGGCACGCTCGGCGGCACCGGTCAGGGCAACTACGCCGCCGCCAACACCTTCCTGGACGCGCTCGCCCAGCACCGGCGCGGGCGCGGTCTTGCGGCCACGTCGCTCGGCTGGGGCCTGTGGGCGGCCGAGCGCGGTATGGGCGGTGGTCTCGCCGAGGCGGCCTCTGCGGGCACGCCGATGCGCGGGGTGTCCGCGCTGCCGACGGAGGAGGGTCTCGCCCTGTTCGACCTCGGCTGGCGCTGCGCCGAGCCGGTGGTGTTCCCCGCACGGCTCAACGGCGCCGCCCTGCGCGCGCAGGCCTCGGCCGGCTCCCTGCCGCCGGTGCTGCGCGGTCTGTTCCGCATCCCTGCCAGGCGGTCGGCGCAGGCCGGCAGCCAGGACGCGGGCACCCGGCTGCGGCGTCGGCTCGCGGAGATGACGCCCGCGGAGCGCCAGGAGACCTTGCTCGGGCTGGTGCGGGAGCGGATCGCCGAGGTGCTCGGACACGCCTCCCCCGAGGGGGTCGGGACGGACCGGCCTTTCCGCGACCTCGGCTTCACCTCACTGACCGCGGTGGAGCTGCGCAACCGGCTGAACGCCGTGACCGGCCTGCGGCTTCCGGTCAGCCTGGTCTTCGACTATCCGACGCTGGGCGAGCTGGTGGCCCTGCTGGCGAAGAGGCTGTGCCCGGACGGGGCGGAGGGGGCCGCAACGCCCGAGGACGACCGGGAGGCGGCCGTGCGCCGCGCCCTGCTGTCCATCCCGCCGGCCCGGCTGCGCGAGCACGGCCTCCTCGACACGCTGCTCGCCCTGGCGGGCGACGGCCCGGAGGGGCCGCCGCAGCCGGCCGACCGCAGCGAGGAGATCAAGTCCATGGACGTGGCCGCGCTGCTGGCGATGGCCAAGAGCACCACCACGCAGTGACCGGGCGCCCTGCGCCGCGACGCGGGCGGTGCGCCGGCGCCGCGGCGAGTGGGGCGCCTTAGGGGGCGGGTGTAGGGGCTGGGCGTGCATAGCCTGCGAGAAACCCGGCCGATCCGTCCTTGGTTGTTCTGTACGTCTCACGAATCTGGAGAGCATGTCATGGCCGAAGCACCTTCCGAGCCCGTAGCGTTCCCGTTTCCCGATCCGCCCTCAGTCCGTGAACTGCCCCCTGAGCTGGCCGAGATCCGGGACGGCGCCGCCGTGGTGGAGGTGAAGTTCCCCGACGGCATCAGCGGCTGGATGGTGACCAAGCACGCCGATGTACGCAAGGTGCTCGTGGACTCCCGGTTCAGCAGCAAGGTCATGGCCACCGCGGCCGCGGCCATGTCGGAGACCGAGACCGGCAAGCTGATGAACGAGTCGCTCGTCGGTATGGACGCGCCGGAGCACACGCGGCTGCGCAAACTGGTGACCAAGGCCTTCACCGCGCGCAACGTGGAGCAACTGCGGCCGCGCATCGCGGAGATGGTCGCCGAACTCCTCGACGAGATGGAGAACCTGCCTCGCCCGGTGGACCTGGTCAAGGCCTTCTCCGTTCCGCTGCCGGTTCGGGTGATCTGCGAGCTCCTCGGGGTGCCGGCCGAGGACCAGGACACGTTCCACGCCTGGTCCAATTCGCTGCTCGGGGACTGGAGCCAGGTCGTGGAGAAGGAGCTCGCGACCGTCTCCCTGGTGAAGTACTTCGGTGAACTCATCACCCGCAAGCGGGAGAACCCCGGCGAGGATCTGATCACCGCGCTGATCAAGGTCAGCGAGGAGGACACGACGTTCACCGAGCGCGAGATCATCGCGCTGAGCATCGGCATCCTGAGCGCGGGCCACGAGACGACCGCCAACCAGATCAGCATGTTCCTGGTGCACCTGCTGCACCACCGCGACCAGTTCGACGAGCTGCGCGAGAACCCCGACGGGATCCCCCGGGCGGTCGACGAGCTGCTGCGCTTCGTGCCCCTCACCACGACCGGCGGCATCATCCCGCGGCTCACCACCGCCGAGGTGGAGCTGAGCAACGGCACGGTGCTGCCCGCCGGGACCGTGGTCATGCCCGCGGTCGCCACCGCCAACCGCGACCCCGAGGTCTTCGAGGACGGGGAGCGGCTGAACCTGGCGCGCGAGCACAACCCCCATCTGGCCTTCGGCGCCGGCATCCACTACTGCCTGGGTGCCCAGCTGGCCCGTATCGAGCTGCAGGAGGCCTTCAAGGCGATCCTGGAGCGGATGCCGTCGGTGCGGCTCGCGGTACCCGAGTCGGAGCTCCGGCTCAAGTCCGCCTCGATCATCCGCGGGCTCGAAGGTCTTCCCGTCACCTGGTGACCGCCCGGAGCGGCGAAGGGCCCGGCAGGCCGGTGAGCCTGCCGGGCCCTTCTGCATGTCCGCGCAGAGGGTGACGCGCCGGGAGATCCTGCCGGGAGCGGGAACGTACCGGAGGGTGTTGGGCTCGGGAACGCCGGCCCTCGAGGGGCTGGGGCCCCTGCGAACCGGCGCCGGGGGCGCGAAAGAGCCGGGCCCGGTGCGGTGCGCCGGGCCCGGCTCGTGCCGAACGGTTCGCGCGAGGGGCCGTGCTCCGCGAGAGCGGAGCACGGCCCGTCGGTGTGCGCTCTACTGCGGGAGCCGGGTCAGCCACTCGTGCACGGCGGCCGCCGTCACGTCTCCGTGGCCTTCCAGCATGGTGTAGTGGTTGCCCGGTACGTCGATCGCATCGTGGGGCAGCGGCCAGGCTGACTGCCACTGCTCGGCCGGCGGCTGTTCCTGCCCCGGTTCGACGCCGTAGCACTCGGAGGCCCGCACCAGCAGCGTCGGAGTGGAGATCTCCCTGGGCTGCCAGTGCTCGAACATGCCGAAGTACGCGGCCATCGCCGTCAGACGCGTCCCGGTCATCCGGCCGAAGTCCCTCTCCAGCTCGATGGCCTTCGACTCCATCACGGGGACGATGTACGAGGTGGCGTCGTAGCCCGCCAGGTAGCTGTCGATCAGCACCAGGCCCTGCGGCGACCGTCCGCGCTCTTCCAGCCTGGACGTCACCTCGTGGGCGACGCGTCCGCCGGAGGAGCGTCCTGCGAGGACGAACGGCTCGTCCCCGACCAGGTCCTCGATGAGGCGTACCGCGAACTCGGCGGCCGCGTCCACGTCGGCGGCGACGGGCTGCCCGGTGACGAACCCGGGAAGCATCAGCGACCACACGTCCCGCACACCGCGCAACGGCGTGGCCATGCTGACCAGTTCCTGGTTGCTCGCCCACACCGACTGCGACGGGAACCCGATGATCTTCGGGTGCCGGTCTCCCTCGCCGAGCCTGACCAGGGTCGGTGCGTTGCGCAGCTCGTCCGCGGTGGAGAAGCTCGTCCGCAGGTCGACCGAGTTGCGCAGCACGCTGTGACCGAGGTCGAGCCGCCCCAGTTCGATGGAGCGCCGGTAGAGGGCCTCCACTCCGTTGATGACCGCGAGGTCGCTGATCGTGTCGGCGTCCTCGGCACCGTCGGTGTCCTGGGCCGTCTGAACGGCCGGTGCGCCGGCCACGGCAGGTGCCTGCGCCCCCGCCGCGATGCGCAGCTGGTCGTTCAGTTCGGCGGCGAGCGCTGCGGGCGTCGGGTGGTCGAAGACGACCGTGGACGCCAGGCGCAGCCCGGTGCGCTCGTTGAGCCGGTTGCGCAGTTCCACCGAGGTGAGCGAGTCGAAGCCCAGCTCCACGAAACCGTTGTCGTCCGCGATGGCCTCGGCTCCGCTGTGCCCGAGCACCTGGGCGACCTCCCCACGGATCAGCTCGGTCAGCAGCGCCGGCCGCTCGGCCTCGGCGGTCCGCGTCAGCTGCTCGTGCAGGTGGGAGGTGGCCCGGGTGTCCGACCGGGTCGCCCGGCGCTGCGGGGCGCGTACCAGTCCGCGCAGCAGCGGGGGTATCTGCTGTTCACTGGCCGCCCGTGCGGCGGCGGTGTTCAGCCGCATCGGCACCAGAAGCGGGTCGGTGCCGGCCGCGAGGGCCTGGTCGAAGGCCGCCATGCCGGACTCGGCGGTGAAGGGGCTGAGTCCGCCGCGGGCCATCCGGGCGCGTTCGGCCCGGCCGAGGTCGGCACCCATACCGCCGGACTGCTCCCACCAGCCCCAGGCCAGTGCGGTGCCGGGCAGTCCGGCGTCGCGCCGGTGGGCGGCGAGGGCGTCCAGGAACGAGTTGGCGGCGGCGTAGTTGGCCTGTCCCTGGCTGCCCAGCAGCCCGGCGGCGGAGGAGAACAGCACGAACTCCCGCAGCGGTGTCCCCTCGGTCAGCTCGTGCAGGTGCCAGGCGGCGTCTGCCTTGGCCTGCAACACCGTGTCGAGCTGGTCCGGGGTGAGCGACTCGACGGTGGCGTCCGCCAGCACGCCCGCCGTGTGGACGACTCCGGTCAGCGGACGGTCGGACGGGATGTCCCGCAGCACCGCTGCGAGCGCTTCGCGGTCCGCGACGTCGCAGGCCACGATCCGTACGTCGGCGCCGAGTCCGGTCAGGTCGGCAAGCAGTCCGGCCGCGCCCGGCGCGTCTTCGCCGCTGCGGCTGGCCAGCATCAGATGGCGCACTCCGTGGGCGGTGACGAGATGGCGTGCGACCACCGAGCCCAGCGCGCCGGTGCCGCCGGTGACCAGCACGGTGCCGTCGGGCCCGAAGCCCGGATCGGTCTGGGGTGCCGCGGTGTGCCGGGCCAGCCGGGGCACGCTCGCGGTGCCCGCGCGCAGCGCGAGTTGCGGTTCGCCGGTGGCGAGCGCCTTGGGCAGCGCCCGGTAGGTGGCCGGGTCGTCGTCGAGGTCGACCAGCACGATCCGGTCCGGGTGCTCCGACTGCGCTGCCCGCACCAGGCCCCAGACCGCCGCGGCCGCCGGGTCGCCGGTGCGGTCCGGGTCGCCGGCCGCGACCGCGCCCCGGGTCAGCAGCACCAGCCGGGACCCCGTGAGGCGGGTGTCCGCGAGCCAGTGGTGGAGCACTTCCAGTACCCGGCGTACGACGTCGTGGGTGGCCGCGATGGTGCCGCCCTGGTCACCGCCGAAGCAGCACATGGCCACCACCGCCGGGGCGGCCACGCCCGCTTCCAGACTGTCGGTCAGGGACTGCGGGTCGAGGTACGGCGTGCCGGTGAGGCCCGCCTCGACCAGGCGCGGACGGATCTCCAGCGGGTCGAACCCGAGCATCGCCCACTCCCCGGAGACCTCCTGCGTTCCGAGGGGCAGCGCGGTCCACTTCAGGTGGAACAGCGCGTCCTGGTGCGGGGCCGAGGCGGTGAACTGCTCCAGTGCCGGGTCGCGCATCGCCAGCGAGTCGACCGTGGCGATCGGCAGGCCCGCGTCGTCGGTCACCGTGACGGACACCTCGCTGCGTCCCGTCGGTGCCAGGTGGACCCGCGCGACGGTGGCATGAGTGGCGTGCAGCCGGACTCCGGTCCAGACGAAGGGCATGCCCCCCTTGATCGGCTCACGGTCGGCCGTGCCGCCCAGGACGCCGAGCGCCAGCGGCTGCAGGGCCGCGTCCAGCAGCGCCGGATGCACCCCGAAGCCGTCGTCCCCGTCACCCGCCTCCTGAGGGAGGCGGACCTCGGCGAACAGTTCGCCGTCCCTGGTCCACAGGGCGCGCAGGCCCTGGAAGACCGGTCCGTAGGTGAAACCGGCCTCGGCCATGGTCGGGTAGAAGTCGTCGACCGCGATCTCCGTCGAGCCTGCCGGCGGCCATGCCGACGGTTCGGCTTCGGGTTCCGCTGCCTTGTGTTCGCTCAGCACTCCGGTGGCGTTGCGCAGCCACGGCTGGTCGTCTCCGTCGTCCTCGGACCGCGAGTGGACGGTGATGCTCCGCCGGCCGGTGTCGTCGAGGCCGCCGACCACCACCTGGACCGCGCGCCCGCCCTGCTCGCCCAGGATCAGCGGGGCTTCCAGGGTGAGTTCCTCGATCGTTTCGCACCCCACCTGGCCGCCGGCGTGCAACGCCACTTCCACGAACGCGGTGCCCGGCAGGAGGGCGGTTCCCAGCAGTGCGTGATGGGCGATCCACGGCTGTGTCGCCAGGGAGAGCCGTCCGGTGAACAGGAAGCCGTCCGAGTCGGGCAGCGCCACACCGGCGCCGAGCAGCGGGTGGCCGGTCGCCGTGAGTCCCAGGGTCGTGGGGTCACCGCTGCCGGTCGCGAGGGAGTCGAGCCAGTACCGCTTGTGCTGGAAGGCGTAGGTGGGCAGTTCCACCGTGCGGGCTCCCGTACCGGCGAACAGCGCGGGCCAGTCGACGCAGGCGCCGGCCGCGTGGATCCGGCCGAGGGCGAGGGTCAGGCACTGCACGTCGGGGCGTTCGGGGTGCAGGGCGGGGACGCACACGGCCCCGGCACCGGCCTGGTCGAGGACCTCCTCCACCATCGCGGTCAACGGACCCGACGGCCCCAGCTCCAGGAACGTCTCCACACCCCGGCCCAGCGCCGTGCCGACACAGTCCGCGAAACGCACCGCCTCACGCACCTGACGCACCCAGTACCCGGGCGTCGTCAGCTCTGTACCAGCCACCTCACCCGTCAGATTCGACACCACCGGCACCCGCGCAGCACGGAACTCCACCGACGCCAGAACCCGCTCGAACTCGGCCAGCATCGGCTCCATCCGCGCCGAATGGAAAGCGTGCGACACCGACAGCCGCTTCGTACGCCGGCCCTCCCCCGCCAGCCGCGCCGCCACCTCCAGCACCGGCTCCTCGTCCCCCGACAGCACCAGCGACCGCGGCCCGTTCACCGCCGCCACCGACACCCCACCCGGCAACACACCCAGCTCGTCCTCGGCCGCCTCCACCGCGACCATCGCCCCACCGGCGGGCAGCGCCTGCATCAACCGGCCCCGCGCCACCACCACCCGGCAGGCATCCTCCAACGACCACACACCGGCCACATGCGCCGCCGCCAACTCACCGATCGAGTGACCCACCAGCACATCCGCCCGCACACCCCACGAACAGACCAACCGGAACAGCGCCACCTCCAAAGCGAACAACGCCGGCTGCGCCCACTCCGTCCGCCGCAGCACCGCCTCGTCACCGCCGAAGACGACCTCCTTCAACGGCCGCTCCAACAGCACATCCAGCTGCCCACACACCTCATCGAAGGCCGCCGCGAACACCGGGAACACCTCATACAACTCCCGGCCCATACCCAGGCGTTGCGCACCCTGACCGGTGAACAGCAACGCCGTCCCACCGTCACCGGCCACACCCCGCACCACACCGGCCGCCGAAACGCCCTCGGCCAGTGCCTCCAGCCCGGTCAGCAACTCCTCACGCTCCCGGCCGACCACCACCGCCCGGTGTTCCAGCACCGCACGCGTTCCGGCCAGCGACCACGCCACGTCCAGCGTGCCGAGGTCGGGCCGGTTCACGAGACGGTTCCGCAGTCGCGCGGCCTGCTCGCGCAGTGCCGCCTCGGTCCGGCCGGAGAGCACCCATGGTGTCACCGGAAGTGCCACGGACGGCGTCGGCCGGTCCGCCCCGTCCGTCACCGGAGCGGTCTCGGGGGGCTGTTCCAGGATGACGTGGGCGTTCGTCCCGCTGATCCCGAACGAGGAGACCCCCGCCCGGCGTGGCCGGCCCGTCTCGGGCCACTCCCTGGCCTCGGTGAGCAGCTCGACCGCCCCCGCCGACCAGTCGACCTCCCGCGACGGCGCGTCCACGTGCAGCGTCTTCGGCACTGTCCCGTGCCGCAGCGCCAGCACCGACTTGATCAGTCCGGCGACTCCGGCGGCGTACTGGGTGTGTCCGATGTTGGACTTGACCGATCCCAGCAGCAGCGGCCGGTCGTCGGCACGGTTCTGGCCGTACGTCGCCAGCAGCGCCTGCGCCTCGATCGGGTCACCCAGACTGGTCCCGGTGCCGTGTGCCTCCACCACGTCCACATCGGCCGGCGACAACCCCGCCGACGCCAGCGCCTGCCGGATCACCCGCTGCTGCGACGGACCGTTCGGCGCCGTCAGACCGTTCGACGCACCATCGGAATTCACCGCCGAGCCGCGTACCACCGCCAGGACCGGACGCCCGTCACGCACCGCGTCCGACAACCGCTGCACCGCCAGCAGGCCGACACCCTCGCCCCAGCCGGTGCCGTCCGCACCGTCGGCGAACGCCTTGCACCGGCCATCAGGCGCCAGACCACCCTGCCGCTGGAACTCCACGAAAGCGCCCGGCGTCGCCATCACGGTGACGCCGCCGGCGAGGGCCAGGTCGCACTCGCCGTTGCGCAGTGCCTGCGCCGCCAGGTGCAGGGTCACCAGCGAGGAGGAGCAGGCCGTGTCCACGGTGACGGCGGGCCCTTCGAGGCCGAGCGCGTAGGCGACCCGGCCCGACATCACGCTGCCCGAGGCACCGGTCAGCGCGTAACCGCCGCCCGCCTCGGCCGAGTTCATCAGTACCGTCGTGTATTCCTGCGGGGTGCCGCCGACGAACACGCCGGTACGACTGCCACGCAGGGCGGCCGGGTCGAAGCCCGCCCGCTCCAGCGCCTCCCACGACGTCTCCAGCAGCAACCGCTGCTGCGGGTCCATCGCCAGTGCCTCACGCGGCGAGATCCCGAAGAACGCCGCGTCGAAGTCTCCGGCTTCGGTCAGGAAGGCGCCCTGCCGTGCTCCGCCGGACTCCTCCAGGAAGGAGTTCATGGCGAGTCCGTGCCAGCCCCGGTCGGCGGGGAAGTCCGTCATCTCGTCGCGGCCCTCGACGAGGAGCTGCCACAGGTCCTCGGGTCCGCGTACGCCGCCGGGGAAACGGCAGGCCATGCCCACGATCACGATCGGGTCGTCGTCCGTCGCGCGCAGCGCGGGCAGCGCTGCCTCCGTGGCGCTGTCGAAGAGCTGCTCGTGGAGGTGGCCGGCGAGCCGATGCGGTGTGGGGTGGTCGAAGACGAGGGTCGCGGGCAGCCGCAGCCCGGTGGCGGTGTTGAGGCGGTGCCAGCTCCATCGCGGTCAGCGAGTCGAACCCGAGATCCCGGAACGGCTTCGCGGGGGTGATGTCGTCCGTCGTCCCGTGGGTGAGTACGGTCGCCGCCTCGGCACGGACCAGTTCGAGCAGCCGGTCGTGCTGCTCGGGAACGGTGAGTGCGGCCAGGCTCTGGCGCAGGGCGGAGTCGGTCTCCGCGTCGCCGGTGGTGTCGTCGGACTCCTCCGCGAGCGCCCGCGCGGCCTCGGGAATGTCCTCGATCAACGGCCTGCGGCGCGCCATGGCATACCCGGGAGTGAACCTCCCCCAGTCCATGTCCGTCACCGTCAACGCCGTCTCGTCCTGCTCCAACGCCTGACGCAGCGCCTCCACCGCCAACGCCGGATCCATCGCCCGCACACCACGACGCTCAAGCTGCTCAGCGGTACCGTCCGTCGCCATACCCGTGGCCTTCCAGCCACCCCACGACACCGACGTCGCCACCACACCACGCGCCCGGCGCTCCCACGCCAGACCATCCAGAAACGCGTTCGCCGCCGCGTACGCACCATTGCCCGCACTGCCCCACACCGCGGCACCCGAAGAGAACAGCACGAACGCGTCCAACTCCAGCCCGGCGGTCAACTCGTCGAGGTTCTGCGCACCTCGCGTCTTGACCGACAGCACCTGGTCGTAGTGCTCGGGCGTGGCGTCGGCGAGTACGGCGTACCCCGAGACGCCGGCGGTGTGGAAGACCGCGGTCAGGGGGTGTTCGGCCGGGATGTCCGCGATCACCTGGGCGAGGGCCGCACGATCGGTCACGTCACACGCGACCACCGTGGCCTCGCAGCCCAGCGCACGCAGCTCCCCGACCAGCTCCGCCACGCCCTCGGCGTCCGGGCCGCGGCGGCTGACCAGCAGCAGACGGCTCACACCCTCGTCCGCCAGCCAACGCGCCAGATGCCCACCGACACCACCCGTGCCGCCGGTGATCAGCACCGTGCCCCGGGGCTTGAACTCCCGCACCGGCACCGCACTCGCACCCAACGGCGCCCGCACCAGACGGCGTGCATACACGCCCGAGGGCCGCACCGCGACCTGGTCCTCACCCTCACCCGCCGCCAGCACCGCCGTCAGCGACGACGCCACCTTCTCGTCCCACACGGCCGGAACATCGACCAAGCCGCCCCACACGCCCGGCAGTTCAAGACCCGCGACCTGCCCCCACGCCCACAGCGACGACTGCACCGCGCTCACGGCATCATCCGAACCCACCGCCGCAGCACCCCGGGACAGCACCCACACCGGCGCCACCAACCCGGCATCCCCATGCGCCTGCACCAACCGCAGCGACGATGCGAGCGCCGTGTCCTCGCCCCAGGCCAGCAGCGACACGACACCGGCGACCTCACCCGCCTCGACGAGCCGTTCCGCCAGAGCCGCACGATCCGTGCCCGCTTCGATATCCAGGGTGCGCACCTCGGCACCCGCCGAAGTGAGCGCCCCCGTGACCTCCTCCACCGGAGCATCCGTACCGGGGCTGACCACCAGCCACACACCACTCAAGGAGGCCGCCGACGGCATCGTCACCGAACGCCACAGAGTCCGGTACCGCCACGAATCAATGGTCGTCTGCGTCCGACGGCCCGTGCGCCAGGCGGACAACGCCGGGACGACGCTTTCCCATGCCTGCGAGTCGACCCCGTCGACGAGCGAGGCCACGCTGTCGACGTCCGCGCGCTCCACCGCACCCCAGAACGCCGCATCCACCGGATCGGTCGTTCCACCGGCCTCCTGGCCGGGCTGCACGACGTCCTCGAGCCAGTAGCGCTCGTGCTGGAAGGCGTAGGTGGGCAGGTCCACCCGGCGTGCCCCGCTCCCGGCGAACACCATCGACCAGTCCACCGGAACACCGGCGACATACGCCTCGGCCAGCGATGTCAGCAGCCGCTGGACGCCGCCCTCCTCGCGCCGCAGCGAACCCACGGCGGCCCCCGCGCCGTACACGCCCTCCACGGTTTCCTGGACGGCCATGGTGAGGACCGGGTGGGGGCTGGACTCGACGAAGACCTGGTGTTCCTGTTCGGCCAGCAGGCGCGTGACCGGCTCGAACCGCACCCGCTCCCGCAGATTCGTCACCCAGTACCGGGCATCCAACCCCGCCGTGTCCATCCGCTCACCGGTGACCGTCGAATAGAACGCCACGGATGAGGTCTGCGGCCGTATCTCCGCCAGCTCCGCCAGCAGATCATCGTTCAGCGCGTCCACCTGAGCCGAGTGGGAGGCATAGTCCACCGCGATACGACGGGCCCGAACCCCCGCCTCCTCGCACTCCGCCAACAGCGCATCCAGCGCCTCGACCTCACCCGAAACCACCACAGAGGACGGCCCGTTCACCGCAGCCACACCCACCCGGCCCCCGAACCGGACCAGACGCTCCTCCACCTGGGCCACCGGCAAGGAAACCGAACCCATCCCACCCCGGCCCGACAACTTCTCCCGCACCAGCCGCGAACGCACCGCAACCACCCGGGCACCGTCCTCCAACGACAGCCCCCCAGCCACACACGCCGCAGCAACCTCACCCTGCGAATGACCCACCACCGCGGCCGGCTCCACCCCGAACGAACGCCACACCGCCGCAAGCGAGACCATCACCGCCCACAACACCGGCTGCACCACATCCACCCGCTGCCACAGCGGATCCTCGGCGTCGCGGAACACCACATCCCGCAACGACCAGTCCACGAACGGCGCCAGAGCCTGCGCGCACTCCTCCATGCGGGCCCCGAACACCGGCGAGGCATCCCACAACTCACGCCCCATACCGACCCACTGCGAACCCTGACCCGGAAACACGAACACCACACCGTTGCCCACGTCGCCGGTGCCCCGGACCAGGCCTGGGGCGTCGACTCCGGCGGCGAGCTCGGCGAGGGTGGTGGGCCGGTCCGCGTCCTGGTGGGTGAAGAGCACGGCGCGATGGGCGAGGACGGAACGGCTCGTCAGCAGCGAATAGCCGACGTCGGCGGCCCCGAGGCCGGGGTTGGCGTCGAGGTGTGCCTGGAGGCGCGCGGCCTGGGCGCGCAGCGCGGCCTCGGTGTTTCCGGATATCAGCCAGGGCAGCGGCACGGGCCGCGCGGTGAACGGCGGCGCGGCGGCGTCATCGGGCTGCTTCTCCGTGTCGTCGTTCTCCTCGGGGGCCTGCTCGAGGATGACGTGGGCGTTGGTGCCGCTGATCCCGAACGACGACACACCCACGCGGCGCGGCTGCCCCGTCTCCGGCCACTGGCGGGGCTCGGTCAGCAGCTCCACCGCGCCCGCCGACCAGTCCACCTGCGTGCTGGGCTTGCCCACGTGCAGCGTTTTGGGCATGACGGCGTGCTGGAGGGCCAGCACGCTCTTGATCACGCCGGCGACGCCGGAGACCGCCTGGGTGTGCGCGATGTTGGACTTGAGCGAGCCGAGCCACAGGGGCCGGTCGTCAGGGCGGTCCTGGCCGTAGGTGGCCAGCAGCGCCTGCGCCTCGATCGGGTCACCCAGCGTCGTGCCCGTGCCGTGCGCCTCGACCATGTCGACGTCCGCCAGGGCCAGCCCGGCGTTGGCGACGGCCGCACGGATCACCCGCTGCTGCGAGGGTCCGTTCGGCGCGCTCAGCCCATTGGACGCACCGTCCTGGTTCGCCGCCGAGCCACGGATCACCGCCAGCACCTCGTGACCGTTGCGGCGCGCGTCCGAAAGACGCTCCAGCAGGACCATGGCGGCGCCCTCGCCCCAGCCGATGCCGTCGGCGTCGTCGGAGAAGGCCTTGCAGCGGCCGTCCGCGGCCAGGCCGCGCTGCCGGGCGAAGGTGACGAAGGCCGACGAGGTGGCCATGACGGCGACGCCGCCGGCGAGCGCGAGGGAACAGTCACCCTGCCGGAGCGAATGCGCGGCGGAGTGCAGGGCGACGAGCGAGGACGAGCACGCCGTGTCGATGGTCACCGCCGGGCCCTCGAGGCCCAGTACGTAGGACACACGGCCGGACATCACGCTCGCGGAGCCGCCCGTGATCGCGTAGCCCTGGTCGGTCGGCGAGTTCATGAGCTTGACCGTGTGCTCGATGGCCGTGCCGCCGACGAACACACCCGTGCGGCTGCCACGCAGCGTGTGCGGGTCGATCCCGGCTCGCTCCAGTGCCTCCCAGGAGGTCTCCAGCAGCAGCCGCTGCTGGGGGTCCATGGTCATGGCCTCGCGGGGTGAGATCCCGAAGAAGGAGGCGTCGAAGTCACCGGCTCCCTGGAGGAACGCACCCTCCCGGGTGTACGTCGTCCCCGGCCGGTCGGGGTCGGGGTCGAAGAGGCCGGACAGGTCCCAGCCGCGGTCGTCGGGGAAGCCGCTCACCCCGTCGGCCCCGTCGATCACCATCTTCCACAGCTGCTCGGGCGAGTCGACGCCGCCGGGGAGCCGGCAGGCCATGCCCACGATGGCAAGGGGCTCCCTGACGCGGTCCTGGCTGTCCTTGAGCTGCTGACGGGTCTGCTGCAGTTCGGCCGTGACCCTGCGCAGATAGGTACGGAGTTTGTCCTCGGTCATCGTGAAATCCCACTCTGAAGCAGTTGAGGGCCCGGCTGATTGCTGTTCAGGACACGCCCAGGTCGCGGTCGATGAAGTCGAAGATCTCGTCGTCCGTGGCGGCGTCGAGATCGGTGGTGGCGTCCTTCTCAGCGGTGCTGAGCTGGGCGATGAGGTCACGCAGGTGGTCGGCGATGTCCTCGCGGGCCTGTGGGTCCGTGGCCACGCCGGTGAGCGCTTCCCCGATCCGCGTCAGCTCCCGCCTGATGTCGAGGACGTCGGTGATGCCCTGCTGTCCGTCCTTGGCGAGCTCCGTGTGCAGGAGTTCGGTGATGCGCTGTGAGTTGGGGTGGTCGAAGACGAGGGTGGCGGGCAGGCGCAGGCCGGTGGCCTTCTGCAGCCGGTTGCGCAACTCCATCGCGGTCAGCGAGTCGAACCCGAGATCCTTGAACGGCCTGCCCGGCGTGATCTCCGCCGTCGACCCGTGCGCCAGCACCTGCGCGGCCTCCTGCCGCACCAGCCCCAGCAACAACGCCCGCTGCTCCGCCTCCGTCAGCCCACCAAGCCGCTCCCGCAGACCCGCACCGGCCACTCCGGTGTCCGCCTCGTCCGCGGCCTCCCCGGTCTCCCGCAGCGCCTGGGCGGCTTCGGGGATGTCCTCGATGAGCGGCCGCCGCCGGGCCATCGCATACCCCGGCGTGAACAGTCCCCAGTCCATGTCGGCAACCGTCACCGACACCTCGTCCTGCTCCAGCACCTGCCGCAACGCCCGCACCGCCGGCACCGGATCCAGCAACCGCACACCACGACGCGACAACTGCGCCGCCGTCTCACCCTCCGCCATGGCGGTGGCCTGCCAGCCACCCCACGACACCGACGAACCCGCCAGACCACGCGCCCGACGCTCCCTCACCAACCCGTCAAGGAAGCCACCCGCAGCCGCGTTCGCACCATTACCCCCACTCCCCCACACCGCAGCACCGGAGGAAAACACCACAAACGCATCCAGCTCCAGCCCCGCAGCCAGCTCATCCAGATGACGAGCACCATCCACCCGAGCCGACAACACCTCCCCAAAATGATCCGGGGTGGCCTCGACGACCTGGGCATACCCGGACACACCCGCGGCATGGAAGACCGCGGTCAACGGGTGCTCGGCCGGAACGTCCGCGATCACCTCGGCGAGGGCCGCACGATCGGTCACGTCACACGCGACCACCGACACGTCCACACCCGACTCCCGCAACTGAGCGACCAGCTCGTCCGCACCTTCGGCGTCCGGGCCGCGGCGGCTCACCAGCAGCAGACGGCTCACACCCTCGTCCGCCAGCCAACGCGCGAGATGCCCACCGAGACCGCCCGTGCCGCCGGTGATCAGCACCGTGCCCCCGGGCTTGAACTCCCGCACCGGCACCGCACTCGCACCCAACGGCGCCCGCACCAGACGGCGTGCATACACGCCCGAGGGCCGCACCGCGACCTGGTCCTCACCCTCACCCGCCGCCAGCACCGCAGCCAGCCCGGACGACACCCGCCCATCCCACTCGGCGGGAACGTCCACCAGACCGCCCCACACGCCCGGCAGTTCCAGGCCAGCCACCTGGCCCCACGCCCACAGCGACGACTGCCCCGCGCTCACGGCATCATCCGAACCCACCGCCGCAGCACCCCGCGTCAGCACCCACACCGGCGCCACCAACCCGGCATCCCCATGCGCCTGCACCAACCGCAGCGACGATGCGAGCGCCGTCTCCTGGTCCCAGGCCAGCAGCGACACGACACCAGCGACCTCACCCGCACCAGCGAGCCGTTCCGCCAGAGCCGCACGATCCGCAGACCCGTCCAGCACCCGCACCTCGGCACCCGCCGAAGTGAGCGCCCCCGTGACCTCCTCCACCGGAGCATCCACACCGGGGCTGACCACCAGCCACACCCCACTCAAGCGGGCTTGGAGGGACATGCCGTTGGCGCGCCATTCGGTGCGGTAGCGCCAGGAGTCGATGGTCGTCTGCGCACGACGGCCCTTGCGCCAGGCCGACAGAGCGGGCAGCCAGGTCTCGGCGGCCTCGAGGGAGGCGGAGTCCACGCCGTCGGAGGCGTCGAGCACCTGGGCGAGATCCGCGAGGTCCTCTCGCTCGACGGCGTCCCAGAAGGCGGCATCCACCTCGTCCGTCGACGCGGTGTCGAGTTCGCCGCCGATGGTGACGCCTTCGAGCCAGTAGCGCTGGTGCTGGAAGGCGTAGGTGGGCAGCTCCACCCGGCGTGCCCCGCACCCGGCGAACACCATCGACCAGTCCACCGGAACACCGGCGACATATGCCTCGGCCAGCGACGTCAGCAGCCGCTGGGCACCGCCCTCCTCGCGCCGCAACGAACCCACCGTGACGACCGGCCGGTCCGCCGTCTCACCGGTCTCCGCCACCGCCACCGTCAGCACCGGGTGCGGGCTGGACTCGACGAAGACACCCGCCCCCTTCTCCACCAGCAGGCGCGTGACCGGCTCGAACCGCACCCGCTCCCGCAGATTCGTCACCCAGTACCGGGCATCCAACCCCGCCGTGTCCATCCGCTCACCGGTCACCGTCGAATAGAACGCAACCGACGACGACCGCGGCTCTATGTGCGCCAGCTCCGCGAGGAGTTCGTCGTTCAGCGCGTCCACCTGGGCCGAGTGGGAGGCATAGTCCACCGCGATACGACGGGCCCGAACCCCCGCCTCCTCGCACTCCGCCAACAGCGCGTCCAGCGCCTCGACCTCACCCGAAACCACCACCGAGGACGGCCCGTTCACCGCAGCCACACCCACCCGGCCCCCGAACCGGACCAGACGCTCCTCCACCGCCTCGACCGGCAGGGAAACCGAACCCATCCCACCCCGGCCCGACAACTTCTCCCGCACCAGCCGCGAACGCACCGCAACCACCCGGGCACCGTCCTCCAACGACAGCCCCCCAGCCACACACGCCGCAGCAACCTCACCCTGCGAATGACCCACCACCGCGGCCGGCTCCACCCCGAACGAACGCCACACCGCCGCAAGCGACACCATCACCGCCCACAACACCGGCTGCACCACATCCACCCGCTGCCACAGCGGATCCTCAGCGCCCCGGAACACCACATCCCGCAACGACCAGTCCACGAACGGCGCCAGCGCACGCTCACACGCCACCATCGACTCCGCGAACACCGGCGAGGCATCCCACAACTCACGCCCCATACCGACCCACTGCGAACCCTGACCCGGAAACACGAAGACGATGCGGCCGTTGGCTTCGGCGCTGCCCGTGACGACGTCGGTGCTCGGTTCCTGGGCCGCCACGGCGCGGACCTTCTCGGTCAGGGACGCCATGTCGCTGCCGAGCACCACCGCGCGGTGCTCCAGGCCCGCGCGTGTCGTCGCCAGCGAGAACGCCACGTCGACGGGGTCGAGGGCCGGCGTGCGCTCCGCCAGATCGCGCAGGCGCTCGGCCTGGCCGCGCAGGGCACCGCCGGACCGGGCGGAGAGCACCCAGGGGACGACGGATGTGACCAGTGCCGGAGTCGCCGGGCTCTCGGTGTCGGGGGAGGTCGGTGCCTCCTCTTCCGCCGGTGCCTCTTCGATGATCACGTGGGCGTTGGTGCCGCTGATCCCGAAGGAGGAGACGCCCGCGCGGCGCGGCCGGTCGGTCTCCGGCCACTGCCGTGCCTCGGTCAGCAGCTCCACCTCACCCGCGGTCCAGTCGACCTCGGGCGTCGGCTCGTCCACGTTGAGGGTCTTGGGCATCAGTCCGTGCCGCAGTGCCAGTACGGACTTGATGACGCCCGCGACACCGGCAGCGGCACCCGTGTGGCCGATGTTCGTCTTCACGGATCCGAGCCACAGCGGCCGGTCGTCGGGCCGGTCCTGGCCGTAGGTGGCCAGCAGCGCCTGCGCCTCGATCGGGTCACCCAGCGTCGTGCCCGTGCCGTGCGCCTCGACCATGTCGACGTCCGCCAGTGCCAGCCCGGCGTTGGCGACGGCCGCACGGATCACCCGCTGCTGCGAGGGTCCGTTCGGCGCGCTCAGCCCATTGGACGCACCGTCCTGGTTGATCGCCGAGCCACGGATCACCGCCAGCACCTCGTGACCGTTGCGGCGCGCGTCCGAAAGCCTCTCCAGAACGATCATGCCGACGCCTTCGCCCCAGCCGATGCCGTCGGCCGCCGCCGCGAACGCCTTCGTACGTCCGTCCTGCGACAGTCCGCCGAGCGTGTCGAACTCGGCGAACGCGCCGGGCGTGGCCATGAGACCGACTCCGCCGGTCAGCGCGAGGGTGCACTCGCCGCTGCGCAGGGCCTGCGCGGCGAGGTGCAGGGCGACCAGCGAGGACGAGCACGCCGTGTCCACGCTGACGGCCGGTCCTTCCAGTCCGAGGGAGTAGGAGATCCGTCCGGACATGACGCTTCCGGAAGAGCCGGTCACGGCATAGCCCTGGCTTGCCGGTGAGTTCATGAGCAGGGCGCCGTACTCGACTGCCGTGCCGCCGACGAAGACGCCGGTGTCGCTGCCGCGCAGCGACTGCGGGTCGATACCGGTCCGCTCCACCGCCTCCCAGGAGGACTCCAGCAGCAGTCGCTGCTGTGGGTCCATCGCCATGGCCTCGCGCGGGGAGATCCCGAAGAAGCCTGCGTCGAAGTCGCCCGCCTCGTGAAGGAATCCGGCACGGCGGAGGCTGCCGAGGTTCCAGCGGTCCCAGCCTCGGTAGGAGGGGAAGTCGGACATTCCCTCCCTGTTCTCCACCACCAGCTCCCACAGGTCCTCCGGGGAGGACACCCCGCCCGAGTAACGGCAGGCCATACCGACGATCGCGAGCGGCTCGTCGGTCGAGGCCCTGACCACCTCACCGGCCGGTACGGCATCGGCGTCGGTGCCGACGAGTTCGCCGCGCAGGTGGGCGGCGAGCTGTCGCGGGTTGGGATAGTCGAAGACGAGGGTGGCGGGCAGGCGCAGGCCGGTGGCCTTCTGCAGCCGGTTGCGCAACTCCATCGCGGTCAGCGAGTCGAAGCCCAGATCCTTGAACGGCCTGTCCGGGGTGATCTCGGCAGTGGAGGAGTGCGCCAGGATGCCGGCGGCCTCTTCACGCACCAGGTCCAGCAAGAGGTCGAGTTGCTCGGCCTGGCCCATGGCCGCGAGCTCCGCCCGGAAGGCCGTGCCGCCCGTGTCCTCGCCGGTGGTGTCGTCGGACTCCTCCGCGAGCGCCCGTGCGGCCTCGGGAATGTCCTCGATCAACGGCCTGCGGCGCGCCATGGCATACCCGGGAGTGAACCTCCCCCAGTCCATGTCCGTCACCGTCAACGCCGTCTCGTCCTGCTCCAACGCCTGACGCAGCGCCTCCACCGCCAACGCCGGATCCATCGCCCGCACACCACGACGCTCAAGCTGCTCAGCGGTACCGTCCGTCGCCATACCCGTGGCCTTCCAGCCACCCCACGACACCGACGTCGCCACCACACCACGCGCCCGGCGCTCCCACGCCAGACCATCCAGAAACGCGTTCGCCGCCGCGTACGCACCATTGCCCGCACTGCCCCACACCGCGGCACCCGAAGAGAACAGCACGAACGCGTCCAACTCCAGCCCGGCGGTCAACTCGTCGAGATGACGGGCGCCGAGGGTCTTCGAGGCCATCTGCGCGTGCATGTCGCCGGGGGCCAACTCGTGCACAGTGCCGTAGCTGGCGACGCCGGCGGTGTGGAAGACCGCGGTCAGCGGATGCTCCGCCGGAACGTCCGCGATCACCTGGGCGAGGGCCGCACGATCGGTCACGTCACACGCGACCACCGTGGCCTCGCAGCCCAGCGCACGCAGTTCCTCGACGAGGTCGGAGACCCCCTCGGCATCGGGTCCGCGGCGGCTCACCAGCAGCAGACGCGCAGCACCCTCACCCGCCAGCCAACGCGCCAGATGCCCACCGACGCCGCCCGTGCCGCCGGTGATCAGCACCGTGCCCCGGGGCTTGAACTCCCGCACCGGCACCGCACTCGCACCCAACGGCGCACGTACCAGGCGGCGTGCATACACGCCCGAGGGCCGCACCGCGACCTGGTCCTCACCCTCACCCGCCGCCAGCACCGCAGCCAGCGACGACGACACCTTCTCGTCCCACACGGCCGGAACATCGACCAAGCCGCCCCACACGCCCGGCAGTTCCAGACCCGCGACCTGACCCCACGCCCACAGCGACGACTGCCCCGCGCTCACGGCATCATCCGAACCCACCGCCGCAGCACCCCGGGACAGCACCCACACCGGCGCCACCAACCCGGCATCCCCATGCGCCTGCACCAACCGCAGCGACGATGCGAGCGCCGTGTCCTCGCCCCAGGCCAGCAGCGACACGACACCGGCGACCTCACCCGCCTCGACGAGCCGTTCCGCCAGAGCCGCACGATCCGTGCCCGCTTCGATATCCAGGGTGCGCACCTCGGCACCCGCCGAAGTGAGCGCCCCCGTGACCTCCTCCACCGGAGCATCCACACCGGGGCTGACCACCAGCCACACACCACTCAAGGAGGCCGCCGACGGCACCGTCACCGAACGCCACAGAGTCCGGTACCGCCACGAGTCCAGCACCGCTTGGTCCTGCCGCCCCTTGCGCCAGGCCGACAGCGCCGGGACGACGCTTTCCCACGCCTGCTGGTCGACCCCGTCGACGAGCGAGGCCACGCTGTCGACGTCCGCACGCTCGACCGCACCCCAGAACGCGGCATCCACCGGATCGGTCGTTCCACCACCGCTCTGGCCCGGCAGCATGGCGTCGGCCAGCCAGTAGTGCTGGTGCTGGAAGGCGTAGGTGGGCAGGTCCACGGACTGGGCGCCGGTGCCGTCGAAGGCCCTGGCCCAGTCGACAGGCGCCCCTGCGACATACGCCTCTGCCAGCGACGTCAGCAGCCGCTGGACGCCGCCCTCCTCACGCCGCAGCGAACCCACCGTGACGACCGGCCGGTCCGCCGTCTCACCGGTCTCCGCCACCGCCACCGTCAGCACCGGATGCGGGCTGGACTCGACGAAGACCTGGTGTTCCTGCTCGGCCAGCAGGCGCGTGACCGGCTCGAACCGCACCCGCTCCCGCAGATTCGTCACCCAGTACCGGGCATCCAACCCCGCCGTGTCGAACCGCTCACCGGTCACCGTCGAATAGAACGCCACCGACGACGACCGCGGCTCTATGTGCGCCAGCTCCGCGAGGAGTTCGTCGTTCAGCGCGTCCACCTGAGCCGAGTGGGAGGCATAGTCCACCGCGATACGACGGGCCCGAACCCCCGCCTCCTCGCACTCCGCCAACAGCGCGTCCAGCGCCTCGACCTCACCCGAAACCACCACCGAGGACGGCCCGTTCACCGCAGCCACACCCACCCGGCCCCCGAACCGGACCAGACGCTCCTCCACCGCCTCGACCGGCAGGGAAACCGAACCCATCCCACCCCGGCCCGACAACTTCTCCCGCACCAGCCGCGAACGCACCGCAACCACCCGGGCACCGTCCTCCAACGACAGCCCCCCAGCCACACACGCAGCCGCAACCTCACCCTGCGAGTGACCCACCACCGCGGCCGGCTCCACCCCGAACGAACGCCACACCGCCGCAAGCGACACCATCACCGCCCACAACACCGGCTGCACCACATCCACCCGCGCCCACAGCGGATCCTCAGCGCCCCGGAACACCACATCCCGCAACGACCAGTCCACGAACGGCGCCAGCGCACGCTCACACGCCACCATCGACTCCGCGAACACCGGCGAGGCATCCCACAACTCACGCCCCATACCGACCCACTGCGAACCCTGACCCGGAAACACGAACACCACACCGGAGTCGACGGCCCGCCCGGTCACCACACCGGAGACATGCCCGCCCCCGGCCAGCGCCCGCACCCCGGCCAGCAACTCCTCCCGGCCCGCGCCCAGCACCACCGCACGCTGCTCGAACGCCGACCGCGTCCCCACCAGCGACACCCCCACATCCAGCGGGCCCGCTTCCGGCCGCTGCGTCAGGTGCTCCGCCAGCCGTGCCGCCTGTGCCCGCAGCGCGATCTCTGAGCGACCCGAAACGACCCACGGCGCCACCGGCAACGACACCGGGGCCACAGGCTCGTCCCGCTCCTCCTCCTCGGCCGCGGCCGGCGAGGCCTCTTCCAGGATCACGTGCGCGTTCGTCCCGCTGATCCCGAACGACGACACACCCACCCGGCGGGGCCGGTCCGTCTCCGGCCACGGGCGGGGATCGGTCAGCAGCTCCACCGCACCCGCCGACCAGTCCACCTCGGGTGTCGGCTCGTCGACATGCAGGGTCTTCGGCATCAGTCCGTGCCGCAGTGCCAGTACGGACTTGATCACGCCCGCGACACCGGCAGCGGCACCCGTGTGGCCGAAGTTGGACTTCACCGAGCCGAGCCACAGGGGCCGCTCGGCGGGGCGGTCCTGGCCGTAGGTGGCCAGCAGCGCCTGCGCCTCGATCGGGTCACCGAGCCTGGTGCCGGTGCCGTGCGCCTCGACCATGTCCACGTCGGCCGGCTTCAGACCCGCGTTGGCCAGCGCCGTACGGATGACCCGCTGCTGCGAGGGTCCGTTCGGGGCGCTCAGTCCGTTCGACGCACCGTCCTGGTTGATCGCCGAACCACGGATCACCGCCAGCACCTCGTGACCGTTGCGGCGCGCGTCCGAAAGACGCTCCACGACGACCATGCCGATGCCCTCGCCCCAGCCGGTGCCGTCCGCACCGGCGGCGAAGGCCTTGCAACGGCCGTCACCGGCCATGCCGCCCAAGGTGTCGAACTCCGTGAAGGCGCCCGGCGTGGCCATGATGGTCACGCCGCCCGCCAGCGCCAGATCGCATTCGCCGTTGTGGAGGGACTGGGCGGCGAGGTGCAGGGCGACCAGCGAGGACGAGCACGCCGTGTCCACGGTCACCGCGGGCCCTTCGAGGCCCAGTACGTAGGAGACACGACCCGACATCACGCTGCCGAGCGCGCCGGTCATGCCGTAGCCGCCGCCCGCCTCGGAGGATCCCATCAGCACAGCGGGGTAGTCCTGCGGGCCACCGCCGACGAAGACACCGGTGGCCGAGTTGCGCAGCGACTGCGGGTCGATGCCGGACTTCTCCACGGCCTCCCAGGAAACCTCCAGCAGCAGCCGCTGCTGCGGGTCCATCGAGGTGGCCTCGCGCGGGGAGATGCCGAAGAAGGAGGCGTCGAAGTCACCGGCTCCCTGGAGGAATCCGGCCTGGTCGACCGCGGGTGTGCCCCACTGTTCCCAGCCTCGGTCCGTGGGGAAGGCGGACAGTTCGTCCCGGCCTTCGGCCAGCAGCCGCCACAGGCTTTCGGCATCGAGTACGCCACCGGGGTAGCGGCAGGCCATGCCGACGATCGCGAGGGGTTCGTCGTTCGCGGGCCGGCTCGTGGGCGTCACCGTGCCGGAGCCCGGCTCGCTGTCGACGAGTTCGGCGCGCAGCATGGCGGCCAGTCGTTCCGGGTCGGGGTGGTCGAAGACGAGGGTGGCGGGCAGGCGCAGGCCGGTGGCCTTCTGCAGCCGGTTGCGCAACTCCATCGCGGTCAGCGAGTCGAACCCGAGATCCTTGAACGGCCTGCCCGGCGTGATCTCCGCCGTCGACCCGTGCGCCAGCACCTGCGCGGCCTCCTGCCGCACCAGCCCCAGCAACAACGCCCGCTGCTCCGCCTCCGTCAGCCCACCAAGCCGCTCCCGCAGACCCGCACCGGCCACTCCGGTGTCCGCCTCGTCCGCGGCCTCCCCGGTCTCCCGCAGCGCCTGGGCGGCTTCGGGGATGTCCTCGATGAGCGGCCGCCGCCGGGCCATCGCATACCCCGGCGTGAACAGTCCCCAGTCCATGTCGGCAACCGTCACCGACACCTCGTCCTGCTCCAGCACCTGCCGCAACGCCCGCACCGCCGGCGCCGGATCCAGCAACCGCACACCACGACGCGACAACTGCGCCGCCGTCTCCCCCTCCGCCATGGCGGTGGCCTGCCAGCCACCCCACGACACCGACGAACCCGACAGACCACGCGCCCGACGCTCCCTCACCAACCCGTCAAGGAAGCCACCCGCAGCCGCGTTCGCACCATTACCCCCACTCCCCCACACCGCAGCACCGGAGGAAAACACCACAAACGCATCCAGCTCCAGCCCCGCAGCCAGCTCATCCAGATGACGAGCACCATCCACCCGAGCCGACAACACCTCCCCAAAATGATCCGGGGTGGCCTCGACGACCTGGGCATACCCGGACACACCCGCGGCATGGAAGACCGCGGTCAACGGGTGCTCGGCCGGAACGTCCGCGATCACCTCGGCGAGGGCCGCACGATCGGTCACGTCACACGCGACCACCGTGGCCTCGCAGCCCAGCGCACGCAGTTCCTCGACGAGGTCGGAGACCCCCTCGGCATCGGGTCCGCGGCGGCTCACCAGCAGCAGACGCGCAGCACCCTCACCCGCCAGCCAACGCGCCAGATGCCCACCGAGACCGCCCGTGCCGCCGGTGATCAGCACCGTGCCCCGGGGCTTGAACTCCCGCACCGGCACCGCACTCGCACCCAACGGCGCACGTACCAGTCGGCGTGCGTACACGCCCGAGGACCGCACCGCGACCTGGTCCTCACCCTCACCCGCCGCCAGCACCGCCGTCAGCGACGACGACACCTTCTCGTCCCACACGGCCGGAACATCGACCAAGCCGCCCCACACACCGGGCAGTTCCAGGCCAGCGACCTGGCCCCACGCCCACAGCGCCGACTGCGCCGCGCTCACGGCATCATCCGAACCCACCGCCGCAGCACCCCGGGACAGCACCCACACCGGCGCCACCAACCCGGCATCCCCATGCGCCTGCACCAACCGCAGCGACGATGCGAGCGCCGTCTCCTCGCCCCAGGCCAGCAGCGACACGACACCGCCGACCTCACCCGCACCGGCGAGCCGTTCCGCCAGAGCCGCACGATCCGCAGACCCGTCCAGCACCCGCACCTCGGCACCCGCCGAAGTGAGCGCCCCCGTGACCTCCTCCACCGGAGCATCCACACCGGGGCTGACCACCAGCCACACACCACTCAAGGAGGCCGCCGACGGCACCGTCACCGAACGCCACACCGTGCGATACCGCCACGAATCAATGGTCGTCTGCGTCCGACGGCCCGTGCGCCAGGCCGACAGCGCCGGAACCACCGTCTCCCACGCCTGCGTGTCCACCCCGTCGACGAGCGAGGCCACGCTGTCGACGTCCGCACGCTCGACCGCACCCCAGAACGCGGCATCCACCGGATCGGTCGTTCCACCACCGCCCTGCCCCGGCAGTACCACGTCATCGAGCCAGTAGCGCTGGTGCTGGAAGGCGTAGGTGGGCAGGTCCACCCGGCGTGCCCCGCACCCGGCGAACACCACCGACCAGTCCACCGGAACACCGGCGACATACGCCTCGGCCAGCGACGTCAACAACCGCTGGACGCCGCCCTCCTCACGCCGCAGCGAACCCACAGCCGTCAGCGGCCGGTCCGCCGTCTCACCGGTCTCCGCCACCGCCACCGTCAGCACCGGGTGCGGGCTGGACTCGACGAAGACACCCGCCCCCTTCTCCACCAGCAGGCGCGTGACCGGCTCGAACCGCACCCGCTCCCGCAGATTCGTCACCCAGTACCGGGCATCCAGCCCCGCCGTGTCGAACCGCTCACCGGTCACCGTCGAATAGAACGCAACCGACGACGACCGCGGCTCTATGTGCGCCAGCTCCGCGAGGAGTTCGTCGTTCAGCGCGTCCACCTGGGCCGAGTGGGAGGCATAGTCCACCGCGATACGACGGGCCCGAACCCCCGCCTCCTCGCACTCCGCCAACAGCGCATCCAGCGCCTCGACCTCACCCGAAACCACCACCGAGGACGGCCCGTTCACCGCAGCCACACCCACCCGGCCCCCGAACCGGACCAGACGCTCCTCCACCGCCTCGACCGGCAGGGAAACCGAGCCCATCCCACCCCGGCCCGACAACTTCTCCCGCACCAGCCGCGAACGCACCGCAACCACCCGGGCACCGTCCTCCAACGACAGCCCCCCAGCCACACACGCAGCCGCAACCTCACCCTGCGAGTGACCCACCACCGCGGCCGGCTCCACCCCGAACGAACGCCACACCGCCGCAAGCGACACCATCACCGCCCACAACACCGGCTGCACCACATCCACCCGCGCCCACAGCGGATCCTCAGCGCCCCGGAACACCACATCCCGCAACGACCAGTCCACGAACGGCGCCAGCGCACGCTCACACGCCACCATCGACTCCGCGAACACCGGCGAGGCATCCCACAACTCACGCCCCATACCGACCCACTGCGAACCCTGACCCGGAAACACGAACACCACACCGTTGCCCACCTCGCCGGCGGCACGGCCGCTGACAGCGCCGGTGTCGTCCGTGCCGTCCGCGAGGGAGCGGAGCCCGGCGAGCAGGTCGTCCTGGCCCGTGCCGAGCACGACCGCCCGCTGCTCGAACGCCGACCGCGTCCCGACCAGCGAGAAACCCACATCCTGCGGGCTCAGGCCGGGCTGTCCCGCGAGGTGGTCCAGCAGCCGCGCCGCCTGCGCCCGCAACGCCGCCTCGTTCCGGCCGGACAGCACCCACGGCGTCACCTGCGGCGCGGCGGTCGCCTCGCCGTCCGTCCCTTCCGCCGGGCCGGCCTCGGGAGCCTGCTCCAGGATCACGTGCGCGTTCGTCCCGCTGATCCCGAACGACGACACACCCACGCGGCGCGGCTGCCCCGTCTCCGGCCACTCCCGTGCCTCGGTCAGCAGCTCCACCGCACCCGCCGACCAGTCCACCTCGGGTGTCGGCTCGTCCACGTGCAGCGTCTTCGGCATGATGCCGTGCCGCAGTGCGAGGGCGGCCTTGATGACACCGGAGATGCCGGCGGCGGCCTGCGTGTGGCCGATGTTGGACTTCAGGGTGCCGAGCCACAGGGGCCGGTCGTCGGGCCGGTCCTGGCCGTAGGTGGCCAGCAGTGCCTCGGCCTCGATGGGGTCGCCGAGTGTCGTGCCGGTGCCGTGCGCCTCCACCATGTCCACGTCCGCCGGCGTCAGGCCCGCGTTGGCCAGCGCCGCGCGGATCACCCGCTGCTGTGACGGGCCGTTCGGCGCGCTCAGCCCGTTCGACGCACCGTCCTGGTTCGCCGCCGAGCCACGGATCACCGCCAGGACGGGGTTGCCGTCCCGGAGCGCGTCGGAGAGGCGCTGGATGGCGATGACGCCCGCGCCCTCGCCCCAGCCGGTGCCGTCCGCCGAGGCCGCGAACGCCTTGCAACGGCCGTCGCCGGCCGAGCCGCCGGTCGCGGAGAACTCGGCGAAGATGGAGGGGGTGACCAGGACCAGGACCCCGCCGGCGAGGGCGAGGTCGCATTCGCCGGTGCGCAGCGACTTGATGGCGAGGTGCAGGGCGACCAGCGAGGACGAGCACGCCGTGTCCACGGTCACCGCGGGGCCCTCCAGCCCCAGCACGTAGGACACGCGGCCGGAGAGCACGCTGCCGGGGGCGCCGGTGAGCGCGTAACCGCCGGCGCCTTCAGCCGAGTTCATCACCAGAGCGCCGTACTCCTGCGGGGCGCCGCCGATGAACACCCCGGTCCGGCTGCCCTTGAGGGAGCGGGGGTCGATACCGGCCCGTTCCAGCGCCTCCCAGGAGGTTTCCAGCAGGAGTCGCTGCTGGGGGTCCATCGCCATGGCCTCACGCGGTGAGATGCGGAAGAAGGCGGGGTCGAAGTTCCCGGCGTCGTAGAGGAAGGCGCCCGTACGGGCGGTGGGCACGTCCCAGTTCTCCCAGCCGCGGTCGGTGGGGAAGCCGGACATGGCGTCCCGGCCCTCGGAGACCAGCCGCCACAGGCCCTCGGCGTCGTTCACCCCACCGGGATAGCGGCAGCCGATGCCGACGATCGCGACGGGCTCCGAGGAGGCGGCGGTGAGCTGCTGGTTCTGCTTCCGCAGCCGCTCGTTCTCCAGCAGCGAGGCCCGCAGCGCGTCGACGACCTCCGACATGGAACTGCTCATGCTCAACTCCCACTCACGTGTTTCGTCAATGCGCTAGGACAGGCCTGTTTGCAGGCTAAGAGGCCGGGACGTGGAACCCGGCCCCAGTTATGGACCGCGAACACCCCTAAGTTCCGGGCCGGTGGCGCAGGTAGGGGCCCGTGTTCAGGACAGGCCGAACTCGTCGTCGAGCAGCGACACGAGCTCGGCGGCGCTCACCGAGTCGAGGTCGACCTCGCCGTCCGTGTCCTCGTCGCGGGTGTCGTCCGCGGTCTCCTCCAGCGCCGCGAGCAGCACCCGCAGCCGGGTCGCCATCACCCCGCGGTCCTCGGTGGCCCCGGGGCCCATGGAACGGACCGCGGTCTCCAGTTCGCGCAGGGCGAGCAGGGCCGGGTCGGTGGCGGTGACCGGGTCCAGCTCCATGCCGTCCTGCAGCCGGGCGGCCAGGGCCCGTGTGTTGGGGTGGTCGAAGACCAGGGTCGCGGGGAGCCGTACTCCGGTGAGGGTGCTGAGGCGGTTACGGAGGTCGACGGCCATCAGGGAGTCGAAGCCGAGGCTCTTGAACGCCTTGGTGACCGGTACCGCGTCCGCCGACGGCAGGGCGAGGACCGAGGCGACCTCGGTGCGGACGAGGTTCTCCAGGGCGCCGGTCCGGTCGTCCTGGGACAGGGGCCGCAGCCGTTCGCGGAGCCCGGAGAGGCCGGTGGTGGCCTCGTCGGCGCGGCGTCGGGGCTGGGGCACCAGGGCGCGCAGCGGGGCGGGCAGGGCTGCCCGGTCGGCGGTGGACAGGCCGCCGGGTTCGAAGCGGAAGGGCAGCAGCACCGGTTCGCCGGTGGCGTGGGCCGCGTCGAAGAGGGCCAGCCCGTCGTCGGGGCTGAGCGGCAGCATGCCCGCGCGTGCGATGCGCCGCAGGTCGGCGGCGGCGAGCTGGGCGGTCATGCCGGCGCTGCTCTCCCAGGGGCCCCAGGCGAGGGAGAGGGCGGGCAGGCCGTCGGCCCGCCGTCGCAGGCACAGGGCGTCGAGGTAGGCGTTGGCGGCGGCGTAGGCGGACTGGCCGCCGCCGCCGAGGGCTCCGGCGAGCGAGGAGCAGACGACGAAGGCACGCAGGCCGAGGGGCGCGGTGAGATCGTGCAGGTTCACAACGGCGTCGGTCTTCGGCCGCAGCACCCGGTCGACCTGTTCGGTGGTGAGCGAGCCGAGCAGCCCGTCGTCGACGACGCCCGCGGCGTGTACGACGGCGGTCAGCGGTGCTGTGGGCGGGATCCGGTCGAGTACGGCGGCCAGCGCGTCGCGGTCGGCCGCGTCGCAGGCGGCGACACGGACGTCGGCACCCGACTCGGCCAGTTCCCGGTGGAGTTCGGCCATGCCCGGCGTCTCTTCGCCGCGGCGGCCGAGCAGCAACAGGTGGCGTACGCCGTGGGCGCGGACGAGGTGCCGGGCGATCAGGCCGCCGATCATTCCGCCGGCGCCGGTGATGAGGGTGGTGCCGTCGGTCGGCCAGGTGCCGTCCGGTGCCGGGCCCTGCGCGGTGTGGCGGCTGAGTGCCGGTACGAGGGTCAGGTCGCCGCGGATCGCGAACTGGGCGGCCTCGGTGGCCTCTGTCCGGGCCAGGATCTGCGATCGCGTGAGGTCGTCGAGCGTGGTGTCGTCGTCGAGGTCGACCAGGATCAGCCGGTCGGGGTGTTCGAGCTGGGCGCTGCGGGCCAGGCCCCACACCGCGCTGTGCGCCAGGTCCCGTACGCCTTCTCCGGATTGCGCCTCGACGGCGCCCCGGGTGCACAGGACGAGGCGGCTCTTGACGAAGTGTTCGTCCTCCACCCAGGTGCGCAGGGTGCCGAGGGCCGTGTGCACGGCGGCGCGGGCCGCGGCCGCGTCGATGCCCGCGGTGGACGGGACACAGGGCAGGAGGACCTGGTCGGGTGCCGGGCCGCCGTCGGCGAGGTGCCGGCGCAGCGCGGCGAGGTCCGGGTAGTGATCGACGTCGGATGTCTGTGGGGCGTCGGGGCCCACCACGGCCCAGCGGACCGTCGGGGTGCCGGCGGCCTGGGGCTGCGGAGCGGGCGTCCAGTCCATGCGGAACAGCGACGAGGCGGCTGCGGCCGTGCCCAGTTGGGCACGGGAGACGGTGCGCAGACTCAGTCCGCCCACCGACACGAGCGGCTGGCCGTCGCCGTCCCAGAGGGTGGCGACGACCTCGTCGGCACCGGCTCCGGCGGCGAGGCGGATCCGGCAGGTGGTGGCGCCGGGGGCGGGCATGGCGACGTCGCGCCAGGCGAACGGCAGGAACGGGCCGCTGCCGCGGTCGGCGGAGGGCAGGAAGGCGAGGGTGTGCAGGGCGGCGTCCAGCAGGGCGGGGTGCACACCGAAGGCCCGGGCGTCGTCGGACGCCTGCGCCGGCAGCGTGACCTCCGCGTAGACCTCGCCGTCCAGTCGCCAGGCCGCGGTCAGGCCCTGGAACACCGGCCCGTAGGCGGTGCCGGTCGCGGCCAGGCCGGCGTAGAACTCGTCGAGGGCGACGGGTTCGGCGCCCTGGGGCGGCCAGAGCGTGGGCGGACCGGCCGGCTGTGGTGCGGGGCCTGTGGCGAGCACTCCTTCCGCGTGCCGGGTCCATTCGGTGGTGCCGGCGGCGCGGGAGTAGATGCCGACGGTCCTGCGGTCCTCGTCGTCGGCCTCGCCGACGGCGACCTGCACGGTGACCCCGCCGTGCTCGGGCAGGATCAGGGGGCTGTGGACGACGAGTTCCTCCAGCGCTCCGGCGTCCAGTCGGTCGCCCGCCCAGAGGGCGAGCTCGAGGAAGCCCGTGCCCGGGAACAGGACGGCGTCCAGGATGCGGTGGTCGGCCAGCCAGGGCTGGGCGGCGAGGGAGAGTTCGCCGGTGAACAGGACGTCGCCGCCGGAGGCCGCGCGGACCATGGCGCCGAGCAGGGGGTGCCCGGTGTCGTCGAGGCCGGCCGAGGACAGGTCGCCGCGGTCGGCGGTGGACTCGGCGGGCCAGTAGGCCGCCCGCTGGAAGGCGTAGGTCGGCAGATCCACCCAGCGGGCGCCGGTGCCGTCGAAGATGGCGGCCCAGTCGACGCCGACGCCGTGTACATGGGCGCGGGCCAACGCGGTCAGCAGGGTGGCCGGTTCGGATCCGTCGCGGCGCAGCAGTGAGGTGCACACGCCGGCCGGGGCCGTGTCGAAGCAGTCCTCCGCCATCGTGGTGAGCGTGGCGTCGGGCCCGACTTCCAGGAAACCGGTGACGCCTTCGCCGGCGAGGGCGGCGACGCCGTCGGCGAAGCGGACGGTGTGCCGGGCGTGCCGCACCCAGTACCGGGGGTCGGCGATCTCGTCGGCGCCCAGGACGGCTCCGGTGAGGTTGGAGACGACCGGGATGCGGGGCGCGGCGAAGGTGAGCCCGGCCACCAGCTCGGCGAACTCGTCGAGCATCGGTTCCATGAGCGGCGAGTGGAAGGCGTGGCTCACCTCCAGCCGGCGGGTCCGCCGGCCCTCCTCCGTGAAGTACGCGGCGAGTGTGTCCACGGATTCCTCGGCGCCGGAGAACACCACGGAACGGGGGCCGTTGACGGCGGCGAGGTCGACGGTGCCGGCGTTCTCGCCGAGCAGCTCGGTGAGCGCCGCCGTGGCCTCCGCCTCCCCCGCCTGTACGGCGAGCATCGCTCCGCCGGGCGGCAGGGCCTGCATGAGGCGGCCCCGGGCGACCACGAGCCGGGCGGCGTCGGCAAGGTCCAGAGCGCCCGCCACATGGGCGGCGGCGATCTCGCCGACGGAGTGGCCGAGGACGTAGCCGGGTGTCACACCCCAGGCTTCGAGCAGCCGGAACAGGGCCACTTCCAGGGCGAACAAGGCGGGCTGGGTGATCGCGGTCCGGTCGAGTTCGGCGGCGCCTGCGGTGAACACCGTGTCGCGCAGCGGTCGTCCGAGCAGCGGGTCGAGGTGGGAGCAGGCGTCGTCGAAGGCACGGGCGAACGCGGGGAAGGCCGCGTACAGTTCGCGTCCCATGCCCGGCCGCTGGGAGCCCTGGCCGGCGAACAGCAGGGCGAGGCCGCCCTCACCGGCGGTGCCGCGCAGCAGCCCCTCGGGGGTGCGGCCGGCCGCGAACTCGGCGAGCCGGGCCAGCGCTTCGTCCCGGTCGACGGCCGGCAGTGCGGCCCGGTGCTCCAGGGCGGCACGCCGGGTCGCCAGCGCATGGCCGACGTCGGTGACGGAACCCTCCTGGTGCTCTCGCAGCCGGGTCAGCAGTGCCTGGGCCTGGGCGCGCAGGGCCTGGTCGTCGTGCCCGGACAGCAGCCACGGGGTGACGGGCAGGGGGGCCGGGCCGGCGGGCGCGGGGTCGGGCTCGGTGGCCTGTTCGAGGATGACGTGGGCGTTGGTGCCGCTGACGCCGAAGGAGGACACCCCGGCCCGGCGGGGGCGGCCCGTGCTGGGCCAGGAGCGGGTCTCGGTGAGCAGGTCGACGGCGCCCGCGGACCAGTCGACGTGCGGGGTCGGCTCGTCGACGTGGAGGGTGCGGGGCAGGATGCCGTGCCGCAGGGCCTGCACCGTCTTGATGACGCCGCCGATGCCGGCCGCGGCCTGGCTGTGCCCGATGTTGGACTTCAGCGAGCCGAGCAGCAGGGGCCGCTCGGCGTCCCGGTCGCGTCCGTAGGTGGCGAGGATGGCCTGGGCCTCGATCGGGTCGCCGAGGGTGGTTCCGGTGCCGTGCGCCTCGACGGCGTCGACGTCCTGGGCGGTGAGCCCGGACCGTTCGAGGGCCTGCCGGATGACCCGCTGCTGGGAGGGGCCGTTGGGCGCGGTGAGACCGTTGGACGCGCCGTCCTGGTTGACGGCGCTGCCGCGCAGCACGGCGAGCACCTGGTGCCCGTTGCGACGGGCGTCGGAAAGCCGTTCGAGCAGGACCATGCCGGTGCCCTCGGCCCAGCCGGTGCCGTCCGCACCGGCGGCGAAGGCCTTGCAGCGGCCGTCGGGCGACAGGCCGCCCTGGCGGGCGAAGTCGTCGAAGAGGAACGGACTGGTCATCACGGCGACACCGCCGGCGAGGGCGAGGTCGCAGTCGCCGTCGCGCAGCGCACGGGCCGCGGTGTGCAGGGCGACCAGCGAGGACGAACAGGCGGTGTCCACCGTGAGGGCGGGCCCCTCCAGGCCGAGGACGTAGGCCACGCGGCCGGACACCACGCTGGTGGAGGCGCCGGTCACGCCGTATCCCGCGAGGGCCTGCGAGCCGCGCCGGAACAGGCTGGTGTATCCGGAGGCGGCGGCGCCGACGAAGACGCCGGTGCGGCTGCCGCGCAGGGTGGCGGGGGCGATGCCGGCGCGTTCGAGGGCCTCCCAGGACGTCTCCAGCAACAGCCGCTGCTGCGGGTCCATGGTCAGGGCCTCGCGGGGGGAGATCCCGAAGAAGGCGGCGTCGAACTCCGCGACCCGTTCGATGAATCCGCCCTGCTGCGGCACGGAGCCGTCGGTGGGCGGCGCGTCGTGCCAGCCGCGGTCGGCGGGGAAGCCGGAGATGGCGTCGCGTTCGTCCATGACGAAGTCCCACAGCTGTTCCGGGGAGCTGATGCCGCCCGGGTAGCGGCAGGCCATGCCGACGATGACGAGGGGTTCGTCGTCGGCGCGGGGGCCGGCGGCGGTCGTGGTGGGCGCGGCCGGGGCGGCCGTGGGTTCGTCGAGGTCGCCGAGGAGTTCGGCGGCGAGGAAGTCGGCCAGCGCGCCGGGGGTCGGGTGGTCGAAGACGACGGTGACGGGCAGGCGGAAGCCGACGGCGCCGGTGAGCCGGTTGCGGAACTCCACGGCGGTCAGCGAGTCGAAGCCCAGTTCGCGGAAGGGCGTGGTCGAGCCGACCCCGTCGGGGTCGGAGTGCCCGAGCACGGTGGCGGCGTGCGAGCGGACCAACTGGAGCAGGATCCGCATGCGTTCGGTGCCGGTGAGGGGTGTCAGCCGTTCGAGCAGCGAGCCGCCCTCGGCCTGTGCCGCCCGGCGCCCGGACCGCCGGGCCGGGGAGGGCACCAGAGCCCGCATGACGGGCGGGACGCGGCCGGAGGTGCCGGCGAGCGCGGCCGGGTTGAGCTTGGCGGGCACGAGCTGGGCGTGATCGCCGCGGCATGCCAGGTCGAAGACGGCGAGCCCTTCCTCGCTGCTCATCGGCACGACACCGCCGCGGCTCATCCGCTGCATGTCGCGGTCGTCGAGGTGACCGGACATCTCGCTGCGCTGCGCCCAGAAGCCCCAGGCCAGGGAGAGGCCGGGCAGTCCGTTGGCGCGCCGGTGGGCGGCGAGGGCGTCCAGCATCACGTTGGCGGCCGCGTAGTTGCCCTGACCGGGGGCGCCCATGGTGCCGGCCATGGAGGAGAACAGCACGAAGGCGCTCAGGTCGAGGTCGCGGGTGAGCTCGTGCAGGTTGAGTGCGCCGGTCACCTTGGGGCGCAGCACGGCCCTGGTCCGTTCGGCGGTGAGGGACTCGAGGAGTCCGTCGTCCAGTGCGCCGGCGGTGTGCAGGACTGCCGTGAGCGGCTGGTCTGCCGGGATGTCCGCGAGGAGGGCGGCCAGTTCGTCGCGGTCGGCGATGTCGCAGGCCGCGACGGTCACCCGGGCGCCCGCCCGGGTCAGCTCCTCCGCGAGTTCCGCCGCGCCCGGGGCGTCCGTGCCGCGCCGGCTGGTCAGCAGCAGGCTGGTGACGCCGTGCCGGGTGACCAGGTGGCGGGCGAGCAGCGTGCCGAGGGTACCGGTGCCGCCGGTGATCAGGACGGTGCCGTGCGTGGGGAACGGGTCGCCGGGGACGGTGAGCACGGCCTTGCCGACGAGTGCGGCCTGGCTCAGGGCCCGGAAGGCGGCGCGGGCCTCGCGGATGTCCCAGGTGGTGATGTTCGGCGGGCGCAGGGTGCCGTCGGCGAACAGCGGGGCGAGCGTGGCCAGCATCTCGTGGATGCGGTCGAGCCCGGCTTCGGGCAGGTCGTAGGCCTGGTAGACGACGCCCGGGTGGGCGGCGGCGACCTGTTCGGGATCGCGTTTGTCGGTCTTGCCCATCTCCAGGAAGTGGCCGCCGCGGGGCAGCAGCCTCAGGCCCGCGTCGACGAACTCCCCGGCCAGGCAGTCCAGGACGACGTCCATGCCGCGCCCGTCGGTGGACTGCAGGAACCACTGTTCGAAGTCGAGGGTCCGCGAGTTGGCGATGTGCGCGGCGTCCAGTCCCCAGCCGTGCAGCGTGTCCCACTTGCCGGGGCTGGCGGTGGCGTAGATCTCGGCGCCGAGGTGGCGGGCGAGCTGGACGGCGGCGCTGCCGACGCCGCCGGCCGCGGCGTGGATCAGCACGGCCTGGCCGGTGCGCAGACCGCCGAGGTCGACGAGTCCGTAGTAGGCGGTCAGGTAGGCGACGCAGACGGAGGCGGCTTCCTCGAAGGTCCAGCCGTCGGGTATGCGGTGGACGGTGCGTTCGTCGGCGAGGGTCACCGGGCCGAAGACCTCGGTGGACAGGCCGAACACCCGGTCGCCGACCTGGTGGTGGGTGACGTCGGGGCCGACGGCGGTGACGACGCCGGCGATCTCGCCGCCCAGTCCGGTCAGTCCGGGCACCAGGTCGAGGGCGACGACCACGTCCTTGAAGTTGATGCCGGCGGCGCGGACGGCGATGCGCACCTCGCGCGGCTGAAGCGGTTCGAGGAGTTCCGGGCAGGGCATCGCGGTCAGGCCCTCGATGGTGCCGGGCCTGGTGTTCTCCAGCCGCCAGGCGCTCTCCCCGACGGGCGGCACGATCGCCGTGGCCGTGTCCCAGCGGGCCAGCCTCGGGGTGCGCGGCACGCCGGCCCGCAGGGCGATCTGCTCCTCGCCCGAGGTGAGGGCCGCGCCCAGGGCCGCGGCGGACTCGACGGACCCGTCGAGGTCGACGAGGCCGAAGCGGCCGGGGTGTTCGTTCTGCGCCGAGCGCAGCAGTCCCCACACGCCGGCGGCGGCGAGGTCGGTCACGTCCTCGCCGGCGGTGCTCACCACGGCGCGGTGGGTGACGACGACGAGCCGGCTGTCGTCGAGGCGGCTGTCGGCGATCCACGTCTGCAGCAGGGCGAGGGTGTCGACGACCGTCTCGCCCGCGCCGTCCGCCTGCTGACCGCCGCTGACGGGCAGCAGTGCGGTGACGGCGGTGCCGTCCGCGGCGACGCGCGCGACGAGTTCCTCGATCCCGGTCACGGCCGCGGCACCGGGCAGGGCGGCGCCGATGCCCAGCGGGTCGTCGCCCAGCACGACGCAGCGCGGTGCGGGCTCCTCCTCGTCGGTCCGTACGGTCTTCCAGTCGAGCCGGTACAGCGCGTCGGCGCGTGCGGTGCTCAGCGCGGCCTCGGTCATCCGGCGCACGACGAGGGAGTCGACGGACACGACGGGCTCCCCGGCCTCGTCCGCCAGCGTCACCTCGACCTCGTTCTCGCCGCGCCGCGCCAGCCGTACGCGCAGCCGCGCGCAGCCGGTGGCGTGCAGCCGTACCCCGGTCCAGGAGAACGGCATGCCGACGCCGCCGCCGTCGTCGCCGTCCCAGGTGAACATGGCGTGCAGGGCGGAGTCGAAGAGCGCCGGGTGCAGGCCGAAGCGCTCGGCGGCGGACGTCTGGTCGTCGGGCAGTGCCACCTCGGCGTACACCTCGCCGTCGAGGTGCCACACCTGGCGCAGGCCGCGGAACTCGGGGCCGTACTGGTAGCCGGCCTCGGCCATGCGCTCGTACATCCCGGAGATGTCCACCGGCTCGGCGCCTTCGGGCGGCCAGGCCCCGGCGAGGACCTCGGCGGGGGGTTCGCTCGTCTCGCCGGATCCGGCGGTGAGGATGCCCGAGGCGTGCCGGACCCAGGCCGTGTCGGCTGCGGCGTCCTCCGGGCGGGAGTACACGCCGACCGTACGTGCCCCCGTCTCGTCGGCCGCCTCGACGTGCGCCTGTACGACCGTCGCGCCGGTGCGGGGCAGGACGAGCGGGGTGTGCAGGGTCAGTTCGTCGATCCGGCCGCAGCCGACCTGGTCGCCGGCGAGCACGGCCAGTTCCACGAAGCCGGTGCCGGGGAAGATCACCCGGTCGTTCACGCCGTGTGCGGCCAGCCAGGTCTGCGTGTGCAGGGACAGCCGCCCGGTGAGGACGGCTCCGTCGCCGTCGGCCATCCGCACCAGGGCGCCGAGCAGCGGGTGGTCGACCGACGACAGGCCGACGGAACCGACGTCACCGGTGCGGGCGTCGGCCTCGGCCCAGTACCGGGTGCGCTGGAAGGCGTAGGTGGGCAGTTCCACGGTGCGGGCGCCGGTGCCGGTGAGCGCCTTGTGCCAGTCGACCTCGATGCCGCCCAGGTGGGCCTTGGCGAGGGAGGTCAGCATCCGGCCGAGGCCGCCCTCGCCGCGCCGCAGGGACTCCACGACGACGCCGGGCACGGCGGTGGCGTCGACCGTCTGCTCGACGGCCATGGCGAGCACGGGGTGCGCGCTGGACTCGACGAACGCGCTGTGTCCGTCGGCGAGCAGGGTGCGCACGACGGGTTCGAAGAGCACGGGCGCCCGCGTGTTGTCGTACCAGTAGCCGGCGTCCATGGCGGCGGTGTCCAGCAGACCGCCGGTCACCGTCGAGTACAGCGGCACGGTTCCGGTGCGCGGCCGGACCGGGGCCAGGAGTTCCAGCAGCCGCTCGTGCAGCGGGTCGACGAGGGCGCAGTGCGTCGGCACGGTGGCGGCCACGATCCGGGCGCGGATGTCGTCGCGGGCGCATTCGGCGACGAACTCGGCGAGCGCGGCGTCGTCTCCGGCCACCGCGACGATGCGGGGCCCGTTGACGCCGGCGACGGACAGCCGGCCGTCGAAGCGCAGCAGCCGCTCGCGGACCTCGTCGGCGGGCAGCGCCACCGAGGCGACGGCGCCCTTGCCGACCAGGGTGTCGGCCAGCAGTTGGCTGCGCAGGCAGATCACGCGGGCCGCGTCCTGGAGGGTCAGGCCGCCCGCGACGTGGGCGGCGGCGATCTCGCCCTGGGAGCTGCCGACCACGGCGTCGGGCCGGACGCCGTAGGACTGCCACAGCTCGGCCAGCGACACCATGACGGTGAACAGCACGGGCTGGACGACCTCGATGCGGTCCATGGACTCGGCGCCGGGCTCGTCGCGCAGCACGTCGAGGACGCTGAAGTCCACGAACTCCTCGATGGCGGCGGCGCATTCGGCGGCCTTGGCGGCGAACACCGGTGAGGTGTCGAGGAGTTCCCGGGCCATGCCGGCCCATTGCGCGCCCTGGCCGGGGAAGACGAACACGACCTTGCCCTCGACGGGGGTGGCGCGCAGCACTCCCTGGGCGGGGCGGTCGTCGGCGAGCGCGTCCAGGGCGTCGAGGAAGCCGTCCCGGTCGCCGGCGAGGACGGCGGCCCGGTGCTCCAGCCCGGTACGGGTGGTGGCGAGGGAGAGCGCCACGTCGGCGTCGGCGGGTTCGGGGTGGGCCAGCAGGTGGGTGTGCAGGGCGCGGGCCTGGCCGCGCAGCGCGGATTCACTGCGCGCGGAGAGCACCCAGGGCAGCAGCGGTGGGGCGGGGGCCTCCAGCACCGCAGGCGCCTCGTCGCCGGGCTCCGGGCGGGTCTCCTCGGGAGCCTCTTCGAGGATGACGTGCGCGTTGGTGCCGCTGATGCCGAAGGAGGAGACGGCGGCCCGCCTGGGCCTGCCGGAGGGGGGCCACTCGCGGGCCTGGCCGAGGAGTTCCACGGCGCCCGAGGACCAGTCGACGTTGGGGGTGGGTTCCTCGGCGTGCAGTGTCCTGGGCATGACGCCGTGCCGCAGCGCCTGCACCATCTTGATCACACCGCCCACGCCGGCCGCCGCTCCGCTGTGGCCGATGTTGGACTTCAGCGAGCCCAGCCGCAGCGGCCGGTCGGCGGGCCTGGCCTGGCCGTACGTGGACAGCAGCGCGTCCGCCTCGATCGGGTCGCCCAGGCTGGTCCCGGTGCCGTGCGCCTCGACGACGTCCACGTCGGCGGGTGTGAGGCCCGCGTTGGCGAGCGCCTGGCGGATGACCCGCTGCTGCGAGGGGCCGTTGGGCGCGGTCAGCCCGTTGGACGCGCCGTCCTGGTTGACGGCACTGCCCCGCAGGACGGCGAGGACCCGGTGGCCGAGCCGGCGGGCGTCGGAGAGCCGCTCGACGGCGAGGACGCCCACGCCCTCGCTCCACCCGGCGCCGTCGGCCGCCGCGGAGAACGCCTTGGAGCGGCCGTCGGGCGCCAGGGCGCGCTGGCTGGACAGGGCCAGGTGGACGGCGGAGGTGGAGAGCGTCGTCGCGCCGCCCGCCAGGGCGAGATCGCACTCGCCGTTGCGCAGCGCCTGCACGGCGAGGTGCAGGGTCACCAGCGAGGAGGAGCAGGCGGTGTCGACGGTGACGGCGGGGCCCTCCAGGCCCAGGACGTAGGAGACGCGGCCGGACAGGACGCTGTTGGAGGTGCCGGTGCCGCCGTAGCTGTCCAGCCCGTCCGCGGAGGCGGCGAGCAGGGTGCCGTAGTCCTGCTGGTTCAGTCCGGCGAAGACGCCGGTACGGCTGCCGCGCAGCGCGTGGATGTCGAGGCCGGCCTGTTCCAGCGCTTCCCAGGAGGTCTCCAGCAGCAGTCGCTGCTGGGGGTCCATGGACTGCGCCTCACGCGGGGAGATGCCGAAGAAGGCCGCGTCGAACGAGGCGATGTCGTCGATGAACCCGCCGGCGCTGGCGTAGCAGGTGCCGGGGTGATCGGGGTCGGGGTGGTGGAAACCGTCCAGGTCCCAGCCGCGGTCCGTGGGGAAGGGCCCGATCGCGTCGGTCTCCTCGATCACGAGGCGCCACAGGTCGTCGGGCGAGCTCACCCCGCCGGGGTAGCGGCAGGCCATGCCGACGATCGCGACCGGTTCGCTGCTCTGCGCCTCCACGTCGGCCAGGCGCCGGCGCGTGCGATGCAGGTCGGCGCTGACCCGCTTGAGGTAGTCACGCAGCTGCTGCTCGTTGGCCATCGGGCTCAGTCCTCTCCGAGTTCCGCGTTGATGAAGTCGAACAGCTCTTCATCCGAGGCGGAATCGAGCTTGCTGGTGACGTCGCCGTCGTCGGCGCCGTCGTCGGGTTGCGCGCTCCACGCGGAGGCCAGAGCGCGCAGCCGGGCCGTGATCTGCTCACGGGTGGCGGTGTCGGCGGGGGGTGCCGCGAGTGCGGCTTCCAGGTGGTCGAGCTGGGTGAGCACCGGCAGGGGCGCCCCGGCCACCGACCGCAGCACCTTGCTCTCCAGGTGCTCGGCGAGCGCGGCCGCCGTGGGGTAGTCGAAGACCAGCGCGGCGGAGAGCTGGACGCCCGTCGCGGCTACCAGTCCGTTGCGCAGCTCCACCGCGGTGAGCGAGTCGAAGCCCAGTTCCCGGAAGGAGCGCCGGGCGTCCAGCGGGGTGTCGGCCCCGTAGTCGAGCACGGTGGCCACCTGCCGCTGGATCAGCTCCAGCAGCAGCTGCCGCCGGCCGCTCTCGGACTGCTCGGCCAGCCGCTGCGCGAAGGACTGTCCGGCCGCCTGTCCGGTGCCGGCCGCGGCCCGGCGCAGCGGGGCGGGGACCAGTGCGCGGAACGGGGCGGGCAACGTGGCGTCGGCCGCCTTGCGGCGCAGTACGGCCATGTCCAGGCCCATCGGCACCAGGGTGGCCGCACCGGAGTTCCACGCCCGGTCGAACAGTGCGAGGCCCTGGCGCGGGGAGAGGGCGAGGACACCCGCCTGGGCCATGCGCCGGCGGTCCACGTCGGACAGGCGGGCCGACATGCCGGAGTCGGTCTCCCACAGGCCCCAGGCGAGCGAGGTCGCCGGGAGCCCGGCCGCCCGCCTGGTGTGTGCGAGCGCGTCGAGGAAGGCGTTGGCCGCCGCGTAGTTGGCCTGTCCGGCGCCGCCGAACACGCCGACACCGGAGGAGAACAGCACGAAGTGCGACAGCTCCAGGCCCGCGGTCAGCTCGTGCAGGTGCACGGCGGCCTCGGCCTTGGGCCGCAGGACGTGGTCGACCCGCTCGGGGGTCAGTGTGGTGAGCACGCCGTCGTCGACGATTCCGGCGATGTGCACGACCGCGGTCACCGGGTGCGCGGCCGGCACCTCGGCCAGGGCGGCTTCGAGGGCCGCGCGGTCGGCGATGTCGCAGGCCCTGAAGGTCGCCTCGGCACCGGACGCGGCCAGTTCACGGCCCAGTTCGGCCGCGCGCGGGTCGTCCGGGCCCGTGCGGCTGAGCAGCAGCAGCCGGCGCACGCCGTGCTCGGCCGCAAGGTGCCGCACGATCTGTGTGCCGATGCCTCCGGTGGCGCCGGTGACCAGCACCGTGCCGTGTTCGTCGGGCTCGGGGGCGCGGGCCTGCGGCGGCTCGGTGACCCGGGCCACCCGTGGCACGAGCAGCCGGCCGTCGCGGATCGCGAGGTGCGGCTCGGCCTGCGCCAGGCAGGTGCCGACGGCCGCCGCGAGCAGATCGGTGTCCTCCGCCCGGCTACCCAGGTCGGCCAGGACGAACCGGTCCGGGTGCTCGGCCTGGGCGGAGAGCAGCAGGCCGCGGACCGCGGCCTGCGCCGGGTCGACGGGGGTGCCGTCGCCGGTGGACACGGCCGTCCTCGTGACGAAGACGATCCGGGTGCCGGCCAGCCGGGTGTCCGCGAGCAGTTCCCTGACCAGCTCCAGCGTGCGGTGGACGGTCCGTCGCGCGGACTCGGCGGGTGCGCCGGGCTCCGTCTCCACGGGCAGGACGACGAGACCGGGCCCGTCACCGCGGTCGGCCTCGTCGGCGAGGGACGCCAGGTCCGGGTGGGTGACCACCTCGGCGCCCTCCGCCGCGAGGGCCTTGGCCAGGTCGTCGGCGGCGGCACCCACCACCGCCCAGCCCGGGTCCGGGGCGAGGGCCACGGCCTCCACCGGTGTCCAGGTCAGCCGGTACAGGGCGTCGGGTGCGGCCCCGGGGCCGGGACGTACGGGCGCGTCGCCGGTGCGGACCCGGATCCGGTCCACCGCCAGCACCGGTTCGTCGTCGGTGTCCGTCAGCAGCGCGGTCACGGCGTCGGGGGCGCTGCGGGTCAGGTGCACCCGCAGTGCGGTGGCGCCGGTCGCGTACCGGGTCACTCCGGTGAAGTGGACCGGCTGCCCGGCCAGTTCGGCGATCAGCTCCGTCATCTGTGCCAGCAGCTCGGGGTGCAGGCCGAACCGGTCGGCGTCCGCCGCGTCACGTTCGGCCAGCGCCAGTTCTGCGAACAGCTCGTCCTCCCGGCGCCAGACGAGGTCGGCGCCCACGGGCTCGGCGTCGGCCGGCGGCCAGGGCGCGGTGCCGGGCTCGTGCCGCGGCCGGGTGGAGGTGCCGCCGAGCACGCCGTCGGCGATCCGCGTCCAGGGGTCCTGGCCGGCGCCGTGCGGGCCGTCCGCCGGGCCCAGGTGAAGCGTGAAGCCGCGGTTTCCGTCCTCGTCGGGCGCGGCCACCACCAGTTGCAGCGGAGCCTGGGGAGCATGGGGCACCGGGCCGGCCACATCGAGTTCGGCGATCCGGTCGCAGTCGAGGCTTCCGCCCGCCCACAGCACCATGTCGAGGATCTCGCCGCCGGACAGGGCCTGCCCGTCCGGGGCCGCGGGCAGGCTGCCGCTGAACAGGGATTCGCCCGTGCCCGGCAGCGTCACGGACGCCGTCAGCAGCGGGTGGCCGGTGCCTGCCAGGCCCGCGCCGGCCAGGGCCTCGGCGCCGCCGGTGGGCGCGTCCAGCCAGTAGCGCCGACGCTGGAAGGCGTAGGTGGGCAGTTCCACCCGGCGGGCGCCGGTGCCGCGGAAGAACGCGGCCCAGTCCACGCGTTCGGTGCGCACGTGGAGCCTGCCGAGCGTGGTGAGCAGGGTGCGTACCTGGTCGCGGTCCCGGCGCTGGGCCGCGATGCCGGTGGCCCGCTCCCCGGCCGACTCCTGGGCCATGGCGGTCAGGACGCCGTCCGGTCCCAGTTCCAGGAAGGTGGTGACGCCCTCGTCGAGCAGGGTGCGCACCCCGTCCGCGAACCGCACGGCCTGCCGCACCTGCCGCACCCAGTAGGCGGGGTCGCACAGTTCCGCGCCGGCCACCTCCCCGGTGAGGTTGGAGACGACGGGCAGGGCGGGCTCCGCGAAGGCGACCTGGGCGAGTTCGTGCTCGTACGCGGCGAGCATGGGCTCCATCAGGGCGGAGTGGAAGGCGTGGCTGACGGTGAGCCGCTTGGTGCGCAGCCCCGCGTCGGCAAGCCGGGCACCGGCGGCGGTCACGGCCTCGTCGGTCCCGGACAGCACCAGCGATGCGGGGCCGTTGACCGCGGCGACGGCGATCTCGGCGAGCGCGTCGCCGAGCACGGCGGACACCTCGTCCTCGGACGCGGCGACGGACAGCATCGCGCCGCCCTGGGGCAGTTCCTGCATCAGCCGGGCGCGGGCGGCGACCACCCGGGCCGCGTCCGCGGTCGACCACACGCCGGCCACGTGCGCGGCGGCGAGTTCGCCGACCGAGTGGCCGAGCAGGGCGTCGGGTCGTACCCCCCAGTGCTCCAGCAGCCGGAACAGTGCCACCTCGACGGCGAACAGACCGGTCTGGGTGTAGAGGGTCTGGTCGATCAGCGCGGCTTCGTCCGTCCCGGGCTCGGCCCACAGGACCGTGCGCAGCGGGCGGGGCAGGTGCCGGTCGAGTTCCGCGCACACCGTGTCGAAGGCCGCGGCGTACTCGGGGAACGCGTCGTACAGGGCGCGTCCCATGCCGGCGCGCTGGGCGCCCTGGCCGGTGAAGAGGAAGGCGAGGCCGCCCTCGGCCCGCTCCTCGGCGACCGCGCCGGTGGCCAGGTCGGACAGGCCGCGGCGCAGTTCGTCCCGGTCCGCGGCGACGACGACCGCCGCCCGGTCCAGCACGCCGCGGCTGGTGGCGAGCGAGTAGGCGAGGTCGGTGAGGAGGTCGTCGTCGTCCCGGTCCAGAAGGGCGGTCAGGCGGGCGGCCTGGTCACGCAGCGCGTCCTGGGTGCGGGCGGAGACGACGAGCGGCACGGGACGGCCGGTGTCCGCCGCCGCCTCCGGCACCCCGGCGCTCCCGGCGGAGCCGTCGGACTGCGGCTCCTCGGGCGCCTCCTCCAGGACGACGTGCGCGTTGGTGCCGCTGATCCCGAAGGCGGAGACCCCGGCACGGCGCGGTTCACCGCCTCGTGGCCATTCCCGTGCCTCGACGAGGAGTTCCACCGCTCCCGAGCTCCAGTCCACGTGCGGGCTGGGCTCGTCCACGTGCAGGGTGCGCGGCATCAGTCCGTGCCGCATGGCCTGCACCATCTTGATGACGCCGGCCATGCCGGCGGCCGCCTGCGTGTGCCCCAGGTTCGACTTGACCGAGCCCAGTCGCAACGGCCGGCCGGCCGGGCGGTCCTGACCGTAGGTGGCCAGCAGGGCCTGCGCCTCGATCGGGTCGCCGAGCGTGGTACCGGTGCCGTGCGCCTCGACCACGTCCACCGCGGAGGCGGGCAGCGCGGCGTTGACCAGGGCCTGCCGGATGACCCTCTCCTGAGAGGGGCCGTTGGGCGCGGTGATGCCGTTGGAGGCGCCGTCCTGGTTCACCGCGGAGCCGCGGAGCAGCGCCAGCACGGGGTGCCCGAGCCGGCGGGCGTCGGACAGCCGCTCCACCAACAGGACGCCCACGCCCTCGCCGAGGGAGAACCCGTCGGCGGCCGCGGCGAACGGCTTGCAGCGGCCGTTGGCGGCCAGGCCGCGCTGCCGGCTGAAGGCCACGAAGGAGGTGGGGTCCGGCATGACGGTGGCGCCGCCCGCGATCGCCAGGTCGCACTCGCCGTCCCGCAGCGCCTGGGCGGCCAGGTGCAGGGCCACCAACGAGGAGGAACAGGCCGTGTCCACGGTGAGCGCGGGGCCCTGGAGTCCGAGCGAGTAGGAGATCCGGCCGGAGGCGAGGTTGGACGACGCGCTGACGAGGAAGCCCTCCATGCCGTCCGCGGAGCCGCGCAGCCGGGTGCCGTAGGCCTGGTCGGTCAGTCCGACGTACACGCCGGTCCGGCTGCCCCGCAGGGACTTCGGGACCATGCCGGCGCGTTCCAGGACCTCCCAGGACGATTCGAGCAGCAGCCGGTGCTGCGGGTCCATGGCCTGTGCCTCGCGCGGCGAGATGCCGAAGAAGCCGGGGTCGAAGTCGCCCGCGTCGTGCAGGAATCCGCCGTGGTCCACGTAGCTGGTGCCGGGCCGGTCGGGGTCGGCGTCCAGGAGCCGGCCGACCGGCCAGCCCCGGTCGGTGGGGAACGGAGTGATCAGGTCCTTCTCGTCGAGGACCGCGCGCCACAGCTCCTCGGCGGAGGCGATGTCGCCGGGGTAGCGGCAGGCCATGGCGACGATGGCGACCGGCTCGTCCTGGTCGACGCGTACGACGGTGGCGGGTGCGGTTTGCGGGGCGGTCTCGGGCTGGAGTCCGCGGGCCACGAAGTCGGCGATTCCGGCGAGCGTGGGGTGGTCGAAGACCAGGGTGGCGGGCAGCCGCAGTCCGGTCGCGGCGCTGAGCCTGTTGCGCAGTTCGACGGCGGTGAGTGAGTCGAAGCCCAGTTCCTTCAGGGCGCGGTCGGCGTCGACGGTCCGGGCCTCCTGGTGGCCGAGTACGGCCGCGGCCTGCTCGCGCACCATCTCGCGCAGGGCCGCCGAGCGCTGCGGGTCCGTCAGGCCGGCCAGCCGCCGGGCGAGGGGGGAGGCCGTGTCGTCCTCCGCGATGTCGCCGGCGGCCGGTTCGGGCTGGGCCTCGGGCAGCTCGGACAGCAGCCTGCTGGGCCGTTCGAAGGTGAACTGGGGGGTGAACCGCTGCCAGTCGACGTCCACCAGCAGGAGCGAGGACTCGCCTTCGGCGAGCACCGCGGCGAGGGCCGAGACGGCGAGGTCCGGGTCGATGAGCGGCAGTCCCTTGCGGGCGAGGGTGTCGAAGACGGGGTCGTCGGCCATGCCGCCGCCCGCCCAGGGCGCCCAGGCGAGGGAGACGGTGTGCACCCCGGCCGCGCTGCGGTGCTCGGCGCGGGCGTCGAGGGCGCCGTTGGCGGCGGCGTAGACGCCGTGGTTGCCGGCGCCCCAGGAGGCGCTGATGGAGGAGAAGTAGACGACGGCGTCGAGCTGCGCGGGGTCCAGGGCCGCTTCCAGGTGCGCGATGCCGCTCACCTTGGCGGCCATCGCCTCGGCCAGGTCGTCGAGCCCTGCCTCGGCCAGGGGTCCGAGTCCGCCGCCGCCGGCGGTGTGCACCACGGCGCTGATCAGGTCGCCGTCGCCCTGCGCGGCGGCGACCATCGCGGTCACCTGGTCCGGATCGGTGAGGTCGCAGGAGAGCAGGCTCACCCGGGTGCCGAGCGCGGTCAGTTCGGCGGCCAGTTCCTCCGCGCCGGGTGCGTGCGGGCCACGCCGGCTGGTGAGGACCAGGTGTTCGGCGCCCTCACGGGCGAGCCAGCGGGCGACCCGCCGGCCGAGCGCTCCGGTACCGCCCGTCACCAGGACGGTGCCGCGGGGCCGCCATCCCGCGGCCGCGGCGGTGCGCGGCGCGGCGCGGACCAGCCGGCGGCCGAACACGCCGGACGGGCGCAGCGCGATCTGGTCCTCGGTGTCCAGGCCCGTGAGGACCGCGGCGAGGCGGCGCGCGGTGTGGTCGTCGAGGGTGTCGGGGAGGTCGACGAGGCCGCCCCAGGTGTGCGGGAACTCGAGCGCGGCGACGCGGCCGAGGGCCCATACGGCCGCCTGCTCGGGGTGGGCGGGTCCGGCGTCGTCGTCGGTGGCGACGGCGCCGTGGGTCAGGCACCACAGCGGCGCGCCGACCTCGGCGGTGGTGAGTGCCCGCAGCAGGGCGAGGGTGAGCGCCGTCCCGGCGGGTACGGCGGGCCGGTCCGGGTGCGGGGTGGAGTCGGTGGCGGTCAGCGAGATCACTCCGGCCGCGTCCCTGCCGTCGAGCGCGCCACGGATCGCCGTGGCCAGGGCGGTGTGGTCCGCTCCGCTGTCCACGGTCAGGACCACCAGGTCGTCCGCGAGGTCGCCGAGGGCTTCGGCGACGTCGGTGGCGAGCGGGTCGCCCGTGACGCCGGACGGCACCGCCAGCAGCCAGGTGCCGGGCAGGGTGCGGCCTTGCGGCTCGGGCAGTCGCCGCCACTCGATGCGGTAGCGCCAGGAGTCGATGACGGCCTGTTCCCTGCGGCCGCGCCGCCAGGCGGACAGAGCCGGTACGACCGCCCGCAGCGGCTGTTCGTCGCTCAGGCCCAGCGTGTCCGCCAGGGCGGGCAGGTCCTGCTGGTCCACGGCCTGCCAGAAGCGGTCGTCCTGCGGGTCCCCGGCCGCCGCGGGCCGGGGTGCCGGCCAGTAGCGGGTGCGTTGGAAGGGGTAGGTGGGCAGTTCCACGGGCGGGCCGCGGAACCCGTCGAACAGGGGCGCCCAGTCGACGGGGACGCCGTGCGCCCAGAGTTCCGCGAGGGCCGTACGGAACCGCCTCGGCCCGCCGTCGTCACGGCGCAGCGTGCCGGTGACCACGGGTTCGCCGCCGGCCAGCTCGGCCGTCTCGGTGAGAGCGGCCTGGAGCACGGGGTGCGGGCTGACCTCGACGAAGACGTCGTAGCCCTGTTCGGCCAGTGCCGTGACGGACGGTTCGAGCAGAACGGGCTCGCGCAGGTTGCGGTACCAGTAGGCGGCATCCAGCGCGGTGGAGTCCTGCCACCGGGCGGTCACCGTGGAGAAGAACGGGACTCCGGCCGGGCCGGGGGCGACCGGGCCGAGGGCGGCCATGATCTCGTCCTCGATGCGCTCCACCTGCGCCGAGTGCGAGGCGTAGTCGACATCGATGCGCCGGACCCGGACCTCCTGGGCGCGGGCGTGGGCCACCAGCTCGTCCAGGGCGTCCGGCTCGCCGGAGAACACCACCGCGGAGGGACCGTTGACGGCCGCCACGGAGATGCGTCCGTCCCACCGGGGAAGCCACTGCTCGGCCTCGGCGAGCGGGAGGCCGACGGAGACCATGCCGCCCTCGCCGACGAGCGCGCGCAGTGCCCGGGCACGCAGCGCGACCACCCGCGCCGCGTCGTCCAGGGTCAGCGCCCCGGCCACGCAGGCGGCGGCGATCTCGCCCTGGGAGTGTCCGATCACCGCCGCGGGCTCCACTCCGTGGGAGCGCCACAGGGCCGCCAGCGACACCATGACCGCGAAGAGCACGGGCTGGACGACGTCGACGCGTTCGAGGACCTGCCCGGAGCGTACGAGTTCGGTCACGGAGAAGTCCGTGTAGGGCGCGAGAGCGCGCTCGCACTCGGCCCATCGGGTGGCGAACTCCGGGGAGCTGTCGAGGAGTTCGGCTGCCATGCCGGGCCACTGCCCGCCCTGGCCGGGGAAGACGAAGACCGGGCCACGGCCGGCCTGGCGGGCCACCGCGGTGACCGTGCCGTCGGCGGGCCTGCCGGCCGCGACGGCGCGCAGCGCCTCGGTGAGTTCGCCGTGTCCGGTGCCGAGCACGACGGCCCGGTGCTCGAAGGCCGAGCGGGAGGTCAGCAGGGCGTGCCCGACGCCGGCGGCGGGCAGCTCCCGCTGGGCCACGTGGGCGTCCAGGCGGGCGGCCTGCGCGCGCAGCGCCTCGGCGTTACGGGCTGACAGCAGCCACGGCAGCACGGTGTTGTCCGGCCGCGTGCCGGGTTCCGGCCGGTCCGCCGGGGCGGGGGCGGGTTCGGGTTCGGGCCGCGGGGTTTCGGCGAGATCCGGGCCCTGTTCCAGGACGACGTGGGCGTTGGTGCCGCTGACGCCGAACGCCGACACACCCGCGCGGCGTGGCCTGCCGGTCTCTGGCCAGTGGCGGTTCTCGGTGAGCAGCCGCACCGTGCCCGCGGACCAGTCGACTTCGTCCGTCGGCTCGTCGACGTGCAGCGTCCGGGGCAGCACACCGTGCTGCATGGCCTGCACCATCTTGATGACGCCGCCGACGCCGGCCGCCGCGCCGCTGTGCCCGATGTTCGACTTCAGCGAGCCCAGCCACAGCGGCTGCTCCGCGGACCGGTCGCGCCCGTAGGTGGCCAGCAGCGCCTGGGCCTCGATGGGGTCGCCGAGGGTGGTGCCGGTGCCGTGTGCCTCCACGGCGTCCACCTCCGCGGTGGACAGTCCCGCGGTGGCCAGCGCCTGCCGGATCACCCGCTGCTGCGCCCCTCCGCTGGGGGCGGACAGCCCGTTGGAGGCTCCGTCGGAGTTGATGGCGCTGCCCCGGATCGTCGCCAGCACCCGGTGCCCGTTGCGCTGTGCGTCGGAGAGCCGTTCCACCACCAGGACGCCCGCGCCTTCGGCCCAGTTGGTGCCGTCGGCGGTCGCGGCGAACGCCTTGCAGCGGCCGTCGGCGGCCAGTCCGCTCTGCCGGGCGAAGTCGACGAACGCGCCCGGTGTCGAGATGACGGAGACGCCCGTGGCGAGAGCGAGGTCGCATTCGCCCCGGTGCAGGGCGCTCACCGCCGTGTGCAGGGCCACCAGCGACGACGAGCACGCCGTGTCCACGGTGACCGCGGGCCCGTGCAGGCCGAGGGTGTAGGCGATCCGGCCGGAGATGACGCTGGTCGCGGTGCCGGTCGTGAGGTATCCGTCCGCCTCGGGCGCGCCGGCCAGGGCCGCTCCGTAGTCCGAGCCCGCGGCGCCGGCGAAGACTCCGGTGCGGCTGCCGCGCAGGGTGGCCGGGTCGAGGCCCGCGTTCTCCAGGGCTTCCCAGGACACCTCCAGCAGCAGCCGCTGCTGGGGATCCATGGCGGTCGCCTCGCGGGGGGAGATACCGAAGAAGGCCGCGTCGAAGTCTGCGGCGTCGGGCAGGAATCCGCCCTTCATGGCGAGGTCGGGTGCGGCCCGGCGCAGGGCGGGCAGGTCCCAGCCCCGGTCGGCGGGGAAGTCCGCGACGCCGTCGCGTCCCGAGTGCACCAGGTCCCACAGGCCGTCGGGGTCCTGGACGCCGCCGGGATAGCGGCAGGCCATGCCGACGATGGCGATCGGGTCGTCGTGGTCGGCCGCCGGCGCGGTGTCGTCCTCGTCGGGGACCGTCCCGGACAGTTCGGCCATCAGGTGCGCGGCGACCGCCTGCACGGTGGGGTGGTCGAAGACGAGGGTCGCTGGGAGCCGCAGACCCGTCTCGGCGGCGATCCGGTCCCGGAACCGTACGGCTGCCAGGGATTCGAAGCCGAGGTCGCGGAACGGCAGGGCGGGATCGATGGCGTCGGCGGAGGCGTGGCCGAGCACGGCGGCGGCCTGCGCCCGCACCAGTTCCAGCAGGTCATGTGCCCGGTCGGCGGACGGCGCCGGGACCGCCTCGGCCGCGCCGGGGGCGGGCAGGGCCCGGACGGCGGGCAGGTCGGCGACGAGCGGGCGCGGCCCGCGGCCGGTGAGGACCGGGTGGAATCGCGTCCAGTCGATGTCGGCGATCGCGCAGACCGCGTCGTCGGCGTCGAGGGACGCCGTCAGCGCGGACATCGCGAGCCGTGCGGGCATTGGGAGCAGGCCGGGCACCGCCGGGTTCCCGTCGTCCGCGGTGGTCACCCAGGGGCCCCACCCGACGCAGGTGCCGGTCCGGCCGTCGAGCGTGCGGCGCCAGGCCAGGGACTCCAGGGCCGCGTGCGCGACGGTGTGCACGACGTCCTCGGTACCGCCCCAGGTACCGGCGACGGTGGACAGCAGCAGGAAGGCGTCCAGGTCCTCGTCCAGGAACAGCTCCTGGAGCCGGGCGACGGGGCGCAGCCGGTCCCGCACCGCACGGGCGAGGCCGGCGGGGGCGAGCTCGTCGACCGTGGAGGGGCCCGCCGGGTCGATGCCGCTGAGGTGTACCACGGCGGTCACCGAAGCCGGGTCCACCGGAGGCTGCCCGTCGTCCGGGTCCCATGCGGTGAGGGTGCAGGGGCCGCCCGCCGCGTCCAGGACGGCGGCGTCGGGCAGCACGGCGTCCGGGCGGTGCGCCAGCAGCAGTTCGCGGGCACCGTCGGCGGAGAGGAACCGCAGCAGGTCGGGCGTGACGTCGGCGACATCGCCGGTGATCAGGACGGTCCCCGCGGGGCGCCACTGACGGACGGTCCGGGGGCGCTCGGCCGGCAGCACCTTCCTGGCGAACACCCCGCCGGGCCGTACGGCGAGTTCGTCGCGGTCGCCGGGCGCGGCGAGGACGGCCGCGAGCAGGCGCAGCGAGCGCGCGTCGAGGTCGGCCGGCAGGTCCACCACACCGCCCGCGCCGGGCAGGACCCGGCCGAGCCCCCACACGGGGGCCTGTGCGGCTCCGGGCGCCGGCTCGGCGTCGACGGAGACCGCGGCCCTGGTCGCGTACCACACGGGGGCGCTGACGCCGGCGTCGGCGAGGGCCTGCCGCAGGGTCAGGGCCGTTTCCAGGGGGTCGCCGGACGCCGCGGGCAGCGCGAGGACGCCCGCCGCGGGGCGTTCGGCGGGCAGCGCCGCGCGCAGCCGCTCCACGAGGGCGGCGCGGTCCTCGCCGGGCCCGGCGGTCACCAGGACCGTCGACTCCCCGAGGGCTTCGGCCACCGTGGCGCCGTCGCCGTCCGCCGGGGCGACGACCAGCCAGGGGCCGGCCGGGCGGGCGTCGGGGCCGAAGGAGGTGTCGGGCGTCCAGCGGACCCGGTAGCGCACGCGTCCGGCCTCGTCGGCCGGCTCGGCGGTGCGCGGTGCCGTGGGGGTGGCGGGTAGCCAGTAACGCTCGTGCTGGAAGGCGTAGGTGGGCAGCGCGGTGCGGGCCCCGCCGCGGGCGGCCAGCATGGTGCTCCAGTCGACGCCGACGCCGTGCACGTGCAGTTCGGCCAGCGCGGTCAGCACCGTGTCCGCCTCGGGCCTGTCGTGCTGCAGGGTGGGCACCAGCGCCATGTCGCGGCCCTGGTCGCCGAGTCCGTCGCGGGCCATGGCGATGAGCGCCCCGCCGGGTCCCAGTTCGAGGCAGGCGGTGACCGAGCGTGCGCCGAGCCAGCGGATGCCGTCGTGGAACCGGACGGTCTCGCGGACCTGCCGGACCCAGTACTCCGGCCAGCTGAGCGACGCGGGGTCGAGGGGCGCGCCGGTCAGGTTGGACACCATGGGGATGCGGGGCTCGTGGTGTCGCAGTCCCTCGGCCACCTCGCGCAGCGGCTCCAGCATCGGCTCCATGTGCACGGAGTGCGCGGCGTGGCTGATGGGCAGCTTGCGGGTCTTGTGTCCGCGCTCCTCGCAGAGTTCGCGGACCCGTTCGACGGCGTCGGCGTCGCCGGAGACGACCACGGCGCGGGGCCCGTTCACCACGGCGATGGTCGCCCGGTCGCCGACGTCGGCGTGGTCGATGGCGGCGGCCAGTTCCGCCTCGGACGCCTCGACGGCGACCATCGCGCCGTCGGTGCGCAGGGTCTGTACCAGTCGGCCGCGCGCCGCCACCAGGGTGCAGGCGTCGTCCAGGGAGAGGACTCCGGCGCAGTGTGCGGCGGCGAGTTCGCCGGTGGAGTGGCCGAGGACGTAGTCGGGGGTGACACCGGCGTGTTCGACGAGCCGGAACAGCGCCACCTCCAGCGCGAACACCGCGGGGAGTGCGTATCCGGTCTGCTCGATCAGCGGCAGCCCGTCCACGACGCGTCCGTCGAGGATGTCGTCGAGCGAGTGGGCGAGTTGCGGGTCGAGCCGGTCGCGCACCTCGTCGAAGGCGCGGGCGAACACGGGGAAGGCCTCGTACAGTTCCCGCCCGATCCCCGCCCGCTGGGAGCCCTGCCCGGTGAACAGGAAGGCCACCGGTCCGGCCGGGGCGGTCCGGCCGCGTACCACGCGGGGGTCCGCCTGGCCCGTGCCGAGGGCGGCGAGAGCGGTGAGGAGTTCGCCGGGGCCGGAGCCGAGGACGACGGCGCGGTGGGCGAGCCGGGCGCGGCCGGAGGCCAAGGACGCGGCGACGTCCAGTGGCCGCTGCGCGCCGGTGGACACGTGCCCGTGCAGCCGCCGCGCCTGGGCGCGCAGCGCGGCCTCGCTCGCGGCCGACAGGGTCCACGGGACGGGGGCCTTCGCCGAGGTGTCGGGCTCCGGCTCGGCCGCGGGGTCGCGTTCGCTCGTCTCGGGGTCGTACTCGAGGACGACGTGCGCGTTGGTGCCGCTGATGCCGAAGGAGGAGACGGCCGAGCGGCGGGGCCGTCCCGTCCGCGGCCATTGCTGCTCCTCGGTCAGCAGCCGTACGTCCCCCGCCGACCAGTCGACCTGCGGGGTCGGTTCGTCCACGTGCAAGGTGCGCGGCAGCAGCCCGTGCCGCATCGCCTGCACCATCTTGATCATTCCGGCCATGCCGGCCGCGGCCTGGGTGTGCCCGATGTTGGACTTCACCGAGCCGAGCCACAGGGGCTCGTCGCCGGCCCGGTCCTGGCCGTAGGTGGCCAGCAGGGCCTGCGCCTCGATCGGGTCGCCGAGCGCGGTACCGGTGCCGTGGGCCTCCACGGCGTCCACCTGCCCGACGCCGAGCTGGGCGTCGGCGAGCGCCTTGCGGATGACGCGGCGCTGGGCGGGCCCGTTGGGGGCCGACAGGCCGTTGGAGGCCCCGTCCTGGTTGACCGCGGAGCCTCGTACGGTGGCCAGGACGGGCAGGCCCTGCTCCCGTGCGGTGGACAGCGGTTGCAGGAGGAGCACGCCGACGCCCTCGCCCCAGCCGGTGCCGTCCGCGGCGGCGGCGAAGGCCTTGCAGCGGCCGTCGCCGGCCATGCCTCCCTGCTCGGCCATCTCCGCGAACAAGGTGGGCTCCGCCATCACCGCGGCGCCGCCGACGAGGGCGAACGAGCACTCCCCGGCGCGCAGGGAACGCACCGCGAGGTGCAGCGCGACCAGCGACGACGAGCAGGCGGTGTCGATGGTGATCGCGGGCCCCTGCAGGCCGAGCGAGTAGGCGATCCTGCCGGAGGCGACACTGCTGGTCGTACCGGTCAGGACGAGTCCCCTGACCTCGTCGAGCAGTTCGTCCTCACGGGGGCCGTACTTCTGGTCGGCCATGCCGACGAACACGCCGCCGTCGGCGCCCCGCACCGAGGTGGGGTCGATCCCGGCCCGTTCCAGGGTCTCCCAGGAGGTCTCCAGCAGCAGCCGCTGCTGCGGGTCCATCGCCAGCGCCTCGCGCGGCGAGATCCCGAACAGCCCGGCGTCGAAGTCGCCCGCGTCGTACAGGAATCCGCCGGCCCGCCGGAAGGTCCCGCGCAGTCGGTCGGTGTGCCAGCCGCGGTCGGTGGGGAACGCCGAGACGGCGTCACCGCCCAGGCGCACGAACTCCCACAGGTCCTCCGGGGTGGTGATGCCCCCGGGGAAGCGGCAGCCCATCGCCACGACGGCGATCGGTTCGGCGCTGCCCGACTCCAGCTCGTGGACCCGCTGCCGGGTCCGCTTGAGGTCCGCGGTGACCCGCTTGAGGTAGTCGACGAGCTTGTCGTCACTGACCACTGCGATCAACTCCGTACGTGTATCAGGCGAGATCGCCGAATTCGCTGTCGATGAAGGCGAGGACTTCCGCCGCCGAGGCGGTTTCGAGGGAGCTTTCCTCCGCGCCGGCGTCGGCGGCCGCCGGGCTCGTCTCCAGGTGTCGCAGGATGCGGCGCAGCCGCGTGACGACCTCCTCGTGGTGCCCGGGGTCGCCGGAGGCCATCGCCTCCACGCCCGCTTCGAGCCGGTCGAGTTCGCCCATGACCCGCAGGGCCGGGTCCTGCTCCGGCGGCGCTGCCAGTTCCAGGAGGTGCGCGGCGAGCACTGCCGGTGTCGGGTGGTCGAAGACAAGCGTCGCGGGGACGGCCAGGGAGGTCGCCGTGCGCAGGTGGTTGCGCAGTTCGACCGCCGTGAGCGAGTCGAACCCGAGGGATTTGAACGCCTGGTCGGGGTCGATCTCGTCGGCCGAGCCATGGCCCAGTACGGCGGCGGTGTGCCGGCGCACCAGGTCCAGGACGTGCCGCTGCTGCTCCGCGGCGGACAGTCCCGCCAGCCGCTCGGCCAGCGTCGTGGGTCCGGACGGTGCCGCTGCCGGGGTCGTCGCGTCCGGGGCCGCGGACGGCCGGATGCGGACGAGTTCCCGCAGGACCGCGGGGACCGGCTCGTGTGCGTATCGTGCGCGCAGCCCGGCCAGGTCCAGGCGTGCCGGGGTGAGTGCGGCCAGGCCGGTGAGCCGTGCGATGTCGAACAGCTCGAGGCCGTGTGCCGAGCTGAGCGGTGCGATGCCGGACCGGCTCATCCGCTGCCGGTCGCGGTCCTGCAGCCGCCCGGTCATCCCGCTGGCCTGCTCCCACAGGCCCCAGGCGAGGCTGGTGGCGGGCAGTCCCAGGGTGTGGCGGTGCTCGGCGAGTGCGTCGAGGAAGGCGTTCGCGGCGGCGTAGTTGCCCTGTCCGGCCGCGCCCAGGGTGGCCGAGGCGGAGGAGAACAGGACGAACATCCGAGGCCGCAGGTGTGCGGTGAGCCGGTGCAGATTCCACGCGCCGTGGACCTTCGGGTGGAGGACGGCGGACAGCCGCCCGTGGTCCAGGGCGGACACGACCCCGTCGTCGGTGACGCCGGCGGCGTGCACGACCCCCGCGAGGCGCCGCTCGGCCGTGAGGGTGTCCAGCACGTGCCGCAGGGCGTCCTCGTCCCCCGCGTCGCAGGCCACCACGTCGATCCGTGCGCCGGCTCCGGCCACCTCGTCGCGCAGCTGCCGTATCTCCTCGGTGTCGTCGCCGCGGCGTCCGGCCAGGGTGACGTGGCGCAGTCCGTGCTCGGTCACCAGGTGCCGGGCGAGCAGGGTGCCCAGTGTTCCGGTGCCGCCCGTGATCAGCACCGTCTCACCGGCCTCGAAGGAGGTGGCGGGGACGGTCAGCACGGCCTTGCCGGTGAGCGTGGCCTGGCTGAGCGCGCGGAAGGCGGCCGGGGCGTCCCGGATGTCCCAGACGGTCACGGGCAGCGGGGTGAGCACACCGGACGCGAAGAGCTCGGCGAGGTGGGCGAGGATCTCGGCGATGCGGTCCGCACCTGCCTCGCCCAGGTCGAACGACCGGTAACGGACCCCGGGGTGCTCGGCGGCGATCCGCTCGGGGTCGCGCAGGTCGGTCTTGCCCATCTCGATGAACCGGCCGCCCCGCGCCAGGGTGCGCAGCGAGGCGTCGGCGAACTCGCCCGCGAGCGAGTTCAGGACCACGTCCACGCCGGCGTCCCCGGTGGCCGCAAGCACCGTGTCGGCGAAGGCGGTCGTCCGTGAGGAGGCGATGTGCGCGCGGTCCAGCCCGCCGTCGAGCAGCGTGCCCCACTTCGGTTCGCTCGCGGTGCCGTACACCTCGGCGCCCAGGTGCCGGGCCAGCTGGACGGCGGCCATGCCGACCCCGCCGGCGGCGGCGTGCACGAGCACCGACTCCCCGGCGCCGAGCCGGGCCAGGTCGATCAGGCCGTAGTAGGCGGTCAGGAAGGCGACCGGGGTGGCGGCCGCCGTCTCGTAGGACCAGCCGTCCGGGATCCGCGTCAGGTACCGGCGGTCGGCGACGGCGGTGGGCGCGAAGGCCCCGGCCACCATGCCCATCACCCGGTCTCCCGGGGCCAGTTCGCTGACACCGGGCCCGGTCTCGATGACGACTCCGGCGCACTCGGTGCCCAGGTCGGCGCGGCCGGGGTACATGTCCAGTGCGATCAGGACGTCCCGGAAGTTCATCCCGGCGGCCCGAACGGCGATGCGCACCATGCCCTCGGCCAGGGGGTGCCCGGCCTCGGGGTGCGGGACCAACGCCAGGTTGTCCAGGGTGCCGCGGCCGGTGCTGTCCAGCCGCCACGGGCCCGGTCCGGGCGGCACGGCCAGGGCCCGGCCGGTGTCCGGACGGGTGAGCCTGCGGGCGTACAGCGTGCCCGAGCGTACGGCCACCTCCGGCTCCGCCTGCCGTACGGCCAGGGCGAGGTGCGCCGGGTCGGGCGCGGTGCCGTCGAAGTCGGCCAGGGTGATACGGCCGGGGTTCTCGGTCTGGGCCGAGCGGACCAGGCCGAGCACCGTGGACTGGGCGAGCCCGACAAGGTCCGCCGTCCCGGTGGCGGCCTCGTCCTCGGCGCCGGTGGTCACCGCGTGGAGGGTGCCGATCACGAGGTGGCAGTCCGTCAGCCGGTCGTCGTCCAGCCACCGCTGGAGCAGGTCGAGTGCCCACTGGGCGCAGCGCCGGGCCGCTTCTGCGGGGTCGCCGCCGTCCGCGGCGTCGTTCGGGCAGCGGGCGAGCACCGTGCCCGGCTCCTCCTTGCCGTCCGCGAGGGCCTCGGCGAACGCGTCGAGGTGGGGATGGTGCCGCCATGCGCCGTCCAGCGGGTCGCCGAGCAGGACGCAGTCGGCGGGGGGACCCACGGTGCCGTCGGCGCCGTCCAGCGGCACCCACCGGGTGCTGAAGAGCGCATCGCCGGACGCCGGGGCGGCGGCGCGCAGCCGCTCGGGCGAGAGCGGGCGCAGGACCAGCGAGCCGACGGTGACCACGGGGCGGCCCGCGGCGTCGGCACCGTGCAGGGTGACGGTGCCGTCCTCGGTACGCACCAGACGCACTCTCAGCAGGTCCGCGCCGACCGCGTGCACCCGTATGTCGCGCCAGGAGAACGGCAGCCGGGCCGAGCCAGGCTCGTCAGTGGCCTGCGCGGCCGGCCCGAGCGCGTGCAGGGCGGCGTCGAGCAGCGCGGGATGGACGCCGAAGCCGCCGGTCTCGCCCGCGGGCAGGCTCACCTCGGCGAAGACCTCGCCGTCGCGCCGCCAGGCTGCTCGCAGCCCGCGGAAGACCGGACCGTAGGTGAAGCCCGCGTCGGCGAGCTCGTCGTAGAACCCGTCCAGGGGGATGGGCTCGGCGCCCGTCACCGGCCAGGCCTCGAGGTCCGTGGGTGGCAGGACGGACGCGTCGCCGGACGGTGCCAGCAGGCCCTCGGCGTGCCGGGTCCAGTCCGTCGTCTCGTCCTCGCCGTCCGGCTGCGAGTAGACCGCGACCGAGCGGCATCCGGTGTCGTCGGGCGCGCCGAGCACCAGGCGCAGCCGCACCGCCGCGTCCTCGGCGAGGGTCAGCGGCGTGGCGAGGGTCAGTTCCCGCAGCGCGCCGCATCCGATGCGGTCTCCCGCCCAGCACGCGAGGTCCACGAACGCGGTGCCGGGAACGAGTACGGTGCCCAGCACCGTGTGGTCGCCCAGCCAGGGATGCGTGGCGAGGGAGACGCGGCCGGTGCACAGCACTTCCTCACCCGCGGGCGAGGGGAGCCAGGCGGTCAGCAGCGGGTGCCCGGCCTCGGCCAGTCCGGCCGCGGACAGGTCCCGGGCGGCCACGCCGGCCGGCTGCGGCCAGTACCGCTTGTGCTGGAAGGCGTAGGTGGGCAGTTCCACCGTACGGGCTCCCGTACCGGCGAGCGGTGCCGTCCAGTCGACCGTGGCACCCGTGGTGAAGACGGTCGCCAGGGCGTGCAGCAGTGCGGCGTCCTCGGGGCGTTCGGGGTGCAGGGCGGGGACGCACACGGCCCCGGCACCGGCCTGGTCGAGGACCTCCTCCACCATCGCGGTCAACGGACCCGACGGCCCCAGCTCCAAAAACGTCTCCACACCCCGGCCCAGCGCCGTGCCGACACAGTCCGCGAAACGCACCGCCTCACGCACCTGACGCACCCAGTACCCGGGCGTCGTCAGCTCCGCACCAGCCACCTCACCCGTCAGATTCGACACCACCGGCACCCGCGCAGCACGGAACTCCACCGACGCCAGAACCCGCTCGAACTCGGCCAGCATCGGCTCCATCCGCGCCGAATGGAAAGCGTGCGACACCGACAGCCGCTTCGTACGCCGACCCTCCCCCGCCAGCCGCGCCGCCACCTCCAGCACCGGCTCCTCGTCCCCCGACAGCACCAGCGACCGCGGCCCGTTCACCGCCGCCACCGACACCCCACCCGGCAACACACCCAGCTCGTCCTCGGCCGCCTCCACCGCGACCATCGCCCCACCAGAAGGCAGCGCCTGCATCAACCGGCCCCGCGCCACCACCACCCGGCAGGCATCCTCCAACGACCACACACCGGCCACATGCGCCGCCGCCAACTCACCGATGGAATGACCCACCAGCACATCCGCCCGCACACCCCACGAACAGACCAACCGGAACAGCGCCACCTCCAAAGCGAACAACGCCGGCTGCGCCCACTCCGTCCGCCGCAGCACCGCCTCGTCACCGCCGAAAACGACCTCCTTCAACGGCCGCTCCAACAGCACATCCAGCTGCCCACACACCTCATCGAAGGCCGCCGCGAACACCGGGAACGCCTCATACAACTCCCGGCCCATACCCAGGCGTTGTGCGCCCTGGCCGGTGAACAGCAACGCCGTCCCACCGTCACCGGCCACACCCCGCACCACACCGGCCGCCGAAACGCCCTCGGCAACGGCGCGAAGCCCGGCGAGCAGTTCGTCCCGATCCGCGCCCGACACGACCACCCGGTGTTCCAGCGCCGCACGCGTTCCGGCCAGCGACCAGCCCACATCCAGCGGATCGAGGCCGGGGTCGCCCGCCACCCGGTCCAGCAGCCGTGCGGCCTGCGCACGCAGCGCGTCCTCACCACGGCCGGACACCACCCACGGAACCACCCCGGCGGGCCGCTCCGCACGGTCGTCGACACGCGTCTGCTCCGGGACCTCTTCCAGGATCACGTGGGCGTTGGTGCCGCTGATCCCGAACGCCGACACACCCGCCCGGCGTGGCCGTCCCGTCTCCGGCCACTCCCTGGCCTCGGTGAGCAGCTCGACCGCCCCCGCCGACCAGTCGACCTCCCGCGACGGCGCGTCCACGTGCAGCGTCTTCGGCAGCGTCCCGTGCCGCAGCGCCAGCACCGACTTGATCACACCCGCCACACCGGCAGCCGCCTGCGTATGACCGATGTTCGACTTCACCGACCCGAGATACAACGGCCGGCCGTCCGCACGGTCCTGACCGTAGGTGGCCAGCAGCGCCTGCGCCTCGATCGGGTCACCCAGACTGGTCCCGGTGCCGTGTGCCTCCACCACGTCCACATCGGCCGGCGACAGCCCCGCCGACGCCAGCGCCTGCCGGATCACCCGCTGCTGCGACGGACCGTTCGGCGCCGTCAGACCGTTCGACGCACCATCGGAATTCACCGCCGAACCCCGCACCACCGCCAGCACGGTGCGACCGTGCCGGCGTGCCTCGGACAGTCGGGAGAGAACCAGTACGCCGACGCCCTCGCCCCAGCCGGTGCCGTCCGCACCGTCGGCGAACGCCTTGCACCGGCCATCGGGCGCCAGACCACCCTGCCGCGCGAAGGCATCGAAGGCGTCGGGCGTCGCCATCACGGCGACGCCGCCCGCGAGGGCCAGGTCGCACTCGCCGTTGCGCAGTGCCTGCGCCGCCAGATGCAGCGCCACCAGCGAGGAGGAGCAGGCCGTGTCCACCGTCAGCGCCGGGCCCTCCAGGCCCAGCACGTAGGCGATCCGACCGGACAGCACACTGCCGACGGCGCCGGTGAGGGCGTAGTCCTGGCCTCCTTCCAGGGATGTGACCAGGGTGCTGTAGTCGTGCGAGCCGGCGCCGACGAAGACGCCGGTGCGGCTGCCGCGCAGCGACAGCGCGTCCACCCCGGCCCGCTCCAGCGCCTCCCACGACGTCTCCAGCAGCAACCGCTGCTGCGGGTCCATCGCCAGCGCCTCACGCGGCGAGATCCCGAAGAACGCCGCGTCGAATCCCACCGCGTCCGCGAGGAAACCGCCGGTCCGGGAGAAGGCGGCGTCGGGGGCGACTTCCCAGCCGCGGTCGGTGGGGAAGCCTCCGATCCCGTCGTCGCCCGCGGCGACCAGGTCCCAGAACTTCTCGGGTGTCGTCGTTCCGCCGGGGTACCGGCAGGCCATCGCCACGACGACGACCGGGTCCTCGGCCGCCGGTTGGGCGGGCGCGGTGGGAGCCGGTGTGGCCGTCTGGGCGGGCGTGCCCGAGCCGAACAGCAGGGTCCGCAGCGATTCGGCGGCCGCTCGGGGCGTGGGGTGGTCGAAGACGAGCGTGGCGGGCAGCCGCAGCCCGGTGGCCGCCATCAGTCGGTTGCGCAGGTCGACTGCGGTCAGCGAGTCGAAGCCCAGTTCCTTGAACGGCTTCGACGGAGTGATGGACTCGGTGCCGCTGTGCCCGAGGGCGAGCGCCGCGGCGGTCTTGACCAGGTCCAGCAGTTCCCGGTCGCGCTCGCCGTCGGGCAGGTCCGCCAGCCGTGCGGCCAGGGCGGGCACATCGGCGGCCGGCTCGGCCGGGGCGGCGGGGGCGGCCTCCGGGATGCCGTCGATCAGGGGCCGCGGGCGGGCCGCGGTGAACGTCTGGGCGAAGCGGGCCCAGTCCATGTCCGTGACCGTCAGCGCGGTCTCGTCGTGGTCGAGCGCCTGCTGGAGTGCGGCGATCGCACGCTCGGGGTCCATCGAACGGACGCCGCGGCGGATCAGTTCGCGTGCGAGGTCGTCGTCGACCATGCCGCCGCCGGCCCAGCTGCCCCAGGCCACCGACGTGGCGACGAGCCCGCGCCTGCGCCGGTCGGCCGCCAGCGCGTCGGCGTACGCGTTGGCCGCGGCGTAGCCGCCCTGGCCCGCGCTGCCCCAGATCGCGGCGCCGGAGGAGAACAGCACGAAGGCGTCGAGGTCGTGGCCGGCCAGCAGCTCGTCCAGGTTGCGGGCGCCGACGGCCTTGGCGGCGACGACGTCCGCCAGCTCGGCGAGGGTGGTCCCGGTGAGCGGGGCGTCGCGGCTCACCCCCGCGGTGTGGATCACGGCGCTGACCGGGAACGCCTCGGGTACGGCCGCCAGCGCCTCGGCGAGTTGGGCGCGGTCGGCGACGTCGCAGGCGGCGACCGTCACCTCGGTGCCCAGCGCACGCAGCTCGTCGGCGAGTTCGGCGGCGCCGTCGGCGGCCGGTCCGCGCCGGCTGGTCAGCAGCAGGTGCCCGGCGCCCGCGTGGGCGAGCCAGCGGGCCACCCGGGCGCCCAGCGCTCCGGTGCCGCCGGTGACGACGACGGTGCCGTCGTGCCGGGGACGCCAGGAACGCGGCGCCGCCGCGCCCGCCAGGGGAGCGCGGACCAGTCGGCGTACATACGCTCCGGCGGGTCGCAGGGCGTACTCCTGCTCGGTCCCGTCGGCGGCGAGCACGGCCCGCAGTTGGGCGGCGGTGCGCTCGTCGGGTTCGGCGGGCAGGTCGACGAGTCCGCCCCAGGTGGCGGGGGTCTCCAGGCCGGCCACCCGGCCCAGCCCCCAGAGCTGGGCCTGCCGCGGTGCCGTGACCTGGTCGGAGCCGCCGGTGCCGACGGCGCCGCTGGTCAGGCACCACAGGGGTGCCTCGACGCCGGCCTCGCGCAGCGCGGTCAGCAGGGCCACGGTGTCGGCCACCCCCGTGGGCAGAGCGGGGTGGCGGGGGTGCGGGCGGTCGGTGAGGCCGAGCAGGGACACGACGCCCGTCCAGGCGGTGTCCTGCGGCGTACGCGACCGGGCGGGCACGTCGGCCGGCCGGACCACGGTGGCGGCACCCTCGCCGAGGGCCGCGCTCACCCATCGGGTGACCGCCGCATCGGGGTCGTCGGTCACCAGCAGCCAGTCACCGGCGGGAGCGGCCGGTGCGGACGGGGGCACCGGCGCCCAGGTGACGCGGTAGCGCCAGGTGTCGAGAGTCTCGGAGTCCTTGCGGCGCCGGCGCCAGCCGGACAGCGCGGGTACCAGGTCACGCAGCGCCTCGCCGTCCTGCAGGGCCAGTTCGGCCGCCACGGCGTCCAGGTCGCCTCGCTCCACGGCCTGCCACAGCGGTGCGTCGTCCTCGCCACCGGGCGCGGTGGCCGGTGGGACGGGCTCGGGCCAGAACCGCGTGCGCTGGAAGGGGTAGGTGGGCAGCTCGACCGGGCGGGTGACGGTGCCGGTGCCGCCCAACACGGCCGCCCAGTCCACGGGGGCGCCGCGGACGAAGGCCTCGGCCAGCGAGAGCAGGAAGCGCTCCGGGCCGCCGTCGTCCCGGCGCAGGCTGCCCACCGCCACGGCCGTCGCCGTGAGCGCGTCGGCGGAGTCCTGCACGGCCGGCACGAGCACGGGGTGCGGACTCATCTCCAGGAACACGTCGTGGCCCTGGGCCAGGAGTTCCTCGGTGACCGGCCCGAACAGCACGGGCCTGCGGAGGTTGCGGTACCAGTACCCGGCGTCCAGGCCCGCGGTGTCGATCCTGGTGCCGGCCGTGGTGGAGTGGAAGGGGATCTCCGCGGAGCGCGGCACGATCCCGGCCGCCCTCTCGGTCAGCTGTCGCTCGATCCGCTCCACGTGGGGCGAGTGGGAGGCGTAGTCGACGGGGATCCGGCGGGCCCGTACGCCGTCCGCCTCGCAGGCGTCGAGCAGTTCGGCCAGCGCCTCCGGCTCCCCGGCCACGACGGTGGAGCGGCGGCTGTTGTGGGCCGCGAGCGAGATCCTGCCCTCCCAGCGGGCGATGCGGTCCTCCGTGTCGGCCGGGGAGAGGGCCACCGACACCATGCCGCCGTGGCCGGACAGCTCCTCGCGGATGAGCCGGCTGCGCAGGGTCACGAGCGCGGCGCCGTCCTCCAGCGTCAGGGCGCCCGCCACGCATGCCGCGGCGATCTCGCCCTGCGAGTGTCCGACCACGCCGGCCGGCTCCACCCCGCAGGAACGCCACAGGGCGGCCAGGGAGACGCTCACGGCCCAGGATGCCGGCTGGAGCACGTCCACCCGGTCCAGTCCGGGCGCGCCGTCCGCCTGGTGAATGACGTCGGCGAGGGACCAGTCGGTCAGGTCGGCGAGGACCTTGTCGCAGCGGTCCATCCACCGTGCGAACTCCGGCGACGACTCCCACAGCCGGGCGGCCATGCCGGCCCACTGCGCGCCCTGGCCGGGGAAGACGAAGACGACCCGGCCGCGGGTGTCGGCGGTGCCGCGCACCACCCGCGGGTCTCCTTCGCCACCGGCCAGCGCGGCGAGCGCGGAGGTGTACTCCTCAGGGCCGTCGGCGAGCAGAACGGCGCGCTCCGCCCAGATCGTCCTGGTCGACACGAGGGATTGTGCGACGTCGGCCGGTGCAGCGGCGGGCGTCGCCTCGCGCAGCCGGTCCGCGAGCTCGGCCAGCGCCTGCCCGGACGCGGCGGACAACACCCACGGCTGGACGGGGCCGTCCAGCGCGGGCATCCGTACGGCCGGTGCCGGGTCGGGGGCGGCAGGCGGGGGCGCCTGCTCCAGGATCACGTGGGCGTTGGTGCCGCTGACGCCGAAGGCGGAGACGCCGGCGCGTCGCGGCCGGTCGACGGCGGGCCACGGCCGGGTCTCGGTGAGCAGGGCGACCGCGCCCTCGGACCAGTCGACCTCCGGGGTCGGCCGCGGGGCGTGCAGGGTCCTCGGGAGCTGCCCGTGCCGCAGCGCGAACAGCGTCTTCAGCACACCGGCCAGCCCTGCGGCGGCCTGGGTGTGCCCGATGTTCGACTTGACGGAGCCGAGGTACAGCGGCCGGCCGGCGGGGCGGTCCTGGCCGTACGTCGCCAGCAGCGCCTGCGCCTCGATCGGGTCGCCGAGCCTCGTGCCCGTGCCGTGCGCCTCCACCGCGTCCACATCGGACGGCGTACAGGCGGCCTCGGCCAGCGCCTGACGGATCACCCGCTGCTGCGCGGGCCCGTTGGGCGCGCTGAGCCCGTTGGAGGCACCGTCCTGGTTGACCGCGGTGCCGCGCACCACACCCAGCACCTCGTGTCCCAGGCGGCGGGCGTCGGAGAGCCGCTCCAGGACGACGGTGCCCACGCCCTCGGCCCAGCCGGTACCGTCCGCGTCGGGGCCGAAGGCCTTGCAGCGCCCGTCGGCGGACAGGCCGCGCTGCCGGGAGAACTCCACGAAGATGTCCGGGCCGGACATCACGGTCACGCCGGCGGCGAGTGCGAGGTCGCATTCACCGCTGGTGAGCGCCTGGACGGCGAGGTGCAGGGCGACCAGCGCGGAGGAACAGGCGGTGTCGACGGTGAGCGCGGGTCCTTCGAGCCCCAGGGTGTAGGCGATACGGCCGGAGAGCACACTGGAGGCCGTGCCGGTCAGCACGTGCCCCTCGACCTCGGAGGAGTGCGGCAGGGTCGCGTAGTCCTGGCCGTTGGAGCCGACGAACACGCCGGTCCGGCTGCCGGCCAGGGAAGCCGGGACGATACCGGCCCGCTCCAGCGCCTCCCACGACGTCTCCAGCAGCAGCCGCTGCTGCGGGTCCATCGCCAGCGCCTCACGGGGCGAGATCCCGAAGAACGCCGCGTCGAAGTCCGCCACACCGGTGAGGAAGCCGCCCTCGCGGACGTAGCTGGTGCCGGGCGTGCTGGGGTCGGGGTCGTAGAGGCCGTCGAGGTCCCAGCCCCGGTCCACCGGGAAGGGCCCGATCGCGTCGCCGCCGTCGAGGACGAGCTGCCACAGGTCCTCCGGGGTCCGCACGCCGCCGGGGAACCGGCAGGCGGCGGACACGATCACGACGGGGTCGTCGTGGGTGCGTGCGCGGGCGGCCGGCCGCGCGTCGGCGGCCCCGGGCCGGTCGCCGGTGTTCTCCAGCCCGGCGGCCAGGTGCTCCACGAGCCGGCCCGGCGTGGGGTGGTCGAAGATCAGGCTCGGCGGCAGCCGGGTGCCGAGTGCGGCGGCGAGCCGGTTGCGGAACTCGACACCGATGAGCGAGTCGAAGCCGAGGGACTTGAAGGTGCGGTCGGCCGGCGCCCGGTCGGTGGCCGGGAGTCCCAGCACGGCGGCGGCCTCGGCGCCGACCATGTCGTCGAGCGCTTGGCGCAGTTCGTCGCCCGCCAGTCCGGCGAGCCGGTCCGCCGGGCGGGCGGAGCCCGGTCCGGTCTCCTGGGGCCGGGCCCGTACCGCCTCGGGGATCCGGGTGAGCAGCGGGTGCGGCCTGCCGGGGGCGAACCCGGCGGCGAACCGCTCCCAGTCGACGTCGGCGACCGTGACGGCGGTCTCGCCGTCGGCGATGACCCGGTCGAGCGCGGCGAGGGCGGCGGCGGGGTCGAGGGGCACCAGGCCGGTGCGCGCCAGCCGGTCGCGGGCCACCCGGCTGTCTCCGGCCATGCCCGCGCCGGACCAGGAGCCCCAGGCCACGGCCGTCGCCGGCAGGCCGAGCTGGGCCCGGTGCACGGCGAGGGCGTCCAGGTAGGCGTTGGCGGCCGCGTAGTTGCCCTGTCCGGCCAGGCCGACCGTGCCGGCGAAGGACGAGAACATCACGAACAGGGAGAGGTCGAGGTCGCGGGTGAGTTCGTGCAGGTGCCGGGCGCCGGTCACCTTGGGTCCGGCGACCGCGGCGAACCGGTCGGGGGTGAGCGAGTCGAGGACCCCGTCGTCGAGGACACCGGCTGCGTGCACCACTCCGGTCAGCGGGCGGTCGGCGGGCAGTGCGGCGATCAGGTCCGCCAGGGCCTCCCGGTCGGCCACGTCGCATGCGGCGACGGTCACCTCGGTGCCCAGCTCCCGCAGCCGCGCGGTGAGTTCGGCGGTGCCCTCGGCGTCGGGGCCGCGCCGGCTGGTGAGCAGCACGTGCCGTGTTCCGGACCCGGCGAGCCAGTCGGCGATGTGCGCGCCCAGGGCGCCGGTGCCGCCGGTCACCAGCACGGTGCCGTGCGGGCGCCGGCCGCGGTCCCCCGCGCCCGGTTCGGACGTGGTGCCCGCGTCGGAGGTGAGGGGCGTCCGGGGCGCCGCGCGGTGCAGTCGCCGGGCGTACATCCCCGCCGCCCGCACCGCCACCTGGTCCTCGCCCGTGCCGCCCGCCAGGACGGCGGCCAGCCGGGTCCGCGCCCGCTCGTCCAGCACGTCGGGCAGGTCGAGGAGGCCGCCCCAGCGCTCGGGGTGTTCCAGTGCCGCGACCCGGCCCATGCCCCACACCTGGGCCTGTGCGGGCGCGGTGAGCGCGTCGGTGCGGCCCACCGACACCGCGCCCCGCGTCAGCGACCAGAGCCGGCCGCTGCCGCCGAGCCCGGTGAGGGCCTGCAGCAGCACGGCGGTTGCGGCGGGCCCGCTGTCCAGGGCGAGCAGCGACATCACTCCGCGGACTTCTTCTTCGCCGAGCGCCGCGCGCAGGGCGTCGGCGATCTCTTCACGGTCGGCGCCCGCCGGGTCGGTTTCGACCACCACGGGCCGCGCACCGTGCTCCCGGAGGGCGGCCGTCACCTCCGGCAGGACGGTGGTGTCGTGGTCGTCGCCCGCGGGGACTACGACGGCCCAGGCACCACCGAGCGACGGCGTGGCGCCGTCCGGCACGATCTCCCACTCGGCGTGGTAGCGGACGGGATCCACCGGCGCCGAGGACGGCGTGACGGGTTCCATCCAGTAGCGGCGGTGCTGGAAGGCGTACGTGGGCAGCTCGGCCGTGCGGGCGCCGTACGGCGCGAAGAAGGCCTCCCAGTCCACGTCCAGGCCGGTGGCGTGCAGCCGGCCGAGTGCGGTCAGGAGCGCGTGGGGCTCGGGCTGGTCACCGCGCAGCGCGGGTACGGCGACGACTTCCGCGTCGAGGCCCTGCTCGGCCAGGGTGTCGTGGGTGAGTGAGGTCAGGACGCCGTCGGGTCCGAGTTCGAGGTAGCGCCGGATGCCCTGGCCGTGCGCGGTGGTGACGCAGTCGGCGAAGCGGACGGCCTCGCGGACCTGGCGCACCCAGTACTCGGGTGTGGTCAGCTCCGCACCGGCCGGCTGACCGGTCAGGTTGGAGATCACCGGAAGCGCGGCCGGCCGGAACTCCACCGATGCCAGCACCTCGGCGAACTCGGCCAGCATCGGCTCCATCCGCGCCGAATGGAAAGCGTGCGACACCGACAGCCGCTTGGTACGCCGGCCCTCCCCCGCCAGCCGCGCCGCCAGCTCCAGCACCGGCTCCTCGTCCCCGGACAGCACCAGCGACCGCGGCCCGTTCACCGCCGCCACAGAGACCCCGCCCGGCAACTCCGGCAGCTCGTCCTCGGCTGCCTCTACCGCGACCATCGCCCCACCGGCGGGCAGCGCCTGCATCAACCGGCCCCGCGCCACCACCACCCGGCAGGCATCCTCCAACGACCACACACCGGCCACATGCGCCGCCGCCAGCTCACCGATCGAGTGGCCCAGCAGCACGTCCGGCCGCACGCCCCACGCCTCCAGCAGCCGGTAGAGGGCCACTTCCACCGCGAACAGCGCCGGCTGCGCCCACCCCGTGCCCTCCAGCAGGGCCGGGTCACCGCCGTAGACGACCTCCTTCAGAGGCCGCTCCCGCCCGGCGTCCACGTGCGCGCACACCTCGTCGAAGGCGGCCGCGAACACCGGGAACGCCTCATACAACTCCCGGCCCATACCCAGGCGTTGTGCGCCCTGGCCGGTGAACAGCAACGCCGTCCCACCGTCACCGGCCACACCCCGCACCACACCGGCCGCCGAAACGCCCTCGGCAACGGCGCGAAGCCCGGCGAGCAGTTCGTCCCGATCCGCGCCCGACACGACCACCCGGTGTTCCAGCGCCGCACGCGTTCCGGCCAGCGACCAGCCCACATCCAGCGGATCGAGGCCGGGGTCGCCCGCCACCCGGTCCAGCAGCCGTGCGGCCTGCGCACGCAGCGCGTCCTCACCACGGCCGGACACCACCCACGGAACCACCCCGGCGGGCCGCTCCGCACGGTCGTCGACACGCGTCTGCTCCGGGACCTCTTCCAGGATCACGTGGGCGTTGGTGCCGCTGATCCCGAACGCCGACACACCCGCCCGGCGTGGCCGTCCCGTCTCCGGCCACTCCCTGGCCTCGGTGAGCAGCTCGACCGCCCCCGCCGACCAGTCGACCTCCCGCGACGGCGCGTCCACGTGCAGCGTCTTCGGCAGCGTCCCGTGCCGCAGCGCCAGCACCGACTTGATCACACCCGCCACACCGGCAGCCGCCTGCGTATGACCGATGTTCGACTTCACCGACCCGAGATACAACGGCCGGCCGTCCGCACGGTCCTGACCGTAGGTGGCCAGCAGCGCCTGCGCCTCGATCGGGTCACCCAGGCTGGTCCCGGTGCCGTGTGCCTCCACCACGTCCACATCGGCCGGCGACAGCCCCGCCGACGCCAGCGCCTGCCGGATCACCCGCTGCTGCGACGGACCGTTCGGCGCCGTCAGACCGTTCGACGCACCATCGGAATTCACCGCCGAGCCGCGTACCACCGCCAGGACCGGACGCCCGTCACGCACCGCGTCCGACAACCGCTGCACCGCCAGCAGGCCGACACCCTCGCCCCAGCCGGTGCCGTCCGCACCGTCGGCGAACGCCTTGCACCGGCCATCAGGCGCCAGACCACCCTGCCGCGCGAACTCGGCGAACATGCCCGCGGTCGCCATCACCGTGACACCGCCCGCGAGGGCCAGGTCGCACTCGCCGTTGCGCAGTGCCTGCGCCGCCAGATGCAGCGCCACCAGCGAGGAGGAGCAGGCCGTGTCCACCGTCAGCGCCGGGCCCTCCAGGCCCAGCACGTAGGCGATCCGACCGGACAGCACACTGGGCGCCGTACCGGTCAGCACGTGCCCGTCGGCCTCCGAGGGCTCGTGGAGCCTGGGGCCGTACTCGGAGGGGCTGGCGCCGACGAAGACGCCGGTGCGGCTGCCGCGCAGCGACAGCGCGTCCACCCCGGCCCGCTCCAGCGCCTCCCACGACGTCTCCAGCAGCAACCGCTGCTGCGGGTCCATCGCCAGCGCCTCACGCGGCGAGATCCCGAAGAACGCCGCGTCGAACCCCGCCGCGTCCGCGAGGAAACCACCCTCGCCGGGAAAGTCCCGGGAGAGGGTCCAGCCCCGGTCCGCGGGCAACGGGGAGATGGCGTCGCCGTCCGCCGACACGAACTGCCAGAACTCCTCGGGCGAGCGGACCCCTCCGGGCAGCCGGCAGGCCATGCCCACGATCACGACGGGGTCGTCGGTGTGCGCCGCCGGGGGAACCGAGGGCAGGGCGGCGGGCCGGTCGGCGCCGTCGGACGACAGCCTGCGCGCGAGGGCGTCCGGGGTCGGATGGTCGAAGAGCAGGGTGGTGGGGACCCGGCGCCCGGTCGCCTCGGTGAGCCGCTCGCCGAGCTCGGACAGCATCAGGGAGCTGAACCCCAGCTCCTTGAACGGCGCGTGTGCGGCGATGTCGTCCGGGGAGTCGTGCCCGAGCACCAGTGCCGCGGCCGCCCGGACGGTCTCCAGCGTCGTACGGTCGCCGCGCGGTGCGCGCTGTGGCGTCGGCTCGTCGGCGCGACGGGGCTGGTGTCCGCCGGGGCCCCTGCGGGGGGCGGACGAGGAGGCCGGGGCGGCCGTGTCGGGCAGCCAGTGGCGCCGCCGCTGGAACGCGTACGTGGGAAGCGGCACCCGCCGGGCACCGGCCTCGGTGGCCAACTCCTCCCAGTGCATCGGCACACCGCGGACCTGCAGGGCGGCCAGCGCGGCGACAACCGCCTCCGGCTCCTCCCGGTCCCGGCCGCGCAGCAGGGGCACGGCCACGGCTTCGGCGCCGAGCAGGCAGTCCCGGGCCAGGGACGACAGCGTGCCGTCGGGGCCGAGTTCGAGCAAGGTGGTCGCGCCCTGCTCCTCCAGCAGGCGCACCCCGTCCAGGAAGCGCACGGTGGCGCGGGCGTGCCGTACCCAGTACTCCGGCGAGCGCGCCTCGGCCTCGGTGAGCAGGGCGCCCGTCTCGTTCGACACGATCGGGATGCGCGGTGCCGCGAAGGTCAGTTCCCCGGCGATCCGGCGGAACTCAGCGAGCATGCCGTCCATGTGCGGCGAGTGGAAGGCGTGGCTGACGCGCAGCCGCTTGGTCTTGCGGCCCTGGGCCGCCCAGTGCGCGGCGACGGCCAGGACGGCGTCCTCGTCACCGGCGAGCACGGTGGAGGCCGGGCCGTTCAGCGCGGCCGAGGCCACCGACTCACCGAGGAACGGCGCCAGTTCCTCCTCGGTGGCCTGGACGGACACCATCGCCCCGGTCGTCGGCTGGGCCTGCATCAGACGGCCGCGCGCCGCGACGAGCCTGCACGCGTCCGCGAGGGACAGCACGCCGGCGACGTGCGCCGCGGCCAGTTCGCCGACGGAGTGGCCGAGCAGCAGCCCAGGAGTCAGGCCGCACTGCTCGGCGAGCCGGAACAGGGCGACCTCGACGGCGAACAGCGCGGGCTGGGTGAACTCGGTCCGGTCCAGCAGGGCCGCCTGCTCGGACCCTTCCGCGGCGAAGAGCACCTCCCGCAGGGGCACCGGCAGCTGGGGGTCCAGGTGGGCGCACACCTCGTCCAGGGCGGCCGCGTACTCCGGCGACGACCGGTACAGCCCGGCGGTCATGCCGGGACGCTGGCTGCCCTGCCCGGTGAAGAGGACCGCGAGCAGGCCGCCGGTCACGGTGCCGCGCACCACGTCCGGGCCGGGCGCGCCGTCGGCGAGCCGGGCGAGGCCGTCGGCCATGTCCCGCGGCTCGTGGGCGAGCAGCACGGCACGGTGGTCGAACGCGGTGCGGCCGGTGGCCAGGGTGTGGGCGACGTCCTTCACGCGCAGCGGACCGTGTTCGTCGAGGTGCCGGCGCAGGTGGTGTGCCTGGTCGCGCAGCGCCTGCTCGTCCCGGCCCGTGACGAGCAGCGGCACGGGTGCGCCGGTGGGCCGGACGCCGGGCCCGGCGTCCGGGGCGACGCCGTCCCATTCGGTGAGCACCACATGGCAGTTGGTGCCGCCCATGCCGAAGGAGCTCACGCCCACGGTGAGCGGGCCGGCCTCCCGCGGCCAGGGTTCGAGCGCCGTGACCACCCGGATGCCCAGCTCCTCCAGGGGAATGGCGGGGTTCGGGGTGGCGTGGTTGAGGCTGGCGGGGATCTCCCTGTGGCGTACGGCCAGCACGGCCTTGAGGAGGCCCGCGATGCCGGCGGCGCCTTCGAGATGGCCGATGTTGGTCTTCACCGAGCCGACCAGCAGGGGCCGTTCGGCACTGCGGCCCGCGCCGAGCACGGCGCCGACGGCAGCGGCCTCCACGGGGTCGCCGGCGGGCGTGCCGGTGCCGTGCAGCTCCAGGTAGCCGACGGTGTCCGGGGAGATCCCGGCCTGCTCGTACGCGGTGCTCAGCACCGCCTGCTGGCCCTCGCGGTCGGGGACGGTGAGCCCCTCGCCGCCGCCGTCGTTGTTCACCGCACTGCCGGCCAGCACGCACAGGATGTCGTCGCCGTCCGCGACGGCGTCGGCCAGCGGCTTGAGGACGACGACACCGCCGCCCTCGCCGCGCACATAGCCGTTGGCGCGCGCGTCGAAGGTGTAGCAGCGGCCGTCCGGGGAGAGCGCCCCGAACCGTTCCACGGCGGCCGTGCTGTCCTCGGCGAGGATGAGGTTCACGCCTCCGGCCAGAGCCACGGAGCACTCGCCCCGACGCAGGCTCTCGGCGGCCAGGTGCACGGCGACCAGGGACGACGACTGCCCCGAGTCGACCGTGAAGCTCGGCCCGTGCAGGCCCAGCGTGTAGGAGACGCGGTTGGCGATCATGCCCCGGTTGAGGCCGGTGGTCGTCTCCGGGGTGGTGGCGTCCGCACCGGAGGCCCGGGACAGCGCGGCGTAGTCGTCGGCGATGGTGCCGACGAAGACACCGGCGTTGCCACCGTCGAGGCGGGCGGGCAGGACGCCGGCGTCCTCGAGGGCTTCCCAGCACAGTTCCAGCATCAGCCGCTGCTGCGGGTCCATGACCGCGGCCTCGCGCGGTGAGATGCCGAAGAATCCGGCGTCGAAACGGTCGACCGAATCCAGGAAGCCACCCCGCCGGGGTGCGTACGGACGATCCGGTGCGGCGGCGCCGACGGCATCCGTACCGTTTCGCAGAATGGCGCGGAATTCGGCCGGCCCAGCCGCACCGGGCAGCCGGCACGCCATTCCGACCACCGCAATCGGCTGGGCGGATCGCGCCGCGAATTCAGCGACCTCTGACTCGGATCCACCCGCCATGCGTTTCCCTTACGTCGCTCGGAATCTACGAAGCGCACTCCATGCGGCGCGGCGGCCGCAGGTCACACCGAATATCCGATCGGACGGCCCCTAGCCTCAACCACTACGCGACCCCTTAGACGGGACTCCGGTGCGGCTTTCACCCCTGCTGACCGGCCCTTTCCGTAATCCGGGGCGGGGTCGTCGCCCCAGGGGCGGGGGCCGGGCACAGCGGTGCGGCGGCACCCCCGCTCCGGGGTGCCGCCGCACCGCTGTTCGTCCGTTGCCGGAACCGGCCGCGGTTCACCAGTCGACGGGCAGTTCCTCCACGCCGTAGAACCCGAGGGAGTCGCGGAAGCGCAGTTCCTCGACGGGGACGGTCAGCCGCAACTCCGGCAGCCTGCGCAGCAGCGTCTCCAGGGCGATCTGGAGTTCGGCGCGTGCCAGGGTCTGACCCACGCACTGGTGGATACCGAAGCCGAAGCTCAGATGGGTGCGGGCGCCGCGTTGCAGGTCGAGTTCGTGGCCGCCGGGGTAGACCGTCTCGTCCCGGTTGGCGATGGAGAGCATGCACAGCACGCCGTCGCCCGCCTTGATCAGCTGCCCGCCGATCTCGACGTCCTCCAGGGCCACGCGTGCGAGGCCGTTCTGCACGACCGTGAGGTAGCGCAGCAGTTCCTCGACGGCGCCCTTGATCAGGGACGAGTCGGCACGCAGCTGTGCCAGTTGCTCGGGGTGCTGCAACAGGGCGAGGGTGGACAGGCTGAGCATGCTGGAGGTCGTCTCGAGACCGCCGAGCAGCAACAGCAGTGCGGTGCCCGCCACTTCGTCGGTGGCCAGCTCTCCCTTGGTCAGCAAGGTGCTGATGAGCGCCTCGTCCGGCTGCTGCTGTTTCTCGGCCGTGAGCTTGTTCATGTACTCGGTGAGCTCGATGCGGGCCTTCATCATCGCCTCGGGGCCGACCCGGAAGTCCAGCATCTGACGGGCGCGGTCCTTGAAGAACTGGTGGTCCTCGAAGGGGACGCCGAGCAGCAGGCAGATGACCGCGGCCGGCACGGGCAGCGCGAACCGGGACACCAGGTCCACCGGGCCGCCGTCCGCGATCATCCCGTCCAGGATGCCGTCGACCATGCTCTGGATCTGCGGGCGCAGCGCTTCGACCCGCTTGCCCTTGAACTCCGCGGTCAGCATCCGGCGACGCCGGATGTGTTCCTGCTCGTCGATCTCCGGGGTCGACTTGCGGGACTCCGCGACCATCTTGCGCAGTTCCTCGGTCATGAGGGGGAAGTTGGGCAGCAGTGCGTCCGCGCTGAACCGCCGGTCGCCCAGGACCGCGTGCACTTCCTCGTGCCGGGTGATCATCCAGCACTCGCCGCCGCTCAAGGTCGCGGCCTTCACGACGGGACCCTCCTCCGCCGCCTGCCTGTACGGGCGCGGCACGTCGAAGGGGCAGCCGGCCTCGCGGGGGGAGGGCACGGTCAGGGCATGCTCGGTGGTCACGGTGGATCTCCTCGTGTCGGTCGTCATGACGGGTGTCGTGACGGTTCTCGTGGGGGGCGAGGCAGTCGTCGCGCCGGGCTCGGCGGTTGTCGCGCCGGCGCTCGGCAGTCGTCGTGTCAGGGCTCGGCAGTCGTCGTGTCAGGGCTCGGTGGTCATCGCGCCGGGGCTCGGCGGTCGTCGTGTCAGGGCTCGGTGGTCATCGCGCCGGGCTCGGCGGGTCTCGTGTCGGAGCTCGGCAGTCGTCGCGCCGGGCTCGACAGTCGCGGTGTTCGGATCGCGCCGGTCGCCGTACCCGAGCGCGCCGGTCGTCGCACCCGAGCACGCCCGTCGTCCACGGCCGGCGGCCGACGGGGCGCCGGCCGCTGTGCGCGGAGTCAGCCGGCGGCGACCGAGCTCGCCCTGCCCATGGCCTGGGCCTGGGCGGCGAGGTTGGTCCCGGCGAGCAGGTCGCCGAGGTCGGCCCGGTTGCGCACGCCGAGCTTCCGGTACACCCGGGTGAGGTGCTGCTCCACGGTGCTCTTGGTGATGAACAGCTTGCGCCCGATCTCCCGGTTGGAGTGGCCCAGGGCGGCCAGGGCGGTGACCCGCCGCTCGGCGGCCGTCAGGCTGGCCGAGCCGTGGTGGTCGCCTGCCAGGGGCACCGGTTCGTCGTCGCCCTCGGATGCCTCTTCCTTGAAGAGCCTGCGGAACAGCGCGTCCCCTCCGCAGGTGTCGGCGACGGTCCGGGCATGGCGGGCGGTCATCCGCGCCTTGGCGGGTGCGCCGGTCCGGTGCTGGACGTCGGAGAGATCGGCCAGGGAGCGCAACAGCTCCAGACGGTCGCCACAGCTCTCCAGCAGGTTCACGGACTCCCGCAACAGAGCGGGGCGGCAGGCGATTTCACTCGTGGCCGCGAGGAGTCGCAGCGAGACACCCCGGGATCTCGGGGTGCTCCCCCCAGGCCGTGCCAGTTGCTCCCGCACCAGCGTCCGCGCCTGGCCGCCGTTGCCCAGGGCCAGGTGCGCCTGCGCGGCCGAGGTACGCCAGGGAAGAAAGGCGGGCATGTCCATGCCCCACTCCTTGGCGAGCGCACCACAGGTCAGGAAGTCCTCCAGGGCCGCCGCCGGCCGGTCCACCGCGAGGTGGTAGTGGCCGCGCGCATGCATGTAGAGCAGCCCGTGACGAGTGCGGAAGACGCCCTCGGGCACGTCCTGGTTCAGCCACGCACCGGCCTCCCAGGTCCTGCCCGACGCCGTGGCGGCCCGTACCAGGGCGGCCAGGGGGGAGCCGATGGCCACGCCCCAGCCGTGCAGGGAGATCGCCTCCAGGGCTCGGCCCGCGTACTGCTCGGCGGCCTGCAACGCGCCCTGTCGCAGGGCCGCTTCGGCGCGAATCCCGGAGAGGATCGCCACCTGCGTCCCGGTCGGCCGGTCGCCGGCCTCCCGCAGCAGCGCTTCACACCAGAACAGCGCCCGTTCGGGGTGCTCGGCGTAGACGAGGACCAGCAGCGCCGCTTCCAGGGCTTCCACGGCCGTCTCGCCGAACCGGCAACCGCGCAGGATCTCCTCGGCCATGGCGACGGCGTGGTCGCCGGGCCCCTCGGCCAGGACCCTGCCGAGCATCTCCACGGCGTACGAGGCCGGGCTGAGCCGGCGGGGCTGCGGGGCGGTGGCCTGCGCGGTGGACGCGGCGGGGTCGGCGTCCGGATCCAGCGCGGGGCAGGTGTGCCGCAACCACTGCCGGACGAGGTGGAGTTCGGCCTGCGCCCCGGGTTCGTCACCGGCGCGCCCGGCGAGGACGGAGAGGCTCTGCGCCGCTTCCGGGAAGCGATCCTGCCAAGCGAGGTGTTTGACGATCCAGGCGGCGTCCGCACTGTCGACGTGGCCCCGCTCGAGCGCGGTGCCGAGTTCGTCGAGCCACGGGCTCACCAGGCGGGGGTCGATCTCCCAGCCGATCCGCACCCGCGCCATGACGACGGCGGCGCGGTCCTCCTCGGTCGTCGCGTACTGACCGGCCAGCCGGAGACAGTCGAGGCTGAATTCCTCCTGCCCGTCACGTACGGCCTGCTCCGCCGCGGCGATCAGGGTGCGGCCCGCCCAGGGCTCGGCCACCGGGGCCGCGAGGAGATGGTGCGCGACGTCGACCGCGGGTACGCCGTCGCCGTGGAGCAGCCAGGCTGCGCGGCGGTGCAGTCCCGCCCGGACCTCCACGTCCACGTGCTCCAGCAGCGCCTTGCTGACGAGGGCACTGCGGAAGGCCGTGCCGTCCAGCAAGCCCGCCGTGTCCAGCGCTGTCATGACCCGGGCCACCGCGTCGGCCCCCCGGTCGACCAGACAGGCCACCAGGGCCGGGGTGGCGTTCCTGCCGAGTACGGCGAAACCGCAGGCGACGTCGAAGAGCACGGGCTTGTCCCGATAGGCCCAGGCGAGAGCGGCGTGGGCGAAGGCCGCGCTGCCGACGGGCTGGACAGTCGCCCCCTGGCCCTGCCGGTCCGCTCGCCGCGCGGCCCTGTGGTCCACCACGAGCCCTCGCAGCAGAAGAGGGTTGCCGCCACTGACGGCGTGGAACTCCGCCGCCACCCGCGCGGTGTCGGCCGCGTCCACGTACGGCGCGATCATCCGGGTGACGCCGTCCGGGGACAGCGGCTGCAGCCGGAGGCGCCGGCACCGCGGGTGCCGCAGAAGTTCCGCCTGGAAGGCCGGGGACATCGCGTCCGGGCCGGTGGGTTCGGTGAGCACGATCAGGACCGGGGCGGTGCGCAGCCGGCGCACCAGGTAGAGCAGGACCCGCAGTGACGCGGCATCGGCGAGCTGGACGTCGTCGACCGCCAGCACCACGGGTCCGTGCCTGAACTCCCCGCACAGCTCCTCGAACAGCCGGTCGGCATCCGGCGGGAGGACGCCGTCGCCGCCGCCGTCGCCGCCGCCGATCGCCCGGGCGAGACGGAGCCCGGCCGCGAGCGGCCCATCGGACGGGAAGAGCTGTGCGGCGACGCCGAGCTCCATCCCCGTCTCCGCGGACGACCCGGTGGCGGCGCCCACCCGGGCCCCGGAGTCGGCGGCCTGCCGCAGGAATTCGTTGAGCAGTGTGGTACGACCGACCCCCGGTCCCGAATTGACCAGGACCACACGGCCCTCGCCGCACTCGGTGTTCGCCAGCGCCCGCGTGAGCACCGACATTTCCTCGGCGCGTTCTACGATTTCCGAAAAGCCACTGGACTCTCCCAGTACCACTCGTTCTCCCCGTGTCCGACCGCAGTTGGTCTCGCTCGTCGCCGTTCCGGCATATTCAGCCTATCCAGCGTCGGACCGGGAGCCCACCCCTATATTTCCACCCCCCTATTCACAAAGACCACGACGGCCTGCGCCATCGGCTCATGCAGAGTTTTCGAAATCGTAAGCCCGGGGAGCGGCAAGTAATTCCTCTCGCCCCCTTATCTTCAGCTTCCGGTATACACGAGTAAGATGTTGTTCAACCGTGCTCATGGTGATGTAAAGCCGCACCGATATCTCACGGTTGGTGTAACCGCCGGCCGCCAGGCTCGCCACCTTGCGCTCCGACTCGCTGAGATGCCCCCAGTCGTCGCGTTGCTCGGGCGTCGCCGCGAAGATGCGCTCCCCCCTGGGCGCGCCGCCGGACGAACCGATCCGGTTGGGGGCCGGTCGCATCCCGCAGCCCTTGGCCACCTGCCGCGCCTTGCGCAGCGTCATCGCCGCCTGCCGGGACTGGCGGGCCTGGCGGTGGGCGTCCGCCAGGTCGAACAGGGCGCGGGCCAGTTCCAGCCGGTCGTCCGCCCGGTCCAGCTCCACCACGGCCCGGTCCAGCAGGTCCAGCCGGGCTGCGCCTTCCGAGGCGAGCCCCTGCATGCGCAGCGAGATGCCGCGGATGCGGGGGGTGTCACCCTCGGTCATGGCGAGCTGCTCGGTGGCCAGCCTCAGTCCCTGCTCCCGCTCCCCCAGGAACAGCAGGGCCTGCGCGATGTCGGTGCGCCACGGCAGCAGGGCGGGCCGGTCGGCTCCCCACCGTTCGGCGATGCGGCCCACCTCGTGGAAGTCCCGCAGCGCCGCGTGATGCTGCTGGGTGGCCAGGTAGTAGAGCCCCCGGGCGCGCAGGTAGTCGAGCCAGTGGATGGTGCCCGACAGGGAGTCCGCCATGGGCCGGCTCAGCTGCCGGGCCGCCTCCTTGCACTTGCCCCGCACCACCAGGACCGTCACCAGGTGTGAGACCGCGCTGGCCTCCAGGGGCGCCGGGTGCCGTCCCGACAGCAGCGTCAGACAGCGGCGCGCGTCGCGGTCCACCTCGGCGAGGTTGCCGCCGTGCAGGGCTCCTTCGGCGCGTACGGCCGTGAAGGCCGCCTCCCATCCCGGCGCGCCACGCGTCGCCGACTCGTGTATGAAGTGGTCGCACCAGCGCCGGACCCGCTGGAGAGCGCCGAGTGACAGCAGCGTCCACAGGGCGTCGAGGACCAGGTCGAAGGTGGCGTCGGTCAGCCGGTTGGCCTCCAGCAGCCCGTCGGCGTCCGCGACGCGCTGGGTGAGCCGGTCGGGGCGGGGGGCGGCACGCCGGGTGAGGACGGGGATGCCCGTGCGGCGCAGCTGCGGGCCGTCCGTGGTGGCCTCGCCGGTCCGCGCCCGCAGCGCGGCCGCGGGGTAGGGTCCGCCGCCGGGTGCGCCCTCCTGCGGCTCGGCGATCCGCCGCCCCGCCACTGCCAGGACGGCCTCGCCCTCGGCCGGCAGCAGCCCCGGGCCGAGCAGGGCCTGTGCCTGCTCCAGTCGGCCGTGGGCGAGCAGCGCGGCGCCGAGACCCCGCGCGTCGGCGGGGTCGAGCCGGTCGGCCCGCAGGTTCCGCAGGGCGTCGTCGACATGGAGTTCGGCCTCGCCGGCGCTGATCCGCCGGGTGGCCGCGCCCATCTTGATCTTGATGTCGGTGCGCACCAGCGGGTCGGCGGCGGCGCCGTGGGCCAGTTCGAGGTAGGAGACGGCCCGTCGCACCTCGTCGGCGGACAGTGCGTCGTCGGCGGCCTCCATGAGCACCCCGACGGCCCAGGCGCCCTCGGCCCGGCCGGCCTCCCGCAGGTGCTCGGCGGCCAGGGCCGCCGCGGCGCCGGAGGCGTGCAGCAGCCGCGCTGAGCGCCAGTGCAGGTCGAGCCGGAAGGACGGCTCCAGGGATTCCAGCACCGCCGCCTCGACCGCCGGGTGCTGGAACGCGTCCCCGGTGACGATTCCGGAGCCGCGCAGGGCTCCGAGGTTCTCGGCGAGTTCGACCAGCGAGACGTCCAGGAGCCGGGACAGCAGCTCGTCGGTGCATGCCTCGCCGAGCACCGCCATGCCGGTGGCCACCTCGCGGGTGCGCTCGCCGCCGCGGTCCAGACAGGCGAGGACCGCCTTGCCGTACGCCTGTCCCGGCCGGGGCCCGGTGTCCGGGGCGCCGCCCACGGAGCCGGGCTCGGCGCGGGTGTCCTCCAGCAGCGCCCCGAGCAGCAGCGGATTGCCGCCGCTGACCGCCAGGTAGCGTTCCGCCACCGCGGTGTCCGGCCGGCTCTGGTGGCCCAGGATGTCGACGACGTCCTCGAGGCGGAGTCTGGGCAGCTGGATGCGTTCGACATTCGGCTGCCTGAACAGCTCGTCACCGACGGTCCGGTCGGCCGGGCCGCCGACGGGCGAGCGCGTGAGCACCAGCAGCAGGGGGACGTTGCGGCAGTGCCGGGCCAGGTGGACCAGCTGCCGCACCGAGTCGGGGTCCGCGTGGTGGAGGTCGTCGACAGCCACCACGACGGGCGTGCGCTGCGCCAGGGCCCGTACCTCGCCGCAGAACGTCCGCGTCAGGTCGTACCAGGCGGCGTCATGCCGCGCCCGCTCCCGGCCCTCGGCCGAGATCTTCCGGATCGTGGCATCGCTCGTGGTCTGGAAGCGGCGCACCACGTCGTCCGGGAAGGGCGCGCCGTTGACGAGATTCCGCAGCACGCTCAGCGGGGTGCCGCGCTCTTCGGCGATCGCGGTGGCCTGCAGCAGGCTCGGGCCGAGAGGTTCGACGCGGTGCGCGAACTCTTCCAGCAGCTCGCTCTTGCCGCATCCCGCCGCCGCCTCGACGACCACGACATGGGATCTACCGGTGGTCCGGACCGAAGAATAGGCCGCGTGCAGTCGAGTTTTTTCCAGACGTCGCCCAGTAAACACCATGAATCGCTAAACACCCCGTATCGATCCAAGCCAAGCCGGGGGCCGCGGCACACAGCGACCGGCAAATGGGGCAAGAAATCCCCCACTCACCACTCACCGCCCCGTCGGTCAATGCTTTCGGACCCCGAATCCCATACGAGTAGAACACTTGCACGCAACGCATGTCAACGTCGAAAACTTTTGGCCATGGATCGGCAAGAACCCGGCCATCATTGCCCCACGACGCCCAGCCGGTCTGTATACCAGCAGGCCACGAGCGGGGCCGCGGGGAGCGGCCCACAGGCGCCCCAGAGAGAAATCACAGCCATTCACGTGCAGGACAGGGCGCTACAAGGACCGCTGAATTACGCGCCGGTTAATAAACCGGGGGAAAGAGAAATGCCGCCGCAGTTCACAGCAGGACCCCCATCGGGCCGCACCTTGCCCGTCCCGATGCGCCTTACGTCGTGGCCGCTGAGCAGACGCGGGCAATCGCCTCGATCACGCGCGGCCCCTCGTCGTTGAGGTAGAAGTGCCCGCCCGGATGGGACTGGATGTCGAAGCGGCCGCTGGTGTGCTCCGCCCAGGCCTCCGCCTCCTCGCGGCTGACTCGGGGATCCTCCGTGCCGTAGTGCACGTGGATCGGCGCGGAAAGCCGCGCCCCGCCGGTGTGCCGGTAGGTCTCGGCGGCCGTGTAGTCACCGCGGATGGCCGGCATCGCCATCCGCAGGATCTCCTCGTTGCCGAGGACCTCGGAGCTGGTCCCGCTCAGAGCCTTCAGCTCCTGGATGATCTCGTCGTCGCTGCGCTGGTGCACGCGCTCGTCGCGGTACCGCGAAGGCGCCCGCCGGCCCGAGGCGAACAGCGCGAGAGGCACGATGTCCTTGCGTTCCAGCCGCAGGGCCACCTCGAAGGCGAGCGTGGCTCCCATGCTGTGCCCGAAGAGCACCAGCGGCCGGTCCGTCCAAGGCAGCAGCTCCGCCGTCACCGCGTCGGCCAGGTCGGCGATGTTGTCGACGCACTTCTCCTGGCGGCGGTCCTGCCGCCCCGGGTACTGGATGGCCAGTACGTCGACCCCTGGACTCAGGGCCTTGGAGACCGGGAGGAAGTACGGGGCGGATCCACCGGCGTGGGGGAAGCAGACGAGCCTGGTCGCCGCGGCCGGGGCAGGGTGGAATTGACGCACCCACAGATTCTCGTCCACGTGGGGGGTACTCACGATAGAACCTTTCCTTCGTGGCTCGCGGGCTTACACACAAGGGTTGTTGACTCGCACAACCATGCTTGGACGCCCCGTGAGGCCCCCACAACCCCTAACCGGAACAGCACCCCCCTACCGGGCTCACGCTCGGGGTGGCCGATCCCCGGAGCGCCGGGACCGCGCACACCGAGCGGGCAACGGCGGTGCCGGATTCCGGCCGACCGCGCTCCGCGGACGACCCGGCGCAAGAGGTGACGGACATCTCACTCCAGGGTGTGGCCCACACCACAGTCCGGCCGGTGCTCCGCACCGCTGGGTTCAAGCCACGCCGTCGGCACCCGTACCGACCACCCCGATGCCCGGCAGGGCGGCGGGCACGACGTGGCAGCGCGCGGTTTAGGGGTTCCCGCCGGCCCGGCGAGTGGCCCAGGCTGTGAGCCACGGGTCGCCGAGCACGGTGGCCCCGTCCTTCACACGGGAGGGGGAGCAGTGGGCCGAGGTCACCACGTCGATGCCACCGACGCTCCCCTTTCCCCCTCCCGTGACGGCCGCCTGCTCGCCGTCAGCGACCTGCACGTACGCCATGAGCAGAACCGCGACATCGTACGGAACCTGCGCCCCGGGTCCCCCGACGACTGGCTGCTCGTCGCCGGTGACGTGGGCGAGTCCGTCGCGGACGTCACGTGGGCCCTGAAGCAGCTGCGTGACCGGTTCGCCCGCGTGATCTGGGTTCCCGGCAACCACGAGCTGTGGACCGCACCCGATGACCCGGAGGAGCTGGGTGGTGAGAGGAAGTACCGCCATCTGGTCGACGTCTGCCGCACGTTGGGCATCGACACCCCCGAGGACCCCTACCCCGTATGGCACGGCGCGGGCGGCCCGGCCGTCATCGTCCCGCTCTTCCTGCTCTACGACTACAGCTTCAGGCCCCCTGGCGCCTTCTCCAAGGCCCACGCACTGCGCCTGGCCGACGAGGCCGGCGTGGTCTGCACGGACGAGTTCCTGCTGTCCCCCGCCCCGTACCCCAGCCGCGAGGCGTGGTGCCGGGCTCGCATCGCCGAGACACTGCCCCGGCTGGACGCGCTGCCCGACGGTCTGCCCACCGTCCTGGTCAACCACTTCCCCCTGGTCCGCGACCCGCTCCACATCCTGCGCCACCCCGAGTTCGCCCTGTGGTGCGGCACCACCGCCACCGCCGACTGGCACCTGAGGTACCGGGCCGCCGCCGTGGTGTACGGCCACCTGCACATCCCCCGCACCCTGCGATGTGACGGCGTGCCGCACCACGAGGTGTCCCTGGGCTATCCCAGGGAATGGCAGCGGTTCCCCCGCCCCGCCCAATGGCCGGTCCCCGTCCTGGGCTCCTCACCCGTCGCCGCACCGGTCACGATCCCCTCCTGAGCGAGGGGCCGCCCGCGCGCCCACCCCGCCGGAACCCGATCTGGAGCCATGAGCCAGCACCTACCGCCGCCATGCCCCCGGGCGCCCGGACTCGCCAGGCCCCCGGCACCACCCCGCCAGAACCCGCGGAGACGGCCCACCCCCGAGCCCTCCGACACGGCCACCGTCAACCCCCGCCTCACCACCTCGACCGTGCACCACGCCACCACCCTGCCCCCGGCCACCAGCGGCCCCGCGCCACGCCCGGACGGCCGGTACCGACCGCGACGATCCCGCACGGAACGCGAGGAGAGGCCGGGCGGGCCGTGAGCGGCTGTGAGAGTGCCGTACAGGCGAACGCCCGGCTGCGGCACCTGGTCGGCGGCGGCGCCCGCGAGCTTGCGGTGGGCTTCGACACGCCCACCCGAACCGGCCTCGACTCGCCGGCACCGGCCGCCTTCGGCCTGGTCGGCCACCGGGGCGTGCCCGTCGACTCCATCGACGACATGCGGGTGCTGCTGGGCGGGCTGCCGCTGGCCCGCATCACGGTGTCCCTGGCCGCCGACGCCTGCGCGGCACCGCTCCTCGTCCTGTACCGGCTCGTCGCCGAGGAGCACGGGGCGCCGGCCGGCCGGCTGGCGGGAAGCGTCGGCAACGACGTCCTGACGGAGCTCCTGCTGGCCGACCCCGGCCCGTTCCCGCTGCGGGCGTCCCTGCGGCTCGCACGGGACGTGTGCGCCTACGGCCTGGCCGAGCTGCCCCGCTGGCGATGTCTGACCGTCCGGGGCCACCGGCTCGCGGGCGCCGGAGCGGACCCCACCCAGGAGATCGCCTTCACCGTCGCGGCCGGCGCCGAGTACCTGCTGGCCGCGGCCGCGGCCGGCCTGGATCCCGCTGCCGTCGCCGCCCGTACGGCGCTGTGCGTCGCCGCCGCCCGCACCGGGCGCGGCACCCGGGCCAAGCTGCGCGTCGTACGCCGGTTGTGGGCCGATACGGTCCACGCCCGCCTCGGCCCGGCCCCCACCCCACGCCTGCACGTGGTCGTCCCCGGCCACACCCTCACCGCGGCGCCGGCGTCGGCCGGCCTCGAAGCGGCGGTGGCCGACCTGCTGGACCGCGTCGGACGACTCGGCGGGCTGCTCGCGGTCCTGGAGCGGCACCGCGGCCCCGAGCTGTTCGGCGTCCACGGCGCCGGCCGGCCCGCGCCCCACCCCCGCCTGGCCCGTCCCTGGACGTCGTCGCACGCCGTGCGGGCCCTTCAGACCGAGCGTCTGGCCAAGCTCCGCGCCTGGCGTGTCCAGCCCGCCGTGGACGAGGCCCTCCTGCGGCTGTGCAGGGCCGCGCAGGGCGACGGGAACATCCTCCACCCGCTACGAGAGGCCTTGGCGTCCCGGGCCACCCTCGGCGAGGTCTGCACCGTACTGCGCGAGACCTGGGCGCCCAACCCCCGGCCCTCCCCCACCGAGCCGTAGGAAGAGGCCCTGCGCCCGCTCAGCCGCAGGAACAGGCCCCACGCCCGCTCAACCGCAAGAACACGCGCTACGCCCGCTCAGCCGCAGGAACAGGCGCTACGCCCGCTCCCTCTCGTGTGCACGGAAGCCCGCCGGCGCAGCCGCCTTCTCCAGCTCCGACAGAGCGGTGCTGCCGTGCGGGATCCTGGCATCCGCTTCGCGGGCCGCGCCGGAGGCCTGGGCGGGGGCGTCGGCGGAGGATGGGACGGCCGGCTCGGCGACGGCGACCGAGCCGCGGCGCCGGTAGCGCGGCGGCACGAAGCGCTCCATCCAGCGCGGGGCGCGCGGCGTGAAGCGCGGCAGCAGAAGCAGCAGCAGCCCGATCGCGCTGAGGAACACCACCCCCAGCACGATCCACATGGACGCCGAGTTGACCGAGTAGGCGAGCGCGCCGAAGGCGATCAGCGCCGACCAGAAGTACATGATCAGCACCGCGCGGCTGTGCGAGTGGCCGATCTCCAGCAGCCGGTGGTGCAGATGGCCGCGGTCGGCGGCGAACGGGGACTGGCCGCGCCAGGTGCGGCGCACGATCGCCAGGATCAGGTCGGCGGCCGGCACCGCGATGATCGTCAGCGGCAGCAGCAGCGGGATGTAGACGGGGACCGTCTGGTGCACGGCCTCCTTCTCGGACCCCACGTACAGGTTGAGCGCGTCCGGGTCGACCTGGCCCGTGACGGAGATCGCGCCGGCGGCCAGGACCAGGCCGATCAGCATCGAGCCCGAGTCACCCATGAAGATCCGCGCCGGGTGCATGTTGTGCGGCAGGAAGCCCAGGCACATGCCCATCAGGATCGCCGAGAAGAGCGTGGCCGGAGCGGCGGCCTCGATGCCGTACGAGTACCAGATGCGGTAGGCGTACAGGAAGAACGCCGTGGCGGCGATGCACACCATTCCCGCCGCGAGGCCGTCCAGGCCGTCGACGAAGTTGACCGCGTTGATGGTGATGACGACCAGCGCGACCGTGAGCAGGGTGCCCTGCCACGGGGTGAGCGCGACCGAGCCGACGCCCGGGATCGGCAGCCACAGGATCGTCAGACCCTGCACGACCATCACGCCCGCGGCGATCATCTGGCCGCCCAGCTTGATCAGGGCGTCGATCTCGAACTTGTCGTCCAGCACCCCGATCAGCCAGATCAGGGCCGCCCCGGACAGCAGCGCCCGGGGTTCGTTCGACGTCTCGAAGACCTGGTTGAGGTTGGTCAGGTGGTCGGCGACCAGCAGGCCCGCGCACAGGCCGAAGAACATCGCGATACCGCCGAGGCGCGGAGTGGGCTCCCGGTGCACGTCACGTGCCCGGATCTCCGGCATCGCTCCGGCCACGATCGCGAACTTCCGTACCGGCCCTGTCAGCAGATACGTCACCGCGGCCGTGATGCAGAGCGTCAGGAGGTATTCACGCACGGGCTTCCCCACAGGTCTCGCTGGCCATCTCAGCCCCACACCCTAGCGATGCGCGCATATGAGTGTGGACTTCCGGGTAGCGACGATGGTTGCACGAGTGGCTGTGCACCCTGATGCGCTTACCCCGGCTCAAGCGGGATACGGCGGAAATCCACCGGCCAGCTCCCGCACATCTTCACGGGCGCTCGAGATCTCCGTCACGCCCCGCAGGACCCCGGCGAGCAGCTCGGCGATCCGGACCATCTCCGCCTCGCCCATGCCCTGTGTGGTGATCGCGGCCGTGCCGAGCCTGAGGCCCCGGGCGTCGCCGTGCGGCAGCGCACAACAGTCCATGACCAGGCCCGCCGCGGCGAGACGCCCCCGGGCGGTGCGTCCGTCGACGCCGAGCGGCGCCGGGTCGGCGGTGATCAGATGCGTGTCCGTGCCGCCCGTGGTGACGACCATGCCCGCCGCGGCCAGCCGGGCGGCCAGAACCCGCGCGTTCGCCACCACCTGATGGGCGTACGCGGCGAATGCCGGTGTTGCCGCCTCCCCGAAGGCGACGGCCTTGGCGGCGATGGTGTGCATCTGCGCACCACCCTGTGTGAAAGGGAACACGGCCCGGTCGACCCGCTCGGCCAGCTCCGCACGGCACAGGATCATGCCGCCGCGCGGGCCCCGCAGGACCTTGTGGGTGGTCCCGCAGACGATGTCCGCGTACGGCACCGGATTCGGGGCCGCTCCTCCGGCGACGAGGCCGAGGGGGTGCGCGGCGTCCGCGATGAGGTACGCGCCCACCTCGTCGGCGACCTCGCGGAAGAAGGCGTAGTCGACATGGCGCGGGTAGGCGATCGAGCCGCACACGATCGCCTTGGGCCGGCGCGTGCGGGCCAGCGTGCGCACCTGCTCGTGGTCGATGAACCCGGACTCGGCCTCCACGCCGTAGCCGACGAAGTCGAACCAGCGGCCGGAGAAGTTGGCGGGCGAGCCGTGCGTGAGATGCCCGCCGTAGGGCAGGCCGAGCGCGAGGACGGTGTCGCCGGGCCGGAGCAGGGCGGCGTAGGCGGCGAGCACCGCCGAAGAGCCCGAGTGGGCCTGGACGTTGGCGTGGTCGGCGCCGAACAGCGCCCTGGCCCGGTCGACCGCGACGCGTTCGGCGACGTCGACGATCTCGCAGCCGCCGTGGTGCCGCGCCCCCGGGTAGCCCTCGGCGTACTTGTTGGCCAGCGGGGAGCCGAGCGCGGCGAGCACGGCCGGGGACGTGAAGTTCTCGGCGGCGATCAGCTGGAGCGTCGTCGACTGCCGCTCCCGCTCCGCGAGCAGGATGTCGGCGAGCTCGGGGTCCTGGCGGCGCAGGACGTCGGCCTCGATGGCAGGGGTGACCGTCATGGTGGGCTCCGGGCGTCGACGGTGGCACGTACGACCAATGTAGGCCCGGGGCCTGCGGAGCGCTCGGCTGTTACGTCTTTGCGGGGACGCCCGTGAGAGCCGTGACGACCGGATCGAGTGCCTGGTGTATCTCGTCCCCGATGGAACGGAAGAACGTCAGCGGCGCACCGTAGGGGTCGTAGACCTCGTCCGCCTCGGCGGTCGGCGCCAGCAGCCACCCGCGTAGAGCGGCCGCCGCGCGGACCAGCGCACGCGCGCGGAAGACCACACCCTCCTCCAGGGGCGGCAGGGTCGCCGGGTCGATGGCCTTGACCAGGCGGGTGAACTCCTTGAGCGTGAAGGTGCGCAGGCCCGCCGAGTGCCCCATGGAGATGACCTGCGCCCGGTGGTCCCGGGTGGCGGTCAGCACCAGGTCGGCGCGGATCACGTGCTCGTCGAGGAGCTCGCGCCCGGTGAAGCCGGAGGCGTCCGCACCGAAGTCGGCCAGGACGGTCTCCGCGTGGGACTCCATGGGCGCGCCCTCGTGGCCCCAGGTGCCCGCGCTCTCCACGATCAGCCCGCCGCCCAGGATCCCGAGCCGCTCCCGCACGGCATGGCGGGTCAGCCGCTCGGTGATGGGCGAGCGGCACACGTTGCCGGTGCTGACGTGGAGGATGCGGAAGCTGTCGCGCGGAAGTCCCACGAAGGTCGTCGTGATCTCCGCCGCGCTTTCCCCGTTGCCTATGCCACGCCCCGATCCAGGGGCCGTCAATTCGCCACCTCGAGGTCGGGTACGACCTTGCGCAGCTCGTCCGCCGAGATGGCGCCCGCGCGCAGCAGCAGCGGCACCTCCCGGGTCACGTCGACGATCGACGACGGCACGATGCCGGGGGTCGGGCCCCCGTCGAGGTAGACGGAGACGGAGTCGCCGAGCATCTCCTGAGCGGCGTCGCAGTCCTCCGGCGCCGGGTGGCCGGTCAGGTTGGCGGAGGAGACGGCCATGGGACCGACCTCGGTCAGCAGCTCGATGGCGACCGGGTGCAGCGGCATGCGCACGGCGACCGTGCCCCGGGTGTCCCCGAGGTCCCACTGGAGGGACGGCTGGTGCCGGGCGACGAGCGTCAGGGCGCCCGGCCAGAAGGCGTCGACCAGCTCCCAGGCCAGCTCGGAGAAGTCCGTGACGAGGCCGTGCAGCGTGTTCGGCGAGCCGATGAGGACGGGGGTGGGCATGTTGCGGCCCCGGCCCTTCGCGTCCAGCAGGTCGGCGACCGCCTCCGAGGAGAACGCGTCGGCGCCGATGCCGTACACCGTGTCGGTCGGCAGCACCACGAGCTCGCCACGGCGGACGGCGGACGCTGCCTCGCGCAGACCGGTCACACGGTCGGTCGCGTCGTTGGTGTCGTATCGCCGTGCCATCTTTAGCTGGCCTCCTCGTACACGTGCTGCTGGGATGAAGTCCGCGAAGAGCGCGGGGTGCCCGGTGTGCTCACGGCAGCGCCTTGCGGGCCGTGGCGAAGCGCGGGCGGTTGTTCAGGTCCGGGTGGTCGGCCGCGTCGGTCCAGCCGCGGTCCTCGGCGAAGATCCACGGCACCTGGCCGCCCTGGGTGTCCGCGTGCTCGACGACGACCACACCGCCCGGGCGCAGCAGCCGGTGCGCGGTGCGTTCCAGGCCGCGGATGAGGTCGAGGCCGTCCTCACCGGAGAAGAGGGCGAGGCCGGGGTCGTAGTCCCGCGCCTCGGGGGCGACGTACTCCCACTCCGTGAGCGGGATGTACGGCGGGTTGGTGATGACCAGGTCGACCTGGCCGTCCAGGTCCGGGAAGGCGGTGAGGGCGTTGCCCTGCCGCAGGTCGACCCTGGATCCCTCGACGTTCTTGCGGGTCCACTTGAGGGCGTCCTCGGACAGCTCCACGGCGTGCACGCGCGAGCGCGGCACCTCCTGGGCGAGGGCCAGCGCGATGGCTCCGGAGCCGGTGCACAGGTCGACGATGCACGGCTCGACGACGTCCATGGCCCGCACGGCGTCTATGGCCCAGCCGACCACCGACTCCGTCTCGGGCCGCGGCACGAACACCCCGGGACCGACCTGGAGTTCCAGGTAGCGGAAGTAGGCACGCCCGGTGATGTGCTGGAGCGGTTCGCGGGCCTCGCGGCGGGCGATGACCTCCCAGTAGCGGGCGTCGAAGTCGGAGTCCTTGACGGAGTGCAGCTCGCCGCGCTTGACGCCGTGCACGAACGCGGCGAGTTCCTCCGCGTCGGTACGCGGCGAGGGCACGCCGGCGTCGGCGAGCCGCTGGGTGGCCTGGGCCACCTCCGCGAGCAGCAGATTCACGCAAGTCCTCCGTATTACTCGTACGTGCTCGTGCCTGCCTTACGCGGCCGCCAGCTTCGCAGCGGAGTCCGCGTCGACGCAGGCCTGGATCACCGCGTCGAGATCGCCGTCCAGGACCTGGTCCAGGTTGTACGCCTTGAAGCCGACACGGTGGTCCGAGAGACGGTTCTCCGGGAAGTTGTACGTGCGGATCTTCTCGGAGCGGTCGACGGTGCGGACCTGACTGCGGCGGGCGTCGGCGGCCTCCCTCTCCGCCTCCTCCTGCGCCGCTGCGAGCAGCCTGGAGCGCAGGATACGCAGTGCCTGCTCCTTGTTCTGCAGCTGGCTCTTCTCGTTCTGGCAGGAGGCGACGACTCCGGTGGGAATGTGCGTGATGCGCACGGCGGAGTCGGTGGTGTTGACGGACTGTCCGCCGGGCCCGGAGGACCGGTAGACGTCGATGCGGAGGTCGTTCGGGTTGATCTCGACGTCGACCTCCTCGGCCTCGGGCGTGACGAGCACACCGGCCGCGGAGGTGTGGATACGGCCCTGGGACTCCGTCGCGGGGACGCGCTGCACGCGGTGCACGCCGCCCTCGTACTTCAGCCGCGCCCAGACGCCCTGGCCGGGCTCCGTGGCGCCCTGGCCGCCCTTGGTCTTCACGGCGACCTGGACGTCCTTGTAGCCGCCCAGCTCGGACTCGGTGGCGTCGATGATCTCGGTCTTCCAGCCGACCCGCTCGGCGTAGCGCAGGTACATGCGCAGCAGGTCGCCTGCGAACAGCGCCGACTCGTCGCCGCCCGCGCCCGCCTTGATCTCGAGGATGACGTCCTTGTCGTCGCTGGGGTCACGCGGGACGAGGAGAAGCCGCAGCTTCTCCGTCAGCTCCTCGCGGGCCTTCTCCAGCTCCTTGACCTCGGCGGCGAACTCCGGGTCGTCGGCGCCCAGTTCGCGCGCGGTCTCGATGTCGTCGCCGGTCTGCTTCCAGGAGCGGTACGTGGCGACGATCGGGGTGAGCTCGGCGTAACGCTTGTTCAGCTTGCGCGCGTTGGCCTGGTCGGAGTGGACCGACGGGTCGGCGACCTTCTTCTCAAGGTCGGCGTGCTCGGCGACGAGTTCCTCGACGGCCTCGAACATCTTGGGCTCCTGTGAACGGACGGGGGTGAAGGGCGGGCGACCAAAAACGCCGGTCCCGGAGCGCCCGGTGTGGGGCGCCTCCGTGGACCGGCGAATTGAGGCTCGCTACTTCTTGGAGCCGGCGGCCTTGCCGAAGCGGGCCTCGAAGCGGGCCACACGGCCACCGGTGTCGAGGATCTTCTGCTTGCCCGTGTAGAACGGGTGGCACTCGGAGCAGACATCGGCGCGGATGCTGCCGGACTCGATGGTGCTGCGGGTGGTGAACGACGCGCCACAGGTGCAGCTGACCTGCGTCTCGACGTACTCGGGGTGGATGTCGCGCTTCAAGGTGTCTCCTAGGTTCGGGAGGGCGCCGGGTCGCTGACGCGGGGTGCGGGAGCGTGAACCGGAGCCGACGTACCAGTCTGCCAGGACTGGGGCCTACTCCCAAAACCGGGGGTTGTGGTGATCTATTCCCCCGCGGGCCGGTGGGGGTTGTTCGCGCCCGTGCGGCGGAGCGGCCCATCGGCACGGCCACGCGCCCCTACGGGGCGCTGACGACCCCCTTGGCCTCGCCGGAGGCGCCGCCCTTCGTCGCGCTCTTCGGGATCGGCTTGTCCTGCTCCAGTGCCTTCCAGATCTGGTCGGCCTTCTTCTCCTGGAGGAGGACGCGGTTGGGGTCGGCCGGGTCGTAGGCCACCGGCATCGTGATCATGTGCATGTTGGACGGGCTGATGCCCTTGAGTCCGTTCGCGAAGGACGCGAGCTTGTTGACCGAGCCGAGGTCGGAGTCGGCCGTCACCGTCCTGGTCGCGGTTTCCGCGAGGTCGAGCAGCTTCTTCGGATTCGAGAAGACGCCGACGTCCTTGATCTGGTTGACCAGGGCCTTGATGAAGGCCTGCTGGAGCTGGATGCGGCCCAGGTCGGAGCCGTCGCCGACGCCGTGTCTGGTGCGGACCAGGCCGAGGGCCTGCTTGCCGTCGAGCGTGTGGGTGCCGGCCTTCAGCTTCAGATGGCTGTCGGGGTCGTCGATGTTCTTGGTCGTGGTGATCTCGACGCCGCCGAGGTCGTCGATGAGCTTCTGGAAGCCGGCGAAGTCGACCTCGAGGTAGTGGTCCATGCGCAGGTCGGTGATCGACTCGACGGTCTTCACGGCGCAGGCGGCCCCACCGGTGGAGTACGCGGAGTTGAACATCACGCTGCGGGCGGCGGGGTGCTCGTCGCCCTTGGTGTCCGTGCACGAGGGGCGGTCGATGAGGGTGTCGCGCGGGATGGAGACCACGCTGGCCTTCTTGTGGCCCTTGTAGACGTGCACGATCATCGCCGTGTCGGAGCGGGCGCTGCCGTCGTCGGTGCCGCCGCCGAGCTTCTTGTTGCCGCCGGCGCGGGTGTCCGAGCCGAGGACCAGGATGTTCTCGGAGCCGTTGTCGGCCTTCTTGGGCCGGTCCGTGCCGAGGGCCTGGTCGATGTCGACGCTCTTGAGGTTGCCGTTGAGCTTGAAGTACAGGTACCCGGCCCCGGTGCCGCCCAGCACGACGATGCCCGCGGCCGTCCAGGCCGCGATCATCAAGCCCTTGCGTCGCTGCTGGGGCTTGCGGCGCTTGCCCTTGCCGCGGTGACGCGCTCCGTTGGTGCCGGTATTGCCCGGTATACCCGGATCCGGCGTGCTCTCGGCAGACATGTACTCCTCAGCTCTTCTACGGTCGGTTACCCCCTGCGGTCAGTGCCAGGCGTGGCCGAGAAAGGCCCTTCCTCGCACTATCGTCGCCCCACCTGGTCAGACGGAGAAACTCGGGAAAGGGTTGCACAACGGACTGTGCCCACCGCGTGCGGCGGTGGGCACAGTCCGTGTTCGTCACAGCGGGGTGAGCCTCGCTCACCTGCAATTTCAGCCGAAGATGTCGTACTGCTTGAAATCGGTGCCGACGGACTTCCGTGTGGCAAAGATCTCGCTGGTCCCCTTGCCGGTGCCCGCGTACAGGTAGAGCGTGCCCCCGGGGGTGCGGGCCAGGAAGTCGGCCTTGCCGTCGCCGGTGACGTCGCCGGGCGCGTCGAAGGCGTTGTAGCCGTCCCACGTGCGCACCTTGACCCGGGCCGAGAAGGCGCCCGAGCCGGCCTTGCCGGTGCCCTTGTAGAGGTAGATGGCACTGCCGGACTTGCTGCGGGCGATCAGGTCGGTCTTGCCGTCCCCGGTGAAGTCGCCCTTGCCGCGCACGGAGTTGTACTGGTTCCAGCCGGAGCCGACCTTCACACGGGACGCGAAGGTGCCGTTGCCCTTGCCCGGGTAGATCCACATGACGCCCGCGGAGTCGACCGAGAGCAGGTCGGGCAGGTAGTCGCCGGTGACGTCACCGGGGGCGACGATCCGGGTGCGGGTCTTCCAGTTGTCGGCGATCTGCTTGGTGGTGCCCGTACGGCCGGAGGCCCAGAAGACGTCGCCGTCGCTGCTGCGCCGGTGGACGAGGTCCTGGTAGCCGTCACGGTCGAGGTCCGTCTGCAGGACGACGTTCACGCCGTTCCAGTTGCCCCAGGACTCGCGGGCGGCGAAGGACGTGCCGTTGGAGTTCTTGGAGTAGCCGGTCTTGGTGGAGGCGTTGCGCACCCACAGGTCGGCCTTGCTGTCGCCGCTGAGGTTGGCGTCGTCGACGCGCGGGTAGGCGGCGCCGACGTACGTGCTGACCTTGCTGAAGACGCTGTAGGCGCCCTTGGCGACGCAGTCGGTGACGCCCCAGGACACGACGCCGACGATCCGGTTGCCGACCACCAGGGGGCCACCGGAGTCGCCGTTGCAGGCGGAGACGGTGTCGGCGTCGCTGCCGGTGGCGGGCTTGCCCGCGCAGACCATGTGGCCCTTGACGAAGTCCCTGCCGTACGCGCCAAAGCAGGTCGTGTCGGACTGCATGGGCAGCGTGGCGGTCTTCAGCGTCTCGGAGATGTCGTCGCTGGTGGAGCTGGTGCGGCCCCAGCCGTAGACCTTGGCGTTGGTGCCCGCCTTGTACGACGCGGTGTCACCGGACGTCGTCATCCGGATGGGCGTGGCCTTGACCGGTGTGTCGAGCGTCAGTACCGCGATGTCGTTGTCGATGGTCGTCGCGTTGTACAACGGGTGGTTCCACTGCCTCAGGACTGCCGTGGCGGTACCGCCGTGCAGGTCGGTGCCGTTGTCCGAGGGCAGCCTGGAGGTGCCGGTGACGACGGCGCCGTGGGCCCCCCAGTTGTAGCCCTTGACGCAGTGCGCGGCGGTGAGGATCTTCGTCGGCGCGATGACCGCGCCGCCGCAGAAGAACCCGATGTCGTCACGAGTGCTGGAGGTGCCCCGGTTGTCGGAGTAGAGGAGCTGCGCCATCCACGGGGCCGTACTGATGGTGGTCTCGTTGCCGCCGATGACCTTCGGGTCGATGCGGCCGGCGACGGTGCCCGCGGTGAGCGCGGCCTTGCCCGTCTTGCCGGCGACGTCGTCACCGGCCATGGCGCCCGCGACGCGCTTCTGCAGCTCGGCGGGCGACGGCGAGGCGGTGGCGGGCCTGACCATCGGCTCGGGCAGCGGGGTGGTCGCCCCGGCGGACGTCGTCAGCAGCGCGCCGGCCACGGCGGCGGCGACACCCGCCGCGGCGACGGGAAGTGCGATGCGTATTCGGCGTCTGTGCCGACCGCCCCCGGGCATGGCTGTACCCACGAATGTCCCCCCTCGGGATCACAAGTTCGAAGAGAGCGTGATCCTACCCGCACACGAACACCACAGAGGGCCGCCCCCAGTTCGGGGGACGGCCCTCTTGTGCGGTCGTTACTCGGCAGACCTGCCTCAGTCGCCGTTGCCCGGCGTCGGGGTGGTCTTCTGGATCTGCATGAGGAACTCGGCGTTCGACTTCGTCTGCTTCATCTTGTCGAGAAGCAGCTCGACCGCCTGCTGCTGGTCGAGGGCGTGCAGCACCCGGCGCAGCTTCCAGACGATGGCGAGCTCGTCGGGAGCGAGCAGGATCTCTTCCTTGCGGGTGCCGGACGCGTCGACGTCCACCGCCGGGAAGATGCGCTTGTCGGCGAGCTTCCGGTCGAGCTTGAGCTCGGCGTTGCCGGTGCCCTTGAACTCCTCGAAGATGACCTCGTCCATGCGGGACCCGGTGTCCACCAGGGCGGTGGCGAGGATCGTCAGCGAGCCGCCGTCCTCGATGTTGCGGGCCGCACCGAAGAAGCGCTTCGGCGGGTACAGCGCCGTCGAGTCGACACCACCGGACAGGATGCGGCCGGAGGCCGGGGCGGCGAGGTTGTACGCACGTCCCAGACGGGTGATCGAGTCGAGCAGCACGACCACGTCGTGGCCCAGCTCCACCAGACGCTTGGCGCGCTCGATGGCCAGCTCGGCGACCGTGGTGTGGTCCTCGGCCGGGCGGTCGAAGGTCGAGGAGATGACCTCGCCCTTCACCGACCGCTGCATGTCGGTGACCTCTTCCGGACGCTCGTCGACGAGGACGACCATCAGGTGGCACTCGGGGTTGTTGTGGGTGATCGCGTTGGCGATCGCCTGCATGATCATGGTCTTGCCGGTCTTCGGCGGGGCCACGATCAGACCACGCTGGCCCTTACCGATCGGCGCGACGAGGTCGATGATGCGGGTGGTGAGGACGCCCGGGTCCGTCTCCAGACGGAGCCGGTCCTGCGGGTACAGCGGCGTCAGCTTGTTGAACTCCGGCCGCCCGCGCCCCGATTCGGGCGCCATGCCGTTGACGGAGTCCAGACGCACCAGCGCGTTGAACTTCTCGCGCCGCTCGCCGTCCTTGGGCTGACGCACGGCACCGGTGACGTGGTCGCCCTTGCGCAGGCCGTTCTTGCGGACCTGGGCGAGGGAGACGTACACGTCGTTCGGGCCGGGCAGGTAGCCCGACGTGCGGATGAACGCGTAGTTGTCGAGGATGTCCAGGATGCCCGCGACGGGGATCAGGACGTCGTCCTCGTTGATCTGCGGCTCGGAGGCGATGTCGTCGCGGCCGCGACGGCCCCGGCGGTCGCGGTAGCGCCCGCGACGGCCACGACGCCCGCCCTCGAAGTCGTCGTCGTCCTGTTGCTGCTGCTGGCCGCGGTCCGGCCTGCCGCCGCCGCCCTGGCCCTGCTGCTGGCCGCGCTGGCCGCCCTGCTGGTCGTCGCCCTTGCCGCCACGGCGGTCACGGTCGCGGTCCCGGTCACGGTCCCGGCCGCGGTCACGGTCACGGCGGTCGCGACGACGGCCCTCGCCGCCGTCACCGGCGTCGGACTTGGCCTCGTTGTTGCCCTGGGACTGCTGCTGCGACTGAGCGGGCGCCTCGGCCTTGGTGTCGTTCTTCGCCTCGGCGACGATGGTCTCCGCGGCAGCGGAGGCCGGGGCTCCGGCTTCTGCGGTGGCCCGGCGACGACGGCGCTCGGGCGCGTCGTCCCCCCCGTCGCGGGAGGGGCCGCCGGCCGGCTGGCCGGGGATCTCGATCTGCTGCTGGGCCACGGCCTTGTCGGCCTTGTCCGCGGGGGCCTGGGAGGCCTCCTTCGCGTCCGCCTTCTTGTCCGCCTTCTCGGCGTTGTCGCCCGTACGGGTGCGCGAGGTGGCGCGGCGCTTGGGCTTGGTCTCGGCGGGCGCGTCGGCCTTCGCGGCCGGAGCGGCGCCGCCGGACGCCTGTGCCTCCTTGATGACCTCGATCAGCTGGCTCTTGCGCATACGCGCGGTGCCCCTGATGCCGAGGCCGGATGCGACCTGCTGCAGCTCGGCCAGCACCATGCCCTCGAGGCCGGTACCGCGGCGCCGCCGGGAGCCGGCACCGGTGGCAGGCGCGGAGGCGTCCGTGGAGGGCGCGGCAGCGGTCTCCTCGACACGTGCGCCCATCAGATCGGTGGTGTCGCTCACGAAGGGTCCTTCCCTGGAGCGGACGTCGGCCTGTCTGGCTCGGCGACCGGTTGTGCTGTCCGACTTCGGTCCGTGTGGTGTGAACCGTGCCGGGGCGGTGGTCCGCCTGAACGGCGGAGGAATCTGGTGATGGCGCTTCCTTGAGTCGTGGCACCCAGTGTCAGTGTCACGCGGCGTGGTCGCACCGGTTCCGGAGCATGCCCTGCGCCCCGCTCAGTGCCCTTGTACGGCGTACGGTCCGACGTACGGAACACAGTGCGGCTTGGGGGGCTCCCGGAAGAATGTCTGTCCCGGACGGGGACACAAGGCACCTCGCCATGGTGGGGCCGGGTGCAGACTTGAGGTTAACACTACCGGATCCAACAAACATTCCCCCTCTCGAAATCCGGTAATCGCGCCGTTTCAGATGTCACCGGAGGCCGCGAGCGGCAGCACGCTCGCGCCCCGCTGATCGAGGCTCAGCCGGTTCGCGGCCCAGTCCACGCCCGCCAGGGCCTCGACCTTGTCGGCGGTCTCCGCGTCGGCCAGGGCCATGACCGTGGGTCCGGCCCCGGAGATGACCGCGGGGATGCCGTCGCCCCGCAGCCGCTCCACCAGTGCCGTGCTCTCGGGCATGGCCGGTGCGCGGTACTCCTGGTGCAGACGGTCCTCGGTGGCGGGCAGCAGCAGTTCGGGGCGGCGCGTCATGGCTTCGACGAGCAGGGCGGCCCGGCCCGCATTGGTGGCTGCGTCGACGTGCGGAACGGTGCGCGGGAGCAGGCCGCGCGCCGTCTCGGTCAGGACCGGCTTTCCGGGGACGAAAACCACCGGAACGATGGAATCGGCGGGGTCCATCCTGATCGCGCGGGCGGCGCCGCCCTCCATCCACGACAGCGTGAAGCCGCCGAGCAGGCAGGCCGCGACGTTGTCGGGGTGGCCCTCGATCTCGGTGGCGAGTTCCAGCAGCGCCGTGTCGTCGAGCTTGGCGTCGGCCCCTATGGTCACGGCGCGGGCGGCGACGATCCCGGCGCAGATGGCGGCCGAGGAGGAGCCGAGGCCCCGGCCGTGCGGAATGCGGTTGGCGCAGACGATCTCCAGACCGCGAGGCTGTCCGCCCAGCAGGTCGAAGGCGGTGCGCAGGGAACGCACGAGAAGGTGTTGCTCGTCGCGCGGGAGCGTCTCGCTTCCCTCACCCGCGATGTCGATGTGCAGCCCGGAGTCGGCCACCCGGACGACCACGTCGTCGTACAAGCCCAGCGCGAGGCCGAGGGCGTCGAAGCCCGGGCCGAGGTTGGCGCTGGTGGCGGGGACGCGCACCCGGACGGCGGCGGCGCGGAACGCTGGACCGGCCATCGCTCGATGACTCTCCTTGAGCTGCGGTGATTGTCGAATGACGTTCAGTGGACATTCGATGGCGTACGAGAACCCCGGGGGCCGCTGCCGACCGCGATGGCCGGCCGCTGTCCCGGCCGTGGAGACGGCGCGGCACCGCGCTCCGTGCGGAGGCATATGCGGCGGGCGGGTTCAGTACAGCCTATCGAAGGAAGGTTCTGTGGCGACATAGGGCGCACAGGAGGCGCACGATGCGTGTCGTAAGCCCCCTGTGCACCCCCCGTGGGAATCGCCCCCGGGCGCGCGCCGTCCTACGCCGGACCGTGTCCGGCGCTGCACCGGCGCCCGGTGCGTCGCCGCAGGTCAGACCAGGCCGAGGCGCTCCGCGGCGGCCGCCGCGTCGACGGGTACGGTCACCGGCTGCGGGGCGCCGGCGACGGCCCAGTCGGGGTCCTTCAGCCCGTTGCCGGTGACGGTGCACACGATCCGCTGCCCCGGGTCGACCTTGCCCTGCTCGGCGGCCTTCAGCAGACCGGCGACGGACGCGGCGGACGCCGGTTCGACGAAGACGCCCTCCTGCGAGGCCAACAGCCGGTAGGCGCGCAGGATCTCACGGTCCGTCACCTCGTCGATGGAGCCGCCCGACTCGTCCCGCGCGGCGAGCGCGTACTGCCAGGAGGCCGGATTGCCGATGCGGATGGCCGTGGCGATGGTCGAGGGGTCCTTGACGACCTCGCCGCGCACGATAGGGGCGCTGCCGGAGGCTTGGAAGCCCCACATCCGCGGCTTCCGGGTCGCCACGCCGTCGGCGGCGTACTCCGTGTAGCCCTTCCAATAGGCCGTGATGTTGCCCGCGTTGCCGACCGGCAGGACGTGGATGTCGGGCGCGTCGCCGAGCATGTCCACGATCTCGAACGCCGCCGTCTTCTGACCCTCGATACGTACCGGGTTGACCGAATTGACCAGCGAGACGGGGTAGTTGTCGCTCAGGCCGCGGGCGAGTGTGAGGCAGTCGTCGAAGTTGCCGTCGACCTGGAGGATCTTCGCGCCGTGCACGAGGGCCTGGCCCATCTTGCCGAGCGCGATCTTGCCCTGCGGCACGAGCACGGCGCAGACCATCCCGGCCCGCACGGCGTACGCGGCGGCGGAGGCCGACGTGTTGCCGGTGGAGGCGCAGATGACGGCCTGCGCGCCCTCCTCCTTGGCCCGGGTGATGGCCATGGTCATGCCGCGGTCCTTGAAGGACCCGGTCGGATTCGCGCCCTCGACCTTGAGGTGGACCTCGCAGCCCGTGCGCTCGGAGAGCACCCGCGCGGGCACGAGGGGCGTACCGCCCTCGCGGAGCGTCACGACCGGCGTGCTGTCGGAGACGGGCAGCCGGTCCCGGTACTCCTCGATGATTCCGCGCCACTGGTGGGTCATTGCTGGTTACTCTCCTTCAACCCGCATGATGCTGGCGACACCACGCACGGTGTCGAGCTTGCGCAACGCCTCGACGGTCCCGGTGAGGGCCGCGTCGGACGCACGGTGCGTGACGACGACGAGGGAGGCCTCGCCGTCCTTCCCCGACTGGCGAACCGTATCGATCGAGACTCCGTGCTCGGCGAAGACGGTCGCGACCTGGGCGAGAACACCCGGTTTGTCGGCCACGTCGAGGCTGATGTGGTACCGCGTGACGACGTCGCCCATCGGGGACACCGGCAGCGCGGCATAGGCGGACTCGCCCGGTCCGGTCGCGCCGCTCAGCCGGTTGCGGCAGACGGCGACGAGATCGCCGAGCACGGCGGAGGCGGTCGGGGAACCGCCCGCTCCGGGCCCGTAGAACATGAGCTGCCCGGCGGCGTCGGACTCGACGAACACGGCGTTGTAGGCGCCGCGGACGGAGGCCAGCGGGTGGCTCAGCGGGATCATGGCCGGGTGCACGCGCGCGGTGACGGAGCCCCCGTCCTCGGCCCGCTCACAGATGGCGAGCAGTTTGATGGTGCAGCCCATCTCCTTCGCGGAAGCGAAGTCGGCCGCGGTCACCTCGGTCATGCCCTCGCGGTAGACGTCGTCGAGGCGCACGCGTGTGTGGAACGCGATGCCGGCGAGGATCGCGGCCTTGGCGGCGGCGTCGAAGCCCTCGACGTCGGCGGTCGGGTCGGCCTCCGCGTACCCCAGGGCGGTGGCCTCGTCGAGGGCCTCCTGGTAGCCGGCGCCGGTGGAGTCCATCGCGTCGAGGATGAAGTTCGTCGTGCCGTTGACGATGCCCATCACCCGGTTGATCTTGTCGCCGGCGAGGGACTCGCGCAGCGGCCGGATCAGCGGGATGGCACCGGCGACGGCGGCCTCGTAGTAGAGGTCCTTGTCGTGCTGCTCGGCGACGGCGTGCAGGGCGGCACCGTCCTGGGCGAGCAGCGCCTTGTTGGCCGAGACGACGGAGGCGCCGTGCTCGAAGGCGGTGGTGATGAGGCCGCGCGCGGGCTCGATGCCGCCGATGACCTCGATCACGACGTCGATGTCGCCGCGTTTGACGAGGGCGGTGGCGTCGGTGGTGACGAGCTCGGGGGCGATGCCCTCGCGCACCTTGTCGGGGCGCCGCACGGCCACACCCGCGAGTTCCACCGGGGCCCCGATCCGGGCCGTGAGGTCGTCGGCGTGCGTCGTCATGATGCGCGCCACCTCTGAGCCGACCACTCCACAGCCCAGCAGCGCCACCTTCAGCGGACGCGTACGCATCATCCGACCTCGTTTCCTCTTTACCGTCTACGGTGGAACCAGTCTCACTCACCGGACGGGAGTTTCTGCCCCCGGTCCGGATCGTGAGACGTCTATTTCATTTTCACGGGGGCGGCAGACAGGAGATCTTCCGCCGCCCGCTTGCTTCGGCTTTCGGCCTTTTGTCGTTCAGCCGACGTCGAGACGCAGCAGGTCCTCCTCCGTCTCCCGGCGGACGATCACCCGCGCCTCACCGCCGTCGACGGCGACGACCGGCGGGCGGAGCACGTGGTTGTAGTTGCTGGCCATGGAGCGGCAGTACGCGCCGGTGGCCGGTACGGCGACGAGGTCACCCGGTGCCAGGTCGGACGGCAGGAACGCGTCCTTGACCACGATGTCCCCGCTCTCGCAGTGCTTGCCGACGACGCGGGCGAGCATCGGCTCGGCGTCCGAGGTGCGCGAGACCAGCGCGACGCTGTACTCCGCGTCGTACAGCGCGGTGCGGATGTTGTCCGACATGCCGCCGTCGACGGACACGTAGGTGCGCAGCCCGTCGAGGGGCTTGATGGTGCCGACCTCGTAGAGCGTGAAGGCGGTCGGCCCGACGATGGCCCGCCCCGGCTCGACCGAGATACGAGGAGTCCGCAGCTTGGCGGCCTCGCACTCCCGCGTGACGATCTCGGTGAGCGCCTTGGCGATCTCGTGCGGCTCGCAGGGGTCGTCGTCGCTGGTGTACGCGATGCCGAGCCCGCCGCCGAGGTCGATCTCGGGCAGCTCGACGCCGTGCTCGTCGCGGATGTCCTTCAGCAGCCCGACCACCCGGTGGGCGGCGACCTCGAACCCCGACATGTCGAAGATCTGCGACCCGATGTGGCTGTGGATGCCGACCAGCTCGAGCCCGTCGAGCTGCAACGCCCGGCGTACGGCCTCGGCGGCCTGACCGCCGGCCAGCGGGATGCCGAACTTCTGGTCCTCGTGGGCCGTGGCGATGAACTCGTGGGTGTGGGCCTCCACGCCGACGGTGATCCGGATGAGGACCTTCTGCCTCGTGCCGAGGCTCTGCGCGATGTGGGCGACGCGGACGATCTCCTGGAAGGAGTCGAGGACGATGTGCCCGACCCCGGCCTCGACGGCCCGGGTGATCTCGTCGACGGACTTGTTGTTGCCGTGGAAGGCGATGCGGTCGGCGGGCATGCCGGCGGAGAGGGCGGTGGCCAGCTCGCCGCCCGAGCAGACGTCGACGTTCAGCCCCTCCTCGTCGAGCCAGCGCACCACGGCACGGGAGAGGAAGGCCTTGCCGGCGTAGAAGACGTCGGCTTCGGCCCCGAAGGCCGTGCGCCAGGCCCGCGCACGGGCCCGGAAGTCGGCCTCGTCCAAGACGTAGGCCGGGGTGCCGTACTCCTCGGCGAGCCGGGTGACGGGGATGCCGCCGACGGTCACGACTCCGCCCTCGTCACGCGTGACGGTCTGGGCCCACACCTTGGGGTCCAGCGCGTTGAGGTCGGCGGGCGGGCCGGAGTAGTGACCCTCGGGGAGGACATCGGCGTGACGGGGCCCGGCGGGATGTGCGGAACGGCTCATGATCTGTTCGTGTCTCTCAGAGATGGTCGGGAGCGTCGATGCCGAGCAGGGACAGGCCGCCGGCCAGCACCGTCCCGGCGGCTTCGGCGAGCGCGAGCCGGGCACGGTGGGCGGCCGAGGGTTTCTCCGCACCGCGGGGCAGCACGGCGGGGAGCAGGGGCATCACGGCATCGGCGACGGTGACGAGGTGCCGGGCCAGGCGGTCGGGGGTGTGGTGCGTGGCGGTGGCGGCGAGGACGCGGGGGTGATCGCCGAGTGCGGCGAGCAGCTCTTCCGCTTCGCTCACGGGACCGGGCTCGGGGTGAAAGCCGAGGTCGGAGGCGTTGCGCAGGAGGGCCCGGGTGCGGGCGTGGGCGTACCGGACGCGGAAGAGGGGGTTGTTCTCCCGCTGGACGAGGTGGTCGCCAGGGATCCGGGGCCGGTCGTGGGCGGCGGGGTGCAGCAGCGCCCAGCGGGCGGCGTCCCGGCCGAGGGGAAGGGGGTCGGCGGGGGCGGGGACGGGGCGGACGGTGACGGACCGGTCGGGAAGAACGCGTGGCCCCGGGGTGACGATGTCCGCCCCGAGGACGGACTTCCACTCCGGGGCGGGCCGGCCGGTGCACGAGACACGGACGATGTCCCCCTGGCTCCGCGCCAGACGGGCGACGACGTCCGTGACCACGACGGCACGCACCTCTGCCCGGCAGTAGATCTTGAGGGCGCTCCTACTGAACCCGTTCGTCGTGTGCCCGTAGCGCCGCCCGCGCCGCAGGATCTCGTCGACCAGGTCACCGGAGGCGGTGCTGTGCAGGCTGACGTTGAGGAATCCGGGCCCGGTGACCACGACATCGGCGAACCGCTGCTCGTCGAGGAGCCGCGCCCGCAGGATCTCGGCCACGTCACGCGGCGGCCGCCCCGCCGCGCGGGCCAGCTGGAGGGCGACGTTCGTGGCGAAGTCACCACACCCGCCCGGCCCCGGCGGCGCGACCACGGCCCGCTCCGGCACGGTCACGCTGAGCTCACCCTCGTCGACAGCGCGACGCACGGCGTGCAGCACGGTGCGGGAGAGCTCGGCGGGGGTCACGGGACAAGCGTATGGGAGGAAGGGGGTGGGTATGCGAGCCGGTTTCGGTACGGTCCGGGATGTGGACGGGTGTTTTTTGGGGGCGGGTCGGGGATGTGGTCGCGGGGCCTGTGGGGGGCGGGTCGGGGATGCGGTCGCGGGGCCTGTGGGGGGCGGGTCGGGGATGCGGTCGCGGGGCCTGGTGAGGGCTGCCGGTCGGGGATGTGGACGCGACGCCCCTCATGGGCTGCCGGTCGGGGATCTTGACGCTGCGCCTCATGAAGGCCGGTCGGGGATGTGGTCGCGGCACCTCGTGATGGCCAGCTGCCGCTGGTGCGACAGCGCGGCAGGGGCGCTGGTGACGGCCTGCCGCAGGGACCGGTGATGATGGTCTGCCGCCAGGCGCGGTGGTGACGGCCTGCCGCAGGGACCGGTGGCGATGGTCTGCCGCCAGGGGCGATGGTGACGGCCTGCCGCAAGAGGCGGGGCTCGGGCCGTCCCGCTACGGCACGGCCGGCTGATCCACTTCCTTCACCGGGACGCCGTCGCCTCCGGCGTCGGGGCTGTCGCCGTGCTCCCGGCCCCCGCCCCGGGCCCGGGCTCGCTCGACCAACTGGCTTACGATCCGCACCAGTTCGGCCGGCTCGAAGGGCTTGGAGAGAAAGGCGTCGACGCCGACTTCGAGCCCGGCCTCGATCTCGGGATGACTGCAGGCGCTTACGATGGCGAGGGGCATGTCACGGGTACGGGGATCGGCCCGCAGCCGGGCGGCGGTCCTGAGCCCGTCCAGCCGGGGCATGACGACGTCGAGGGTCACTACATCGGGCCGCACCTGATGAACGACATCAAGACACTCGGCACCATCGGCCGCGGTCACGACCTCCAGCCCCTCCAGCTCGAGGTTGACCCTGATCAACTGCCGGATGACCTTGTTGTCGTCCACAACAAGCACCCGACCAGACACGCCTGGCACCACTCGAGAGTAGGTCGAACCCGGCCATCGCGTCCGGGTTTTCCCCACTTCCACCCCGCACAAGCGACTCACATCCCCGCCCCCGGCAGCGGAAACCCGTTCATGACCACCCCGAGGGAGCTGGTAGTGTTCTACCCGTCGCCGCGAGCAACGCGACGAACACGCCCCCGTAGCTCAGGGGATAGAGCAACGGCCTCCGGAGCCGTGTGCGCAGGTTCGAATCCTGCCGGGGGCACTCGCCGGTCAGAGACCCAGAATCATGGTCTGACCAGGGTGGATGCCGACAGAAGAGGGCGGGTGTCAGTCTCACTGACTCCCGCCCTTTCTCGCTGTCTCTCACGGTTCGCGTGTGAGGAGCGTATGGATCAAGCCGCAGCGTCTTTGATGATCGTCCGAGCGTGGCGATAGAACCGCTCTCGGCTGTCGTCCAGTCCGTCGGCGTCGGGCAGCGCAAGGCCGTTGACGAGGGCCTCGCACGTCTGAGCAGCCCAGAGCCCGTGGATGTGGAAGACGTTGTTGGCCCTCTGCCGCAGGTCGAAGTCCGGCATGACCTCGATCACGGGCAACGCCTCGTCATGGTGCTTGCGCACCAGCGCCGCGCACTCGTCGTAGAGCTCGGCTGCATCGACGTTGAGCGCCTCGGCCGCTGCCCCGGCTTTCTCGCGGAAGTCGTGGAGCATCTTCGATATGGCTGTCGCTGTAGCGATCACCTGCTCCCTCACCCGCTGCTCCTCGGCAAGCTTTGAGTCGTGGCGACGCTTGGACTCTTCTTGCCTCTCAGCGTGGTCCTGCCGTGCCTTCTCCGTTCGACCTGTGAAGTGGTGAGCGGTCCACGCGGCGAGCGCGGAGCTGAACAGGACTGCACCAGCAGATATCAGTGCCGTGACCCACTGACTGTCCTGGACCACCGTGGTCGTCACCCCACCAGCCTTTGTCGTGGTGGTCTTTGTGGCGCAACTGGCCAGCAGTGTCATGAGGATGAAGGGCGCTACGCGCCTTCCAGATCTTCGCATGAGGGGTGACTGTAGCGCTCTTGACGGACCATCACTTAGAGGCGATATCCCAACCCATAGTCTTCACGATCTTCTAGGTTTTCTCCTCCTCTCTGTCGTCGATGACGCCCGCGTAGCGGCAATGAATGACCTCTGGCGAGTCGCCGGCGCGCCGAGCTACCTCCGCCACAGGGATCCGTGCCGGCCGGGGCGTCCGGGTCTGCCGGCTCACCGCCGCTGGTCAGGAGAGGCGGAACTGAGTCAGCGGCGCCCGCAGCCGTCAGTGATGCGTGTCCAACTGATTGACGCCGCGGACGGCCACGCACGGACGCTCAAGGAACATCGCCTCGGGTCAGATGCGCACCAGGTGCGAAAACCGGTGATTCCTCGCTGTTGCCGTTCCATGTTGGACACCGCATTCTCAGCGTATGCCGGTCTCTCCTGACGCTCGCGACCTCTGCCGGTCCGTCTTCGCGCCGGATGTGGTGCAGCTGGCTGTCATGGCTTTGGAGACCTACGCCGGGCCGGATGAGACGTGGGTTCATCAGGCCGCCATCAAGCTCAGCGAAGGGGAGCTTCACCGCTTGGCCCACTGGTTGGACGAGGCCGAGCGGAACCCGGACACCTTCCGCTGGTACGCCGGCGAGCCCACCGACGTGTCACCCGAATCGCACCGGTTCGCGATCGAGTTCATCAACAGGCTGATGGACAAGGATGTCCCCAAGCCGCCAGGGCCGCGGTGAGCTGCGTGCCGGAGCCGTGCCAAATGGTGCGGGGATGCACGGGAAACAGCCGTCGCTCAACAGCCGCGTTCACGCGTCACAGTGCCGCTCCGCAGCAGGTCAGCAAGCCTGTCGAGCGCATGGGACCCGAGCTTGCCAAGTTGAGAGCGCGAGCTCGACTCCTGCCACCCGATCCATGATGAAACCCCAGGTCACCGGGCTGGTGTTGGTTCGTTGTCCGGCCCCTGCCGGCAGCGGCGCACCACAGTTGCACCAGCAGGCCGCAAACTGTGGGGACCCACGGTTCAAGGGGAGGGTCCATGTTTGCCGTCAAGATCATTACGACCGTTCTGGTGGCCGTTCTACTGATCTCGGGCCTGTCAGCATGGGTCAGCGGGCGTGTCCCTGGGGCGGTATTCGGCCTGAGCGGACTGCCCCGGCCGAGGTGGTGGGGAGCGGGTGCGGTCATGACGTGCTCCGGAGCGTTGATCTCCCTATGGGTCGCACCCGAATACGGATACGGCCTCCCGATGGTGGGCGTTGGCCTGGTCACCATGGCGCGGAGGCCGTACCCGCCGGATCAGCGACCCGGATCTTCCTCCGTATGAGCCGGCTCCTTTCCCGTGCGCAGGTGGAGCTGGAAGCCAAGGCTCGCTGTTCTCTCGCGTCTTCTCACGCTCGGCGTGCACGCTCTCGTCCAGACCGGAGGTTCGTGCCACTGTCGTGCCGGATGCGGGGGTAGCCACGGTCAACGCGGGTGTCCGGTCGAGTTCTTGGCCGTCTGACCGGGAATCGAAGGCTCAGCTCAGCGGCACGATCCCCCTGGCCTCTCCCCTTCTGACATCCAGCTGTTGCCCCTAACCGGTCGGCACGGGTGCTACCGGGCGGACCGCTGTGAAGTCCTGGCGCTCGCAGCGGGTGGCAGAGAGCAACAGCAGCCACTCGTCGCAGCCCTGCCACGGAGAGAGGTCGCCGCCACCTCCCCGCACCACCCGCGGTCCGTCGCCGGTGCGGGGACGGGCGTCCACCGGGGCGTCCGTGAAATGCGGGATCCACACATCGGAGCAGATCTCGTTCGCCGACCCCATCGCCGCCAGCCCGAAGGCGTTCTCAGCCGCGGCGGTGCGCTCCTCGTCGGCAAAGTCGTCGAGCACCTGGTCCTCGTCCGGCATCCCGTCCCCTCGGAAGGTCAGAGTGGTCGTGCCTGCCCGGGCCGCGTACTCCCACTCCGCCTCACTGGGCAGCCGGAAGGGCAACGCCCCCAGCAGGTCGTCCAAGTCGTCCTCGAAGCGGGCCGTGCGTGAATCCGATTCGGCGAAGCTGTCCTCGTAGTCGGGCAGCCAGTGCCGTGCTTGCGCCACCGTGAGCGGATGTCGGGCGATCAAGAACGGCTCGACCCGCACTTCTCGTACGGGCCGGGCCTGGACAGCACCGGCGAAGAACGATCCGAGGTCGTCATCGGCGCCGTCGGACCGCTCTATGGCACGAACCGCGTCCAGTTCCGCGTCGGACAGGCCCATCAGGAACGTCCCACCGGGGACGGCCCGGAAGACCACTCCGGAAGGGGTGTGCCGCCAAGCCGGTCGGCCGGCCACGATTTCTTGAGCCCACATGGTGCCGGACGCTAGCAGCCGGATATCCCGGACGTCGGCCGGGAGGGAGTGTGGTCAGCTGATCCGGGGCACTTGCCGAGTCACTTGCGACGTCTCGTAGCCGACCAGGGCGGGAGCCAGTTTCACCGGCTCTCTCCCTCTTCGTCGTGTCCTGGAGTCGGCGTCCCGCTAGGCTTCGCCTCCCACTTGGGTTCGGGGGAGGCCACGCTTGGGACCGTCATTCATCTCCGCGGCGGCTCGGTACCAGATGAGTCAGGACTACGCTGCCATTGCCACCAGCATCACCGCGGCGTTGCTGCTCGCGTCACTCGTCGAGTTCTATGCGATCACGACGGACAATGTCGGGCGCCGTGTGAAGCTGGGGCACGTTTTTGATACGGGAGTGGCCCGGGTGGTTCGGTTCTCCGACCGGGCCATCAATCTCGGGTACACGATTCCGGATCAGGTTCTCAGGAATCGCCCGTTCGGCAGGTTTCTGTATGACCTGGAATTCCGTGACGCCTGGCAGGAGATCGCGGAGGGGTGGTGGGATGCGGAGTACGACACGCGTAACCACCCCACTCTCGATGAGGAGTTCAACCGGCTCAATCAGTTCTTCCGGCGGCCTTTCGTGTTGGCCAGGATCGCGTACAAAGTGCGCATCACCCGGGCGCTGCTCTCCCTGGGGGTGGCTGTGCTCGCGGCAGTGACCATATTCGCCCTCCTCGAGTGGTCAGCCAGGCGAGAAGGCGGAGACGGGTCCTGGCTGGCCTTGGCGACGCTCCTGGGCTGCCTGTTCTCCACGATCCTGTATCTCGGCGCCTTCATCGCCCGGCTGTTCGACATGGTCTTCACCAGGGCGATGGAGGCCGCGGTCAAGGATTTCATCAGTGCGCATGGGATCGAGCTGGAGACAGAGCGACCTGCGTGGCGGCCCTATCGGCACACGTAGCCGAGGACGCACAGCGGCGCATCTCGCTTCAGGTGTCCCGTGGGCTCTCGAACGGGACGAACGCGTCGTCCTTCCGCATCACGCACAGCGCCCAGACGATGAAGCCCGAGATGGCGATCATGATGATCGACCAGACCGGATAGTAGGGCAGGGAAAGGAAGTTGGAGATGACGACGAGGGCCGCGATGCCCACGCCGAGGACGCGGGCCCAGGTCGATGCCATGAACAGGCCGAAGCTGACGACGAAGGCGAGTACGCCCAGGGCAAGGTGGATCCAGCCCCAGGCGGTGAGGTTGAACTCGAAGACGTAGTTCCGTGTCGAGACGAAGATGCCGTCGTCCGCGATCTCCGCGATGCCGCGCATGACGTCGAGAATGCCGCCGATCATGAGCATGATGGCCGCGAAGACGGTGACGCCCGTGACCCATTCCCGTAGGGACGTGCGGGCGCTTCCCGGGTGCGTGGTGGTCATGCCGGCCTCCTCGTTCCCATCCCGTCCGGTCGGGTGGCCGCCCTCCAGGGCCGTGTCGTTCTCAGCGTGCCCACGGCAAGACGCGGTGGGCCTCACCCGGGATGGGTGAAGCGCGACAGGGAAGAAAATGCCACTTTCGCCCCATACGCACCATTGTTCTACCGTGGAGGGGAACGACGCTGCTCACCCCCTCACCGATCATCGAGGTGACGGTCATGACGGAGACCACTCAGCGCAGTAACACAGCGGGCAGGCAGGACGGGGCGCCATCGCAGGGCGGCAAGGGTGCTCCAGGCACCCGGGGGAGCACCGCCATCGCGGACACGGTCGTCGCGAAGATCGCGGGCATGGCGGCCCGGGAGATCCCGGAGGTATACACCCTCGGCGGAGGAATGACCAGGGCCTTCGGGGCTGTGCGTCAGCGGGTGCCGGGCGGGGGCGGCGGGGTCACCCAGGGGGTGAAGGTGGAGGTCGGTGAACGTCAGGCCGCTGTCGATCTCGACGTTGTCGTCGAGTACGGCGCCGCCATCGCCGACACCGCCGCGGACATCCGGACCAACGTCGTCAACGCGGTGGAGCGGATGACCGGCCTGGAGGTCGTGGAGGTCAACATCGCCGTCGGCGACGTCCATCTGCCGGACGAGGAGGAGGACGAGTCCGAGCAGCAGGAGAGCAGGCGGGTGGCCTGAACCGAGGCATTCGCCTCAGCAGGTCTCGGCCCTGAGGCGGCGGCGGGCAGCGTGCGGTGTGGTGCCCTTCGTCCTTCTCCTGGGGAGGCCCGGCCGGTTCGCGTCAAGGCCGGGCCTCCCCCCTCCGTGTCCGGCGGAGCCGCCCTGTGCCAGGCAGAGTCCCCTCCGCGCCAGGCAGTCCCCTCCGTGTCCGGCAGAGCCGCCCCGTGCCAGGCAGAGTCCCCTCCGCGCCAGGCAGTCCCCACCGTGTCCGGCAGAGCCCCCACCGTGTCCGGCGGAGCCCCCTGCCAGGCAGCGCCCCCTCCGTGTCAGGCCGAGCGCTTGCGGGACGTCGACTTCTTCGCCGGTGTCTTCTTCGCGGCGCTCTTCGACGCCGTCTTCTTCGTCGTCCCCTGTCCCTGGCCCGACTTGGCCGTCGACTTCTTCGCCGCCGTGGTCTTCTTCGCCGCTGTCTTCTTCGCTGTGGAGGTCGACTTCTTACCGCCGGTCTGCTTGGGGGCCGCCCGGGCCGTCTTGCGCTGCGGGAGCGACTTGACCTCGGCGTGCTCGGCCTCCTCGCCCCGTGACTCACGGGCCGCGCGGACGCTGCTCTCCAGGGCCGCCATCAGGTCCAGGACCTTGCCGCCCGTGGCCGGTTCCGGGGATTGGGGCGGGGCCTCGCCGGCGGCCTTCGCGGCGATGACCTCCTCCACGGCCTCGCGGTACTCGTCGTGCAGATCCTCCAGGTCGACCTCGCCCAGGGTGTCCATCAGCGCGTCCGCCAAGTCCAGTTCCTGGTCGCGGACGGTCACGTCGGTGTCGGGGGCCAGGCCCTCGGGGGCGCGGACCTCGTCCGGCCACAGCAGGCCGTGCATGGCGATGGCCTCGCCGACGACCCTGAGCATGCCCAGGCGTTCCCTGCCGCGCAGGGCGAACTTGGCGATCGCCACCTTGTTGCTGCGCTTCAGCGCCTCGCGCAGCAGGGTGTACGGCTTCGCCGCCGGGGCTCCGCTCGCCTGGAGGTAGTACGCGGCATCCATCTGGAGCGGGTCGATCCGGTCGGCCGGGACGAAGGCGACGATCTCGATCGTCTTGGCCGTCGGGAGCGGCAGGCTGGACAGGTCCTCCTCGGTGATCGGGATGATCGTGCCGTCCGCGTCCTCGTAGCCCTTGCCGATCTCACCCTGGGTGACCTCGCGGTCCTCCAGTTCGCAGAACTTGCGGTAACGGATGCGGCCGCCGTCCTCGGTGTGGATCTGGCGGAAGGAGATCGAGTGGCTCTCGGTGGCGTTGACCAGCTTGATCGGAATGCTGACCAGGCCGAACGAGATGGCGCCGTTCCATATGGATCTCACGTGCAGCACCCTTCCGGTCACGCTCGGGGGCGTTCGTCATGGTTTGCGTGGGATTCTTATCGTATGGCGCCTATCACTGTGGTGGAGGGGCGACGGCTCGCACTCAGCAATCTGGAGAAGGTGCTGTATCCCGCCACCGGCTTCACCAAGGGCGAGGTGCTGCACTACTACGCGACCGTCGCCGAGGTCCTGTTGCCCCATCTGCGTGATCGGGCGGTGTCCTTCCTGCGCTATCCGGACGGGCCGGACGGGCAGGTGTTCTTCACGAAGAACGTGCCTCCGGGTACACCCGAGTGGGTCACCACCGCCGAGGTGCCACGGGTCGAGGGACCCTCCCGGATGGTGCTGGTGCAGGACCTGCCGAGCCTGATGTGGTCGGCGAATCTCGTGACCGAGTTCCACACCCACCAGTGGCTCGTGGACACTCCGGACGAGGCCGACCGGATCGTGTTCGACCTCGATCCGGGGGCACCGGCGACCATCGTGCAGTGCTGCGAGGTCGCGCTGTGGCTACGGGAACGGCTCGCGCGCGACGGCCTCGAGACCTACGCCAAGACCTCCGGCTCGAAGGGGCTGCATCTGCTCGCCGCCGTGCGCGGAGCGTCCTCCGAGCGGGTGTCCGAGTACGCCAAGGCACTCGCCGTCGAGGCGGAGAAGGCCATGCCGCGGCTCGCGCTCCACCGGATGACCAGGAGCCTGCGCCCGGGGAAGGTCTTCGTCGACTGGAGCCAGAACGCCGCACGCAAGACGACGGCGACCCCCTACACCCTGCGGGCCCGCCCGGAACCGACCGTCTCGGCCCCGGTGACCTGGGACGAGATCGAGGAGTGCCGCGCACCCGGCCGGCTGGACTTCCAGGCTGTCGACATCGCCCCGAGGATCCAGGACTACGGCGACCTGCTCGCTCCGCTGCTGGACACGGAGGCGGCCGGCTCGCTGCCGTAGCCCGACCGCTGCCGTGGCCCGACAGCCGGCGGGTTCGCGACGGGCGTCGCAGTAGGCGCGTGCCGTATCCCGCCCGGCCGACCCCGGCTGTCAGGTGCCGTGCCTCGCCCAGCCCTCCCCGGCAGTCAGGTGCCGTGCCCCGCCCAGCCGTCCCCGGCCGCGCCCCGCACACCCGCGCCCCTCACACCCGCGCCCACGTGTTCCGGTCGCGGGCCATCGCGTGCAGAGCCTCCACGTCCGCCGGTTTCAGGACGCCGCCCCGCTGGGACAGGCCCTCCACCTCCGTGGCCGTCAGGACGTGGACCTCCCTGGGGGCCGTGGGGATCGACACCGCCGCCGGGTCGACCAGGGCGAGAACCGGGCGGACCTCCGCGGTCAGGGCGTAGGAGGCGCGGTCGGCGTCGGAGCGGACGCGGCGGAGGAGGGGGTACGGGTCGCGGCGGCCCAGGGTGATCACGGGGTCGGTGATCCGGACGCGCTGCCTGCGGGCGTGGAGGGTGTGGACGGCGTAGAGGCCGCCGGGGCCGATCAGCAGGTGGTGGATGCGGTCACCGCCGGGGAGCGGCACGGAGTGCAGGGTGTGCCAGCCCCCGCCGTCGAGGCGGTCCAGGGCGTCGCCGACCGTCTGCTCGGCCGCCAGGGCCCTGCGGCGCGGGTCGGGGCGCAGCCGGTGTGTGGGGCCGGGGTCGCGGTCGAGGGCGACGATGAGGGCCTCGCCGGGTCGGTTGGGGGCCAGGTCGTCGTCGGGGTGGAGGGCGAGACGGGACAGTTCGGCAGGGGTCGGGACGGGGGGCGGCCCCACGGTCACGGGGCCGGTGATGAAGGGCCCGAGGGCCCGCAGGACGTCGTCCTCGCGGTCCTGGCCGAGCAGGTTCACCCGGCCGGTCTCCCGGTCGTACCAGGCGATGTTCCTGCCGTCCGGGAGGCAGACGTGGAGCCGCTCCCGGCCGTGCCGCCAGGTCGGTATGACGCGCAGTCCGTTCATGCACCATCACCCCTGTCCATGGGAACAGGCGGGGTGCTGCGGGGGCAAGAACCCGGTTACCTTTGAGAGGAGTTGGGCCTGCCCGCGGACCCTCGGGCGGTAGTCGTGGGGAGGCGCCGTTGCGTACCCGCAGTAAACCCGACGTACCCGCTCCGGAGAGTCCGTGGAGCGAGGTCGTCCCCGGGCTCTGGATGGGCGGTCACGAGTACACGGGGGCCTTGGGGCACCTGGAGTTCGCCGTCGTACGGAACGAGTTCGATCTCGTGCAGACGCTGCTGCGGCTGCCGGGGCACGGGCCCGACCCCGGTGTCCGGCACCATGTGTGGCCGATCCCGGACGGGCCGCTGGACGGGACACAGCTCGCCGGTGTGATCCGGCTGGCCGAGGCCGCGTGCGAGGCGTTGGACGAGGGTCGCAGGGTCCTCGTGCGCTGTTACCACGGGTACAACCGCTCCGGTCTCGTCGTCGCGCACGCGTTGATGCGCCAGGGCCACTCGGCCGAGAAGGCGATCCGGCTGATCCGGGCCCGCCGCTCGCCCTGGGCGCTGCACAACGACCTGTTCGTCGAGTATCTGCGGGCCGGGCTGGTCACGGCACGGCTGCTGGAGGAACTGACCGAGTAGCACGGCACGCGGAGGGCTGCTCACCGGCGGCAGCACACATACGGCCGCCCTCTCGCGCAAATGGGACTTCCCTACGAATAAGGTGTACGCGGCCGACAGGTGCACGCCACCGACGGTCGCGTCCGCCGTGTGCCCGCCGTGTGATCACCATGAAACGCCAGGAGTGCAGTGCCCCTCAGCCGCCCCGGACAAGCCGCCCGTCGCCTCGCCGTCGTCGCCCTCCTGCTGGCCGCCACCGTGGGCTGCGGGGACGCCGGCGGGCTGGAGGGGGCGGGGTCGACGCCGACGGCGGAGGGTCCGGCGCGGCTCTGGCCGGAGCTGACGCCGGCGTCCAGCCCGGCCTTCGAGATCGGCGAGGTGAACACCGAGGTGGTCAAGGGGGTGAAGGTCCCCGGCGACGACATCCGCCGGGTGGACCCGGTCTCCATCGTCCGGGCCGAGATCGACGGCAACCCGGGCGACTACGACGGCGCCAAGGCTCCCTACCGCGACACGAAGCGCGAGATGGCCGACTGCGCGAAGGGCCCGGGGCGCGGGAAGTGCCCGGTGCTCAGGCCGTACTACCGGGATCTGACCGGCGACGGGCACGACGACCTGACGCTGGGCTTCCCGCTGCTGCCCGGCAAGACGACCGCGGTCCGCGTCTACACCGTCGAGAAGCACCGGCTGGTGCAGGTGATGGGGTGGGAGGACGCCCTGAGCGGGGTCGAGCTGGCCGGGCGTTCCCTGGTGATCCGCTCGCCGTCGGAGGTCGCGGGTTACGAGTACCGCCTGCAGTGGACCTGGGACCGGGACCAGCGCGCCATGCTCCTCACCCATGACGAGATGCTGCGCACCGGCCCGCACAAGCACTCCCGGCACCCATCGGGCTCCTCCCCCACCGGATCCTCGTCCGGACCCCCGTCCGGATCCCCGACCGGATCCCCGACCGGCTCCCCCGCCCCTTCCTCGTCCGCCTCCCCGTCCGTCTCCCCCTCGGCGAGCGGCGGATGAGGCTCGCACTCCCCCCGTGGTCCGGGACGCTCGCCGTGAAGGCCGCCGTCTTCATCACGGTGATGTGCTGCGCGCTGGCGGCCCTGCTCGGTGTCCTGGTGCATGTGCAGGTGACGAACCAGACCGTCGGCCAGGCCCGCGACCAGGCGTTGCAGCGGCTGACGCAGGCGACGGAGCGGTACGAGGCCGGGGACACCCTGTGGCGGGGCGCAGCGGTGGATCCGCCGGAGCTGCCGCGGGAGCTGCGGAACCTGGCGGTGGCCGGGGACCGCGGCACGATGGTCGCCGACCGCGCGGGACGCCCCACGATGTGGGCGGCGGGTCCGGTCGACGGCGAGCGGGCGCTGGCGGTGGCCGTCGACTACTCCCAGCAGGCCCGCACGATCGAGGGCCTCGACCGGGCGATCCTGTGGTCGTCGGGCCTGGCGATCGGGGCGACACTTCTGGTCGGCGCGTTCGCGGTGACGCGGGTGACGCGGCGCCTGCACACCACGGCGCGGGTGGCCCGGCGCATCAGCGCGGGCGACCTGGACGCCCGCGTGAACGACCCCCGCACCGGGCCGCGCACCAACGCCGGCCCGCCGGACGAGGTGGCCGCGGTCGCCGCGGCTCTCGACTCCATGGCGGCCTCGCTCCAGCGCAAGCTGCTCGCCGAGCAGCGGTTCACGGCGGATGTAGCCCATGAGCTGCGCACGCCGCTGACCGGACTGCACGCGGCGGCCGAACTGCTTCCGCCGGGCCGTCCGACGGAAATGGTCCGGGACCGGGTGGCCGCGCTGCGCACCCTCACCGAGGACCTGCTGGAGATCTCCCGGCTGGACACCGGCCGGGAGCGGGTGGAGCTGGACACCGAGCGACTCGGGCCGCTGGCCGAGCGGGCGGTCCGTGCGGCGGGGAGCGACACGGAGGTCAGGGTCGTACGGGATGTGTCCGTGGAGACGGACCGGCGGCGGCTGGAGCGGGTGCTGGGCAATCTCGTGGCGAACGCGCACAAGCACGGACGGGGGCCGGTGGTGGTGACCGTGGACGGCCCGGTGGTGACCGTTCGCGACCACGGGGACGGGTTCCCGGAGTACCTCGTCGCGCACGGCCCGCAGCGGTTCCGCACGGAGGGCGGTGCGCGGGGTCACGGGCTGGGGCTGACCATCGCGCGGGGGCAGGCCGAGGTGCTGGGGGCACGGCTGGAGTTCGCGAACGCGCCGGACGGCGGGGCGGTGGCCACGCTGGAACTCGCGGCGGAGTGAGCGCCCGGGTCTCGTCCTCCTATGGCCCAGCGTGGGGAGCGGCACCCGATGAGCGCTCCTAATGTGGCGATTAGTCAGCTTCGGCTCCTTCGCCCCCACATGGAGGTAACCCCATGTCCCTGCGCACCCGTCTCTCCATAGCCACCGTCGCCGGGCTCCTCGCCGCTGCGGCCACCGTCACGCCCGCCGCCGCCGCGCACGACGACTGGGACGCGAGCGGCGGGAACGGCACCAGCCAGCAGGGCCCGAACGGCGGAAACGGCAACGGCAACGGCAACGGCAACGGCCAGAACGACCCGAACGGCTGGAGCGGCTGGACCGGCGGCAACGGCGGCAACGGCGGCAACGGCGGCAACGGCGGCAACGGCGGCAACGGCGGCAACGGCGGCAACGGCGGCAACGAACACAACACCCAGAGCCTCTACAAGGGCGTCGTCACGGCGGACACCCTGGCGCTGCGCAGCGCCCCGAACCGCGGTTCGCAGATCATCCGGTACGCCCACCGGGGCGACGTCGTCAAGATCTTCTGCAAGACGGGCGGCGAGACCGTGCAGGGCAATCCGCTCTGGTACCTGCTGACGGACGGCACCTGGGCCTGGGGCGCGGCCCGGTACATCGACAACATCGGCCCCGCGCCACGCTGGTGCTGACACCCGGTCACCCAAAGGCACACAAGAGACACTGTTTGGGTAGGTTCCGGACATGAGCAAGGCCGGAATCACCGTGGCGACGGCGGACCCGCCCGCGCCCGCCGTCCGCCGCCTCCCCCGGCGCCGGGGCATCGAACTCGCCCTCATCGTGCTGGCCGTCCTGCTGTCGGTGTACGGCTACTGCGCGGTCGGACTCGCCCGGCACGGAGCGCTTCCGCCCGGCGCCGCGGGCTACGGCGCCGGCCTCGGCGTCCTGGCGCTGCTGGCCCATCTGGCGGTACGCCTGCGGGCCCCGTACGCCGACCCCCTGCTCCTCCCGATCGGGGTGCTGCTCAACGGGCTCGGCCTGGTGCTGATCTACCGGCTCGACCTGGAGACCCCGGGCGACCGGGCGGCACCGGCCCAGCTGGTGTGGTCGACGCTGGGCGTGGCGCTGTTCATCCTGGTCGTCCTGCTGCTGCGCGACCACCGGGTGCTCCAGCGCTACACGTACGTCTGCGTGGTCGCGGCGCTGATCCTGCTCACGTTGCCGATCCTGTTCCCGGCGGTGAACGGGGCCCGCATCTGGATCCGGATCGCCGGGTTCTCCATCCAGCCGGGCGAGTTCGCGAAGGTGCTGCTGGCGGTGTTCTTCGCCGCGTACCTGGCGGCGAACCGCAGCGCCCTCGCCTACACCGGCCGCCGCGTCTGGAAGCTCCAGCTTCCCACCGGCCGCGTGCTCGGCCCGATCCTCGCCGTCTGGCTGGTGAGCGTCGGCGTGCTGGTCCTGGAGCGCGACCTCGGCACGTCGCTGCTGTTCTTCGGCCTGTTCGTGGTCCTCCTCTACGTCGCCACCGGCCGCACCGGCTGGATCGCGGTCGGTCTGCTGCTGGCCGCGCTGGGGGCGGTCGCCGTCGGGCGGCTGGAGCCGCACGTGCACAGCCGGATCGAGACCTGGCTGCACCCGTTCGCCTCCATCGAGGCGGGTGAGGGCGCGAACCAGCTCGCCCAGTCGCTGTTCGCCTTCGCGGAGGGCGGCATGCTCGGCACGGGCCTCGGGCTCGGCCACTCCTTCCTCATCGGCTTCGCCGTGAAGTCGGACTTCATCCTGGCCACCGCGGGCGAGGAACTCGGCCTGGCCGGCATCGCCGCCGTCTTCCTCCTCTACGGCCTGCTGGTGGAGCGCGGTTTTCGCGCGGGCCTCGCACAGCGCGAGCCCTTCGGCCGACTGCTCGCGGTCGGCCTGGCCTCGCTGGTGGCGCTCCAGGTGTTCGTGATCGCGGGCGGGGTGACCGGGCTGATCCCGCTGACCGGCATGGCGATGCCGTTCCTCGCGCAGGGCGGCTCGTCGGTGGTCACCAACTGGGCGATCGTGGCGCTGCTGGTGCGGGTCAGCGACTCGGCCCGGCGGAGTTACGACGGGCAGGACGCCCGGTGACCCGGCACATCCGGCACGCCGGGTACTTCTGCGCCCTGCTGCTGGTGGCCCTGCTGGTGAACGCCGCCCGCGTCCAGGTCGTCCAGGCCCCGTCGTACGACCGCAACCCCGGCAACCGGCGCCCCGACATCACCCGCTACGAGCAGCCCCGCGGGGACATCCTGGTCGGCGGGCGGCCCGTCACGGGCTCCCGGGACACCCGCGAGCACCTCCGCTACGAACGGACGTACACCGACGGCCCGATGTACGCCCCGGTCACCGGATTCGCCTCCCAGCTGTACGGGACGACGCTCCTGGAGAGCGCTGAGGACGGCGTGCTGTCCGGCGCGGATCCGATGCTCGCGCCGTTCCCGCTGTGGAACGACTTCACGCGGGCACGCAACGCCGGCGGAGACGTCGTCACGACGCTCCACCCCGCCGCCCAGGAGGCCGCGTACGAGGGGCTCGCGGGCCACAAGGGCGCGGTGGCGGCGCTGGAGCCGTCGACCGGCCGGATCCTGGCCCTGGTGTCCGCCCCCTCCTACGACCCCCAGCCGCTGTCCGGCAACGGCTCGGCGGCGGCCCGGGCCTGGTCGCGGCTCACCGCGGACAAGGACCGCCCGATGCTCAACCGGGCGGTGCGGCAGACCTATCCACCGGGCTCGACCTTCAAGGTCGTCACCGCGGCCGCCGCGCTGGACGCCGGTGTGGTCACCGACCTCGAAGCGCCGACCGACACCCCCGACCCCTACCGGCTGCCCGGGACGCGCACACGCCTGACGAACGCGTCGAAGGGCTGCGCGAACGCCTCCGTCCGCGAGGCCTTCACCCTCTCCTGCAACACGGTGTTCGCCAAGCTCGGTGCGGAGGCGGGCGTGACGGACATGACGGCCACCGCGCACGCCTTCGGCTTCAACAACGGGGCGCTGAGGATCCCCTTTCCGGTGGCCCGGTCCACCTTCGACACCACCCTCGACCAGGCGCAGCTGGCGCTGTCGTCGATCGGCCAGTACAACACCCGCGCCACACCGCTGCAGATGGCGATGGTCGCGGCGGCGGTGGCCAACGGCGGTCAGGTGCGGGACCCCTACCTGGTGGAGCGCACGACCCGGCCGGGCGGCAGCACCCTGGCGACGGCCGGCTCGCGGGCGACCCGGCAGGCGATGTACCCGTCCACGGCCGCCCGGCTGCGGGCGATGATGCGGGACGTGGTCGAGAACGGCACCGGCCGCAACGCCGCCATCCGCGGGGCCAAGGTCGGCGGCAAGACCGGCACCGCCCAGCACGGCCTCGGCAACTCCGGTACGCCGTACGCCTGGTTCGTCTCCTGGGCGCAGGGCGACCGCGATCTGGCGCCGCGGGTGGCGGTCGCGGTCGTCGTGGAGGACGCGGAAACGGACCGCGGGGACATCAGCGGGGGCGGTGACGCGGCGCCGATCGCCCGAGCGGTGATGGAGGCGGTGCTGAAGTCCCCTGATCAGCCGTTCGGTTGACGCGGCTCGGGCGCGGCAGCCCGGTTGCCGGGACGGGGCTGCCGGGACCGAGGGCGCCCGGCCTGCCGTTCGATTCACGACTGAGCCCGCCCCAGGGGGCGACACCCCTGCTCGGCGACGTGCCGGAGGGCCCGGGCTGCGCACTCCGACAGGCGCTCAGCCGCCGGCCGCCCGCCCCGCGTCGATCGCCCCCCGCACCTCCGCCGTCCTCGCCTCCTCCTCCGCCGCGAAACGCTCGGCGTCGAGCTTCTCGGCGATCTCCTCGTCCTCGGACATCAGCAGGTCGAGGCTGGCGTCACCCATCTCCAGGACGCCCATGTCGACATAGGCCTGCTGGAGGCGTTTGCCCCACAGGCCGATGTCCTTGACGCAGGGGACGATGCGGCTGAACAGCAGCTTGCGGAACAGGGTGAGGAACTCGGACTGCTCGCTGTACTCCTCCGCCTCGGCCTTCGGGATGCCGAAGTTCTCCAGCACCTCCACGCCCCGCAGCCGGTCGCGCATGAGGTAGCAGCCCTCGATGACGAACTCCTCGCGCTCCCTCAACTCGGCGTCGGTGAGCTGCCGGTAGTAGTCGCGCAGGGCCATCCGCCCGAAGGCCACGTGCCGTGCCTCGTCCTGCATGACGTACGCGAGGATCTGCTTGGGCAGGGGCTTGTCCGTCGTGTCCCTGATCATGCCGAAGGCGGCCAGCGCGAGGCCCTCGATCAGCACCTGCATGCCCAGGTACGGCATGTCCCAGCGGGCGTCGCGCAGCGTGTCGTCCAGCAGGGACTGGAGGTTGTCGTTGATCGGGTACAGCATCCCGATCTTCTCGTGCAGGAAGCGGCCGTAGATCTCGGCGTGCCGGGCCTCGTCCATGGTCTGGGTCGCCGAGTAGAACTTCGCGTCCAGATCGGGGACCGACTCGACGATCCGCGCGGCACAGATCATCGCGCCCTGCTCACCGTGCAGGAACTGGCTGAACTGCCAGGAGGCGTAGTGCCTGCGCAGCTCGCCCCGGTCCTTCTCCGTCAGCTTCGCCCAGTGCCTGGTCCCGTAGAGGGACATCGCCTCGTCCGGGGTGCCGAGCGGATCGTACGGATCCACCTCCAGCTCCCAGTCGATCCGCTTCTGACCGTCCCACTGCTTGTCCTTGCCCTTCTGGTAGAGGGCCAGGAGACGGTCGCGGCCGTCGTCGTACTCCCAGGTGAAACGGGCCGCGCCGCTCGCCGGCACCTGTCGTACGGGCTCTGGCGGTTCCATCGCGTACAGGTCGAAGGTCGGCATGCCCGCAGGCTCACACGAGGTAGACACCGGGTCAACAAGTAGTGCGCGGGGGATTGACGAGCTTGCTGACAGGCAGTCTCATAAGAGGGACAGTGACGTGTGCACAACGAGGTGGGCAGCCATGACGACCCTGACGGAAGCCGACGCGCTCGACGGACTGCGCGATGCCCTCGGCCTGCTCAAGGACCGGGAGCAGGTGGCCCAGCGGCTGCTCGACTCCTCCGCCAAGCACTCCTTCGATCCGGACAAGGAACTGGACTGGGACGCGCCCTTCGAGGAGGGCAAGTGGTTCTGGCCCCCGGAGCTGGTCTCGCTCTACGACACCCCGCTCTGGAAGCGCATGGGCGAGGAGCAGCGCATCCTCCTCTCCCAGCACGAGGCCGCGGCCCTGGCCTCCCTGGGCATCTGGTTCGAGATCATCCTGATGCAGCTGCTGGTCCGGCACATCTACGACAAGGCGGCGACGAGCGCCCATGTGCGCTACGCACTCACGGAGATCGAGGACGAGTGCCGCCACTCCAAGATGTTCGCCCGCCTGATCTCCCACGGCGACACACCCTGGTACCCGGTCAGCCGGGCCCACCAGCACTTGGGCCGCCTGTTCAAGACCATCTCCACCACCCCCGGCTCCTTCACCGCCACCCTCCTCGGCGAGGAGGTCCTCGACTGGATGCAGCGCCTGACGTTCCCCGACGAGCGGGTGCAGACCCTGGTCCGCGGTGTCACCCGCATCCATGTCGTGGAGGAGGCCCGCCACGTCCGCTACGCCCGTGAGGAACTCCGCCGCCAGATGGTGACGGCCCCCAAGTGGTCCCAGGAGTTCACCCGCGTCACCTCCGGCGAGTTCGCCCGCGTCTTCTCGGTGGCCTTCGTGAACCCGGACGTCTACACCAACGTGGGCCTGGACAAGCGGGAGGCCCTCGCCCAGGTCCGCGCGAGCGGCCACCGCCGGGAGGTCATGCAGAACGGCTCCAAGCGGCTGACCGACTTCCTCGACGACATCGGCGTGCTCCGAGGCGTCGGCCGCCGCCTGTGGAAGTCGTCCGGGCTGCTGGCGTAGAGGCCCCGACTCCGTCATGTCCATGCGGGGTGACTACTGTCCTTCAGGACGCAGTCACCCTCCGTGGCCCTGAAGGAGATCAGCACCGTATGTCCCCCCACACCACCCGTCTCAAGACCGCCGCCATCGGTGCCACGACCGCCCTCGCGCTGACCGCGTGCGGCGGTGGCACCGGCTCGGACGGCGACAAGGCCGCTGACGCCAAACCGCAGGGCGTGGTCAGCCAGGCGGAGGCCAAGAAGATCGCCGACCACTACGAGCAGGTCAACAACAAGGCCAACGCGGCCCAGGACGAGAAGCTTCTGGCGACGGTCGAAGCGGGCCAGGTCTACGCGATGGACAAGGCCACCTACACCCTCGTCAAGACCTGGCCGGCCAAGGAGCAGAAGGCCTACGCCAAGCCCTTCTCCTACCGGGACCGCCAGTACGTCATCCCCGAGAAGGGCACGGCCACCTGGTTCGCCGTCCGGGCGACGTCCAGCGAGGACAGCAAGAACAGCGTGCTGCTGGTCTTCGACAAGGTGGGCGGCACCCACAAGATGGTGCTCTCCCTCTGGGCCGACGGCGGCGCCCCTCTCCCCGAGCCTGCCCTCGACAAGCACGGCCTGGCCGAGGTCGCGAACCCCTCCGCCAAGGTCGGAAAGTTCGCCCCCGCCGACATCGGCGCCGCCTACGAGGACCTCCTCCAGACGGGCGGCAAGAAGAAGGGCACCGCCCTGACCTCCACGAAGCCGGTCGAGAACGCGAAGAAGACCTACCAGCGCAGCAGCAAGGAGGGCGTCGCCGACGGCATGGCCACGAAGATGTTCTTCGCCAAGTCCCCGGCCGACCCGAGCGTCTACGCCCTGCGGACGGCCGACGGCGGCGTCCTCGCCCTCTTCCCGGCCGCCCACAAGCAGGAATCCCTGCTCAAGGAGCCCTACCGCTCCAGCGCGTCCCTCGTGCCCAGCAAGGAGCAGTCCGCGTTCGGCGCCACCAGGGGCCCGCTGATCACGGACACGTTCGAGGGCCAGGGCATCGCCGAACTGACCCCGAAGGCGGCCCGGATCACCGCGGTCGACTTCCAGCACGTGGACGCGCGTTAGGCACTCCCGCACCCGCGTACGGCGAGAAGGGGCCGTGTCGGGGGGTGTCCGCCCGTAGCGGTTGGCGCGTCAACGGGGAGCGAGTCGGTACGCAACCCCATCGCGCCGTTCCGAGGACGGACACCCCCGGCACGGCCCCGACCCACACCCCACGCGAAGGCGAAGCGAACGCGCACCCCCACCGCCCCCGCCCCCGCCATCGCTACGCAGCCCCCCGGCCCCCCGATTACCCTGCGAGACATGACACCAGCCGCCCCCACCCCCGCCTACCGGCGACTCAGCGTCGAGGAACGCCGCAGTCAGCTGCTCACCTCCGCGCTGGACCTCTTCGCCCACAGCGCCCCGGAGGAGGTGTCCCTGGACGACGTGGCGGAGGCGGCCGGGGTCTCGCGCCCCCTGGTGTACCGGTACTTCCCGGGCGGCAAGCAGCAGCTCTACGAGGCCGCCCTGCGCTCCGCGGCCGACGAGCTCCAGCACTGCTTCGACGAACCCCGCGAGGGCCCCCTGCTCCCCCGCCTGTCCCGCGCCCTCGACCGCTACCTCACCTTCGTCGACGAGCACGACACCGGCTTCAGCGCCCTCCTCCAGGGCGGCAGCGTCGTGGAGACGTCACGCACCACCGCCATCGTCGACGGCGTCCGCCGCGTCGCCGCCGAGCACATCCTCAGCCACCTGGGCGTCACCGGCCCCGGCCCGCGTCTGCGCATGACCATCCGCATGTGGATCACCTCCGTGGAGGCGTCGTCGCTCATCTGGCTCGACGAGGACAAGCAGCCGCCCGCCGAGGAGCTCCGCGACTGGCTCGTCGAGCAGTTCGTGGCGATGCTGACGGTGACCGCCCGCCGCGACCCGCAGACCGACGCCCTGGTCCGGGCGCTCGCCGAGGATGTCTGACACTGATCCCGTGAAGAGCGAAGACACCCCCTTCGAGGGCGGCCCCATGGACGGCAGGGTCCTGCCGGTCCTCCTCGGCATCACCGGCCACCCGCCCAAGACGTACCGCATTCCCGTCCCGGACCCCGACGGCGGACCGGACACCGTGCTCGTCTACCGCCGCGTCCCCCGGGGCCCGGGCAGGGTCGGCCTGTCCAACCGGTGGAAGTACGCGTACGCCCCGGAGGGGGTCCCGCCACGCCGGCTCAACTGGCCGTGGTCGAAGCCAGACGCCACGCCGCACGGCAAGCCGGACGACGCCGACGGGTGACCCCGTTGCGCCGAACCGCGCACACCCACCGCGCGCTCCGCCCGCACACGCCTGATCCTCACGTTGTCCGGCGGCACCACGCCGCCCCCGCAACGGAGGTGATGGCATGTCAGGAAAGCTTCTGCGTCTGGTCTGCATCGCGGCGACGGCGGCCGGAACCGTCCTGGCGCCCGTCCCGGCCACGGCTGCCCCCGAGCCGGAGACGGAACAGCGCGACACGGAACAACATGACATCGCCGACCTCCTGACGGACCTTCAAGAGCTGTACCGAAAGGCCGAGGAGGCCACCGAGGCCTACAACGGCACCGAGGAGAAGCTGAAGGAGCAGCGCGCCGAGACCGACCGCCTGGAACGCGCCCTCGCCCGCGCCCGGCTCTCCCTGCACGACAGCCGGGGCGCGGCCGGCCGGCTGGCCCGGCAGCAGTACCAGAGCAGCACCGACATCTCCCCGTACGTACGTCTGCTCCTGGCCCGCGACCCGCAGCACGCGATCGAGCAGGGCCATGTGATCGGCCGACTCGCCCGGGAACGGGCCGACACCATCGGCCGGCTGACCGGCAACGAGCGCAAGGCCAACGAACTGGCCCGCAAGGCCCGCACGGCCCTCGACCGGCAGCTCGCCCTCACCGAGCGGCGCAAGAAGGAGCGGGACGGGGTCCGCGCCCGGCTCCACGACGTCGAGGAACTGCTCGCCTCCCTGAGCCGCGAGCAGCTCACCGACCTCGCGGAGTTCGAGCAGAAGGGCATCGCGAAGGCGCAGAGGGAGTTCATGGCGTCAGGCGCGCTCGGAAACACAGCCGAAGCCGAACCCGAAGCCGGCGAAACCGAAGCCGGCGAAGCTCACGGCGACGAAGCCGAAGCCGACGAGGTCGAAGCCGCCGAGGTGGACGGAGACACCGAGGACAACGGTAAGAACAGGGGCCGCCGCGCAAGCACCGGCACCACCCGCACCCCCACCCCGTCCGCCGAAGGCCGCCGCGCCGTGCGCTACGCCGTGCGGCAGCTCGGCAAACCGTACGAGTGGGGCGCCGAGGGCCCGAGGGCCTACGACTGCTCGGGCCTGACCTCGCAGGCCTGGGCCGGGGCCGGCACGCCCATCCCCCGGACCAGCCAGGAGCAGTGGAAGCGGTTGGAGCGGATCCCCCTGGACGAGCTGCGCCCGGGCGACCTGGTCGTGTACTTCCCGAAGGCCACGCACGTCGCGCTGTACCTCGGGGACGGCATGGTCGTCCAGGCTCCCCGGCCGGGCGCGAAGGTGAAGGTGTCACCGATCGCGGCCAACCCGGTCCTGGGTGCCGTACGACCGGACCCGGGCGGGAAGCCCCTGCGGCGTTACGAGCCGCCGGAGCTCCCCGAGGGTGCCGCGGACGGGTCGGACGAGGGGTACGGGGACGACGGAGGTTACGCGGCGCCCGCGCCGGACACCTCGGCCAGGTAGGCCCCCGTCTTGTCCGGGTCGTAGAAGAAGTTCTCGAAGTCGGCCGGGTCGTTGAAGCCGTTGGCGAAGCGGTCGGCGACCGGCTGGAGCTCACCGGCGGCGCCGATGAGGTTCAGGATGTGCTCCGGCGGCGGCGCGAGCATCGCGTTGGTCCACTTGGTGACGTGCTGGGCGGTGTTCCAGTAGCGGTCGAAGGTGGCCCGCATCCACTCCTCGTCGAACGGCTTGTCGCCGTGCTCGGTGATCGAGGCGAGGTAGGCGGCGGCGCACTTGGACGCCGAGTTGGAGCCCTGCCCGGTGATGGGGTCGTTCGCGACGACGACGTCCGCCACGCCCAGTACGAGTCCGCCGCCGGGGAGGCGGCCGATCGGGTTGCGGACGGTGGGGGCGTAGCGGCCGGCCAGCGTACCGCCGGCATCGGTCAGTTCGACCTTGGTGGCCCGCGCGTACTCCCAGGGGACGTACCGCTCCATGAGTTCCAGGGTCAGGGAGAGGTGCTCCGCGGGGTCCTTGACGCCGTTGAAGGCGTCGAGCGGGCCGCCGGGTATGCCCTCCCAGAACAGGATGTCGGCACGGCCGGACGTGGTCAGGGTCGGCATGACGAACAGTTCGCCGACACCCGGCACGAGGTTGCAGCGGACCGCTTCGGTGCCGGGGTGCTCGGGGCGCGGGCCCAGGCCGTGGACGTACGCCACGGCCAGCGCGCGCTGCGGTTCGCTGTACGGAGAGCGCTCGGCGTCGCGGCCGAACATCTGGACCAGTTCGCCCTTGCCGGCCGCGACGAGCACCAGGTCGTAGGTGCGGGAGAAGTAGTCGAGGTCGCCGACGGCCGCGCCGTGGATGACGAGCTGCCCGCCGCGCTGGGCGAACGTCTCCATCCAGCCTGCCATCTTCACGCGCTGGTCGACGGACTGCGCGTAGCCGTCGAGCCTGCCCAGCCAGTCGATGGCGCGGGCGGAGGGGCCTTCGGCCCAGGAGCCGGGGGCGGCGACCGAGACGCCGAGTCCTTCGATCTTCGGGGCCTGGGACTCCCAGAAGTTCAGCTGGAGATCGCGCTCGTGCTGCAGGGCCGTGTGGAACATGCACTGCGTCGACATGACCCGGCCGGTGCGGATCTCGTCCGCCGTCCGGTTGGACATCAAGGTGACCTCGTACCCCTGCGACTGGAGGCCGAGAGCTATCTGGAGCCCGGACTGACCGGCTCCGACGACGAGTATCTTCCGCATGCGGGGCTGTCCTCTACTCGGGGGTTTCGTCGAGCGCGTGGCCCACGAGGGCCAGGAGGGTCTCGATCACGGAGATCCGGCGACGCGCGTCCATGATCATGACAGGTATGTGTCGCGGGATGGTCAAGGCCTCCCGCACGTCCTCCGGCTCGAACAGCTCGCTGCCGTCGAAGTGGTTGACCGCGACCACGTAGGGCAGTCCGGAACTCTCGAAGTAGTCCAGGACCGGGAAGCAGTCCTTCAGACGGCGGGTGTCGGCGAGGACGACGGCGCCGATCGCGCCGCGCACGATGTCGTCCCACATGAACCAGAACCGCTGCTGGCCCGGCGTGCCGAACAGGTAGAGCACCAGGTCGTCGTCGAGCGTGATGCGCCCGAAGTCCATGGCCACGGTGGTGGTGGACTTGCCCGGCGTGGCGGTGAGGTCGTCGGTCGCCTCGCTCGCCTCGGTCATCAGCGCCTCGGTCTGCAGGGGCGTGATCTCCGAGACCGCGGTGACCAGCGTGGTCTTGCCCACGCCGAAGCCGCCCGCCACCACGATCTTCGTGGCTATGGGGGCCCGGGTGCGGTCCGTCTCCCACGCGTGCATGCTGTCGTCCGGCTGGACGAACGGGGAGGAACCAGAGACGCCGTGAGCGGCGTCAGAGACGACGGAGTCCACTCAGCACCCTTTCCAGCAGAGCCCGGTCCGGGCGGCCCGTGCCATGGCCGGTGCCCGTTCCGTACACACGGATCTTTCCCTGGTCCGCGAGGTCGCTCAGGAGCACGCGGACCACGCCGAGCGGCATCTTCAGCAGCGCGGCGATCTCGGCCACCGTACGCATCCGGCGGCACAGTTCGACGATGGCCCGGAGCTCCGGCATCACGCGGGTGGAGAGGTGGCCGTTCGTCAGTTCCTTGCGCTCCTCCGGGGCGTCGAGCGCGGCCGTGCTCGCCACGAACGTCTCCACGAGGAGGACGTGGCCGAAGCGGGTGCGGCCGCCGGTGAGCGAGTAGGGGCGGACCCGGGCGGGTTTACGATCGCCGCCGCGGACCGGGAGATGATGCTTCGGCGTGCTGCTCATCGGGCACTCCCCGTCGTCTGGGAATCCTCCAGGGATTTGCGGAGCTCGCTGCGGAGTTCGGGCGTCAGGACGTGCCCGGCCCGGCCGACGAACAGGGCCATGTGGTACGCCACCACGCTCATGTCGCACTCCGCGGAGCCGTGGACGCCGAGCAGTGAGCCGTCGCTGATCGACATCACGAACAGGCTGCCCTCGTCCATGGCGACCATGGTGTGCCGGACCCCGCCGAAGTCCATCAGCTTGGCGGCGCCGACGGTGAGGCTGCCGATGCCGGAGACGATGGTGGCCAGGTCGGCGGCCGAGCCGCGCGGGCCGGTGCGCTTGGTTCCGCGGGCCTGCAGGGCGTCCCGCGCCTCCTTGTTGCGATGGTCGTCGGAGGAGAGCAGGAGCAGCCCGTCGGACGAGACGACCGCGACCGAGAGGATGCCGGGGACCTCCTCGACCAGGTTGGTCAGCAGCCAGTGCAGGTTGCGGGCCTCACTGCTCAGTCCGATCAGTCCGAAGGTACTGGGAGCGGTCAACTGCTTGCCTCCTCGACTGTGCCCCCCGTGGCTTCTTCGGGTTCAGCTGGTCCTGCTGCGCCGGTGGCCGGCCGCTGGTGCGAGGCCGTCCTCTCGGCGATCTCCGCCTCCACGTCGCGGTAGCCGGCCTGAGCGCCCTGACGGAACCCGCCGAGTCGGCGGCGCAGGGCGTCGGCGTCGACGGAGCCGCTGCGCTGGCGCGGGGCGGTGGTCGGTGCGGTGATCTTCGGAGTGCGCTTGGGGAGGCCCTTGTCGGTGACCCGGTCCTCCTCCTCGTCGGACGCACGCTCGTGCTCGCGGCCGTCCCCCTCGACCGTGTCCGGGCCGCCCGTACGGGTCAGGTCCCCGTCCACGGACACCCCGTGCGGCCCTGCCTCGGAGCCCGCGACGTCGGACCCGGCCGCGTCCGAGCCCTCCGGCTGTGCCGGAATCCACAGCTCCATGGTGGTTTCCGCGGGGGACTCCAACGGGGCGGCGTGCCTCGCGTGGTCGGCGGGGGCATCCCGATCGGCGTGCGCGGCCGGACCAGCGGGCGTCTCCGTGTCGGCGGGCGTCGCCGGGGCGGCGTCAACCGACCCGACCGAGTCGGCGTGCGTCGGCGCAGCGGCCGAGGCGTCCGTGTCGGGGTGCGTCGGCCCAGCGGGCGTCGCCGGGTCGGCGTGCGCGGGCCCTTCAGCGGGCCCAGCCAGGTCGGCGTGCGTCCCCGGGGCGGCGTGTGCATCCGTGTCGACGTGCTCCGCCCGGGCCGCAAGGGCGTCCGTGGCGGCGGGCAGCGCCGGTTCGGCCTGTGCGGCCCCGTCGGCGGGCGTCGCCGGGTCGGCGTCTGCGACCGGGGCGGCAGACAGGGCCGACGCAGGCTGTCCGGCGGGCGCGGCCGGGTGTCCGGCGGGCGCGGCCGGTTGGTCGGCGGGCGCTGCCCCCGGGTCGACGGGCGTCGCCCCCGGGTCGGCAGGCGTTCCCGGATCGGTGTCGGTGGTGTCCGCCGCCTCGTCCTGCCGTACCGCCACCGCCTTCTCCGCCAGGGCCACCAGCGGGTCGTCGCCGGTCGCGCGGCCGGGCAGGACGTTGGAGTTGGCCTCGGCGTCGGCGCCCGGGAAGGAGTAGGAGGGGGCCGTGCCGGCGAGGTGCCCGGAGGCCGGGGCGGCCACGGGCGGGGCGGCGGCGAGCAGCGTGCGCGGCAGGACGACGACCGCCGCGACACCGCCCTGCTTCTGCTCGCGCAGCTGGACGCGCACACCGTGGCGTTGGGCGAGCCGGGCGACGACGTACAAACCGAGGCCGAGACCGTCCTCGCCCTCCTGGTCGTAGGGCGCCTCCGGGTCGAAGTCGGCCAGGCGGGAGTTGAGGCGCTCCAGCCGCTCCTCGGTCATGCCGATGCCCTCGTCCTGGACGGAGAGCATGACCTCGCCGTTCTCCAGCAGCCAGCCGGAGATCTCGACGGGCAGGTCGGGCGGGGAGAACGAGGTGGCGTTCTCCATGAGTTCGGCCAGCAGGTGGGAGAGGTCGTCCGCGGCGAACCCGGCGATGTGCGCGTGCGGCGGCAGCGCGGCGATCCGGACCCGCTCGTACCGCTCGATCTCGCTGACCGCGGCACGGACGACGTCGACCAGCGGCACCGGCCCGGCGGCGTGCTGGACGTGCTCGGTGCCGGCGAGGACCAGCAGGTTCTCGCTGTGCCGGCGCATGACCGTCGCGAAGTGGTCGAGTTTGAACAGCGTGGCGAGCCGGTCCGGGTCCTGCTCGCGCTCCTCCAGGTTCTCGATGACGGCCAGCTGCCGCTCGACGAGACCGAGGGTGCGCAGGGCGAGGTTGACGAACGTCCCGCCGATGGCCGTGCGCAGCCGGTCCAGCTGGGCGGCGGACTCGGCGAGTTCACCGCGCAGTTCCTCGCGCGCGTCGGCCATCTTCTGGCGCTGGCCGACCAGGTGCTTGCGGTCGGACTCCAGCGTGGTGATCCGCTCGGTGAGGGCGGCGGCGTGCGCGTGCAGGGCGTTGACGGAACGGACGGCCTGGGCGAACTCGTCGTTGCGGCCGGTGAACTTCACCGGCTCCTCGGCCGCCGGGTCGTCGGCCTCGGCGAGGCGCTTGGACCCCAGGCGCAGGACCGCGAGCGGGCGGGTGAGGCTGCGGGCCATGCCCGTGGCGACGCCGACGGCGAGCAGCATGAGGGCGCCGAGGACGGCGATGCGGATCTCCAGCGCGGTGACGTCGTCGTCGCGCAGCGCCTCGAGGTCCTTGGTGCGCCGGTCGTAGAGGGCCGACTCCACGCCGCGCATCAGGTCGACGCGGGCGGACAGGGCCGCGTCCAGCTTCTTGGGGCTGGCGGTGAGATCGCTGCGGGAGAGCGTCGGCTGGTCGGTCAGGGTGGCGAGGTACTTGTCGGCGGAGTTGACGTCGGTGCCGGTGACCGTGGAGTCGAAGGAGGCGCGGGCCGGCTTGGGCGCGGTGCCGCGGAAGTCGGCGAGCGCCGCGTCGGAGCGCAGCCGGGCCTGCTGGGCGGCGGCGCTGAGAGCGTCGCGCTGCCGGGTGTCGGCGTCCGAGGAGCTGGAGGTCTCGGTGGGCAGGCCGGTGACGGGGTCGATGACCGTTCCGGTGCTGCGCGGCACGCTCAGCGCGGCTAGCAGCAGCCCGCGGGCCGCGGCGGCCTGCTGGACGGCCGAGTCCAGCTCGGCCAGGGCGTATCCGCCTTCGCCCGCGCGCGGCGGTGTCCGCTGCGCCAGTTGCTCAGCGAGCCCGTGGAGTTCGGTGATGGCGGTGGAGTACGCCTGGTGCGCTTCGAGGGCGCTGCTCTTGCCGGTGAGCGCCGCCCGGCGCACGGCCGCTATGCCGTCGAGGTCCGACCGGAGCGAGGCGGGCGTGTCGGTGTCGGCCCTCAGTTCCTCGACCTGCCGGTCCACGCGGGCGCTGCGCTGCTCGGAGGGCGCCTTGGACTTGGGGCGCCCGGCGGCGATGTAGGAGGTGACGTCGTCACGCTCGTCGGCGAGGGAGTGCGCGAGGGCAAGGGCGTCCTGCGTCTGCTCCGCGAGCGTCACCAGTTCCTGGGAGTCGTGGAGTTGCCCGGAGGCGGCGAGGACGGACGGCGTACCGGCACCGGCGATGGCCGCGGCCACCACGGCCACGGCCACGATCAGCCGGTTGCGTACGTGCGTGGGGCGGCCCTTGCCGGTGGGGGGCGCTGGCTCGGCACCCTGAACGGGGGCCTTCTGCTTGCCTGTGCGACGAGGCCGCGTCTTCTGCACCGGTGCTCGCATTCCTGAACTCGTGAACCCTTGGGCCCGGATGACGCACCGTCAACTGGTGCGTACTCCCGGTACACTTCCCGACCCTCCCAGCGCCGGTGGGCAGCGCACGCGCATCACCTGACCCGCCACCCGAAGGAGTGAACCTCGGACGGGAGTTGAGGGGCAAGTTCCGCAGGCCCTTGCAGTGACCTTGCGCGGCACGCCGGTTGGACGACGGCGACGGCCGGTGGCAGTATTCGCCACCACGCCTTCCCGGAACAAATCATTCCATCCCAAACCTGGCGTCTGACCTGCGCGGCTGCGCCGGTCCGGCAACCATTGCCGGTCTTTTGCGTACGTTGTGAAGGGCTCGTGCAGACTGGCTGGATGCGTACTGAACTCGCCTCGGAGCCGGGAGACGCCGACCGCCCCAACGAGGACTTCGCCAGCGTCGGACTACCGGCCTCGGGACAGGGCGGTTCGGTCGTCGTCCTGGACGGGGTCACGCCGCCGAGGACGGGGACGGGCTGTCTGCATTCCGTCCCCTGGTTCACCGCACGCCTCGGCGGAGCACTGACCGAACTGACCGTTTCACTCCCGGATGTTCCTCTGGTCGACGCCTTGTCCCGTGCCATCGCGCGTACCTCCGAGGCACACGCCACAACCTGTGACCTTTCTCACCCTCGCACTCCCCAGGCGACGGTGGTCGCGGTCCGCTGGGATCCGGACACGGTGGAGTATCTGGTGCTGTCGGACTCGGCTCTCCTGCTGGAGTCCCCGGACGGCGTGGTGAGGCCCGTCCTCGACGACCGGCTGACCCTGCTCCCCCGCTCGGCGCTGGCGACGGACGCGCAGGTGGACGCCACCCTCCGGAACAGGGAGGGCGGGTTCTTCACGGCGGCGGCCGACCCCTCGGTGGCGGCCCGGGCCGTGACCGGAACCGTGCCCCGCGGCGAAGTGCGTGCCCTGGCCGCGCTGACGGACGGCGCGACCCGCTGGGTGGAGCGGTTCGAGGAGGGCGACTGGACGGACTGCTTCCACCTGGTCCGCAAAGAGGGCCCCCAGGCGCTGGTGGACCGCGTCCGGGCACTGGAGCGGTCGGACGCCGCGGCGACGTTCCTGGGCCGGAGCAAGCGGCACGACGACGCGACGGCCGTGTACGTCGAGTTCTGAACGGCCGCGCGGTTCCCGGGCCCCTGCCCGGCCCTACTTCTCCATGCCGCGGTTGAGCTGGTTCAGCAGCCGGGCCAGTTCCGTGACCTCGCGGGAGTCCCAGTCGGCCAGGCGGCCTGCGTAGCGGGCGCGGCGGGCCTCCCGGACCCGCCGGACGCGGTCGTGCCCCTCCTGGGTGAGGGCGACGTGCCAGGCGCGTCCGTCGGCGGGGTCGGGCTCGCGCGCGACCAGCCCGAGTTCCTCCAGGGCGCGCAGCTGGCGGGACATCGTCGCCTTGCCGACCCCGATGTAGGCGGCGAGCTCGGTGGCCCGCTGCTTCCCGCACTCGTCCAGCCGGACGAGCAGGCCGTACGCGGACGACTCCAGGTCGGGGTGGACCTCGCGGGCCATCTCGCCCTGGCTGGCCCGGGCGCGGCGCAGCAGTACGGTCAGCTCGCGTTCCAGCGCCAGGAAGGCAGGCTGGTCCACACCGCTTCCGGCCAGACCGGCGTCCCGGCGTCCGTCGTCGTTGCCGCCCTCGTGCACGTCAGCCCCTGCCTCGGTCGTCGCCCGGTCGTGAGAGTTCCGGTACCTGGATTTTCCGCCACCTGCCGCCATCACCGCAGTTCGGCAAGTATTCCGCAGGTCAGGGCGTCCGTGTCCACAGGGCCACCACACGGTGAAGGCCCGGGCCTCCCTCACGGGAACCCGGGCCTTCCTTATCCGGTCACGTCCGTCACGCCGCGACCGGAACCTCCGGCGTGGCACCCGCGGTGGCGGGCGCGAGCGCCAGCTCCAGGACCTGGCGGACGTCGGTGACGGCGTGGACGTCGAGCTTGTCCAGCACCTCGGCCGGGACGTCGTCCAGGTCGGGCTCGTTGCGCTTGGGGATGATCACGGTGGTGACACCGGCCCGGTGCGCGGCGAGCAGCTTCTGCTTCACACCGCCGATCGGCAGGACCCGCCCGGTCAGCGAGACCTCGCCGGTCATCGCCACGTCCGTGCGGACCAGCCGGCCGGACAGCAGGGACGCCAGGGCCGTGGTCATCGTGATGCCGGCGCTCGGGCCGTCCTTGGGGACCGCGCCCGCCGGGAAGTGGATGTGCACACCCCGGTCCTTCAGATCCGCCACCGGCAGCTCCAGCTCGGCGCCGCGGGAGCGCAGGAAGCTCAGCGCGATCTGGGCGGACTCCTTCATCACGTCGCCCAGCTGTCCGGTCAGGGTCAGTCCGGCCGCGCCCGTCTCCGGGTCGGCCAGCGACGCCTCGACGTAGAGGACGTCACCGCCCGCTCCGGTCACCGCCAGGCCGGTCGCCACGCCGGGGACGGACGTCCGCCGCTCGGCCGGGTCCTGGGCGGACTCGGGCACGTGGTGCGGCCGGCCGATCAGGTCGCGCAGGTCCTCGTCCCGGACGGTGAGCGGCAGCTTCCGCTCGCCCAGTTCGTGCTGGGCGGCGACCTTGCGCAGCAGCCGTGCGACGGACCGCTCCAGGGTGCGCACGCCCGCCTCGCGTGTGTACTCGCCGGCGAGCTTGCGCAGCGCGCCCTCGTCGATGGTCACCTCGTCCTTGTCGAGCCCGGCCCGCTCCAGCTGGCGCGGGAGCAGGTGGTCACGGGCGATGACGACCTTCTCGTCCTCCGTGTAGCCGTCCAGCCGGACGATCTCCATGCGGTCGGCCAGGGCCTCCGGGATCGCCTCCAGGACATTGGCGGTCGCGAGGAAGACGACGTCGGACAGATCCAGCTCGACCTCCAGGTAGTGGTCCCGGAAGGTGTGGTTCTGCGCCGGGTCGAGCACTTCGAGGAGGGCGGCGGCCGGGTCGCCCCGGAAGTCCGAGCCCACCTTGTCGATCTCGTCGAGCAGCACGACCGGGTTCATGGACCCGGCCTCCTTGATGGCCCGGACGATGCGGCCCGGCAGGGCGCCGACGTACGTACGCCGGTGGCCGCGGATCTCGGCCTCGTCGCGGACGCCGCCGAGGGCGACGCGGACGAACGTGCGGCCCATGGCGTGGGCGACGGACTCGCCGAGGCTGGTCTTGCCGACGCCGGGCGGCCCGACGAGCGCGAGCACGGCACCGCCGCGCCGCCCGCCGACCACGCCGAGGCCCCGGTCGTCACGCCGCTTGCGCACCGCGAGGTACTCGGTGATGCGTTCCTTGACGTCCTCCAGGCCCGCGTGCTCGGCGTCCAGGACGGCCTGGGCGCCCCGGATGTCGTAGGAGTCCTCGGTGCGCTCGTTCCACGGCATCTCCAGGACCGTGTCGAGCCAGGTGCGGATCCAGGAGCCCTCCGGCGACTGGTCGGAGGACCGCTCCAGCTTGTCGACCTCCTTGAGCGCGGCCTCGCGGACCTTCTCGGGCAGGTCGGCGGCCTCCACGCGGGTGCGGTAGTCGTCGGACTCCTCGCCCTCCTGCTCGCCGTTGAGCTCGCGCAGCTCCTTGCGGACGGCCTCCAGCTGACGCCGCAGCAGGAACTCGCGCTGCTGCTTGTCGACGCCCTCCTGGACGTCCTTGGCGATGGACTCGGCCACGTCCTGCTCGGCGAGGTGGTCGCGCAGCTGCTGGGTGGCGAGCCTGAGCCGGGCCACCGGGTCGGCGGTCTCCAGCAGTTCGACCTTCTGGTCAGTGGTCAGGAACGGCGAGTAGCCGGAGTTGTCGGCGAGCGCCGAGACGTCGTCGATGGCCTGGACCCGGTCGACGACCTGCCAGGCGCCGCGCTTGCGCAGCCAGGCGGTCGCGAGGGCCTTGTACTCCTTGACCAGTTCGGCGGTCTGCCCGGGCAGCGGCTCCGGGACGGTCTCGTCGACGCCGGTGCCCTCGACCCAGAGGGCGGCGCCGGGGCCGGTGGTCCCCGCGCCGATGCGCACCCGGCTCCGGCCGCGGATCAGAGCGCCCGGGTCGCCGTCGGCCAGCCGGCCGACCTGCTCGACGGTGCCGAGGACACCGGTGTTCGCGTAGGTCCCGTCGATGCGCGGCACCAGGAGTACCCGGGGCTTTCCGGGTGTTGTGCGGGCAGCGGCCTGGGCGGCCTCCACCGCTGCACGGACCTCGGAATCGCTCAGGTCCAGCGGGACCACCATGCCGGGCAGCACGACCTCGCCGTCGAGCGGCAGCACGGGCAGGGTGAGCGGTGTGGACGTCGAAGCCATGATCTCCCCTTCAGCAGTCAAGTTGAGCTATGCCGACTCAATGCTCGGGCGGGGCCGGATGTTCCCCACCCGCTGTTCGCTGTCAGCGATCACTCCTGACGCCGGGGGCGGGCACCCGCGTAAGGTCCCATTGAGTAATAGATGATCAAGGTGAGCACTCATTACGGGGGGATGGCATGAACGAAACCGTGCGGGCATGGGTGAACGGATGGATCGTCTCGCGCGGGGCCGCTCCGCCCCTGGCCGAACCGTGGGGCTGGACGATCGACATGGGGATGTACGGGCACGTCACGCGGCATGTGTTCGGCGCGACGGACGAGGGGCTCGACGAGACGACCGTGCGCAAGGTGGCCGGGGCGGTGACCGGGCAGGGCGTGTGGCTGAAGGCGTTCCGGGATCCGTCGGTGGTCGCGGGCTGGCTGGACGGCAGCTGGTGGATCGACCCCGAGCCCGGCTTTCTGATGACGCTCCCGCTGGCGGCGGACGGCGCTCCGGCCGCCCCCGACGGCTATCGGCTGCGCGGGTGGTCGCGCGGTGGGGTGACCCGCGTGATGGTGGCCGCGCCGGACGGATCCCTGGCGGCACGCGGCCAGATCGCCCCGACGGGTGGGACCGCCGTGATCGACCAGGTCGAGACGTCCCCCGATCACCGCCGCAAGGGTCTGGGCAGCCTCGTCGTGCGAACGTTGCAGAACGCCGCCGTCCGGCAGGGGGCGCGGACCGGGATCCTGGCCGGGACCCCCGCCGGGCGAGGGCTCTACGAGGCACTGGGCTGGGAGGTCGTGGCCCTGTTGACCAGCGCGAAGCACGACCCGCCGGTCTCCGCCCGGACCTGAGGGGGCCGGCGGTCAGGCCCGGGCGGAGGCCGGCGGGCCGGGTCGTGCCGCGCGCCGGATCACCGGCCAGGTCGCGAGCCCGATGCCCAGGGCGATGAGGTGCCCCCAGTTCGTCATCGGGTCGGCGAAGGCGAGCAGGTCCTGGAGCAGCATCCAGCCGAAGCCGGCCAGCAGCGGCAGGCGCAGCCACGGCGGCAGCAGACCGGCCAGGGCGCCGATACCGGCGGCGACCCCGAAGCTGACGCCGTAGTCGAGGCGGTGCAGGGAACTGCCGGGAAGGTGCCCGGCCAGCACCGCGAGCCCCACGGGCACCTCGGTGGCGAGGGTGGCGAGGACATGTCCGAGCACGAAGACCCCGGCCGCGCGCAGGCCCCCGATACGCCGCTCCAGCGCGGTCAGCACCAGCACGAAGGCGATGGCGAACGGCGAGGTCACGCCGCCCGCGACCCACAGCGCGCTCCCGATCAGCGCCAGTTCCGGCGTGCGCACCAGGTGCGCCACGTCCGTGCTGGAGCCCTGGAGCAGGGCGTGCACCAGGGCCGGATCCGCGTAGGCGGCGATCAGCGAGGTGAGGCAGAGGACCGTGGCGTAGCCGAAGGTGAACGGCGTACCCGCGGGGGTGGGCAGCAGCCGCCAGGGGCGGAGTGCCCAGGGCCGGGGCGCTGCCGCCGGAACGGGCTCCCGTACCTCCGCGACCGCCGTCCCGCGCGGGCCCCGCTGCCGCGGCACCCCGTCGAGCAGCCCGGGCGCATCACAGAAGGGCGCGTCCGCCGGCGTCGGTGCGGCCGACTCGTGGGGCGGCGCGGTGCGTTCCAAAACGGGCACTCCCTCCGTCATGTCCCAGCCTTGGCCCCACAGTCCGCGCTGTCTGTGACCCGCGCCACGCGAGAGCGGATTCACAGCAACCCGAAAGCCTCGTGCTGCGTCTTGCCTCCGGCCCCCGGTGAATCGCCGGGCGCCACTCCGTCCACTCCTGCCAGGATGCCCCCATGCCTAACTCGTACGACATTCCCGATGTCCTGGACCGTCGCGAGGGCCCGCACGGCGAGGTGGTGCTGCGGCGGCACGGTGACCGGCTGGAGATCATCGCCAACGGCTGTTTCCTGATGGACACCTCCGACGGCCGCTCGGAGCGGCTGCTGGTCGACGCCGCGCTGGACGCCCTGGACGGCCGGGACCGCCCCCACGTCCTGATCGGCGGACTCGGCGTCGGCTTCTCCCTCGCGCACGCCGCGGCGGACCCGCGCTGGGGACGGATCACGGTGGTGGAACGCGAGCACGCGATCGTCGAATGGCATCGGGACGGCCCGCTCTCCTCACTCTCCGCCCGGGCACTGGCGGATCCCCGGGCGGAAATCGTCGAGGCCGATCTCGTCGCACACGTCAATGAGACATCCGACACGTACGACGCCCTGTGCCTCGACATCGACAACGGCCCCGGCTGGACGGTCACGGAGGGCAACGGAAATCTCTACCGGGAAGCCGGACTGGCAAGCTGCGCAAGGGTGTTGAGACCGGGCGGGGTTCTGGCGGTCTGGTCCGCCCAGCCGTCTCCGGAATTCGAAGAAACCTTGCGGAATGCCGGGTTCCAACGGGTGCGTACCGAAGAGATCCCGGTTGCCCGGGGCGTTCCGGACGTCGTGCACCTCGGCATCCGCCCTGGATAGCAAAGGCGTGCTGACTCCCCGTACGCTGCTCCTCTGACGCCGATCATTCAAGCGTCAATCGCAACCATGCGCAGGCATAGCCAGTCAGAAGGAATCACCCCACTGATTCCGGAAAGCACACCCCAGGGGCGGGCGATGGAGCAGACACAGACCTCCCACAACGGTTCGGCGACGGCTACTCCGGGCGCACAGCGCCGGGTCCTGGTGGTCGAGGACGACGCGACGATCGTGGACGCCATCGCGACCCGCCTGCGGGCCGAGGGATTCCTCGTGCAAACGGCGGGTGACGGTCCGGCCGCGGTCGACACGGCCGAGGCGTGGCAGCCCGACCTGCTGATCCTCGACATCATGCTGCCCGGCTTCGACGGGCTGGAGGTCTGCCGGCGCGTGCAGGCCGCCCGCCCGGTGCCGGTGATGATGCTCACCGCGCGCGACGACGAGACCGACATGCTGGTCGGGCTCGGCGTCGGCGCCGACGACTACATGACCAAGCCCTTCTCGATGCGGGAGCTGGCGGCGCGCGTGCACGTCCTGCTGCGCCGCGTGGAGCGGGCCGCCATCGCGGCGGCCACCCCCCGCTCCGGCATCCTGCGCCTCGGTGAGCTGGAGATCGACCACGCGCAGCGCCGGGTCCGGGTGCGCAGCGAGGACGTTCACCTGACGCCCACCGAGTTCGACCTGCTGGTGTGCCTGGCGAACACCCCGCGTGCGGTGCTCTCCCGTGAGCAGCTGCTCGCCGAGGTCTGGGACTGGGCGGACGCCTCCGGCACCCGCACGGTCGACAGTCACATCAAGGCGCTGCGCCGGAAGATCGGCGCCGAGCGGATCCGCACGGTGCACGGCGTCGGTTACGCCCTGGAGACCCCGACGCCATGAGCGGTGGGCCGGCCGGACGGAGAAACCCCGGGGAGCCGGATCCCTGGGGCGGGGTGAGCCCGTTCTCGATCAAGACCAAGCTGGGCGCGCTCGTCGTCATCTCGGTGCTGATCACCACGGGTCTGTCGGTGATCGCGGTGCACACCAAGACGGAGCTGCGCTTCATCACGGTCTTCTCGATGATCGCCACACTTCTCATCACGCAGTTCGTGGCCCATTCACTCACCGCACCGCTGGACGAGATGACCGCGGTGGCCCGTTCCATCTCGCAGGGCGACTACACCCGCCGCACGCGGGAGAACCGCCGTGACGAGCTGGGCGACCTGGCCGTGACGATCAACGCCATGGCCGACGAGCTGGAGGCCCAGGACAGCCAGCGCAAGGAACTCGTGGCGAATGTCTCGCACGAGCTGCGCACGCCCATCGCGGGCCTGCGCGCCGTGCTGGAGAACATCGTCGACGGGGTCACGCAGGCCGACCCGGAGACGATGCGCACGGCGCTGAAGCAGACCGAACGCCTCGGGCGGCTGGTGGAGACGCTGCTGGACCTGTCCCGCCTGGACAACGGCGTCGTACCGCTGAAGCAGCGGCGGTTCGAGGTGTGGCCGTATCTGTCCGGGGTGCTGAAGGAGGCCAACATGGTCGCCTCCGTGCGCGCGGGCATCGCGACGGGCTCGGGCAGTCACACCCGCACCGACGTCCATCTGCACCTCGACGTCCACCCGCCGGAGCTGACCGCCCACGCCGACCCGGAGCGCATCCACCAGGTCGTCGCCAATCTCATCGACAACGCGGTCAAGCACAGCCCCCCGCACGGCCGGGTGACGGTGAAGGCGCGGCGCGGCGCCCTGCCGGAGTCGCTGGAGCTGGAGGTCCTGGACGAGGGGCCCGGCATTCCGAAGTCCGAGTGGCACCGCGTCTTCGAGCGGTTCAACCGCGGCAGCGCCAAGCGGCCGCAGGGGCCGGGCAGCGACGGCGGCACTGGACTCGGACTTGCGATCGCCCGCTGGGCGGTGGACCTGCACGGGGGCCGGATCGGAGTGGCCGAATCCGAGCGGGGTTGCCGGATTCTTGTCACTCTTCCGGGACTGGCATCTCTGCCAAGTTGACGTAAAGTTCGAAGCGGAGCCACAAGATCCACGGACGTCCGCGCCGACTGACACGTGTGATCAGGCACAGGCCCGCGCCATCGGCGCCCGGGGCCCTGCCCCGTTCTTCCCTCCTGAAGCGGAACCACGCTTGTTTCCCGCCATTTCAAGCCCCGAAACACGGTTCCAGATGTGACTTGCACGACGTTGCACGGGCCCGGCCTGACCTTCCCCGTCCAGGGGGCGTAGCCTTGATTCCCGCTGTCCATCATCTTGTGAAGCGGAAGAGGGCGGTTGCCGCCGTGTCGCCACAGTCCCCCAGTAACTCGAGCATCTCGACCGACACCGACCAAGCGGGGAAGAACCCTGCCGCGTCGTTCGGTGCCAACGAGTGGCTCGTCGACGAGATCTATCAGCAGTACCTCCAGGACCCGAATTCGGTAGACCGAGCCTGGTGGGACTTCTTCGCCGACTACAAGCCAGGGGCCCCCGCCGCCTCGGCTCCGGCGGGTACCGCGGCCGCGGGGGCCGCGGGGACCACCACCGCTCAGGCGGCCGCTCCGGCCGCCCCCGCCCAGGCCCCCGCCCCGGCGGCCGAGAAGCCCGCCGCAGCGCCGGCTCCCGCCCAGGCTCCGGCCCAGGCGAAGCCCGCCGCGCAGGCCCAGGCTCCGGCCCAGGCCCCCGCTCCGGCGCAGGCCGCCCCGGCCGCCAAGCCGGCCGCCGCCGCGAAGAAGGCCGAACCCGTCGGAGAGGCCCCCTCGGGCCCCGAGCAGATCGTGCTGCGCGGCCCCGCCGCCGCGGTCGCGAAGAACATGAACGCCTCCCTGGAGGTGCCCACGGCCACGTCCGTGCGCGCGGTCCCGGTGAAGCTGCTCTTCGACAACCGCATCGTCATCAACAACCACCTGAAGCGCGCCCGGGGCGGGAAGATCTCCTTCACGCACCTGATCGGCTACGCGATGGTGCAGGCCATCAAGGCCATGCCGTCGATGAACTACTCCTTCGCGGAGAAGGACGGCAAGCCGACCCTGGTCAAGCCGGAGCACGTCAACTTCGGCCTCGCCATCGACCTGGTCAAGCCCAACGGCGACCGCCAGCTCGTGGTCGCGGGCATCAAGAAGGCCGAGACGCTGAACTTCTTCGAGTTCTGGCAGGCCTACGAGGACATCGTCCGCCGCGCCCGCGACGGCAAGCTGGGCATGGACGACTTCACCGGCGTGACGGTCTCCCTGACCAACCCCGGCGGCCTCGGCACCGTCCACTCCGTGCCGCGTCTGATGCCCGGCCAGTCCGTGATCATGGGCGTCGGTTCCATGGACTACCCGGCCGAGTTCCAGGGCACGTCCCAGGACACGCTGAACAAGCTCGGCATCTCGAAGGTCATGACGCTCACGTCGACCTACGACCACCGGGTCATCCAGGGCGCCGCCTCCGGAGAGTTCCTGCGGATCGTCGCGAACCTCCTCCTCGGTGAGAACGGCTTCTACGACGACGTCTTCGAGGCTCTGCGCATCCCCTACGAGCCGGTCCGCTGGCTCAAGGACATCGACGCCAGCCACGACGACGACGTCACGAAGGCCGCCCGCGTCTTCGAGCTGATCCACTCCTACCGGGTCCGCGGCCACGTCATGGCCGACACCGACCCGCTGGAGTACCAGCAGCGCAAGCACCCCGATCTGGACATCACCGAGCACGGCCTCACCCTGTGGGACTTGGAGCGCGAGTTCGCCGTCGGCGGATTCGCCGGCAAGTCCCTGATGAAGCTGCGCGACATCCTCGGCGTCCTGCGCGACTCGTACTGCCGCACCACCGGCGTCGAGTTCATGCACATCCAGGACCCGAAGCAGCGCAAGTGGATCCAGGACCGCATCGAGCGCTCGCACACCAAGCCGGAGCGTGAGGAGCAGCTGCGCATCCTGCGCCGGCTGAACGCCGCCGAGGCCTTCGAGACCTTCCTGCAGACGAAGTACGTCGGCCAGAAGCGCTTCTCCCTGGAGGGCGGCGAGTCCGTCATCCCGCTGCTGGACGCCGTGCTGGACTCGGCCGCCGAGTCCCGCCTGGACGAGGTCGTCATCGGCATGGCCCACCGCGGCCGCCTGAACGTCCTCGCCAACATCGTCGGCAAGTCGTACGCGCAGATCTTCCGCGAGTTCGAGGGCAACCTCGACCCGAAGTCGATGCACGGCTCCGGTGACGTGAAGTACCACCTGGGCGCCGAGGGCACCTTCACCGGTCTCGACGGCGAGCAGATCGCGGTCTCCCTGGTCGCGAACCCCTCACATCTGGAGGCGGTGGACCCGGTCCTGGAGGGCGTCTCGCGCGCCAAGCAGGACATCATCAACAAGGGCGGCACGGACTTCACGGTCCTGCCGGTGGCGATCCACGGCGACGCGGCCTTCGCGGGCCAGGGCGTGGTGGCCGAGACCCTGAACATGTCGCAGCTGCGCGGCTACCGCACCGGCGGCACGGTCCACATCGTCATCAACAACCAGGTCGGCTTCACCGCGGCCCCCGAGTCCTCGCGTTCCTCCATGTACGCGACGGACGTGGCCCGCATGATCGAGGCCCCGATCTTCCACGTGAACGGCGACGACCCGGAGGCCGTGGTCCGCGTCGCGCGGCTCGCCTTCGAGTTCCGCCAGGCGTTCAACAAGGACGTGGTGATCGACCTCATCTGCTACCGCCGCCGCGGTCACAACGAGTCGGACAACCCGGCCTTCACCCAGCCGCTGATGTACGACCTGATCGACAAGAAGCGCTCGGTGCGCAAGCTCTACACCGAGTCCCTCATCGGTCGCGGCGACATCACCCTGGAAGAGGCCGAGCAGGCGCTGCAGGACTACCAGGGCCAGCTGGAGAAGGTCTTCACGGAGGTCCGTGAGGCCACGTCCCAGCCCGGTACGGTCGAGTCCTCGGACCCGCAGGCCGAGTTCCCGGTCGCCGTGAACACCGCGGTGACCACGGAGATCGTCAAGCGGATCGCCGAGTCCCAGGTCAACATCCCCGACAACATCACCGTCCACCCGCGTCTGCTGCCGCAGTTGCAGCGCCGGGCGTCGATGGTCGAGGACGGCACGATCGACTGGGGCATGGGCGAGACCCTCGCGATCGGCTCCCTCCTGCTGGAGGGCGTCCCGGTCCGCCTGGCGGGCCAGGACTCGCAGCGCGGTACGTTCGGCCAGCGCCACGCGGTCATCATCGACCGCAGCACCGGCGAGGAGTACACGCCGCTGCAGTACCTCTCCGAGGACCAGGCGCGGCTCAACGTCTACAACTCCCTCCTCTCCGAGTACGCGGCGATGGGCTTCGAGTACGGCTACTCGCTGGCCCGCCCCGAGGCGCTCGTGATGTGGGAGGCGCAGTTCGGCGACTTCGTCAACGGCGCCCAGACGGTCGTGGACGAGTTCATCTCGTCGGCCGAGCAGAAGTGGGCCCAGACCTCCGGTGTCGTCCTGCTGCTGCCGCACGGCTACGAGGGCCAGGGACCGGACCACTCCTCGGCCCGCCCGGAGCGCTTCCTCCAGATGTGCGCGCAGAACAACATGACGGTCGCCATGCCGACGTCGCCGTCGAACTACTTCCACCTCCTGCGGTGGCAGGTGCACAACCCGCACCACAAGCCGCTGGTGGTCTTCACGCCGAAGTCGATGCTGCGCCTGAAGGCGGCGGCGGCCAAGGCGGAGGAGTTCACGACGGGCCAGTTCCAGCCGGTCATCGGCGACACGTCGGTGGACGCGGCCGCGGTCAAGAAGGTCGTCTTCTGCGCCGGCAAGGTCTACTACGACCTCGAGGCCGAGCGTCAGAAGCGCGGCGTGACGGACACGGCGATCATCCGCATCGAGCGCCTGTACCCGCTGCCGGGTACCGAGCTCCAGGCGGAGATCAAGAAGTACCCGAACGCCGAGAAGTACCTGTGGGCCCAGGAGGAGCCGGCGAACCAGGGTGCCTGGCCGTTCATCGCGCTCAACCTGATCGACCACCTGGACCTGGCGGTCGGCGCGGACGTCCCGCACGGCGAGCGGCTGCGGCGCATCTCCCGCCCGCACGGCTCGTCCCCGGCGGTGGGTTCCGCGAAGCGGCACCAGGCGGAGCAGGAGCAGCTGGTGCGTGAGGTGTTCGAGGCGTAGTCGCCCTCGCGCGTCCTGTACGGCCGGGCCGCATCCCCGTTTCGGGGGTGCGGCCCGGCCGTTTGCGCGCACTTATCCTTGGGGGCATGTACTTCACGGACCGTGGCATCGAGGAACTGGAGAAGCGGCGCGGCGAGGAGGAAGTCACCTTCGAGTGGCTCGCCGAGCAGCTACGGACGTTCGTCGATCTCAATCCCGACTTCGAGGTACCGGTGGAGCGGCTTGCCACGTGGCTGGCGCGGCTGGACGACGAGGACGACGAGTAGGGAACGCGTCCGTCGGCCGTCCCCCGTGGCGACGAGCAGGGGAACGCGTCGCCGTCGGCCGGCCCACGCGCCGGACGTGTCAGTCGCGGGGGTGCGTGAGGGCGTAGGTCAGCCCCAGTGCGCCGTGCGCGAGGAGCAGGGCTCCGGCCGCGGCCCAGCCGCCACCCCTCCGCCGCAGGCCCCGCACCAGGAGCGGCAGGCCCGCCGCCACCTGCGCCAGGGCCAGGGCGCGGGCCCTGGGGCCGCCCGTCCAGGGCATCCAGGGGCCGAGGCGGCTGTGGTCCACGGTGCCGCGTTCCGCGACCGCCTCACGCCAGCCCGGCCACTCGACGGGCAGGCTGTCCGGCCGTTCGGCGGCGGCCTCCAAGAGGCGGTCGGCGGGTGCGCCGGGGGCCAGTCCGGCGGGCAGGGAGACACCCACGCGCGCGAGGACCGCGAGCAGGCCGCGCAGGCGGGTGCCGGCGTCCGCCGCGGAGTCGGGTTCGGCCAGCCGGTCGAGGGCCTCCACGTCCAGCACGGGGTCGAGACCCAGGCGGGCGGCGAACGTGCGCATCGCCTCGTCCTCCCCGACCGGTACACCGCTCGCGAGCCACTCGAAGCCGACCGGGCGGCGGAAGCCTGACGCGAACGTGAATCCCGCGTGGCCGGGGTCCCACCACAAGGCCAGGACGGGCCAGGGCGCGCCGACGGCGAGGGCCGTGGTCCACCCGGTGACCACGCGGTCGACGGGCTCGGCGCCGTCCCGCCAGGGCCTGCCCTCGGGGACGAGGACGCTCCATTCGTCGCCCGCGCGCGTGAGCCGCATCGGTTCGCGCAGCAGGTGGGCGACGGGGGCGACGGACGCGGGCGCCGCCCGGCACAGCAGCAACGCCCCGGACGCGGGACCGGTGGGGGCAGCTTCCGTCGGCATGCTCACACGCTAGGTCGAATCGCCAGATTTTGAGTACTTTTATCCCCCCACACCTCCCCGGAACGGGTGTCTTGACTTTCCCGGACCGCGATATATCGTGAATACGAGAGGACGCGATATGGCGCGTCGAATCGGGGAGGTCTGCACCATGTCCGAGTGGTCCGTCACGGAACCGAGGAAGCTCACCTTCGACGAGCCCGTGAGCGATCTGCACGTACGTCTCGTCAACGGAACGGTGAACGTGGTGGGCACCGACGAAGGTTCCGCCCGCCTGGAGATCTCCGAGATCGAGGGACCACCCCTGGTGGTGACCCAGCAGGACGGCGTCCTGACGGTGGCCTACGAGGACCTGCCCTGGAAGGGCTTCCTCAAGTGGCTGGACCGCAAGGGCTGGCGCCGTAGCGCGGTGGTCTCCCTGGCCGTCCCGGCCGGCACCCGCGTGGAGGTGGGCGTGGTGGGCGCGGCCGCCGTGATCTCCGGGATCCAGGGCCCTTCGGTGGTGAAGGGCGTCACCGGCGACACGACGCTCGTGGGACTCTCGGGCCCGGTACGCGCCGACACCGTCTCCGGCAGCCTGGAGGCCCAGGACGTGACCGGCGAGCTGCGGTTCAACTCGGTCTCCGGCGACCTCACGGTGGTCGAGGGCTCCGGGCCCTCCGTGCGGGCGGAGTCGGTCAGCGGCTCGATGATCGTCGACCTCGACCCGAACGGCCCGACGGACGTCCGGCTCACCAGCGTCTCGGGCGAGATCGCGATCCGGCTGCCGTACCCGGCGGACGCGGAGGTCGAGGCGAACACGGCGAGCGGCTCCGTCTCCAACGCCTTCGACGGACTGCGGGTGCACGGCCAGTGGGGCGCCCACAAGATCACGGGCCGCCTGGGCGCGGGCACCGGCAAACTGCGGGCCACCACCGTCTCCGGCTCGATCGCCCTGCTGCGCCGCCCCGCCGGGGAGGACGATCACGACGAGTGGGGGAAGACCCCGCCCGCCGCCGGCGGCGCGGCGGCAGCCCCGGGGCGCGGCACCCAGGACGGCTCGGGAGACAATTCCGTCTCCGGCCCGGGCGATGACCCCACCACCGTCCCGGCCGACGGCACGACCGACAAGAAGGTGCTCTGACATGCCTCCCGTCTTCGCCCACGGCCGCCTCCGCCTCTACCTGCTGAAGCTGCTGGACGAGGCCCCCCGCCACGGCTACGAGGTGATCCGCCTCCTCGAGGAGCGCTTCCAGGGGCTGTACGCACCATCGGCGGGCACGGTCTACCCGCGCCTGGCCAAGCTGGAGGCCGAGGGCCTGGTCACCCACACCACCGAGGGCGGCCGCAAGGTCTACTCGATCACGGACGCGGGCCGCGCCGAGCTGGCCGACCGCAGCGGCGAGCTGGTCGACCTGGAGCTGGAGATCCGGGAGTCGGTCGCGGAACTGGCCGCGGAGATCCAGGCCGACGTGCGTGGAGCCGCCGGCGACCTGCGCCGCGAGATGCGCGCGGCGGCGACCGAGGCCCGCCAGGACACCGGCGCCAGGACCGACGGCACGACAGGCGCCCGATACGGCGACTCCTCGCCGTACGGCGACAAGGAGGCCTGGCGCATCGCCAAGGAGGAGATGCGCCGCGCCCGCCAGGAGTGGAAGGAGCAGGCCCGGCGCGCCAAGGATGAGAGCCGCCGCGCCCGCGAGGACGCCCAGCGCGCCCGCCGCCAGGCGAAGGAGGCCCAGGAACAGGCCCGGGTTCAGGCCCAGGAGCAGGTGCAGCGCATCACCCGCCGCGTCCAGGAGCAGGTGCAGGACCACTTCGCCCGGGGCGACTGGCCGACGGGCCTGCGCGAGGGCTTGAGCGAACTGGTCAAGGAGGTGGGCGAGTTCGGAAAGGACTACGGCAAGGACTTCGGCAAAGACTTCGGCTTCGACTGGACCGGCACCGGCACCGGCACGAGCACCGGCAAGCCCACCGCGGAGCCGACACCCTCACAGCCACAGCCCCCGGAGGACTTCCCGGCCGCCTACGAACCCGCCTGGGCCCACGAGGACGCCGCGGACTCCACCGGCGACCCGGCCCGCGACCTGGACCGCCTGCTCGACCGCTTCCGGGACGACATCCGCGACGCGGCCCGCGACCACGGCGTCACCCCCGACCAGCTGCGTGACGCCCGCCACCACCTGTCGACGGCGGCGGCCCGGATAGGAGCCCTCCTGCGGACGCAGAAGCAGTAGACGCCCACCCGGAGCCCTGGCCCTGCCCCGACCTGCCCTTCAGCCGGCCTTGGCCTCGCCACCACTGCCGTACAGCACCCGCACCAGGGACTCGTACGTCACCCCGTGGTCGGCGAGGACCTCGGCCGGCACGCCGGGGCGCAAGGTCAGGGCCAGCAGGAGGTGCTCGTCCCCGATGTGCCGGTCCCGCTGGGCGAGAGCGACCCTCAGTGAGCGCTCCAAGACCTCCTTGGCGCCCCGGCCGAAGGTGACCCGCCCCGACCACCGCCCCTTGCCCTTCCGGTCGCCCGCCAGAGCGCCGACCCCGTGCGCCTCCTCCACCCGGGCGACGATCTCCCCCACATCGATCCCCAACCCGGCCAGCGCGTCGGTCTCGGCCTGCGTCAGCCCGGCCCGCCGCCGCGCGTCACGCAGCGCCTCCCGCACGGACTCCCGCCGCTCATCGAGCCCGAGAGCAGCGAGCGCGAAGGGCCCCCGACCGCCCTCCCGGTCGAGCAGCGCCAGCAGCAGATGTTCCGGCTCCACACACTGCCCGCCCTCACCACTCCCCTCCACATGCGTGTAGGCGCCCTTGACCACGTCCCTGGCGTCTTTCGTGAACCGCTCGAACATCAATGCCTCCCGTACTTCTTGTGCACGGCCTGCCTGCTCACACCGAGTTCGGTGGCGATCTCCTGCCACGACCAGCCCTGGTTGCGCGCATTGCGCACCTGGACGGCTTCCAGCTGCTCCAGCAGCCGACGCAGCGCGGCGACGGCCCGCAGGCCGACCCGTGGATCACGGTCACCCGCACGCTCGGCCAGATCGGTCGCTTCGGTCATGAAGTCAACCTACGTTGACAAATGACATCCGTCAACCATAGTTGACAAACGAAAACGGCCGACCCATCCCGGACCGACCGTCAACGCACCTCGAGCAAGCTCAGGGATTCGTCAGCACGACCTTCCCGAACTGCTCACCGGAGGCCAGCCGCTCGAAGCCCTCGCGTGCCCGGTCCATCGGCATGACCTCGTCGATGACGGGCCGCACCCCGGTGGCGGCACAGAACGAAAGCAGGTCCTCCAGCTCGTCCTTGGTGCCCATCGTGGATCCGACGACCTTGAGCTCGAGGAAGAAGATCCGGGTCAGCTCCGCGTGCGAGGGCCGGTCGCCGCTGGTGGCACCGGAGATGACCAGCGTGCCGCCGGGCTTCAGCGACTTCACGGAATGCGACCAGGTGGCGGCCCCGACAGTCTCGATCACGGCGTCGACCCGCTGAGGCAACCGCGCCCCGGACTCCAGCGCCTCCACGGCCCCCAGCTCCAGGGCCCGCTTCCGCTTGGCCTCGTCCCGGCTGGTGGCGAAGACCCGGAGCCCCGCGGCCTTCCCGAGCACGATCGCCGCCGTGGCGACACCACCACCGGCGCCCTGCACCAGCACGGAGTCCCCGGGCCGCACCCCCGCGTTGGTGAACAGCATCCGGTACGCGGTCAGCCACGCCGTCGGCAGACAGGCGGCCTCCGCGAAGGAAAGCTCCTTGGGCTTGGGCAGGATGTTCCAGGTCGGCACGGCGACCTGCTCGGCGAAGGTGCCCTGGTAGCGCTCGGTCAGGATGGAACGGGGTTCCTTCGGGCCGACCCCGTGTCCGCTCTGTCCGATCACGGAGTGCAGGACGACTTCATTGCCGTCCTCGTCGACGCCGGCGGCGTCACAGCCGAGGATCATCGGCAGCTTGTCCTCTGCGAGGCCCACGCCACGCAGGGACCAGAGGTCGTGGTGGTTGAGGGAGGCGGCCTTGACCGTGACGGTGCTCCAGCCGGGACGGGCCTCGGGAGCAGGACGCTCTCCCAACTCCAGGCCGGACAGCGGCTGGTCGCGGTCGATTCGGGCGGCGTAGACAGCGAACATGACCTTGACGATAGGTTCCCCGAGGGACCGAAGGAACCATCCGCCCCTGTGAGACACGCCCTCTTGCCAGGTGGGCACCGGTGTTGCTGGGGCCGCCGCCTACGACGCGAAGCCGGACGCGCCCGCCCCCGCGTACGGCGAGAAGGGGCCGTGTCGGGGGGTGTCCGCCCGCAGCGGTTGGCGCGTCAACGCCAGTCAGTCGGTATGGGGGTCCATCGCGCCGTTCCGAGGACGGACACCCCCCGGCGCGGCCCCGACCCCCACCCCACGGTCAGGCGAGACGGACGCGCACCCCACAGCCCGCCGCAGGCAGACGCGCCACCCGAACAGCCCCACCCAAACGCAAAGATGTGGCCCCGCCCGATCCCGGACGGGGCCACCTCACATCAACGTCAGGTCGGCCTCAGCGCCGCGCCACACCCTCGGCCCGAGCGGCCGCCGCCACCGCGGCCGTGACCGCCGGCGCGACCCGCTCGTCGAACGGCGACGGAATGACGTAGTCGGCGGCGAGATCGTCCCCGACCACAGCGGCCAGCGCCTCCGCGGCGGCCAGCTTCATCCCCTCGGTGATCCGGGAGGCCCGCACCTGCAACGCCCCCGCGAAGATCCCCGGGAACGCCAGCACGTTGTTGATCTGGTTCGGGAAGTCAGACCGCCCGGTCGCGACGACAGCCGCGTACTTGTGCGCGACCTCGGGATGCACCTCGGGGTTCGGGTTCGCCATGGCGAAGACGAACGCGCCCTTGGCCATCGTCGCCACCGCGGACTCCGCGACCGTGCCACCCGAGACGCCGATGAACACATCGGCCCCGTCCAGCGCCGCTTCCAGCGACCCGGTGATCCCGGCCTTGTTCGTGAACCCGGCCAGCTCCTCCTTCACCGGCGTGAGGTCGTCCCGGTCCGCCGACACGACACCCTTGCGGTCGGCCACCGCGACATCCCCGATCCCGGCCTCGACCAGCATCTTGGCGATGGCGACACCCGCCGCACCGGCGCCGGAGATGACGGCCCGCAGCTCCCCCAGCGCCCGCCCGCTCAGCCGCGCGGCGTTCCGCAGGGCGGCCAGCGTCACCACGGCCGTGCCGTGCTGGTCGTCGTGGAAGACCGGGATGTCCAGCCGCTCCTGGAGCTTCCGCTCGACCTCGAAGCACCGGGGTGCCGAGATGTCCTCCAGGTTGACGCCGCCGAACGAGGGCGCGAGCCGCACCACGGTCTCGACGATCTCGTCGACGTCCGTGCAGTTCAGGGCGATCGGAACCGCGTCCACGCCACCGAACTGCTTGAACAGAATCGCCTTGCCCTCCATCACCGGGAGGGAGGCCTCGGGCCCGATGTCACCGAGCCCCAGCACGGCCGTACCGTCCGTCACGACGGCCACGACCGACGACTTCCACGTGTAGTCGTGCACGAGCTCCGGCTGCTCCGCGATCGCGCTGCACACCTTCGCGACGCCGGGCGTGTACGCCAGGGACAGGTCGTCCTTGTCACGGACCGGCACGGTGGCCTGCACAGCCATCTTGCCGCCGCGGTGCAACGCGAATGCCGGGTCGAAGGAGTCGAGGGGCTCCGCACTGCCCTCGTGCTCCGTATCTCCGGTCTTGCTCTCGCTGCGAGGATTGACGATCTCCGCTGCCACTTCGTTTTACCCCTTAAATCTTCATTGTTTTGAGGGTGGCCACTCCTGGTGAGGGGTGGGCGGGCACCGCGTAGGCCCATGTCGTGCTTGTACGTGTATACGTACGGGCGCGTACGCGACGGGCGCGCCGCACACGCGCCCTGAGCCCCGGATGAGGGGTGTAAGGACCCTTCTTACCGGACGGACGGCATCGGGGACGAGTCCATAACGCGAAGGTCACATGACAGCGCCCTGACTCTTCGTCCAAAATCGGGACAAGACCTGGACAAACCAGCTACAACCACTCAACTTTTAGCAAAAGCCGCGGTCCCCGTATCGAAATCCCGGGATATACCGAAGATCTTTCGGCCGGAAGGGTTGATTCCCATAGAAGGTCCGGCCGTGATGTACCGGAGTGGTGCGGTTCGGGGGTCGCCCGTTATCCGATTTTGACATGGCTGGCCCCCAGAATCGCGCAGTCCGAATGGCAAGATGCCGTAATCACACGAGGTCGCGACACTCGAAGAGGTGTGCTCTCGTCGACCCACGGCACTGCCGAGCCCTTCGGCGTGCCACGGCCGTACCGAACCCATCGGTGGCGGCCCGCCCCATCGGCAACTCCACCCATCCGCCGGAGGAACCCACCATGACCGCAAGCTCCACCCGTCGTACGACCGCCGCGCACTCCCGGCTAGCAGCGGTCGGTGCGATCGCGGTCGCAGGCGCGCTGATGCTCACCGGATGCGGTGACCAGACCAAGGACACCGGCTCGAGCGACACCGCGGCCTCCGCCCCGCTCGCCGACAAGCTGCCGCAGGCCATCCGTGACAAGGGCGTCATCAAGGTCGGCTCCGACATCGCCTACGCCCCGGTCGAGTTCAAGGACAGCTCCGGCAAGGTCGTCGGCATCGACCCGGATCTCGCCGCCGCCATGGGCAAGCAGCTCGGGGTCGACTTCCAGTTCGAGAACGGCACCTTCGACACGCTGATCACGGGTCTGCGCTCCAAGCGGTACGACATCGCCATGTCCGCGATGACCGACACCAAGGACCGCCAGGAGGGCATCGACTCCGACACCGGCAAGAAGGTCGGCGAGGGTGTCGACTTCGTGGACTACTTCACCGCCGGTGTCTCGATCTACACCAAGAAGGGCGACGACCAGGGCATCAAGAGCTGGTCCGACCTGTGCGGCAAGAAGATCGTGCTGCAGCGCGGCACGGTCTCCGAGGACCTCGCCAAGGCCGAGTCGAAGAAGTGCCCGGCGGGCAAGAAGATCGCCATCGAGGCCTTCGACAACGACCAGCAGGCCCAGACCCGTCTGCGCGCGGGCGGTGCCGACGCCGGTTCGTCCGACTTCCCGGTCGCCGCGTACGCAGTGAAGACCTCGGGTGGCGGCAAGGACTTCCAGCTGGTCGGCGAGCAGGTCGAGGCCGCCCCGTACGGCATCGCGGTCGCCAAGAACCAGACGCAGCTGCGGGACGCCCTCAAGGCCGCTCTCGACGCCGTCGTCAAGAACGGCGAGTACGAGAAGATCATGAAGAAGTGGGGCGTCACGGACGGCTCGATCGACGCGGCCACCATCAACGGCGGCAAGTGACCGCAGCGCAGCGGCACTGAAAGGCAACACCCGTGACTGTTGACATCGACAAGACGCCGGCCGACACCCCCCCGGCCGGACCGGAGGCCATCAAGGCCATCCCGGTCCGGCACTACGGGCGGTACGTCTCCGCCGTCGTCGCCATCGCCCTGCTGGTCGGGGTCGTGTACGCGTTCGCCCAGGGCAAGATCAACTGGGGCGCGATCCCGGACTACTTCTTCGACGACCGCATCCTGGACGGCGTCGGCAAAACGCTCCTGCTGACCGTGCTGTCCATGGTGATCGGCATCGTCGGCGGCGTCATGCTCGCCGTGATGCGCCTGTCGAAGAACCCGGTGACCTCGTCGATCGCGTGGTTCTACATCTGGTTCTTCCGCGGCACCCCGGTCCTGGTGCAGCTGATCGTCTGGTTCAACCTGGGCCTGGTCTTCGAGTACATCAACCTCGGGCCGTTCTACAAGGACGAGTGGTCGGACTTCATGACCCCGTTCCTGACGGCGCTGCTGGGCCTCGGCCTGAACGAGGCCGCGTACATGGCGGAGATCTGCCGGGCCGGTCTGCTCTCGGTCGACGAGGGCCAGACCGAGGCGTCGCACGCGCTGGGCATGAGCCACGCCAAGACGCTGCGCCGGATCGTCATCCCGCAGGCGATGCGCGTGATCGTGCCGCCGACGGGCAACGAGGTCATCAACATGCTGAAGACGACCTCGCTGGTCTCGGTCGTCCAGTATCCCGAGCTGCTGCGCGCCGCTCAGGACATCGGCCAGACCTCCGGCGCCCCCGCCGAGATGCTGTTCCTGGCGGCGGCCTGGTACCTGCTCATGACGTCGATCTTCAGCATCGGCCAGTACTACCTGGAGCGGTACTACGCGCGTGGTTCGAGCCGGTCGCTGCCGGCCACGCCGTTCCAGAAGATCAAGGCGAACGTGCTGTCCCTGTCCAACCGCTCGGCGTCGACGGGAGGCACCGCATGACCGCCATGGTCAAGGCCGAGGGCGTCCACAAGTCCTTCGGCCCCGTAGAAGTCCTCAAGGGCATCGACCTGGAGGTGAAGTCCGGCGAGGTGTTCTGCCTCATCGGTCCCTCCGGCTCCGGCAAGTCCACCTTCCTCCGGTGCATCAACCACCTGGAGAAGATCAACGCCGGCCGCCTGTACGTCGACGGCGATCTGGTCGGCTACCGGCAGAAGGGCGACAAGCTCTACGAGCTGAAGGACAGCGAGGTCGCGGTCAAGCGCCGGGACATCGGCATGGTCTTCCAGCGCTTCAACCTGTTCCCGCACATGACGTCCGTGGAGAACGTCATGGAGGCGCCGGTCCAGGTCAAGGGCGTGAGCAGGGGCAAGGCCCGCGAGCGCGCCCTGGAACTGCTGGACCGGGTGGGCCTGGCCGACAAGGCGGGCAGCTACCCCTCCCAGCTCTCCGGCGGTCAGCAGCAGCGCGTCGCCATCGCCCGGGCCCTCGCCATGGACCCGAAGCTGATGCTGTTCGACGAGCCGACCTCGGCGCTGGACCCGGAGCTGGTGGGTGACGTCCTGGACGTCATGCGCGACCTGGCCGAGTCCGGCATGACGATGATCGTCGTCACCCACGAGATGGGCTTCGCCCGCGAGGTGGGCGACAGCCTGGTCTTTATGGACGGCGGTGTGGTGGTCGAATCCGGCCACCCGCGCGAGGTGCTGACGAACCCGCAGCACGAGCGGACGAAGTCGTTCCTGTCCAAGGTGCTCTGACGGCGGACACGGCGAGGGGGCGGTACGGGATCTCCGTACCGCCCCCTTCGCGCGCGCTACTTCACGGCCAGCAGCAGGGTGTCCGAGGGCGAGCACCACACGGGCCTGGCCTCGCCGAACCCCTTCTCACGCAGCACGCGCGCGTGCCACCGGGCCGAGGGCGTGTCGCCCTCCGCGTGCTCGCCGTAGATCTCGTGGCGCCGGGCCGTGGGCTCGGCGAGAACGGGGTCCTTCGCCGCGAGCCGCCACCACTCGGCCCAGTCGAGGATGCCGTCCCGCTTGGCCTGATCCATGCGGGCGTGCCGCTGCGCCCGCTCCGCCGCGTTGATCCGGGGCGTCGTCTCGTCGATCATGTGGTCCGCGTTCATGAAGACACCGCCGGCGCGGACGAGTCCCGCGACCAGGCCGTAGAGGTCCGCGAGGGGTTCCCGGTGCAGCCAGTGCAGGGCCGTCGCGGTCAGGACGGCGTCGTACGAGTCGTACGGCAGCTTCGCCGGCCAGTCCGGGTCCTTGAGGTCTGCGGTGACGAGACGGACCCGGTCGTCGCCCGCGAAGGTGCCCTCGGCGATGGCGAGGAGCGCCGGGTCGAGGTCGACGCCGGTGCTGGTGGCCCCCGGGAAGCGGTCGAGCAGCCGGGCGGTGATGCTGCCCGTGCCGCAGGCGAGGTCGAGGACGCGAGGAGCGGTGCCCACAAGGGCCTCGACCATGTCGAGCATGATCCGGAACCGCTCCTCGCGGTCGGGCAGGTACCACTCCTGCTGCCGGTCCCAGCTCTCCTGCCAGGCGTGCCAGTCGGCGGTGACCGCGGTGATGCCGGCGTCCGTCATCGAGCCCCTCCCTCGTAATACCCTGGAAGCACCATCAGCTGTTACACGTGCGCACCCTCGACGATAAAGCCCCACCGTAAGGACTACAAGTGGAACTGGCCTATTACTCGGACTACGCCGTGCGCCTCGTCAACACCGAGGAACCGGCCCGGGGCAAGGACGCTCTGACGTCGGTCGAGGCCGTCCGCGATCTGTTCGGGCCCAGCCAGTCGGCCGCCCGCCGCGCCACCGACGCGGACGTGACCCGCTTCCGCTCGGTCCGGGCCCGGCTGCGCGCGGTCTTCGAGGCGGCCGACTCGGGCGACGAGAGGCTCGCCGTCGACCTTCTGAACTCGCTGCTGCTGGAGTTCCCGGTGAGCCCGCAGATCTCGGGGCACGACTTCCGCGACGACGACGGCCGCCCCCTGTGGCACATGCACCTGGCGGACCACCCGTCGAACGCCACCGCGGGCTACGCGGCGATCGCGGCGATGGGCCTGGCGTTCCACCTGACCGAGCACGGCGCGGACCGCCTCGGCCTGTGCGAGGCGGCGCCCTGCCGCAACGCCTACCTCGACACCTCCACCAACCGCTCCCGGCGCTACTGCTCCGACCGCTGCGCGACCCGCGCCAACGTGGCGGCCTACCGCGCCCGCAAACGCCTGGAGGCCGCCCGGCCCGACCTGCCCGAGAAGACGGGCCTCGCCGCCGACAGCGCCCAGCCGAGCAGCGCCCAGGGCGACCTCCGGTCCGACCTGCGCGGCCGGTAGCGGAACCGGACCCGCCCCAGCACCAGGTCGTCGGGCACGACGCCGTAGTCGGTGCTGTCGCCGCCGGCGTACGCGTTGTCCCCGAGCACCCACCAGCCGCTCTCGCGCCGCTGGGCGACCCGCTTGACGACCAGCAGGTCCTGCTGGAAGGGGTGCCGCAGCACGACGACGTCACCGGGCCTGACCCGCGCCCCGTAGTGCACCAGGAGCCGGTCGCCGTGGTACAGCGTGGGCACCATGGACGGCCCGGTCACCTCGGCCACCCCGAAGGGCGGGGCCGGCCTCCCCCGCTCGGACTCCTGCGACAGCTCCGGCATCACCCGGCACCTCCCCGGTTCTTCGTCCACCAGTCTCAGTCTCGCCCCGGACTTTTGTCCTAAGCCCATGGGGGCACCCGCGAAAAGCCGTCCCTCACGGAGTAATGTCCCCTGTGAGAAGACGATCACGAGGAAGGAATGCTCCATGCTTTCCCGCCTGTTTGCCCCCAAGGTCAAGGTCAGTGCGCACTGCGACCTTCCCTGCGGTGTGTACGACCCCGCCCAGGCCCGCATCGAGGCGGAGTCGGTGAAGGCCGTGCAGGAGAAGATGGCCGCCAACGACGACCCGCACTTCCAGGCGCGCGCCACCGTCATCAAGGAGCAGCGTGCCGAGCTCGCGAAGCACCACGTCTCGGTGCTCTGGAGCGACTACTTCAAGCCCCCGCACTTCGAGAAGTACCCGGAGCTGCACCAGCTGGTCAACGACACCCTGAAGGCCCTCTCGGCCGCCAAGGGCTCGACCGACCCGGCCACCGGCCAGAAGGCGCTGGACTACATCGCCCAGATCGACAAGATCTTCTGGGAGACCAAGAAGGCCTGATCGCCTTCGTACGGCGAGGGGGCCCGACCGAGAACCGGTCGGGCCCCCTCGTCGTGCGCGCTGTCAGTGGAACCGAGCGACGATCAGATGAATCGCCGAGTGCACTCCCGTCCGGATGCACGTCCTGCTCCCGTCGTTCAGGCGGCCGTGCCGACCTTGGCCGGCGGCTCGGTGCGAATGCCGGCCTCGTGCGCGTCGTTGACGTTGTGCGCGTGCACCGGGTTGCGGCGCGAGACGACCACCATGCCCGCCGCGAGGACCGCGCCGACCAGCGCGACGACCGCCGTGCCGAGGTCCCCGCCGTTCTGCACGACCGCGGCTGCCAGACTCCCGACCAGCGCGGCGGCGGGCAGGGTGACCGTCCAGGCGACCGCCATCCTGGCCGCGACGCCCCAGCGGACCTCCGCCGGCCGGCGGCCGAGCCCCGCGCCGAGGATGCTGCCCGAGGCCACCTGCGTGGTGGACAGGGGGAATCCGAGGTGGGAGGAGGTCAGGATGACCGCCGTCGCGGCGGTCTCGGCGGCGAAGCCCTGCGGCGACTGGATCTCGGTGAGGCCCTTGCCCATGGTGCGGATGATCCGCCAGCCGCCCAGATAGGTGCCCAGGCCGATGGCGAGGCCCGCGGACGCGATGACCCACAGCGGCGGGCCGGCGTGGTGACCGAGCGCGCCGGCCGAGATCAGGGTGAGGGTGATGACACCCATGGTCTTCTGCGCGTCGTTCGTGCCGTGGGCGAGGGAGACCAGTGAGGCGGATGCGATCTGGCCGATGCGGAACCCCTTGGTGACGGAGTCCTCGCGGGCCCGGTCGGTGAGCCGGTAGGCGAGGTAGGTGGCGAGCAGCGCGGCGACACCGGCGACGACCGGCGAGACCACCGCGGGCACGAGCACCTTCTCCACGACCTTCCCGAAGTTGACGCCCTGGCTGCCCGCCCCGACCCACACGGCCCCGATCAGCCCGCCGAACAGGGCGTGCGAGGAACTCGAGGGCAGACCGGCCAGCCAGGTCAGCAGATTCCACAGGATCGCGCCGACCAGTCCCGCGAAGATCATGGCCGGGGAGACGAGGGTGTCGTCCACGATGCCCTCCGAGATGGTCCTGGCGACCTCGGTGGACAGGAAGGCACCGACGACGTTGAGGACACCGCTGATCAGGACCGCCGTTCGGGGGGTGAGCGCGCCGGTGGCGATGGACGTGGCCATCGCGTTCGCCGTGTCGTGGAATCCGTTGGTGAGGTCGAAGGCGAGCGCCGTGACGATGACGACCGCCACGAGGAACGTGATGTGGTCCATTCCTGAATGCAAACAAGCGCGGGCCGATGGACGGGGAACGGTGTGGCGGGGGCCGGTCAAGGTTCACGCAGGTGGCGGGGGTGCGGCCCCTCTACGATCACCTCCATGAGGATCAGATGGACGTACGCCTTCATCGACCGCCCGCGTGAGACGTTCGGCGCGGCCTGTGACTTCTGGACGGCCGTAACGAAGACCCGCCTGTCCGAACTGCGGGGCGAACACGACGAGTTCGTCACCCTGCTGCCCGACGGTGCCGACGCGTGCGTGAAGGTGCAGGCGGTCGGCCCGGGTTCCGGGGGTGCGCACATCGACTTCTGTGTGGACGACGTACCGGAGTTCGCGGCCACGGCGGTACGGCTCGGCGCGAGCGTCGTGGCCGGCCTGGGGTCGCTCGTCGTGCTGCGCTCGCCCGGCGGGCAGGTGTTCTGCGCGGACCCCTGGCGCGGGCAGTCGTCGCGGCCGGGCGTGGTGCGGGGAAGCCGGCTCGACCAGGTGTGCGTGGACGTCCCGGCCTCGGCCTTCGGGAGGGAAGTCGCTTTCTGGAGCGCGCTGCTCGACGGCTGGGAGTCGCGGCCGGGCTCCCTCGCGGAGTTCCAGGTGGTCGAGCCGCCGTCCGGCCTGCCGGTCCGTCTGCTCCTGCAACGCCTCAACGAGGAACGCCCGGCCACCGCCCACCTCGACCTCGCCTGCGCGGACGTCGCGGCGACCCGGGCACGGCACGAGGAACTCGGAGCCGCCTTCGTGACCGGCTTCCCCGGCTGGACGGTGATGCGTGATCCGGCGGGCGGCATGTACTGCCTGACGACCCGGGACCCGGTGACGGGCGGGCCGCGCGGCTAGTGCAGGTCGGCGTACGCGCAGGCGACGGCCCCGGCCTCCTCGGGCGTCGGGCAGGGCGGCAGGTCCGGTGGCTCGTCGGGATTCGTCTCCTCCCAGACATACGGCCCCCGAGGCTCCGTCGAGTCCTGCATCCACAGGGTCAGCCCGCCGGCGACGGCCACGACCAGCACCCACACGATCACCACCAGGCGCCACACCCTGCGACGCCGCTCCCCCGGTCTGCCCATGTCTCACACGCTAGTCGCTCAACCGCGCCGCCCTGGCCCGGAGATAGCGCTGCTCGGGCAGGCTGAGGGTCTGCGAGGCGGCCGAATCGTAGGCGGCCCGGGCGGCTTCGGGCTCGCCCGCGCGCTCCAGGAGGTGGCCTCGTACGGCTTCCAGGCGGTGGCCCTTCAACTCGTCGGCCAGGGCGTCCACTTCGGCAAGTCCCGCGCGCGGGCCGTGGACCATGGCGACGGCGACCGCGCGGTTGAGGCGTTCGACCGGGCCGGGGACCAGGCCGACGAGGACGTCGTACAGGCCGAGGATCTCGGCCCAGTCGGTCGTCCCGGGCGAGGACGCCTCGTCGTGCACGGCGGCGATCGCGGCCCGCAGCTGGAACGGCCCCGGCCGGCCCCGGGACAGGGCCCGGGTGATGAGCGCGACGCCCTCCTCGATGGCGGCATGGTCCCAGCGGTCGCGGTCCTGCTCGTCGAGGGGGATGAGCTCGCCGTGCGGACCGCTGCGCGCCTCGCGCCGGGCGTCGGTGAGCAGCATCAGCGCGAGCAGACCGGTCACCTCGCAGTCGCCGGGCAGCAGCCGGTGGACCGTGCGGGTCAGCCGCACGGCCTCGCCCGCGAGGTCGCGGCGTTGCAGAGCGGCGCCGGAGGTGGCCGTGTAGCCCTCGTTGAAGATCAGGTAGAGGGTCTGCAGGACGGACGGAAGCCGTTCTTCCCAGCGGTCCGGGCGGCCGAAGCGCACGCCCCGCACCTTCTGCTTGGCCCGGCTGACGCGCTGCGCCATGGTCGCCTCCGGAACGAGGCAGGCCCGGGCGATCTCCGCCGTGGTCAGACCGCCCACGGCGCGCAGCGTGAGCGCGATCTGCGCGGGCGGCGACAGGTCCGGGTGGCAGCACAGGAACAGCAGCGAGAGCGTGTCGTCCTCCCGGGGTGCCCGCTCCCCGGGCGGCGGCGCCGTGAAGGCGTCCCGGGGCGTGAGCGCGGCCGCCCGCTCCTCGCGCTGCCGCCGGGCCTGATCGCTGCGCAGGGCATCGGTGAGCCGCCGCGAGGCGACCTTGATCAGCCAGCCGCGCGGATTGCGGGGCACGCCCGCTTCGGGCCACTGCCCGGCGGCCGCGAGCAGCGCCTCCTGTACGGCGTCCTCGGCGGCGTCGAAGTGCCCGTACCGCCTGACCAGCGCACCGAGGACCTGCGGCGCGTTGCCGCGCAGCAGGTCCTCGATCTCCGGTGTGCTTCGCACCAGTGTGTCCGTCGGCGTCGACCGGTCCGTCAGATGTCGCCGGAGCCGTCCATGATCGGGCGGATCACGACCGGATGGTCGGGCGCGCCGGCCGGCTGGGGGCAGCGGGCGACGCGTTCGGCGATCTCGGTGACCCGTTCCAGGCTCTCGCACTCCAGGACCCAGTAGCCGGCCAGCAGCTCCTTGGTCTCGCCGTACGGCCCGTCGGTGATCACGGCCTTGCCGCCGTCACCGAGGGTGACGTGCCGGGTCTGAGCCGGCTCGGCCAGGCCCTGCCCGTCGACGAGCTCGCCGCTCTCGGACAGGTCGTCGTTGATGGCGCCCATGTACGCGAACATGGTCTTCAGCTCCTCCTCGCTCCAGGCCGGGGAGTTCGCCGACGCCGTGCCGCGCATGGCTTCGTAGTCCGCCTGTGTGCCCTGCACCATGACCAGGTACTTCATCAGTCCGCTCCTTCGGCTCTCACCGCCCCGGTGGGCGGTTCTTCACAAGGGACGTCGGAGCCGGGCCGCGCATCTCGACACGTGCTCAGGGCTTTTCCGCGGCGGATTCTCCCGAGGCCGGTTCGGGCGGGCTCTCGGCGGGCGGGGCGGTGACCTCGGTGGGCCGGTCGTCGCCCGGAGACCCGTCGCCTTCCTGGAACCGGTCGCCTTTCAGGGACCGGTCCCTTTTCAGGGGCCGGGTGTCCTCGCCGGTATCGCCGCGGACGGCGCCTTCCGCGTCGTAGGCACCGCACTCGGGGTTGCGGCACGGGCCCGCCACCCAGAGCGGGACCCATGTGCCCAGCGTCTTGTGGCGCCGGACGACTGTTTCCACTGGCTGTCCGCAGGCCGGACAGACGTGTCGTTCGCTGCCCATGACCTCAGGGTAGGCCGGTCGGAAGCTGAGCGCTTCCTGTTGTACGCGCGCACCAGCGCGCCGTTGCCGAACGTGCGCACCGACTTCAGGGTGTGGACAGGGCCAGGAGGCTGTGCAGACTCGGCCTACGCGGGCCGGCGCGGCCTGGGTTCGCGCCACATGGGCCACATCGCCGGGCCGTCCGGGAGGTCGAGGGCCGGGCCGGCGGGCTCGAAGCCGAGGCGCTCGTACAGCTTGCGGCTGCGGGCGTTGCTGGCCTCCAGGTACGCGGGCAGCCCCTCGCGGTCGCAGCGGTCGAGGACGGCCTCGATCAGCGCGGTGCCGAGGCCCTCGCCCTGGCGGCCGGGCGCCACACCGATCATCCACAGGTACTCGTGGGCCCGCCCGGTGGGATGGACGGCGGCCGTCAGCCGTCCGATCGCCTCGATGCGCTCGTTGTCCGGGTCGACGGCCTCCCGCACCTGGGCCGGACCTTCGTCCTCGGCATCGCCGTCCAGGTCGTCGTGGCCCTCGTCGGCGGGCATGGAGAGCCACAGCGCGCAGGCGGAACCGTCCTCCATGACATCGATGCGGCCGGCCGCGAGCACGATGTCGATGAAGGCGGCCATGAGTCCGGGGTGCTTGGCACGACGGTCCTCCGCGCCCGGGAAGACCCAGCCGCTCACGGGGTCGTCCTGGAACGCCTCGTCCAGAAGCCGGACGATCAGCTCCCTGTCCCCTTCGCCCGCCGTCCGGATGGCCACACCCATGCCCCGCCCCTTCGCTCGACCCGACGGGCGTCGATCGTAGGGGCGTTGGCCCCCGCGGAGGGATGCGAGCAGGATCTTGGCGGGATTCAGTCGAACGTTTGCCCAAACTCTGTCGATGCGCGCACCGGTGCAGGAGCCGCTGCGGCAAGAGGCGGGCCCCGCACACCGTGGGGCAGTGCGGGACCCGCCGACCGGAGGCCGGAGACCGTGCGGGGTCAGGAGCCGCACGGCCCCGGCACTCCGGGGCTCTTCCTTCGGTCGCCCGAAGGCTGTCATCTGTGCCGCCGGTCGACGGCCGGCCACGGTCGGGCGTCGGCCACTGCCGGTCGGCGCTATCGGTCGTCGACTCCTGCCGGCCGGCACCACCGGTCGTCAACCGGTCCGCCGCGTCACGAACTCGGCAAGCGCCAGCAGACCGCCCGCCGCCTCCGGGTCCGGCACCGCTCGGGCCAGCTGCTGCATCGCCCGTGCCATCCGGTCGGCCGCCTCGCCCTGCGCCCAGTCGCGGCCGCCCGCGCGCTCGACGGTCAGGGCGATGTGGTCCAGGTCCCCCTCGTCGCCGGGTCGGGCGTACAGTCCGGCGAGCTCGGCCGCCGCCGGTGTGCCGGAGGCGAAGGCCGCCACCACCGGCAACGACTTCTTCCGGGCGGCCAGGTCGGCACCGACGGGCTTCCCGGTGCGGCTCGGGTCACCCCATATGCCGATGACGTCGTCGATGAGCTGGAAAGCGAGCCCTGCTTCCCGGCCGAACGCGTCCAGCGCCTCCACTTCCCCGTCGGAAGCGCCCGCGTACAGCCCGCCGATCGCACAGGCGCTCCCGAGCAGGGCGCCCGTCTTGGCCTCCGCCATGGCGAGCACTCCGTCGAGAGTGACCTCTGCGGGGGCGCACCGCTCCAGGGCCGTGTCCGCGTGCTGCCCCGCGCACAGTTCGATGACGCAGTCCGCGAGCCGGGCGGCGGCGGCCGGGGACGCCGGATGCGGGTCCTGGGCGAGCAGCCGCAGGGCCAGCGCCTGGAGGGTGTCCCCGGCGAGGATGGCGTCGGCGTCGCCGAACACGGTCCAGGCGGTGGGGCGGTGGCGGCGGGTGGCGTCCCGGTCCATCACATCGTCGTGCAGCAGCGTGAAGTTGTGGACCAGTTCCACCGCGGCGGCGGCGCGGGCCGCTCCCGCGCGTGCCTCGGGCCCGCCGAGGGCGGCCGCCGCGGCGAGGACCAGCGCGGGCCGGATCGCCTTGCCGGAGCCCCCCTCCGCCGGGCTGCCGTCGGCCCGCTCCCAGCCGAAGTGGTAGAGCGCGATCCGGCGCAGCGGGCCGGGCAGCGAGCCGAGCGCCGCCCGCAGCACCGGATCGACCTCCGCCCGGGCCCGCTCCAGCAGCATGACCGCCTCGTGCCCTTCGGCGGGTGCCACCCCGCCGTCCCCCTGCGTCCCGATGGGGCCCCGCCTTCCCGGAGCCCCGGCCGCCTGCCGGGGCTCGGTGCCGCGCTGCCCGCCGGGGGCGGGCAGTGTCGTCCCCGTCCTGGGCTCCATGAGGGACTCACCCATGTGACCGCCTCGGAGAATGAGCGGACGGTGGCGCTTCCGCTGCCGCTGGGCTCGTACCCCGAGGATGTACCCGCCCTGACGGGCGAGGACACAGCCGGCGGACCGGAAGTGTCACCGCCAGCGGCCGATCTCGACGTTCTCCAGCACGCCGAGCGCGTCCGGTACCAGGACCGCGGCCGAGTAGTAGGCCGTGACCAGGTACTTGATGATGGCCTGTTCGTTGATGCCCATGAAGCGCACCGACAGGCTCGGCTCGATCTCGTCCGGGATGCCCGAGGCACGCAGACCGATGACACCCTGGTCGGCCTCGCCGGTACGCAGGGCGATGATCGACGTCGTACGGGCGTCCGAGACCGGGATCTTGTTGCACGGGAAGATCGGCACGCCGCGCCAGGTCGGGATGCGGTTGCCGGCCATGTCGATGGTCTCGGGTACCAGCCCGCGCTTGTTGAGCTCGCGGCCGAACGCGGCGATGGCGCGCGGGTGGGCGAGGAGCATCTTGGTGCCGCGGCGCCTGCTGAGCAGCTCGTCCATGTCGTCCGGGCTGGGCACGCCGTCGTGCGGCTGGATCCGCTGGTCGTATTCGCAGTTGTGCAGGAGCCCGAAGTCGCGGTTGTTGATGAGCTCGTGCTCCTGGCGCTCCTTCAGCGCCTCGACCGTCAGCCGGATCTGCTGCTCGGTCTGGTTCATGGGCTGGTTGTACAGGTCGGCCACGCGCGAGTGGATGCGCAGCACGGTCTGGGCGACGCTCAGTTCGTACTCACGGGGCCGCGCCTCGTAGTCGACGAAGGTGTGCGGGATGTCCGGCTCGCCGGAGTGGCCGGCGGAGAGGTCGATCTCCTTCTCGCCGTACTTGTTGGAGCGCTGCGAGGGGATCGAGCGACGCTGCTGGAGGTGTTCGCGCAGGGTGTCCGAGCGCTCCGCGATCTGCGCGAACTCCTGGCGGGGCAGCACCAGCACGGTGCACGCGGTGAGGGCGCGGGCCGTGTACTCCCAGATCGCGTCATCGTTCAGCAGGGCGTCGTCGCCGAAGTAGGCACCGTCGGCGAGGACTCCGAGGGACTCGTCGTCCCCGTACGGGCCCGTGCCGACCTTCTCCACCCTGCCGTGCGCGAGGAGGTACACCTCGTCGGACGGGCTGCCGAACGAGGCGATCACGTCGCCCGCCGGGATCTCCCGCTGCTCGCAGCGGCGGGCGATCTCGAAGAGCACCTCCTCGTCCTCGTAGGACCGCAGCGCCGGCAGCTCGCCGAGCTCCGCGGGAATGATCTCGACGCGGTCGCCGGTCTTCACGAACGTCAGACGGCCGTCGCCCACGGCGAACGTCAGCCGCCGGTTCACCCGGTACGTACCACCCTGGATGTCGACCCACGGCAGCATCCGCAGCAGCCAGCGGGAGCTGATCTCCTGCATCTGTGGCACGGACTTGGTCGTGGTGGCCAGGTTCCGCGCGGCCGCCGTGCCGAGACTCTGCTGCGGCTTGGTCTGCTCCGTGCGGACCTCTTCGCCTACCGACATAGAGAACTGCCCTCCCGGTTGTGACCGACGCCCATATGCCTCGGGCATCGATGTGCACGAGCAAGCCTTCCTCACTCAGCGTGGCGGTGCTATTACCCGAAAGAGCGGGAATGGATCTTTGCTTCGCTGGGCATGGGGCCCCGTCGCGGCGTTCGAAAGCACCCGTGTCCGGCCCGTCGGACCGAGCTGCCGGGGCACAGAGCGCTCCGTCAGCCCCGAGCCCACCCTTCCCCACTCCCGGGTGACAATGGGCCGGTGACCAGCCCCGACACCCCCGGAATCGCCGCCCTGCGCCCCCGGCTGCCGTCGCCGGTGCAGGAGGTCGTGGACGACCGGTTCGAGCGCCGGGGTGTGCGGCTGCTGCTGAAGCGGGACGATCTGATCCACCCGGAACTGATCGGCAACAAGTGGCGCAAGCTGGCTCCGAATCTGGCCGCGGCGGCCGGCCGCGCCGTCGTCACCTTCGGCGGTGCCTGGTCCAACCACCTGCGCGCCACGGCTGCGGCCGGCCGGCTGCTCGGCATCCCCACCATCGGTGTCGTCCGCGGCGACGAGCTGGCCGGCCGGCCCCTCAACCCCTCACTGGCCCGCTGCGCGGCCGACGGCATGCGGCTGCATTTCGTGGACAGGGCGACCTACCGAGGCAAGTCCGAGCCGCGGACCCTGGCCGGCATCCTGCGCGCGGCGGACGCGGAGGAGGCGTACGTCGTCCCCGAGGGCGGCAGCAACGCCGAGGCCGTACGCGGCTGCCGGGCACTCGGCGCCGAACTGCGCGGCCGGGCCGAGGCCGTCGCCGTGGCCTGCGGCACCGGTGGCACGCTCGCGGGGCTTGCGGCCGGTCTCGCGCCCGGCGAGCGGGCCCTGGGCGTACCGGTGCTCAAGGGCGGCTTCCTGGCCGCCGAGACGGACGCCCTGCAGCGCGCCGCGTTCGGGGGCAGACGCGGCACCTGGAGCCTGGACGAGCGCTTCCATTGCGGCGGCTACGCGCGCGTGCCCGCCGAGCTCGACGCCTTCGCGGCGGACTTCGAGCACCGGCACGGGCTACCGGTCGAACGCCTGTATGTCGCCAAGCTGCTGTACGGGCTCGTCACTCTGGTCGGAGAAAGCGCCTTCCCGCGCGGGACGGCGGTGGCGGCGGTGATCACCGGCCGTCCCTTCCCTGAGACGTCGGCCCGTCTCCTCCTCTGAGACGTCGGCCCGTCTTCTCCCCCTGAGGCGCCGGCCCGTCGCCTGAAGCGCCGGCGCGCCGTCACGCGGCCTCCCCGCCGGCGCCGTCACGCGGCCTCCCGGAAGGCGGCCGCCTCCTCCAGGTCCAGTCTGCGCAGCAGGGTCCGCAGCATCTCGTCGTCGATGTAGCGGCCGTCCCGGAGCTTGACGAACACCTCGCGCTCGGCGCTGATCATCTCCCGCGACAGCCGCCGGTAGGTGTCGTCGACGGACTCTCCGGTGACGGGGTTGGCCTGCCCGAGCCGCTCCCAGACGGCGTTGCGGCGTCGCTCCAGGACGATGCGCAGCCGGTCGGCGAGCGGGGCGGGCAGGGCGTTGCGCTCGTCGGCGAGGAGCTCGTCCAGGCGCCGTTCGGCGGCCCTGGAGGCCTGCGCCTGGGCGTTGGCCTCGGCGAGCGTCTCGGTCTGCGCGTCCCGCCCGGGGAACTTCAGCAGCCGGATCAGCGGCGGCAGGGTCAGGCCCTGCACCACCAGGGTCCCGATGACCGTCGTGAAGGTCAGGAAGAGGATCAGGTTGCGCTGCGGGAAGGGCTCCTCGCCGTCGTGCATGGTGAGCGGGATGGAGAAGGCGATGGCCAGGGAGACCACGCCCCGCATTCCGGCCCATGCGATGACGAACGGCCCCTTCCAGGTCGGGTTCTGCTCCCGTTCCCGCACCCGGGCGGACAGCAGCCGCGGCAGGAAGGTGGCCGGATAGACCCAGATGAACCGGGTCGCGACGACGACCAGGAAGACGGCGACCGCGTACCAGGCGGCATCGACGCCCTCGTACTCCCCGAGGCCTCTGAGGACCACCGGCAGCTGTAGTCCGATCAGCGCGAACACCGCCGACTCCAGGACGAAGGCGACCATCTTCCAGACCGCCTCCTCCTGCAGGCGGGTCGCGAAATCGACCTCCCACGCGCGGTGCCCCAGGTAGAGCGCGACGACCACCACAGCGAGGACACCGGAGGCGTGCACCTGCTCGGCGACGGCGTACGCGACGAACGGGATCAGCAGGGAGAGCGTGTTCTGCGGCAGCGCCTCCTTCACGTGCGTGCGCAGCCAGTGGATCGGGGCCATCAGCAGCAGGCCCACGACGACGCCGCCGATCGCCGCGAGCAGGAACTCACCGATGCCCCCGGCCCAGGTCGCGCCCTCGCCGACGGCGGCGGCCAGGGCCACCCGGTAGGCAGTGATCGCGGTCGCGTCGTTCAGCAGGGACTCACCCTGCAGGATCGTGGTGATCCGCGACGGCAGTCCGACCCGGCGGGCCACCGCCGTCGCCGCGACCGCGTCCGGTGGCGCCACCACAGCCCCGAAGACCAGTGCCGCGGTCAGCGGCATGCCCGGCACGATCACGTACAGGGCCCAGCCGACGACGAAGGTCGCGAACAGCACGTACCCGACCGACAGCATCGCGACCGGCCGCAGCTGCGCCCGCAGGTCGAGGTAGGAGCTGTCCGTGGCAGCCGTGTGGAGCAGCGGGGGCAGGATGAGCGGCAGAACGACGTGCGGGTCGAGCGTGTACTCGGGCACCCCCGGGACGTAGCTGACCGCCAGTGCCACGGCCACCAGCAGCAGCGGCGCCGGCACCGGGGTACGCCGCGCGGCTGCGGCGATCGCGGCGCTGCCCGCCACGAGCAGCAGCAGTGGCATCACGTCCATCGTTCTCGCCCGCCCTCATTTTTCGACGCGGTCTTCCGCCCGACCGTCGTAACCTGGCAATCATGAAACAGTGCACGCACGCCGACGCGCTGCCGCACCCCGAACCCGGCCCGCTCAGCGAGACGTGTCCGGAGTGCCTGGCGGAGGGCCTGGATCCGGTGCAGCTGCGGCTGTGCCTCAGCTGCGGTCACGTCGGCTGCTGCGACTCCTCGCCGGGACGGCACGCGGCGGAGCATCATAAGGAGTCCGGTCATCCCGTGATGCGGACCCACGAGCCCGGGGAAACCTGGCGTTGGTGCTTTGTCGACCATGTCCTGGTGTGACGAGACAGCACCCCGGCGATGGACGGTTCGACCGTCTGACGTCTGGGTACGTCAACCCGGCGCGCGCTCTTCCCATTTGGGCCCGCCCAACCCCTAGACACGGAGCGTATCCACAGGTTTACTGTGAGTGACGACAAGGGGTTGGGGTCCCGGGGACAGGACCGTCGAGAGCGCGATAGCGTCACCGCTGAACCACGTATCGCGTTATCCCGGGGGTCGACCCTCGGCCCTGAAACGCTTGTACCACCATGGAGGTGAGGGTGTCCCAGATCGCAGGCGAGCCCGCGACCCAGGACTTCGTGGAAGTCCGGCTGCCGGCCGCGGGTGCCTACCTGTCGGTGCTGCGTACGGCCACGGCCGGTCTCGCGGCCCGTTTGGACTTCACCCTCGACGAGATCGAGGACCTGCGCATCGCGGTGGACGAGGCCTGCGCGATCCTGCTTCAGCAGGCCGTGCCCGGCTCGGTGCTCAGTTGTGTCTTCCGCCTCGTCGACGACTCACTCGAGGTCACCGTCTCGGCACCGACCACCGATGGCCATGCCCCTTCAAGGGACACCTTCGCTTGGACCGTCCTGTCCGCCCTCGCGGGCAAGGTCTCCTCTGCCGTGGACAAGGACAAAACCGTTTCGATCAGCCTCTACAAACAGCGCGGCGCGGGACCCGGGCCGGCGTGAGGAGCGAGGACGGGCCGGTGCGGGACGAAGAGCGCAGCACACGAGAGCTGCCGGCCGAGAGCACGGGCCCGAGCGGCCCGAGCGGTGCCCGGCGCATGGCGGACGGCATCGACGGCATCCCCGAGCAGGCCCGCCCGCATCCCGAGGACGACTCAGCGGGGGCCGTCCTCCCGGGCGGCGGGCGGCCGGACCGGGACAGTGCCGTACGGAGCGCGCCTCCGGGCGCGGGGATCGCCACCTCCCCGGCCCAAGGGGGTGCCCCCACCCGCGCGAAGCCGAGGGTGACGGAGGAGGCGAGGGCTCGGGGAAGGGCGACGGGCGGGACGATGAGCGAGCACGAGCGACACTCCGAGGATCAGAAGCCGCGCGCCCACCACACACAGGGTGGACAGCACGGCTCTCCGGACCGCAGCGGGGCGCGCGAGATGTTCCTCAAACTGCGCACGCTGGAGAGCACCAGCCCCGAGTACGCGGAGCTGCGCAACCAGCTGGTCCGGATGCATCTGCCGCTCGTGGAGCATCTCGCGCGCCGCTTCCGCAACCGCGGCGAGCCGCTGGACGACCTCACCCAGGTCGCCACGATCGGCCTCATCAAGTCGGTCGACCGATTCGACCCGGACCGGGGTGTGGAGTTCTCCACGTACGCGACCCCCACGGTCGTGGGCGAGATCAAGCGGCACTTCCGCGACAAGGGCTGGGCGGTGCGCGTCCCGCGCCGGCTGCAGGAGCTGCGCCTGGCGCTGACCACGGCCACGGCCGAGCTCTCGCAGCTGCACGGCCGCTCCCCCACGGTCCACGAGCTCGCCGAGAAGCTGGGCATCTCGGAGGAGGAGGTCCTCGAGGGCCTGGAGTCCGCCAACGCGTACTCCACGCTGTCCCTGGACGTCCCCGACACCGACGACGAGTCCCCGGCGGTCGCCGACACCCTCGGCGCCGAGGACGAGGCGCTGGAAGGCGTGGAGTACCGGGAGTCGCTCAAGCCGCTGCTGGAGGATCTCCCGCCGCGCGAGAAGCGGATCCTGCTGCTGCGGTTCTTCGGCAACATGACCCAGTCGCAGATCGCGCAGGAGGTCGGCATCTCCCAGATGCACGTCTCCCGGCTGCTGGCACGCACGCTGGCGCAGCTGCGGGAGAAGCTCCTCGTCGAGGAGTGACGGCTACTTCTCCAGGTTGCCGGGGTTGCCGGGCCCGCGGATACCGAGGGCCCGGGTCGTCTCGGGGTTCACCAGCAGCACGAGCGACGCGACGGCCACGACCGCCAGGGCGATCCCTGCCGGAATGGCCATGCTGTCGGCCTGCAGAAGGTTGTAGGCCACCGGCAGCGCCATGAGCTGGGTGATGACGGCCGGGCCGCGGCTCCAGCTGCGGCAACCGAGGAGCCCGCGGGCGGCGAGCAGCGGCAGCAGTGCGAGCACGACCAGCGTGATGCCGCCGGTCACGGCCTGCTGCCGGTCGTCCGGATGCCCGGTGAGGCCGAGGACGAGGATCCAGACGCCTCCGACGACCAGCGCGAGCCCCTCCAGCGCGGCCAGCAGCGCCGCGTACGTCAGACGCCGGGGGCGGGGGCCGGTGGTTTCCTCGGTGGTGGGGGTCTGCTCACTGCTCACCCCTGAAGGGTAGCCCCCGCCCGCACGCCCCCCGGGGCGCGGTTCACCCCCGTCCTCTTACCTGATCCCTACCTCGGTATGGGCCCGGTACCACCCAGTAGGTACGCTGCCAGTCATGCGTGCACTTCTCGTGGTCAATCCGGCGGCAACCACCACAAGTGCGCGCACACGCGACGTACTGATCCATGCGCTCGCCAGCGAGATGAAGCTGGAGGCCGTCACCACCGAGTACCGCGGCCACGCGCGCGACCTGGGCCGGCACGCGGCCGACAGTGACGACATCGACCTGGTGGTGGCCCTCGGCGGCGACGGCACGGTCAACGAAGTGGTCAACGGCCTCCTGCACGCCGGCCCCGCCCCGGAACGTCTGCCCGGCCTCGCCGTGGTCCCGGGCGGCTCCACCAACGTCTTCGCCCGCGCTCTGGGTCTGCCCAACGACGCCGTGGAGGCCACCGGCGCCCTGCTGGACGCCCTGCGCGACGGCAGCGAGCGCACCGTCGGCCTGGGTCTGACCTCGGGCACGCCGGGCACGGAGGACGAGGCGGTGCCGTCCCGCTGGTTCACCTTCAACGCGGGGCTCGGCTTCGACGCCGGTGTGGTGGGCCGCGTGGAGCAGCACCGCGAACGCGGCAGGAAATCCACACACGCTCTCTACGTGCGCCAAGTGGTGCGCCAGCTGCTGGGTGAGCCGAACCGCCGCAACGGGACGATCACGCTGGAGCGTGCCGGCGAGGATCCGATCACCGATCTGGTGCTGTCCATAGTCTCGAACACCTCGCCATGGACGTTTCTGGGCAATCGCCCGATCTACGCGGCGCCTAAAGCCTCGTTCGATACCGGCCTCGATCTCTTCGGTCTCAGCCGCCTGTCCACTGCGGCAGTTGCCCGGTATGGCACCCAGTTGCTCACTTCGTCCCCCGAGCGTGGACCCCACGGCAGGCACGCCACCTCTCTGCACGACTTGACAGAGTTCACCTTGCATTCGAAGGTCCCGCTCCCCCTCCAGATGGACGGCGACCACCTGGGGCTGCGAACAAGCGTGACGTTCACAGGCGTACGCCGTGCACTGCGTGTGATTGTGTGAGCAGAACTGGCTAAAGTCCTTTCACTCGAACGTTTAGGCCAGGATCCACCCCATGGAAGTACGGCTGTGACCTAGTCGACACCGAAGAATCAAAAAAAACTTTCCAGAAGGGGTTGTATCCGCCGCTGAGGTTTGCGAGTCTCTACGTGGCGATCGAGACGGCCCGCAACACCGGCCTCCACTGATCACCAGAACCCCTCTTCAATCCACAGGACCTTCGCCGGGGAACCTGGCAGTCGGCCCTTCACTTGTTGAGGGATTCGTGAAAGCGTTCACATTCACAAGCAAGCCCTGCATGTAATACCAAGGAGAGGTAGCAGCCATGGACTGGCGTCACAACGCCGTTTGCCGCGAGGAAGACCCCGAGCTCTTCTTCCCCATCGGCAACACCGGTCCTGCGCTGCTGCAGATCGAGGAAGCCAAGGCCGTCTGCCGTCGCTGCCCGGTTATGGAGCAGTGCCTGCAGTGGGCGCTCGAGTCCGGCCAGGACTCCGGCGTCTGGGGTGGTCTCAGCGAGGACGAGCGTCGCGCCATGAAGCGCCGCGCCGCCCGCAACCGGGCCCGTCAGGCCTCCGCCTGACAACCCACCCCTGCTGACAGCCTGAGCTTGGCGGCGCGTACAGCGAGTACGCATCTCCCGCCCCCGAGCCGCAGCGCGCAGTTCCCCCGATGCGCTTAGTTAAGCAGCAACGAGCTTTAGCCCCGGGCCACTTGGTGGCCCGGGGCTCATTGCTTTACCGGGCCCTTTGCCAGGGCTCGGGGTCCGTTATTTCTGCGATGCCGCCACTTCTGCGGCTTCCGCCACTTCTGCGACTTCCGCTACTTCTGCGACCGCACCGGGATGTCGAGGATCACGCGGGTGCCGCGCTCCGGGGCCGGGACCATGTCGAATGTGCCGCCCAACTCGCCCTCCACCAGGGTCCGCACGATCTGCAGGCCGAGATTGCCGGCCGTGTGCGGATCGAACCCTTCCGGCAGACCGACCCCGTCGTCCTGGACGGTGACCAGCAGTCGGGCCTCCTTGGCCGTGCCGCCGCGGACCGCCGAGACCTCGACCGAGCCGGTGTCGCCCTCACGGAAGCCGTGCTCCAGTGCGTTCTGCAGCACCTCGGTCAGCACCATCGACAGCGGGGTGGCCACCTCGGCGTCGAGAATGCCGAAGCGGCCGGTGCGCCGGCCCGCGACCTTGCCCGGGGAGATCTCCGCCACCATGGCCAGCACACGGTCGGCGATGTCGTCGAACTCCACCCGCTCGTCCAGGTTCTGGGAGAGCGTCTCATGCACGATCGCAATCGATCCGACGCGCCGCACCGCCTCTTCGAGGGCCTCGCGGCCACGGTCGGACTCGATGCGCCGGGCCTGGAGGCGGAGCAGCGCCGCCACCGTCTGGAGGTTGTTCTTGACCCGGTGGTGGATCTCCCGGATCGTCGCGTCCTTGGTGATCAACTCGCGCTCACGGCGGCGCAGTTCGGTGACGTCCCGGAGGAGCACGAGGGAACCGATACGGGTGCCCTTCGGCTTGAGCGGGATCGCGCGGAACTGGATGACCCCGTCAATGGCCTCGATCTCGAACTCGCGCGGCGCCCAGCCGCTGGCGACCTTGGCGAGCGCCTCGTCCACCGGACCCCGGGTCGGGGCGAGTTCGGCGGTCGTCTTGCCGAGGTGCTGGCCGACGAGGTCGGAGGCGAGGCCGAGCCGGTGGTAGGCGGACAGGGCGTTCGGGGAGGCGTACTGGACGATCGCGTCGGCGTCGAGCCGGATCAGGCCGTCGCCCACCCGGGGCGAGGCGTCCATGTCGAGCTGCTGGTTCGCGAACGGGAAGGACCCGGCCGCGATCATCTGCGCCAGGTCGGAAGCGCTCTGCAGATAGGTGAGTTCCAGGCGGCTCGGTGTCCGCACGGTGAGGAGGTTGGTGTTGCGCGCGATGACGCCGAGCACACGCCCCTCCCGCCGTACGGGGATCGACTCGACCCGGACGGGAACCTCCTCGCGCCACTCCGGGTCTCCCTCGCGCACGATGCGGCCCTCGTCGAGTGCGGCGTCCAGCATCGGGCGGCGGCCGCGCGGCACGAGGTGGCCCACCATGTCGTCCTGGTACGAGGTCGGACCCGTGTTGGGCCGCATCTGGGCCACCGAGACATACCGGGTGCCGTCGCTGGTGGGGACCCACAGGACCAGGTCGGCGAAGGAGAGATCGGAGAGCAGCTGCCACTCCGAGACCAGCAGATGCAGCCACTCGAGATCGGTGTCGTCGAGTGCGGTGTGCTGGCGTACGAGTTCGTTCATGGAGGGCACATCTGCGAGCGTACCCGGGGGTTCGTGCGGCCCTGAAACACCCGCGGGCCGCGGCGCCTGAGAGGGACCCTCAACCCTCTCGGCACCGCAGCCCGGAGCAGCATCGGCCGTGGGGTGTGCGGTCCCGGTCGGCCGAAGGATGAGGAGCCGGGGCAGTCAGGGCAGAGAGCCTCGGTTCCTCGGTCCGTCTTCCTGTGCGGGGAAGACGGAGGCTGGTGCGCGTTGCACACGCGTTCTCGTCACGCATTGTGGACTAGACCACTTGCGGGTGTCCATGCGTGGGAGGCTGTTCGTTGTTGTCATTTCCGCGACACGTCGGACGCACCGGCGCCCAGCAGGCAGCCTAGCCTGTGTGGGTTCCTGTGCGGGGCCAGATGGAGAGGGCAATTTCCGCGACCGCCTCCAGTTCCTCCCGGCTCGCCCCGTCGCGTGCCTGTTGCGACATGCCCTGGATCATCGCTCCGGTGTGACGGGCCAGGGCGGCGGCGTCGGTGGCCGGCGGCAGCACGCCGGCGGCGACGTCGGCCCTGATGCGGCTCTCGAAGGCGGCGATGTTGGCGTTGCGGCGGTCCCGCAATGACTGTTCCACCTCGAGGTTCGAGCAGTTCGCCGCAGCATGGACGACGAGGCAGCCGTGCGGGTGGCCCGGTTCGGTGTACGCGGTGGCGGCCTCGCGCAGGGTGCGCTCGACGGCGGCCCGCGCGGTGGGTTCCTCGGCGAGGGCGCGGTCGGTGAAGGATCCGTATCTCGCGCCGTACACGTGGACGACCTCTTCGAAGAGGGACCGCTTGTCGCCGAAGGCGGCGTAGAGGCTGGGGGCGCCGATGTCCATGACGCGGGTGAGATCGGAGACGGACGTGGCCTCGTAGCCGTGCTCCCAGAAGGCCAGGAGGGCCTTCTCCAGCGCGGTCTCCCGGTCGAAGGAACGGGGGCGGCCGCGGGGCCTGGTCCTGGCCTTGCCGTCCCCGGCGACTCGCGCGCTCGCGGTTTCAGACCCCTTCGAGGCCTGGGCGGTTCCGTCGTCGTTCACCATGGGATGCATTTTATAGCGGGCACTAGAGAAATGTCTGAGGGCTGCTGTACGGTCATTTCTGTAGCGACCGCTAGGGAAATGGGAAAGGGGCGCCGTCATGGGCGTGCTCACGGGCAGGACCGCACTGGTCACGGGGGCGAGCAGGGGCATCGGACGAGGCATCGCCGAGCGGCTGGGACGCGACGGTGCACGGGTCGCGGTGCACTACGGCAGGAACGAGACGGCGGCGAAGGATACGGTCACGGCGATCGAGAGGGCCGGGGGCTCGGCGTTCGCGCTGGGCGTGGAGCTGGGGGTGCCGGGGGACGCCGAGGCACTGTGGGCGGAGTTCGACCGGCACGCGGACGGGCTGGACATCCTGGTGAACAACGCGGCGATCGGCAATACGCGGCCGATCGGGCAACTGGAGGAGCGGGAGTACGACGAGGTCTTCGCGGTGAACGTGAAGGCGCCGTTCTTCATCCTCAAGCACGGCATGACGCGCTTGCGGGACAACGGCCGGGTCGTCAACATCTCGTCGGGGCTGGCCCGCTCGGCGGCGATGCCGGACAACATGGCCTACGCGATGACGAAGGGCGCGCTGGATGTCTTCTCTCGCGACCTGTCCAAGGTGCTGGGGCACCGGGGTATCACGGTGAACTCGGTGGCCCCGGGGATCATCGACACGGACAACACGGCGGAACTGCTGCGTGGCACGCCCGACGGCTGGGCGAAGGCCGCGGCGATATCGGCACTGGGCGGTGTGGGTGAGCCTGCCGAGGTCGCCGACGTGGTGGCGTTTCTGGTGTCGGACGGGGGGCGGTGGGTGACGGGCAGTTGGGTGGATGTGACGGGGGGTTCGCTCACGTAGCGGCGGTGGTGGCGGTGGTGGCGGTGGTCAACCGGCCGGTGGGGTGGAGGGGGTGTGCCTCAGTGGCCGCGGCGACCAGACCGTGGGTGGACCGCGAGGGGCGCTCCGAACAGAACCAGCGGTGGCCGGGCCGCCCTGCAGGTGGCTCCCCTGCAGGTGGCCGCCCGGCACGTGGCCGGCCGGGCCGCACCGGACCCGAGGGCGTTTGCGGGCTCCCCTGCCCTCAGCGGGTCTCTGTCACCTTTGCCAGCGCCCGCGGCGCGTCAGGGCCCTGCCCCCGGGCGATGGTGACCTCGTAGGCCAGGAGCTGGAGGGGGATGATCTCCAGCACGGGCTGGACCTCCTCGGCCACGTCACCGGTGGGCAGGACGAAGCCGGCCGACGCCTGCTCGACCTGGTGTCCGGGGCCGATGACGACGAGGTCGGCGCCGCGGCCGCGCAGCCGGTCCAGGACGGGCTGGAGCGCCTCGCCGCCCTTGCCGTCGGTGACCACGGCGATGACCGGGGAGACGTTGTCGACCATGGCGAGCGGTCCGTGCAGCAGGTCCGCGCCGGAGTAGGAGAGGGCGGGGATGTAACTGGTCTCCATCAGCTTGAGTGCGGCCTCCTTGGCCGTGGGGTAGCCGTAGCCGCGTGAAGTGATCACCATGCGCTCGGCGAAGCGGTAGCGGGCGGCGAGGGCGCGCACCTCGTCCTGCCGGGCGAGCAACTGCTCGGCGAGGTCCGGCAGCACCTGCGCGGGCGCTCCGTCGCCGCCGCGCAGGCCCTCGACGAAGAGATAGAGCGCGAGAAGGGAGGCGGTGTAGGTCTTGGTCGCGGGGAGGGCCTTCTCCGGCCCCGCCATGATGTCGATGTGATGCTCGGAGACGCCGGCGAGCGGGGAGTCCGGGTTGTTGGTGACGGCCAGCGTGATCGCTCCGGCCTCGCGGGCGGCCCGGGTCGAGGCGACCAGGTCCGGGGAGCCGCCGGACTGGCTGACGGTGACGACGAGGACGTCGGTGAGGTCCGGCCGGGCGCCGTAGGCCGTGGTCGTGGACATCGAGGTGAGTCCGCAGGGCAGACCGAGCCGGATCTCCAGGAGGTACTTGGCGTACAGGGCGGCGTTGTCGGAGGTGCCGCGTGCGGTCAGCAGGACGAAGCGGGGCGCGCGGGCAGCGATCCGCCGGGCCACGTCCTGGATGGCAGGGGCGCCCTCGGACAGGATCCGCCGCAGGACGGCGGGCTGCTCCGCCATCTCACGGGCCATGGTCCGGCCCGGGAGTTCGCCGAGGGGGTCCGGTGTGGCGGCGGCTGTCATGGCGGGTTCCTTCCGGAGCGGGGCGGCTGCAGACCCCATTCCACTCCCCCGGGCCGCGCGGCGCCCGCCCGGGAGGCGGTCGTCCCGCTTCCGCACTCCTTGCGGAGCGGCGCTGTTCACCCCATGGCGGCCTGGTCGGCACGGCAGCGCTGGCCGGGCGGGAGCAGCGATGTTCACCCTGGGAGGGACAGACCCGCTCTGTTAGATTGGTCTAAACCACACGACCCCTCCCGGGTCCAGTCCCAGTTGAGCACTCCTCTCAGATCGGCAGGCCCAGCGTGGAAGTTGTCATCGTTCCGGACGCCAAGGCGGGCGGCGAGCTCATTGCCGAGGCCATGGCCAAGCTGCTCCGGCGCAAGCCGGACGCCCTGCTCGGTGTGGCCACCGGCTCGACGCCGCTGCCCGTGTACGAGGCGCTGGCGGCGAAGGTGCGTTCCGGTGCCGCGGACGTCGGGCGGGCACGGATCGCGCAGCTCGACGAGTACGTGGGGCTGCCCGCCGAACATCCCGAGTCCTACCGCTCGGTGCTGCGCCGCGAGGTGCTGGAGCCCCTCGGAATAGGGATGGACCAGTTCACGGGCCCGGACGGCACGGCGGAGGATGTGCAGGGGGCGTGCGAGGCCTATGACAAAGCGCTGTCGGACGCCGGAGGTGTGGACCTTCAGTTGCTCGGGATCGGGACCGACGGGCACATAGGGTTCAACGAGCCGTGCTCGTCGCTGGCCTCGCGGACGCGGATCAAGACACTGACCGAGCAGACCCGGATCGACAACGCGCGCTTCTTCGACGGCGACATCGACCAGGTGCCCCACCACGTGATCACGCAGGGCATCGGCACCATTCTGGAGGCCCGGCATCTGGTGCTGCTCGCCACCGGTGAGGGCAAGGCGGACGCCGTCGCGGCGACGGTGGAGGGGCCGATCGCCGCGGTATGTCCCGCGTCCGCCCTCCAGCTCCACCCGCACGCGACCGTCGTCGTCGACGAGGCCGCCGCGTCGAAGCTGAAGCTGGCGGACTACTTCCGGCACACGTACGTCAACAAGCCGGAGTGGCAGGGGATCTGAGACCTCACGCCGGTGCCGGACAGCGGCGTCGCTTCCCCTCCGTCCGATCCGGCCGAAAGGGCGGCGGCCGGGAGCCCTAGCGGCCGAGGCCCCCTGGCTCCAGCACCTCGTCATCGGCCGGCTCGTCCTGGGCCCGCCAGCCGGCCACCCACAGGGGCATCACCCGGTGGACGACGAGGACGGCGACGAGCAGGGGTGCGGCGTAGGCCTTCGGGGCGTCACCGGCGGTCCCGCCCGCGATCAGCAGGGTGACCGCAGCTGCGGCCAGGAGCAGGGTGGTCACGCGGTGAGCCCGGGCCAGGACGCGGCTGCGTTCCGCCGACTGACGTTCATCCAGAGCGCGTTCGCGCAGTTCCAGCAGGCCTCGGGTGGCGCCGTTGATCACGCCGGTGGCGACCATCCAGGGCAGCAGCAGCATCGTCATCGCGGCCACGGTCCACAGAGGCTCGCCCTCGGCGAGGAAGAAGTGGGTCATCAAACCGCCGAGGGCCACGGTGAGGGTGACGTGGGCGGCTACGGCCAGGCGGCGGCGTGCTGCCGTCGCGTACCAGGCCGCTGCGCGGCGGTCGTTCATCAGCCGCAGCATGCTCCGGTCGTAGCGGGTCAGGCGTGTCGTCGTCATGGCTGGTTCCTCCCGTAGACCTCGTCCGTGAGCGGGCGGAACGGTTCGAGGGAGAACAGGGCCTCGACCGGCAGGCCGAAGAACTTGGAGATCTTCAGCGCCAGGTCGAGGCTCGGGTTGTACTGCCCCCGCTCGATGTAGCCGATGGTCTGGTAGTGGGCTCCCACTGCCTCGGCCAGGCTCTGGCGCGACACCTTGTGCTCGGCGCGCACCACGGCCAACCTGTTGTGCACCTGCTCACTCATGTATAAGAAGTACTACATTTGGATGCAGGTTCACAACCGTCCCGGCCGATGGGCTGCACGGGGTCGCACCGGGCGGAGTGTTGCGGCCCGGGGTGGCGGCTGGTCCGGCTCGACTCGCACCACCGCCCCGGGCCGGCTCAGGATCGCGCGTCGGGGCACCCTCGCCATGCCGCACGAGCACCCCGGGCCGGCCGGCTCACCCGCGTGCTCTCACAGCCCCGGGGTCCCGGTGATCACCTCGGCCGCGGCGCGGCCGCAGACGCGGGCCGCGCCGTGGGTGGCGATGTGCAGGGCGCCGCGGGGAGCGGCCTGGGGGACGCCCATCTCGACGACGATCGTGTCGGGGCGGGCCGCCAGCAGGGTCTCGAGGGCCGAGGCCATCCAGGGGTGGCGGTGTTCGTCGCGGACGACGGCGACGATGCGCCGCGGGCCTGCCGCCTGGAGGGCCGCCCGGCCCGCGCTCTCCCCGGCCTCGCTCCCCGGGCCGTCCCCGGCGGAGAAACTGCCCGTCACCGTGCCCGGCAGGAGATGGATGAGCTCCGCGGCGACGCCCCACGGGGTCTCGTCGCCCACGGCGATGTTGGCGACGGGGGTGAGGGCGGCGACATAGGGCGGTTCGGTGAGGGGCTCGAAGGTGTCAGGGCTGCCGAGGCCGGGCGCGGCGGTCAGGGTGAGGGCGCGGCGGGCGGCGTGCAGGCCGATCTCGGTGCCGTGGGTGCTCTCGGCAGGGCTGCCCGCCGTTCCTGCCCAGCGGGCCAGGGCCCGTACCCGGTCGGCGGCCTCGGCGAGGCGTTCCTCGGGGAGTTCACCGGCCCGCACGGCCGTGACCAGGGCGTCCCGCAGGCGCAGGACGGTCGCGTCGTCGGCGAGGCCGCCGCCCACGCAGATGGCGTCGGCGCCCGCGGCGACGGCGAGGACGCTGCCGCGTTCGATGCCGTAGGTGCCGGCGATGGCGCGCATCTCCATGCCGTCGGTGACGATGAGGCCGTCGTAGCCGAGCTCGTCGCGCAGCAGGCCGGTGAGGATGCGGCGGGAGAGGGTGGCCGGGCGGTCCGGGTCCAGGGCGGGGACCAGGATGTGGGCGCTCATGACGGCCCGGGTGCCGGCGGCGATGGCGGTGCGGAAGGGGGCCAGTTCACGTTCGGCCAGCACGTCGGCGGAGACGTCGATGCGCGGCAGGGCATGGTGGGAGTCGACGGCCGTGTCGCCGTGGCCCGGGAAGTGCTTGGTGCAGGCGGCGACCCCGGCGGACTGCAGGCCGGTGACGTAGGCGGCGGTGTGCCGGGCGGCCAGTTCGGTGTCGGCACCGAAGGAGCGGACGCCGATGACCGGGTTGCGCGGGTCGGAGTTCACGTCGGCGGACGGGGCCCAGTTGAGGTTGACGCCGCAGGAGGCGAGGCGGCGGCCCAGTTCATGGGCGACCTGGTGGGTCAGCTCCACGTCGTCGACCGCGCCGAGCGCGTGGTTGCCCGGGAAGGAGGAGCCGCTGCGCACCTCCAGCCGGGTCACGTCGCCGCCCTCCTCGTCGATCGCGACGAGGACGTCGTCGCGTTCGGCCCGCAGCTGGGCGGTCAGGGCGGCCAGTTGGCCGGGGGAGGCGATGTTGCGGCCGAACAGTCCGACGGAGGCGAGGCCCTCACCGAGCCGGCGCAGCAGCCAGTCGGGGGCGGTGGTGCCGGTGAAGCCGGGCTGGAGGACCGTCAGGGCGTCGCGGGTGAGCGTGTCGGTGCCGCTGGCGAGTGTCGTCATCGGGTGAGGTCATCCCTTCACTGCGCCCGCGGTCAGGCCCGCGGCCATCTTGCGCTGGACGAGGAGGAAGAGGGCGACGATCGGCACGGCCATCATCGTGGCGCCGGCCATCATCGGGGCGTATTCGGTGCCGTGCTTGGTGGTGAAGTTGCCGAGCCAGACGGTCGCGGTCTGGTTCTTCTGGCTGAGCAGCATCAGGGCGTAGAGGTACTCGTTCCAGGCCTGGATGAAGCCGTAGACCGAGGTGGCGACCATGCCGGGGGCCAGGAGGGGGAAGACGACCCGCAGGAAGGCGCCCGTGCGGGAGCAGCCGTCGACCATGGCCGCCTCCTCCAGTTCCTTCGGGATGTTGACGATGAAGCCCCTCAGCGTCCACACGGTGAACGGGAGGACGAACGTCAGGTACGTGATGATCAGGCCGGTCAGCCGGTCGTACTGGCCCAGGTCGTTGAGGAGCAGGAACACCGGGATGATCATGGCGACCAGCGGGACCATCTGGACGGCGAGAATGCCCACGATGACGATTTTGCGGCCGCGGAAGGCGAACCGGGAGATGGCGAGCGCGGCCAGCAGCCCGACGACCATGCCGATGACGACCACGGCCAGCGACACCACCAGGCTGCGGCCCACCGGGCCCCAGAAGTCGGCGATGTCCAGCGCCCGGCCGAAGTTGTCGAAGGTGAGGCCGGTCGGCAGCAGGCTCGGGTCCGAGTCGATGGCGTCCTTGGCGGGCTTGAACGCCGTGTTGAGCATCCAGTAGAGCGGGAAGCCTGCGACGACGAAGACGAGGAGGCCGACGAGGTTCCAGCCCAGCCGCGACTTCCGGCGGCCGGCTCCGGCGAGCGTGCTCATTCGACCTCTCCGATCTTCAGCATCTGCCGCATGTAGACGGCGACCACGCCGAGCAGCAGCACGACGGTGATCAGCGCGATGGCCGAGCCCTGGGCGTAGTCGTTGACCACGAACGCCCGGTCGTAGGAGTAGGTGTTGAGGACCTGGAACTCCGGCTCGGGGTGGCCGTTGCGCATGACGAACACCTGGGGGAAGACGCCCATGTCCCAGATGACCGACAGGGTCGTGAGCATCACGATGATCGGCTTGAGGACGGGCAGGGTGACATAGCGGAAGACGCCCCAGGAGCCGGCGCCGTCCAGGCGGGCGGCCTCCTCCAGCTCCTTGGGAACCTGGGTGAGACCGGCGCTGAGAGTGATGACCACGAAGGGCACGGCTCCCCAGATCACCAGCAGCATGATCACGGCGAGGCCCTCGGGGCCGCTCGCGAACCAGTTGTGGCCGATCATCTCGACGCCGGGCAGCTTGCTGAGCAGCGCGTTGAAGACGCCGTAGTCGGAGTCGAAGAGCCACTTGAAGACCGTGGTCGCGACGATCACCGGCATGCCCCAGCTGGCCACCAGCACGATGTTGATGAGCACCTTCAGCCAGCCGGAGACCCGCTGGAGCAGCAGGGCGAGCGCCATGCCGATCACCATCGTGAAGACGACGGCGCCGGCGGCGAAGACGATCGTGCGCAGGACGACGGCCCAGAACTCGCCGTCGCCCAGCACCTTGGCGAAGTTGTCGAACCCGACCGTCTCGGCCGGCTGGAAGCCCCACAGCTGGGACTGGCCGAACTTCTGGAAGGACAGGGTGACCAGGCGGGCCAGCGGATAGCCCATGACCAGGGCGAGGATCAGCAGGCAGGGCGCGAGCAGCAGCCAGGGGGCCAAGGCCCCGCCCGACGTGCGCTGTCCGCGGGGCCGCCGGTCCTTCGGGGGCGGCGGTGGTGCCTGCCGCGGTGGCGGCACCTTGGCGGGGGTGGTGGTGTCTGCGGCACTCATCGCGCGCTCCTCGGCGGTCCCTCAGGTCTTGGCGGCGGCGGGGCTCCGCAGGCCGGGGAGCCCCGCGCGCAGGTCACTTGGTGTTGATGACCTTGTCGATCGCGGCGTCCGCGTCCTTGGCGGCGGCCTCGACGGACTTCTTGCCGGTGCCGATGCTCTGCAGCATGGTCTGCAGGATCTGCGCCTTCTCGACCTGGCCCCAGCCGGGGGCCATCGGGACGAACCAGTTGGACTCGGCCGCGGTGGCGGGGACCGCCGTTTTCGGGTCGTTCTTGAGCGTCGCGAGGTCGGTCTTGTTGTTGGGCAGGTTGCCCTTGGCCATCAGGTCCTTCTGCCCGGAGGAGCCGGTGAGCGCGTTGATCCACTCGGCGGCCAGGGCCTGCGCGTCGGACTTCACCGGCACGGCGAGGTCGGAGCCGCCCAGGAAGACGGGCATGTTCTTGCCGGACGGGCCGGGCATCACGAAGTTCTCGAGGTTGCCCTTGAGCTTGCCGGTCTTGTCGTTCTTGGGGTCCTCGGCGGTCGCGCCCTCCCAGGCCGCCGCGAAGATCATGGCGGACTTGCCCTGGCCGTAGACGATGTAACGGTCGGACTCGTCCTTGGTCTTGTCGCCGTGCATGTACGAGTCGACGACGTTCTTGAACTCGGTGAGGCCCTTGAGGGACTCGGGCGAGGAGAGGGAGGCCTTCCACTGGCCGCCCGACTCGGTGGCGATGGCGCCGCCGGCGTCGTAGACGAAGGACATGGCCGCGTACCAGTCGCGGGTGGGCTGGTACCAGGCGTTGTACTTGTCGCCCTGCTTCTTCTGGATCTTGTCCAGGGCGGCGGTGAGCTCCTTGTACGTCTTGGGCGCCGACTTCACCCCGACGGAAGCCGCCACGTCCTTGCGCCAGTTGGCGACGCGGCCGCCGGCGTAGTACGGGACGCCGTAGGTCTTGCCCTCGTAGGTGACCGAGGCCTTGAGGCCGTCCAGCCAGGCGTCGGAGTTGTCGAACTTGGCCTGGTCGAGCGGGGCGAAGGCGCCCTTGACCATGTAGCCGAGCATCTCGGTGTTGCCCATCTCGACCACGTCGGGGGCCTTGTCGGTGGCGAGGACGGCGTCGAGCTTGGCGTTCTTGTCGGGCCAGCCGTAGTACTCGTGGTTGATCTTGACGCCGGGGTGCTTCTTCTTCACCGCGGCGTCGGCGGCCTTCACCAGCTCCGGCCAGTTGTTCTGCGCGTCGACGGTGAGCCAGACGGTCAGCTCCTTGGCGTCCGCGCCCTTGTCGGAACCCCCGCCACCCTCGCCGCCGCACGCCGCGATGGAGACCATCATGCCCGCGATACCGATCGCGGCTGTCAGCTTGCGCTTCACGCCACCCTCCTCAGGGATCCCACAACCCCCCTGGCTCCCCGCAGTGAACGTGGGGCCGGGCCTGGACCAATGGTGTAGACCAGTACGGGGAGCTTGGACCAGACCAGAAGGCCTGTCAAGGGTCGCGATACGGCCCTGACCAGCCGTTATGCGACCTACATATGCAGGAACCTTTAAGTAAGAAGCCAGCGAAAACCCGGGTGGACACGGCATACTGCGGGTAGACCACAGCGATTGATGGACTAGACCAAAAGAAGCGCCGACGGTATACAAGTGGGATCGTGTCGGCAGACCCAGCCGGGAAGGCGGAACATGAGCACCGACGTCAGCAGTGCGGAGAACGAGAACGGGGTGCCCGTCCGTACCGCGCGCGTGCCCAAGTACTACCGCCTGAAGAAACACCTGCTCGACATGACGGAGACCCAGGCGCCCGGCACGCCGGTCCCGCCCGAGCGCACCCTGGCGGCGGAGTTCGACACCTCGCGCACCACCGTGCGCCAGGCGCTGCAGGAGCTGGTCGTCGAGGGCCGGCTGGAGCGCATCCAGGGCAAGGGCACGTTCGTCGCCAAGCCCAAGGTCTCGCAGGCGCTGCAACTGACCTCGTACACCGAGGACATGCGCGCCCAGGGCCTGGAACCCACCTCGCAACTGCTGGACATCGGCTACATCACCGCCGACGACCGCCTGGCCGGGCTGCTCGACATCACGCCCGGCGGGCGGGTGCTGCGCATCGAGCGGCTGCGCATGGCCAACGGCGAGCCGATGGCCATCGAGACCACGCACCTGAGCGCGAAGCGCTTCCCGGCGCTGCGGCGCTCGCTGGTGAAGTACACGTCGCTCTACACGGCGCTGGCCGAGGTCTACGACGTCCATCTCGCGGAGGCCGAGGAGACCATCGAGACGTCCCTGGCCACCCCGCGCGAGGCCGGCCTGCTCGGCACGGACGTCGGGCTGCCGATGCTGATGCTCTCCCGGCACTCGCTGGACCGGGGCGGCCAGCCGGTGGAGTGGGTGCGGTCGGTCTACCGGGGGGACCGGTACAAGTTCGTGGCGCGACTGAAGCGGCCCGCCGACTAGCGGCGCCCCGCGGCGCTTCCGTCACTGCTGAGGCCTGGTTTCGGTTGGGTACCGCATTGCGGACGAGGGGTTCCGCTGGCGGCACGCCCTGACCTAGATTGCCTGCGCATTACACAGGTGATCACCAAGGGGACGGAGCCGCCTGATGTCGCAAGCCCCAGAAGCCAGCGGAGGGCCGGTGGTGACGCCCATGCGCGTCGTCATCGCCGTCTGCCTCATTGCACCGTTCGTGGCCATGCTGTGGGTCGGCTCGTACGCGAAGACCGACCCGGCCTTCATAGGGATTCCGTTCTTCTACTGGTACCAGATGGCGTGGGTGCTCATCTCCACCGTCCTGACGATGATCGCCTACAAGCTGTGGCAGCGTGACCAGCGCGCCCGCTCGGCCGCGAAGGGCGGTGCGTCGCAGTGAAGGACGGCGTGAACGGCGTCGCGCTCGGCGTCTTCATCTTCTTCTTCCTGGCCGTGACGGTCATGGGCTTCCTGGCCGCGCGCTGGCGCAAGGCCGAGAACGAGCAGAGCCTGGACGAATGGGGCCTGGGCGGCCGCTCGTTCGGCACCTGGATCACCTGGTTCCTGCTCGGCGGCGACCTGTACACGGCGTACACCTTCGTCGCCGTGCCGGCGGCGATCTACGCGGCGGGCGCGGCCGGCTTCTTCGCCGTGCCGTACACCATCCTGGTCTACCCGCTGATCTTCACCTTCCTGCCCCGCCTGTGGTCGGTGTCCCACAAGCACGGCTACGTCACCACGTCCGACTTCGTGCGCGGCCGCTTCGGCTCGAAGGGCCTGTCGCTGGCGGTGGCCGTGACGGGCATCCTGGCGACGATGCCGTACATCGCGCTCCAGCTGGTCGGCATCCAGGCCGTGCTGGACGTGATGGGCGTCGGCGGCGGCGAGAACACCAACTGGTTCATCAAGGACCTGCCGCTGCTGATCGCGTTCGGCGTGCTGGCGGCGTACACGTACTCGTCGGGTCTGCGGGCCCCCGCGCTCATCGCGTTCGTGAAGGACACGCTGATCTACATCGTCATCGCGGTGGCGATCATCTACATCCCGATCAAGCTGGGCGGCTTCGACGAGATCTTCGCCAAGGCCGGTGAGGCGTACAGCCAGACCAACCCGGCGACGGGCGCGCCGCGCGGTGCGCTGACGCCGGCCGAGCCGGGCCAGTGGACGTACGCCACGCTGGCGTTGGGCTCCGCCCTGGCGCTGTTCATGTACCCGCACTCGATCACGGCGACGCTGTCCTCGAAGAGCCGTGAGGTGATCCGCCGCAACACCACGATCCTGCCGCTGTACTCGCTGATGCTGGGGCTGCTGGCGCTGCTCGGGTTCATGGCGATCGCGGCCGGCATCAAGGTGCAGAACGGGCAGCTGGCGATTCCGCAGCTGTTCGAGACGATGTTCCCGGACTGGTTCGCGGGTGTGGCGTTCGCGGCGATCGGCATCGGCGCGCTGGTGCCCGCGGCCATCATGTCCATCGCGGCCGCGAATCTCTTCACCCGCAACATCTACAAGGACTTCATCAAGCCGGACGCCACTCCGGCACAGGAGACGAAGGTCTCCAAGCTGGTCTCCCTGCTGGTGAAGGTCGGCGCGCTGGCCTTCGTCCTGACCATGGACAAGACGGTCGCCATCAACTTCCAGCTGCTGGGCGGCATCTGGATCCTGCAGACCTTCCCGGCCCTGGTCGGCGGCCTGTTCACCCGCTGGTTCCACCGCTGGGCGCTGCTCGCGGGCTGGGCGGTCGGCATGGTCTACGGCACGGTCGCGGCGTACGGCGTCGCCTCCCCGACGCAGAAGCACTTCGGCGGCTCCGCGAAGGAGATCCCGGGCATCGGGGAGATCGGCTACATCGGCCTCACGGCGTTCGTCCTGAACGTGGTGGTGACGGTGGTCCTGACCTTCGTCCTGAAGGCCCTGAAGGCCCCCGACGGCATCGACGAGACCAAGCCGGAGGACTACACGGCGGACGCGGGCGACCCCGGGGTCCAGGTGGAGCTTCCGCCTGCGACTGCCGGCTCCGCCCACTGATTCCAGGGTTCCGGCCCACCACGAACACCCCGCAGCGGGCCGTCGTGACCACGTGTCACGGCGGCCCGCTGTCACGTAAAGCTGACGCTCCGACACCACCGCGACACAACATCTGGGGGTGCCAACCGAGCCCGGCACAAGATGTATGCTCATGCTCGCTGTCGCCGCAGGGGAATCCGGTGCGAATCCGGAACTGTCCCGCAACGGTGTACTTGTGCATGTTCCGTGCGCAAGCGTCAGTCCGAGGACCTGCCGACAGCGCGCCCGGCCACCCGGCCGGTGTGCCCTGACGTCCGGGCCTCGTGGAATGGGCCGGTGGACGCGACGCCGCGTGCGCTCGTGTGCTGCCCCCTGCCCTCGACGAGGCCCCCGTGCCGAGCGAGGGAGAGCCCCACGTGACCATCGCGCCAGCCGAACCGGTCTCAGCCACCGAGGAGGAGCACGACGCTCCCGGTACCGCGCTGCTGCGGACCCTGACCGAGCTGACCGCCGACCTCCCCGACGCCGACCCCGGCCGGGTCGCCGCCGCCGCGCTGCGCGGCCGGTCCGCCGCCGCGGACGAAGCGGAGTTGCGGGAGCTGGCGACGGAGGCCGCGGCCGGTCTGATCTCCGAGGACCCCGCCTACTCCCGGCTGGCCGCCCGGCTTCTGACCATCGGCATCCGCGAGGAAGCCGCCTCGCAGGGCGTCACGTCCTTCACCGAGTCCGTGGCGGTGGGCCACCGCGAGGGCCTCATCGCCGACCGCACCGCCGAGTTCGTCCGGCTGCACGCGACCCGGCTCGACGCCCTGATCGACACCGGCGCCGACGACCGCTTCGGCTACTTCGGCCTGCGCACGCTGCACAGCCGCTACCTGCTCCGGCACCCGATCACCCGCAAGGTCGTCGAGACGCCCCAGCACTTCATGCTGCGGGTGGCGAGCGGCCTCGCCGAGGACGACACCACCCGCGCGCTGGAGGAGGTCGCGGCCCTCTACCGGCTGATGAGCCGCCTCGACTACCTCCCCTCCTCCCCCACCCTCTTCAATTCGGGCACCCGGCACCCGCAGATGTCGTCCTGCTACCTCCTCGACTCCCCCAAGGACGAGCTGGACTCCATCTACGACCGCTACCACCAGGTGGCCCGGCTGTCGAAGCACGCCGGCGGCATCGGACTGGCTTACTCCCGCATCCGCGCCCGCGGTTCGCTGATCCGCGGCACCAACGGGCACTCCAACGGCATCGTCCCGTTCCTGAAGACCCTCGACGCGTCGGTCGCCGCGGTGAACCAGGGCGGCCGGCGCAAGGGCGCGGCCGCGGTCTACCTGGAGACCTGGCACTCCGACATCGAGGAGTTCCTGGAGCTGCGCGACAACACCGGTGAGGACGCCCGCCGCACGCACAACCTGAACCTGGCGCACTGGGTGCCGGACGAGTTCATGCGGCGCGTGAACGCCGACGCGCAGTGGTCGCTGTTCTCCCCCTCGGACGTGCCGGAGCTGGTCGACCTGTGGGGCGACGAGTTCGACGCCGCGTACCGTGAGGCCGAGGCGAAGGGTCTCGCGAAGAAGACCCTGCCCGCCCGTGAGCTGTACGGCCGCATGATGCGCACCCTCGCGCAGACCGGCAACGGCTGGATGACCTTCAAGGACGCCGCCAACCGCACCGCCAACCAGACGGCCGAGCCGGACCACGTCGTCCACTCCTCCAACCTCTGCACGGAGATCCTGGAGGTCACCGACGACGGGGAGACGGCGGTCTGCAACCTGGGCTCGGTCAACCTGGGTTCCTTTGTCGACACATCGACTGGCGGCCTGGACTGGAAGCGGCTGGACGAGACCGTCCGTACGGCCGTGACCTTCCTCGACCGGGTCGTCGACATCAACTTCTACCCGACCGAGCAGGCGGGCCGCTCCAACGCCCGCTGGCGTCCGGTCGGCCTCGGCGCGATGGGCCTTCAGGACGTCTTCTTCAAGCTGCGTCTGCCCTTCGACTCGCCGGAGGCCAGGGCCCTCTCCACCCGCATCGCCGAGCGGATCATGCTCGCCGCGTACGAGGCCTCCGCCGACCTCGCCGAGCGCAACGGGCCGCTGCCCGCCTGGGAGAAGACCCGCACGGCCCGGGGCATGCTGCATCCCGACCACTACGACGTAGAACTGACCTGGCCGGAGCGCTGGGCGGCCCTGCGGGAGCGCGTCGCCACGACCGGCATGCGCAACTCGCTGCTCCTCGCCATCGCCCCCACGGCCACGATCGCCTCCATCGCGGGCGTGTACGAGTGCATCGAGCCGCAGGTGTCCAACCTGTTCAAGCGCGAGACGCTGTCGGGCGAGTTCCTCCAGGTCAACTCCTACCTGGTGGACGAGCTGAAGCGGCTCGGCGTGTGGGACGCCCGCAGCCGGGAGGCCCTGCGTGAGGCCAGCGGCTCGGTGCAGGACTTCGCCTGGATCCCCGAGGACGTGCGCGCCCTCTACCGCACGGCGTGGGAGATCCCGCAGCGCGGTCTGATCGACATGGCGGCGGCCAGGACTCCGTTCCTGGACCAGTCCCAGTCCCTGAACCTGTTCCTGGAGACGCCGACCATCGGCAAGCTCTCCTCGATGTACGCCTACGCCTGGAAGTCCGGGCTGAAGACGACGTACTACCTGCGCTCGCGCCCGGCGACCCGCATCGCCCGCGCCGCCCAGGCCACCTTCCCCGCGCAGGCCACCCCGGACCCCGAAGCGGTCGCCTGCTCCCTGGAAAACCCCGAGTCCTGCGAGGCCTGCCAGTAATGAGCACCCAGAACCTTCTCGACCCCGGCTTCGAGCTCACCCTGCGCCCCATGCGCTACCCGGACTTCTACGAGCGCTACCGGGACGCCATCAAGAACACCTGGACCGTGGAGGAGGTCGACCTCCACTCGGACGTCGCCGACCTCGCCAAGCTGTCACCGGCGGAGCAGCACCTGATCGGCCGGCTGGTCGCCTTCTTCGCCACGGGCGACTCCATCGTCGCGAACAACCTGGTGCTGACGCTGTACAAGCACATCAACTCCCCGGAGGCGCGGCTGTACTTGTCGCGCCAGCTGTTCGAGGAGGCCGTGCACGTCCAGTTCTATCTGACGCTGCTCGACACCTATCTGCCCGACCCGGAGGATCGCACCGCGGCTTTCGCGGCCGTGGAGAACATCCCGTCCATCCGCGAGAAGGCCTCGTTCTGCTTCAAGTGGATGGACTCCGTCGACAAGCTCGACCGGCTGGAGACCCAGTCCGACCGTCGCCGGTTCCTGCTCAACCTGATCTGCTTCGCCGCGTGCATCGAGGGCCTGTTCTTCTACGGCGCCTTCGCGTACGTCTACTGGTTCCGCAGCCGGGGCCTGCTGCACGGCCTGGCCACCGGCACCAACTGGGTGTTCCGCGACGAGACGATGCACATGTCCTTCGCCTTCGACGTGGTCGACACCGTCCGCAAGGAGGAGCCGGAGCTGTTCGACGACCGGCTCCAGCAGGAGGTGACGGACATGCTCCGGGAGGCCGTCGAAGCCGAGCTGCAGTTCGCGCGCGACCTGTGCGGTGACGGCCTGCCGGGCATGAACACCGAGTCGATGCGGCAGTACCTGGAGTGCGTCGCCGACCAGCGGCTCACCCGCCTCGGCTTCGCTCCGGTCTACGGCTCCGAGAACCCCTTCTCCTTCATGGAGCTCCAGGGGGTTCAGGAGTTGACCAACTTCTTCGAGCGACGGCCCTCCGCGTACCAGGTGGCGGTGGAGGGCACCGTCGACCTGGACGAGGACTTCTGAGCCGGAAGCTCTCCGCGGGCCTCCTGGGCCTCCCGGATCTGACGGTCGATGCGCCTCTCGCGCACCAGGCCGATCACGGACGGGAGGATCAGGAGGACCAGGATCCCGAGGGTGGCGGTCAGTCCGATGAGTGCTTCGATCTGGTTCGTGTTCATGGACACCACTGTCGCTCCGATGACTCCTTACCGTCAGTGGCAGTACTGCCGTAGACCCTCGAATTACTGCCACGGACGAGGCACACTGGATCCATGCTGCAGAACGTGGCCGTCGCCCTCCTCGACGGCGTGAACCCCTTCGAACTCGGCGTGGTGTGCGAAGTCTTCGGCACGGACCGGAGCGACGAGGGCCTGCCGGTCTACGACTTCGCCGTCGCCTCGGCCGAGGGCCCCGTGCTGCGCATGAACTCGGGCTTCTCGCTCCAGGTGGAGCACGGCCTGGAGCGGCTGGAGACGGCGGATCTGATCGCCGTGCCGGCGGGGTCCAGCTACGCGTCCCGGGACTTCCCGCCGGAGCTGCTGGACGCCCTGCGTCACGCGGTCGACCGCGGTGCGCGGGTGCTGAGCGTCTGCTCCGGTGTCTTCGTGCTGGCCGCGGCGGGGCTGCTGGACGGCCGCCGGTGCGCCACGCACTGGAAGCACGCGAAGGACCTCGCCCGGCAGTACCCGCGCGTGGCCGTCGAGCCGGACGTGCTCTACGTCGACGAGGACCCGGTGATCACCTCCGCCGGCACGGCCGCCGGCATCGACGCCTGCCTCCACCTGGTGCGCAAGGAGCAGGGCACCGAGGTCGCCAACAAGATCGCCCGCCGGATGGTGGTGCCGCCGCACCGCGACGGCGGCCAGGCCCAGTACATCGAGCGCCCGCTCCCCCAGCCCGAGGGCGACACCATCGGCGAGGTGCTGGCGTGGATGGAGCGCCATCTCGACGAGGAGGTCACCGTCGAGCAGCTCGCCGTCCAGGCCCATATGTCCCCGCGCACGTTCGCCCGCCGCTTCCAGCAGGAGACGGGTACGACTCCCTACCGCTGGATCCTGCGCCAGCGCGTGCTGCTGGCCCAGCGGCTGCTGGAGGCGACGGACGAGACCATGGACGCGATCGCCGGCCGGACGGGGTTCGGCAACGCGGCCACCCTGCGCCACCACTTCGTCCGGGCGGTGGGGACGACCCCGAACGCCTACCGACGGACCTTCAGGGGCCCCGAGGCGGCCTGAGTCCGGGAGCTCTCATCTCGCCACCGGCCGCACCCGCAGGTCGTGCGGCCGGAGCGTGATCCCGACGCGGGTGGCGTCCTTCGACCCCGCCACCTGCTCGAAGCGGTACCGGGTGGCCAGCGCCGCCGTGACCAGCGTCAGCTGGGCCATCGAGAAGTGGTCGCTGGGGCACTTGCGGTTGCCGACACTGAAGGGGCTCATGGCGTGTTTCGGGATGTCCTTGACCCGGTCCGGAAGCCAGCGGTCGGGGTCGAACTCCAGGTGCCGCTCGTACGACTTCGGGTCGCGCTGGATCGCGTACGGGCTGTAGATGATGTCCGCCCCGGACGGAATACTGTATCCACCGAGTTCCGTGTCCCGCACCGCCCGACGGGTCAGAATCCAGACGGCCGGGCTCAAACGCATGGACTCGACGACGACATTGTTGGTGTGCCTGAGTCCTCGGACGTCTGCGAATACCACCGGCCTCCCACCCGTGACGGCTTGCACTTCGTCATGCACCCGGTCGGCGTGTTCGGGGTGCTCCGCGAGCATATGCAACAGCCACATGATCGTGGAGGCGATGGTTTCGCTGCCGGGGGTGAGGATCGCGACGACCTGATCATGGATCTCCTGTTCCCCGATCGGGTCGCCATTCTCGTCCTTCGCCTCCAGCAATGCCGTCAGCAAATCGTCCGGCTTTTGACCGGATGCCCGGCGCTCGGCGACGATCTCGTCGACGAGGAGATGCAAATCGGCCAATGCCCGGTTGAATTCGCGATTGGCCGGGAGCGGCAGGTTGTAGAGCGGTCCGAGCGGGACCACCATCCGCCGGTACATGCCTCGGAAGACGGTGGCGAGGGCGACGCACAGCCGCTCCGCCCGCTCGTCCATGTACTCGCCGCGCAGCAGACAGCGGGCCGCGATGCGCACGGCCACCCGGAAGGACTCGGACGTGCAGTCGATCGTCTCGCCGGACTTCCAGCGCTCGGCGAGCGCGTGCGCCTCCTCCTCCATGATCGGGCCGTAGCCGGGGATCGCGTCGAGCCGGAAGGCGGGCTGGATGGTGCGCCGCTGGCGCCGGTGACGCGGGCCGTTCGCCGTGGCCACGCCTTCCTTGCCGAGCAGGCCCTCCAGGGACTCCCACAGCGGTCCGGCGATGATGAAGTCGTTGCTCAGCGCCAGGGCGCCGGTCAAGGCCGGGGCGGTGACCGCGTACACCGTCTTCGGCCCGAGCTTCAGCCGCACGACATCGCCGTGCTCGCGCAGCCGGGACATGAAGGCCAGCGGGTCGCGGGCCAGCCTCCAGCCGTGCCCGAGCACGGGGACACCTCCGCCCGCCCGGGGCGGTTCCCGCAGCTCCACGGCCGGCGGGGTTTCGGGCTGCACAGACTCGACGGTCATTTCTCACCTGCCGCTTCGTTGTTGACGTACGGGGGCGTGGACCGGTCGTCCCAGCTGTCGACCATGTACCGGCCGGACTCGTGGTGGAACCAGTAGACGGAGCTGAACCAGTTCCGCATATTGCTCAGGCAGGCCCGCACGGCGGCGCTCAATTCCTTTCCCCGCACGGATCCGTCGGCGAGGTCGTCGGCGACCCGTAAGGCTTCCTGCTCGACGTCGAGGAAATCGGTGATGCTTTTCTCGACTCGGCCCCTGACGTCCACTACGGCCTGTTCCAGAGTCAGCCCCTCATGGGTGATGAGACTGATTCCGAGATTGTGCACTTCATCGCCCGCAATTTCCTTGGGGAGCGAGCACAGATCGTTGTACCAAGCGGCGAATTCCTGGCTCAGCAGCGCCGCCCGCCGATACGCCGGGTGTTTGCGCACGGCGTCGGGGAGTTCACAGCCGGCGGTCGGCTCCAGCAGGTCCGTCCATATCCAGTGCGCGAAGGTGAGCCGGCGCAGTTGCAGGTATTCCTCGACCGTCGGGACGATGCCCCGGGTGCGGTTGTGGAACTCCCGGTCGTACGCGCCGATCACCGCGTGGAAGTGCCGGGCGAACCGGAGGTTCCACGTCTGGGGCAGGAACGCGTACAGCCGCAGCACACTGTCGGCGAACCCGGCTACCAGTGGGTCCTCGTGGTGCAGATGCTCCCCGGGGGAGTCGAGGGCCGCGTGGAGCCGGTCCCTCAGCCGCCGCCAGGCGACAGGACGGCCGTGCACGATGTCGCGGTCGTGACGGTCGTCCCAGACGAAGAACCACGCGCTGTAGTCGGCGATCGCCTGCATGACCTCGTCGGAGGCGCCGATGTAGTACCCGGCCATGAGGTCGGTGTAGCAAAGGCCGTCGGCATATTCCTCCACCTTGTCCGCAGGCATGAGCCGCTTTTCGAGCAGCCAGGCCCGGGTCTTCTCCTGACACTTCGGCCAATACGGGTGGAGTTGCCGGGGAAACTCCGCCTCGATCACCGGGAGAGAGAGCGACGGTGGAACTGCGATGGTGACCGGTGTCGATGTGGTGCCGTGTGACAAAGCATGCACGAACTAACCCCTCTCAGCCGCCAGTTGGCGCGGGCGCCCCTCCCTTCGTGCCGGGCGTGCGCCGTTGCATACCCCGCTCATTCCATTCAGCACTACAACTGACCGTCCTGGGAACGCATTTGCTTCATTCACTACCCCGCGGTGCCGGGAACCTCCCGTTGTGTGACCACCGGCGGGTCACCAGGCGAGCGGAAGCGATCGAACGTGCGACGGGCAGGCGAACGGCACAGACGAACGGCGCCTGTTCAGGGTGGGAAACCCGAACAAGCGCCGTGCGCCTGGTGAGGCTGAGGTCTCAGTCGTTGGCCACGACCGGGTAGCGGGGCTCGTTCTCGGCCATCTGCCGCAGCGCGTCCTTGCGTTCGCGCTTGGAGAGCCGGTCGATGTACAGGTAGCCGTACAGGTGGTCCGTCTCGTGCTGCAAACAGCGTGCGAAGTATCCGGTGCCGCGCACCTTGATCGGGTTGCCCTTCTCGTCCTGCCCGGTCACCTCGGCGTAATCGGGCCGGGCGAGCGGCGCGTACGCCGTGGGCACCGACAGACAGCCCTCGTTGCTGTCGTCCAGGCGGCGCTTGTCGGCGGGCAGCTCGACGAGCTTGGGGTTGCAGACGACGCCGGTGTGCCGGACGCCCTCGTCGTCGGGGCAGTCGTAGACGAAGACCTTCGCGTCGACGCCGATCTGGTTGGCGGCGAGGCCCACGCCCTCGGCGGTGCGCTGGCTGGCGAACATGTCCGCGACGAGCTGCTGGAACGCGTCGCCGAAGTCGGTGACGTCCTTGCACTCCTTGTGCAGCACCGGGTTCCCGACGACCGTGATGGGCCGCGAGGTCCCCCGCTCCCGCCAGGCAGCCTCGCGCTCCTCGCAGTTCTCCGTGTCGATCACGTACCCCTCGTCATCGACGGGGAGCACGCCCGCGCGCTGCTGATCGGTGTCCTGCTGAGCCATGACGTCCGTACGCCTTCCTGAACAAATCCAACCCGGGATGCTGATACAGGGTACGGGGAAGGCGCCCCGTCAGGGGCGCGGGGAACTGCGCGAACGAGCACGACGCAGCCGCACCCGACGACGGCGCTAACAGACCTCTTCCAGATCCCGCCAGTCACGAGAATCCGGACTGTCCGCCACCCACCCGTCCAGCAACCCCCGAACCAGCGCAGCCGGCGCAGCCAGCCCGCACTCCCGCTCGGGAACCCACAGCTGCCCGTCCGTCCGGTGCCCCAGCGGCCCGGGATGCCCCGGCTCACTGTGATCGTGCGGATCGAGATGCTCCCCGTCACCCTCGTCCGACGGCATCCGGGACTCCGAGCACATCCGGCACAGCAACCGCACCGACGAGGACCAGTCCTCCGCGGCGAACCCGGCGTCCGCTGCCAGCTGCTCCAGCGCGTCCCGGTCGGCCTCCGTCGCCGCCTCCAGCAGCACCACCCAGGTGGGCACGGGCGACGGCGCCCACAGCTCGATCTCGTCGAACACCGGGTACGTGTGCCCGGCGGCGGTCGTTCGCTCCCCGTGCGGCACCCCGTCGTGCAGGACGACCTCTCCCCAGCGCCTCCCCGACGACGGCAGCGGGATGGACAGCACCTCGATCCGCGCGGGATCCAGCCGCCGCCCCCACACGACCTCCGCCTCCCCCTCCGGGGACAGCCGTACGGCCGCGCTGCCGAGGTCCATGCCGAGGGGTTCACCGGGGTCGTTGGCCGGGCCCGGCACCCGCAGCCCGTAGGCCTGCCAGGCACGGCGGGCCAGTGGCCAGTCCTGGAGCGCGGTCGCGGCGATGCCGACGTTCCACCAGTCGGGCGCGCCGGTGTCCCGGTCGAGCAGCGCCACGGCCCGCAGGCCGGCCGCCCGCGCCTGCTCCCAGTCGTGCCGGAACTTGTGCAGCAGGGCGAGGTTGAACCAGGACTCGGAAAGCCAGGGCTCCAGATCGGCGGCACGTGTCAGCAGTGCGCCTGCGTCCTCGTACCGGCCGTCGCCGATGAGGGTGAACGCCCGGTCCGTGGCCTGCCGCCAGGAGGCGGAGGGCCGGTGCCGTCCCTTGCCGAAGATCCTCACGATTCCCGCCTGCCAGTTCCGTGCGGTGGGCTGGCCGTAGCTGTGTTTCGAGCCCCCGGACACCTTCTCCTTCGCATCCAACCACGTACGGCCTCGAGGGCGCTCATTACCCATGGGTTACCCAGCCACGGGCAGGGTCAGACTGCTCCTTGCCAGTACGCGGGCCAGTGATTCCACCACCTCCGGGGCGTACGTCCCGGCGGTGGCGAGCCGGAGTTCCTCCAGCGCCGTCAGCGGCCCGCCGGGCCCTCCTTCCCGGGACTTCTCCTCGTACGCGTTCACGGCACGGACGATTCGCGCGGCGAGCGGCTGCTCGGCGTAGGGGTCGGCCTGCCGTTCCACGACGACGGCCACCGCCTCGTCGACGCCCGTCTGCCGGACGACGGCTCCGCCGAGCAGGGCGATCCGCCGCTGCTCCGCGGCGGGCAGCGCGGCGGTGGCGCCCGACGGAACGGGGTCGACGAGGCTCAGCTGGCCGATGTCGTGCATGAGCGCGGCGTACTCCAGCACGGCGAGCTCGGGTTCGGTGAGCCCCAGGTCACGCCCCACCGCCTTGCTGACCACGGCGACGCGCCGGGCGTGCCCGGCCGGGGTGTATCCGGCGACCTCGGTGGCCCGGGCGAGGGAGGCGATGGTCTGCCGGTAGGTCGCCCGGACGGCGGCGTACCGGCGGAACGCCATCTGGGCGAGCAGCAGCGGCACGGAGAAGACAGGCAGCGCCCACAGCCCCACCACGGCGACCGCCAGCGCCATCACCGCCCCGGTCGCGATGACGGCGGACCCGATGCCGTACACGGCCCGCAGCTCGTCCCGCAGCACCGGCCCGAAGGGCCAGCCGGTGCGGGTGTGGGCCAGGGCGGCGGCGAACACCGCGTCGCACAGCGCGGTCAGGGACAGCAGCGCCAGGAGCAGCAGGGCGTAGGCGGGTCCGCCCCAGTCGTCGAACATGCCCCGGTTGTAGGGGGGCTGGAAGCACACGGCGACGAATCCGACGGTGAGCACGCGGCGCGCCAGGTGGTCGAGGGTGGGTCCCTGCCCGCGTGCGACGTGCGGGACGCTGCCGAGCAGGGAGGCGGCCAGCACGACGGCGACGACCTGGGCGGGGCCGTGGTGGGTGGCCCGTCCGCCGGCTTCCCCGAGCAGGGCGTAGGAGAGGGCCGCGGCGGCCCCGAGGGGCGCCGGTTCCCGGACCCGGGCGCCGTTGCGCCGGGTGAGCTCGCCGACGGTGACGAGGACGCCGAAGGCGAGGGCGACCCGGGGTTCGTCCAGGCCGTGGTGGAAGGTGACGGCGAGGGAACCGGTCGCGAAGAGGGCGGCGCAGGCGTGGACGAGGGTGAGGAGCGGTGGCGGCCGGTACGCGCTCACCGGTGCGCTCCCGGACGGCCGGCCAGGTGGGTGCCGGGCGGAGGCACGCGGGACGGGCGGGTCTCCTCGTCGCCGGCGGTCACGGCGGGGTGCCATCCCGTGCGCCCGACGGCCTCGACCAGCGCCGCGACCATCACCGGGTCGAACTGGCTGCCCGCGCACCGCTCCAGCTCCGCCAGGGCCACGGAGACGGGCCGGGCCCTGCTGTAGCTGCGGGTGGAGGTCATGGCGTCGAAGGCGTCCGCGACGGCCACGACCCGTGCGGACTCGGGGATCTGACGGCCCACCAGGCCGTAGGGGTAGCCGCTGCCGTCGAGCCGCTCGTGGTGGTGCAGCACGGCGGCGCGGGCCTCGCCGAGGAAGCCGATGCCGCGCACCATCTCGTGCCCGTATTCGGGGTGCAGCTCGATCACCCGCCGTTCCTCGGGGGTGAGCGGCCCGTCCTTCCTGAGCAGCCGGGTGGGCACGCCCAGCTTGCCCACGTCGTGCAGGATCCCGGCGAAGCGGAGCACCTCCACGCGCTCGTCGGCCATGCCCAGCTCGCGCGCGATCATCATGGAGGCCTGCCCGACGCGCTCGCTGTGCCCGCGGGTGTACTCGTCCTTGATGTCGACGGCCTGCACCAGCGCCCGGATGGTCGCCTGATGGGCGGCGCGTTCCCGGTGGTACTGCGCGAACGCCCACCACGAGACGCACATGGGCAGCAGGACGAGCAGCGCGGAGACGGGTCCGTAGGGGCTGCGCCACAGGACAGCCATCATCAGCCCGGCGAGGCCGTGCACGGCGATCGGCGCGAGCGAGCGGGCCACCAGGCCGCGCCAGGCCCTCCGCGCTGGCACCCGTTCCGCCACGGCCAGGATGCCGCCGTCGAGCAGCGCGAGTACCAGGCAGAACGCCAGTACGGCCGCTCCGGCCGGCCCGAGGGCGTACGGGACGTCGCCCGCCGCGACCGCGTCCCGCCCGCCGCACAGCCGGTGCACCTCGGCCGCGGCCCACACCCCGAGGACGAGCTGGGCGGCCCGCCACACGCGCCGCAGCGCCACGGGCCGCTGCGCGACCTGCGAGAGCAGCGCGCCGGGCACGACCACCAAGGCCGCCGCGGGTGCCGGCAGCAGGAAGGCACCGGCGAGCAGGACGGGGTAGAAGGTCCCGGCCGGGTGGGAGATCCCCACGAACCGGGACCGGGCCACGCGCTCGCAGCCCGCGTACAGCGCCGCGAGCAGCGCGGCCGCCCACCAGGGCGTGCGGACGCCCGGCAGGGGCAGCAGGCAGAGCAGCGCGGCGATGGCGACACAGGCGATATAGACACGTGCCCGCGCCGGTACCGCTGTCATGAGCCCCTCCCCCGGCCATGTCCGTCAGGCACCGGAGCCTAGGACGGCGGCAGGGGGTCCGCGGGTCGATCACCCGCGGATTAGCACGTTCGAGTGACGTGTTCGAGGGTGAGTACCCCTTCGAGGGTGACTACCCGTGCGGAAAGCGGGGTAGTTGAAAAGCGCAGGAGTGTCAGGACTCCTGGGGCGTGGCGGGCGAGGCCGTGACGTCCTGATCGGGGACGGCCTGGCCGGAGCGGATCAGGTCGATCCGCCCCATGACCTTGTCCCGCAGGTCGCCCGGCACGTCGTCGTGTCCGCAGCAGCGCTTGACGAGCTTCTTCACGGCCTGCTCGAGCCCGTACTTCTCGAGGCAGGGCGAGCACTCCTCGAAGTGGTGCTCGAACTTCACGCAGTCCGAGTCCGGCATCTCACGGTCGAGGAACTCGTAGAGATGATCGAGGATTTCGCTGCAATCCGTCTCGTGCGGCTCTCCGCAGCTCATGACCCCGAGCCTTTCGCTTCGTTCGACTCTCCGGCACCGGCCGGGACCATCCCGCGGTCACGGGCGTAGTCCTCCAGCATGCCGCGCAGCTGACGGCGGCCCCGGTGCAGCCGGGACATCACCGTACCGATGGGTGTCCCCATGATGTCGGCGATCTCCTTGTAGGCAAACCCCTCGACGTCCGCGAGATAGACGGCGATGCGGAACTCCTCGGGGATCGCCTGGAGCGCCTGCTTCACGTCCGAGTCGGGCAGGTGGTCGAGCGCCTGCGACTCCGCGGAGCGCAGACCCGTCGACATGTGCGACTCGGCGCGGGCGAGCTGCCAGTCCTCGATCTCCTCGGCCGCGGAGCGCTGGGGCTCGCGCTGCTTCTTGCGGTACGAGTTGATGAAGGTGTTGGTGAGGATCCGGTACAGCCACGCCTTGAGGTTGGTGCCCTCGCGGAACTGGTGGAAGGACGCGTACGCCTTGGCGTACGTCTCCTGCACCAGGTCCTCGGCGTCGGCCGGGTTGCGCGTCATGCGCAGCGCGGCCGAGTACATCTGGTCGAGGAACTCGAGCGCGTCCCGCTCGAAGCGCGCACTGCGCTCCGCGGCCGTCTCCGCGCCCGTGCCGCCCTGGCCCTCGGGCTGCTCCGCCTGGCCGTTGTCGGTCCCTGCGTCGGTCCCTGTGACCGGACCCACCTCCTCGAGTGTTCTCGTGAGACCGAGACCGGTCTCACCCGAATCGGAGGATAGACGACGATCCGGTCCGCCCGCCGCCCGAATAGGGGCGGTCCTGGCCGCGTGCAGCACCGTCCAGTCCAGGTCGGCGCGGCTGCTGCGGGTCGGGCAGATGGTCGAACCCATGCGGCGGACTCCCTCTCCTACGACGTCGGCGCTGGTCTCCAGCACGTACGTCCCGCACAACAGTGACCGCCGCCCCGGCATTCCCGAAGCTTTACCCGAGTGACCCGGTCCACTCCACGACCGCGTCCGTGATGACCGCCACGGCCTCGTCCTGCGAGATGTGCGCACGTTTCGGCACGGCGAAGCCATGATCCCCGTACGGGATCTCCACGAGCGCGTACGTCCCCTCGGGGAACTCCGCCGGCTTGCCGAACGGGTCGTTGCCGCCCTGCACGACCAGGGTGGGCACCCCGGAGCCCAGCAGCTCGTCGGCGCGGGACTTCTCCGGCTTGCCCGGGGGGTGGAGCGGGAAGCTGAGCGCGAGCACGGCGTGGGCGCCCAGCTCGGTCGCGGTGCGGCAGGCCACCCGGGCCCCGGCGCTGCGGCCGCCGGAGATCACCGGCAGTCCGGGCTTCGCCAGCGCGGGCCAGATACCGCGCCAGCCGGTGTCCAGGGTCTTCGGGGCGGGCGCCAGCTTCTTCCCGGCCACCCGCCAGGGCTGTTCCACCCGGGCGACGGTCACGCCGTGGGCGGGCAGGACCTCGGCCAGGGCCGTCAGGTCGCGGGCCTCGATGCCGCCGCCCGCGCCGTGGCCGACGGCGAGGACCAGCCGGGCCTTCTTCGCCTCGTGCCAGGTGATGCGGGCGGTGCCGGCCTCGGTCTCGACGGTCTCGGTGGTCGTGCGGGCCGTCTTCGTCACATGCGTCACGTCAGAAGAGTGTGCCCTCTTCGGGCCCTTCCAGCTCCTTCAGCAGCTCCGGCCCGTTGTTGCGGACGTTGCTGACGGCCGTGGCGACCGGGTAGGCGCGCATCAGCCCGGCGGGCGGCGGGGCGAGCAGCTCGCGCAGGTCGTCGGCGTCCGTGCGGGAGGGGTCCAGCCAGGCGTCCCAGCGGTCGGGCGTCAGCATCAGCGGCATCCGGGGGTGGATCTCGGCGAGCGCCCGCGGCCCGTCGGCCGGGGACACCGCGAGCGGGCTCTGCTCGGCCTCCGTGGTGATGACCGAGCACGTCACCCACCAGGCCTGCGGATGGTCGTCCGGCAGCGTCTTGTCACGCCAGAACTCGTACAGCCCGGCCATCGCGAAGACCGACCCGTCGGCCGGGGTCACGAAGTACGGCTGCTTGCGGGGCCGCTTCTTCCTGCCCTCGACCTCCAGCTCGCGCTCCTGGGAGCCGGTGACCCACTCGTAGTAGCCGTCGGCGGGCAGGATGCAGCGCCGGGAGGTGAAGGCGCGGCGGTAGGACGGCTTCTCATGGACGGTCTCGGCACGGGCGTTGATCATCCGGGCGCCGCCCTCGGGGGTCTTCGACCAGGACGGCACCAGTCCCCACTTCAGCGTGCGCAGCTGCCGAACCGGCCGCGGGTCGTCCGCGTCTTTCAGGGGGCGGTCCAGGACGGCGTAGACCTCTTTGGTGGGTGCCACGTTGTAGTCCGGCGCGAGGGTCTCCTCGGGCTCCCACTTCTCGATCTCAAAGATTCCTGCGAGATCCTCTGGCCTACGACTCGCTGAATACCGTCCGCACATACGTGCCACACTGCCAGGCCCACCCGTCGCCCGACCACCACCCCTCAACGACGGCGCTGCGCGCCGCCCCAATTGGATCGCCCACAGGGAGCCAAAGCCTTACATGGACAGCACCGCAACCGCCTCGCTCGCCTCCCTCTGGGGCGAGGTGTCCGGCACGCAGCCCGACCCCGACCTGTGGGTGGTGATCGCGACCCTGGGCGCCGCGCTCGCCGTGGTGATCCCGCACGGCCTGTGGCGCATATCCCGCAACGCCATCACCATCGCCCACGAGGGCGGCCACGGGCTCGTGGCCCTGCTCACCGGCCGCACTCTCACCGGCATACGCCTGCACTCGGACACCAGCGGCCTGACCGTCAGCCGCGGCAAGCCGCACGGCATCGGCATGATCCTGACCGCCGCCGCGGGCTACACCGCCCCGCCCCTGCTGGGTCTGGGTGGCGCGGCCCTGCTGGGCGGGGGCCGCATCACGCTCCTGCTGTGGCTGGCCACGGCCCTGCTGCTGGCCATGCTCGTGATGATCCGCAACGCCTACGGCGCCCTGACCATGCTCGTCACCGGCGGTCTGTTCGTGCTGGTGTCCTGGCTGGCCGGGCCCCAGGTCCAGGCGGCGTTCGCGTACGCGGTGGTGTGGTTCCTGCTGATCGGCGGGGTCCGCCCGGCCTTCGAGCTCCAGGCGAAGCGGGCGCGGGGCGGGGCGGGCGACTCGGACGCGGACCAGCTGTCGCGGCTGACGCACGTGCCGGCGGGGCTGTGGTTCTTCCTCTTCCACGCGGTGTCGCTGTGCTCGCTGATCGGCGGCGGGCGCTGGCTGCTGGAGATGTGACGGCCTGCCCGAGGGGCACGTGGCCACCACGGGGTGCGGCTCCGCCCCGCGGGCGCGACCGGCCCCCACGGCACCGCACTCGGAAGTCGGCCTGCTTATAAAGTGGGGCCATGGCCCCGAACACCGCAGACACCGCCCTCTGGCCCGCCCCGCACGCGAGCGGAGCCGTCGACGCGACGGTCCACGTGCCCGGGTCCAAGTCGGTCACCAACCGTGCCCTGGTCCTCGCCTCCCTCGCCTCCGAGCCCGGCTGGCTGCGCCGCCCCCTGCGCTCTCGGGACACGCTGCTGATGGCCGGGGCGCTGCGCGCGATGGGCATCGAGATCGAGGAGGGCGTCGGCCCCGACGGCACCGGTGAGGCCTGGCGGGTGATCCCCTCGGGCCTGCGCGGCCCGGCCACGGTCGACGTCGGCAACGCCGGCACGGTGATGCGGTTCCTGCCGCCGGTCTCCGCGCTCGCCGACGGCCCCGTCCGGTTCGACGGCGACCCCCGCTCCTACGAGCGCCCGCTGAACGGCGTCATCGACGCGCTGCGTCAGCTCGGCGCCCGGATCGACGACGACGGCCGCGGCGCCCTGCCGATGACCGTGCACGGCAACGGTGCCCTCGAAGGCGGCACGGTCACCGTGGACGCCTCCTCCTCGTCCCAGTTCGTGAGCGCCCTGCTGCTGTCCGGGCCGCGCTTCAACCAGGGCGTCGAGGTCCGCCACACCGGCGCCACGCTGCCTTCCATGCCGCACATCCGCATGACCGTCGACATGCTGCGCGCGGTCGGCGCCCAGGTGGACACGCCCGAGTCGGGCGGCGAGCCGAACGTCTGGCGGGTCTCTCCGGGCGCCCTGCTAGGCCGGGACCTGGTCATCGAGCCGGACCTGTCCAACGCGCAGCCGTTCCTCGCGGCGGCACTGGTGACCGGCGGCAAGGTCGTCGTGCCGGACTGGCCCTCCCGCACCACGCAACCCGGTGACCGGCTGCGCGAGATCTTCACCGAGATGGGTGGCTCCTGCGAACTGACCGAGTACGGGCTGGTGTTCACCGGCACCGGCTCGATCCACGGCATCGACGTCGACCTGGGCGAGGTCGGCGAGCTGACGCCGGGCATCGCGGCGGTCGCGGCCCTCGCGGACTCCCCGTCGACCCTGCGCGGCGTGGCCCACCTGCGGCTGCACGAGACGGACCGACTGGCGGCACTGACCAAGGAGATCAACGAACTCGGCGGCGACGTGACGGAGACCGCCGACGGTCTGCACATCCGCCCGCGCCGGCTGCACGGCGGGATCTTCCACACCTACGACGACCACCGCATGGCCACGGCCGGCGCGATCATCGGACTCGCGGTGGAGGGCGTGCAGATCGAGAACGTGGCGACGACGGCCAAGACGCTGCCCGACTTCCCCGATCTGTGGACCGGGATGCTCGGGGCGTAGGACGCAGGGATCACGTCATGCGCCGCTACGGCAAGCACACCGACGAGGACGACATCCGCACCCGTCCGGGCCGCCGGAACACCCGGCCCCGGACGAACATCCGCCCCAAGCACGAGGACGCCGCCGAGGGCCTGGTCCTCACCGTCGACCGGGGCCGCCTGACCTGCCTCGTCGGGGACCGGGTGGTCCTGGCGATGAAGGCTCGCGAGCTCGGCCGCAAGGCCGCGGTCGTCGGCGACCGGGTGGCCATCGTGGGCGACCTGACGGGCAAGAAGGACTCACTCGCGAGGATCGTGCGCATCGAGGAACGCACCTCCGTCCTGCGCCGCACGGCGGACGACGACGATCCCTACGAGCGTGTGGTCGTGGCCAACGCCGACCAGCTGGCGGTCGTCACCGCCCTGGCCGACCCGGAGCCCCGCCCCCGCCTGATCGACCGCTGCCTGGTCGCGGCCTACGCCGGCGGCCTGGAGCCGCTGCTGGTCCTGACCAAGTCGGACCTCGCCCCGCCCGACAAGCTGCTGGAGCTGTACGGTCACCTCGACATCCCCTACGTCGTGACCAGCCGCGAGGAACTGCAGAACGGCACCGCCCTCGCTCGCGTGCGCGAGCAGCTCGACGGCAAGATCACCGCGTTCGTCGGCCACTCCGGCGTCGGCAAGACGACTCTGGTCAACTCGCTGGTTCCGGAGGAGCAGCGGCGTACGACCGGGCACGTGAACGCGGTGACGGGCCGCGGGCGCCACACCACCACCTCGGCGTTGGCGCTGCCGCTGTCGGGCAACGATGGCTGGGTCATCGACACACCGGGCCTGCGGTCCTTCGGGCTGCACCACGTGGACCCGTCCCAGGTCATCCACGCCTTCCCCGATCTGGAGCCGGGCACCGAGGGCTGCCCGCGCGCGTGCAGCCACGACGAGCCGGACTGCGCGCTGGACGCGTGGGTGGCCGAGGGGCACGCGGATCCGGCGCGGCTGTACTCGCTGCGCCGGATGCTGGCCACGCGCGAGCGCAAGGAAGGCGACTGACCTCCGCGTTGTTTGTCCTGGCGTGCGGACGGTAAGTGCATAATCGCACCCAAGCCGGATGCAAGCCCGACCAGAGCCTGACGAGCGACGGAACTGACGAAGTGGTCACTGAACGTGGGATACGGGAGGACGACTCATGGCGTGGCTGCTGGTCATCGTGGCCGGGTTGCTCGAGACCGGCTTCGCGGTGTGTCTGAAGCTGTCGCACGGCTTCACCCGGCTGTGGCCGACGGTCGCGTTCTGCATCTTCGCCCTCGGCAGCTTCGGCCTGCTGACCCTTGCGCTGCGAAAGCTCGACGTGGGTCCCGCGTACGCGGTGTGGACCGGCATCGGGGCGGCGGGAACGGCCATCTACGGCATGATTTTCCTGGGCGACCTGGTGTCCACCCTGAAGATCGTGTCGATCAGTCTCGTCATCATCGGCGTGGTCGGGCTGCAGTTGTCGGGGTCGGCACACTGACGCTCCGTCACCCTGCCTGCCGTTGAAGGGCGCTGCGGACCAGGCCGGCGACGCCGCCCTCGCCGGGTGGCGCGGCCACGCACGACAGGGCGAGCCGGACGGCGAGTTCGCAGGAGCGGGCCAGGTCGGCGGAGTCAGAAGTGGCCGTGCCGGGGCCGGTCAGGAGGCCGACGGCCCGGTCGCGGACGAGGGCGACGAAGTCGCCGGGTGAGGGCAGCGGCCCGTCGGCGCGGCGCTGGGCCGGCACGGCGGAGGTGGACGGCACGGCCGTCAGGGCCGGGGCGGGCAGCCGCTCGCTCCAGCAGCCGGTGAGCATGGCGCGGACGAGGATGTTCTCCCGGGCCGCCGAGGCGGTCCACTCGGCGGCGGCGGTGAGCCGGTCGCGTGGATCGCCGTGTTCGGTGGTGAGCGCCCTGTCCACACCGGCGAGAAATCCGTCGGCCTCTCTCCTGACGAGCGCCCGGGCGAGACCGTCCTTGCTGCCGAACTCGTTGTACAGCGTCTGCCTGGACACTCCGGCCGCCGCGGCCACGTCCACCATCCGTACGGCGGACCATGGCCGGCGCACCAGGGCCGCGTAGGCGGCGTCCAGTAGGGATTCCCGCGCTGCAGGCATCTTCGCCTCCCCTTGGGGCGAGCGGTCTGCGCCCAGGTTTGACGCGGGTGGAACCACTGTCAAGGGTTCGCGGGCGCGCGCGGGGGCGCGTTTCGGCCTTGTCGCGCGGGGCGTTGGGCCGGAGGCTTGTGCCCTTGTCCCGCGGGGCGTTGGCCCGACGGCTCACGCCCTTGTCGCGCGGGGCGTCGGCCCGGAGGGTTACTTCGGGTCGTCGTCGAACTTCGAGGTCGACCAGAAGTAGCCGAGCACCGCGAGGCCGAGGCACCAGGCGAGGGCGAGCCATCCGTTGTGGCCGATCCCGGTGCCGAGCAGCAGGCCGCGCAGGGTCTCGATGGCCGGGGTGAAGGGCTGGTACTCGGCGATCGGCCGGAACCAGCCCGGCATCGCGTCGAGCGGGACGAAGGTGCTGGACAGCAGTGGCAGCAGGATCAGGGGCATCGCGTTGTTGCCGGCGGCCTCGGCGTTCGGGCTGACCAGGCCCATGCCGACCGCGATCCAGGTGAGTGCCGTGGCGAACAGCACGAGCAGTCCGAAGGCCGCGAGCCACTCCAGGACGGTGGCGTCGGTGGAGCGGAAGCCGATGGCCACACCGACGGCGCCGACGAGCACCACGCTGACGACCGCCTGCAGCACGCTGCCGACGACGTGCCCGATGAGCACCGAGCCTCGATGGATGGCCATGGTCCGGAAGCGGGCGATGATGCCCTCGGTCATGTCGTTGGAGATGGAGACCGCGGTGCCGATCGTGGTGCTGCCGATGGTCATCAGCAGCAGGCCGGGGACGACGAAGGCGATGTATGCGGAACGGTCCGGACCACCACCGCCGATGCCCGCGCTCATGGTGTCGCCGAAGATGTAGACGAAGAGCAGCAACAGCATGATCGGTGTGAGCAGCAAATTCAGAGTGAGGGACGGGTAGCGCCGGGCGTGCAGCAGGTTGCGGCGCAGCATGGTGGCCGAGTCGCGCACGGCGAACGAGAGGGACGTCATCGGGCCGTCTCCTTGGGCTGGTCGGTGTTGCCCGTCAGGGCGAAGAACACGTCGTCGAGATCAGGGGTGTGCACGGTCAGTTCGTCCGCTTCGATCCCCTCCGTGTCGAGGCGGTCGAGGATGGCGCGCAGTGCGCGCTGGCTGCCGTCGCTGGGGAGTTGGAGGGCGAGGATGTCGTCGTCGCGGGTGATGTCGCCGAGGGCGGTGGCGGCGTTCCGGTAGGCGGCGGGGTCGGTGAAGCGGAGCCGTACGTGTCCGCCGGGGACGATCCGCTTGAGTTCCTCGGCGGTGCCTTCGGCGGCGAGGGTGCCGTTGTGGAGTACGGCGATGCGGTCGGCGAGTTCGTCGGCTTCCTCCAGGTACTGGGTGGTGAGGAAGACGGTGACGCCTCCGGTGACGAGGTCGCGGATGATCCGCCACATGCTGTGGCGGGCGCGGGGGTCGAGGCCGGTGGTGGGTTCGTCGAGGAAGATGATCCTGGGGTCGCCGACCAGGGTCATGGCGATGTCGAGGCGGCGTTTCATGCCGCCGGAGTAGGTGGAGGCGGGCTTCTTCGCCGCGTCGGTGAGGTCGAAGCGCTCCAGCAGTCCGGCGGCGACGCGGCGTCCCTCTCGTTTGGGCAGATGGTGCAGGTCCGCCATGAGGAGCATGTTCTCCTCGCCGGTGATCAGGCCGTCGACCGCGGAGAACTGGCCGGTCACGCCGATCGCGGCGCGTATGGCCTGCGGGTCGGCGGCGAGGTCGTGGCCGCCGACCCGGATCTCGCCGCTCGTCGGGTCCGGCGAGATCAGAGTGGAGAGGATCTTGACGGCGGTGGTCTTGCCGGCGCCGTTCGGACCGAGGAGGGAGAAGATCGTTCCTTCCGGGACGGCCAGGTCGACGCCGTCCAGGACGGTCTTGTCGCCGTAGGACTTCCGCAGCCCGTTCGCCGCGATGGCCAGGTCGGTCATGAGAGGTGCTCCTTCGGACAGGCTGCGGGCTTCTAGAGGCTGCGGGCGGTGATGTCGCCCTGGGCGGTGGTGGCGTGGATGGTCAGGCCGGCGGCGGCGCCGTCGGTGTTCTTGAGGGCGTTGTGGATCCGGCCGTGGCCGGTGCCGGCGTCGAGGGCGGCGGAGACACCGTGGGCGGCGGTGACGGTGATGTCGCCCTGCTCGGTGCGCAGTGCGACGGCGCCGGACACGGCCTCGGCGATGTGCAGGTCGCCCTTCTGGGTGCTGATCTCGGCGGGGCCGCCCAGCCGGCCGACGGAGATGTCACCGGCGAGCAGGGTGAGGCGGGCGCTGCCGGTCTCGTCGAGCTTGACCGCACCCTGGGCCGCGTCGAAGGCGACGTCGCCGAGCCGTCCGACACCGCGCAGGTCGGCGGCGGCGCCCTTGGCCTGGACGCGGGAGCCTGCGGGCAGCTGGACGGTGACCTCGACCGATCCGGAGTGGCCGAGGATGCGGTTCTTCGCCGCGGGGGCCGCGATCCGCAGGACACCGCCCTCGTGGGCGATCTCCATCTGTTCCGCCGCCTTGACGTCACGGCTCTTGGAGCGGTCCGCGGGCAGCACCTCGACGGTGATGTCGGTCCGGTCGGCCGCGATGAGGCGGATGCGCCCGGCGGGGATGTCCAGGACGGCCGAGACGGGGGCGGGGCTGTCGAACTTCTGCATCGTTGCTCTCCTTGGTCCGCTTCGCTTCCGCTGTTTCCAACGATGGAAAAGCTACGTTGCATTCACAACGATGGCAACGACTTCGTTGCATGCGAATGACATAATCGCAGTTCAGAGCGGATTATTCATTGCAACGACCCTGCCGCCTAATGCAACAACTCCGCCGCGCCCGTTGCAATGAAATGAAGATGAACGCTATGGTGCGGACATCACGCACCACGAAGGAGGCCGCGATGCCGGGAGGCAGACTCACCCAGCAGGAGCGTCAGCAGATCGCACTGGGGCTGGCCGACGGCCTCGCCTACGCGGAGATCGCCCGGCGACTCGAGCGCCCGACCTCGACGATCACCCGCGAGGTCATGCGCAACGGCGGCCCCACGGCCTACCGCGCCGACCTGGCTCATCGCGCTACGGAACGCCGCACCCGCCGCAAGCAGACCGCCCCCAGGGACCCGAAGGCGCTCCCGCAGCCCGACGGGCGGGACGCCGAGGCCCTGCGCGAGTACGAGGACACGTTCACCACCGTCATGATGGGGTCGGGCATGCCGAAGATGATGTCCCGTGTGATGGCCTGCCTCTGCATGACCGACTCGGGCAGCCTCACCGCGTCCGAACTCGCCCAGCGCCTCCAGGTCAGCCCGGCGTCGGTGTCCAAGGCGGTCGCGTTCCTCGACAGCCAGGGCTTCGTCCGCAGGGAGGCGGACGCGGGCCGCCGCGAGCGCTATGTCGTCGACGACGACGTCTGGTACCAGGCGATGCTGGCCAGCGCGCGGTCCATCGCCCAGGTCGTGGGGATCGCGCGGCAGGGCGTCGGCGTCCTCGGCCACGGCACCCCGGCCGCCGTCCGCCTCGAGAACGTCGCCCGCTTCCTCGACTTCGTCTCCGAGAGCACCGCCCGCGCCGCGGAGCAGGCACGCGACATCCTCCATACCAAGCCCGAGACCGCTTCCGACTCCCCCACAAACCCCCTGTAGCCCCACCGCCACCTCGGCAGATAGGTTCGTTGCATGCCCGACTACCTCGACGACCTGCGTCTCGCCCACGTCCTCGCCGACGCCGCCGACGCCGCGACGATGGACCGGTTCAAGGCCCTCGACCTCAAGGTCGAGACCAAACCGGACATGACCCCGGTGAGCGAGGCGGACAAGGCCGCGGAGGAACTCATCCGCGGCCACCTCGGGCGCGCCCGACCCAGGGACGCGATCCTCGGCGAGGAGTACGGCGTCGAGGGCACCGGCCCCCGCCGCTGGGTGATCGACCCGATCGACGGCACCAAGAACTACGTGCGCGGCGTTCCCGTCTGGGCCACGCTCATCTCACTGATGGAGGCCGGCGAGGGCGGCTTCCAGCCCGTCGTCGGCGTCGTCTCCGCCCCGGCCCTCGGCCGCCGCTGGTGGGCCGCGCAGGGCCATGGCGCGTTCTCCGGCCGCAGCCTCACCAAGGCCTCCCGGCTGCAGGTCTCCCGCGTCTCCAAACTCTCCGACGCCTCCTTCGCGTACTCCTCGCTCAGCGGCTGGGAGGAGCAGGGCCGCCTGGACGGCTTCCTGGACCTGACCCGCGAGGTGTGGCGCACGCGCGCGTACGGCGACTTCTGGCCGTACATGATGGTCGCGGAAGGCGCCGTCGACATGTGCGCCGAGCCGGAGCTGTCCCTGTGGGACATGGCCGCCACCGCCATCGTCGTCACGGAGGCGGGCGGCACCTTCACCGGCCTCGACGCCCGCCCGGGCCCCCACAGCGGCAACGCGGCCGCGTCGAACGGTCTACTCCACGACGAGCTGCTGGGATACCTCAACCAGCGCTACTGAGGCCGATTACGGCCTGACCTGCGCGTTCCTTCCCCTATTAGAGCCCTTGGGCCGTCGTGGGGCCGTCACCAAGGTCAGCCGGTGGGCGACGAACGGTGGGCCCTCGACCGACGGTCGCAGCGCTAGCGGCGCATGAGCGTCAACCAGAGACCGCGCGCTTCGTTCGGCGCAAGACCTGTTTGCGCTGATGAACGCCGTGGGTAGTCAGAAGTGTTGACGCTTTCCATCTAATCCGCCTTAGACGGTGCAATTCCATGAAGACGGAACTGCTTGTGGCAGTCCTTTCGGGGGCTGCCGCACTAGTGAGCGCAGCCTACAGCGCCCAAGCGAACAGGAAGAATTCGCTTCTCGCTAACGACTTGGAGCGACAGAAGGTTGAGCATCATCGCTTGCTAGAGCGGCAGGACGCGATGAGCCGCTTTCGCGACCCATTGCTTTGGGCTGCGTTCGACTTCCAGTCCCGACTCTTCAACATTGTCAGTGGACACTTCCTGAGGGTTTACTTCACTGAGCCTCATGACCGCCAGTACGCAATCCGCAGCACTCTGCATGTGTTTGCCGAGTACCTGGGATGGGTCGAGATCCTCAGACGCCGTATCTATTTTCTCGACCTCGGCAACAAAGAAGCCAATCGTCAGATTGTATCGCTGCTCACCCGTATCGGCACCGTCCTGAACGGCGACAGTTACCCAGATCGACACTTCCAGTTGTTTCGCAGCGACCAGCGAGCCATCGGAGAACTTGTGATGAGCAAGGGCAGAGATGACTGCATGGGGTATGCGGAGTTCTGCGAACGACTTGAGTCGGACCTGGAGTTTTCCGGCTGGTTCGTACCCCTGTCCAACAGTATTGAGGAATTGGCTGTGCTTCCGGGGCGACATCCCCGTCTGGTCGACCTGCAAGTGGCCTTGATGGACTTGATTGACTTCCTGGACCCAGAGCAGGAGCGCTTCCCCCAGAAACGCCGATTCAGGACCACGACTGAGGGTCAGCTGTACTGACAAGTCACGGTAAACAGCGGGCACTTCGCCGTCACGAACGCCCCCAAGGTGACTTCCCTTAGCGCGCAGTTGAATCACGGGCTCTGCGCTTACGGCTGATCCTCCTGGACCTGTTGCCACAATTCGCGCATTTTTGTAAACGGAGGGACGGCAGTAGGGATGCTCTCTTCGCGCTGCCAGGCACCTAGGCATTCCAACGCGTGCTTAACCGTCTCACGCATAGAGTTTTGGTTCATCAAACCAGGTTCGAACGTATTTAGAGCCCACCAAAAGCTCAAGATTTCGAGAATATCGAGCATACGAGCGCGCAGGGCTCTGTTACGGAGAGAGCGAGCAGCTACCTCGGCCGGTGCGAAAAACTCATCGAGAGTAGCGTTCCATTCGCTGCGCTTGGCCTCAGCCATGAGTCCGGTCCAAGCGATGCGATCTCTTGCTCGGACAATATTGAACTTGTCCGGCATGTTGCTCAGGTGGCGGCGGATGCGGATCAGTTCGCTTGCCAATGACGCCGCTGCTTCACCTTCTGCCATTTCACGCCGAGCGCTTGACATCTTCTTCTGCTGATAAACGGTGGCCATAAACGACAACGCTGCGCCAACGGCGGCGCCCCCCAAACCGAAGGCGGCCGTGATCCAGTCACACAGTCACGAGGGTCTCGTGAAGTGGACCTGCGGGATACCGCTGAACGGGTGTGCAACACCCCTAGTCAGCCGCCGGTACCACGAGAGAGCCGCCTGCCGGCGGTCCCCGGCTGCCGCCTCGACGGCGGGCGCTACCGCGCTGGGAGCTCTTGCCGCGGGGGAGGGCGCCACGGCCGTGCTCGCACAAGACCGGTCTGCTGCACGGTCGCCCGCGACCGGCCCCTAACCCTCCCCGCCTACTGCTCTAGCAGAGGTTGACCGGCCGCTCACGGACGGGTTGGCGGACGCCATCGAACGCGTGGCGGCGGCCCATCCGGAATGCGACCTGAGAGACCCCGGGACGCCATCAGCAACCGTGGCAATCCTGCGGCAGCACCACGGAGTCCTTGACCACTTGGTCCTAAGGGCTGTCCTGCAAAGGTCTTGGCTCTGAGTGCGGAGCAGCCTGAAGAGCTGGCGACGTGCTCAGCCGGTGGTTCGTGAGGTCTCCAGGGACTGGGCGAAGTCGGCGAGCGTGTGGAAGTCGCTCTCCCGTAGGCCGAACCGCGGGTTGACGTGGTGGAGGAGCCCGGGCCCTTGGTGGTGGGTGGTCACGTAGCTCTGATCCAGCTCGCTCTGCTCGTCGTCCACCCAGGCGAAAGGACGGCCGCCTGCGTAGTCCACCAGCGTTCCGGTCTTCCAGTGGACTCCATCAGGGCGTTCTTGGAGTAGGGCGTCGCCGAAGCCTACGAAGGGAAGTTTCGGTAGGCCGAGGACCGGTGCGATCCACCGGTTGGCGTCGTCCATCCATGTGGTGGCCCAGCACAGCTCGAAGCCGAGCTGGAGCAGGATTCGTCCGTGCTCTGGGTTGAGCCAGACCCGCAGAGGGCGCCGTCGGGAGGAGAGGCCACCGTCGTCCTGATGGGCGTCGTTCCGGGGAACTCTGAGCGTGGTGTAGCCGTCGGGACGCCTCTCCGGCTTGGCTGCATAGGGGTTGAGTGGCCCGTCCACGTCGAGGAATAGCAGCGGTCGGTTCACGGTTTCCCCCGGTCTTGCGCCCTGTGGACTGCCCTGATCAGCGTAGCTGTGGGAGCGTCTCGGCATTGAGCCAGCCTGAGTGATGATCATGATGTGGCGAGTGTGAGCACGGCATCGGAGCCGTCCTGGATAGCCCCATTCGCGGGTCTGAGCCCGCGGTGCTTCGGCAAACTACTGACCACGCTGCGGCGCAATGGAGCAGATGTGGTCCACCGAGGCCGGCCGTGGAGTCTGCCGCTGGAGGACCGGGTGTTGCTGGTCACGGCCTACTGGCGCACCAATCTGACATTGCGGCAGCTCGCTCCGTTGTTCGGCGTCTCGAAGTCCACAGCCAGTCGAGTCATCAACCCCCTCGGGCCGCTGCTCGCTCTCCAGCCCCGCAAGCGATTCGCCAAGGACACCATCCTCATCGTAGACGGCACCCTGGTCCCCACCCGGGACCACACCGTCGCCGAGCGGTCGAAGAACTACCGGTACTCCACCAACCACCAGGTCGTCATCGACGCCGACACCCGGCTGGTCGTCGTGGTCGGCCGGCCGCTCGCCGGGAACCGCAACGGCTGCAAGGCCTGGGAGGAGTCCGGCGCCAAGGCCGCCGTCGGCAAGACCATCACGATCGCCGACGGCGGCTACCCGGGCACTGGACTGGTCATCCCACACCGCCGACAGCGCGGCCAGAGCGAACTCCCGGACTGGAAAGAGGAGCACAACGAGTCCCACAAGCAGGTCCGCGCTCGCGTCGAGCACGTCTTCGCCCGTATGAAGACATGGAAAATCCTCCGCGACTGCCGCCTCAAAGGCGACGGCGTCCACCACGCCATGCTCGGCATCGCCCGGATGCACAACCTCGCGCGCGCCGGATAGACAAGCGGGCCACGCGGCGGCCCCCATGCCCCAGGCGACTTCAAGATCTTTGCGGGACAGCCCTTAGCCGACTCGCCAATCATCCTTGAAGGCGCCGGGAATCACATCGTAATCAGTGAATTCCGGGTAGACGAAGTACTTCCGGAGTTGCGGGCCGAGGTTGAACGCCATGAGACGCACACCCCGGGCCACAGGGAGGCGCTGCAACAACTCATGCTTGCACAGCGGCAGGTACGCAACACCCCAGAAGGCTACTGAGTGGCCGCAGCCATTCCAGACGCAGCACAGCACGCCCTCACCGGCACGGCACGAATGGAAGACATCCATTCTGCGGCCGTCATGTCTGATGGCGTATCCCGGCTCGTGACGGAGTACGGCATGGCGACTTGGTTCGACGTCTTCGCCACGCTCAAGACCGGAGGGCCCCGCGAATTGATCGAAACGGTCCGCAAGGTCGAGGCCACGGACCCTTCGGGGCTCCGGTGGCCGCGCTACAAATCCGGAGATGACGCGACCGTTGCCTATTGTCGATGGTGATCGCTCAGAGCGGGCATCGCCGACGGACCTAGAGTTCTACAAACTGCCGGTTCGACGCTATCGGATGGTCAATTACTTGAGCGCATTACGTGAGATGAGCCGCAGATCGCGGAGATCCGTAGCATGCATTCACTTCACACCACCTAGGTCACCGTTCGGAGGTACGTACAGACTCTCCACATATTCCCATTCAATTCCCTTGCGTGTATCGATTCGCAACGTCGCCCAATGAGCTGAATGAATTCCGTTGTCGATGTCGGATGCGTAGGGAATCAGCACAATCTCCAAGTCAGAACTTACGGGTGCGATAAGTCCTGGAATCGTCGCGTCAGGCTGCGCCAAATCAAACAGCGGAAGTTCCTCGGGACGCTCGACTAGGTCATTAAATAGGACGCGCAGTGACTTCTTGTGATTTAGGTAGCCGAGAGCGTGATCGACCGATGCCGCGTGTTGCGCGTACCTGAATGGAAAAAGGAGACGGTCGTCAAGCACCGGATGAGCCTTAGAGCGTAGGAGTATGGTGGAGCCGCCCATCCCAAGGGCTACCTCGTTGAGCCCTTCCAGGACGGCTGATTCGATGAGGGTTCCATACAGCGCCGGGTTGGTATTAGCTACCCGCACGGCTTCCGACGCTCGCCGATGAGAGCGACGCAGGCAAGCGGGAATTTCCTTGGCGAGTCTTCTCGGTAGCCGAATCCTAGTGCCAGGGTTCTCGCTGGTGGCCAAGTCGCTTACGGAACGTTCATCTACCTTCAAGCCGAATACTCGGTCGGCCTCCGCCAAGAGCTGGCTAGGCGTAAGCATATACAGCTCCACGCCGGCCCGCTTTCGAAGTTCAACGCGTAGCTCAGTTCTTGGCCGAGCCGCCCCTTGCCCGTTGCCGGACACCCACCAGTCTTCTTTCACGTCGCCGGTTACCAGCAATACCTCTCGCTTGCACCGTTCGGCTTCAGCGAGGATCTGCTCCCAGATAAGGTAATCGCCCGAGGCTTGCTCTGAGGTCTTATCGGACTCAAAGTCCTTATAGCCGGGAGGTATCTTCTCGTCTGCACGTCGGGCAGCCTCACTGACGAGTGCGTCGTATTCGTCCGGAGAGAACGGATCGCCGATCCTCCCCTGCAAGATCTGTTCGAGTTTTTGCAAAACCGGGTCGGTCAGAGTTGACGAAGTGCCTTCGAGCGCGTCTTTCGTCGCCTGCCCTTCAATGAATTGCTTCACCTCCGCCATGATCTTACTTATAGCGTTCGTAGAATTCTTGACGTACTGGCTAACCTCATTGTCATTGGCCAGGTGAACGTCTTTCAGCCAACGATCCAGAGCGTCCCTCGTTGAACGTGAGACTTTATCTAGTGCCGAGCATGCCTCGCGAGCCTTACTTTTGTGGTGACCTCGAATTGATGGCAGGTCACGGTTTCGCCAAAACTCGGAAAGAACTTGGTGCGGGATCCAAATGCGTTCTTGCACCTGATTGAGTACGGCAAACGTATCTCTACGAGTGCGCTCATTTGATCTGTACAGATTAATCAAGACGTTGGTATCTAGGACGATGATGGCGGAGGAGAATAGTCGCTCGTAGTCAGTATGCGATGCCGTGCGGTAAGCGTCGTCGCAATCGAAGATGCCCCGCTCTGCTACCCGGTCGGGCCCGCCGACTGCCGCCGCTCCCGTTTCCCCCGTCATCCATCCTCCTGCGCATACCCGCTGGCGCTCAACACGCTCAGCAGTGTTGCACCCAGTCGTCCATCCCCACAGCTGGATGTAGGGACTCGACACCGCCTTTCGCCAGACCGCAGGTTGGCCACTGCCCCATGACGCCACTCGCCGTGAACGATCTGTACGTCCCACCCAGTGCAGCCATGCGACGGCGTCTCAACGGGGCCCCTGTGGGCCGTCCAAGGGGAGCCAGCAACGACCCCCAACAACCCAAGGAGACCACAATCTTGCAGTTCGATGGCCGGGTGTAGCGCATGGCCACACTCGGCCGGACTGGAGGATCTCAACCAGCGCTAATGAGCCCCCCGTTGTTACCGAGCGCCCCCTTGTTGACCCTCCCTTTACCTGCCACCCTGGGAGTCCCCCCACTTGTGAATTTGTGAAATTCTGAACGAACGGCGGGGAGACTCCCAGGAGGTGGCTCCATCCATGCTCGTCCGTGACGCCATGAGCACTGTCGTCCTCACCATCGGCCCGACCCACACCCTGCGCCAGGCCGCAGCGCTGATGTCCGCGCGCAAGGTCGGGGCGGCCGTCGTCCACGACCCCGACGCCGGCATCGGCATCCTCACCGAACGCGACATCCTCAACTCCGTGGGCCTGGGCCAGGACCCGGACGCGGAACGCACCCAGGCCCACACCACCAACGACGTCGTGTTCGCCGCCCCGGCCTGGACCCTGGAGGAGGCGGCGGCCGCCATGGCACACGGCGGCTTCCGGCACCTCATCGTGCTGGACGACGGCGAACCCGCCGGCATCGTCTCGGTCCGCGACATCATCCGCTGCTGGGCACCGGCACGACAGCAGGTTCCGGCGTAACCACGCGGACGGGCCGGGCCCCGAGAGGGACCCGGCCCGTCCGCCACCGCAAGCGGTCCAGCGCTGGAGTTCAGCCGCGCAGGGCCTGGACCGCGGCCTCCAGCCGCTTGCCGTAGTCTCCGTCGGCCCGACGGAAGTTGTCGATCGCCCGCTCGACGATGTCGTCGCGCGAGACCTTGGCGATGAAGCCGGCCAGGTTGGCGACCAGGCGCTCCTTCTCGTCCTCGCTCATCAGACGGTAGAGATTGCCCGCCTGCACGAAGTCGTCGTCCTCGGCGTGCACCGGAGCCGGGTGGTTGCCCGTCGCGCCGCTCACGGCCGTGGCGGACCACAGCGGACGGTCCGTCTGGAACGGGCCGCCGAAGCTGTTCGGCTCGTAGTTCTTCGCGCCCGCGTGCCGGCCGTCGTAGAGGTACCCGTCCCGCGAGTGGGTGCGCGCCACGGTGGCGTGCGGCCGGTTCACCGGCAGATGGTCGGCGTTGATGCCGACCCGGTACCGGTGGGCGTCGCCGTAGGCGAAGAGGCGGCCCTGGAGCATCTTGTCCGGGGACGGGCCGATGCCCGGCACGAAGTGGGCGGGGCTGAAGACCGACTGCTCGACCTCGGCGAAGACGTTCTCCGGGTTACGGTTGAGCTCCAGCCTGCCGATCTCGACGACCGGGTAGTCCGCGTGCGGCCAGACCTTGGTCAGGTCGAACGGGTTGAAGCGGTACGTCGCCGGCTCGGCCACCGGCATGATCTGCACACCCACGGTCCAGGCCGGGTACTCGCCGCGCTCGATGGCCTGGCGAAGGTCGCGCTGGTGGGAGTCGGGGTCCTCACCGGCGAGCCGGGCCGCCGCCTCGGCCGTCAGGTTCTTGATGCCCTGGTCCGTCTTGAAGTGGTACTTCACCCAGAAGGCCTCGCCGGCCTGGTTGCTCCACTGGAAGGTGTGCGAGCCGAAGCCGTCCATGTGACGGTACGAGGCGGGGATGCCGCGGTCGCCGAACAGCCAGGTCACCTGGTGCGTGGACGCGCGGGTCGCGCACCGCGTCCGCCGACCCCAGGTTGCCGGCCACCGTCGAGAAGCGCAGGAAGACCTCGGTCTGCTTACCGATCCCGGAGAGGAAGGCGGCCCGCGTGTACGGGGTGACGTCGGCGGTCACCGTGAACGTGCCGTACGCACCGGCACCGCGGGCGTGCACCACGCGCTCCGGGATGCGCTCACGGTTGAAGTGGGCCAGCTTCTCCAGCAGGAGCTGGTCCTGGACGAGGACCGGGCCGCCGACGCCCGCGGTCTCGCTGTTCTGGTTGTCGGCGACCGGAGCCCCGGCCTCCGTCGTAAGCGGTCCCTGCGTCACGTGCGCCTCCTGCACCCTTCACGACCGATCCAGTCCACCGGCCAAAGTCGTTCTCGATCCTACAATAGACAATGTCTAAAGCACGTGAGGGTCTAAACTCACACCTGTTCGGGACCTGGTCCCCTTAGCTGTTAGGCTGGTGTCCATGAGTGACCTTCTGGAACGCCTGCGCGGACGCGGATGGCGAATGACCGCGCAGCGGCGCGTCGTGGCCGAGGTCCTCGACGGCGAACACGTCCATCTGACGGCCGACGAGGTCCACGCCCGGGCCGTCGCCAAGCTGCCCGAGATCTCCCGGGCGACGGTGTACAACACGCTGGGCGAGCTCGTGACCCTCGGCGAGGTGCTGGAGGTCTCCACGGACCAGCGCGCCAAGCGGTACGACCCGAACGCCCACCAGCCCCACCACCACTTGGTCTGCGCCCGGTGCGGCGCGATCCGGGACGTCCACCCGGTCGGCAACCCGCTGGCGGACCTCCCCGACACCGAGCGCTTCGGCTTCACGGTCTCGGACGTCGAGGTGACCTACCGCGGCGTCTGCCCGAACTGCGCGGCCGCCTAGCCCGCACGAACGCGCGAGAGCCCCGGCACTGATGGGTGCCGGGGCTCTCTGCTGCCATGCTGCATGACGGTGCCGCATACACCGAGGGCCGGAACCCTTTCGGATTCCGGCCCTCGGCCTTCAGTAGCGGGGACAGGATTTGAACCTGCGACCTCTGGGTTATGAGCCCAGCGAGCTACCGAGCTGCTCCACCCCGCGTCGTTGAATGCAACGTTACGTCACCGCGGAGGGCGGATGCAAATCCATTGCCCGGCTGCACCCTGGCCCCACCCGCACCAGGTCACGCGGACAGCTCCTGCCGCAGCGCGTCCCTCAGCCGCTCCGCCCTCTCGGCGACGGACGCCGGCCCCAGCGACACGGCCCGCTCGGCCCACCGCTGTCCCTCCGCCAGCTCACCCCGACGCGCGTAGACCAGGGCCAGCCGCAACGCCGCCCGCCCGTGCCCCGCGTCGGCGGCACGAGTCCACCAGACCGCCGCCTCCGGCTCGCTCCCCTCCCGGGCCAGCAGCAGCCCGAGATTGAACGCGCCGTTGCGAGACCCGGCCTCGGCCGCCTCCCGGTACCACCGAGCCGCCTCCACGACATCGCCCCGGGCCGCCGCGAGCATGCCGACCCGCACCTGCGCCCGCCGATGCCCCTGGGAGGCCGCCCGCTCGTACCATTCCTCGCACTCGCTCCGCCGGTGCACCGGCTCCCCGAGCTCGTGCGCGGGCTCCGGCGGCCGCCGCGCGTCGAGCACGGTCGCCAGCCGGTACGCGGCCTCGGCGCTCCCGCCCCCGGCCGCACAGCGCAGATGCCGCTCGGCCTCCTGCTCGTCGCCGTCCCGCAGCCTCGCCATGCCGACCTGAAGCGCCGCCTCGGTGTGCCCGGCGGCAGCGGCACGCTCGTACCAGCGCAGCGCGGACTGCTCCTCGTCCCTCCCGGCATGCAGGATGCCGAGATTGAAGGCGGCGTCCACGCTTCCCGCCTCCGCGGCCTTGGAGAACCACGGCTCCGCGCCCGTCTCGTCGCCGCCCCGCAGCAGCAGGATCGCCAGCGCGTTCGCGGCCTCCCGGTGCCCGGCGTAGGCCGCGCGCCGGTACCACTGCTCGGCCTGCGGGGTGCGCCCCTGCTCCGCGCAGAGCAAGCCGAGGTTGTACGCGCCGTTCACGTCGCCCGCGTCCATCGCGGCGCGGTACCACCGCTCTGCGGTCTGGGTCTCGCCCCGCTCGGCGTGCAGCGCGCCCAGCGCGTTCGCCGCGTTGCCGTCGCCGTCCTGGGCGGCCCGCAGCCACCACACGGCGGCGTTCTCGGTGTCGCCCGCGTCGCGCAGCAGGAAGCCCAGCGCGCAGGCGGCCCGCGCCTCGCCGTCCTTGGCGGAGGTCAGGTACCAGCGCCCGGCCTCCTTGAGCTCGCCTCGCCGCTCCAGGATCGTCCCGAGGTGCAGCGCGGCCCGCCGGTGGCCGCGTGCGGCGGCCTGCCGGTACCACTGCTCGGCTTCCTCGGGGGCCTGGACACCGTTGTCACCGTCGGCTTCCCGCGCCGCCTTCCGGTCCAGCGCCCGCGCCAGCCGGTACGCCGCCTCCCGGTGACCGCGCTCGGCGGCGACCCGCATCCACTGCTCGGCCGCGGCGTCCCCGCGGTGCTCCAGCAGGTCGGCGAGCGCGTAGGCGCCCAGCGTGTGCCCCTGCTCGGCGGACTGGCGCAGCCAGTACTCGGCGGCGGGTTCGTCGCCGCGCTCGCGGTGGTGCCGGCCGAGGGCGTGCGCGGCCGCCGTGGATCCGGCGACGGCGGCGATGCGCCACCATCCGGCGGCCTCGTCGGCATACCCCCGCTGGTGAAGGAGGACTCCCAGGTTGTTGGCGGCCGCCCGGTCGCCCGCGGCGGTGGCGGCACGCAGATGAGGCTCGGCCCCGTCGAGATCGCCACGGCGCAGCAGCATGGCCCCGAGGACACTCATCGCTTCGACGTCGCCGGCCTCGGCGGCCAGCCGCTGACGCAGCTCCTCGGCCGCCTCGTCGGCGATCTCCCCGGTCTCGTCCGGGGTCTCGGTGTCCTCCCGGCTGGAAGGCTGCACAAAACGCCCTGTCTCGAACAGAGTTGCCTTGTCCCCCATAACGTCCATCGTCGCACCACCTGCAACCTGGGTACACCTCGTATACCGCAGCCAGTGAGGTCACTTCAGCGTTTTGTCGACATGCCCACAGAGAGACAAGTCAAACACAGATTGCCCAACTCCCCACGGCGGCACGGCCACAGCGGGTGCCAGTACATGCGTTCACACATCACGAAGGCCCGGATTCCTGTGTGGAATCCGGGCCTTCGGTGTCGCTGTGCCGCTCGGACATCGCGACTTCAGTAGCGGGGACAGGATTTGAACCTGCGACCTCTGGGTTATGAGCCCAGCGAGCTACCGAGCTGCTCCACCCCGCGCCGTTGTGTTCACAACCGTATCACGGCGCGGGGTGAGCATTTGACCAGGCCAGGGCCCTAGCTGCTGGGCTTCGGGCTCGGACTGCCGCTCGGCTTGCCGTCGGGCTTGCTCTCGCTGCCCCCGGCACCGCCCGCCCGGCTCGCCTCGGCCTGCGCGTCCTCGGCCCGCCGCAGGGCGTCCTCGAGGTCCTTCTGCGCCTTGCCGTACGCCTCCCAATCGTTCTTCTTCAGGGCCTCCTGGCCCGCGTCGAACGCCTTCTGGGCGTCCTCCAGGGCCTGTTGGACCGTCGGGTTGTCGGACGTCGGCGGTGGTGTCGTCGTATCGCCCTCGTCCGGTGGCTCGGTGGCCGGGCCGTCCGCTCCGAAGACCTTGTTGAGGGCCTCGTCGAGGGTGTTCTCGAAGGCGGTCTGGCCTCCGTAGGTGACCAGCACCTTGCGCAGCAGCGGGTACTTCAGTCCGCCACCGCGTACGTAGACCGGCTCCACGTACAGCAGTCCGCCGTCGAGCGGCACCGTCAGCAGGTTGCCGTACTCGACCTCGGAGTCGCCGCCTCTCAGGAGCCTGATGGACTCGGCGATGTCCTCTTGCGAGTTGAACTGGCTCTGGACCTGCTTGGGACCGTTGACCGTGGTGTTCGTCGGCAGTTTCAGGAGTCTGATCTTGCCGTAGTCACTGGTGCCCGCCTCGGCGTCGACCGCCATGAAGGCGCTGAGGTTGTCCCGGCCGGTGGGGGTGAAGGTCGTCGTCAGCGAGAACGCCTGCGCCTTCTGGTCCGGCATCTTCATGCTCAGGTAGTACGGCGGCACCGCGCTGCCCGACCGGTTCGTCGGGTCGTCCGGCACCTGCCACACCTCGCTGCCGCTGAGGAACGTCGTGGCGTCCTTCACGTGGTAGCGGGTGAGCAGCTCCCGCTGGACCTTGAACAGGTCCTGCGGGTAGCGCAGGTGGTCCATCAGGTCCTTGGAGATGTCGCTCTTGGGCTCCACCGTCCCGGGGAAGGCCTTCATCCAGGTCTTCAGGACCGGGTCCTTGGTGTCCCACTGGTAGAGCTTGACCTCGCCGGTGTACGCGTCGACGGTCGCCTTCACCGAGTTGCGGATGTAGTTGACCTGGTTCTGCTGGGCCACGACCGCGCGGTTGTCGTTGGTGGCGGTCAGCGAGTCGGCCGTGGTGTCACCGAGGGTGGTGCGCGAGGAGTACGGGTATCCGTTCGTCGTCGTGTACGCGTCGACGATCCACTGGATCTGGCCGTTGACCACCGCCGGGTAGGCGTCGCCGTCGATGGTCAGCCAAGGGGCGACCGCCTCGACGCGCTCCTTGGGCGTGCGGTTGTACAGGATCCGCGAACCGTCGCCGATGGCGCCGGAGTACAGGATCTGCGGCTCGCCGAACGCCACCGCGTACGCGGCCCGGTTGACCGGGTTGGAGAGGTTGACCCCGCTGTCGCCCTTGTAGCTGGTGGTCTTCTCGCCGTTGTCGTCGGAGTAGTCGATCTCCTTCTGGGGACCGCCGACGATCGAGTACGTGGTGGTCTTCTCGCCGTAGTAGACCCGCTGCTCGTACGTGCCGAGGTCGCCCTTGGACGGAAGGTCGGACTCCGTGAAGTTCGGCCGGCCCTGGGCATCGGCGCTGGTGCCCTTGGCGGCGACCACTCCGTATCCGTGGGTGTAACGGAAGTGGTTGTTGATCCAGTTCTTCTTCGGGATGCCCGCGAGGTTGATCTCACGCAGGCCGATGACGGTGTCCTGGTCCTTGCCGTCCTTGGCGTAGCGGTCGACGTCCAGGTTCTCCGGGAACGCGTAGTAGTTCCTGATCTGCTGGAGCTGCTGGAACGTCGGCGAGACGATGTTGGGGTCCATGATCCGGATGCTCGCCGTGGACCCGACGTCGTCGCGCAGCTTGGTCTTGTCCTCGGTGTTGCCGGTGCCCGAGTAGTCGGTGACCTTGGTGCCGTCGATGCCGTACGCCTGGCGGGTGGCCTCGAGGTTCTTCTCGACGTACGGCGCTTCCTTGGCCTGCTCGTTGGGCTGGACCTGGAACTTCTGCACGATCGCCGGGTAGAGGCCGCCGATGAGGATCGCGGAGAGCACCATCAGGCCGAAGCCGATCACGGGCAGCTGCCAGGTGCGCCGCCAGATGGTGGCGAAGAACAGCAGCGCGCAGATGACGGCGATGCAGAACAGGATCGTCTTCGCCGGCAGGTAGGCGTTGGCGTCGACGTACCTCAGACCCGTCCAGTTGTCGGTCGCCCTGAAGTCGCTGGACTTCACCGCGAGTCCGTACCGGTCGAGCCAGTACGCGACCGCCTTGAGGGCCACGAAGACGCCGATGAGCACCGACAGGTGGCCGGTGGCCGCGGCCGTGGCGCGGGCGCCGGGGCTGGTGACGCGCAGACCGCCGTACAGGTAGTGCGTGAGCGCGGCGGCGATCACGGACAGGATGGCGGCGGCGAAGCCGAAGCCGAGCAGGAACCGGTACCAGGGCAGGTCGAAGGCGTAAAAGGAGACGTCCAGCTTGAACTGGGGGTCCTTCTGGCCGAAGGACACGCCGTTGACCCACATCAGCCATGTGCGCCACTGGCCGGAGGCGGAGGCGCCGGCGATCAGGCCCACCAGGGCGGTGATCCCGAGCAGCAGCCACTTCTTGTAGGGCGCGATGCTCATCCGGTAGCGGTCGAGATTCTGCTGCTCCATCGACATGGCGCTCAGCGGCGGCCGCAGCCGGTGCGCCAGCCAGATGTTGAAGCCGACGGCGAGGGCCATGAGCACGCCGAAGACGAAGAAGAGCCCGATCTTGGTCCACAGGGTGGTGGTGAAGACCGAGGAGTAGTTCACCGAGCGGTACCAGAGCCAGTCCGTCCAAAAGCCCGCGAACATGGTGAACGCCATGCCGAGAACGGCCAGGACGCCCAGCGTCATGAGCAGGGTCCGGACACGCCGGGACGGGCGGCCCACTCTGATCCGCGGCCCCGAAGGGCCTCCGCCGCGGTCCGGCATCTGGAAAGCCAAGGTGCGCACCTCGAAGTTCGCTGTTGATTCGTCAGGCCCGCGTCTTCACGGACCGTGCGTGGCCCCCGTGATCGTGGGCCCCCACCTATGCAACTTACTCACCGTTTACTCGGTTCCCGATTCCGGCCGGGAACGAGAGAGGATTGTGACCATGTCCAACACTCCCATGGCTGCGAACCCGCTCACCCGGGCCGTTCTCGAGATCGACGAGTACGTCTCCGGCCTCGGCTGGGATCAGCCGGCCCGCCTTTTCGCCCTCGTCGACACCGCACGGCTGCGGGCCGAACAGCCCTCACTCGCGGACCGGCTCGGTCTGGGGGACGAGTCGGAGAACTCCGGCCTCACCCCGATCGAGCAGGACGAAGTTCCAACGGGCAAACCGCTCGACGAGTTCCTCGCCACCATCGCCTGGCCCGACGCGGTGGTCGGCTGCGCCCTCGCCGTGGAGCGCCTGATGCTGCCGCCGTCCGCGGAGGCCCAGGTTCCGAAGGGTCTGAGCGAGGCCGCGCTCACGAAGTGGGTGGCGGAGCACCCGGACCGCCAGGAGGTCCGCATGACGGTCGCGGTCCTGCGCGACGGCACGCGCGAGTCGGCCCTGCGGCTGCGCGAGAAGGACTCCCCCACCGAGGTCCTCACCGGTTCCGATCTGGTTCCGGGCCTGGCGGAGGCGCTGGCGGCGACGTTCGAGGAGTAACCCCTGACGACTGTGGGGTCCGGTCTTCCGGGCCCCTGGTCGCCTTTTCCCTGGTCCCCCGGTCCCTTGGTCGCCTGGTCCCTTGGTCCTTGGGCCCGGCTGGTCCTTGGGGCCCGGCCTACTTACCGCACTTCGGCAGATCGGCGGTGTCGCCGCTGCGGATGTCCTTCAGAGCCCCGAGGGCGTCCTTGATGGTGCCCACCTTGATCAGGGTGAGGCCGTCGGGGGTGTCCTTGGCGGCGGCCGCGCAGTTGTCGGCGGGCGTCAGGAAGTACCGCGCGCCCTTGGCCCGCGCGCCCACCGTCTTCATCTCGATGCCGCCGATCGGCCCGACCTTGCCGGCGTCGTCGATCGTGCCGGTGCCGGCCACGAACCTGCCGCCGGTCAGGCTGCCCGGGGTGAGCTTGTCGTAGATGCCGAGCGCGAACATCAGCCCGGCGCTCGGCCCGCCGACGTCGGCGAGCTTGATGTCGATGGTGAACGGGAACGTGTGGTCGGTCCCCGCGGAGATCCCCACGATGGCCCGCTTCTCACCGGTGTCGTCGGACGTCGTGGTCGTCATCGCGATGTCCTGCGTCTTGGTCGGCGTCCGCTTCTCCTTCTCCGCGGCGGCCTGCTCCTTGGCCGGCACGATCGTGAAGCGGACCTCCTGGCCCGGCTTGTGCTTGGTGACGAGCTTCGCGACGTCGGCCGGTTCCTTCACCGCCGTACCGTCGACGGCCTTGATCACGTCCCCCGCGTGCAGCTTGCCCTCGGCCGGGGACCCCTTGACGACCGTCGACACGATGACCCAGGACTTCACCGGAACGTCCAGCTGCTTCAGGGCGGCGACCTTGGCGCTCTCCTGGGACTGGCTGAACTCCTCGGCGTTCTCCTGGGTCGACTGCTCCTCGGTCTTGCCGTCCGGGTAGAGCGTCTCGTGCGGCACGACCTTGTTGTCGTGCGCGAGCCAGCCGTAGACGGCCTCGACCAGGTTCATCCGGTAGTCGGCGCTCGTGACCCGGACCGTGGTCATGTTCAGGTGGCCACTCGTCGCGTACGTCTTCTTGCCCGCGATCTGCAGCACCGGCTCGCCGTCGTGATCGCCCAGCGTGTTCACCGTCGGCCCCGGGGACATCTCCGCGTAGGGCACGGGGATGAACACTCCCGCGCACAAGAGCGCGATCAGCATCAGGGTGGAGGCGAGCATCGTCGCGGTGCGGCGTGGCATGACACGACACTACGGGACGGTCCTGTCAGCGCACCGTCAGGGCCGCCCGTCCGGGGCGACCCTGCGCTCCACCACGCTTGTGACCTGCTGTTCTTCTCCCGTCAGGCACCGGGCCGGGGCTTCTCCATGGCCTCCCGGAAGCGGGCGTAGCCGGTGAGTTCCGGGCCGTCGTTACGGACTTTGCGGGTCCGGTTGGCCCAACTGCCCCAGAGCCCCGCGCCGATGGCAGCCACAAGCGGAATCAGCAACCAGGCGAGCGCCGCCATGCCGACCTCCAACCCCTTTGAGCGTCCGCAACTGACTGATCAGCAGATTAACGATCCGCAGTGACAACGCTCACGCCGGGGGTGCGGTTACGCAACCGGAGGACGGCTCCCCGGATCAGCAGCTGCCGACCCACTCCTCCGTACCGTCCGAGAACTTCTGGTGCTTCCAGATCGGCACCTCGTGCTTGAGGTCGTCGATGAGCTTCCGGCACGCCTCGAAGGCCTCTCCGCGGTGCGGGCAGGAGACGGCGACGACCACGGCGAGGTCCCCGACCCGGAGGTCCCCCACGCGGTGCACGGCCGCCAGGGCCCGCACCGGGAACTCGGCGGAGACCTTCTCGGCGATCCGCCGCATCTCGGCCTCGGCGCTGGGGTGGCACGAATACCCCAGCTCGTCGACGTCGGCACCACCGTCGTGGTTGCGCACGGTTCCCACGAAGAGCGCGGTGCCGCCGGCGGCATCGTCCCCGACGGCCCGGAACACCTCGTCCAGGGAGAGGGCCGAGTCCCGGATCCCGATCAGCCTGATCGGATCCTGCGCGGCCTGCTCACCGGGGTGATCGTTCGTGGTTGCCATGGGTCCATCGTGCCGCACGCGACCGACAGCGCGGAATAGAGCTATCGACCGGCACGCGCGCGTAGGCGTTTGGAGCCTCCTACAGGGGCGGCCCTCTTCGGCGATTCCGGCAGCCGGTTCCTCAGATCCGCCGCCGGGCCTTCCGCGCCCGCCGCACCACCGCCGCCGCACCCAGCAGCGCCACCGTCGCACCCGCGGCACCCGCGGCCGTGGCGTCCTTGCGGCCCAGCCGCCGTCCGGCGACCGTGTGCCGGCCGGACACCTCCTCCAGGAGCTCCGCCAGCACCTCCTCGTTGGTGTACTGCGGCCGCCACCCGGCATCGTGCAGCCGGCTGCCGCTCACCACCCAGGGGTACATCGTGTACGCCAGGTCCCCGGCCGGGGACGGCGTGAGCCCGATCCGGTGCAGCCGCGCCGCCGCGCCCAGAGCGACCGCCGACGGCAGCTCCATCCGCCGGATCCCGCTGAGCTCCTCGACCTCCTCCTGCTCCAGCCAGCCGTCACACCCGACGGTCAGCTCCCCGTCGACCTTCTCCAGGACGGCGTACTCCAGCGCGCTGCACAGGTCCTCGACGTGACAGAACTGCCACGCTGGCCGCGACCCGGCGACGACAAGCAGCCGGGGAGACTCGAAGTACCTGGTCAGCGCGGTGTCCGTGCCGCCCACCAGCACGGCCGGCCGGACCACGGTGACATTGAGCCCCGGGTGCGCCCGGGGTGCCCGGCGCGCCAGCCGCTCGATCTCCAGCAGGTCACCGACACCGGTCGCCTCCGCCGTGGCGCGCAGCTCGGCGTCCTCGGACAGCGGCAGCTCGTTGTCGGGCAGCGCCCCGTAGACCATCGCCGAGGTGCACAGCACGACCCGGTGCACTCCGGCCGCCGCGGCCGCCGTCAGGACGGTCTGCGTCCCCCGTACGTTGTAGGCCGTTCGGGCGGCCGCGTCGGTTTCCAGATCGAGATCCAGTGCCAGGTGCACCACGACGTCGGCCCCGCGCAGCTTGTCCGCGATGGCCGGATCCCGTACGTCCAGGATGTGCCACTGGGCCGCCGCGCACTCGCCGCGCCGCTCGTCGATGGCGAGCACCTGCTTGACCTCGTCGGATGCGGCGAGCCGCTCCGTGAGCAGGGCTCCTACGCCGCACGCGGCGCCGGTGACCGCGACGACGGGTCCGCGCGCCGCGGGACTCGCGGAACTGGTTGACTGGTTTCGCGCTGCGCGAACCTGCGGATCTGGGGAACTCACCGGGCGTCTCCAGCGGTTGTCTTCAGTACGAGCGCGTCCGACGCGTGCGTACCAGGTGGCATCCATCCTGCCGCAGGCCGTCAGTCGGCGAAGCACCGAGGCCCGATCCGCCCCGGGTGTCTACGCTGGGTGGTGATGTCGGGCAGCCGTGCCGCCGGAAAGAACCGGTGGCCCTACCAGCCGAGGAATCCCGTGAGTGACACCCCATTCGGATTCGGCCTTCCGCCGGAGGAGCCGGACGACGGCGACGAGGGCAAGAAGAAGGACCAGGAGAGCGGTGGTGGTCAGGGACCGGCCAACCCGTTCGGATTTGGCGGCCTGCCCGGAGCCGGAGGCTTCGGCGGAGGCCCCGGTGGCCCCGGTGGCCCTGGTGCGGACAATCCGTTCGCAGCCATGTTCGGGTCGCTGAACCCCACCGACCTGGGCGCCGCGTTCCAGCAGCTGGGCCAGATGCTCTCCTACGAGGGCGGCCCGGTGAACTGGGACATGGCCAAGCAGATCGCCCGCCAGACGGTCTCCCAGGGCAGTCCTGACGGCACCAAGGACGCCAGCGTCGGCCCCGCCGACCGCAAGGGCGTCGAGGAAGCCGTCCGCCTGGCCGACCTGTGGCTCGACGATGCCACGTCGCTGCCCTCCGGCGCCGCCTCCGCGGTGGCCTGGAGCCGCGCGGAGTGGGTCGAGGCGACCCTGCCCGCCTGGAAGGAGCTCGTCGACCCGGTGGCCGAGCGCGTCGGCAACGCCATGGGCGACGTCCTGCCGGAAGAGATGCAGGCCATGGCCGGCCCGCTGATCGGCATGATGCGCTCGATGGGCGGCGCGATGTTCGGCACGCAGATCGGGCAGGCCGTCGGTGTACTGGCCGGAGAGGTCGTCGGCTCGTCCGACATCGGCCTTCCGCTCGGCCCGGCCGGCAAGGCCGCGCTGCTGCCGGTGAACATCGAGACGTTCGGCAAGGACCTGAGCGTTCCCCAGGAGGAGGTGCGGCTGTATCTCGCCCTGCGCGAGGCCGCCCACCAGCGCCTCTTCGCGCACGTGCCGTGGCTGCGTTCGCATCTGTTCGGTGCGGTCGACGGCTACGCCCGCGGGATCAAGGTCGACACGGCCAAGCTGGAGGACGTGGTCGGCCAGTTCGACCCGCAGAACCCGGAGCAGCTGCAGGAGGCCCTCCAGCAGGGCATGTTCCAGCCGGAGGACACGCCCGAGCAGAAGGCGGCCCTGGCCCGTCTGGAGACGGCACTGGCGCTCGTGGAGGGCTGGGTGGACGCGGTGGTCCACGCCGCCGCCAAGCCGCGTCTGGCGTCCGCCGACGCCCTGCGCGAGACGCTGCGCCGCCGCCGCGCCTCGGGCGGTCCCGCCGAGCAGACGTTCGCCACGCTGATCGGCCTGGAGCTGCGCCCGCGTCGTCTGCGGGACGCCTCCCGTCTGTGGGCCTCGCTCACGGACGCGCGCGGTGTCGACGGCCGGGACGCCCTGTGGCACCACCCGGACATGCTGCCGACGGCGACCGACCTGGACGACCCGGACGGTTTCGTGCACCGCGAGCAGATCGACTTCTCCGAGCTGGACAAGATGCTCGGCGAGGCGGCGGACAAGCCCGACCTGAAGAAGAAGGACGCGGGCGAGGACGAGGCCGAGGACAAGAACAAGGGCGACGACGCCGGGTGAGCCTGTACGACGACGCGGTCCTCGTGCTGAAGGGGTACGAGGACCAGACGGAGCTGCGCCAGGCCTATCTGGACCACCTGGCGGAGCACCCGAACGGCCTGTGGAAGGCCTGCCACGCGGGTCACATCACGGCGAGCGCGCTGGTGATCGACCCCGAGGGGGGCCGAGTGCTGCTGACCCTGCACAAGAAGCTGCGGATGTGGCTGCAGATGGGCGGCCACTGCGAGCCCGGCGACACCTCCCTTGCGGACGCGGCCCTGCGCGAGGCGACGGAGGAGTCCGGCGTCCCGGGTCTCTCCCTGCTGCCCGGCGGCCCGGTGCGGCTGGACCGGCATCCGATCCCGCCACCGTGCCACTGCCACTTCGACGTCCAGTACTCGGTCGTGGCACCCCCGGACGCCATGCACGCGATCAGCGACGAGTCACTCGACGTGCGCTGGTTCAGTTACGACGAGGTGCCGGAGGTGGCGGACGAGTCGGTCGTACGGCTGCTGGAGGCCACGCGCGCGAGGTTGTGAGCTCACAGTCGGCTGAGGGGGCGGCCGCCATGGGCGGTCGCCCCCCTCAGGGCCGCGGGGAACTGCGCGACCAGCCGCATACGGCCCGCACCCGAGGACCGGCCCGCAGCCCCCTGGAGCCCGTCGGCGCAACCCGCGGAGCGATCAGCTCCAGGCGTTGCCCTGGTTCTGTCCCCGCGCTCCCTGCTGGCCCATGCCGTACTGCGCGGCGAGACCCGAGCCGATCTGGGCGTTCTGCGGCGGCAGCAGTTCGCTCGGCTGGACGAGCGCGAAGCCGGTGCCCATGAAGCTCAGCTCCCAGCCCTCGCCGGTGCTGCCACGCCGTCGCCACACCCCGGAGGAGTGCGTCTGGGCCTGCATCTGCACCCGCAGGCCCGTCGACCAGGCGACGATCGCGTCGGCGTCGCAGTTGACGTACTTGTCCGGCGTCACCTGCAGCAGCAGCGGCATCCCGGAGGTCATCAGGGCGACCTTGCCCCGGCCCGAGATGTTGAGCTGGTACTTCCCGGAGCCGGAGATGCCGTACAGGCTGTCCACGGCGATGACGTCGTGGTGCAGGGAGGAGTCCATCGCCAGCACGTAGCTGCTGTCGACGGTGAGGCCGTCCTGGTCCACCTCCATGACGTGGACGTGCTGCTTGAGGTTGGCGAGGTAGACCGTGCCCTGCCCGTGGCAGCGCATGAGGTCCAGGCCCTCCCCGGTCTGCGCACGCGCGCGTGACTGCTGGTTGCTCTGGAACTCGGCGTCGAACTCGACGAGGCCCTGGTAGGCGACCATCGTGCCCTTGCGGGCCAGGATGTCGTCGTGGCCCTCCAGGGCAACGCGCAGCATCTGCTTGTTCTGCAGGCTCCAGCGTTCCTGGGTCTGCTGCTCGTTGTAGGCGAAAATCGGGCTCTGCATGGCGTGTGGTTCCCCCTCAGCCCCGGACCCGGAGGCGGTCGGTGCTGTCCTCGCTGGGCTGGACGACGACGATGCCCTGACCGGAGAAGGCCATCTGGTAGGCCTCGCCGCTGCCGCGGCCGATCAGCGACTGGGCCCGGAAGCTGCGCTTGCCCTTCACCTTGAGGTTCGGGGACCAGGCGACGAGCGCGTCGGGGTCGACGTAGGTCTCGTCCTCGCCGCCTCCGCAGTCGACGACGATGGGCTTGCCCCGGGAGGTCAGCGCGACCCAGCCCTGCCCGGAGATCTTGGTGTTCCACAGGCCCTGCCCGGCGAACTTCGCCAGGCCCTTGACCCGCTCCACGCCCCACGTGAGGTGGGCGTCGAAGGCGAGCAGGTTGGTGGCGTTGACGGAGATGCCGTCGCCGTTGAGGTTGATCACGACGACGTTCGCCCCGTAGTCGGCGAGGTAGAGCAGGCCGTCGCCGGAGCACTTCATCAGGGGCGCGCCCTCGCCGGTCAGCCAGTCCTTGGCGATCTGGCGCACGGCGGGCGGGTTGGGCTCGTACTGGACGAACCCTTCGTAGGCGACCATCGACCCCACGCGCGCGAGGAGGTCGTTCCCGGTCTGCATGGCGACCTTCAGCATGTGGTTGCCGTGGTTCTCCATGCGGGCGGTGACGGGTGCGGGGGCGTGGCCCGCGAGCTGCTGTGTCATGACGGGCTCCCTCAGACCTCGTACGGCTGGACGACGATGAAGTTCCCGGGCGCTCCCCGGAACTGGAGGTTCACGCTCTCCCCCGTGTCACCGGGGTAGGAGTTGCGGCGCATCCGCACCTGGCTGGAGACGACGACCTGGGCTGCGGCCGACCAGGCGACCACGGCGTTGCAGTCGGCGAACGTGGTGGGCGTGACGGGCAGGACCACGGGCGTGCCGTGCGTCTTCACGACGATGGTGCCGGTGCCCTGGAACTGCATGGTGAACAGGGCGCCCCCGGGGATGCCGTGGCCCTCGATGCGGCGGACCTCGTAGGTGAGGGTCTCGTCGAACGCGAGGACGTTCTCGGCGGAGACGCAGACTGCGTCGCCCTGCAGCTCGAGGGGGTGCAGCATGGTCGAGTTCTCGGCGAGGAACACCTGCCCCTGGCCTGTGCAGCGCATCAGCTGCATCTCCTGGCCGGTCGCGTTGCCCACGATCCGGCCGGCGAATCCGGCGCCCTTGTAGCTGAAGTCGACCTTGCCCTGGTAGAGCACCATGCTGCCCTGCCGGGCCAGCACGGGCTGTCCGCCGATGCCGAGGTCGACGCGGACGAGCTTCTTGTTCTGCTGCGTCCAGCGCTGCCCTGTGGGGGTCTCCTTGAACTGCTGGAGCGCGGCGGACACACCGGGGCCCTGGGGAGGAGCACCCTGCGGGGCGCCCTGCGGGGCTCCGTAGGGGGCCTGACCGAACGGCGGCGGCTGCTGTCCGTAGCCGGGGGGCGGGGTGGGCTGGCCGTAGCCGGGCGGCGGGGCCGGGGCCTGGGGTGCCTGAGGTGCATGAGGTGCCTGGGGCTGGCCGTAGCCGGGAGGCGGCGGGGCCGTCTGACCGGGGACCTGGCCGTACTGCGGCGGCTGCTGGCCCGGCTGAGGGTACGGCGCGGGCGCCGGGGCGGGGGGCGGAACCTGGGAGCCACCGGGCGGGGTGTGCAAGGGCGCGACGATGGTCGGGGCGGCGTGCACCTGGGGTGCGGGCGCCGGGGCCGGCGGCGGGGTGGCGCCGGGCGGAGGCGCGAAGCCCTGCGCGGCGGGCTGGGGGGCGGGAGCCGGAGGCGCCGCCGGTGCGGACGCCGGGGCGGGTTCCGCAGTGCCGGGGACGCCGAACGCGGGCGGGGCGAAGGCCGGGGCGGCGCCCGTCTGCGGCTCCTGCGGGGCGGGCGCGGGCGCCTCCTCCTCGGCCACCTCGCCGCCGAAGTTCTGCAGCAGTGCGTCCAGACCGCCGTCGAAGCCCTGCCCGACCGCGGCGAACCGCCAGACGTCCTTCAGGTAGAAGTCACCCAGCATCACGGCCCGTTCGGTGGAGAACTCCGAGCCGTTGAAGGAGTAGCGCGCCACCTCCTCGCCGCCCGCGACGATGCGGATGTAGCCGGAGGCGATCTGCGACATCTGGCCGGCGCCGTCGATCGTCGCTGTGAAGGACAGCTTCTGGATCTGCGGCGGGATCCGGTCGAGCGTCACCCGGAAGGACTCCGTGTCGCCCGCTTGGGCGCCCAGGAGCTGAATGGACTCCTCGGGGGACTTCGGCTGGTTGAAGAAGACGAAGTACCGGTCGTCCGAGAGCCGTTCGTCGGCGTCGAGGCCGAAGCAGCTGATGTCGAAGCTCAGCCCGGGGCCGCCGATCTGTACACCTACGTACAGATCCGTGCCCGCGGTGAGGTCACTGATCCTGGCCTTGTGGCCGCGTTGGAATTCCCTGGCCATGCGTAACGACCGTCCCCCATCCAGAACGTGATTGCGTCGCGCCAGGCTAACGGCAAACTCGGACATCGGACGAGGTCGGTACAGAGCCGGTACAGAACGTCCGCTCGGCCGTATCGGCTGTTCGCTCGCGGAAAGCGGTCGGTCACCCCGCGGGGCTCTCACCCCGCGCGCCGGGTACATGGGGCAACCGCTCGGCGGCTACCACGCCTTCGAGGTATCCCCGGGCCCGCTCCGTGCGCGGATAGGCCGTGAGGAGTTCCCAGAAGCGTGGTCCGTGTCCGGGGACGAGCAGGTGGGCGAGTTCGTGGACGAGGACGTAGTCGACGACGTACTCGGGCATGCCCTGGAGGCGGTGCGAGAGGCGGATGCTGCCCTCGGCGGGGGTGCAGGACCCCCAGCGCGTGTTCTGGTTGGTCACCCACCGCACCGACACGGGCCGGGCCCGTCCGTCGAAGTACTGGTCCGACAGGCGTCGGGCCCGCTCGGCCAGCTCGGCGTCTCCGAGGGCCCGCTTGCTCTCCTGGGCGGCCAGCTTGTCGAGCATGACGTTCACCCAGCGCTGCTCCTCCGCCTCGGACATGCGGGCGGGGATGAGCACCACGGTGCGATCGCCCTCGCGGTACGCGGAGACCGTTCTGCGTCGGCGGGCGCTCCTGCGGACCTCGATCGCGCTCGCCCCCGAGCCGCTCGGCGGCTGGCTCGTCGTGCTGCGGTGTGGCGTTCCGGCGCGGTGCAGTGGGTCGGCGGGCACGCCCCGACGTTACCCGCTGCGCACGGGGAAGTCCCGACTCCGGGACGGTTCGGTGCCGCCGCCCCCACCGGCCGCCGGATTTGTACGACGAATGCTCGCGCCTGTGGACAACTTTCGGCAGCCGGCGGCGGGGTTGGGCATGCTGGATCTCGTCGGCGAAGCGATGGCGGGGCCGGTCCGGGACCAGGGACCGCTCCCGCGCCCGGGGTGGGCCTGCGCACGGGCCCGCGTCTGTGTCCGGGTCTGGTCTGCGCACGGACCCTCTTGCAGCCGGCCTCGGCGTGACCCGCCAGGGCCTGCATCCTCGCCCCGCCGGCATACGGGGACGACCTATGGCATACGGGGGCCTGTCATGCATCCGATGGTGAAACCCGCGCTCAGGCGCGGCTGGCGCGACCTCAACACCGTGCAGTTCGGGATGACACCGGCTCATGCGATGACGCTCGGCCCGATGGACCTGGCGACGGGCAGCTTCCTCGACCTGCTGAACGGCACGCGCGGGCTGGAGCTTCTGCGTGAGGAGGGACGTCGTACGGGCCTGCCCGACGGTCATGTCGACGGGCTGGTGCGGGGGCTCGCTCGGGCCGGGCTGCTGGACGACGCCCGGGGCGGAGGGCCGGCCGCCGACGTCCTGCGGAAGAAGACGGAGGTCCTGGACCGGCTGCGCCCCGACCTGGCCTCCCTGTCCCTGACGACCTCGGCACCCGGCGACGCGATCGGGCAGCTGGCGGCCCGGCGCTCGCAGCGCGTGCGGGTACGGGGCGCGGGCCGGGTGGGTGCAGTTCTGGCCTCGCTCCTGGCCGGAGCGGGCGTGGGCGAGGTGGACGTACTCGACGGTGGCTGTGTGGAGCCGTGGGACGTCGCGCCGGGCGGGCTTCCGGCGGAGTCCGTCGGTGATCGCAGGGACGAGTCGGCCCGCCGTGCCGTGCGCCGGGCGGCCCCGGACCGGCCGCCGCGCCGCGCATCGGCTCAGGCCTGCCCGGGGGCGGGCGACCCGGGATTCTCACTGGTGATCCTCGCTCCGCGGGACGATGTCGCCGTGCACGCGCCCGACCCGGCCGCCGCCGAGCCGCTGATGGCTGCCGGGACACCCCATCTGTACGCCGGTGTGGTGGAGGGGACCGGCGTGGTCGGCCCTCTCGTGCTGCCCGGGGAGACGAGCTGCGCGAGGTGCCTGCAGGAGGGCCGCGCCGACCGGGACCCGGCCTGGCCGCGCCTGGTCGCCCAGTGGCGCTCCGGCAGGCAGCGGCAGGTCCGGCCCTGCGACCTGACGCTGGCCACGACCGTGGCCGGCCTCGCGGCCGCGCACGCGCTCGCTTTCCTCGACGGCCATATCCCGTCGAGCGCCGGAGCACGCTGGGAGGTCTCCGTCCCTGGTCTCCGCTGGCATGCGCGGCCGATCCGGGCCCATCCGGAATGCCCGTGCGCGGCGGTGGAGAGAGGAAAAGGGGAGCACCTCTCGGAGGAAGGGGAGTCGCACGAGACAATGGCTGTGCAACGGCCGTCGGAGCAGTGCCGTGAGGCAGAGGCGGAGCGGCCGGCTGGGACTTGGAGGGCGCATGTCTGATCTTCCCCGGAAGGCGGTTACCCGGACCGCCAAGCTCGCCGCGCTCCCGCTCGGCATCGCCGGGCGGGCGACCTGGGGATTCGGCAAGCGGATCGTCGGCGAATCCGCCGAGCTCGTCGGCCGCGAACTCCAACAGCGCACGGCCGAGCAGCTGTTCAAGGTGCTCGGCGAGCTCAAGGGCGGGGCGATGAAGTTCGGGCAGGCCCTGTCCGTCTTCGAGTCCGCGCTTCCGGAGGAGGTGGCCGGCCCCTACCGGGCCGCGCTGACCAAGCTCCAGGAGGCCGCGCCGCCCATGCCGACCCGCACCGTGCACGCGGTGCTGGAGGAGCGGCTCGGCGAGGGCTGGCAGGAGCTTTTCCTCGAGTTCGAGGACAAGCCCGCAGCGGCGGCCTCGATCGGCCAGGTCCACCGGGGGGTGTGGCACGACGGCCGCGAGGTGGCGGTCAAGGTGCAGTACCCGGGCGCCGGTGAAGCCCTGCTGTCGGATCTGAACCAGCTGAGTCGCTTCTCGCGACTGCTCGGACCGCTGATTCCCGGCATGGACATCAAGCCGCTGATCGCGGAGCTGAAGGACCGCGTCTCGGAGGAGCTGGACTACGGCCTGGAGGCCCAGGCCCAGCAGGCCCACGCGGAGGAGTTCACGGACGACCCGGACGTGGTCGTGCCGCAGGTGGTCCACCAGTCCGACCAGGTGCTGGTCACCGAGTGGATGGACGGCATCCCGCTGTCGGAGATCATCTCGGACGGCACCCAGGAGCAGCGCGACCGTGCCGGTCAGCTCCTGGCCCGCTTCCTGTTCTCCGGCCCCGCCCGTACGGGCCTGCTGCACGCCGATCCCCACCCGGGCAACTTCCGGCTCCTGCCCGGCGGCCCGGAGGGTGAGGACGACTGGCGCCTCGGCGTCCTGGACTTCGGCACGGTCGACCGGCTCCCTGGCGGCCTGCCGGCCACCATCGGCGAGTCCCTGCGGATGACCCTCGACGGGGAGGCCGAGGCGGTCTACGAGCTGCTGCGCGTGGAAGGGTTCGTCAAGGAGACGATAGAGCTGGACCCGGACGCCGTCATGGACTACCTGCTGCCGATCATCGAGCCGGCCCAGGTCGAGGAGTTCACCTTCACCCGGGGCTGGATGCGGAGCCAGGCGGCCCGTGTCGCCGACCCCCGCTCCCCGGCCTACCAGCTCGGCAAGCAGCTCAACCTGCCCCCGTCCTATCTGCTGATCCACCGGGTGACGCTGAGCACGATCGGAGTGCTGTGCCAGCTCGGGGCGACCGTGCGGCTGCGCGAGGAACTGGAGGAGTGGCTGCCGGGATTCGTCTGGGAGGACCCGGCGGACGACGAGGAAGCAGTGGCGGAGGGGTGAGCCCGGGCCGTGGGCGTCACCACCAGTCCGAGTCCAGGCGCCCCTCGATGGACCTGAGGTTGTCCCGGGAGCAGGTCTCGCAGAAGTGGCGGCGCGCTCCGTCCTCCACGGAGTAGGTCCAGGTGAGTGGTGGAGCGTCGGTCAGGACCTCGGCCGATGTGCCGCAGCGGGCACAGACAAAGCGCCGCGGCTGGGCGGCGGAGCCGTCGGCACTGCCTCCTGAAGGACTCGTCACCCGGCGACGATAACTCCGCACCCGGCGACACGGTGGGCACAACGCCCCCGGGTTCGGTGGCGCAACACCCGGAGCGTGCAGGGCGCAACGCCCTCGGCCGGTGAGCACCGGGCCCCGGCACGGTGGGCCTCGCGCACCCTCCAGTCGGTTCGTCCGTACAACGCACCGCGGAGGCCGGTCCGTTCGGTACGGACCGGCCCCCGCGGTGACAGGTCGGCGGCGGCAGCCCGGGCTCCTGGGCCGGGCCGCCCCCACTTCAGGTGCGGCGGGTTACTGCATGACCGCCATGGCGAGCGCCCGGCGGGCACGCAGGGAAGCGCGCTCCGCCCTGCGCTGCATCCGGCGGGCGGCCACCAGGCGCACGGCCTGTCGATCCCGCTCCGCCTCCTGCAGTCGCTCGCGCATATGCGCGCGAGCCATGGCTTCTGGGATGAGTTGCATCTCACGGGTCCTGTTCTGGCGCGAGTCCTTCGCGCCGCTGATGGTGAAGTCTTGGTTCGCGGAGCCTGCGGGCTCGTAAGTGGACGGCTTCATCGGGGCCTGCTTCTTGGGGTCGTGCGTGAGGGGTCGGTCGATCGTTCCTGCGGTGTTCATGCTGTGACCGGGTTCTTGCGCGGGCGGCCACGCGGCCGCTTCCGGGCGACGACGACACCCTGGACGAACAGCTCGCCACCCCAGACGCCCCAGGGCTCACGCCGCTCCTTGGCACCGGCGAGGCAGGCCTCGACCAGCGGGCAGGTGCGGCAGAGGGACTTGGCGTACTCGACGTCCGCGGGCGACTCGGCGAAGAAGACCTCCGGGTCGTAGGAACGGCACGGGACGGGTACGCCGAGGTTCTCGATGGCGTCGTCGAGCGCGGTGAGCGCGGTGAGCGGGGTCAAGGCGGGGTCCTCCGTGGAGCCGAGCTTGGGGATCGTGTCGGAAGGCGGTACGGACGGGGCGTGCGCTTCGAGTTGCACGGTTCGTCTTCCTCGTCTGTTCGTTCCGGCCTGTTGGCCGGGGGGTGGTGGTACCGGGTTCTTTTCTTGTCCCGAGGCTCCTTCGGTCCGTCATCCCTGTTCAGGGACAAACAGAAGGGCCGCGGATCCCGGATGGGGTTCCGCGGCCCTGAAGGCGCCGGCCTGATCTGCGATCAGGCTGGATCACTCCAGGGTTCTGGCCCACGGAAGGCCCACATCTGGTGGTGCTGCGTCGTCTGCTTCCGGAATCCGGCACCGGTCGCCGTAAAGGCATAGGCCTGTGCCTGTGCCACTACTGCTGCTTCCAGTGCCTTGGTCGGTCGCTCATTGCGCTCGCGGACAGGAAGGCCCGCGGGAGCAGCGGAGGAGGACGCCGGACGGACGGCACGAATGCCGGACAGACCGGTGCCCAGGTTCGAAACGCCGAGCATGCACGCGGAGACGGCCGAGCGATCGGTCATTTTCACGATGCTGACGGAGCTGGTGTTGATGCTGATCACTGGACTCGCCTCCTCTCGGCGTCTCGGGGGACTGGACGGACCAGTCCTGCGGGTATGCAAGTACAACACGAAGTCAGGGCCTCCGAGAAGGCCGCTGTTCTCGTGCCTAAGAACCTATGGGGATCGTCGGGGCATGCGCAAACTATTTTTTCGACGAGTTCGTGTCAGTCCTGATCTGATCCCTGAGCGAGTGACTGGCCTGCGCAGATGGCCAGTACGTCGGCCCCGTAGCGGGTGAGCTTGCGCATCCCCACGCCCGGGATCCGGGCGAGCTCGCGCTCGTCGTCGGGAGCGGACTCGGCGATCGCCATCAGGGTCCGGTCCGTGAACACGCAGAAGGCGGGCTGGCCGCTGCTGCGTGCCTGGTCGGCGCGCCACTCGCGCAGCCGCTCGTACAAGCCTTCGTTCATGTCGGAGGGGCAGTCGTCGCAGCGCATCAGCTTCATCTCGCCCGGGTCTGTCAGCGTGCGGCCGCAGACTCGGCAGCGGGCGGGAACTCGCTGAGCCCGTTTCGGGGCGGACTCCCTGTTTCCGGGGATTCCGCGCTCGATTCCGCCCGCTCCGCCGGCGGTGGTGCGGCCCGTGGTGGCCGTCGAGCCGGGGCGCAGTCCGTCGAGGAAGCGACTGGGGCGGCGATTGGGGCGGCCACCGGGTGAGCGGGAGAGCGCCCAGGAGACACGGAGGTGTTCCCGCGCGCGGGTCACACCGACATAGAGGAGGCGTCGTTCCTCCTCGATCTGTTCGTCGGTCTTCGCGTAGGTGATGGGCATCATGCCTTCGGCCACGCCGACCAGGAAGACGACGTCCCACTCCAGGCCCTTGGCCGAGTGCAGGGAGGCGAGGGTGACGCCCTGCACGGTGGGGGCGTGCTGGGCGTTCGCCCGTTCGTCGAGTTCGGCGACGAGATCGGCCAGGGTGGCGCCTGGTTTGGCGGCGGCGAAGTCCTGGGCGAGGTTCACCAGGGCGGCCAGGGACTCCCAGCGCTCTCGTACGGCACCGGAGCCGGCCGGTGGCTGCGTCGTCCAGCCCTCTCCCGACAGCACGGCCCGCACCTGGGAGGGGAGGTCGACGACGTCGTCGAGGAGGGAGTCGTTGCCGCCGAAGCGGGCCGCGCCGCGCAGGGCGATGCCCGCCTTGCGCACCTCCGGGCGGTCGAAGAACCGCTCGGCCCCGCGCAGCTGGTAGGGCACTCCCGCGTCGGCCAGGGCCTGTTCGTAGGTCTCGGACTGCGCGTTCGTACGGAAGAGGATCGCGATCTCGGAGGCCGGGATGCCCGAGTCGATGAGTTCGCGGATGCGGCGGGCCGCGCCTTCCGCCTCGGCGGGCTCGTCGGTGTACTCAGCGTAGACGGGCTCGGGCCCCGCGGGGCGCTGGGATACGAGCTCCAGGCGGTGGTCGGCGGCCCGGCCCCGGGCCTGGGCGAGCAGGCCGTTGGCGAGGTGGACGACCTGGGGGGTGGAGCGGTAGTCGCGGACCAGCTTGACGACCGTGGCACCGGGGTGGCGGGTGCGGAAGTCGAGCAGATGGTCCGGCGTCGCCCCCGTGAAGGAGTAGATCGTCTGGCTGGCGTCCCCGACCACGCACAGGCTGTCGCGCTCGCCCAGCCACAGTTCGAGCAGGCGCTGCTGGAGGGGGCTGACGTCCTGGTACTCGTCGACCACGAAGTGCTGGTACTGGGCGCGGATCTGCTCGGCAATGTCGTGCCGGTCCTGCAGGACGGCGACGGTCAGCAGCAGCACGTCCTCGAAGTCGATGACGGACCGCTCGCGCTTGACGTCCTCGTAGGCGGAGTAGAGCTGGGCGATCTCGGCGGGGTCGCGGGGCGACTCGCGGCCGGCCTTGGCGGCGGCGGGCGCGTAGTCGGCGGGGACGGTTTGGGTGACCTTGGACCATTCGATCTCGGCGGTGACGTCCCGCAGCTCGCCCCGGTCGAGACGGATGCGGCAGGCGGCGGCCGCGTCGGCGACGAGCTGGATCTTGCGGTCGACGAGCCGGGGCATGGAGCCGCCGATCGCTTTCGGCCAGAAGTACTGGAGCTGACGCAGGGCGGCCGAGTGGAACGTACGGGCCTGGACGCCCGCGGCGCCGAGCTGGCGCAGCCGGCCGCGCATCTCCCCGGCGGCGCGGTTGGTGAAGGTGACGGCGAGCACGCTGGAGGGGTGCAGGATGCCGGCGCGCACTCCATAGGCGATGCGGTGGGTGATCGCCCGGGTCTTGCCCGTGCCCGCGCCCGCCAGGACGCACACCGGACCGTGCAGGGCCGTGGCCACCTCGCGCTGCTCGGGGTCGAGCCCCTCGAGCACCGCGTCGGCGGAGTCCGGTACCTGCGGGAACAGGGTGGAGTGCGTTGCTGCTGTCACACAGCCATGCTGCCAGGTCGCGGGAGACGGCTGCGCCGGTTGTCCACAGGCACGCACCGATAGTCGTATCAATGCGGCAGGCGTCACGTCGGGCCGGGCCCGGGGCACGGGAATGGTGGACCTTTCACATACGTTCCCTCACTGCGACCACCCGCCCCGAGCCAACGAAGGAGCACGAGAGACATGCTGGGCACTGTGACGATGTACAGCACCACGTGGTGCGGCTACTGCCGCCGGCTGAAGAGCCAGATGGACCGCGAGGGCATCGCGTACACCGAGATCAACATCGAGCAGGACCCGGATTCCGCGGCGTTCGTGGAGAAGGCGAATGGCGGAAACCAGACGGTGCCCACCGTCCTCTTCCCGGACGGCTCGACGCTCACGAACCCCTCGCTGGCTCAGGTGAAGCAGAAGATCGGCGCCTAGTCGCCGTGTGCCGGTGCGGAGAGGGCGGCCCCCGAGGTTTCTCGGGGGCCGCCCTCTCGTGGTCGGTCCCACACCATGGCGTAGCGCCACAGCGGCGTGCGGCGGACGGCACCGCCGGATGGTGATGGACGTGTTGGTTCCAGTGGGGGTCGGTCACCGGCGGCGGCGTCAGACGAAGCTCCGCGTCGGGAGTGGCTTGCCGTACCAGAGCTCGATCAGCCGGGCCGCGATCGAGATTCCGTAGGGCGGGAGCACCTCGCCGGACTCGAAGGCGGCGCGCAGTTCCTCGCGGGAGAACCAGCGGGCCTCGTGGATCTCGTCGCCGTCGACCTCGATCTCGGTGGACGTGGCGCGGGCCATGAAGCCCAGCATGAGGCTGGACGGGAAGGGCCAGGGCTGACTGGCGACGTACTCGACCTGGCCGACGCTGATGCCGACCTCCTCGAGGACCTCGCGCCGCACCGACTGCTCGATGGACTCACCGGGCTCGACGAAGCCGGCCAGTGTCGAGAAGCGGCCCTCGGGCCAGTGGACCTGGCGGCCGAGCAGGACGCGGTCCTCCTCGTCGGTCACGGCCATGATCACGGCGGGGTCCGTGCGCGGGTAGTGCTCCGCGCCGCAGGCCTGGCAGCGTCGGATGTGCCCGGCGGCGGCGATGACGGTGCGCTCGCCGCAGCGCGAGCAGAAACGGTGCGTGCGCTGCCAGTTCTCCAGCCCCACGGCGTGCACCATCAGGCCCACGTCGCGGGCCGACAGCAGCGCGCCCGCCTCACGCAGGCCGGCCGGGCGCGCCGACTGGTCCATGCGCCCGGGCAGGGAGTCCTTCTGGAGGGCGAAGTAGCTGACGCCGTCCTCGTCGTTGCCGAGGAAGTAGCGGTGTGCCTCGGTGAGCGGGGCCTCGAAGGACGGGGTCATGACGAGTTCGGTGCGCCCGTCCGGCGTCTCGTCGATGAGGACCTGTCCGCCGGAGACCACGAAGCAGCGCGTCGTCGGGTGGCTCCACGCCGCAGCGAGCCAGGCCTCGTCGAGCCGGTGGTGGGCGGCCCGGTCGATACCGCTCGGGGCGGTGAGCGAGATGGGGCGGTCGGCGTTGGGGTCGGTCCAGGTGGTCACGGGTGCTTCCAACTCCCCGGGGGAACGGTCGGGTTCGGCAGGCGGTTCAAGGGGGACGTACGGCGGGCGGGGACCGGGTCCGGCGGGCTCGGACGGTGCGGGGCGGCGCTTCCAGTGTGCCCCGCGCGCGTGCCCGGCCCGGACGGAACGGGACGCTCAGGGCTCATGGCGCCAGTTCTCGGCGAGGTCACCCCACAGATACGCGGTGGTCTCGACGCCCTTGAGGAGGAGGTCGAGGTCGACTTTCTCGTTCGGGGCGTGCCAGCCGTCCGAGGGGACGGAGATGCCCAGGAACAGCACGGGGGCGCCGAGGACGTCCTGGAGGTCCGCGGCCGGCCCGGAGCCGCCCTCGCGCGTGAAGCGGACCGGTTTCTCGAAGGCACGGCCCATGGCGCGGGTGACCGACCGGAGAGCCGGGTGGTCCAGCGGCGTCAGGCACGGGCGCGTGGCCCCGCTGAATGTGATGTCGCAGCGGATCCCCGGCGGCACCTGCTGCTCGGCCCAGGCGCGGACGGCCTTCTCCACATGGCCGGGGTCCTGGCCCGCCACCAGGCGGAAGGACAGCTTCACCAGGGCGGAGGCGGGGATGATCGTCTTGCTGCCGGGGCCCTGGTACCCGCCGCCGATGCCGTTGACCTCCGCGGTGGGGCGGGCCCAGATCCGCTCCAGGGTGGTGTAACCGGCCTCCCCCTGGGCGACGTACGACTTGGCCGTGCGCAGCCACTGCTCTTCGTCGAAGGGCAGTTCGGCGAGGAGTTCGCGCTCGCGGTCGGTGAGTTCGACCACGCCGTCGTAGAAGCCGGGGATCGCCACGCGTGCGTGCTCGTCGTGCAGGGCGGCGACGAGGCGGGCGGCGGCCGTCGCCGGGTTGGGTACCGCGCCGCCGAAGGATCCGGAGTGGATGTCCTGGTCGGGACCGTGCAGGCGTATCTCGCACTCGGCGAGGCCGCGCATGCCGGTGCAGACCGTGGGGGTGTCCTCGGACCACATGCCGGTGTCGGAGACGATCACGGCGTCGGCGGTGAGCCGCTCGGCGTGCCGCTCGACCAGGGCGCGGAAGTGCGGGGAGCCGGACTCCTCCTCGCCCTCGACGATCAGCTTCAGGTGCACGGCCGGGGTGCTGCGGTCGGCGGCCGCGAGGTGGGCGCGAACGCCCAGGGTGTGGAAGAACACCTGCCCCTTGTCGTCGGCCGCCCCGCGCGCGTAGAGGCGGTTCCCGCGCACGACCGGCTCGAAGGGCTCGCTGTCCCAGCCGTCCTCCCGGGCGGCGGGCTGCACGTCGTGGTGGCCGTAGACCAGAACCGTGGGCGCCTTCGGGTCGTCACAGGGCCACTCGGCGAAGACGGCGGGCGCACCCGGGGTCTGCCAGACCTCGGCCGTCGGGAAGCCGGTCTCCTTCAGCTTGGCGGCGAGCCAGTCGGCACTGCGTCGTACGTCGGGCGCGTGGTCCGGCTGGGCGGACACCGACGGGATGCGCAGCCACTCGGCGAGGTCGTCGAGGAAGGCGGCGCGGTGCTGCTGGATGTACGTACGGACGACGCTGTCCGGGGTCTGGCTCATGGTCACGAGCCTATCGGCCCGCACCGACGTCCTCGGAGTGCGATTCCTCACCGGACGGCTCCTCGCTCAGCAGCCGCTCCAGGGCCGCGCGGTCCGGCAGACCGCCGGGGCGGACGACCTCGCCGCTGCGCACGTAGAGGAACGCGGCCGTGACGGACTCCGGGGGAATGCCCTGCTGCTCGGCCCACGCGAGGCGGTAGACGGCGAGCTGGAGGGGGTCCGCGGTGTGTGCGCGGTTGGTCTTCCAGTCGACGATCTCGTAGGTCGCGTCCTCGCCGTCGCCCTCCTTGTAGACGGCGTCGATGCGGCCCCGCACGACGCGGCCGGCGAGCGCGAGCTGGAAGGGTGCCTCCACCCGGTAGGGCGTGCGGTGCGCGAACTCGGTCTGCTCGAAGGCGTCCTTGAGGGACTCCAGGTCCCGTTCGTCGGCGATCTCCGCGTCGCTGCCGGGCAGCTCCTCCGGCTCCAGCATGGGCAGCGTCAGCTCCTCGAAGCGGGCCTCGACCCAGGCGTGGAAGCGGGTGCCGCGGCGTGCGGCCGGCTGGGGCGGCCGGGGCATGGGGCGGGCCAGCTCCTGGGCCAGGCCGTCCGGGTCGGCGGCCAGGAGCAGCAGCTGGGAGGCCGTGAGGGACGTGGGCAGGGGCACCTCGGTGACGCTGTCGCGGGCGCGCAGGAGCTCACCGGTGAGGGCGTCGAGGTCGCGGTCCCAGGAGGCGACGGTGCGGGCCTCCTCCGGGGTGAAGCGCGGGCTGCGGTGTCGCTGTGGGTCCTGGGGTTCCGGCGGTCCCGCCTGGTGGGGGACCGTGGGGCGGTCTGCCGACCGGGCGTCCCCGTCCGCCTGCCATACGCCCCCGTCCGCCGCTCCCTCTGCTTGCGTGAAAGCGTCCTCGTCGGAGGCGTTTTCCTCGGAGGCGTCTTCGTCGAAGGGGACGTCGTCGGTGTCGAAGGGGTCCGGTTCGTCGTACGGAGGCTCGTCGTCCTCGGGGGGCGGGGGCCAGTCCGGGTCGTCGAGGGCGTCCGGGTCGTGCGTCGCCGCGGGGCGCCCGGCCTTCTCGGACGCGAGGTCCTCCAGGTGTGCCAGGACGGTCTCGGCGGCGGCGCGGCGGCGGGCCAGGGCCGCCGCGTCCAGAGGCAGGGGCCACACCTGGTCGGCCGTCGCCTGGTGCAGGGCCGGGTTCTCCTCGTCCTCGGCGGGCTCGTCCGCCCAGGCCTCGATCTCGCCGTACCCGGCTTCGCAGTGCTCGTAGAGGGCCTGGAGGAACGCGGACGGTCCCCGGCGCTTCTTCTGCGTGGGTCCCCACCAGTGGCCGGAGCCCAGGAGGAGGGAGCGGGGGCGGGTGAAGGTGACGTAGCCGAGGCGGAGTTCCTCGGTGTGCTGGTGCTCCTTCATGGCCTCGTGGAAGGCCTTCAGCCCCTTGGCGTCCCAGGACGTCACGTCGGGCAGGGTGTCGGCGTCGCCGCGCAGCTCGTGCGGCAGGACCTTGCCCTGGGAGGTCCACTTCTCGCGGCCCTTGCTGCTGGGGAAGGTGCCGGTGACCAGGCCGGGGACGACCACGACGTCCCACTCCAGGCCCTTGGACTTGTGGGCGGTGAGCACCTTCACGGTGTTCTCGCCGCCGGGGAGGGCGTTGTCGAGGCCCTTCTCGTACTGGGCGGCGGTGCGCAGGAAACCGAGGAAGGCGAGCAGGGACGTCTCGTTGTCTCCGGCGGCGAAGGACGCGGCGACGTCCAGGAAGTTGGACAGCGTCTCGCGGCGGCGAGCGGCCAGGGCGTGCGGGGACGCCGACAGCTCGACCTCCAGGCCGGTGACGGCGAGGACGCGGTGCAGGACGTCCATCAGCGGGTCGGCCAGGGAGCGGCGCAGCTCGCGCAGTTCGGTGGCCAGCCGGGCGAAGCGCACGCGGGCGTCGGGCGAGAACGGCAGTCCGTCGTCGTCCCCGCGGCCGTCCAGCGGTGTTTCCAGGAAGGTGTCGAGGGCGTCCGCGAGGGAGATGACCTCGGACGGGTCGACCCCTTCGACGGCCTCGGCGAGGCGGCGGTCCTGGTCGTCGTCGTCCGCCACGCGCGCGTGGGCCACGAGGAGCCGGGCGCGCCGCCCCAGGAGGGCGAGGTCGCGCGGGCCGATGCGCCAGCGCGGGCCTGTGAGCAGGCGTACGAGGGAGGCGTTGGCGCCGGGGTCCTGGAGGACCTCGCAGACGGCGACGAGGTCGGCGATCTCGGGCAGGTGCAGCAGCCCGGACAGGCCGACGACCTCGACCGGGATGTCCCGGGCGACCAGGGCGCTCTGGATCTCGGCGAAGTCGGTCGCCGTGCGGCACAGGACGGCGATCTCGCCGGGCGCGGTTCCGGTCCGGACGAGGTGGGCGACGGAGTCGGCGGCCCAGTCGATCTCCTCGGCGTGGGTGGGGAGCAGGGCGCAGCGGACCATGCCGTCGCGTTCGGCGCCGGGGGCCGGGCGGAGGGCCTCCACGCCCGCGTGGAGGGCGCGCAAGGGCTCCGCGAGGCCGTTGGCGAGGTCGAGGAGGCGGCCGCCGCTGCGGCGGTTCTCGCTGAGGGCCTGGCGGGTCGCGGGGCGGCCGTCGGCGTGGGCGAAGTGCTCTGGGAAGTCGTCGAGGTTGGCGACGGAGGCGCCGCGCCAGCCGTAGATCGCCTGGCAGGGGTCGCCGACGGCGGTGACGGGATGGCCGGTACCGTCGCCGAACAGGCCCGCCAGCAGGACGCGTTGGGCAACCGACGTGTCCTGGTACTCGTCGAGCAGGACCACGCGGAACTCGTCGCGCAGGACGCGGCCCACTTCGGGGATCCCGGCGAGCCGGGCCGACAGGGCGATCTGGTCGCCGAAGTCGAGCAGGTCCCGCTCGCGCTTGGCGGTCCGGTAGCGGGTGACCAGCTCTGCGAGTTCGCGTCGGGCGTCCGCCGCGTCCGGGACCTTGCGCAGGTCGGCGTTGCTGAGCTTGGCGCCCCGCAGGGTCAGCAGCAGTTCGGCGTCGTACGCGCGCAGTGCCTCCGGGCGCACGAGGTGCTCGGCGAGTTCGGAGTCGAGGGCGAGGAGGTCGCCGACGAGGTCCGGGAAGGAACGGGTCAGGGCGGGGTAGGGGCCGGGGGCCTCACGCAGGACGCGGGCGGCGAGCTGGAAGCGGGTGGCGTCGGCGAGCAGCCGGGACGTGGGCTCAAGACCGATGCGCAGGCCGTGGTCGGTCAGCAGGCGGCCCGCGAACGCGTGGTAGGTGGAGATCACCGGCTCGCCCGGCGGGTTGTCCGGGTCGATGGCGTCCGGGTCGGTGACGCCGGCCTTGACCAGCGCCTTGCGGACGCGCTCGGCGAGTTCGGCGGCGGCCTTGTTGGTGAAGGTGAGGCCGAGCACCTGCTCGGGGGCGACCTGGCCGGTGCCCACCAGCCACACCACGCGCGCCGCCATCACCGTCGTCTTGCCCGAGCCGGCTCCGGCCACGATCACCTGCGGGGCGGGCGGCGCGGTGATGCAGGCCGTCTGCTCCGGGGTGAACGGGATGCCGAGGAGCTCCTTGAGCTGTTCGGGATCGGTGATACGGGCGGGCACATCGAAAGGCTAGCGGCGGCCACTGACAGCGGTGGCCGAGTCGGCCGTCGGGGGAGGAAAAAGCGCAGGTCAGCACGCGTGGTGCGATAGCTCACCCCATGAGACCCCCCCCATGACAGCTCGCCCCGTGACAGACCACCCCATGACAGACCATCCCGGGACAGCTCACGCCACGACAGCTCACTCCACGACGTGACGCCCCTCCTGCCGCGCGCTGCACGAGGCTCGGAAGGCGCAGTGGGTGCAGTGCTGCCCGGCGGTCGGCGTGAACCGCTCGTCGAGGACCTTGCCGGCGGCGGTGGCGAGCAGGTCGCCGACCCACTCCCCCGCCAGCGGCTCCTGGGCCTGCACCTTGGGCAGGCTCTCGCCGCCGTCGCGCTTGGCCGCCCCCTGCCGGAGATGGACGAGTTCGGCGCCGCCCGGCTCGGGACGTACACCGTCGAAGGCCTCGTCGACGGCGCCCTCGCGGACGGCCAGCTGGTAGACGGCGAGCTGCGGGTGGCGCTCCACCTCCTTGGAACCGGGCGCCTGCTTGCCGGTCTTGAAGTCGACCACATAGGCGCGGCCGTCGCCGTCGGCCTCGACCCGGTCCATCTGGCCGCGGATGCGCACCTGGTAGTCGCCCGCTTCGAGGGTGACGTCGAAGTCGTGCTCGCTGGCCACCGGGGTCCGCCCGGCGCGGTTCGTCACGTGCCACTGCAGGAATCGCTCGAGCGCCACGCGCGCGTTGTCCTTCTCCTGGGCGGACTTCCACGGCGCGTCGAAGGCCAGCGCGTTCCACACGGAGTCGAGGCGTTCCATGAGGACGGTGAGGTCGGCCGGGGTGTGCCCGGAGGCGACCTCGTCGGCGAGGACGTGCACCACGTTGCCGAAGCCCTGGGCGGCGGTCGCGGGCGCGTCGGCCTTCACCTCGCGGCCGAGGAACCACTGGAGGGCGCAGGTGTTGGCCAGTTGGTCGAGGGCGCTGCCGGAGAGCACCACGGGCTGGTCGCGGTCGCGCAGCGGCACCTTGGACTCGGTCGGCTCGAACATGCCCCACCAGCGGTAGGGGTGTGCGGACGGCACCAAGGGGCGGCCGTCCTCGTCGGCGAGGGCGGCGAGCCGGGCCAGGCGGCGGGCGGCGGCCTCCCGGAGGACGTCGGAGACGCGGGGGTCGACCGTGGTGGCGCGCAGTTCGGCGACGAGCGCGGCGACGGACAGCGGGCGGCGGGGGCGTCCGGTGACGTCCTTGGGTTCGACGCCGAGTTCGGTCAGGAAGCGCGAGGGCTGGTCGCCGTCGTCCGCGGGGGCCTTGACCGCGGTGACGACGAGGCGTTCACGCGCGCGTGTGGCGGCCACGTAGAAGAGGCGGCGTTCCTCGGCGAGCAGCGCGCCGGGGGTGAGGGGTTCGGCGAGTCCGTCGCGGCCGATGCGGTCGGCCTCCAGGAGGGAGCCGCGGCGGCGCAGGTCCGGCCACAGACCCTCCTGGACGCCCGCGACGACCACGAGGCGCCACTCCAGTCCCTTGGAGCGGTGCGCGGTCATCAGGCGGACGGCGGCGGGGCGTACGGCTCGCCCGGTGAGGGTGTCGGCGGCGATGTCCTCGGCGTCGATCTCCGCCAGGAAGTTCAGGGTGCCCCGGCCTCCGGTGCGTTCCTCGGCGCGGGCGGCGGTGGCGAACAGGGCGCAGACGGCGTCCAGGTCGCGGTCCGCGTTGCGCCCGGCGGCGCCGCCCCGGCGGGCGGCCCGTTCCAGGCGCGTGGGCCATGGCGTGCCTTCCCACAGGTCCCACAGCGCCTCCTCGGCCGTGCCGCCGCCGGCGAGGCGTTCGCGGGCCTTGCGCAGCAGCGCGCCGAGGCGCTGGGCGCCACGCGCGTACGTGGGGTCGTGCACGGCGAGGCGCTCCGGCTCGGCGAGCGCCTGGGCGAGCAGCACGTCGGAGGGCGGCGGCAGCGGATTGCCGGCGGCCCGCTCCTCGTCGCGCAGGGCGCGGCCGAGACGGCGCAGGTCGGCGGCGTCCATGCTCGCGAGGGGCGACGTGAGGAGGGTGAGGGCCGTTTCGGTGTCGAGCCAGCAGGTGTCCTGCGGCGCGGAAGTGGCGTCCTCGGATTCGGGTTCCCGGGCGTCGGGCTCCCGGGATGATCCCGCCTCCGCAGCGGCCACCGCCCGCAGTGCCGTCAGCAGCGGCGCCACCGCCGGTTCGTGCCGCAGCGGCACGTCGTCACCGTCGACGTCCACGGGGACGCCCGCCGCCGTGAGGGCGCGGCGGACCGCCGGGATGGTGCGGGAGCCGGCGCGCACCAGAACGGCCATGTCGCCCCAGGGGACGCCGTCCTCCAGGTGGGCCCTGCGGAGGATGTCGGAGATGTTGTCCAGTTCCGTCCCGGACGTCGGGTAGGTGTACGCCTCGACGCGGCCGCCGTCCCGTACGGGGGCGAGTTCGCGGTGGGCGCGCACCTTCTCGGCGGGCAGGCGGGTCAGCGGCATGCGCTGGGTGAGCAGCCGGGTGGCGGCCAGCAGGCCGGCGCCGGAGCGGCGGGACGTGCGCAGCACGGAGACGGGGGCCGGGCGGCCGTCCGCGCGGGGGAAGGCGTGCGGGAAGTCCAGGATGCCGTTGACGTCGGCGCCCCTGAACGCGTAGATCGACTGGTCGGGATCGCCGAAGGCCACGAGCGTGCGGCCACCGCCGGCCAGGGCGTCCAGCAGTCGTACCTGAGCGGGATCCGTGTCCTGGTACTCGTCGACGTAGACGGCGTCGTACCGGGCGGCGAGCCACGCCGCGACGTCGGGGCGGCGGGCCAGGAGCACCGCTCGGTGGACGAGCTCCGCGTAGTCGATCACGCCCTGCAGGTCGAGCACGTCGAGGTACTCGGCGAGGAAGGCGGCCGCGGCGCGCCAGTCGGGCCGTCCCGTGCGGCGGGCGAAGGCGTCCAGGGCGTCGGGGCCGAGGCCCAGTTCGCGGCTGCGGGCGAGCACCGCGCGGACCTCGTCGGCGAAACCCCGGGTGGTCAGACAGGCGCGCAGTTCGTCCGGCCAGCGCACGTGAGCGAGTCCGAGCCGTTCCAGGTCCATCTGGCCCGCCAGGAGCTCCCGCACCGAGACGTCCTGCTCGGGGCCGGACATCAGTCGCAGCGGCTCGACGAACAGGTCGCTGTCCTGCTGGGCGCGGACCAGGGCGTAGCAGAACGAGTGGAAGGTGGTCGCCTGGGGAGCGCGGGCCGCCCCGGCCCGCCGGGCCATGCGGTCGCGCAGCTCGACGGCCGCCCGGCGGCTGAACGTGAGGACCAGAACGCGCTCGGGGTCCCCGCCCCGGGCGACGCGCTCGGCCACGGACTCGACGAGCGTGGTGGTCTTGCCGGTGCCCGGCCCTGCGAGGACGAGCAGCGGGCCCCGCCTGTGGTCAACCACGGAACGCTGTGAGGCGTCCAAAAGAGGGGGGTCCATCTGAGCAGGAGGGGTACGTACCAGTCGGTAAGCGCCACGGCTCCCCCGCCGCACCCGGGGGTGCGACAGGCCGTTGGTGAAGGAAGAGGAGCTCACGTGGTTCGCCGGTTCTGGTGGAAGTGCTGGTGGGCGGGCCACCGCGGGTGGCGGGCGGTGACCGCGGGGTGACGGGGGCACGCGCGGCCGACGCTACGCCGCCGAACGAGGCGGAAGCAGGGCTTCCCCTTTTTCCCGCCGGCCACTCTCGGCACGCGTGGCACTCGTGCCCCTCACCTCACGAACGTACGTCATATCCACGGTGTGCCCGGATTCCCCCGTACGGATCACGGGTCACACGAGAGGCCGTCCGATGGCGGAAGCTGTCAGGTGTGACCCTCCGCGCGATCGCCGCCGTCCCACCGCGCCCGTCTCATGTCGATGCGCGGCAGGTGGCCCTCGGCGGCGCGGCTCGCCTCCTTCAGGGGCGTGCCCTCCGCCCGGTAGTGGCCGAGCGCCCGCTGTTCGTGCCCGGGCAGCAGGACGCCGTCCGCGCGGACGACCCGCCACCAGGGGGCGGCTCCTCCGTAGAGCGCCATCACGCGGCCGACCTGCCGCGGACCCCCCTGCTCCAGCCACTCGGCGACGTCCCCGTAGGTCATGACACGACCCGGCGGAATCAGTTCGGCGACGTCGAGGACCTGCTCGGCGTACTCGGGCAGCGCACGCGCGGGCCCGTCCTCGGACCGGCCCCCCTCAGGGCTCTGCTCACTCATCCGCCCCATCCTGCCCCACCCCACCGACAACGGGCCGGGCGCGCTCCGGAGCGTTTCCGTCACCCGGCAGGGGCGCATCGGGCAGACTGTCCGCCCCCGCATGTGCACCCTGATTGCCCCGTGTGCCGGTGCGGCATGCCACCATCGTGCGGGCGGTGATCGGTGATACGAGACCAAGAAGAGACGATGAAGCAGCAGGGTGCGCACCCCGAGGACACGGAGGGCACCTCTGACGCTTCGTCGCGCCCGGACACTCCGGACGACGGTCCGAAGGGGGCGGCGAAGAAGCCCCGGGCGGCCGCCGAGGAGCCCGACTTCGCGCACATCGACGAGGTGGAGGGCGACGAACCGCTGCTCCCCGCGCGCGTGCACCGCCCGTCCGACCTGATGCGCCTGCTGGTGGGCGTGCTCGCCGTCGCGGTCCTGATCGGGATCGCCGCGTTCGCGCACGGCACCACCTCGGGTCTCGAACAGGACATCAACAAGGGCACCGGGCAGGCGCCCGACCTGCTCATCAAGATCGCGGGGCTGGCCTCCAGCATCGCGATCCTGCTGGTGCCGGTCGCCTTCGCGATCGAGCGGCTGATCAAACGGGACGGGCTGCGCATCGCCGACGGCGTGCTCGCGGCGGTCCTCGCGCACGGTGTGACCCTCGCCACGGACCTGTGGGTGGCCCGGGCCGCCCCCGATTCGATCCAGGAGGCGCTCACCCAGCCCTCCCCCGGCGACATCCACGCGCTGACCGATCCCGTGCACGGATATCTGGCCCCTGTCATCGCCTACATGACGGCCGTCGGCATGTCCCGCAGACCGAGATGGCGCGCGGTGCTGTGGGTCGTGCTGCTCCTCGACGCCTTCTCGATGCTCGTCACCGGGTACACGACCCCGTTCTCGATCATCCTGACCGTGCTGATCGGCTGGACCGTGGCCTACGGCACGCTGTACGCGGTCGGCTCGCCCAACGTCCGGCCCACCGGCCAGACGCTGATGGCCGGCCTGCGGACGGTCGGCTTCCGCCCGGTCAGCGCCTCACGCGAGGACACCTCGGACAACCCGGACACCGGAGACCGGGGCCGCCGATACTTCGTCACGCTGGAGGACGGCCCGCCCCTGGACGTGACGGTGGTCGACCGGGAGCAGCAGGCCCAGGGGTTCTTCTACCGCGCCTGGCGCAACCTGACCCTGCGCGGCTTCGCCACCCGCAGCAGCCTCCAGTCGCTGCGCCAGGCCCTGGAGCAGGAAGCCCTGCTGGCGTACGCGGCCATCGCGGCCGGGGCCAACGCGCCCAAGCTGATCGCCACCTCCGAGCTCGGCCCCGACGCGGTGATACTCGTCTACGAGCACAGCGGCGGGCGCACCCTCGACTCGCTGTCGGACGAGGAGATCACCGACGATCTGCTGCGCGACACCTGGCACCAGGTGAAGGCACTGCAGTCGCGGCGTATCGCCCATCGCAGGCTGGTGGGCGACGCGATCCTGGTGGATCGTTCCGGCAAGGTGATCCTCACCGACCTGCGCGTCGGCGAGATCGCGGCCGGCGATCTGCTGCTGCGCATGGACACCTCCCAGCTGCTGGTGACCCTCGGCCTGCGCGTCGGCGCCGAGCGCACGGTGGCCTCGGCGGTGGGGGTGCTCGGCCCCGACGCGGTGGCGGACTGCCTGCCGATGCTCCAGCCCATCGCGCTCAGCCGCTCCACGCGCGCGACGCTGCGCAGACTGGCCCGCGAGCGTGCACAGCGCGAGCGCGAGGCGGTCCTGGAGGCATCCCGGCAGGCGAAGCAGGCCCGCCTGGAGGAGGACGCGGACGCGTCACCCGTCGTCCTGGAGAAGCCCGACAAGAAGGCCGTACGGGCGGAGCAGCGCGCCGAGAAGCGGGCGATCGACGAAGCCCTGGAGGAGGCGCGTGAGGAGGATCTGCTCACCCAGATCCGGCACGCGGTGCTGCGGATCAGGCCACAGGCGCCCGTCGAGCCTGCCCGGCTGGAGCGGGTGCGGCCGCGCACGCTGATCAGTTTCATCGCCGGCGCGATCGGCGCGTACTTCCTGCTGACGCAGCTCACACACATCGAGTTCGGGCCGCTCATCGCGAACGCCGAGTGGGGCTGGGTCGCCGCGGCCGTGCTGTTCTCGATGTGCAGCTACGTCGCGGCGGCGATGGCGCTCCTGGGGTTCGTGCCCGAGCGGGTGCCGTTCGTGCGGACCGTGGCAGCGCAGGTCGCCGGGTCGTTCGTGAAGATCGTCGCCCCGGCGGCGGTGGGCGGGGTCGCCCTGAACACGCGCTTCCTGCAGCGCGCGGGAGTGCGCCCGGGGCTCGCGGTGGCGAGTGTCGGCGCCTCTCAGCTGTTCGGGCTCGGCTGCCACATCCTGATGCTGCTGTCCTTCGGCTACCTGACCGGCACCGAGAAGACGCCGTCGCTGTCGCCGTCCCGGACGGTCATCGCCGGGCTGCTCACGGTGGCCGTGCTCGTGCTCGTGGTGACGTCGGTGCCGTTCCTGCGGAAGTTCGTCGTCACGCGCGTGCGGTCGCTGTTCGCGGGTGTCGTGCCGCGCATGCTGGACGTGCTCCAGAGGCCGCAGAAGCTGGTCACCGGCATCGGCGGCATGCTGCTGCTGACCGCCTGCTTCGTCATGTGCCTGGACGCGTCGATCCGCGCGTTCGGCGACGAGTCCACGTCGATCAGCATCGCCAGCGTCGCCGTCGTCTTCCTCGCGGGCAACGCCCTGGGGTCCGCGGCGCCGACACCGGGCGGTGTGGGCGCGGTCGAGGCGACCCTGACGGTCGGCCTGATCGCGGTCGGGCTGCCGAAGGAGGTCGCGGCACCGGCGGTTCTGCTCTTCCGCCTGCTGACGCTGTGGCTGCCCGTGCTGCCGGGCTGGCTGGCCTTCAACCACCTCTCGCGCAAGCAGGCCCTCTGACCCGACAGGGCGGGCAGCAGGCTTCTCCCCTGCCCCTCCTACCTCATACGGCACGCGTCCCGCGCGCCTCGTCCGGTACCGCCGCAGGATGGAACCATGCCATCCGCCCTCCGGCTGCGCGCCGCCGCCCTGACCGCCTCCGCCGTGCTGCTGTCCACCGTGCTGGCGGGGTGCGGCGACGACGCCAAGGACGAGGACGTCACGCGGCAGGACTTGAGCTGGAAGGCCTGCCCGGCGCCGGACGCGGCCCAGGGCGGCGGCGCCTCGCCCTCTCCCCTGCCGGACGACGGTGAGTGGCAGTGCGCGACCATGAAGGCCCCGCTCGACTGGAGCGACCCGAAGGGCGACACGATCGGCCTCGAGCTCATCCGGGTCAGGACGACCGGCGCCGCGAACGAACGCATCGGCTCGCTCATCTTCAACTTCGGCGGCCCCGGCGGCTCGGGCGTCACCTCGCTGCCCGCCTTCGCGGAGGGCTACGAGAAGCTGCGCACCCGCTACGACCTGGTCAGCTTCGACCCGCGCGGGGTCGGCCGCAGTGACCCCGTGCTCTGCGAGAACGACCAGCAGCTCGACGCCTACTTCCAGCAGGACGCCACTCCCGACGACGCTGCCGAGCGCACCCAGCTCGTCGACAACACCAGGGAGTTCAACGACGCCTGCGAGGACAACTCGGACAAGATCCTGCCGCACCTGCGCACCACCGACGCGGCCCGCGACCTGGACCTGATGCGCCAGGTCCTCGGCGACGACAAGCTGCACTACTTCGGCATCTCCTACGGAACCGAACTGGGCGGCGTCTACGCCCACCTGTTCCCGAAGCGGGTCGGCCGAGCCGTGTTCGACGCCGTCGTCGACCCCACGCAGGACCCCGAACAGGGGTCGCTGGGCCAGGCCAAGGGATTCCAACTCGCACTCGACAACTTCGCCGAGGACTGTGTGTCGCAGGCCGAGGAGTGCCCGATCGGCGACAGCGCCCAGGACGTGAAGGACCGTATCGCCAGGCTGCTCGACGACCTCGACCGCACTCCGATCCAGGGGATCTTCCCCCGTCAGCTGACCCAGACCGCGGCGACCAGCGGCATCGCACAAGCGCTGTACTCGAAGGACTTCTGGGAGTACCTCACCGAGGGCCTGGAGCAGGCGTACGACGGCGACGGCCGGATCCTGCTGTCGCTGGCCGACTCGATGAACGGGCGCAGTGACAACGGCGAGTACAGCAACATCACCCCCGCCAACGTCGCCATCAACTGCGCCGACGACAAACCCCGCTACGACAGCGCCTACGTCCAGCGGAAGCTGCCCGAGTTCCGGGCCGCGTCGGACCTGTTCGGCGACTACCTGGCGTGGTCCATGCTCAGCTGCACCGACTGGGCGGTGCCGGGCGCCGCCGACCACCCGGACGTCAGTGCTCCGGGCTCGTCGCCCATCCTGGTCGTCGGCAACACCGGCGACCCGGCCACACCGTACGAGGGCGCGCGGGCCATGGTGAACGCGCTGGGCAAGGGCGTCGGTGTCGAGCTGACGTACCGGGGCCAGGGGCATGGCGCCTACGACAGCAAGAACAAGTGCGTGCAGGGCGCGGTGGACGGCTATCTGCTGGACGGCAAGGTGCCGCCGACGGGGACCGTCTGCTCCTGACACCTGCGACGATCCCGACGAACTCGCAGGTCAGAAGGTTATCCACAGGCTGCGACGGCCGACGCGGGATCTGCCTACCATGGCCTGACCGCCATCCGCGGCACGGAGCGGACGGCCTGTGATGGGGGGATGGGCGATGACGCGCCTCGTTCGGTGGACCGCTCTGGCGGCCGCCTCGGCCCTGCTGACCGCCGGCTGCAGCGGCGGTTCGTCCGGCGACGACAAGAGCGGGCTCTCCTGGGGCCGTTGCAAGGCCACCGCCGACGGCCCCGCGCCGAGCAGCGAATGGCAGTGCGCGACGCTGAAGGTGCCGCTGGACTGGTCGAAGCCGGACGGCGAGACGATCGGTCTGGGGCTGATCCGCGCCAAGGCCCGCGGCGACGACCGCCTCGGGTCGCTGCTGTTCAACTTCGGCGGCCCGGGCGCCTCGGGCGTGTCCATGATGCCGTCGTACGCCCCGACCGTCTCCGCACTCCGCGAGCGGTACGACCTGGTGAGCTGGGACCCGCGCGGCGTGGGCGCAAGCGAGGGCGTGCGCTGCCGCGGCGACAAGCAGATCCAGGGCGCCGAGTCGGTGGACGTCACCCCGGACACCCCCGCCGAGGAAAAGGCGTACCTCGAGGACGCCGCCGACTTCGGCAAGGGCTGCCAGAAGGACGCCGGGAAGCTGATGGCGCATGTCTCGACAGCCGACTCGGCCCGCGACATGAACCGCATCCGGCAGGTCCTCGGCGACGACAGGATGAACTACTTCGGCATTTCCTACGGCACCGAACTGGGCGGCACCTATGCCCACCTCTTCCCGAAGAAGGTGGGGCGCATGACGCTGGACGCGGTCGTCGACCCCACAGCCGACACCGAGGGCCATGCCCTGAACCAGGCCAGGGGCTTCCAGCGCGCGCTGAACGGCTATCTCAGGTCCACGGGCCAGGACCCGCAGGCCGGCACGCGCAAGATCGCGGAGCTGCTCCGCCGCATCGACGCCCGCCCCCTGGCGACGGGCGCGCCGGGGCGGAAGCTGACCCAGGCCCTCGCGGTCACCGGCATCATCCTGCCGCTGTACAGCAAGGACAGCTGGCCCACGCTGACGAGCGCCCTCGACGCGGCGGAGAGGGGCGACGGCTCGGAGTTGCTGGTCCTCGCCGACGGCTACAACGAGCGCGATCCATCGGGGCGCTACGGCACGACGACCCACTCCCAGCGGGTCATATCGTGCCTGGACGACAGGCAGCGGCCGACGGTGGCCGAGACGAAGAAGCTGCTGCCTCGATTCGAGAAGGTCTCCCCGGTCTTCGGGACGTTCCTCGGCTGGGACACGGCCGGCTGGTGCCACGACTGGCCGGTGCCCGGACAGCACGACACCCCGGAGGTGAGCGCCCCCGGCGCGGCACCGGTCCTGGTCGTCGGCAACACCGGCGACCCGGCCACGCCGTACGAGGGCGCGCGGAGGATGGCCGGCGAGCTGGGCAAGGGCGTCGGGGTGCTGCTCACCTGGCGCGGCGAGGGGCATGGCGCCTACGGCAGTGGGAGCGACTGCGTGGACTCCGCGGTGAACGCGTACCTGCTGGACGACTCGGTGCCGAAGGACGGCAAGGTCTGCTCATGACGACGGCGGGGGCTCCGGGCACCCGAGGTGCCCGGAGCCCCCGCCGCTGGGAAAGCGAGGCCGGCTACGGCTCAGTACACCGGCTTGGACGGCTCGATCTGGTTGACCCAGCCGATCACGCCACCGCCGACGTGCACGGCGTCCGAGAAGCCCGCGGACTTCAGGACCGCGAGGACTTCCGCACTGCGGACACCCGTCTTGCAGTGCAAGACGATCTTCTTGTCCTGCGGGAGGCTCTCCAGGGCGGTGCCCATGAGGAACTCGTTCTTCGGGATCAGCCGGGCGCCCGGGATGGAGACGATCTCGTACTCGTTCGGCTCGCGGACGTCGATGATGTCGATGCTCTCGCCGTCGTCGATCCACTCCTTGAGCTGCTTGGGAGTGATCGTGGAGTCGGCGGCCGCCGCCTGGGCCTCTTCGGATACGACGCCGCAGAAGGCCTCGTAGTCGATGAGCTCGGTGACGGTCGGGTTCTCGCCGCAGACCGCGCAGTTCGGGTCCTTGCGGACCTTGACCTGGCGGTACTGCATCTCCAGGGCGTCGTAGATCATCAGCCGGCCGACCAGCGGGTCACCGATGCCGGCGAGGAGCTTGATGGCCTCGTTGACCTGGATGGAGCCGATGGACGCGCAGAGCACGCCCAGGACGCCGCCCTCGGCGCAGGAGGGAACCATGCCGGGGGGCGGGGGCTCCGGGTACAGGCAGCGGTAGCAGGGGCCGTGCTCGGACCAGAAGACGGACGCCTGGCCGTCGAAGCGGTAGATCGAGCCCCAGACGTACGGCTTGTTGAGCAGCACGCAGGCGTCGTTGACCAGGTAGCGGGTCGCGAAGTTGTCCGTGCCGTCGACGATCAGGTCGTACTGGCTGAAGATCTCCATCACGTTGTCGGCCTCGAGCCGCTCCTCGTGAAGGATCACGTTCACGTACGGGTTGATGCCCTTGACGCTGTCGCGGGCGGACTCGGCCTTCGGACGGCCGATGTCGGCCTGGCTGTGGATGATCTGACGCTGCAGGTTCGACTCGTCGACCTCGTCGAACTCCACGATGCCGAGGGTGCCGACGCCCGCGGCGGCCAGGTACATCAGCGCCGGCGAGCCCAGGCCGCCGGCGCCCACACACAGCACCTTGGCGTTCTTCAGCCGCTTCTGCCCGTCCATCCCCACGTCGGGGATGATCAGGTGGCGGGAGTACCTGCGGACCTCGTCTACGGTGAGCTCGGAAGCCGGCTCGACCAGGGGTGGCAGCGACACGGGGACTCCGTTGGTCGGTCAATCACTACGGTTGTTCTCCCCGTAACAGTGCCATGCCCTTTTTCATTCCGAGACACCTGTTCCGATACGCGAGACGAACTCGTCCCAGTAGCCGGGCATGGCCTCCCAGGGATCGGTGCTTCCACCGCGATCCGTGTGGTCGGTGATCCAGACCGTCGCCGCACCCTGCCAGCGGGCGATGCGCAGCGCCTCGGCCAGATGGGGGCGGGGCACGCCGTGGACGAAGTGGCAGAAACGCTCGGGCGCGTGGTCGACGGTCCACTCGGCCACCTGGGACCAGCGGTAGTCGCTCCAGGGCCCGGAGAAGGTGACCAGCTGGTCGGCGAGTTCGACGTAGCCGGGGTGCGGGTGGATGCCGTGGCCGAGGACGATGTGGGCTGCGTCACGGATCACACGCAGTGTGGCGACCGTGCGGCGGACCTCGGGCAGCCCGGCGTGGTCCGCCGGGCAGCGCTCCAGGAGGAAGCCGTCGACCTGGTACCAGTCGACGAACCGGTGGGCGTCCGAGATCAACTCGCCGAAGTTGCGGGTGCCGTACCGGGTGTCGAGGTGGCCGAGGACGCGGATGCCCGCGTTGCGCAGCCGGCCGGCCGCCTCCAGGCAGTGCGGGTCGGGGCGGGTTCCGGGCCCGTCGGCCACGTTGAGGACCACCCAGTGCAGCGGCGTGCCGGGGCGGGTCAGCTCACCCCACTCGATGGGGGCGAGGAGGGGGTGCGCGTACCCGGGGACTCCTACGCCGGGGCGCAGCTCCGTGTCCGAGGTGCGCCGCCGGGATCTGGTCAGATACGGCATGCCGCCTCCATCCAGATGTCGGCGAGGGACTCCTCCAAGCCGATCCGGGGACGCCAGCCGAGCCGGTCGCGGGCGGTGCGCACATCGGCCTGCTGCCAGCTGCCGCAACCGTCCGGGTACGGGTACGCGACGGGGGGCGCGTGGTCCGGGTCGGGGCGGGGGTGGCCGATGGCCGTGCGCAGGGCGCCGGGCGGTCCGTCGAGTTCGTGGAGGGCGCCGCCGTATCCGGCGACGCGGGCGAGGACGGCGGCGGCGTCGCGCAGCCGCACGGCACGTCCGGAGCCGATGTTGATGACGCCCTGCGCGGCGGAGAGCGAGGCGGCGTGGACGGCACGGGCCACGTCGCGGACGTCGACGAAGTCGCGCTGCGCGCCGAGGCCGCCGAGTTTCAGTTCGCCGTCACCGGACTGCATGGCCCGGCGCATGGCCTCGGCGAGACGGCCCAGCGGGGAGCCGGCGGGGGTGCCGGGTCCGGCTGGCGAGAAGACCCGCAGGACGACGGCGTCCAGGCCTGAGCCGAGGACGAGTTCGGTGGCGGCGAGTTTGCTGACCCCGTACGGGCCGCCGGGCCGGGGCACGGCGTCCTCGGCGGTGGAGGAGCCGGGCTGGCTCGGGCCGTACTCCGCGCTGCAGCCGATCTGCACCAGTCGGGCGCCGCAGCCGCTGCGGCGCAGGGCCTCGCAGACGGTGGCGACGGCGACGGTGTTGTGGCGGGTGAGCTCGCGGGCCCCGCCGCGGGTGGCGCCGGCGCAGTTGACGACGACGCCCGGGTGGACCGCGTCGAGGAAGCGGGTGAGGGCGCCGGGGCTGCCGGAGGCGAGGTCGAAGCGGACGTCGGCGTCGTCACCGCGGCCGAGGGCGGTGAGCTGGACGGCCGGGTCGGCGAGCAGACGGTCGGCGACGAAACGCCCGATGTAGCCGTTGGCTCCGATCAGCAGGACTCTCATCACACGGCTCCCCATGTCGCCGGGGCTCCTGGGTGGGTGATCATGCGGGTTCTCCTCGAGGCGGATAGGAAGGGACGGAACGGGTGCCGCCCGCGGCGGTGGGACCGGCGCCGGCAGCGCTCACCGCGCGGGCTCCGGCGGTGCGTGGGCCGAGGCCCGGGTGAGCTTGCGGGTCATGTGGGCCAGGAGGGCCAGCGCCGCAGCTCCGCAGGTGAGGGTGGGGACGCTGTCGGCACCCCAGGTGGTGACGAGGGCTTCGACGGGGGTGGCCAGGAGGCCGAAACCGGGGAGGCGGGAGGCGAACACGGTGGCGAGGGCGGCGGCCTCGACCGTGGCCGCCGCGGTGAGGACGACGGCGGGGGCGTAGGTGAAGCCGTGCGTGGTGAGGAGGCGGGCCAGGAAGAAGAGGGCGCCCAGGGTGAGGACCTGCGGGTAGGCCGCGCGCTCGCCGAGGACGGCGGAGCTGAGGGTGAGCAGGGCCGCCAGGGCGCACAGGAACAGGACGAACGTGCCGATCAGGAGGGGGCGTACGGAGGTGGCGAAGTCCTCCAGGCCGCGGCTGACGGCGAGTTTGCGGCTGGCTCGGGCGGTGAGGAGGTGCGCGGTCCAGGCGGCGGGCGCGCAGCCCAGGGCAAGGGCCAGGACCGGGGCGGCGGTGAGGGGCCAGGGGCCGTCGGCCGTGCCGGTGGGCAGGGTGTCGGGGCCTCCGGCCAGCGCGTTGCCGAGCAGGCCGTTGCCAAGGAGGGAGTAGGCGACGAGCCACACGGTCCATGGGGTGGTCCAGCCGGAGGCCGCGCCGGGTCGTGGGCCGGGCCGGTCCGTGCCGGTCCTGCTCAGCGGTCCTCGGCGCAGGGCCGCGCGGAGGGCCAGGGCCACGGCGAGGGCCCCGGCGGCTGCCGCGAACAGGCGCGACCGGCCGTGGGTGAGGTGCACGGCAGCGAGGGCAGCGGCACACAGCGCCCCGGGCAGGAGGGTCAGCAGTACCCAGCCGGCGTGCACGCGGGGAGCGGCGGGCGGGGCGGGCACGGTTGTGTCGCCGTCCCGGGAGACCCGCGCGTACATCTCCTCGGCGAGGGAGAAGACGTCCCGGTGCCGGAAGCGGGCGGCGGTGCGGTCGGTGATGCCGTGCGCCTCCAGTCCGGCGGCGATCTCCAAGGGGTCCACCGCACGCTCGCAGAGGCCCCGGTGACGGTGCATCAGCGCCTTCACCGGGTCGGCAGCGCCCCGCCGCGGGGTGGAGCCGGCACGGTCGACGCCCGGCTCCGACTTCCCGAGGCCGGTACTGCCGGAGGCGGACTCCGGCTTCCCGAGGCCGGTACTGCCGGAGGCGGACTCCGGCTTCCCGGGGCCGGTACGGTCAGAAGCAGACACCGGCTTCCCGGGGCCCGTACGGCCAGGGGCAGCCCCGGTCGGGGCTCCCGGTCGGTCCAGTTCGCCCAGGCCGCTCATCGCGCTCCCTCCGGGGCGGGGACGGGAGTGGTGGCGCGTACGGGGGGCCTGCCCGCCGCCCAGCCGGGGCCGCTGCGGGCTGCGAGGCGGGGTGCCGCGGCGGTCCAGCGGACGGGCACGTGCGCTTCGGCGGGAACCGAGAACGGCAGCGGCTCCCCCGCTCCGTCGAGGACGACCCGGCGGACGGGCGCGCGCGAGACGACCTCCAGGTAAATGCCGTGAAATGCCTCGACGTTCTGCTCGACCGTGAACAGTTCGAGGGCACGGGCGCGAGCAGCGGCGCCCAGGCGCGCACGGCGCTCGGGATCACGCAGCAGTGCCACGCACGCCTCGGCAAGCGCCCGCGGATTGCGCGGCGGTACGACGAGCCCCGTGCCGCCGATGACCTCGACGACCGCGCCGACGTCCGTCGACACCGTCGCGCGCCCGCAGAGCATGGCCTCGGCGAGCCCGACGGGGAAGCCCTCGACGACGCTGGAGAGGACGGTCACGGCACCCGAGGCGTAGGCGTCGGCGGCGGCCGGGAGGTCGGGGCCGCCGATCTCCTCGAAGGACACCGGGTTGTCGCCGGCGGCGTGCGGGCCCTCGGCCTCGTCGGGGAAGAGCTGGGCGGCCAGTGCCCTGCAGTGACCGAGGTAGGCCGCACCTTCGGGGCCGGCGGGGGCGCCGACGATGCGCAGGCGCGTTCCCGGCTGCCGCTTGCGGACCTCCGCGAAGGCGTGCAGCAGCGAGACCAGGTCTTTGGCGGGCTCGACGCGGCCGGCCCAGACGAGCGTGTCCGGGTCCGCGCGGTCCGCGGACTCGCCCACTGCGGCGAAGGGCCGGGCGTCCATGCCGGGGTAGACCGTGCGGAGCTTCTCGCGGTCGGCGCCGCAGCGCTCCTGCCAGCGGCGGGTGTGGGTGTTGCCGGCGGTGACGACTTCGGCCCGCCCGTAGGCCTCGGCCGTGAGCCGGCCCTGGAAGGCCGCCAGCAGGGACCGTACGGCGGGTGAGGCGTCCGGGGTGGTGAGGTAGTGCGTCCGCAGGCGCACGCCGTACTCGGTGACCATCAGGGGCACGCCGGTGAAGTGCCGGGCCAGCAGGCCGGGCAGGACGGCCGTGCCGCCGGACGCGGCGTGGCAGAGGTCGACGGCGCCGAGCCCGTCGTCCTCGTACCAGTCGAGGGAGAGGGGGCGCAGGGCGCGTTCCAGTTGTGCGGCGACGGCGAGCAGATCCGGTACGCGTGCCTCGCGTGCGGCGCGGTGGGCGCCGGGCGCACGACAGGCGCGTTCCAGAGTGCGTACGGCGGCCTCCGACCGGAGGACTCCCGCCAGCCCGCCCTCGTCGCGGGCGAGTTCGGCGAGACCGTACAGAGCGTTGGCGAAACGGTCCGCCTCAGAGGTCGGCGCACCCTCGGAAAGGTTCCTGGCCGCCCCCGAGGCGCCCTCGGGGACCCCGCACAGCACGGCGGCCAGTTCCCCGAAGTGCTCGGTGAACCGCCGGCGTGCGCGGCGCCCGAGCACCACTTCGTCGTCCTCGGCCATCCACAGCGGGGCGGTGCGCACCCGGCGGACGTTCGGTGGCAGTGGGATCCAGCCCTCGTCCTCCTGGTGCTCGCTGCGGCTGAGCGCGTAGACGTCGAACTCGTGCTGGGCGAGTCCGTGCACCAGCCGGTCGCACCAGAGCCTGGCGTCACCGCTCACATACGGATAGCCACCCTCCGTAAGCAGTCCGATGCGCACGTGTGCACCCCCGATCTCCCGTATGGGGAGCCGCCGTTGCCCGGCGGCTCGCAGCGGGACGAACGTATGCGGACAAGGCGGTGGTGCGACGGACGGTTGTCCGTCGCACCACCAAAAGGGGTGAACGGTCGTAACTTTCCTGTGCGGGTCGCGTTCTGTCGCGCTAGGAGATCAAGCGGACACGGATCGTCATGCCGCAGCCATCTCCCACGCCGCGCCCCGTCTCACGCCGCGGCCAACTCCCGTCGCCGCGCCCGGCGTCGCGCGGCGGCCTCCGGGTCGAGTGCCGGTACCGCGGCGAGCAGCTGCCCGGTGTAGGGATCGCGCGGCGACTCGTACACCTCCGCGACGGGCCCTTCCTCGACGATCCGGCCTCGCCGCATCACCGCGACCCGGTCGCTGACCTGGCGGACGACGGCCAGGTCGTGCGCGACGAAGACCAGCGCGAGCCCGAGTTCGCGCTGCAACTCCCCCAGCAGGGCGACCACATGCGCCTGGGTGGTGACGTCGAGGGCCGAGACCGGCTCGTCGCAGACGATGACGCGCGGGTCGGCCGCGAGCGCCCGCGCGATGCCGGCACGCTGGCGTTGCCCGCCGCTGAACTCATGGGGGTAGCGGTCGTACTGACCCGCTTCGAGCCCCACGCGCTCCAGCAGTTCCCCCACGCGCTCCCGGATGCGCCGCTCCTGCCGCTCACCCCGGGCGCGCAGCGGGTCGGCGATGGACTCGCCCACGCTGCGGCGGGGGTTGAGGGAGGAGACGGGGTCCTGGAAGACCATCTGCACGGCCGGGTTCACCCCGGTGTGCGGGCGGCCCTCGAAGGCCAGCGATCCGGCCGTCGGCTCCAGCAGCCCGACGAGCATGCGCCCGAGGGTCGTCTTGCCGCTGCCGCTCTCGCCGACGATCCCGAGGGTCTCGCCGCGGCGCAGGGTCAGCGAGACGTCGTCCACGGCCGTGACCGCCCGTTTCCCGCGCCCGAACTCGCGCCGCAGGCCGGTCGCCTCCAGGACGACCTCCTCGGGAGCCGTCGAGGCCTTCCGCGGCGCGTCCAGCCGGGGGACCGCCGCCAGCAGCTCCCGGGTGTACGGCTCGGCCGGTGCGCCCAGCACGCCGGCGACCGGGCCGTGCTCGACCGCCCTGCCGTGCCGCATCACCAGCACCTCGTCGACGCTCTCGGCTGCTACGCCCACGTCGTGCGTGACGAGCAGCAGGCCCATGCCGGTCTCCTCGCGCAGGGTGTGCAGCAGGTCGAGGACCTGGGCCTGGACCGTCACGTCGAGGGCGGTCGTCGGCTCGTCGGCGATCAGCAGCCGGGGCTCGCACGCGAGCGCCATGGCGATCAGGGCGCGCTGGCGCATGCCGCCGCTGAACTCGTGCGGCCGGGACCTGGACCGCCGGGCCGCGTCCGGGATACCCACCCGGTCGAGGACCTCCACGGCACGCGCGCGTGCCGCCCGCCGGGAAGCGCGCGTGTGCACGCGGTACACCTCGGCGATCTGGTCGCCGATCGCGTAGTACGGGTCGAGGGAGGACAGCGGATCCTGGAACACCATGGCGGCCCGCCCGCCGCGCAGCCGCCGCAGTTCCTCGTCGGAGGCCCGCTGCACGTCGGTGCCGGCCACCTCGACCGAGCCCTCGACGCGCGCACCCGTGCCCCGGTGCAGGCCGAGCAGCGCGGACGCCACGGTCGACTTGCCGGAACCGGACTCACCGACCAGGGCCAGGGCGGCGCCCTCCTCCAGACGGAAGGAGAGTCCGTCGACGGCGCGCAACGCGCCGAAGTCCACGCGGAGACCGGTCACGTCGACCAGGCTCATGTCAGCACCACCCGTCGGTCGGCCACCGCGTACAGGACGTCCGCGACGGCGTTGGCGAGGACCACGAAGAATCCGATGACCAGGACCATGCCGACCACGACCGGCAGGTCGACGACCTTGACGGCATGGACGAGTTCCTGTCCGATGCCGGGCAGGCCGAACAGCGTCTCGGTGAGCACCGCGCCGCCGATGGCCGATCCGACGTTGTTGGCATTGAGCGCGATGACCGGGGCGAACGCCCCGCGCAGGGCGTGCCGTCCGACGATCGACCGTTCGCCGACGCCGTAGGCACGGAAGGTGCGGATGTGGTCCTCCGCCAGCGTCTCCAGCATCGAGGCCCGGGTCAGCCGGGCGAACGCGGCGGCTTCGATGAGGGCGAGCGACAGCCAGGGCAGCAGCAGGTTCCACGCCCACTGTTCGGGGTCGTCGGTGAGGGCGACGTACTGCGGGAAGGGCAGCAGCCGCAGCTCCCCGCAGACGACGATCATCAGGACCAGGCCGATGACGAAGACCGGGGTGGCCGTGCCGGCGAGGGTGAGGCCGGTCAGCACCCGCTCGGAGAACCGGCCGCGCCGCCAGGCGGAGAGCACGCCGGTGCCGACCCCGAGGATCAGCCAGAGCACCATCGCGCCCGCCACCAGGGACAGACTGACCGGGAGCTTCGCCCAGATCAGCTGCGTGACCTGCTGGTCGCTCTGGTACGACAGGCCGAGGCAGGGTGCGGAGCACTGCTGCACGGACGTGCCCGTCGAGTAGTCCTGGCCGGCGACGAGGCCTTGGAGGAAGTGCCCGTAGCGCACGAACAGGGGGTCGTCCAGGTTCAGTTGCCGGGCCACCTGGTGCACCTGTTCCGGTGAGCAGCGCGGGCCGCAGGTGATCTGGGCGACGTTGCCGGGGGTGGCGTAGAAGACGACGTAGACGATCACCGAGATGGCGAGCAGGGTGATCGCGGCGCCGACGGTGCGGCGCAGGACGAAGCCGGTGAACCCGTTCATGCCGTGCCTCCCTCGGCCGCCTTCGACTCCCGCCGGCGTCCCGTCCCGACGCGCAGCCGGGAGGCCGCGCGCGGGTCGAGCGCGGTGCGGATCCCGTCGCCGAGGACCGTGAGGGCGAGCACCGTGACGAAGAGGGCGCCCGCGGGCAGCAGCAGGTACTGCGGGGCGGCCTGGTACCAGACGTCGGCGGCGGTGAGCATCTGTCCCCAGGAGGGCGTCGGCGGCTTCACGCCCACGCCGAGGAAGGAGAGCGCGGCCTCGACGGTGATGTTCGTCGGGACGAGCAGCGCGGCGTAGGTGATGACGGGTGCGGCGATGCCGGGCAGGAGTTCGCGGCGGGCGATGCTCCAGGTGCCCCAGCCGCTGAGCCGGGCCGCGGAGACGTGGTCGAGTTCCTTGAGGGTGAGGGTCTGCGCGCGCACGATCCGGGCGATGTTGCCCCAGCCGATCAGGCCGATGACGAGCGCGACGAGCACGGGCCGCGGGAAACTCGACGGCACGATCGCGAGCAGCGCCAGCGACATGATCATGAGCGGCATGGCGACGATGATGTCCGTGAACCGGCTCAACAGTTGATCAACCCATCGCTTCCCGAGTGCGGCCGCGACGCCCAGGGTGATGCCGATGGCGACCTGTACGACGGTCGCGGCCAGGGCGACGCCCAGCGACACGCGCGCGCCGTAGACCAGCCGCGCGAACAGGTCCCGGCCGGTCTGGGGTTCGACGCCGAACCAGTGGTCGGCGCTCGCTCCGCCGAGGGGTCCGATGGGCACGCCGCCGCGCGCGGAGTCCACGAGGGACGGGTGGTAGGTGGTCGGGTCCTGGCCCTCGACGGCGGTGAGCAGCGGCGCGGCGAGCGCGACCAGGACGAGCAGCGCGACGGCTCCGGCCGCGACGAGGGCGGCGCGCTGTGTGCGCAGCCGCCGCCAGAACTGACGGGCCCCCGAGGCGGCCGGGACGGCAGGGTCCGTCACGGCCGCCTCGGCGGCGAGAAGTGCCTCACTCACGGCGTCACTTCACCGCGACCTGCGAGATGTCCAGCACACCGGTCCAGTCGCTGATCACGATGTTCTTGACGTCCTCGCCGTACAGGCGCTTGTAGACGGGGTGGAACAGCGGGACGGTCAGGGCCTTCTCGCCGATCTTCTCGTCCAGTGCGCCCCACCGCCGGGCGGCCTGGTCGAGATCGGTCAGCTTGTTGATCGCGTCGATCTCGGTGTTGACCGACTTGTCGTTCAGCAGGCCCGTGTTGAAGTTCGCGCCGTCCTTGACGATCTGCCGGCCGTCGAAGATCGGGGCGAGGAACGGCCCTCCGGAGGGCCAGTCGGCACCCCAGTGGGCGAGGAAGAAGCCGGGCTCGGTCTTCACGTTGTGGATCTTGTCGGAGTAGTCGTTCTCCTCCAGGCCCTGGAGCTTGACGGTGATGCCGGCCTTCTTGAGGGCGTCCTGGATGGCGGTCGCGATCTCGGGGCTGGTCTCGAAGTCCTTGGCGTTGGAGTGCGTCAGCGTGACGGTGAGGCCCTTCGCGTACCCGGCGTCCTTCAGCAGCGCCCTGGCCTTCGCCGGGTCGCCGGCCTTGCCCGCCGGGAAGAGGTCGTAGGGCGTGTAGCCGAAGGATTTCTGGTCGGGCAGGAAGGTGGTGGCGGGCTCGGCCAGGGCGGAACCGCCCGCGGCGTTCACCACGGAGGACCGGTCGATGGCGTACGAGATCGCCTGCCGCACCTTGACGTCGTCGAACGGCTTGGTCTTCGGGTTGAACGCGATGTAGTTGGTGTAGCCGAAGTGCCCGGTGCCGACGCGCGAGGCGAGGTCCTTGTCCCCGGTGACCTTGGCCAGTTCGGCCGGGCCGAGGTTCGTGTCCGTGGTGACCGCGGCGGCATCCGCTCCCTGGGACGCGGACAGCCGCTGGTTGATCACGGACGAGTCGAGCCCGGACCGTACGTCGATCTTGTCCGGGTGGGCCTTGCGCTCGGCGTCGGTCGCGGCGGACCAGTGCGGGTTGCGCTCCAGGACCAGCCGCTCCCCGTCGTTGTCGTTCCGCACGACCTTGTAGGGCCCGGAGGAGACCGGGTGCTCCTCGTACTTCGTGCCGGTGTCCTTGCTCTTCGGGACGGGGGTGAACTGCGTCTGCGTGGCGAGGTAGGGGAACTCGCCCTCGGGCTTGTTCAGATGGAAGACGATGGTCCGCTCGTCCGGCGTCTCGATCGCGTCGAGGCCCTTCTTGTCCTTGTACGGGCCCTGGTAGTCGGCGGCCCCGGTCAGCCAGTCCCGCAGGTAGGGGGCGCCGCCCGACAGCTCGGGGGCGAAGGAGCGCTCGATGCCGTACTTGATGTCGGCCGAGGTGATGGCGGTGCCGTCCTCGTACTTCAGGCCCTCCTTCAGGGTGTACGTCCACTCGGTCGCGTCCTTGTTGGGACGCCCGGTGTCGGTGGCGAGGTCGGGGACGACCTTCGCGCCGGCGGCGCCGTTCTCGCGGTTGCGGGTGGTGAGCGTGCGGAAGACCAGGGACGGGACGTTGCCGCCGCCGGAGGTGTACAGCCGGGCCGGGTCGAAGTCCTGCTGGGGATTGGCGTTCAGGACGGTGAGGGTGCCGCCCTTGTGCGGCGTGGAGTCGCCGCCGGCGCCCTTGGCATCGTTGTCCTTGGGCCCGCAGGCGGCGGCACCCGCTGCCAGGACCAGGCTGACGGATGCCGCGGCCACGCGGCGCGCTCTGACGGACGGTTGGCGCATCGGAATGACGACCTCTCGGAAGGGCGCCTCGGAATCACGGATCACGGATCAGGTGCTACGGATCACGGATCTCGGATCGCGAGACGAAATGACGAAGGGTGAGACAAGGGAAGACAGACGTCTGCCCGGCGCCGGGTCGTCGAAAGGGCCGCGACGAAAGTCACGGAGAGGGTCAGCGACGCGCGCCTGGGGCGGGCGTCAGCAACAGTGAATGTCGGCCACGCAGAGCGGGGTCACGCCGATGAGCGCCAGCTCGATGGCGGCGCGAACGGAGACGTGACGGGGCGACATGCCCAGAAATATGAACGAACTTTCCGAGCATGTCAACGCGAGCCGCGCCACACCACGCTGCGACGCCTGTCAATTCCCGGGATAGGGCCAGGCGTTGGCGCGGCAGCGGACGCCGTCGTGGTCGAGGAACTTGGTCTGCTGCTGCATGACCGGCGCGAGGTCGCCGTCCTTGTCGCAGGTGACGTGGCCGTAGCCGAGGCGGTGGCCGACCTCGTGGTTGATCAGCATCTGCCGGTAGGCGTGGATCTTGCTGTCGCCGTAGGTCTCCGAGCCCTGCGCCCACCGGTAGGCGTTGATCATCACGCGCTCGGTCGCGGCCGAGTCGCAGGAGACGTTGTCCTCGGTGGTGTCCAGACCCGACTTGGCACACCAGTCGGCGGTCGTGCCGGGGCTGGCGAGAGTGATCACGAAGTCGGGCTTGCCCGAGTAGACGCGTTCGAAGGTGCGCGCGCCGTTGTGGGCCCAGCTGCGCTGGTCGTTGAGCGTCTTCTGCACGGCCTCGGCGAACAGCGCGCCGTCCAGTCCGAGTCCCTGCTCCACGTCCACGCGGTAGGTGAACTTCTGCCCGGCGCCCGGCGCCTCGGCGATGCCGGGAACGGCGTCGAACTTCCCGGATCCCTTGAGTTCGGCGCCGAGCGGGTACGTCCGGCCCATCTTCTCGTCGTACGTCAGCGGTGCGGCCTCGGGGGCGGGTGCCCGGCCGTCCGCGCGGGACGTACCGTCCCGGAGGTCACGGGCCTGGTCGGTGGCGGACTGCGACTGCACCCCGGCGCCGCCGGGGTCGTCGGCGACCTGGCCGGCGACGATGACGGCCAGCACGGTGGTGACGGCCGCGGCCGCGATGCCGGTGAAGGCGCGGCCCTTGCCGCCCCTGCCCGGTGCGGGCGTGCCGGTGGGCCCCGCGTCGTCGTGGCCGGACCCGGAGTCGGCCGGGGTGCCGACGGTCCAGTCCGCGACGGAGGCGTGCGCGTCCGCGGCGTGCGCGGAGGCGGGCGTACGGGGCGCGAAGACGTCGTCCTCCTCGTGGAAGGCGTCGAGGTAGTCCTGCCGCGGCCCGGGCACGGAGGCCCGGCGCTGCCGCGGTATGGGAACACCGGCGCCGGCGGGCCCCCCGCCACTCCCCCTCAACTCACCCCAGCCACCGCCGGCTTCCCGCTGCTCGGGATGCCCGCCACGCGCCTGTGGGAAGCCGTGCGCGGGGGGCCCGTCGGACAGCCGGGGTCCACCGCGCGGCGGTGCGCCGCCGGGCACCTGGGGCGTCCCGTGCGCAGGGGTGCCGTCCGGCAGCCGGGGAACGCCCTGCGCGGGAGTCCCGTCGGGCAGACGCGGTAGACCGCGCGCCCCATCAGTGGGCCTGGGAACGCCTCGCGCCGGAGTCCCGTCGGCCATCCGGGGGACGCCCCGTGCCGGAGTTCCGTCAGGCATCCTCGGCACACCGTGCGCCGGAGTCCCGTCCGGCATGCGCGGAACGCCTCGTGCCGGGGTGCCGTCGGCGAGGCGGGGCACTCCCCGCACCGGCGTGCCGTCGGGCAGGCGCGGGAGGCCCTGGGCCGGTGTGCCGTCCGGGTGCCAGCCATCGGGCAGACGCGGCATGCCCTGCGGCGGCGTGCCGTGCGGGCGCGTGCCGTCCGTCGGTGCGGGCCGCGGCCCCGGCATCCGCCGCTGGCCCGGCGCCGGCCCGCCGCTCTGCGGGGCACCGGGTGGTGCGGTCCGGGCTCCCCGGCCGGCGTCCGGCGCCTGACCCTGGCCCGGCTTCTGCCCCTGCGCGGCCCCGGCCCGGCCGTCCCGTACTGCTGTGGTGTCCGCGCTGTCACCCTTGGCGACCGGTCCGCGGCGGCTGTGGCGTCCCACGTCGCGCCTCAGCCCCCCATGCTCTCGTCGGTGCGTTCTCTGTCGACGGCGTCGCCCCCGGCTTCCGCCCGGTCGGCCCGCCTCGCTCGCTGCGCGCCCAACTCTCCCGCATCCTGGAGGAGTTCACGAAACGCCATGGCCACGGTCTCCGGATACTCCATCATCGCCACATGGCCCGCATCGGGCAACGTCACCAGCCGGGAGTCACGGAAGACCCGGGCCGCCCTCTGTGCCATGCGGAAGCCGACGAGCTGGTCACGGCCGCCGTAGACGAGGAGGGTGGGCGCGAGAACTCGTTCGGCCTGGCGCCACAGCCCCTGCTGTCCGCCCAGTGTGTAGGCGTTGACGATGCCGCGCGCGGAGCGCGCCATCGCGTCCCAGAAGTACGGCAGCCGCAGCCGCCGCTCCATCTCCTGCACGGCGTTGCGGAACCCCTCCGGCGTCACCCGCCCGGGATCCCCGTAACACAGCGCCATCACGCCGCGGACGCGCTGCTCCGCCGTCCACTCCCGGGTGAGCCGCGTGAAGAGCAGGGCGACACCCGGCACCGCCAGCAGCCCCGTGGGCACGGCGGAGCGCTGCACTCGGATTTCCGGCAGAGCGGGCGACACAAGCGTGAGCGTACGGACCAAATCGGGCCGAACCGCGGCGACACGGGTGGTGATGGCCCCGCCGAGCGAGTTCCCGAACAGGTGCACGGGACCGCGGCCTGAGGCGTCGAGGTACCGGATGACCGCGCGCGCGTGCCCCGTGACGGAGTAGTTGCCGTCGTCCGGTGGCGGGGAGTCGCCGAAGCCCGGCAGGTCGAGGGCCTCGCCGTCGACGTCACCGTCGAGCAGCGCCATCAGCGCCGACCAGTTCTGCGAGGAACCGCCGAGCCCGTGCACGTACAGCGCGGGTGGCAGTTCCTCGCGCGCGGGTGGTCTCGACCGGACCGTCAGGGTGACCCCGGGCAGCTCGACCGACCGCAGGCGCTCGCCCTCCGCGACCCGGACGGTCCCCACCTTCGGCAACACATTGGCGGGCGGCACGAACGGCAGCTCGGTCGAAGACATGCGGCAATGTTACGAGACGATCACGCAGTGGCTCATGCGTTCGCCTGTGTTCGCCGTCACAGGAATCGGCCAGTTGAAGCGCCCCGAAGAGAGGCACCCGGGCGCGCATGGGTAGCAGTCAACGGGATGAGCACTGCGTCACGTCCCGGACGCGGATCGCATAGCGTCCGGACCGGGTGTCTCCTAGGCTCGTAGGGAGGGCACCCGCGTGTGGCCCCTGCATTCCCAGGGACGTTCGTAGGAAGGGAGCCCAGCATGGCCGTAGACCCCACCGACCCGGAGACGTTCGAGGCCGAGGAAGCGTCCGAGGCGCAGGAGTTCGACGTCGAGGCCCCCGAGGTCGACGCGGCCGAGCAGCAGGCGGAGCTCGCGCCGGACCGCGACGACCCGCTGACCGGCGTCGACCCGGACCGTGCCAACGAGGCCGATCTGGTGGAGCAGGCCCGGATCGTCTCGCTCGACGAGGACGACTACCGGTGAGGTTCGCCGCCGACGGGCGACGAACAGCTCCACCGAACAGGAAAGAGGCAGCATTTTGCCCGCTCTGACCCTGTTTGAAACTTTCGCAACCGCTTTCGTAACCGTCCGGTCCGTGAAATTCTGCGCTCTCACCGCGCACACCACGGTTACCGAAAAGTACGATGGCGACGCGGCCAGATCCGCACGTGGACGACTATGGGAGGCGGCGTGACAGCCATCGAGCAGACAGAGGCGGTTCGCCCGCGGGGCACACGCCTGCCACGCCGTGCCCGACGCAACCAGCTCCTGGGTGCCGCCCAGGAGGTCTTCGTGGCCCAGGGCTACCACGCGGCGGCGATGGACGACATCGCGGAGCGCGCGGGCGTCAGCAAGCCGGTGCTCTACCAGCACTTCCCGGGCAAGCTCGACCTCTATCTCGCGCTGCTGGACCAGCACTGCGAGTCGCTCATCCAGTCCGTACGGAACGCGCTTGCGTCGACGACCGACAACAAGCAGCGCGTCCGGGCGACGATGGACGCCTACTTCGCCTACGTCGAGGACGACGGCGGCGCGTTCCGCCTGGTCTTCGAGTCGGACCTGACGAACGAGCCCGCCGTGCGCGAGCGCGTCGACAAGGTCACGAACGAGTGCGCGGAGGCGATCTGCGACGTCATCGCCGAGGACACCGGCCTGTCGCGCGCGGAGTCGATGCTGCTCGCCTCGGGCCTGGGCGGCCTCGCCCAGGTGGTGGCGCGGTCCTGGCTGCACAGCGACCGCAGCGTGCCGCGCGACCAGGCCGTGCAGCTGCTCACCTCGCTGGCGTGGCGCGGCATCGCCGGCTTCCCGCTGCACGGCTTGGACCAGCCGCACCACTGAGGGCACTTTGTTCCCGCCCGATGTTCGCTCGTGGCGTTCTCGGGCGGAGCATGTACGTCCCCTCACCGGGCTAATGTGTGCTGCGTACGGCGCGGAAGGTCGCGCACATCACTGACCGTCGGAGGGACAAAGCCGTGGAGGTCAAGATCGGCGTGCAGCACGCGCCCCGCGAGATCGTTCTGGAGAGCGGTCAGACTGCCGAGGAGGTCGAGCGCGTGGTCGCCGAGGCACTGGCAGGGAAGTCGCAGCTGCTGAGCCTCGTGGACGAGCACGGCCGCAAGCTCCTCGTCCCGGCCGACCGTCTCGCGTACGTCGAGATCGGTGAGTCGGCCCCGCGCAAGGTGGGCTTCGGCGCGCTGTAGCGCATGCGCGCGAACGGGGCGGGACGGCTTCGGCCGACCCGCCCCGTTTGCGTTGCCCTCGCATGGACACTCCTCCCGCGTGGCCCCGGACTTCCCTTGCGGCGCACCGGTTCCTCCACGGATGGAGCACAAGTCGCCCACGGGGGTGGATTGGATTTCGCAGGTCAGGGGTAAGACGGGCTACGACCGATTTGGGCAGGCCGGCCATGTGGGAGGGACCCCGACATGCTCTTGGAAGCGCTGAGTTCCGCGATCCTCGGCCTCGCTCTGGCGTGGGCGGCGACGCACCGCCTGCCGCACCGTCTCCCGGCCCGCGCCATGGTCCTGTCGACCGGCGTCGCCGGTGCCCTTTTCGGGGCCTTCGTCATGCACAGCGCGCTGGACGCCGGGCACGTGCTGCTCGTCCTGCTCGGCGCGGTGATCGTCTCCGTGGCCTCGCTGTCGCTGCTGCTGCGCCCCGCGGGAAGACTGCGCCGCCGATCGGCGACCGCGTGACGGGCCGCCGATGGTGGCGCTTGTGACGACGGGCCGCCGATGGTGGCGTTTGTGACGACGGGCCGCCGATGGTGGCGTTTGTGACGACGTGACCGGTCGGACTGCGGGGAGCTAGGCGGCCAGTCCCAGTGCCGCCATTCGCTTGGTGTGGGCCTCGGTGATCCGCGAGAACATCTTGCCGACCTCGGCGAGGTCGAAGCCGTCCGCGACACCGCCCACCAGCATGGTCGACAGCGCGTCCCGGTCGGCGACCACCCGCTGGGACTGCGACAGTGCCTCGCCCATCAGCCGCCGTGCCCACAGCGCGAGCCGCCCGCCGACACGCGGATCGGCGTCGATCGCCGCCCGTACCTTCTCCACGGCGAAGCCGCCGTGCCCCGTGTCGTCGAGCACGGCCAGCACCAGGCCGCGGGAGTCGGAGTCCAGCCGGGCGGCGACCTCGCGGTAGAAGTCGCTGGCGATGGAGTCGCCGACGTAGGCCTTGACGAGTCCCTCCAGCCAGTCCGAGGGGGCCGTCTGCTTGTGGAACCCGTCGTACGCGGCGACGAACGGCTCCATCGCCCGCGTCGGCTCCTCCCCGATCTCGGCGAGCCGGTCGCGCAGCCTCTCGAAGTGGTGGAACTCCGCCGACGCCATCTTCGCCAGCTCCGCCTTGTCCGCCAGCGTCGGCGCCAGCTTGGCGTCCTCCGCGAGCCGCTCGAACGCCGCCAGCTCCCCGTACGCGAGGGCACCGAGCAGGTCCACGACCGCGGCGCGGTACTGCGGGTCGGCTGAGGCCGTCGCCCAGTCCCGGGCGGCGACTGAGGTGGGTTCGGCGGCGGCGGTGTCCGAGGCGTTCTCAGGCTTGTCAGAGCTCGTCATGAAGCGCACAATAGCCCGCCCGCCGGGAGGCGTAAGGCCCTGGTCAATCACTGTGACGACGACTACGTGACCGAATCGGCCATCGCATGTGCGCGAATCCGGGGTATGGTGGTAATGCGCCTGCTGGTACGTCGCCGTACCTCGACAGGCCGCACGTATGAGGATGCCCGGTCGGTGGCCCGATCGGCTCCGACCCGACAGCCCTCCCCGGCCGTCCGCCACAGTGCGTACGAGACCCGGAGGGGGACACCCTCAGCGGCATGAGCGCTAGAGCGTCGGCGCGGTCCCGTGCTCTACGGCCCGCCCGTAGGCAGCCGACGTCCCCGGCACGGTCTGACACGACCCCGCGCTCGCCTCGCGCCGCCCACACAGAAGAGGCAGCACCCTGACTACGTTCCGAGAGCTCGGAATCCTCCCCGAGACCGCCGAGGCCCTGGAGGCCGTCGGCATCATGACTCCCTTCCCCATCCAGGAGATGACGCTTCCCGTCGCCCTCTCGGGCAAGGACGTCATCGGCCAGGCCAAGACCGGCACCGGCAAGACGCTGGGCTTCGGCCTCCCGCTCCTCGAGCGCGTCACCGTCCCCGCCGACGTCGAGGCCGGGCGCGCCAAGCCCGAGGACCTCACCGACGCCCCGCAGGCACTCATCGTCGTCCCCACGCGCGAGCTGTGCACGCAGGTCACCAACGACCTCCAGACCGCGGGCAAGGCACGCAACGTGCGCGTCCTCGCCATCTACGGCGGCCGGGCCTACGAGCCCCAGGTCGAGGCCCTGAAGAAGGGCATCGACGTGGTCGTCGGCACCCCGGGCCGGCTGCTCGACCTCGCCGGGCAGAAGAAGCTGAACCTGAAGCACGTGAAGTGCCTGGTTCTCGACGAGGCCGACGAGATGCTCGACCTGGGCTTCCTGCCCGACGTCGAGAAGATCATCAACATGCTTCCGGTGCGGCGTCAGACCATGCTGTTCTCGGCCACCATGCCGGGCGCGGTCATCGGCCTGGCCCGCCGCTACATGTCGCAGCCCACGCACATCAGCGCCACCTCCCCGGACGACGCGGGCGCGACGGTCGCGAACACGAAGCAGTTCATCTACCGCGCGCACAACATGGACAAGCCCGAGATGGTGTCGCGCATACTGCAGGCCGACGGCCGGGGACTCGTCATGGTCTTCTGCCGCACCAAGCGCACGGCGGCCGACCTGGCCGACCAGCTCAAGCAGCGCGGCTTCGCCTCCGGCGCGGTCCACGGCGACCTCGGCCAGGGCGCCCGCGAGCAGGCCCTGCGCGCCTTCCGCAACGGCAAGGTGGACGTGCTCGTCTGCACCGACGTCGCCGCCCGTGGCATCGACGTCGAGGGCGTGACACACGTCATCAACTACCAGTCGCCGGAAGAGGAGAAGACGTACCTGCACCGCATCGGCCGGACCGGTCGCGCGGGCGCGAAGGGTACGGCGATCACCCTGGTCGACTGGGACGACATCCCGCGCTGGCAGCTGATCAACAAGGCGCTGGACCTGGGCTTCAGCGACCCGCCGGAGACGTACTCCACGTCTCCGCACTTCTACACCGACCTCGGCATCCCCGAGGGCACGAAGGGCGTTCTGCCGCGCTCGGAGCGTACGCGCGCCGGGCTGGACGCGGAGGAGCTCGAGGACCTGGGCGAGCCGGGCGGCCGCGGACCGCGCGGACGCGGCGGCCGGGGTGGCCGCGGCGACCGGGACGAGTCCCGTTCGGCCGACCGCGAGCGCTCGTCGCGTACGCCGCGTCGCCGCCGCCGTACCCGTGGCGGGGCCGCGCTGGACGGGGCGCCGGAGTCCACCGGCGCCACCGCACCGGACACCACGGCCACCGGCGGTGCCGCCGAGGCGGACGCCGTGACGGCTCCGCGCACGCCGCGTCGCCGTCGCCGCACCCGCGGTGGGGCGCAGTCCGAGCAGGCTCAGGTCGCGGCGGTCGAGTCCCCGGCGTCCGAGCAGGCGGAGACCGCCGTCGCCACGGCGGAGGGCACGGCCACGGTGACGGAAGCCGCTGAGACCGCTGAGAAGCCGCGTCGGCGCCGTACGCGCCGATCGGAGACGCCGGCGGCGGAGACCGAGGCCGCGGTGACGCCGTCGGCCACGGAGTCGGCGATCGTCGCCGAGGCCCCGGCCACCGCGGAAGCTGCGCTGCCCGAGGCCGCCGCCAAGCCGCGTCGCCGCACCCGCAAGGCCACGGCGTCCGCCGCCGAGACGGCGGTCGACACGGCCGAGGGGACCCCCGAGTCCACGCCGGAGCCGACGGAGACGAAGCCGCGCCGCACCCGCAAGACGGCCGCTAAGGCCGAGGCGAGCGTCGACACGGCCGAGGCGTCCGAGGCCAAGCCGCGCCGCACGCGCAAGGCAGCGGCCGCGGTGGAGGACGCCACCGCCGAAACGGCAGAGGCGAAGCCCAGGCGTACGCGCAAGGCGACGACGGCGGCCGAGACCGCGCTCGACACGGCGGAGGCCACCGAGGCCAAGCCGCGCCGCCGCACCCGCAAGACCGCCGAGAGCGCCGAGACCGCGGGTACGCCCACGGCCGCCACGGTCGAGGCTCCCGACGCCGCGGAGGCGAAGCCCCGTCGCACCCGCAAGGCCGCCGCCCCGGCTGAGGCCGCCGTGGACACGGCCGAGGGCACGGAGGCCAAACCGCGCCGCCGCACCCGTAAGGCAGCCGAGGCCGCCCCGGCCGTCGCCGAGATCCCGGCCCAGACGGCTCAGGAGCCGGAGGCCGCCGAGGCCAAGCCGCGCCGGACGCGCAAGACCGCTGCCGCTGCCCCGGACGCGGAGGCCGTCGAGGCCAAGCCGCGCCGGACGCGGAAGTCCGCCGCCCCGGCGGAGGCCGCCGTCGACACGGCCGAGGGCACGGAGGCCAAACCGCGCCGCCGCACCCGTAAGGCAGCCGAGCCCACCGAGATCCCCGCACAGGCGGATCAGGAGCCGGAGGCCGCCGCCAAGCCGCGCCGTACGCGCAAGGCGACCACGGCCGCCGCGGCCGCTGCTTCGGAGGACGCGGCGGAGGCGAAGCCCAGGGCCCGCCGCACCCGCAAGGCCGCCGCCACCGCGGAGCCCACGGAGGGCTGACACACCCGCCCCTCTGCGACGGCCCGGCCCCCTCACGGGGAGCCGGGCCGTCGGCGTTCACCCAGGGCACAGTGCCCGACCCCGCCGAACCGCCCGGGCACCGCTCGACTCCCCAGCCGATCTCCACACGGGGCACGGCGCGGGTTCCGCCGAGCCCCACCCCGGGGCGCCGCCGCACCCCGCCAGTCCCCACCCCGGGTGGACAGCATCACTCCCCGCCAGTCCCCACCCGGGTGGGGCGTCGGTCTCCGCCGAGTCGCCCGGGACGCATCTCAACTCCCCAGCCGACCTCATCCGGCACACAGCACCGGTCCCCGTCGATTCCCATCCGACACACAGCACCGGTCCCCGCCGACCCCCACCCAGCGCATGCCGATCCCCACCCAGCGCATCGCGCCGGTCTCCGTCGGTCGCCCACCCCGGGGCACAGCACCGCCGCCCCCTACCCGGGCACACACCACCACTCCCCACCGACCCCACACCCGGGCACACAGCGCCACTCCCTCCCCCACCCCCACCCGCTACCCTCGCCCCGTGACCAGCCACCCCGCCTTCCCTCCGCCCCCCGGCGCCCGCGCCTACGCCCTGCGCACCTCGCGCGGTGAGTTCGCCGTCGTCGACTCGTCGCCGTCGCCGGAGGCGGGTGGGGAGGAGCGCGGAGTCGTCCTGATGCTGCCCGGGTTCACCGGCAGCAAGGAGGACTTCAGGCTGCTCCATGAGCCGCTCGCACAGCGGGGGTACCGGGTCGTCGCCGTGGACGGGCGGGGGCAGCACGAGTCGACGGGTCCCCTGGACGACGAGTCCGTCTACGCGCAGCGGGAGCTCGCGCGGGACGTGCTCGCGCAGGCCGCGGCGCTGGGCGGGCCCGTGCACCTGGTGGGGCATTCGCTCGGCGGGCAGATCGCCCGTGCGGCCGTGCTGCTCGACCACTCCCCGTTCGTCTCGTTCACCCTGGTCTCGTCCGGCCCGGCGGAGATCTCCGTCTCCCAGCAACAGCGTGTGAAGCTGCTGCGGGACGCGCTCGCCGTGCTGTCGATGGCGGAGGTGTGGGAGGCCATCGAGGCCATGGGGCCGCCGGAGGAAGTCGGCGGGCCGGCCCGCGGCCTCGGCGACCAGGACCAGTTGCGGCGCCGCTGGCTGGGCCACAGCCCGGCCCAACTGCTGGCGACCGGGCGCCAGTTGTGCACCGAGCCGGACCGCGTGGCCGAACTCGCCGCGGTCCCGCTGCCGTTCCACGTCCTGTCGGGTACGCACGACGACACCTGGCCGGTGGCGATCCTGGACGACATGGCCCTGCGACTGGACGCGCACCGCACGGTCATCACCGGGGCCGAGCACTCCCCCAACGCCGACCAGCCGCTCCCGACGGCCCACGCCCTCGCCGACTTCTGGGACGGCCTGGGACGGCCGTAGTCACCTGGCCGGCATCCGGACAGGCCCTAGTACTGCGTCCGCAGATGCTCCCAGAAGCCGTCGCGCAGCGCCCGTCTGAGATCCGCCTGACCGCGCAGCGAGTACTGCAGGAGGCCCTCCGCCTCCACGAGCAGGTCCTGGTCCACCGACCCGGGCAGGTAGGGGTGCCCGGGCAGCAGCTCCACCAGCGTGTCCCGGCCGCGTGCCGCCAGCCACTTCGCCGCGATCTGCGCGCCCACGAACCGCACGTTCTCGCGGGTGGGCCGGTTCGCGGCCGTCTCGTAGGCGGGGGCGGTGCGGCGGGAGACGTACGGCTTGAAGAAGTCGAGGTCCAAGGTGCGCTGGCTGTCGACCTCCCACAGCAGGGGTTCGGCCTGGTTGCGGCCCTCCGGCGCCTCGATGCCCCAGAGGTGGACCCGGGCGCCGTAGCCCTGGGCCGCCTCCACCGCCGAGACCAGGTCCTCGTCGCCGCCGAGCAGGGCCGCGTCGCTGATGGCGCGGTGCCGGGCGAGGGACTCCAGGTCGGAGCGGATGAGTGAGTCGACGCCCTTCTGCTGGTTGTTGGCGTTGAGGTTGCCGAGGCGCACCTTGACGTCCGGAAGTTCCGCGATGGTCTGCTGCTCGGCCGTGTGGATGCGGCGCCGGGCACCGTCGTACCAGTAGACGCGCAGCAGCCGACTGTCCGCGAAGATCGTGCGGGCCCTGTCGATGAGCGCGTCGATCAGGCCCTCGGCGTCCAGATCGAAGGCGCGGCGGTCCTCCGTGCCGGCGACGAGGCGTCCCGCGGCCGCGTACAGATACCCGGCATCGACGAAGATCGCATGGGTCGAGGGCGTCTTCGCCACCTCGGCGAGCATGCGCTGGAGCAGCTCGTTGGTGCGGTCGATGCGGGTGTGGAGGGCCGCCAGGTCGTCGTTCATCACCCCCATTGTCCCGGTGGTCACGCTGCGAACACAACTGCTCCCGGTCGGTCCCGTAACGACACTCTTACGGCTTGGTAATTAGCCGTTCGAAAAATTTCCTTAGCGTAGGGAATGTTTGACCCCTGCATCCCTGTTGACCCATACGGAACACCATGCACGGGCCTGGTGGGCCGCACACCCAAGTAGTTCTCCTCAGGAGGATGACCAGACGAAGGGAGAAGCCCTTGCGCTTCGAAATCATGCGACTCGACGACGTCGACGGCACACCTGTGGACTCGACCGTTGTGGACGCCGCCTCCGTCAACCGCATCGTTCAGCAGGCGGCCGCCATAGGGCAGCGCCTCTGGATTCGCCCGGCCGAGACCACGGCCTCATAACGCGCGCGCAGCTCTCCCATACTTCGCAGCCCCCGCCCGGCATCGGCCGTGCGGGGGCTCCGCTGTTGCGGACCTCCCTGGCCGGGGGCGTACTGGCTGAGGGGGCACGGCGCGAACCAGAACGGGACGGTGGAGCATGTCGGTGACGGACCGGGCGCACAGGGAACTGCACCAGCAGGCCGCCGCCGAGGCCGCACAGCGCTACGAGGACTCGGCCGCGGAACGTGAGCGGGTCGAGGGCAGGCTGGCAGCCGGTGTGCGGTTCCCGGACTCCCCGGACGCGCTCGCGGTGCGCGCCGACCGGATCCTCGGCCGGGGCGGTCTGTCACCCTCGGCGGTGGTGGCGGACATCCACCGCGAGGCCATGGACCTGCCCGACGCCAACGAGCGGATCATCGACCTGTCCAACGAGCTCCAGGCCTGGAGCTTCCTGCCACGCGGGGTCAGGGCCGGGGCCACGGTCGCCCGGATCACCCGGCGGCGCGACGGCCGGGAGCTGCCGCACGGCACCGGCTTCCTGGTCTCGCCGCGGCTGCTGATGACCAACCACCACGTCCTGCCCGACGAGAGCTTCGCCCGCACCTGCTTCGCGGAGTTCAACGCCCAGGTCACGGCCGACAACCTGCCCGACACCGTCGTCCGGATGGAACTCGACCCGGGGGCCTTCTTCGCCGCGGACCGGCGACTCGACTTCGCCCTCGTGGCGGTGAAGCCCGCCCAGGACGGCCCCGCCCCGGGCGAGATCTTCGGCTGGAACCGGCTGAGCGTGCAGATCGGCAAGCTGGTGCTCGGCGAGAAGGTGAACATCATCGGCCACCCCTCGGGACGGCTGAAGGAGATCGCGCTGCGCGACAACGCGGTGCTCGTCCGCCTGGACGACTTCGTCCACTACACGACCGACACCGAGCCGGGGAACTCCGGCTCCCCCGTCTTCAACGACCAGTGGGAGGTCGTGGCGCTGCACCACAGCGGCGTGCCGAAGAAGGACAACCAGGGCCGTGTCCTGCGCAAGGACGGCCGGCCCTGGCAGCAGGGCGACGGCGACGACGCCATCGAGTGGGTCGCCAACGAGGGGGTCCGGATCAGCTCGATCCTCAAGCACCTGGCGGGGCTGGACCTCGACCCGGCTCGGCGTGCCCTGCTGACCGAGATGGGTCCGGACGCCGGCCTGGACCAGGCCATGGCCACCGCACCGCCCCTCCCCGCGGCGGCCCCCGCGCCACAGCCCGGGAGGACGGACGCGGTACCGGGTGTGACGACACCGCCGGTCCCCGGCGTCCCGGTGACGGTCCCCGTGACCGAGAGCGAGAGGGAGGCCCAGCGGCCCAGGGCCGGACTCCGGGCCCGCGGCACCGCCTTCGGCGGCCGTCAGCACCTGGTCTTCCTGCACGGCCGGGACCAGCAGGAGAAGTACCCCGACGAACTCCGCCTGTCCTGGACGGCCGGCCTGAACCGCGGACTCACCCTCGCGTCCATGCCCACGCTCGACCCGGAGGACGTGTGGTTCCCGTTCTACGGCACGAGACTGCACGACCTCGTGAGCGGCAGGGAGAGCACGGCGGAGCCCATCGGCCTCGACCGGGTGAGCGCCGCCGCTGCCGCCGAGGTGTTCGCCGCGGAGTCCCCCACCGGCTCCTACGAGCAGCTGCTCCGCGAGGCGGCCGCCCGGGCCGGCATGCCCCAGAACGGGCCTGCGACCACCGAGGGATTCGGTTCGGGCCTGGTCGGGGCGCTGCACCGGCCCCTGAGCTGGCTGGCCGCCAGGTCCGACCTGGACGAGTGGACCATCGCCACGTTCCTGCGGGACGTCGACCTGTACCTCGGCGACAGCGCCGTGCGGCAGGCGGTGCTGGACGGCGTCATGGAGACGATGCCGACCAGCGGCGAACTGGTGCTGGTCACGCACAGCCTGGGCACGGTCGTCGGCATGGACCTGCTGACCCGGCTCCCGGACGGCCTGGACCCCGTCCTGCTGGTCACCGCGGGCAGCCCGCTCGGCTTGGACGGCGTCAACGAACGGCTCCTCACCCGAGGCCCGCAGCGGCCGCCCCGGGTGCGTGACTGGGTGAACGTCTGGTGCCCCACCGACGCGGTGGCCATCGGCTGCCCCCTGGAGGACGAACGGTGGGGGAAGCTCACCCAGCTGGCCGTCTCCAACGGCCGCGACCGCGCGCACAAGATCGAGGAGTACCTCGGCCACCCCAAGGCTGCCCAGGAGATCCGCGGTGTCCTCCGGGCCTGACCGGGACCGTCAGCTTCCCTGGATCACCTGTGTGACGCCGTTGATGATCTGCTGCACGGCGATCGCGGAGAGCATCATGCCGGCGAGGCGGGTCACCAGGACCACGCCGCCGTCCTTGATGATCCGGATGATCACCAGCGAGTAGCGCATCACCATCCACAGCACGACGTGGATGGCGAGGATCGCCGCCCACACGGACACCTGCGTGGCCACGCTGTGGGCCTTCTGCACGGCGAGGATGACCGACACGATCGCCCCGGGCCCGGCCAGCAGCGGCATGCCCAGCGGTACGAGGGCGACGTTCACGTCCTTGGTCTGCTTCGGCTCGTCGGTCTTGCCGGTGAGCAGGTCCAGCGCGATCAGCAGAAGCAGCAGACCGCCCGCGATCATCAGCGCGGGCACGGACACGTGCAGATAGTCGAGGATCTGGTGCCCGAGGAGCCCGAACACGGTGATCACACCACCGGCGACACAGACGGCCTGGAAGGCCATCCGCTTCTGCACCTTGCCGGGGCGGCCGGCGGTGAGCGCGAGGAAGATCGGTGTGATCCCGGGAGGATCCATGATGACGAAGAGGGTCAGGAACAGGGAGCCGAAGACAGCGAGGTCGAACATGAGTGAGCCTTGCGCAAGGGGCCGCCGCCGCGGACAGGCGTCGCGCAGGGCGGAACGCCTGGGCGCAGCGGGCAGCGCCGGGTGAGAGAGAGGGAAACGGCCCTGCAACGGACCTGGGGAACCACGGACCCGAGAATCAACGGACCCACGAGCCAACGGACCAGAGAGCCAGCCAGCGTAGGAGCTAACGGCCTGCCGGTCCACGGACCAACGGGCTCACGGGCCTACGGGCCAACGGGCCAAACGGGCCAAACGGGCCAACGGGCCAACGGGAGGGATCTCAGACGGTTCCGCCGGCCCCCGGCACGGGAAACGCCCCGAAGGCCCGTCGGGTGATCTCCCCGTACACCTCGGGATCCGTCGTGTACTCCCCGAGCACGCACGTCTTGCGGCTGCCGTGGTAGTCCGACGAGCCGGTCACGAGGAGCCCGAGCTCCTTGGCCAGCCCCCGCAGCCGCGCCCTGGTGTCCGCGTCGTGGTCCATGTGGTCGACCTCGATGCCGTCCAGCCCGGCCGCGGCCATCTCGGCGATGGCGGCCTCCGGCACGGTGAGCCCCCGCTTGCTCGCCCCGGGGTGCGCGAACACCGCGACCCCGCCGGCTCCCTTGATCAGCCGGATCGCCTCGAAGGGGTCGGTCTCGTGCTTCTCCACGAAGACCCGGCCTCCGTCGGCGAGCCAGTCCTGGGTGAAGGCGTCGTTCACGGTGGGCACGACACCCAGCTCGACGAGCGCGCTCGCCACATGCGGACGCCCGACGGATCCCTCACCGGCGATCCGCGCCACCTGCTCCCACGTCACCGGCACACCCAGCTCCCGGAGCTTGGCGATCATCCCCTGGGCGCGCGGCACCCGGTCGTCGCGGACCAGCTCCCGCTCGGCGAGGAGCGCCGGCTCCTCGGCGTCGAAGAGGTAGGCCAGCATGTGCATGCTGATCCCGTCGATCCGGCAGGAGAGCTCGGCCCCGGTGACCAGGGTGACGCCCTCGGGCAGCGCGGCGATCGCCTCGGCATGCCCGCGGGTGGTGTCGTGATCGGTCAGGGCGACGACGTCCAGCCCGGCCACAGCGGCCTTCCGCACCAGCTCGGCGGGCGAGTCCGTACCGTCGGAAGCGGTGGAGTGGGTGTGCAGATCGATACGCACGACACGGACTCCAGACACGGGCGGGACGACAGGACTGCTCAAGGATAACCAGCTTTTCAACCAGCCATGTCACACCCGAACCCAGCAAGCGCCCCCTACACCGCCGCCGCCGGCAAACCGCAAGCACCCCGCGCCCTCGCGCCACCGGCAAACCGCGAGCCCGCCGCACCCCTCAAGCCGCCGACAAACAGCGAGCACCCCGCGCCCTCAAGCCACCGACGAACCGCGGACCCCGCGCCCCTCAGGCCCCCAGCAACCGCGGCGACAGCGCGCCGCACGGCACCAGCTCGACCTCGGCGCCCGCGTCCCGCAGGTCCGTCAGGACGAGCTCGTCGTACATCAGCAGTCCGGACTGCTCGGGCCACACGACGGCCCACAGCCACATCCCGAGCGCCTCCCCCGCGAACACCGCCCGGTCCTCCGGCGCCCCGGCCACATGCCACAACGGCGTGGGCCGGCCGGCGGCCAGCACCTTGGCCTGGGGCGGCTTCTCGACGTTCATGTGCGGCCCCGGATCGGGACCGTCCATGCCCGCGTACCGCGCCCCGAGCCCGACCCCGAGCTCCTCGGCCACCAGGATCAGCTCGCCCATGCCGCCGAGCGGCCCGGGTCCCGTACAGGCGACGGCGGTCGCACGGCCGCCCGTACGGTCGTCCCCCGCGCAGGCCACTCCCGTGAACAGCCATCCCACCGGCAACGGCCATGGCATCCACAGCGGCACCTGGGTGCGGTGCACCACGACGTCGAGGGCGTCGACGCTGGGCGGTATCACGGGCTGCACCGGATGAACGGTGCCGTGCACATCGCACTGCCACGAGTCGGAGAAGAGGCCGGGAGCCCTGACCCGGCCACCGCACTTCGGGCAACTGGGTTCGCCCCTCATAGGGCCCCACGGTCCTACCCCCACCGCGCCGCGTCAAGGACGATCACCCATCCGGACGGAACCCTTCACCACCCACACTAGATGTAGCTTGCATTAATTAGCTCGGCTAACTTAGTATGTGTATATACCAACTATCTACGTCTCGGGAAAGGGAGCAAGCAATGGACCCCTTCGACGAAGGAGCGGGCGGCCTCCTGAAGCAGCCCAAGTCCGTGTGGGCCACCGCCGGGGCATCGGTCGTCGCCTTCATGGGCATCGGGCTCGTCGACCCGATCCTGCCGTCCATCGCCCAGGGCCTGAACGCCACGGCGAGTCAGGTCTCCCTGCTCTTCACCTCGTACTTCCTCATCACCGCCGTCGCCATGCTGGTCACCGGTTTCGTCTCCAGCCGGATCGGCGGGAAGAGGACGCTGCTGCTCGGCCTCGCGTTCGTCGTGGTGTTCGCCGGGCTCGCGGGCACCTCGGGCTCCGTCGGCGAACTGGTGGGCTTCCGGGCCGGATGGGGCCTCGGCAACGCGCTGTTCGTCTCGACGGCCCTCGCGGTCATCGTCGGCGCGGCGGCCGGCGGCAGTGCCGCGGCGATCCTGCTGTACGAGTCGGCCCTCGGTCTCGGCATGGCCTGCGGCCCGCTGCTGGGCGCCCTGCTCGGCGACGCCAGCTGGCGCTACCCGTTCTTCGGCACGGCCTTCCTGATGGCCGTCGGCTTCCTGTGCATCACGGTGTTCCTGAAGGAGCAGCCGAAGCCGGCCCGCAAGACCTCGCTGCTCGACCCGCTCAAGGCCCTCGGCCACGGCGGCCTCGCCTCCGCGGCGGTCTCGGCGTTCTTCTACAACTACACGTTCTTCACCGTGCTGGCCTTCACGCCGTTCGTGCTGAACATGACCCCGTACAAGTCGGGCGCGGTGTTCTTCGCCTGGGGCGTGCTGCTCGCCGTCTTCTCGGTGATCGTGGCGCCCCGGCTCCAGAAGCGGTTCGGTTCGCTGAAGGTGCTCGGCGGCTCCCTGGTACTGCTCGCGGCCGACGTCCTGGTGCTCGGCTACGGCTCCCACACCACCGCCGTCGTCTGCACGATCCTGTCCGGTGCCTTCATCGGCGTGAACAACACCGTCTACACCGAACTGGCCCTCGGCGTGTCGGACGCGCCCCGGCCGGTGGCGAGCGCGGGTTACAACTTCGTGCGCTGGTTCGCGGCAGCGGCCGCTCCGTACTTCGCGCCGAAGATCGAGGAGTGGACCGACATCCACATCCCGTTCGTCGTCGCCGCGGTCACCGCGGTCGCGGGCGCGGTGGTGGTCGTCGTACGGCGCAAGGCCCTGACACACGAGGCCGAGGAGCTGGAGCCGAGGCACGCGGCCGAGGACGGGGTCACCGTGTTCGCCAACTGACGCCGCACATCGCGGCGTTGGTGACCTTGCTCACTCCAGCGGGACGGACTTCCGGGACGGATCCCGGAGGTCCGTCCCGTGGTTCAGCCATCGCTCCTGAAGTGCCTGCGCGCCGTGCACCCGCTTCCAGGCGGCCTCGTTCGGGGTCATCGGCAGCAGCGGCAGGAACCGTACGGGGTCGAGGGGCTCGTCGAGCTCCAGGTCCTCCACCAGGCCGCCCGGCTCGGCGACCAGGACCGAGGTGAACGGGGCGCCGGGCCACAGCGGCTCACCGACGTCGAGGGACGCGCCGGGGGCCACGACCAGGCCCTCCACCTGCGGAGACGCGGCGAGCACGGCGAGCGGCCGGAGCACCTTGTCGGTGTCGGCGACCCCGGAACGGACCGAGAGCACCAGCTCGGCGCGCGGACCCTTGACCGGGTCGGCGACCACCGCGGTGGGGTCCGTCATCGGGTGCGCGGACATGCCGAGCGAGGCGTAGCGGGCGATGCCGCCCTCCTGGAAGCGCAGCACCTCGATGCGGTCCGTGCCGAGGAAGGTGACCGCCGCGCGCGCGTCCGGGTCACCCAGCGCGGTGCGCAACCGGGCTTCGACCAGAGGAAGAACATCTGCCATGCGGCGAGCATAGAACTCGCCAGTAGCGGGCAAAGCAGCACCTTGACAGTTGTGTCGGCTGCTACTCTTGCCCGGTGGTTCGGGGCAGCACGCAGAAGCGTCGCGATCAAGCCCCGACGCCGAAGGAACTCCCTTACGAGGGACCGGCCGGAGGAGGTGGGGCTGCAATGGATCGAAGTCGACCGTGCAGTAGCACCACGCTCTTCGCGCCGTCGATGTAGCTGCTTCTGTCTCTGGCTGCCACCTCTCGCACTCGCTTCACCGCGGAAGAGCGCTTCGTTTCGCTTTGCCTGATCTGCCTCAGTAGCTGAATCAGTAACGAAACCGGCCACCGCGACGGTGCGGTGCTCCCCGCTTTGTGGACGTGCCAAACATCCGTAGTCACTACGTCCTCATTCCGGGTGGTTCCACCCGTCGCCGGCGCCGTTCGTTGCGTGCCCGCGAAGGAGCCCGCCATGTCGATGATCCGCGACCTGCGCGCAGCAGTCGTCCGTCCGTCCCGTGTGTCGCTGCGCAAGGACGGCGGGACGTACGACGCCACCCGCAGCCCCGCGGCCGCCTCGGCCGTCGTCGACTGCGCCGTCTACCGGGACGGCCGCCGCATCGAGACCGAGACCGCCCTGACCCCGCACGAGGCGGTGCGCCTGGTGCGCCGCGACGGGGGTTTCGTGTGGATCGGGCTGCACGAGCCGACGGAGGCCGAATTCTCCGGCATCGCCGGTGAGTTCGGGCTGCACCCGCTGGCCGTGGAGGACGCCGTCCAGGCCCACCAGCGGCCCAAGCTGGAGCGGTACGACGACTCCCTCTTCACGGTCTTCAAGACCATCCACTACGTCGAGCACGACCAGCTCGACGCCAACAGCGAGGTCGTCGAGTCGGGCGAGGTCATGTGCTTCACCGGACGGGACTTCTTCATCACCGTCCGGCACGGCGGGCAGGGCTCCCTGCGGGCCCTCAGGCACCGCCTCCAGGACGACCCCGAACTGCTCGCCAAGGGCCCCTCCGCCGTGCTGCACGCCATCGCGGACCACGTCGTCGACGGTTACATCGCCGTCGCCGACGCGGTGCAGGACGACATCGACGAGGTCGAGACCGAGGTGTTCTCCCCGGGCCGCAAGGGCTCGCCGCGCGGTTCGGACGCCGGCCGCATCTACCAACTCAAGCGCGAGGTGCTGGAGTTCAAGCGGGCCGTGTCGCCCCTGCTGCGGCCCATGCAGCTGCTGAGCGAGCGGCCGATGCGGCTGATCGACCCCGACATCCAGAAGTACTTCCGGGACGTCGCCGACCACCTGGCCCGCGTCCAGGAGCAGGTCCTCGGCTTCGACGAACTGCTCAACTCCATCCTCCAGGCCAACCTCGCGCAGGCGTCCGTCGCCCAGAACGAGGACATGCGGAAGATCACCTCCTGGGCCGCGATCATCGCCGTGCCGACGATGGTGTGCGGTGTGTACGGCATGAACTTCGACCACATGCCCGAGCTGCACTGGCGGTACGGCTACCCGGTGATCCTGGGCTTCACGGTGGTCGTCTGTCTCGGCATCCACCGCACCCTGAAGCGCAACGGCTGGCTGTGAGCGGCCTGGATAGGCTGGTGCCCATGACAAGCGAGCTGCTCGACCAGGCCCTCGTCGAGGAGGCCACGAAGAAGTCCGGCCTCGTCTGGGTGCAGGGCCCCGACGGCCCGGCGCGTGCGCTGTGGCACGTGTGGCACGAGGGTGCCGCGTGCCTGGTCGGCGACGGGCCGGGCGAACAGCCGCTGCCGGGGCTCGCCGACGGCGCCGAGGCGAAGGTGACGGTCCGCAGCAAGGACAAGGGCGGCCGGCTGGTCACCTGGACGGCGCGGGTCGCCGAACTCGCGCCGGGCTCCGAGGCGTGGGACGCGGCGGTCGCCGAGCTCAAGGGCAAACGGCTGAACGCGCCCGACGGCGAGGCCATGCCCGGGCGCTGGGCCCGCGAGTGCCGGGTGCTGCGCCTGGAGCCGACCGGGGCGACGGGGCAACTGCCCGACGGCTCTCTGTCCCAGCCGCCGCTGCCCTCCCCGGCGCTCACCCGCCGGCCGGTCCCGGCGGGTCTGCCCCGCCTGCTGCTGAAGAAGCGCAAACGGGCCTGACGGCCTACGACGCCGGCAGCTGCTTGCCGTAGTCCACCGTCTCGTTCTTCTCCGGCTCCCTGAGGGAGAAGTCCTCACCCCAGCCGGAGAACGTGAGAGTCCCCGCCCCGCCGGCCCGCTCCAGGCGCAGCGGGTACGGCTTGCCCTCCAGGGAGACCTCCAGGGTGCCGCCGGAGCCCTTGTCACCGGTGACGCGGATGGTGCGGACGCCCGCCTCCTCGTCGTGGCCGTCCGTCGCGAGCGTCCCGTGCAGGGTCAGCAGACTGTCGAGGAGGAGACCCTTGTCCGTGAAACCGCTGAACTTCTTGTACGAGGGGTCGCCCTGCGGCACCTTCACGAACTTGCCACCGAGCTTGGAGGCCGCCGCCGCGTCCCCCTCGCCGCTGTCGCCCTTGCCGTCGCCGTGAGTCCAGAACTCGGCGTCCGCCTTGACGTAGAGCTGCTCGCCGATGCGCAGCAGTTTGAAGGTCGCGCCCTCGGAGGTGACCGAGCCGTCGCCGCCGTCGTCCTTCAGCCGCACGTCGAGCGCGTAGGTCCGCCCGCCGCTGACGACGTTGCCGTGCATCCGGACCGCCCCGGCGGACTCGGCGGCCGACCGGGTCTTGCCCTGGATCTTGGCGGCGGGGAGTCTGCCGACCCCGTTGGTGCCCTCGTTCGGATCCTCCGCGCAGCCGGTGAGCACCGTTCCCGTCACGAGCAGCGCGCACACCGCGCTCGCGAGTGCGGCGCCGCGGCCACGGTTCTGGCGAATCGGAGTCACAGGTGGGGCTGCCTCTCTGACGGGAGACCTGAACGGCGTACCGCAGGGTACCGGGGTCGTACGGGCAGATCGGAGCCAGTCCGTCCGGACCGCCCGCCGACGCGTCGCCGATCGGGACGGGCTAGCCTGAAGCCCACCCGAGCGGGCAATTCGGAAGACACAGGCACAAAGACAGCCACTCACACAGCCACCACGAACCACCCCGCACGAAAAGGAGCCGCGGCCATGGCAGCGGGCGCCCCCCGGATCTTCGTCTCGCACCTCTCCGGTATCGCCGTCTTCGACCCCGCCGGCGATCAGGTGGGGCGGGTGCGCGATCTGGTCGTCATGCTGCGGGTGGGGCAGCGACCGCCGAGACTGCTCGGCCTCGTCGTAGAACTCGCCACCCGCCGCCGCATCTTCCTGCCCATGACCCGGGTCACGGCCATCCAGTCCGGCCAGGTCATCACCACCGGCGTGCTGAACGTCCGGCGCTTCGAGCAGCGGCCCACCGAGCGGCTCGTCTTCGGGGAACTGCTGGACCGGCGCGTGACGCTCACCGAGACCGGCGAGGAGGTCTCCGTGCTCGACCTGTCGGTGCATCAGCTGCCGGCCCGCCGGGAGTGGGAGATCGACCGGGTCTTCGTCCGCAAGGGCCGGAAGGGAAGTGCCTTCCGGCGTGCCAAGGGCGAGGCACTGACCGTCGAGTGGACCGCCGTGACCGGCTTCTCCCTGGAGGAACAGGGGCAGGGCGCGGAGAGCCTCCTCGCCACGTTCGAGCAGCTGCGCCCGGCCGACCTGGCCAACGTCCTGCACCATCTCTCCCCCAAGCGCCGGGCCGAGGTCGCCGCCGCCCTGGACGACGACCGCCTGGCCGACGTGCTGGAGGAGCTCCCGGAGGACGACCAGATCGAGATCCTCGGCAAGCTCAAGGAGGAGCGCGCCGCCGACGTCCTGGAGGCCATGGACCCGGACGACGCCGCCGACCTGCTGGGCGAGCTGCCGACGGACGATCAGGAGCGGCTGCTGCGCCTGATGCAGCCCGGCGATGCGGCCGACATGCGGCGCCTGATGTCGTACGAGGACCGCACGGCGGGCGGTCTGATGACCACGGAGCCGATCGTGCTGCGCCCGGACGCCACCGTCGCCGATGCCCTCGCCCGCGTCCGCAACGCGGACCTCTCCCCCGCCCTGGCGGCCCAGGTCTACGTCTGCCGCCCACCCGACGAGACCCCGACCGGCAAGTACCTGGGCACGGTCCACTTCCAGCGCCTGCTGCGGGAGCCACCGCCCTCCCTGGTCAGCTCGATCCTGGACAGCGACCTGCAGCCCCTCGACCCCGAGGCGGAGCTGCCGGCCATCGCGGGCTTCTTCGCCACGTACGACATGGTCGCGGCCCCCGTGGTCGACGAGGCCGGCTCGCTGCTGGGCGCGGTGACCGTGGACGACGTACTCGACCACATGCTCCCCGAGGACTGGCGGGAGACGGAGTTCCACTTGGACGAGGAGGTGGCGACCGATGGTTCCTGAGCGCGACACCCTGCGCGAGCGCACGCCGACGGGCGCCACGGCCGCCTCCCGGCCGCGCGCCGCCCGCCTCGACCAGCCGGGCGTGCCCAGGCACCGGATCCTGCCCGAGTACGACCCGGAGGCCTTCGGACGGTTCTCGGAACGCATCGCGCGCTTCCTCGGCACCGGACGGTTCCTGGTCTGGATGACGGCCGCCATCATCCTGTGGGTGGCGTGGAACAGTCTCGCGCCCCGGCCGCTGCGGTTCGACGAGTACCCGTTCATCTTCCTGACCCTGATGCTGTCCCTCCAGGCCTCCTACGCCGCCCCGCTGATCCTCCTCGCGCAGAACCGGCAGGACGACCGCGACCGGGTCAACCTGGAGCAGGACCGCAAGCAGAACGAGCGGTCGATCGCGGACACCGAGTACCTGACCCGCGAGATCGCCGCCCTGCGCATCGGCCTGGGCGAGGTCGCCACCCGCGACTGGATCCGCTCGGAGCTGCAGGACTGGGTCAAGGAGATGGAGGAACGGCAGAACGGCCACCGGCACGACCCCGTCGTATTCCCGGCGGAACGGCCACGGGGACGTGACGCAGACGACCGCTGAGACGCTTTCCTACGCACCGGTACAGCGCCGTACCATCGTCCTATGGCTACGGAAGACGCGGTGCGCGAGGCACTGGCGACGGTGAACGACCCCGAGATCCACAAGCCCATCACCGAACTCGGGATGGTCAAATCCGTGGAGATCGGTGCGGACGGGGCGGTCGCGGTCACCGTGTACCTCACGGTCTCGGGCTGCCCGATGCGGGAGACGATCACGCAGCGCGTGACCGACGCGGTCTCCGCGGTCGAGGGCGTCACCCGCGTCGACGTCACGCTCGACGTGATGAGCGACGAGCAGCGCAAGGAACTGGCGTCCGCCCTGCGCGGCGGCCAGACCGAGCGCGAGGTCCCCTTCGCCAAGCCGGGCAGCCTGACCCGCGTCTACGCGGTCGCCTCCGGCAAGGGCGGCGTCGGCAAGTCCTCGGTGACGGTCAACCTGGCGGCGGCGATGGCGGCCGACGGCCTCAAGGTCGGTGTCGTCGACGCCGACATCTACGGCCACTCCGTGCCGCGCATGCTGGGCGCCGACGGCCGTCCCACCCAGGTCGAGAACATGATCATGCCGCCGTCGGCGAACGGCGTGAAGGTCATCTCGATCGGCATGTTCACCCCGGGCAACGCCCCGGTCGTCTGGCGCGGCCCGATGCTCCACCGCGCCCTCCAGCAGTTCCTGGCGGACGTGTACTGGGGCGACCTGGACGTCCTCCTCCTGGACCTGCCGCCCGGCACCGGCGACATCGCGATCTCCGTGGCCCAGCTGGTCCCGAACGCCGAGATCCTGGTCGTGACGACCCCGCAGCAGGCGGCGGCCGAGGTCGCCGAGCGCGCGGGCTCCATCGCCGTGCAGACCCACCAGAAGATCGTCGGCGTGGTCGAGAACATGTCCGGCCTGCCCTGCCCGCACTGCGACGAGATGGTCGACGTCTTCGGCACGGGCGGCGGTCAGACGGTCGCCGACGGCCTGACCCGCACGACCGGCACGAACGTCCCGGTCCTCGGCAGCATCCCCATCGACGTCCGCCTGCGCGAGGGCGGCGACGACGGCAAGCCGGTCGTCCTCAGCGACCCGGACTCCCCGGCGGGCTCGGCCCTTCGGGCGATCGCGGGCAAGCTGGGAGGACGGCAGCGCGGTCTGTCGGGCCTGTCCCTGGGGATCACCCCGAGGAACAAGTTCTAGATCGAGACGCCCTTGGGGGGCAGCCCCCAGGGGCGCGGGGAACTGCGCGACCGGCCACATCGCACCCGCAGACGCCCACGAAGCGAAGAGCCCACGGCGAAGGGGCGCCGAAACACACACGGCGCCCCGGAACTCACGCGTACGCCGCGATGTCCTTCACCACGGCGAAGCCGAGCCCATACGCACTCATGCCCCGGCCGTACGCCCCGACGTGAACCCCCGACGAGGTGGACCCGGCCAGCACCCAGCCGAACTCGGACTCCCGGTAGTGGAACGCCGTCGGCACCCCGTCCACGGGAAGCGACAGCGTCGACCAGTCGTCCCCCTCCAGGTCGTCCGCCAGCACCCACGCCGTCTCGGTCTGCTGCTCCAGCCAGTCGTCCCGCAGCGTGTGGTCCATGTGCCCGGGCCAGGTGAAGGACAGCAGCCCCACCCCGGCGAGCCACGCCGCGGAGGACACCGACGTGGCCTCCAGCAGCCCCGTCCCGTCCGCCGTGCGCCGTGAGGGGTTCGCCGCCACGGTCACGACGACCGCGAACTTCTCCTTGGAATCCTGATCGCCACCGGCCGCGTGCTCGTTGCGCACCGTGGGTTCGTCCCCGTGCCCGATCGACCCGTGTTCCACGGCGCCGTCGGCCGTCGTACCGACCTGCATCAGCCAGCGCGGTCCCGTGAAGGCCTCGTCGAGGCCGTACCACGGGAAGGGCGCACGCAGGTAGCCGTCGACCGTACGCCGGGCGGAGGGGACCTGTTGTCCACCCTCCGCGGCCGGCGTCTGCGCGACTGCCCGACTCGTCGTCTCCATGTGCCCGGACGCCTCCTCGCTCTAGTCGGACCGGAACGGCCCGCCCCCCTTCGGGCGTACTCGTCACGGTCCGCACAACAACTCGGCAGCATAGCCACACCGCTGCGAGCAGCAGGGAAACCGCCCGGCGCGTGGGCCGCACGGGCGCCCGGATCAGGCCGTACGCAGCCCGATAGGAGTATGAAACGCGTCACGCGCGGGGGGGCGCCCCTGGGCGTGTCGCTCAGGTGGCGTCCGCGTCGAAGGGCGGCCGGTCGTCCGGGGCGGGCGTCTCCGGCTTCTTCGTCATGTCGATGCGACCACCGGAGGACCCGGCGGACGACGCGGAGGACGGGTCGGCGTCACGGCTGTGGACGGCGTCGGTGACCTCCGCCATCTCCTTCTTCAGGTCGAAGCCGTTGCGGATCTCCTTGAGCCCCAGGTCCTCGTTGTCCAGCTGCTTGCGGATGAACGTCTTGGGGTTGAGGTCCTCGAACTCGAAGTCCTTGAACTCCGGGCCGAGTTCATCCCGGATGTCGTTCTTGGCGCTCTCCGAGAACTCACGGATCTTCCGGATCGTGCGCGTCACGTCCTGGATGACCTTGGGGAGCTTGTCCGGACCGAAGACGAGCACGGCGAGGACGATGAGCGTCACCAGCTCGAGTGGTCCTATGTCATTGAACACCTGAAGCTCCTTGCGATGTCCTCGGTCCTCGGTCCTCGGCCCTCGTGGTCGGTGCGGGTCTTGCCGTGGTCCGGGCCGGATCCACGGTACCCGGCGATCCTGTCCGACCGGTACTGTCCCGGGACCTCCGAGTGCGGGAGGTGGGAGCGCTTTCCCGATTGTTTGTCTTGTTGGCCCCTTGTGGGGCCTGTTGAGGTGACTTCGCGAGTCCCGCACCTCATCTCAGCCGCCGGACGATCCGAGGACGAGCGAGACCTTCCGCTCCTTGCCGCCGCGTTCGACGGTCAGCTCCAGCCGGTCGCCGGGGCGGTGCGCGCGGGTCTTGACGATCAGTTCCTCACCGGAGTGCACCCGGCTGCCGTCGACCTCCGTGATCACGTCACCCGGCTTGATCCCGGCCTTGGCGCCCGGGCCGCCCGCGGTGACCGGCGCTCCGCCCTCACGGCCCTCGGTGGCGACGCGCGCGCCGTCGCCCGAGTAGTCCATGTCCAGGGTGATGCCGATGACCGGGTGCGTCGCCTTCCCCGTGTTGATCAGCTCTTCCGCGACACGTTTTCCCTGGTTGATGGGTATGGCGAAGCCGAGGCCTATCGAACCGGACCGGCTGCCGTCCTGCGTGGAGCCGCTGTCCGCCGACCGGATGGCCGAGTTGATGCCGATGACCCGGGCCCGGGCGTCGAGCAGGGGCCCGCCGGAATTGCCGGGGTTGATGGGCGCGTCGGTCTGCAGCGCGTCGACGTACGACACGTCGCTGCCGTCGCCCTTCTCGCCGCCGGCCGTGATGGGCCGCTGCTTGGCGCTGATGATGCCGGAGGTGACCGTCCCGGCCAGGTCGAAGGGGGCTCCGATGGCCACGACAGGGTCGCCGACCTGCACGTTGTCCGAGTTGCCGAGGGACAGCGGGGTGAGTCCGCTGACGCCCTTCACCTTCACGACGGCGAGGTCGTAGCCGCTGTCCCGGCCGACGACCTCGGCCTGGGCGGTCTGCCCCCCGTTGAAGGTCACGGTGATCTCACCGCCCGAGCCGGCGGGCTGCACGACGTGGTTGTTGGTGAGGATGTGCCCGCGGGTGTCGAGCACGAAGCCGGTGCCCGTGCCCTGCTCGCCGGCGCCGCTGACATGCAGGGTGACCACGCTGGGGAGGGCCCGTCCGGCGATCCCGGCCACACTGTCCGCGTCCCGTGCGGAGGCCTCTTTCCCGGCCTGGGGCAGCTCGACCGTCCCGACGCCCCCGTTCCGCTCCAGATACGTCCCCACGACGCCGCCGAAGCCCCCGGACACGAGCGCGAGCAGCACGGCACCGAGCACCAGGGACTTCTTGCCGCGCTTGCGCCGCTGCTCCGTGCTGAGCACGGCGGCGCCGTTCTGCTGGAGAGGGCCGTGCCCCTGGGCGGCCGCGGCAGCCGCCCAGGGGTCGTAGCGCTGCCAGGGGTCGGGGGCGGGCGCCGGAGGTTCGGCGTAGACCGGCGCGGGTGCGCCGGGGGCCGGCAGGGGCGCGGGCGTGCCGGGGGCGGGCATCTCGGCCGGCACGTGAGCGGCAGGCGCGTGAGAGGCGGAAGCGGCGGGCGCCGGGGTCCCGGTGGCCGGGGCTGGCGGTGTGCCGTGCACCGACGGCACGGCCGGGGTGCCCGGCACGGCCGGCTGCCCGGGTATCGCCACGCCCTGCGCCGGCGTGGCGGAGGTCGCCGGGTGCTGGACGGGCGGGGCGGGTGCCCAGGGGCCGGGCTCGCCGTAGGGCGGGGTGCTGTACGGGTCCGGGTCGTGCAGCGGTCTGGGAGCTCCTGCGACCGGCGCGGCGGGTGAGGCTGAGGGCGCGGCGGACGCGACAGGGACGTCCTGTTCGGCCTCCCGGGCGGCGGGGACCGGGGCGGCGGCCTCCGCAGGTGACGCGATGGCGGTCGATGCGGCGGCAGGCGCCGCCTCGGGACGCCTCAGCTCGTAGTCACCGTCTGCATCGTGCGGAGCCGCTGGACGTGCCAGCTCGAAGTCACCGTCACGGTCGGTCAGGTTCGCCGGGGCCGTCGCCGGTCCCCGCGCCCCGTCCGTACCGCCCGTACCGCCCGTACCGTCCGGGTCCCCGGACGGGTCCTGCGGCCGTGGACGGCTCCACCACTTCGCCTTCGTGGGCTTCCCCTCGTTCATGCTCTCCCCACAGCCGCGGCACGGCTCGTCGCGGTGGCCGCAGTTCGTCGAATCGGCGCCCGGCCACACCTCGGCGGCGGGCGACAACCCCCGGATTCAATCAGGTTCGCGGGCCGCCGCGCAGAGGCCGGTCAGTGAGCCGTGCGCGAGGAGGCGGAGGAAGAGGGGGACGAGGAGGGGTCCGGGAGGGGCACGGCGAACAGGGGGGCCGTGATCTCGGGGACCGATGACCACGAGGTCAGGGCGGCCGGTGTGGCCGCCTCGAGCGGTCGTATCAGCGGGGACATGACCGCGGCACCGGCCATCACCGGGGCGGTCAGGGCGTGCAGTGCCTGGTGCCGGGCGGCGGACGGCACCCCGGGCAGGAGCGGGGCGGACACCTCGGTCGGGGCGACCGGGGCGTGGCCGAGCGTGTTCTGCCCGTGCACCTGTCCGAGCAGTGGCGCGGTCCGGCGGCGCTGGGATTCGGGCGGGGTCGCGGCGCCGGTGCCCTGGGTGCGCATCGGTGTCACGTTGCTCCCGGTGCCCTGGCCGCCGCGGACCTCCGTGTCGGTCGGGGCGACCGTGGTGACGCCGCCCAGCGCGATCGCGGCCAGGGAGACGGCGCCGGCGGCAGCGAACGCGAACCGCAGCCGCGAGGAGGACCGGTCGCCGTCGTGCCGGCCGACGTCGTGGATGCGGAAGCCCCTCGCCGAGGGGAGGCCGCGGTGGCCGGAGGGCAGACCGCCCGTGTCGGAGGGGAGGCTCCGGTCGCCCTGGGGCGCGGGCAGCACGGGCAGGTGCGGCCGGGACGGGGCGTACCCGAACTCGAACCGCTCACCGCGCTTCACTCCGAAGGCGCCGGACGATCCGAACCGTCCGGACAGGCCTCCGCGCAGCCCTCCGCCGCCCGGCGGTGTGACCTCACCGTCCGGGCCGCCGCCCGCGGGTAGTCCCTGCAGGCGGGCCAGGAAACTCTCGGACGGGGGCGGCGGGGCCGCCTCCGCGAAGACGTTCTTCAGCCGGCGCTGGGCGTCCACCTCCGCCTTGCACTTCGGGCAGGTGGCCACATGCGCCAGTACGCGCTCACGCGCGTCATGACCGAGCTCTCCGTCCACCAGGGCGGAGAGTCGGTCTCCCAGATGCTGCTCTGCGAGGTGACCCTCGGAGGCTTTCGGCCGAGATCCGCTCACGCGCTCGCGCCCCCTCCTCCCAGGGCAGGGACACGGGGCACGAAGGAGCGGCGCTCGGCGCGCGCCTCCGGTGAGCGGTGCGCGAGGGCCTTGCGCAGCTGCGAGCGCCCGCGGTGGATCCGCGAGCGGACCGTGCCGAGCTTGACACCGAGGGTCGCGGCGATCTCCTCGTACGACAGTCCTTCGATGTCGCACAGGACGACCGCGGCGCGGAACTCGGGGGCGAGGGTGTCGAGGGCCTGCTGGACGTCCGCGTCGAAGTGCGCGTCGTTGAAGACCTGCTGCGGCGTGGGCTCCTTGCTGGGCAGCCGCTCGGCCGCGTCGTCGCCGAGCGCGTCGAAGCGGATGCGCTGCTTGCGGCGGACCATGTCCAGGAACAGGTTCGTGGTGATGCGGTGCAGCCAGCCCTCGAAGGTGCCCGGCGTATAGGTCGACAGAGAGCGGAAGACGCGGACGAAGACCTCCTGCGTGAGGTCCTCCGCGTCGTGCTGGTTACCGGTGAGGCGATAGGCGAGCCGGTAGACCCGGCCGCTGTGCGTGCTGACGATCTCCTCCCACGTGGGCGGAGTCCACGCCTGCCCGTCCGCGTCGGTGGTGAAGGTCGCGGTCTGGGCGAAGTCAGCGGCGTGACTGTGGTCAGCAGCGGTGTCGTTCACGGATGTCGGCCTGCCCGCCGATCCGAGGAAGCGCCGGAGCACTCCTCCGCGATCCACAGGCGCAGCCGCACCTCCCCTGTCAGCTCTGGTGGTGTCCAGTGGAGCCCCTACCATAGCCACCTCGCCCGTTAGGACCGGATAAGCGGTTTTACGAGAATTTGATGTGGGTGGATACCCCTCGTACTGCTGCGTTGGCACTTGCTCGCCGATCCGATCCACCGCCAGCCCCCCGTCCCGACCCGCACCACTTGCTCATCCCTTTAAACGACCGGTCCCATCTGCGGGTTCCCGTGCCCAACGGATACAGTCACGCCCAGGCATTCACGGGGACAGGAGAGGGTCATTACCGGCAACCGGCAGACGAGCTGGGCGTTCGCCGACGCCTATGTCGCCGAGGACGAAGCGCTGCACTGGGCCCGGGACCGGGCCCGTGAGGCAGGGCTGCGCTCGGTGACGCCCGGCACGGGCGCCGCGCTGCGGTTGCTGGCCGCGTCGGTCGACGCGAAGGCCGTCGCGGAGATCGGGACCGGCTGTGGTGTCTCCGGGATCCACCTGCTGCACGGTATGCGGCCGGACGGCGTCCTGACGACCGTGGACCCGGAGCCCGAGCACCAGCAGTTCGCCCGGCAGGCCTTCCGCGCCTCCGGCTTCGCCAGCAACCGGGCCCGCTTCATCCCGGGCCGCGCCCTGGACGTGCTGCCGCGCCTCGCGGACGCCGGCTACGACCTGGTCTTCTGCGACGGTGACCGCCTGGAGGTCATGGACTACCTCGCTGAATCGTTGCGTCTGCTGCGCACCGGCGGGCTGGTCGTCTTCGAGGGCGCCTTCGCCAACGGCCGGACGGTCGACTCCGGACCGCAGCCCACCGAGGTGCTGCGACTGCGGGAGCTGCTGCGCGCGGTGCGCGAGAGCCAGGAGCTGGTGCCGTCCCTGCTGCCGGTGGGCGACGGTCTGCTGTGCGCGGTGAAACGCTAGCCCGTCCGCACGTCAGCCGGACCGCACGTTAGCCGGGCGGATGCCGGGGCAGGCGAGTGTCGTCGGGGAGAAAACAGCCGCCCCGGCACCACAGGTGATGCCGGGGCAACTGAAAGGGTATGGTCGCTTGCGCGTCAGCCGACGACCTTCTTGAGGGCGTCGCCGAGCGCGTCGGCCTCGTCCGGGGTCAGCTCGACGACGAGCCGACCGCCGCCTTCGAGCGGAACGCGCATGACGATGCCCCGCCCCTCCTTGGTCACCTCGAGCGGGCCATCACCCGTTCGCGGCTTCATGGCCGCCATGCTCGTTCCCCTTCCTGAAACCCAGCTCATCGTCAAAGCCGACGGCCCCTGAGAAGGGCACACGTGCGGCCCTTGTGGCAGGACACGCGACACCGGCATCGAACACATTGCTTCCAAGCCATTATCCCGCATCTCAGGACCCGATGACCAACATCAGTAGGCATCGCTTGGGCAACGCACGCGAGCAAAACCACTCAATTCGGCGATGAGACTGCGATACTCCGCCACCGCACACACATCCGCCGAACGAATCCGGGCGAGAATTCTTTGACGCAGGTCACACGTCCGGGCCGGTTCCCCGTCGATGATCTCCGTCATGCTGTCCTGCAGACCCGGGGCGTACCGGCCGGTACGCCACCGATCCGCGACTCGGAGGGGATACGCCATGACGGACACCGTGCTCTACGAGGTGAGCGACGGACTCGCGACGATCACGCTGAACCGCCCGGAGGCGATGAACGCGCTGAACGTGGCGGCCAAGGTCGCCCTGCGGGAGGCGGTCGAGTCGGCGGCGGGCGACGGCACCGTACGGGCGGTGCTGCTGACAGCCGCCGGTGACCGGGCGTTCTGCGTCGGGCAGGACCTCAAGGAGCACATCGGGCTGCTGGTCCAGGACCGGGAGACCGGCTCCGGCCAGACCATGAGCACGGTGCGGGAGCACTACAACCCGATCGTGCGGGCGCTGGCCGGGGCGGCGAAGCCGGTCGTCGCGGCGGTGAACGGGGTGGCGGCCGGGGCGGGCTTCGGCTTCGCGCTCGCCGCGGACTACCGGATCGTGGCGGACACGGCGGCGTTCAACACCTCGTTCGCCGGGGTGGCGCTGACCGCCGACTCGGGGATCTCCTGGACGCTGCCGCGGGTGATCGGCCCGGGCCGGGCCGCTGACCTGCTGCTCTTCCCGCGGAGCATCAGCGCGCAGGAGGCGTACGAGCTGGGCATCGCCAACCGGCTGGTACCGGCCGGCGACCTGCGGGCGGAGGCCGAGAAGGTGGCGCGGGCGCTGGCCGAGGGCCCGACGGTGGCGTACGCGGCGCTGAAGGAGTCGGTGGCGTTCGGGCTGACGCACTCCTTGGAGGAGGCCCTGGAGAAGGAGGACGAGCTCCAGACCCGGGCGGGCTCCTCCGAGGACCACGCGATCGCGGTCCAGGCCTTCGTCAACAAGGAGAAGCCGAAGTACTTGGGGCGCTAGCGCTCGTCCCGCGCCCCCTACGCGCCCCTTCGGGCGACGCAGGTCTCCAGGTGATCGTCCACCAGGCCGCACGCCTGCATCAGCGCATACGCCGTCGTCGGGCCGACGAACCGCAGGCCACGCTTCTTCAGCGCCTTGGACAGCGCCGTCGACTCGGGGGTGACGGGTGGGACGTCGGAGAGGGTCTTCGGGACCGGCCGGCCGGCCGGCTCGGGGGCGTGGGACCAGATCAGCTCGTCCAGTTCGCCCGGGGACCATTCGGTCAGCGCACGCGCGTTGGCGAGGGTCGCGTCGATCTTGGCGCGGTTGCGGATGATGCCGGCGTCGGCCAGCAGGCGCTCGCGGTCCTCGTCGGTGAAGGCGGCCACCGAGGCGATCTTGAAGTCGGCGAAGGCGGCGCGGAAGCCGGGGCGGCGGCGCAGGATCGTGATCCAGGACAGGCCGGACTGGAAGGCCTCCAGGCTGAGCCGCTCGAACAGCGCGTCGTCGCCGTGGACCGGGCGGCCCCACTCCTCGTCGTGGTACGTCACGTACTCCGGGGCGGACAGGGCCCAGGGGCAGCGCAGCGCGCCGTCCGGGCCGGCCAGGGCGGTGCCGTCGCTCACGGCCGGTCCTCCTGCCGCTTGTCCATGGACACGTGGTTCTCCCCGGAGGCGTGCACGGGCCCCTGGGCGGCGGCCGACCGGGCACCGGCCAGGGCCGACTCCAGGTCGGCGATGCGGGCGTCGCGCTCGGCGAGCTCGGCGCCCAGGCGGCTGAGGGCGTCGTCCACGTCCGCCATGCGGTAGCCGCGGGCGGCGAGCGGGAAGCGCAGGCCCTCCACGTCCGCGCGGTCGACCGGGCGGTCCGGGGGGAGCGGGTCCCGCAGCCGCTCGGGGGCGGCCTCGGGCAGCGGGCTGTTCTCGCCGCCGCCCACGACGGCGAGGGTCACCGCGCCGACCACGACGGCGAGCGCGACGACCAGGAACAGGAACATAACCATCGCGGGGCCCCCACGGTCGGATGGATCGGACTCCCCGGGAGTCCTCCGAGTCGGATGTTGTCAGGCTCCGATCGTGCCATGCGAGTCCGACGGTTAGGGTCGCAGGCGGCGGAAGACGGGACGTACCAGGAAAGGTCACAGGGGATGCTCAGGCTGGGCAGGCGGGAATTCGGGACGCACGAGCCGGTGATCATGGCGATCGTGAACCGCACCCCGGACTCCTTCTACGACCAGGGCGCCACCTTCCGCGACGAGCCGGCCCTCGCGCGCGTGGAGCAGGCCGTGGCCGAGGGAGCCGCGATCATCGACATCGGCGGGGTCAAGGCCGGGCCGGGCGAGGAGGTCACGGCCGAGGAGGAGGCCCGGCGGACGGTCGGGTTCGTCGCGGAGGTGCGGCGGCGGTTCCCGGACGTGATCATCAGCGTGGACACCTGGCGGGCCGAGGTCGGCGAGGCCGTGTGCGAGGCCGGGGCCGATCTGCTGAACGACGCGTGGGGCGGGGTCGATCCGGGGTTGGCGGAGGTGGCCGCGCGGTACCGGGTGGGCCTGGTGTGCACGCACGCGGGCGGGGCGGAGCCGCGGACGCGGCCGCACCGGATCGAGTACGACGACGTCATGGCGGACATCCTGGACGTGACGGTCGGGCTGGCCGAGCGGGCGCTCGCGCTGGGCGTGCCGCGGGGGTCGATCATGATCGACCCCGGTCATGACTTCGGGAAGAACACGCGGCACAGCCTGGAGGCGACGCGGCGGCTGGACGAGATGGTCGCCACGGGGTGGCCGGTGCTGGTGTCGCTGTCCAACAAGGACTTCGTCGGGGAGACGCTGGACCGCCCCGTGAAGGAACGGGTGGTGGGGACGCTGGCGACGACGGCTGTGTCCGCGTGGCTGGGGGCGCAGGTGTACCGGGTGCACGAGGTCGCCGAGACGCGGCAGGTGTTGGACATGGTGGCGACGATCGCGGGGCATCGGGCCCCTGCCGTAGCCCGGCGCGGGCTGGCCTGACCGAGGTCCAGGGGGGCACCACCCCCTGGGCTCCGGCCTACGCCCCTCTACGGGCCCTAGCGGCCCGCCTCCTTCGACACCAGCGCCACCGCCTCGTCCACGTCGTCGGTCACGTGGAACAGCAGCAGGTCCTTCTCGGCCGCCTTGCCCTGGGCGATCACCGTGTCGCGGAGCCAGTCGACCAGGCCGCCCCAGTAGTCGCTGCCGAAGAGGACGATCGGGAAGCGCGTGACCTTCTGGGTCTGGACCAGCGTGAGGGCCTCGAAGAGCTCGTCGAGGGTGCCGAGGCCGCCGGGCAGGACGACGAAGCCCTGGGCGTACTTGACGAACATCATCTTCCGGACGAAGAAGTAGCGGAAGTTCAGGCCGATGTCGACGTACGGGTTCAGCCCCTGCTCGAACGGCAGCTCGATACCGAGGCCGACCGACATGCCCTTCGCCTCGAGGGCGCCCTTGTTGGCCGCCTCCATCGCCCCCGGGCCGCCGCCGGTGATGACGGCGAAGCCCGCGTCGACCAGGCCCTGCCCCAATCGCACACCCGCCTCGTACTCGGGTGAGTCCGCCGGGGTCCGGGCCGAGCCGAAGACGCTGATCGCGGGCGGGAGTTCGGCGAGCGTGCCGAAGCCTTCGATGAACTCCGACTGGATGCGCAGCACGCGCCAGGGGTCGGTGTGGACCCAGTCGGAGGGGGCCCGCTCGTCCAGCAGCCGCTGGTCGGTGGTGCTGGCCTGCACCTGGTCCCGCCTCTGGAGGACCGGGCCCAGGCGCTTCTCCTCCGGCGGCTGCTTCTTCCCCTCGGGGTTGCCGGTCGCCATGTGCGCTCCCTCCGTCGTGCCTGTCTTTCCACCTCAGCGTAGATCTACGCGGGTTACGAACGAGGGACGTGAGCATGTCCGCGATGAAGCGCCGTAAACCCGTCGGTTCCCCGGTGGGGTCAGGCGGTCAGCCAGTTCCGCAGGCGCTCCTCGCCCGCGAGGATCTTGGCGATCTCCACGCGCTCGTCCCGCTTGTGCGCCAAGTGGGGGTTGCCGGGGCCGTAGTTGACCGCCGGGACGCCGAGCGCCGAGAAGCGGGAGACGTCCGTCCAGCCGTACTTCGGCATGGGGGTGCCGCCGACCGCCTCGATGAACGCCTTCGCCGCCGGATGGGACAGACCGGGCATCGCCGCACCGCTGTGGTCGACGACCTCGAACTCCTCCACCCCGCAGTCCGCGAACACCTCACGGACATGGGCGACGGCTTCCTCGGGCGTGCGGTCGGGCGCGTAGCGGAAGTTGACGGTGACGCAGCACTCGTCGGGGATCACGTTGCCGGCCACTCCCCCGCCGATGCCCACCGCGTTCAGGCCCTCGCGGTACTCCAGGCCGTCGATCACCGGCCAGCGCGGCTCGTAGGAGGCCAGGCGGGCGAGGATCGGGGCGGCGGCGTGGATCGCGTTGGAGCCCATCCAGCCGCGCGCCGAGTGGGCCCGCTCGCCCGTGGTCTTCAGCAGCACCCGCAGCGTGCCCTGGCAGCCGCCCTCGACCTGGCCGTCCGACGGTTCCAGGAGCACCGCGAAGTCGCCCTCCAGCCACTCGGGGTGCGTCTCGGAGACGTGCTTGAGGCCGTTCAGCTCGGCGGCGACCTCCTCGTTGTCGTAGAAGACGAAGGTCAGGTCGCGGTTGGGGGCGGGGACCGTGGCCGCGATACGCAGTTGCACGGCGACGCCCGACTTCATGTCGCAGGTGCCGCAGCCCCACAGGACGCCGTCCTCGTCGAGCCGGGAGGGGACGTTGTCCGCGATCGGCACGGTGTCGATGTGCCCGGCCAGGATCACCCGCTCGGAGCGCCCGAGGTTCGTGCGGGCGACGACGTTGTTGCCGTACCGGTCGACCGTCAGGTGGGGCAGCGCGCGCAGCGCGGTCTCGATCGCGTCCGCGAGGGGCTTCTCGGTACCGCTCTCGGAACGGAAGTCGACGAGCCGGGCGGTGAGCTCCGCGGCGTCCAGCGTGAGGTCAAGCGAGGTGTCGGCCATGCCGTCGACCCTAACGCGCCAGGCCGGGGCCTCACTGTCCACACCCGGCTCATGCCACTCCGTACTCTCCAGTACCTTGTACGGCGTGCCAGAGCCGTCCTCTCCCAAGCGTCGTGGCCGCCTCTTCCGATGCGGCGCCGCCTTCATGGCCCTGCTCGCGGTCGCCGGTTACCTCGTCGTGCAGTACATCACCGGGGGCTCGGGTGGACCGGGCTGCCAGGTGGTCTCCGGCAAGGGCGACGGAGCGTCGTACGAGTTCACGCCCGAGCAGGCGGTGAACGCGGCGACGATCACCGCCGTGGGGACCGCGCGCGGGCTGCCCGAGCGGGCCGTGACCATCGCGCTGGCGACCGCACTCCAGGAATCCGCCCTGCGCAACATCAGGCACGGCGACCGGGACTCCCTCGGCCTGTTCCAGCAGCGGCCCTCGCAGGGCTGGGGAACCCCGAAGGAGATCATGGACCCGACGTACTCGGCCGGTGAGTTCTACGACCACCTGGTCAAGGTGCCCGGCTACACCCGGCTGCCCCTCACCGTCGCCGCGCAGCGTGTCCAGCGCAGCGGTTTCCCGCAGGCCTACGCCAAGCACGAGCCGGACGCCGCGCTGCTCGCCGCTGCCCTCACCGGGCAGTCGGCGGCCACGCTGACCTGCGAGGGCCGCCCGGCCGCGACCCGGGCCTCGGGTCCGGACGGGGTGCGGGCGGCGCTCGTGCGGGACTTCGGGCGGGACGTGCTGGAGCCGGCCGGTGCCGAGGTGAACGGCGGTGCGTCGACGGCGACGCCCACGCCGTCCCCGAGCGGCGCGGACGGGACCGGCGGGCGGACCGTGACCCTGCCCGTCGCCGCGGACACCCCGTCGGGGACCGGGCGGAGCCCGGACCAGCGCGGCTGGCAGCTGGCGCACTGGGCCGTGGCCAACGCCTCCGAACTGCACATCGCGCGCGTCACCTACGCGGGGCGGGAGTGGGTCGCCGGGAACACCGCCAGCCAGTGGCGGGAACCCACGGCGAAGGGCACCGCGGGCGCGGAACGGGACGCGGACGCCGTCCGTGTCGTCACGATGGGCTAGGGCCTGCCACTGGGAGCCGGATCGCGCACGGGTACGGGGGCTCACCCGTGAGGGTTGGCCGCGCGGGCCCGCGGCGACGGTGTGCGCAGGTTTTCGCACTCTCGCCCGGGAAAGCGGGAAATCCCTTGCGAACACAGGGCTGGAAGGATTCGGCAGGGTTTCCCCCGGAGGCCTTTTTGACCGTTTTTATCCGCAGCCGATAATGCGACGCATTGCCAACTCTTTACGTTGCGGCGCCGCAACCTTCGCGGGCCTCGAGCGGTAGTCACTGCGTCCGGGCCGGGATGATCCACAGCCAGTCGATCAACTGCCGGACCCGGTCGGACACTTCACGAAGCTCACTGTTCTCTCCCGTCGAAGGAGCACCATGTCCCTCCCCCTGACCCGCCGTATCGCCCGTGCCGCGCTGATCGTCGCTGCGGGAGCGGCTGCCGGGGTCGGTGCGGCCGGCTCCGCCAGCGCGGCCCCCGAGCTGCCCGCCACCCCGAACCTCGGTGGCCTCACCGCCCTGGACGGGGCCAACGTCGGCAACACCGTCGACGGCGCTGCGCAGAAGGTCACCAAGTCCGCGGGTGACACCGGCGGCAAGACCGTCGAGAAGGCGGTGCCGGCCGCGGGCAAGACCGGCGGCAAGGCGGTCAAGAAGACCACGCCCGTGGCGCAGAAGGCGGCCGGTGACGCGGCGGGCTCCGCCGGGCAGCTCGTCGGCGACACGGCCGGTTCGGCCAAGGGCGGTCTGCCCACGGACTCCCTGACCAAGGGCGGCGTGCCGTCCGCGGACTCCCTGCCGGTGAAGAGCCTGCCAGTCGGCTGACGCGGCGGCGCTGTGACGTCGAAGGGGTCCGGGGAAGTTCCCCGGACCCCTTCGGTGTGCTCGGCCGCGGTCACACCCGCTGTACGGCCGCCGCACCGCGGTCACAGCCGCTGTACGGCCGCCGCCACCCTCTCGTCCGTGGCCGTCAGGGCCACGCGCACGAACTGCGCGCCCGCCGGGCCGTAGAAGTCGCCGGGGGCCACGAGGATGCCGCGCTTGGCGAGGTGATCGACGGTGTCCCAGCAGGACTCGCCCCGGGTGGCCCACAGGTAGAGGCTGGCCTCGCTGTGCTCGATGCGGAAGCCGTGGGTGACCAGGGCCTCGCGCAGCAGCTCGCGGCGGGAGACGTAGCGCTCGCGCTGGACGCGCACGTGGTCGTCGTCGCCGAGGGCCGCGATCACCGCCGCCTGCGTCGGAGCCGACGTCATCATGCCGCCGTGCTTGCGGATCTCCAGGAGCGGGCCGAGGACCGCCGGGTCACCGGCCAGGAAGGCCGCGCGGTAGCCGGCGAGGTTCGAGCGCTTGGAGAGGGAGTGGACGGCGACGATGCCGTCGTACGAGCCGCCGTTGACGTCCGGGTGCAGCACCGAGACCGGGTCGGCCTCCCAGCCCAGCTCCAGGTAGCACTCGTCGGAGAAGAGCAGGATGCCGTGCGAGCGGGCCCAGGCGACGATTCGGGTCAGCTCCTCCTTGGAGAGGACCTTGCCCGTGGGGTTCGACGGGGAGTTCAGCCAGAGGAGCTTCAGGCCCTCGGGGTCCAGCTCCGTCGGATCGTCGTAGGCCTCGTGGTCGGCGCGGGCCAGCCGGGCGCCGACCTCGTACGTCGGGTATGCCAGGCGCGGGTAGGCCACCCGGTCGCCGGGACCGAGGCCCAGCTGGGTGGGGAGCCAGGCGACGAGCTCCTTGGAGCCGACGATGGGCAGTACGTGGCGGTGGGTGATCTCCCGGGCGCCGAGGCGGCGCTCGACCCAGCCGGTGATCGCGTCGCGCAGCTCGGGCGTGCCCCACACGGTCGGATAGCCCGGCGAGTCGGCCGCGGCCACCAGCGCTTTCTGGATCAGCTCGGGTACCGGGTCGACCGGGGTGCCGACGGACAGGTCGACGATGCCGTCCGGATGGGCGGCGGCCGTGGCCTTGTACGGGGTCAGCTTGTCCCAGGGGAACGTGGGGAGGCGGTCGGAGACTGCGGACACGGGTTCGGGCTCACTTTCTGGCACGTACGAGCCGGTCACGGCAAACGCCTCGGCCCCGTACGGCGATCAGCGGGCTGATCAGGCCGTACGGGACCGAGGCGGCACGGAGTGCGGGCCGCTCTTACTGGTTCTGCGGCGGCAGCGCGGCGACGAAGGGGTGGTCGCGCTCGATCAGCCCCAGCTTGCTGGCTCCGCCGGGCGAACCGAGCTCGTCGAAGAACTCGACGTTCGCCTTGTAGTAGTCCTTCCACTCCTCGGGAGTGTCGTCCTCGTAGAAGATCGCCTCGACCGGGCAGACCGGCTCACAGGCACCACAGTCGACGCATTCGTCCGGGTGGATGTACAAGGACCGCTGGCCCTCGTAGATGCAGTCGACCGGGCACTCCTCGATGCACGCCTTGTCCTTGACGTCGACACAAGGCTGCGCGATGACGTAGGTCACGCTGTCGTTCCTCCTCGATAGGGCGCTGGCGGGCCTCCTCAGGCTCCGCCGCCTGGCGCGCGGGAGCGCGGCGTCGTCGATGCCCGCCCCTAGTATCTCCGTTCTTGGGCATGATCCGAACAGGAGGGGTGAACTGACCTGTGGAAATCTCTGCCGCCGGGCGACTCGAGGTCCGTATCACCGCTGCTGACGTGGGCAAACGGGTCTCCGTGCGGAGCTTGATCGAACATGGGGCTCCGGGTGAGAAGTTCACCGACACGGTCGGTGTTCTCACATCATGGGACAACGGTGTGCTGCTGATCACACGCAAGAGCGGCGAGAGCGTCCGAATCCCGGAATCGGCGCTGGTCGCGGGCAAGACCGTGCCCGCCGCACCGGCGCGTCGCCGCGGTCCGGCCGCCTCCTACGAGGAGCTGGCCCGGGTCGCCGCGCGGGCCTGGCGGCCCGTGGAGAGCGAGCGGCTCGGGGACTGGGAGCTGCGGGCCGCGTCCGGGTTCACCCGGCGGGCCAACTCGGTGCTGCCGCTGGGCGCGCCGGGCGTGCCCCTGGACGAGGCGCTCGACGCCGTACGGCGCTGGTACGGCGCCCGCGGGCTGCCTGCCTACGTCCAGACCGCGACCGGCGCCGAGGGCACGCAGGAGCTGCTCTGCGCCGAGCTGGAGCGGCGGGGCTGGGTGCGGGAGGTGACCGCCGGGCTGTGGGTCGGGCCGCTGGCGCCGATCGCCGACCGAGGTGATCCGGCGGGGGTCGTGCTGTCCCGGCAGGCCGGTGAAGGATGGCTGGCCCGGTACCAGCGCAAGGGCGTGAGCGAGGTGGCGCTGCGTGTTCTGGAGAGCGGGCCCTCCGTGTGGTTCGCGACCGTGCCCGGGGAGAGCGCGGACGCGCCTCCCGCCGCCATCGGGCGCTGTGTCGTCGACGGCCGGTGGGCCGGGTTCGCCGCCGTCGAGGTCGACCCGGCGCTGCGGCGGCGCGGTCTTGCCACGGCCGTGATGGCCGCGCTGGCCCGTCAGGCGCTCGACGAGGGCGCGTCGGCCGCGTGGCTCCAGGTGGAGTCCGACAACGCGGCAGCGCGGGCGCTGTACGCCGGGATGGGCTTCGCGGCGCACCACGCCTACCACCACTACCGGGCGCCGGACGGCGCCGCAGCGGCCGGTATCCGATCGTCGTGAGAGGGCACGAGCCAGTCATGCGTCCCCCGTTTCCCCCGCCCCCCGAGCGCTCCGCCGAGCTGCGGCGGCGGTTCGCCGAAGAGGCCCGGTCCGAGCGGCCCGATCTGTCGACGTTGTGCCTGCTGGTGGGTGCGGAGGCGGACGGGAAGCTGGACGAGGCCGGTCTGGACGCCGCGCAGGTCGAGCTGGACCGGCTGGCCGGGTTGCTGCCGTACCGGCCCGGCGGGCCTCACGCCTGGGCGGTCGCCCTGCGGGAACTGCTCGGTGAGCGGATGGGGTTCCACGGCGCCCCCGCGGACTACCAGCGGCTGGAGTCCTCGCTGCTGCACGAGGTGCTGGTCCGGCGCAGGGGGCTGCCGATCCTGCTGTCGGTGGTGTGGCTGGAGGTGGCCCGGCGGGCGGGAGCACCGGTGTACGGGGTGGCCCTGCCGGGGCACTTCGTGGTCGGGTTCGGGCCCGACGAGGGACAGGTGCTCGCGGATCCGTTCGACGGCGGGCGGGTGCTGACCGGGGCGGACGCCGAGTTGCTGGTGGCCGGGGCGACGGGGACGGGTATCGATCCGTCGATGCTGCGCCCGGCCGATCCGCTGGATGTGGTGCTGCGGATCCTGAACAACGTGCGGGCGTGGGCGGCGGCCCGTCCGGAGCGGTCGGACGTGGCGTTGTGGGCGGTCGAGTTGTCGCTGCTGTTGCCCTCGCATCCGGCTCGGTTGCGGTACGAGCGGGCGCAGTTGCTGGTGCAGCGGGGGGAGTTCCTGGGCGGGGCCTCGGAGCTGGAGGCCTACGCGGAGGTGGTGGAGGCCGTGGATGAGGCCGCGGCCGAGCGGGTGCGGGGGGAGGCTTTCGCGGCCAGGGCGATGCTCAACTGACGCCTTCTCGCCGTGTGACTTCGCGTGGGGTGAGGGTGTGGGCTCGTCGTGGTTGATCGCGCTCACGCGGCGGAGCCGCACATCGACACAGCCCCGCGCCCCTAAAAGCTTTACAACCAGCCCTTTTCCCGTGCCACTCGGACCGCCTCTGCTCGGTTTCTCACCGCCAGCTTCTGGATGGCTGTGCTGAGGTAGTTGCGGACGGTGCCCTGGGAGAGGTGCAGGGACGTGGCCAGTTCGGCGTTGGTGGAGCCGTCGGCGGCCGCCCGGAGTACCTCGCGTTCCCGGTCCGTCAGCGGGTTGGCGCCGTCCGCCAGGGCCGCTGCCGCCAGGGTCGGGTCGATGACACGTTCGCCGGTGAGGACCTTGCGGATCGCCTCGGCGAGCTGGGCGGCGGGGGCGTCCTTGACCAGGAAGGCGTCGGCGCCGGACTCCATGGCGCTGCGCAGGTAGCCGGGGCGGCCGAAGGTGGTGAGGACGACCAGCTTCACGGCCGGGAGCTCCGCGTGCAGACGGGCCGCGGCCTCTATGCCCGTCGCGCCGGGCATCTCGATGTCCAGGAGCGCCACGTCCACGGCGTGTGCGCGGGCCGCTTCCAGGACCTCGTCGCCGCGGGCCACCTGGGCGACGACCTCGATGTCCTCCTCCAGGCCGAGCAGGGCGGCCAGGGCCTCGCGGACCATCGACTGGTCCTCGGCGAGCAGGACCTTGATCGTGCGGCTCATGCCGGGGATCCTACGTCCGCCGGTCCGGCCGTCGGCACCCGGGCGACCAGGCGGAAGCCGGACGTGAGCGGGCCCGCCTCCAGGGTGCCGCCGGCCTTGGTGAGCCGTTCGGTGAGGCCCGCGAGACCGTTGCCGTGGCCGGTGCCCGCCCCGCCCGAGCCGTTGTCCTCGACGGTGAGTTCCAGCACCGGGCCGTCCAGGGTCTGGCGGCGCAGCAGCTCGACCGTGCAGCGGTGGGCTCCGCTGTGCCGTACGACGTTGGTCACGGCCTCGCGCAGCGCCCAGGCGAGGGCCGATTCGCTCTCCTCGGGCACGCCGTCGAGGTCGGGTTCGCCCGGGAGTGCGGCGGTCACGCCGGCCGCGGCCAGGGCGACCCGGGCACCGGCGAGTTCGGCGCTCAGGCGGGGGCGGCGGTAGCCGGTGACGGCCTCGCGTACGTCGACGAGGGCCTGGCGGCTGACCTGCTCGATGTCGGCGACCTGCCGGGCCGCCTCGTCGGGCCGGCCGGGCAGCATCCGCCCGGCCAGCTCGCTCTTGAGGGTGATCAGCGAGAGCGAGTGGCCGAGCAGGTCGTGCAGGTCCCTGGCCAGGCGCAGGCGCTCCTCGTTGGCGGCCAGCTGGGCGACGGTGGCGCGGGCCTCGCGCAGGGCGATGGTCGTCCGGACGAGTTCGCGTACGCCCGTCATCGCGAAGCCGCCGAGCAGGGCCGGGATGAGCAGTCCGGCCAGGTAGGAGTGCCCGTCCGGCACGGCGAACGCCACGGCGGTCAGCAGCGCGCACGCACCCGGGATCGTCCAGCGGGCCAGGCGCAGCGGCAGGGCCGCGCCGGACGCGATCGAGACGTACACGAACAGCACCAGCCACTCGCGGCCCAGGGTGAGGGCCAGGAGCGTGGACTGGGCCGCGAGCACCCCGAGCGAGCCGAGCACCAGGTTGTTGCGCTCACCGCGGCCGGTGCGGAAGACCAGCACCATGTACCAGGCCACGAACGCGGCCAGGCCCAGCCGGCCGAGGATCCGCGCGCCCGTGCTGTGGCCGCCGTGCAGCAGGTCGGAGACGGGTGCGCCGAGGTAGACCAGCCAGATGCCGGTCCACAGCGACTTCACCGCCCGCTGCTTGCGGTTCACCGGACGCTGCCCCATGCCGAACCCGACGCCGCTCACGCCTTCAGGGTGTCCTTCCGGTACAGCCAGGCGGCGCCCCCCGCGAACAGGACGAACGACACCACGAGGACGGCGAGGTCCTGGACGTGCGGGGCCCGGCTCTGCTCGATGGCCTGTCCCAGGGCAGCGTACGCGTGCGTGGGCAGCCACTTCGCGATCTCCTGGAGCCAGTCCGGGAAGGTCGTCGTGGGCATCCACAGACCGCCGAGCATGGACAGGCCGAAGTAGGTGATCATCGTGATCGGGCGGACCGTGTCACCGGTGGCCAGGTAGCCGAGGGCGACGCCGAGCGCCGCGAAGACGAGGCTGCCGGCCCAGATGGCGCCGGTGAGGGCGAGCCACTGCCAGGCGTCCAGGGTCACGTCCTTCACGGCCGCCGCGACGGCGAAGACGATGACGATGGACGGCAGGCTGACCACGGCGGCGCTCGCGGTCTTGGCGAGGACGTAGCCGCGGCCCGGCAGTGTGGTCAGGCGCAGTTGCCGCACCCAGCCGCCCTCGCGCTCCTTGGCGATGCGCTCGCTGTTGCCCATGAGGACGGCCGTGAGGGCGCCGAAGGACGCCATGGAGACCATCATGTAGGTCGGGAGGGTCAGGCCGCTGCCCGGGACCTTCGTGGTGCTGTCGGCGTTGCCCGCGATGATCAGGAACAGCACCGACGGGTAGATCACGGAGAAGAACAGGAACTTGCGGTTGCGCAGGGCGCGGGCGAGTTCCAGTCTGATCAGGCTGTTCACTTCGACTTCGCCTCCTCGGCGGTGGTGATGGCGACGAAGGCCTGTTCCAGGCCGAGCCCGGCGACCTCGAGGTTGCGGGGTCGGACGCCGAGGCCGTACAGAGCGTGGACGGTGGCATCGGCGTCGGCGGACTGGATGCGCACGGTCCGTCCGGAGATCTCGATCCGGGTCAGGAACGGCAGGGCGCGCAGGGAGGGCTCGTCGATGGCGCCCTCCAGGTCGAAGGAGACCCGGCGGGCGCCCGCCCTGGCCTTGATCTCGGCGGCCGTGCCGTCGGCGAGGAGCCGGCCGCGGTGCAGCACGAGGACCCGGTCGGCGACGGCGTCGGCCTCTTCGAGGTAGTGGGTGGCGAAGAGCACGGTCCGGCCCTGGTCGGCCTGCTCGCGCATGGTGGCCCAGAAGGCCTGGCGGGTGGTGACGTCCATGCCGGTGGTGGGCTCGTCCAGGACGATGAGGTCGCTGTCGCCGGCCGTGGCGAGGGCGAAGCGGACGCGCTGGGCCTGGCCGCCGGAGAGCTTGTCGACCTTGCGGTCGGCGATCTGCGCGATGCCCGCCCGGGACAGCACCTCGGAGGGCCGGTACGGCTTCGGGTGCAGGTCGCAGGCGAGCCGCACGAGTTCGGCGACCGTGACCTCGTCCATGAGGCCGCCGCTCTGCAGCATGGCGCCCACGCGCCCGGCGACGATGGCGTCCCGGGGGCTGGTGCCGAAGAGCCGGACCGTGCCGCTGTCGGGCTTCTTGAGGCCGAGCAGCAGGTCGAGGGTGGTGGACTTGCCGGCGCCGTTGGGCCCGAGCAGGGCCACGGTCTCCCCCGGCCTGAGGTCGAGGGTCAGTCCGTCCACCGCCCGGACGGCGTCGTACGCCTTGCTCACCTGGTCGAACGCGACCACCGAGGCTGTCGTTGTCATACGGACATCGTGGCTTCGGGGCCACCGGCGGAGGCAGTGTCGGGCGTCCGGAGTGCCGCATGACGGTTGTCATGTGTGTGGTGTGACGGCGAGAGCCCCCGCCCTCGTCGGGCGGAGGCTCTCGTGCGGCGGGTGGCCGGAGGTCAGTTCGGCTTGGTGTCGATGACTCCGATGCGCTCCGCGGGCGTCTTGCCGCGCAGGGCCTTGCGCAGCGCCGCGACGACATCCTGCGGGAGGACGTCCCGCTTGCCGCTGGCGCCCTCGATCTGCACGCCCTCGAAGGTCGTGCCGTACGCCTCCTGGAGCGCCTTCAGGTTGTAGGTGTCCACGAGTTTGCCGTCGACGGCCTTGAAGCTGAGGATCTTCGGCAGGGACAGCGCGCCGAACGGAATGCTGTGCGCCGCGTCGGTCTGCACGATGGCCTTGGCCGACATCGCGGGCTGTGCGAAGTCCTTCAGGACCCGGTCGACCTCGGCGTTCGAGACCGTGGGTTGGCGGGTGGTGGTCGGGAGGTTCACCGTGCCGGCCGTGCCGGTCTCCACCTGGGTGCGGTAGGCCTCCTCCACCGCCGTCGTCGACTTGGCGAGGTCGACGCCCTTGCCGGTCTTGCCGTACACCGGGACGGCCTTGCCGTTCTTGAACTCGATCGTGCCGTCGGTCGTCGCGCCGGAGCCGCCCGCGGCGGCCTCCAGGGAGGCGTGCAGCTTCTCCTCGTCGACGGGCATGACCGGCGTGACGGCGCGATGGTTGCCGAAGAGCGAGGCGATCACGGAGACCGGGTTGTAGTCGCTCTTTGCCGCCGCGTCGGCCGTGGCGTCCATGTCGAACTGCAGGCCCGCGTTGTCCGGGTCGAGGGAGACGGTCTTGCCGCCCAACGACAGCTTCAGCTCCTTGCCGGCGTTCTTGTCGAAGGCCTCGTCGAGCTTCCGGACCGCGCCGTCGCGAGTGGTGCCGCCGATGTCGACGCCGAGCACGGTGGTGCCCTTGGGCACGTCGGTGCGGTTCATCAGCAGCCCGGCGCCGTAGACGCCACCGGCGAGGACGACCACGCCGACGGCCAGCAGCACGAGCTTGTTGCGGCCCTTCTTCTTCGGCGCCTTGGAGGAACTCGCCGGGGGCGGCGACACCGGCTCGGGCAGCTTCGGCGCCGTGTGGGGCACCGGGCCGTCCCCGGGCGCGCCCGGGCCGAACGGCGAGGCCGCGCCCGGCGGTACGACGGGGATGCCGCTGGTGACCGTGTGTCCGGAGACGTTGTCGTGCCGGGGGCCGTAGCCCTGGCCGTCCGGCGGTTCGGGGGCCGGCTTCTGCGGGGTCAGGATGGCGGTGTCGTCGCTCATGCCGCCGCCGGGGCCGGGAGCGGGGGTGCCGCCCCGGGCGCCCGGGCCCGGGGGGCCGCCGGCAGCGCCGGGTACGCCCGTACCGGCGGGGCCGCCGGGGGCGCCCGGGCCACCGGGGCCGCCGCCTATGGCTCCGGGGCCTCCCGGCCTGCCGGGGGCGTTGAAGGCGCCGGGGGCTCCGGGGCCGCCGGGGTCGTTGAAGGCCTCGGGGGCGCCGGGCCCGGCCGGGTCGCCGAAGCCGTCAGGGCCGCGGCCGGCGGGGCCACCGGGGGTGTTGAAGGCACCGGGGCCGACCGGGCCACCTGGCTCGTTGCCGAAGCCGCCGGGGCCACCGGGCGCGTCGAAGGCACCGGGTGCGCCCGGGCCTCCGGGCGCGGTGAAGCCGCCAGGCCCCCCGGGACCACCCTGCTCGTCGAAGCCCGCTCCGCCCGGCGGCACCATCGGGCCGTCGCCGGTGACCGGTCCGCCGGTCGGGCCGGCCGGGCCCCGGGAGCCGGGGCCGCCGGGCGTGCCGAAGCCGTCCGCGGCGCTCGGGCCACCGGGCTGACCGCCGTAACCGGCCTGTCCGTTCTGACCGTTCTGCCCGTCGCGGCCGTTCTCCGAGAAGTACGGCAGGTCGTCGCGGCGCGGTTCGCCGCCGCCCGGGGCGGGACGCGAGCCGCTGCCCAGCGGGCCCGCCGCCAGTGCCTCGGTGACGTCGAAGGAGCCGGTGCCGCCGCCGTGCCCGGGGGCGACAGGACCGCCGGTCGCGCCGCCCGGGAGCCCGGCGCCGTTCGTACCGCCGGACCGGGAGCCGCCCGGCGCGCCCATGGAACCGACCACGCCTCCGGGACGCCCGGCACCCGGCCGCGCCCCGCCGGACGCACCGGCACCGGGACCGCTCGCGCCGGAGCCGCCCGGCGCCGGACGCGAACCGCCCGGCAGCCCGGCCCCGTTGGTGGAGCCGCTGCCCGGACCGCCCTTGCCCCCGCCTGACTTGCGGGGCGCGAACCAGTCGCTGGCCGGCTTGTCGTCGCCCTGCTGTGCGGGCTCGCCGGGAGACTCGGCCGCGCCCGGGCCCGCGGACGGGGCGGTGCCCGGCGCCGACGACGCCTCACCGTGCGTGTCGGTGTCGGCGGGCCCCTCCGCCTCCGTGACGGGCTTGCGCACCACCACGGGCGGAATGGGCCGCGACCCGGGGATGTTGATCCGGATCCGGGTCGTCAGCGTGGTCTCGGTCTTGCGTTCCTCCGGCCGCGTGGCGGAACGGCCCGCGTCCGTACCCGCGTCGGAGACCGTCGGGGTCCCGTACGGCGGCGTACCCGACGGGTAGGCGGCTCCACCGCGCCCGTTGGGCCCGGAGGACGGAGTGTCAGTTTCACGACTCAAGGCAGGTTCTCCCGGTTGGCTCCGCCGCCCGACACAACCTCACGCGGGCAGCTCGGCGGCGCGCACCACCATACTGGCCACTTCTCGCCCGTATCCCGTGACCGCCATGGAAACCCACACCGGACCCCCACGGCCACGTCCTGGCGAAGTGGTACGTCACTTGGCAAGTCGGACGGGGCCGCCGTCCGGTTGCCGCCCCGGGGCGAGGGTGGCGCAGATCACAGCCACGGCGATGCCCCCGAGCAGGAAGAGATAGGAGCCGCTCCCCGCGGCGAAGAGGAAGTCGCCCTCGGGCCGGCTGGCGGTGAGCAGGACGACGGCGAGCATCCAGCCGACGGCGACCGCGACGCCCCCGGCCCGGCCGCGCAGGACGCGGGTGGCGCCCAGGACGGCTCCGGCCTCACCGGCCAGGGCGAGCAGCAGCCCGCCCGGGAACCAGCCGGGCTGCACCAGGGCCCCGGCCACGCCGACCAGGGCACCGAGCGCGAAGAACCCGAGGCAGGCGCCGACGCGTCCGGCGCCGGGCGGGCGCATCGGCTGGGCGAGCATCGACGTGCGGTCGCTCATGAGGCCTCCCCGACACCGGCGAAGAGGTCCGTCTCCGGTTCTCCGGGGGCCCGCTCGCCCCGCACCAGCTCGTAGTACTCGGTGGTGAGGATCGGCTGGGCGAGTTCGTTGGACAGCACGAAGTACGGTTCGGCGACGGTGATCTGGGTGGCGTGGGCGCGCATCGCGGCGGCCTTGGCGGCGGCGTGGGCGGTGCCGTCGATCACGGTGGTGATCCGGTCCTCGGGCACGACACCGGGGACGTCGTCGACATCGGCCGCCTTGGCGAAGGGCGTGCCGGGCAGGTCCTCCCGGAGCCGCGCGAAGGACTCCTCCACAACGGGCCGGGGGACCCGGTTCCAGTAGACCTTGGGGATCGGCACACCGGCGTCGGCCGACAGTTCCACGGCGCGCATGGCGACCCGGTGGGCCTGGATGTGGTCGGGGTGGCCGTAGCCGCCGTGGTCGTCGTAGGTGACGAGGGCCTGGGGGCGGACCTCGCGGATCACCTGGACGAGGTGCGCGGCGGCCTCGTCGACGTCGGCCTGCCAGAAGCAGCCGGGGTCGTCGTTGTCGGGCAGACCCATCATCCCGGAGTCGCTGTAGCGGCCGGCGCCGCCGAGCAGGCGGAAGTCCCGGACCCCGAGCTCGGCCATGGCGGCGGTGAGCTCACGACGGCGGTGCTGGCCCAGCGCGGCGCCCGTCAGGTGCGCGAGCTCGGGCGGGATGACCTCGCCGCGCTCCCCGAGGGTGCAGGTGACCAGGGTGACGTGGGCACCCTCGGCCGCGTACCTGGCCATGGTGGCGCCGTTGTTGATCGACTCGTCGTCCGGGTGCGCGTGCACCAGCAGCAGACGCCTCGCGGAGCGAGGTGGGGGTCCCCCCTGCTCGGAGAGCCTGGGGGAGGGCAGTTCCGTCATGGGACCAGCCTACGAGGTCCCATGCCGGTCAGAACTTGATGCTGCCGATCATGCCCGCGATGTTCGTCGTCAGCTCGTTGATCGTGGGAGCGACGGTCGAGGAGGCGAGGTAGAAGCCGAGCAGCATGCAGACGATCGCATGCCCCGCCTTCAGCCCCGACTTCTTGATCAGCAGGAAGACGATGATCGCCAGCAGCACCACCGCCGAAATCGAGAGTGCCACGGCGGTTCACCTCCAAAGATCCACGAGGGCGCGGGGGGTCGGACTATGGGGGCATCAAATCCGTACAGCGGCCAGCAGGTTCATACCCACTATGCGACATTGATCATAACTATCCCTCCGCGCGCATCGATCGGCGCACGGCCGCACAAGGGGGCGCATGGCCAATATGGTCAGGGCATGACGACCGAGCCTCACTCCTTCCCCCGACGGCACGCCCGTACCCAGCGCTTCACGCTCGGCGCGCCGCGTTCGTTCACCGTGGCGCCCGACGGTTCGCGTGTCGTGTTCCTTCGCTCCGGTTCCGGTACGGACCGGGCGAATTCGCTCTGGGTCCTCGACACGGAGGCGGGCGCGGAGCGCGTGGCCGCCGACCCGCGCGCCCTGCTGGGCGGTGCCTCGGAGGACCTCTCGCCCGAGGAGCGGGCCCGGCGCGAGCGCAGTCGGGAGGGCGGGGCCGGCATCGTCGGGTACGCCACGGACACAGCCGTCGAGCTGGCCTCTTTCGCCTTGTCGGGACGGCTTTTCACGGCCGAGCTGAGGGCCGGGACGGCGCGTGAACTGCCCGCGCCGGGGCCGGTGATCGACCCGCGTCCGTCGCCCGACGGGCGGCACGTCGCGTATGTCGCACAGGGGGCTCTGCGGGTGGTGGGCGCCGAGGGGGAGGACGACCGGGCGCTCGCCGAGCCGGAGTCGGAGAATGTCTCATACGGACTGGCCGAGTTCATCGCGGCCGAGGAGATGGGGCGGTCCCGGGGCTTCTGGTGGGCCCCGGAGTCGGACCGGCTGCTCATGGCGCGGGTGGACGACACGCCGGTGCGGCGGTGGTGGATCGCCGACCCCGCGCATCCCGAACGGGAGCCGCAGCGGGTGCCGTACCCGGCGGCGGGCACGGGCAACGCGGAGGTGCGGCTGTTCGTGATCCGGCTGGACGGGCCGCGCACGGAGGTCGCCTGGGACCGGGCGCGCTACCCGTATCTGGCGCATGTCCACTGGTCAGCGGCGGGGGCACCGCTGCTGCTCGTCCAGGCGCGCGACCAGCGCAGTCAGCTGATCCTGGCCGTGGATCCGGACACCGGCGCGACCCGGATGGTGCACGCCGACGAAGATCGAACATGGCTTGATCTTTTCCCCGGGGTGCCGTGCTGGAGCCCGTCGGGCCAGCTGGTGCGGATCGCGGACGAGGGGGGTGCGCGGGTGCTGGCGGTCGGGGAACGGCTGCTCACGGGAGCGCAGTTGCACGTCCGGGCCGTGCTGGACGTCTCCGCGCACGACGTGCTGGTCTCGGCGTCGGCGGGTGCGGAGGCCGCCGGGGACGCGGAGACGGGCCAGGTGCATGTGTACCGGGTGAACGAACTGGGCGTGGAGCGGGTGTCCCAGGAGCCGGGCGTGCACGGGGCGGTGCGGGCCGGCGACGTGACGGTCCTGGTCTCGGCGACACTGAACCGGCCAGGTTCACGGGTGCAGGTCCTGCGCGACGGAAAACCGACCAGGACTATCCCCTCGCACGCCGAAGATCCCGGTATGTCCCCCCGCGTGACGCTCACCGAGGGGGGCGCACGCCGCGTCCCGTGCGCCGTGCTTATGCCTCGGGACTACGACGGTGACACCCCGCTGCCGGTGCTCATGGACCCCTACGGCGGTCCCCACGGTCAGCGGGTGGTCGCCGCGCACAACGCCCACCTCACGTCGCAGTGGTTCGCGGACCAGGGTTTCGCGGTCGTCGTGGCGGACGGCCGTGGCACCCCGGGCCGCTCCCCCGCCTGGGAGAAGGCGATCCACCACGACTTCACGCTGTCGCTGGACGACCAGGTGGACGCGCTGGAGGACCTCGCGAAGCGCCACCCCCTGGACCTGTCCCGGGTGGCGATCCGCGGCTGGTCCTTCGGCGGCTGGCTGGCGGGACTCGCGGTGCTGCGCCGCCCTGACGTCTTCCACGCGGGCATCGCGGGCGCGCCGGTGACCGACTGGAGCCTGTACGACACCCACTACACGGAGCGCTACCTGGGCACGCCGGCGGAGCACCCGGAGTCGTACGCGAAGAGCTCCCTGGTCACCGCCGAGGGGCTGTCCTCCCCCGCCGGGCCGCACCGCCCGCTGATGATCGTGCACGGCCTCGCCGACGACAACGTCGTGGTCGCCCACGCCCTGCGCCTGTCCTCGGCCCTGCTGGCCGCCGGCCGCCCGCACGAGGTGCTGCCGCTGTCCGGCGTCACCCACATCACCCCGCAGGAACAGGTCGCCGAGAACCTGCTCCTGCTCCAGGTCGACTTCCTGAAGCGCTCCCTGGGCCTCACGACCGCCTGACCACGACGACGGGCCGGGACGCCTCACAGCGTCCCGGCCCGTCTACGGCACCCGCACGGCCGTACGCCGATCAGCCTGACGTGTCCGTATATCGGAACCGGGTCGGCGAAGTTGCCTGCGTGTTAACGCAGTTGGCGGGGATTTGCGAGGATGTGGGCCTCCGCGGAAGCAGACTCGGGCCCGGCCCACCGGCAAACGGAGTTGCTGTTCGAACCGCAGTCCGGTTTCCTGTGCCGATGTCCGACCTTCGTATAGAGCAGCCGAGCGAGGACGCCGGCCTCAGGGACTGGCAGCACGTCCACAACGTGATCATCCCAGCCCACACTCTTTCTCTGGCCGAGGTCCGGGAGCGCGCCCAGCGCAACCACCTCGAAGTCGCCTATCTCGGCGACACGCTCGTCGGTTGCAGCACGGTGCGCCCGCCTGCCGGCGACTCGCTCACAGCGACCGTGATCGCCCGGACGCTCCCCGCTCACCGCGGCCAGGGGTTCGGCACCGAGCTCTACAGGCGAGGGGTCGACCGGGCGCTGCAGCTCGGCGCGCAGACGATCGAGACCGTCGTGCTTTCCAGCAACGAGGACGGACTGCGGTTCGCCGAGAAGCAGGGTTTCGTCGAGATCGAACGCTACCTCCTGCCGGGCGACACCATCCCCTGGGTCGACCTACGCCTCTCCTCGCTTCGACCCACACCGTGACTCCGGCCGGGGCAGCTTGACACCTTCTTTGCAACTGCACCTCAAGCTCAGAACTCCCTCAAATCAAGTGCGCAGTTGAGCGCACTCAACCATATTGATCACGTCACATTCGTGACGCTGTCCTCATGACCAGGGACCCAGGAGTTCTGCATGTCGTTCAAGACCGGGCGAGGGCTCACGCTCGCCACCATCGCCACCGCTGCAGGCGTGGCCGCCACTCTCGGCACCGCCCCCGCACAGGCGAGTTCGATGAAGCCCGGCACAGACACCTACGTCAAGGTCAGCACAAAGGCTCAGTCCATAACCTCGGGCGTTGCCGGTGTCGACCGTTCGGAAGACAAGGGCTGCTTCAGCGACAACACCTACAACGCGATCGTCACCTGGAAGCTGGGCAAGGTGACGAAGAGCAGCATCCGCGTCAACAGCATCGACATCCGGCACTCCAACGGGCGCAAGATCTACGTGGGCAACTACGCCCTCGTCGACGACAACAAGCGTGTCTGGAACAAGGTGGCGCCGGGCGACGTGGGCAAGGGGGCCCACCACCGCAAGTACACCATCAACAAGACGCTACAGGTCAAGAAGCACAAGGCGTACTTGGTCATGAAGACGACCATTTCGTCCCGCAAGAACGAAGACGCTCTCTTCTGCGGCCAGTCGGCCTACATCTACTTCTACTTGAAGCAGAAGTAGCACCCTCAGCGAAGCAGTAGCACCCTCAGCGTGCTACGCCGCCCGGCCGCCACGTCTCCGCGACTTTCCGCGGCCCGTGGCGTCTCGGGCGGCTCCTGCGTTCGGGGCGGGCAACGCTGATTCCCGGCACCGCAGTCGGTGCCGGGAATCAGCGGCCGGGTCCTACGACGGCTCACACCGCGTGGACGACGTTCTTCTCCTCGGCGAAGTGGCATGCCGACTCGTGCGCCGCCGGCGTGTCCACGCCCTCGAAACGCACAGGTACCGCCAGCAGGGGCACCTCCTCGGCGCACTTGTCCTGAGCTTTCCAGCAGCGGGTGCGGAAGCGGCAGCCGGAGGGCGGGTTGGCCGGGGACGGGACGTCGCCGGTCAGGATGATCCGCTCGCGGCCTTCACGGGCCTCCGGATCCGGCACCGGGACCGCGGAGAGCAGCGCCTGGGTGTACGGATGCGTCGGGTGCTCGTAGATCTGCTCGTCCGTGCCGATCTCGGCCATCTTGCCGAGGTACATCACACCCACGCGGTCCGAGATGTGCCGGACGATCGACAGGTCGTGCGCGATGAAGAGATACGAGAGGTTGAACTCGTTCTGCAGCTTCTCCATCAGGTTGATGACCTGTGCCTGGACGGACACGTCCAGCGCGGAGACCGGCTCGTCGCAGATGATGATCTCGGGGTTGAGGGCCAGACCGCGGGCGATGCCGATGCGCTGGCGCTGACCGCCCGAGAACTGGTGCGGGTAGCGGTTGATGTACTCGGGGTTGAGGCCGACGACGTCCAGGAGCTCCTGGACCCTGCGGCGGCGGTCGCCCTTCGGCGCCACCTCGGGGTGGATCTCGAAGGTCTCCCCGATGATGTCGCCCACCGTCATACGGGGGTTGAGCGAGGTGTACGGGTCCTGGAACACCATCTGGATGTTCCGGCGGACCGCCTTCAGCGCACGCCCGGACAGCTTGGTGATGTCCTGGCCCTTGTAGAAGATCTCGCCCGCGGTCGCCTTCTCCAGCATCATCAGCAGCTTGGCGACCGTGGACTTGCCACAGCCGGACTCGCCCACGATGCCGAGGGTCTCGCCCTGGTAGAGGTCGAAGGAGATGCCGTCGACCGCCTTGACCGCCCCGATCTGCTTCTTGAGCAGAATGCCCTGGGTGAGCGGGAAGTGCTTCACCAGGTTGCGCACTTGCAGGATCGGCTCGCCGCGCTCCACCGGCGCCTCGATCGCGGCGACCGCCTCCGTCTCGGAGGAGGCGTCGACGACCTCGACCTCGGAGACGTTCGGCATGGCGTCCAGGGGCTTTTCGGTCTTGCCGAGCTCAGCCATGGATCGTCTCCTTCCAGAAGTGGCACGCGCTGCCGCGGCCGGGAAGCTCGCCGCCGTCCCGCTCGGTGACCGGGTGCAGCAGCGGGACGTCCGTACGGCAGATGTCCTGCGCCATGGGGCAGCGCGGGTTGAAGGCGCAACCGGACGGAATACGCGTCAGGTTGGGCGGCAGGCCCTTGATCGCGTAGAGGTCCTGGCCCTTCTGGTCCAGGCGCGGGATCGACTCGAGCAGACCCTTGGTGTAGGGGTGCGCGGGTCGCTTGTACAGCTCGTGCACGGGCGCGGTCTCCACGATCCGGCCCGCGTACATCACCGCGATCTTGTCCGCGACGTCGGCGACCACGCCGAGGTCGTGGGTGATCAGGATCAGGCCCATGTTGTACTCGCGCTGGAGCTCCGCGAGCAGGTCCATGACCTGGGCCTGGACCGTCACGTCGAGGGCCGTGGTGGGCTCGTCGGCGATGATCAGGTCCGGCTCCAGGGCGAGCGCCATCGCGATCATGATGCGCTGGCGCATACCGCCCGAGAACTGGTGCGGGTAGTCGTTCACCCGGGCCGCGGAGGCGGGGATCTTCACCCGGTCCATCAGCTCGATGGCCTTGGCCTTGGCGTCCTTCTTGGACATGCCCTGGTGGACGCGGAACATCTCCGCGAGCTGATAGCCGACGCTCAGCACCGGGTTCAGCGAGGACAGCGCGTCCTGGAAGATCATCGCGATGCGCTGACCGCGGATCTTGCGGCGCTCCTCGGCGGACATCTTCAGCATGTCCTGGCCGCGGAAGAGGATCTCGCCGCTGGGTATGCGGCCGGGCGGCATGTCGAGGATGCCCATGATGGCCTGGGCGGTGACGGACTTGCCGGAGCCGGACTCGCCGAGCACGGCGAGCGTCTCGCCCGCGGACACGGAGTAGTTGACGCCGTTGACGGCCTTGGCGATGCCGTCACGGGTGTGGAACTCCACGTGCAGGTCGCGTACTTCGAGCAGCGGGCGGCCCGTGCCCTCCGAGCCGTCCGGTGCGGGACTCTCGGCCACTTCATCGATGATGGTCACGTACGCCTCCCTCAGCGCAGCTTGGGATCGAGGGCGTTGCGTACCGCATCGCCGAACATCAGGAACGACAGCACCGTGATCGACACCATCACCGACGGGATGATCAGGGTGTGCGGGGCGATACGGAGTTGCTCACGTCCTCGCGCCACGTCGCCGCCCCAGGATACCGCCGTGTCTCCGAGACCCACGCCCAGGAAGGACAGGGTGGCTTCGGCCGCGATGTAGCCACCGAGTGCGATGGTCGCCACGACGATGATGGGTGCGAGCGCGTTGGGCAGGATGTGCCGGAACAGGATGCGGGACGTCGAGGCGCCGAGCGCCTTGGCGGCCACGACGTAGTCCGCCTGCTTGATGGTGATCACGGCACCGCGGGCGACTCGGGCGATCTGGGTCCAGCCGAGGAAGGCCAGGGCCATGATGACGACCCAGACGGTGCGCTCGTCGAAGGAGTTGAGCACCACCAGGGCGCCGAGCAGGAACGGGATGCCGAGGAAGATGTCGGTCACCCGCGAGAGCAGGGTGTCGGTCCAGCCTCCGAAGTAGCCGGCGATCATGCCGATGACCGTGCCGAGGATGGTGACGGCGACGGTCACACCGACACCGACGGTGATCGAGGCGCGGGCACCGTAGACGACACGCGCGTAGATCGAACGGCCCTGGACGTCGTAGCCGAGCCAGTCCGGAGCGAAGAAGTGGCCCCAGTTCGGCTTCCCCAGGTAGTGCTTGGCCAGATCGGCGTCGCGTGGCGAGGCACCGGTGAACAGTCCCGGCCAGATCGACATCACCAGCAGGAACAGGATCAGCACGGTCGAGACCAGGAACAGCGGGTTGCGCCGCAGGTCGTGCCAGGCGTCGGACCACAGGCTGCGGGGCTTGCCCGGAGCCGGGCCGGCCTCGGCGACCACGACACCCGCGGTGCTCACGGTGTCACCGGGAAGGGCTTCGACCTTCTTTTCGACGGTCTTGTCAGGCATACCGGATCCTCGGGTCCAGGACCGCGTAAAGCAGGTCGACGATCAAACTGGCAACGAGGTAGATGACCACCATGAGCGAGGCGATGCCCACGACCGTGGCGCCCTCACGCCGGCTGAGCGCCTCGTAGATCTCGACGCCGATACCCCGCACGTTGAAGATGCCCTCGGTCACGATGGCGCCGGTCATCAGGTTGCCGACCTCGATACCGAGGAAGGTGACCACGGGGATCAGCGAGTTGCGCATCAGGTGGACGCCGATGACGCGGCGGCGCGGCAGGCCCTTCGCCACGGCGGTGCGCATGTAGTCGGAACGCAGGTTCTCCGCGATCGACGTGCGGGTCAACCGGGCGACGTAGGCGAGCGACAGGGACGCCAGCACGGTGGCGGGCAGCGCGAGCTGAGCGAAGTCCGTCGAGTCGGTCACGGTGGGCGTGGTGACCGCCCACTTGAACGCGAGCAGGTACTGCAGCAGGAAGCCCAGCACGAAGGACGGCATCGACACGAGGACCAGCGTCAGCGTCAGCAGACCGCGGTCGCGCAGCGTGTCGGGGCGCAGGCCGGCGACGACACCGAGGCCGATGCCCACGAGCGTGACGAAGGTGAACGCGAAGATCGTGAGTCTGATCGTCACCGGGAACGCGTCGGCGATGACGTCGGCGATGGGCCGCTGACTGGCGATCTGCGTACCGAAGTCGCCCTGGAGCAGGCCGGTCATGTAGTTCACGTACTGCTGAAGGAGCGGCTGATCGAGGCCGAGTTCCTTCTTGATGCTCGCGACCACCGTCGGGTCGTACGCCTGGTCTCCCATCATGGCCCGGACGGGGTCGCCGGGCAGGGCGTACATCATGCAGAAGATGAGCAGGGTTGACCCGATGAACACCGGGATCATCTGGAGCAGTCGTCGTGCGACATAGCGCCCCATAGGTGCCTCCGTGAGGGGTTAACGCAGGCGCGGGGGCCGTCTCCTGGTGACGAGACGGCCCCACGCACCTCCCACCGCCGCCTAGGGCGGCGGCGGGCTTACGGCCAAGGGGGAAGAGCCCTAAGGGTTCCTCTTACTTCGTGGTGACGGCCCACACTTCGAGGTCACCGTGGAAGTCGACGTTGACGTTGTCGACGTTCTTACCGTGGCCGCCGTTGATGCGGTAGTACCAGAGCGGGATGGCCGGCATGTGCTCGACGAGCTTCTTCTCGACCTCCTGGAAGGCCTTCACCGACTCGTCGAGGGACTTGGCGTTGTCCGCCTTGTTCATCAGCCCGTCGATCTCCTTGTTGGAGAACTTGCCGTTGTTGGCCTCGGCGGTGGTGTGGTACAGCTCCTTCATGAAGTTGGCGTTGACCGGGTAGTCGGCGACCCAGCCACCGCGGTACATGCCCTTCACCTGGTCGTTGTCACGGGCCTCGAGGTCCGTGGCGAAGTCCGGCTTCGGGTCACCGGTGCAGTCGACACCGGTGGCCTTGCGGATGGACTCGCAGACCGCGGTCACCCACTCCTTGTGCCCACCGTCGGTGTTGTACTGGACGGTGAACTTGTTGCCCGGAACGCCACCGCCCTCCTTGATGAGCTGCTTGGCCTTCGCCGGGTTGTACGTGAACACGTCCGTGTCCAGGTTCTGGTAGCCCTTGACGCCGGGCGGGGTGAAGCCCTTGGCCGGCGTGCGGGTGTTGTTCAGAACCGTCTTGGTGATCGTGTCGCGGTCGATCGCCATCGACAGACCCTGCAGGACCTTCGGGTCGATGTCCTTGAAGGTCTTGGAGTAGAACGCCGGGGTCAGCGTCTGGATGGCCGCGTACGGCTGCTCGATGGCGCCGTCGCCCAGGTCCTGCTTGTACTTCGGCAGGTCCGTCGGGCCGACCTGGCGGATCATGTCCAGGTTGCCGGAGACGACGTCCTTGTACGCGGCCTCGAGGGTCGTGTACGCCTTGAACTGGACGCCCTTGTTCTTGGCCTTGTTCGGGCCCTGGTACCCGTCCCAGGCCTTGACCTGGATGAGCTTCTTGTGGTCCCACTTCTCGAACTTGTAGGGACCGTTGCCGACCGGCTTCTGGCCGAAGGCCTTCGGGTCGTCGTAGAAGACCTTGGGCAGCGGGGCCCAGGTGGTGTAGCCGAGCTTGTAGTTGAAGTACGGCATCGTGTACTTCAGCTCGATGGTGAAGGTGTGGTCGTCCACCGCCTTCAGGCCGGACATGGTGTCGGCCTTCGGGTCACCCTTCTCCGGGTGGACATCGTCGTAGCCCTTGATGTCCTGGAACCAGAAGGAGTTCTGCTGGTTGTTCTTGATGTTGGCGTACCAGTTCCAAGCGTCGATGTACGACTTGGAGGTGACTTCTTCGCCGTTGTGGAACTTCCAGCCCTTCTTGAGCTTGACCGTCCACGTCTTGGAGTCGTCGGTGGTGACCGACTCCGCGTTCGTGTAGACGATGTCACCCTTGGAGTCGAAGTCCAGCAGCTGGGTGAAGATGGACTGGATGACGTACGAGCCGTTGGACTCGTTGGTGTCAGCCGGGATCAGCGGCTTCTGCGGCTCGCCGACGTCGATCGAGACGTAGCCGGCGGGCCCGGAACCCTTGCTCTTACCCTCGTCATCACCGTTGCCGCCGCAGGCGGTGGCGGCCAGGGCGACGACTATCGCCCCCGCGACCCACTTGGCGCTCTTGGCACCGCGCATGGGTTCCTCCTATGAAGTCATTGGTTCACCGCGAAGGGAGCACACGACACATCACGGCCCCCGCCCGTCGCCGGTGCCGGAATTCGTCGAGTGCCCCCGCGCTCGTGAGTCGCGCCGCTGCCGGCTACTGACCCGTACATCCGAGCTCTACGCGCCTAACTATCTGCCAAACGCCTGGACCGAACCACACTCTCGAGGTCTCGGTTCGATCACAGCTCTCGCCTACATCTTCCAAAATCCGGACAAAGGGTTTGGTGAAAGATCCCTGCGAAACGGACTTGTTACACATCTATCGGTGTCGGCTGTCCGCATTCCGGACGCGAGAGTGAGATAAACCGCTTGCGACGTACCGTGGGTCCCGTGCAGGGTGCCACCGGAGTCTGTCGCGCGCTCAAGAAGCTTGTGCGGCAAGGCCGTTGCGCGTTCCCCGGTACCGGGGAGGCGTGGCGCTTCCGGAGCAGGGTAGTGGGAGAAAACCGTCCCTGACGGCCGTCACCGGCAAATCGAGGGTTTTCCCTAACCCTTCCCTTCGCGTTCCCCCTCCTTCACGCAACGGCACCGGGCACCCCGCCCATGCGGGGTGCCCGGTGCCGTGGTGAAGGGCGTCAGCCGTGCTTGGCGCGGCTCGCGGCGCGGGCGCGCTCGCGGGCGTCCAGGTTCACCTTGCGGATGCGCACGGCCTCCGGGGTGACCTCGACGCACTCGTCGTCCCGGCAGAACTCCAGGGACTGCTCCAGCGACAGCTTGCGCGGCGGGACGATCGCCTCGAACGAGTCGGCCGAGGAGGACCGCATGTTCGTGAGCTTCTTCTCCTTGGTGATGTTCACGTCCATGTCGTCGGAGCGCGAGTTCTCACCGACGATCATGCCCTCGTACACCTCGGTGCCGGGGTCCACGAAGAGCACGCCGCGCTCCTGGAGGTTCGTCATCGCGAAGGCGGTGACGGCACCGGAGCGGTCGGCGACCAGCGAGCCGTTGTTACGGGTCTGCAGGGTGCCGAACCAGGGCTCGAAGCCCTCGTGGATGGAGTGGCCGATGCCGGTGCCGCGGGTCTGGGTCAGGAACTCGGTCCGGAACCCGATGAGACCGCGGGACGGCACCACGAACTCCATGCGGACCCAGCCGGAGCCGTGGTTCGACATGTTGTCCATGCGGCCCTTGCGGACGCCCATGAGCTGCGTGACCGCGCCCATGTGCTCCTCGGGGACGTCGATCGTCATGCGCTCGACCGGCTCGTACGTCTTGCCGTCGACCTCCTTGGTGACGACCTGCGGCTTGCCGATGGTCAGCTCGAAGCCCTCGCGGCGCATCTGCTCGACCAGGATGGCCAGCGCCAGCTCACCGCGGCCCTGCACCTCCCAGGCGTCGGGACGCTCGGTGTCCAGCACCCGGAGGCTGACGTTACCGATCAGCTCGCGGTCGAGGCGGTCCTTGACCTGGCGGGCGGTGACCTTGCGGTCCTTGACGGCCGCCTTGTTGTCGGCGCCCTTGCCGGTGGCGCCACGGCCGACCAGCGGGGAGGTGTTGGTGCCGATGACCATGGAGATCGCGGGCTCGTCGACCGTGATCAGCGGCAGCGCGACCGGGTTCTCCGGGTCGGCCAGGGTCTCGCCGATCATGATGTCCGGGATACCGGCGACCGCGCAGATGTCACCGGGGCCGGCCATCTCCGCCGGCTTGCGGGTGAGCGCCTCGGTCATCATCAGCTCGGAGATGCGGACGTTGCTGACGGACCCGTCGCGCTTCATCCACGCGACCGTCTGGCCCTTGCGCAGTTCGCCCTGCTCGACGCGGAGCAGCGCGATACGGCCGAGGAAGTTGTCGGCGTCCAGGTTGGTGACGTGGGCCTGGAGCGGGGCGGTCTCGTCGTAGGTCGGGGCCGGGATGTGCTCCAGGATCGTGGAGAAGAACGGCTCCAGGCTGGTGGAGTCGGCGGGGACCGTGCCGTCGTCCGGCTTGGTCAGCGAGGCGATGCCGTCGCGGCCGCAGGCGTAGACGATCGGGAACTCGATCTGCTCCTCGTCGGCGTCCAGGTCGAGGAACAGGTCGTACGTCTCGTTGACGACCTCGTCGATCCGGGAGTCCGGGCGGTCCGTCTTGTTGATGCAGAGGATGACGGGCAACCGCTGCTGGAGCGCCTTGCGCAGCACGAAGCGGGTCTGCGGGAGCGGGCCCTCGGAGGCGTCCACGAGCAGGACGACACCGTCGACCATCGACAGACCGCGCTCGACCTCGCCGCCGAAGTCGGCGTGACCGGGGGTGTCGATGATGTTGATGGTGATGACGTCCCCCCCGTCCTTCGGGTGGTACTTCACCGCCGTGTTCTTGGCCAGGATCGTGATGCCCTTCTCACGCTCCAGGTCGTTCGAGTCCATCATGCGGTCGTCGACGCCTTCGAGCTGATGGGCGGCGAAGGCGCCGGCCTGCTTCAGCATGCCGTCGACGATGGTGGTCTTGCCGTGGTCGACGTGGGCGACGATAGCGACGTTGCGGATGTCGTGGCGCGTGGCCATATTGCGGCGTACTCCCGGAGTATGAGGAATGCCCTGCGCGGACGTCTGCGGTGCGCGGGCCCTGCCGGGCTGAACGTGCCACGGCCTCACCCCATGGTACGGGGCTGCGGCCGCGGGGGTTAGCTGGGCTACTTCGGTGCAGGTCAGGCCTGTTCTCGAGATCCTCGGAGTCGGCGCCCGGGCCTACTGGGGGCTGCCGCCCCCAGCCCCCCGCTTCGGCCTGGACGGCCTCGTCCTCAAGCGCCGGACGGGCTGGGACTGTCAGTCCCGGCCTGTTCGCAAGCGTGCCGGGCGACCGCCCTGGCCAGGGCCGAGTCCGGGCGCTCGTCGCAGTCGGTCAGGCCCGCGATGTCGACCGTCCAGTTCCGGGCGTGGCCGGAGACCGCCCTGCCGTCCGGGCAGGTGTAGCGGAAGTCCGCCGACACCTCCCTCACTCCGGCGTACTGGACGAACTCACCCGCCGCGCGAGGCGTGACGCGGTCGTTGTCGAGTTCCGGGGCTGGTTGCCGGACGTCGGTGAACGACCAGGTCTCGTCCGCCTCCGCCAGGGTGCGCGCCTCGGAGTCGATCTCGCCGGTCTTCTTGCCGAGCGAGAAGAGGATCTCCGCGGACGACGGGGCCGGTCCGTCGCCCCGCACCGAGGGGCTCGGGGTGTACACGCGCCGCATCGGGTTCCGCAGGGCGCCGCCGCCCTTGCCGAGCCGCTCGGGGTCGGAGACACCGGTCAGCCGGTCCCGCTCGGTGAGGTGGGACCAGGTGAAGGTGCCGTTCGCGCAGGCCGTCGCCACGGGCTTGTCGGTCTTGCGGCCCTGGTCGGCCTTGTCCTCGCCCGCGCCCCCCGTACACGCCCCCAGCCCCGTCACCAGCACCCCGACGACCAGTCCGGCCCCGCAGACCCGTCCCACCGTGCCGCGCATCCGACTGCCCCCGTCCCCCGTGCACGGACGCCCGGCGTCCGCACCATGATCGCTGCTGATCTCATGGTGCGGACGCCGGGCGGGGGCGGCAAGGCGTTTGAGCGTTCCCAGAGCTACCGGGTGGGCGAGCCCTTGGCCGACGGGCCCGACGCGGGCTTCGCGCCCTTCTTCAGGAAGCCCATGTCCTCGTAGACCGGTGTGCCGAAGCCGAAGGCGCCGGTGTTGACCAGGTTCTTGCGGGCCGCCATGAGCTGGGGGCGCTGGAAGAGGGGGATCGAGCCGGCCGCCGCCCAGATGCGGGAGTCGGCCTTGCGGAGCAGGGAGCGGGACTCGCCCTCGTCGAGGGTGGCCACGGCCTCGTCGAAGAGCTGGTCGACCTGGTCGGTGCCGACGCGGGTGTAGTTCTGCTCGACGTTCAGCGAGCCGTCGGCGGCCGGGACGGGCTTGGCGTAGACGGGGCGGGCATCGGTGGCGGGGAAGGCCGTGGCGGGCCAGGAGTACAGGGCGAGGTCGTACTGGCCGGAGGCGATGTGGTCCTTGAAGTAGGACTCGTCGGAGACCTTGGAGATCTCGGTGCCGATGCCGACGCGCTCCAGCATCCGGGAGATGCGGTCCGCGACCGTGCGCAGCGTCTGGGAGCCGGGCCCGGAGGGGAGCACGAAGCGGAGGGTGAGGGGCTTGCCGTTCTTGGCGAGCGGGGCGGCCTCCTGGTTCGCCGGGGCCGCGGTGCCCTTGGGGGCGTACGCGCCGGGGGCGCCGCCCTGGTGCGGGGCCTTGTACTGCCTGCCGTCCTGGGCGAGGTGCCCCGCGGGGTCGGGGCCGTGCTGGGCCTTGTCGTCCTCGCCGGTGTCGTCGGCCGCCCCGCCCTCGGGGCCGGCGGCCTTCTCCTTCTTCTTCTCCTCCTTGACCGGGCCGCCGCGCACCCACCCGGCGTCCGCGAGCAGCGCCTGGGCCTCCTTGGTGTCCTGGTCGCCGAGGGCGCCGCTATTGTCGGCGTAGGCGGCCTGGCCGGACAGGGCGAGGTGGCTGCCGACCGGGACGGCGGGCAGGCCGAGGGGCCCCAGGACGACCTGGGCCAGTTCCTTGCGGTCCAGGGCGCGGGCGACGGCCCTGCGGACGCGTTCGTCGGTGAGCGGGCCCTCGGCGCCGTTCAGGGCGAGCTGGGTGTAGGCAGGCTCCAGGGACTTGCGGACCTCGAAACCGCCGAGGGCCTGCTGCTGCCGGGCGTACCTGACGGTGGTCTTGCGCAGCTTCTTGCGGGCGACGGTCTCCTCGTCGGCGGCGTCCTCGTCGGAGCCGTTGGCGACGGCCCAGGACTCCAGGGAGTCCGCGGCGGACCGGTCGGCGCCCGGGCCCATCAGGGGGCTGCCGGAGGCCCGGGGGCGGGCGGCGACGGTGATGCGACGGGCCGCGGAGGGGTCGATCTCGGCCAGGTCGAGGCTGCCGGCGGCCAGCTCCGCGGCCCGCTTGTCGCGCGGGACGGTGCGCAGCACGATCTCGGAGAGCTTGGCCGGCTCGCCCCACCAGCGCGGGTTGCGGGCGAGGGTGATCTCCCCGTCCTCGCGGTCGGTCTTCTTCACCGTGAAGGGCCCGGCGGTGACCTTGAGCTTCTTGCGGGCCCCGTCGTTGAAGGAGTCCGGGGTGCCCATGACGTCCTTCGGGTACAGCGGCGAGAACAGCGAGCGCCAGTCCGCGTAGGGGCGGCTGAAGGTGACCCGGACCTCCAGGGCGTCGTCGCCGCGCTCGATCTTCTGGATGCGGTCGTAGCCGGCGTTGCGGGCGGTCCAGTACGCGGTGTCCTTGCCGGACAGGGCGCGCCACTGGGCGGCGAAGTCGGCGGCGCCGATCTCCCGGCCGTCGCTCCAGACGGCCTGCTGGTTGAGCTTGTACAGGACGACCTGCTTGGGCTCGGTGTCGACGACCTTGGCGGACTCCAGGTAGTCGGGGTTGCGCTCCGGGCGGCCGGAGGCGTCCATGCGGAACATCGACGGCAGGACGGCCTGGGCGACGCGGGTGGTGGTGGCGTCGGCGTCCGACTGGAACGTGTTCAGCGTGTCGGGAACGGAGTCGACGGCCCAGCGCAGGGTGCCTCCGTCGGTGATCCGGTCGCGGGGTGCGGGCTGGATGTCCTGCCCGGCGAGCGGCTTGCCGGACGGGTCCTCGGAGCCGCATCCGGCGAGCGCGGGCACCGCGAGCACTCCCGCGGTGAGGAAGGCGACCGAGCGCATGACCGCGCGCGGGCCGACGCCGTGCTGGGACATCTGTGCTACCTCCGGGAAGCCGCGGGCGTTATGATCACTTTTGGCGGTATTTGGAGTTCATCTGATGTATGCGGCCACTGAAGAGGAAAGGGTTCGGCAACACAGGGCGACACGGCGGTCACGGACGGGAAGCCACTCGTGCGGCCCAACGCACCGCACGGTGCACCCACACGCCTCGGCCAATCGATGCACATCCCTTCACAGCACAAGGTGTGACGCGCAACACTCGCAGGCGCATGAACGTTGCCGCCTTGGGCCACGAAGGACCCGCGGAAGTGAGGGCAAGTCATGTCCGTTCACGACGAACTGACGTCAGTCCAGCGCAGTCTCGACGAAGTGTTCCGATCGCTGGGACGCCTGGAGAAGCAGCTCGGCACCGGCGGCCTGGAGATGCGCCGCGTCCGTGCCGACGCCAACCACCTGCGCGAGAGCGTCGCCCTGCTGCGCGACGCCGCCGCGTCACCGGCCGCACCGACCCGCCCCGAGCTGGTCACCATCTCGGACACGCCGTACGACTCCGCCCTGTGGAGCGACTCGGACGACGAGGGGCTCGGCGCCCGGGACCGGCGCGCTCCCTGACCCGGGAAGGAGTCGAGCGCGACCGGCACCTCCCCCGAACCCGACCGGAGTCGTCACGTGGCCACTGGTACGGAACCTCCTGCCACCGAACCCAGACCCGAGAGCGGCGGTGTGCGGGGCGCTGCGCGGGCCGCGATCGCCGCCCCGCATCTGCGCACCGACCGCTGGTGGCTGGCCCCGGCCGGCACGGCCGCGGGCCTGCTCGCCTTCATCGTCTACTCGACCTGGCGGGCCTTCGCCGACGCCCACTACTACGCGGCGCCCTACGTCTCGCCCTTCTACTCCCCGTGCCTGGCGGAGCGCTGCGAGCCGATGAGGTCCGGCCCGAACTGGGAGATCTTCGGGAGCTGGTGGGGCATCTCGCCCGCGATCATCATCCTGATCTTCCCGCTCGGCTTCCGCCTGACCTGCTACTACTACCGCAAGGCCTACTACCGGGGCTTCTGGGCGTCCCCGCCGGCCTGCGCGGTGGCCGAGCCGCACAAGAAGTACAGCGGAGAGACCCGCTTCCCGCTGATCCTGCAGAACATCCACCGGTACTTCTTCTACGCCGCGCTCCTCGTCGCCGGGATCCTCACGTACGACACCGTGCTCGCCTTCCGCGACGAGACCTACGCATGGGGCCACATGGGGCTCGGCACGCTCGTGTTCCTGGTCAACATCGTGCTGATCTGGGCGTACACGATCTCCTGCCACTCCTGCCGGCACATCGTCGGCGGCAAGCTCAAGCACTTCTCCCGGCATCCCGTGCGCTACCGGATGTGGCAGTGGGCGGGGAAGCTCAACGCCCGGCACATGCAGCTCGCCTGGGCGTCACTGGTGAGCGTGGCGCTCGCCGACTTCTACGTCTACCTGGTCGCGTCCGGTGCCTTCGACGATCCGCGCTTCTTCTAGAGGGATGGGACCTTATCGATGTCCGTGGTCGACCGGCAGGAGTGGGACGTCGTCGTGGTGGGCGCGGGCGGTGCGGGCCTGCGCGCCGCCATCGAGGCCCGTGAGCGGGGCGCCCGTACGGCCGTGATCTGCAAGTCGCTGTTCGGCAAGGCGCACACGGTGATGGCCGAGGGCGGCATCGCCGCGGCGATGGCCAACGCCAACGAGAACGACTCCTGGCAGACGCACTTCCGCGACACCATGCGCGGCGGCAAGTTCCTCAACCAGTGGCGGATGGCCGAGCTGCACGCCCAGGAGGCGCCGCAGCGGGTGTGGGAGCTGGAGACCTGGGGGGCGCTGTTCGATCGCACCAAGGACGGCCGGATCTCCCAGCGCAACTTCGGCGGCCACGAATACCCGCGCCTCGCGCACGTCGGCGACCGCACGGGCCTGGAGCTGATCCGCACGCTCCAGCAGAAGATCGTCGCGCTGCAGCAGGAGGACTTCAAGGAGACCGGCGACTACGAGTCCCGGCTGAAGGTCTTCCAGGAGTGCACCGTCACGCGTGTGCTGAAAGAGGGCGGCCGGGTCTCCGGGGTGTTCGCCTACGAGCGCGAGTCGGGCCGCTTCTTCGTGCTGGAGGCGCCCGCCGCGGTGATCGCCACCGGCGGCATCGGCAAGTCCTTCAAGGTGACGTCGAACTCGTGGGAGTACACGGGCGACGGCCACGCGCTGGCCCTGCTCGCGGGCGCTCCCCTGCTGAACATGGAGTTCGTGCAGTTCCACCCGACCGGCATGGTCTGGCCGCCGTCGGTGAAGGGCATCCTCGTCACCGAGTCGGTGCGCGGCGACGGCGGGGTGCTGCGCAACTCCGACGGCAAGCGGTTCATGTTCGACTACGTCCCCGACGTCTTCAAGGACAAGTACGCCGAGACGGAGGAGGAGGGCGACCGCTGGTACGACGACCCGGACCACAACCGGCGCCCGCCCGAGCTGCTCCCCCGTGACGAGGTCGCGCGGGCCATCAACGCCGAGGTCAAGGAGGGGCGCGGCTCGCCGCACGGGGGTGTGTTCCTCGACGTGTCGACCCGGATGCCCGCCGAGGTCATCAAGCGCCGGCTGCCGTCGATGTACCACCAGTTCAAGGAGCTGGCGGACGTCGACATCACGGCCGAGGCGATGGAGGTCGGGCCCACCTGCCACTACGTGATGGGCGGGATCGCGGTCGAGTCCGACACGGCGGCGGCGCGCGGGGTGCCCGGTCTGTACGCGGCCGGTGAGGTGGCCGGCGGCATGCACGGCTCCAACCGGCTCGGCGGCAACTCCCTGTCCGACCTGTTGGTGTTCGGCCGCCGGGCCGGCCGGCACGCGGCCGAGTACGCGGCGGGGGCGGCCGGGGCGCGGCCCGTGGTGGACGACGTCCAGATCGACGCGGCGGCAGCGGAGGCACTGCGGCCCTTCTCGGCCGAGGCGGAGATCGAGCAGCCGGCGGGCGGCCCGCCGGAGAACCCGTACACGCTGCACCAGGAACTCCAGCAGACGATGAACGACCTGGTCGGCATCATCCGCCGCGAGGCGGAGATGGAGCAGGCGCTTCAGAAGCTGGCCGAGCTGCGGCTCCGGGCGCGCCGGGCCGGGGTCGAGGGGCACCGGCAGTTCAATCCGGGCTGGCACCTCGCCCTGGACCTCAGGAACATGCTGCTGGTCAGCGAGTGCGTGGCGCGGGCCGCGCTGGAACGCACCGAGTCGCGCGGCGGGCACACGCGCGAGGACCACCCCGGGATGGACCGCGCGTGGCGGCGTATCAACCTGCTGTGCGCGCTCACCGACCCCACGGGCAGCCTGGCGGCCACGGACCCGGTCCGCGGCCAGATCACCCTCACCCGTGAGACCACCGAACCCGTCCGTGACGACCTGCTCGCCCTGTTCGACAAGGAGGAGCTGGTCAAGTACCTCGCCGAAGAGGAGCTCCACGAATGAGCGGCTACACGGCCCACTTCAAGGTGTGGCGCGGCGACGTGAGCGGCGGCGGCCTGGAGGACTTCGAGGTCGAGGTCAACGACGGCGAGGTGGTGCTCGACATCATCCACCGCATCCAGGCCACCCAGGCGCCCGACCTCGCCGTGCGCTGGAACTGCAAGGCCGGCAAGTGCGGTTCCTGCTCGGCGGAGATCAACGGCCGCCCGCGGCTGATGTGCATGACGCGGATGTCGGTGTTCGGACGGGAGGAGACCCTCACGGTGACGCCGCTGCGGGCGTTCCCGGTCGTGCGCGACCTGGTCACCGATGTCGGCTTCAACTACGCCAAGGCCAGGGAGGTCCCGGCCTTCGTGCCGCCGGCCGGGGTCGGTCCCGGCGAGTACCGGATGATGCAGGAGGACGTGGACCGCTCGCAGGAGTTCCGCAAGTGCATCGAGTGCTTCCTGTGCCAGGACACCTGCCATGTGGTCCGTGACCACGAGGAGAACAAGCAGGCGTTCGCCGGGCCCCGTTTCCTGATGCGGGTGGCGGAGCTGGACATGCACCCGCTGGATGCGGCGTCGGAGGCGGGCCTGGACCGCAAGACCACCGCCCAGGACGAACACGGCCTCGGCTACTGCAACATCACCAAGTGCTGCACGGAGGTCTGCCCCGAGGGCATCAAGATCACGGACAACGCGCTGATCCCGCTGAAGGAGCGGGCGGTCGACCGCAAGTACGACCCGCTGGTGTGGCTTGGCTCGAAGATCAGGAGGCGCTCTTCAGCAGGCTGAGCGCCTGGTGGAGGTTGTGTTCCGCGATCTCCCGCATCCGGCCCGGGTGCGGGAAGTCGCCCTCGATCAGGGTCAGCGGGCCCGAGACCAGGCCGATGTGCATGGCCAGGCGGTACAGGCGCAGGCGGGTCTCGTCCAGGCCGGGAGCGCGCAGGGCGTCGTAGTGAGGGCCGAAGCGGAGCCGCAGGAAGACGTGCTCGTGCTCCACGTCGAAGTACATCAGGCCCTCGATGTCGATGAGCGCCGGGTGCCCGTCGGGCGTGAGCAGGACGTGGTCGGCCCCGAGTTCGCCGTGGACGAGAGTGTGGCGGTCACGGGGCCGGACCTCGGCGGCCAGGGCGTGGATCTCCCGCTCCAACTCCCGGCGTGCGGCGGCTGCGCGGGGCTCGCGCGCGGCGGCTTCGGCCACGGAGCGCAGGGCCCCTTCGGTGATGCGCTGTTCGCAGGAATCGCCGTATGAGGAACCGCCGTTGTCGACGAGGGCGACCTTCCCGAACCGGGGGCCGGTGTGGCTGTGCAGGGTGGCGAGCAGCCCGGCCATCCGCTCCATGGCCCGCGGGGCCCCGGCGGGGTCGCGGGCCAGGGCGTCCTCCAGGCTGCCGCCGGTGAGGTCCTCGACGACGGCCGCGTCCGCGGGCAGGTGCGTGTGCGTGGAGTCGGCGTACCGGAGGCGGGGGGTGCGGACACCGGCGGCGGTGAGCCGGTCGTGGGCCGCCGTGAACAGGCCGAGGCCCGTGCCGTGCGAGAAGACGTCCCGGGGGTCGGGGTCCGGCTGATCCCAGTAGTCCTCGTCGGCGGACCAGACGTAGGCGACGGCGGTGGAATCGTCGTCGAGGGTGAGGCGGTAGACGCCCTTCTTGGTGCCGCCGCGCAGGCGTTCCACGCCGGTGAGGGCGCGGTCCCGGCCCAGGGCGGCGCGGGCGAGGGGGGCGAGATCGGTGGCGGTGAGGGGGCGTCGGGTCGGGGTCACCGCACCCAGTCTTCCTTGTACGCACGCCAGTCCGCCTCGGTCGCGGCGAAGTCGATGTACAGCGCGACACCGAAGTTGGCCCGGTCGGCGTCGGTGCGGGACAGCCCGAGCCGTACGCCCCGTACGGCCGCGGGGACGGTCTCGGCGTGGCCCCAGTGGTCGAAGTTGCTCTCGTAGTAGAAGGGCAGCCCCATCAGCAGGTCGGTGGAGGGCGGGGTGACCTCCAGGGCGAGGGAGGTCTGCTGGGCGACGAAGCCGCCGTAGGTGCCCTCCAGGGGCTGGGCGGTGTCGTACGACATCACGGCGATCTGGTCGACGCGGCGGGCGACCTGGCCGAAGAACTCCTGCGACCACCACTTGGGGTGTTCGGTGAACAGGCCGAACACGGTGTGCAGGTGCGGGAGCGGGTCGATCTGGTGCGCGGCGACGGAGAGTTGCGCGTCACGGGAGCGGGTCTCGCGGCGCAGGGAGTCGAGAAGGGTGAGGAAGTCGCGGTCGCCGGACGGCATGGGTTCCAGGTCGATGTGAATGCCCTCGTAGCCGGTGTCCAGGACCTGGCGGGCGGAGCGGACGACGGCCGCGCGGGTGTCCGCGTCGTTCAGGAGCATGCCCTCGCTGTTCTCGGATGCGAGGACGTCACCGAGGAAGGCCTGGACGCGGACGCCGGGCAGTTTCTCGTGCACGGCGTCGATGAACCAGCGGGCCTTCGGATAGACCGACTTCGGGAGGGTTCCGTCGTGCTCCAGCGGGCCCGAGTGGACGTACAGGTCCCGGATGCCGGTGTCCTTCAGCCGCCGGGCCAGGGCGTCGACGTCGGCGTCCTTCTTCCGTCCGTCGACCCAGGCGTGGCCGAGCCAGAGGGCGTCGCGGTTCCTGGTGTACGTGCCGTCCGCCGGGTCGCCCGTGTAGTTGATGCGGAGGGCTGTCAGCACCGAGAGGAGGGGGAGCAGGAGAAGCAGGGGAAAGGCGATGGCCGCGCGTCTGACCCAGCGTCGCCGTCCCCTCGCGGGGGTCGTCTCCTCCGTACCCTCGGTACCCTCCGCGCCCTCGGCACCCTCCGTGCCCTCGGTACCCTCCGTGCCCTCCATGCCGTCTCCCCCCGGTGGTGCGATCGGTGTTGCCGGGGATGACGATCAGCACGGACGTTCGGTTGCGATCAACCGGGGTCTTCGGTGAGGTGCCGTACGTGCGGGTGGTCGTCGGTCTGTCAGAACAGACTCAACAAGGCCTCCGCCGGGTCCGTCAGGGTCGTGTCGCCTCCGGGCAGGGGGAGTTCGAACCACACCGTCTTGCCCCGGGGGGTGCGGCGGGAGCCCCACGCGGCGCTGAGGAGGCCGACGAGCTGGAGGCCGCGACCGCCCTCGTCGGTGTCGCGGGCGCGGCGGCGGCGCGGCTGGACCAGGCCGGAGTCCCAGACCTCGCAGACCAGGGTGCGGTCGAGCAGGAGACGCAGCCGGATGTCGCCCTCACCGTAGCGCAGGGCGTTGGTGACCAGTTCGCTGACCAGGAGTTCCGTCGTGTCGACCAGGGGTTCCATGTCCCAGGCGAGGAGCTGGGCGCGGGCGTACTCGCGGGCCCGGCCCACGCTGCGCGGCTCGCGCGGCAGGGTCCAGTCGCCGACGGAATCGGTGGGCAGCCCCTGTACACGTGCCATCAGCAGCGCGATGTCGTCCTCGCCGTGATGGGTGTCGAGGGTGTTGAGAACGTGGTCGCAGACGTCCTCCAACGGCTGGGTGGGATCGGAGAGCGCGCTGACGAAGGCCTGGAGGCCTTCGTCCAGGGGGTGGTCGCGGCTTTCGACCAGGCCGTCCGTGTAGAGCGCGAGCAGGGCGCCCTCGGGCAGTTCGACCTCGACCTCCTCGAAGGGCTCTCCTCCGACGCCGAGCGGCATGCCCGGCGGCACGTCGAGCATCAGCGCCGGCTCGCCCGGCTCGACCAGGACGGGCGGCAGATGGCCCGCGTTGGCGAAGGTGCAGCGCCGGGTGACGGAGTCGTAGACGGCGTAGACACAGGTGGCGAGGTACACCTCCGACAGGTCCGCCTCGCGGGGACGGCGTGCCGCCCTGGTCGCCTGCTGGACGCCCCCGGGGGCGCCCAGGCCGCGGGCGATCTCGTCCAGCTGGGAGAGCACCTCGGCCGGTTCCAGGTCGAGCTGTGCCAGGGTGCGGACCGCCGTGCGGAGTTCGCCCATGGCGACGGCGGCGCGCAGGCCGCGGCCCATGACGTCGCCGACGACCAGCGCGGTGCGGTGCCCGGGGAGTTCGATGACGTCGAACCAGTCGCCGCCGACCTCGCTGGGCCGCCCGGTGTTGACGTTGCCGGGCAGGTAGCGGCAGGCGATGTCGAGGCCGGAGGCCTCCGGGTCGCCGGGCGGGAGCAGGGACCGTTGCAGTATCAACGCGCGTTCGTGCTCGCGGCGGTACAGACGCGCGTTGTCGATGCAGACCGCGGCCCGCGCGGCCAGTTCCACGGCGAGGTCACGGTCCCGGTCGCCGAACGGCTCGCTGCCCTTCGTCCGGGCGAACTGCACGAGCCCGACGACCGTGTCGTGGGCGACCATCGGCACGGCGAGCGTGGACTGCACGAGTCCGCCGTCCTCGCCCGGGACGGTCTGGGGGCGGGCCGTGCGCAGGGCGTCCGCGCAGGGCGAGTTGAACGGGTAGTGGTGGACGGCGCCGACCGCGACGGGCACGCCGGTGCCGGTGAAGGGCGCGTCGGAGACGGCGCTGGCGAACGCCACGCGGCGCAGTTCGGCGCTGCCGTCGGCGAGCCCGGGCGGGGTCTCGTCGCCGGCCAGCAGGCCCTGGTAGAGGTCGACCGTGGCCAGGTCGCAGAAGCCGGGGACGACGACGTCGAGGAGCTGGCGGGCCGTGGTCTCCAGGTCGAGGGAGTTGCCGATGCGGGCACCGGCCTCGTTCAGCAGGGCGAGGTTGCGCCGGGCGGCGGCGGCCTCGCGGGCGGCGGCGCGGCGGGCGGTGATGTCGGTGCCGAGCCAGGCCACGCCGATGGGGCGGCCCGAACCGCTGTGCACCCGGTAGAGGTTGACGGACCAGTGGCGGCGCTCGTCGGAGCCGGGCACGAAGCCCGTGACGTGCATGTCGGTGATGGAGTTGCCGGTCTCCAGGACGCGCCGCAGGGTCGCGGCGACCCGCTCGGCCTCGCCGCGCTGGAGGTAGTCGTGGACGCCCTTGCCGCGATGCTCGTCCGGCGTGCCGCCGAAGACGGACGCGAATCGATGGTTGGCACGGCGGACCCGCAGGTCGGGGTCGATCAGCAGGAACCCGAACGGGGATTGACCGAAAATGGCCTGCGAAGCGGCAAGGTCGGTCTCGATGGTACGCAGGGTGCGCACATCGACGACGATGCAGACGGCGGCCTTCTCACCCTCCTCGGTGCGCGTCGGCATGACGTACACCTCGGCGAGCCCTTCGTGCCCGCACTCCCCCTCGACGCCCCTCGGCATCCGGAAGGGCACGACCCCGGTCCACTCGCGGCCGTCGAGGATCTCGGCCATCTTGCGCATGCCGCGCTCGCGGTGACGCGGGTCGATGAACGCCTCGATGGGGTCCATGCCGACGGCGCGGTCGGCGGCGATGCCGAAGAGGTGCTCGGCGCGCAGGCTCCACTGCTCGACCAGCCCGTCGGGCCCGATGGAGAAGGAGGCGACCCTGATGTAGTCGTAGATGGATCCGGGGGGACTGCTCTGCCACATGGCGTCCCCGGTCCGCACCCCGTCGGCCGCGAGCGCACCTCCCACCACGGAGGCCAGGCCGTCGGCAGCCCTCGCCCTCGCGCCCTCCGACGGGTCCTCGGACTCCGTGGCCTTCGCTGGTATCTCGCTCACGCGAACCGTCCCCTCCAGCTCACCGCGTCCGGCACCGGTCACCGGGGGCGGCTGCCCGCAGTATCCAGCACTACGGTACCGCACAACACGGTGTTCACGATCACAGCACGGTCCCGATGGTTTTCGGTCCGGACCGTGACAACACTTCCAGTCTTCTAACCAGGGGACACGTCGTCGAACCCCGTAGGCCGGCAACCGCCACTGGCCTGAACCAATCGCTCTACAGCGGTAAGACGTACGTACACCGGATTTTCACTACGGCACCGCGAGTTCGAACCACACCGTCTTGCCCGCGGCACCGGGCCGGGTGCCCCAGCGGCGCGAGGAGGAGGCCACCAGATGCAGTCCTCGGCCGCCCTCGTCCTCCAGGCGGGCGGCGCGCTCGCGGGGCGGGTCCGGCAACGGGTCGGAGACCTCCACCAGGAGGACGCCACCCAGGCCGGAGGGGCGTACGAGGCGGACCCCGATGGGGCCCGTGGCGTGTCGCAGGGCGTTGGTGACCAACTCGCTCACCAGCAGGGCGGCGAGGTCGGCGAGGCTGTCGAGGCCCCACTCGCGGAGTTGGCCGCGCACGGCCTGGCGGGCGGTGCGCACGGCACCCGGGTCGTCCGGAAAGCTCCACTCGGCGCAGTCACCTTCGGTGTCGATCACGCCGATCACTTCCCAGGCAGGAGCCCCGCCCATGTCCGGTTTCATGGGGTTAATGGGCACATACCCGATATTCGGGGTGAATTACCGCGCGGGGCAGCGCGCTGTGGCACGAAAGGCGCAGGGGTGTCCGTACGGCGGCGCGACGAGAGCCGCACGCCCCTGGCCGACTTCAGGCGCCGGGCGCTTCGGGCCCGCCGGCGCCGCGCCCGGGCGAGGGAAGGCCTTCCAGGGCTCCCAGATGCGCGAGGGCCTGCCGTACGGCCGGGACGTCCTGGTCCAGCCAGGGCACGTCCCAGATCTCGTCGGGGCCGAGCCAGCGCAGTGCGTCGTGGTCCTGGAGGGGTTCGGGGGCGGCGGAGCCGGGGCGCAGCCGGGCGGTCCACACGTGCAGGACGTACGGCGCCCTGAGGGGCCACTCCCCCGGGACGCGCCCGCCCACCTCGGCGTCGACGCCGAGTTCCTCGCGCAGCTCCCGTGCGAGCGCCGCCTCGGCCGTCTCCCCGGGCTCGACCTTGCCGCCCGGCAGCTCCCAGCGCCCGGCCAGCTCGACGGGCGCGCTGCGCCGGGCGGCCAGCAGCCGCCCGTCCTCGACCAGCGCGGCCCCTACGACGATCCGCTCACTCATGCGGGGAGCCTACGGGAGCCCCCGCCGGCCTCCGGGGCCTGCTCGACGTCTCCGCGGGGCCCTTCACGGTGGTCAGCCGTTCTGCCCTTCACGGTGGTCAGCCGCTCTGCCGTTCACGGTGGTCAGCCGTGCACCTCGTCACGGTGGTCAGCCGTGTACCTCGTCACGGTGGTCAGCCGTGTACCTCGTCACGGTGGTCAGCCGTGCATCCCGTCACGGTGGTCAGCCGTGTTCCTGCCACGCGGTCAGTCGCGGGCCATGGCCGACCCGTTCTGACCGAGCCGCTCGACCCAGTACAGCTGCTTGTGGCCGCGACCGTCGAGGCTGTCCGCGATCTTCTGGGCCTCGGCCCGGGTCGCGTACCGGCCCACGCGGTAGCGGTTGCCGTTGTCGTCCTCTCGTATCACGAGCCAGGGAAGAGTGACCGTGCTGTCGTTCATCGCGCCCCTCCACGTCCCGCTCGCGGCCTGTGCCGTACCCCACCCGCCAAGGAAACCGCAATGCGCATATGCCCGACCCTACGCCTAACCTTCACGCAGCGAATACGCCTTTTCACAAAGAGGTACGCAACCAGCCAGAACGCAGGGGGCGCACGTCGGCGAACGCGCCGTCGGCGCACCTCGGCGCAACCGGCCCTGGACAAGCCCCGGATACGACCGTCGACCTGGGCCAACGGCGGCAGGCACCGGGGCACGCGCCGCCCCGGTCCGCGACGGTGCGCACGGCGGGCGTGTGAGCGGGGCGCGCGGGGTGCGCGCCGCGGGGCGGATGTGAGCGTTCGCTACTTGACCGGAAGGTGGTAGGCGACCCGGTACCGATCGGCCGGGACGACCACGTCGGCCGTCTCCACGGGGCGGCCGGAGGCGTAGAACGTGCGCTGGATGACCAGCACCACATGGCCCGGGACGCCACCGAGGACGAGCAGCTCCTCGGCGAGGCCGGGGCGGGCGCCGACCTCCTCCGTGACGTTGTCCACGATCACGTCGATGGCGCGCATGCGCTCCACGACGCCCATGCCGCCGACCGGCCCCTCCTCCGGCAGCATCACGGGTGTACGCCCCGTGACGGTGAGGGGCTCCCAGGACGTGGAGAGCATCATCGCCTCACCGCCCTCGCGGTAGAGGTACCGCGTGCACATGACCCGCTCGCCCGGCTCGATGCCCAGCCGCTCGGCGACCGCGACGCTCGCCTCGGACTGCTCACTGCTGGACTCCCAGGTGCCGCGGCCCTCGCCGTCGGCCTGCTCCTGGCGGAACGGTGTGGCGCCTCCGGTCGGGCGGTAGCCGGAGCGGGAGATGCGCCGGGGCACGGGCCGCTCACGCACATACGTCCCCGAGCCGGAACGACCCTCGACCAGGCCTTCCGCCATGAGCACCTTGCGGGCCTCCAGCGCGACCGTGTCCGAGACCCCGTACTCCTGGCGGATTCTGGCCTGGGAGGGGAGGCGGGTGTGCGGTGGCAGCTGACCGTCGACGATCTTCTTGCGGAGATCACCCGCGACGCGCAGGTACGCCGGCTGCTCACCGAATGTCACTGGCCGCTCCCATCAGGTTGTACAGACAGCAACAGCGTGGCAACCGTAGGTTGTGCGGTGCAAGCAAAGGCCAGAGAATCACTCGATGTGATGACAAGGAGCCCCTGAGGGCTTTACGCAGGCGGTTTCTCCCCGCTATGGCCGCCGTCACACCTGCGCTTCGGCGGTGTCTTCCTCTTCCTCCCCGGAGGCGGGCGGGGTCGCCGCCAGACCGAGGGCCTTGCGCGCCGTGACGGTCGCCGGGCCGTCCACGGACCCGTACGCCTTGTCGTAGTGCGCGAAGTACGTGTCCGCGTCGGGCGCGGTGCTCGCCCTGCGCCACTCCTCGCGGGCGTCCTCCATGTCCTCGACCAGGCCGGCGAGGGGCTTACGGACGCCGGCCGGCCAGGAGTGCCCGCGCAGGGCCTCGATCTGCTCGCCGAGCACGTCGTGGACCTGGCCGGCCCAGGCCCGGTGGGCGGCCAGGTCGTCCTCGGGGCTCTTCTCGGGCTCCTCGTGGAGCGCCGTGTCGAGGGCGTTGGCCGTCGAGAGGAGGACGACCTGGTCGGTGTCGAGGGTGGTGGGGTCGGCGCGCAGGGAGCCGGTCAGCTTGAGCCCGGCCTCGGTGTCGCCGAAGAGGCAGGTGATCGCGCGGTCGCCGAAGCGCCAGCTCTCCCGGGACGGCAGCAGGTAGTACACGTCGACGTCGGCCGGCATGGCCCAGGTGTCCATCGCGTACTGGTCCTGGAGGGCGTAGCACTTCTCGGCGGCGACGTCGGTGATCTCTCCCTCACCCGGGAAGGCGCCGCCGGGCAGTGTGACGACCGCGAACACCTCGGCGTCGTGCCGGCCCTCGCACGGCACCCGGTCGACGTCGTAGGTGTCCCCCTCCAGCCCGCCGGGCGCGTCGAAGCAGTCGCCCTTGTCCAGCGACAGGACCTCGTTGCCCCGTCGCGCGCCGTCCTTGAACCCCTCCCAGACCTCGGACGCGGCGCCCGTGGACAGCACGGCCACCCACAGCACGATCCCGACGGCCGACAGCACGGACCCCGCGATCGCCAGCCCCCGCCCGCTCTGCCCGGACCGCCGGATCTGCCACAACGCGATCAGCCCCAGCACGAGCCCGGCTGCGGGCAGGAAGCAGAGCACGCCGAGCACCAGCGCGGCGACGGCGAGCGCGTTGACGGAGACCGGGGTGCCGTGGGGGCGGTGGGCCTGCGGCCAGTCGGCAGGGGGCGGGCCGTACGGGCCCTGGGGGTACCGGCTCCCAGGGGGCGGGGGTATCGACACGGGTAGGTGCTCCTGGCTGGGACGGTGGGCGGGTCCGTCGTACGGCTCGCCCGCATCGTAGGGGCGGAGCGACGGGGGCGGAATACGGTCGATGCGCGCGACTGTGACGCGGGCGGAATGCGGTCGATGCACGCGACGGTACGGGCGGCGAATCGGTTGACGGCCCGCCGGTCCTCGCGGCCGGGTGGCTCGGCGGCCCCACGCCGTTCGTGAGGGACGAGGGCGGTCACGTCGCGGGTTCCGGTGGAACGACGCGTGTCCGTCGCCGCGCGGCAGGTGGGCCCGTTCGCGCAGGCCCACCAGGCAGTGGCCGCCGCCGGGAGGGCCGGCCGGGCGGGGAGGCGGCCGGGGGCGGAGTTGTGCACCTCGGCGTGCAGGCGGCCGCGCAGCGCAGCCGTACCCGCGCCCGCGCGCCCGGGGCGTGCTTGCGGATGTTGGTCAGCGCCTCCCGCACCGTGCGGTACGCGGCGCGTTCGACCGGCTCGGGCACCGGGACCGGGGGCAGCGACACGTCGAGGTCCACCGTGAGGCCGCTGTCGCGGACCAGGTCCGTGAGGTCGGCCAGTCCGGCCCCCGGGGCGCCCTGCGCGTCGGGGTCTCCCGCCGTGCGCAACAACCATACGAGGTGGCGCAGTTCGGTGAGGGTCCGGGCCGAGAGTTCGTGGATCGTCCGGGCCATCGTCCGCATGTCCGTGTCCCGTCGTCACCAGGCGGCTGCTGCTCTCCCAAGGTGTCAAGAGCATCTCCAAGCACGCGGCCCAGCGCGGCATCAGCCAGGAGATGGTCGCGCGTACGGTGAAGTCCCGCAAGAAGACCAAGGGCAGGTCGCCGGGTACGTGGAAGTACACCACCGGCAAGATCTGGGTCGTGACCAACATGGCCGGCGACGTCGTGTCCGCCGGCCGCAACCGAGCCCGTTCCCGAGAGGCGAAGCATGCACGTCGACTACGACCGCGAGAACGACACCGCGTATGTCTCTCTCGTCGCGCACATCGCGGACGGCGCCGCCGTCCGCCAGATCCCCGTCGACGGGGTCGGGGCGGACGCCGAGGTGTTCCTCGACGTGGACGCGTCGGGGCGGCTGCTCGGCATCGAGGTGATCGGTGCGGGTGGAGCTCTGCCGGTGGAGGTACTGGAGCAGGCCTCCACGGGCTGACGCCGGGTCAGGCCCGGCCGGGCCGGGCCAACCACCGGGCGACCGCCTCCGAGATCGGCTGCCCGGTGTCCAGCTCCACGAAGCCGAACTGGCCGCTCTGGTTGCACTCGAGAAACCACCAGAAGCCGTCCTCGTCCTCCGCGAAGTCGAAGGCGGCGTACGCCAGACCCGCCATCTCGACGTAGTCGTGCACCGACGTACGGATGCGGTCGGGCACCGGAACCGTCTCCCAGGTGTGCTCGGTGCCGCCGTAGCGTCCGTCCACCTGGTCCGGTTCGGCCGTCTTCCGCGCCGCGAACAGCCTGCTGCCGACGCAGGTCAGGCGGATGTCCGCGTGCTTGGGGACGTACCGCTGGAGCAGCGCGGGACCGGCCGCGACGCCGGAGAAGTCCGAGTCGGGTCCGATCAGGGTCGTGGGCAGGGCCATCGCGGGTTCACCGGGCGGCGGCCCCGAGGCGGACTTCACCACCACCTCCCCGTACTCCTCGGCGAACTGCCGTGCCAGGCCCGGGAAGGTGGTGATGACCGTCGGCGGTACGGCGAAGCCGCTGAGGTGGGCGGTTCTCAGCTGCCACGGTTTCAGCCGGGCCCGCTCCGCGTCGCGCGGGTGGTTCATCCAGCGTGCGGAAGCCGAGTAGAGCATCCCGAACAGGGCCTGGCGGGTCTCGGCGGTCAGCCATGCGGAGGGCTCGTCCGCGTGCGCGGCCGGCTCGCCGGGCCTGCGCACCCACACGGAGCGCAGACCTCCCATGCTGACCACATGCCCGTTCGCCGACAGCAGGCCCTCGAAGTCACCGTGCGCGTAGTGGGCGGACAGCACGGTGCTGACCGGCAGGTCGGCGGGGTCCAGCCGCATGACGGGCACCGCCGCGTCGTGGAGTCTGGTCACGACCAGGTCGGCGGTGACGTCGTCTTTGGCCGTGAGGATCAGTACGGTCATGCCGTCACGGGCGTCAGTCGTCGAAGTGTGTTTTGGAGCCCGCGGTGGACGCCGTCGTCCCGACCGCCAGCAGGAGGTCCGGGTCGCTGACCGCCGGGCGGCCGTCGGGGAGCACGTTCAACTGGAGCGCGTCGTCGAAGCGGTAGGGCGGTACCGCCGTCGGAAGTGACGTGGGTCGCGCGTAGTTGAGGGTGAACGGTCGCACTCGAAGCCTCCGGGTTCGCGCACTGCCCGCATGTGGTGCCACGCGCGTACCCCGCACGAGGACGCATTCATCACGTCTCATCCACATCACCGGCATTACGTCGTCCAATTCCTTCACTACTTACACACCGAAAGTGGCGCCGGAATCGTCACAGGGGTCCACCTGAGGCCGTGCCGGACAGGGCCGGCGCGGTCATTCGGCGGCGGTGGAGCGGCAGGGGTCACTCGCCCTTGCCGCCGCCCGGGCGGCCGTTGCCGACGCTTCCCTTGCCCGTCGTGCCCCTGTTCCCGGCCGCGCCCGCTCCCGCGCCGGGGTTCACCACGACGTCGCCGGGCTTTCCCGGGTCGCCGGATCCGCCCGGCGCGGCCGTGGACCGCGCCAGCCGCTCGGCGCAGTACGCGTCGACCTCGTCCTCGCCGCCCGCCGCGGCGACGAGCCGCTGCCAAGCGGTCGCCCCGAGCGCCGTTCCCCGGCCCTCGACCCGCTCGTAGGCGCGGCATTGGGCCGCGGTGTCCGGGGCGGATGACGGGCCGCCCCGCCCCGGACCGTCCGAGGGGACCTGCGTGGCCTGGCCGCCCGACCGGGCGGGGGCGGGGGCGGAGGAGGGCGCCGTCCCGCCGGTGCCGTTCGCGGGCGAGCCCACGGAACCGATGGCCGCGACCGCGACTCCGCCCAGCGCGATGCTGGTGAACACGGCGGCAGCCGTGGTCTTCACGGGGCGGCCGGTACGCCCCGGGGCGGGCAGCCGCCAGTCGTCCCGGTGCCGGGTACGCGCTCCGTGTGCTCCCGCGTCGCGGGCGGTCCGGAAGGCGGCCACAGCGCGGCGCTCGGCCTCGGGGCCGGGGTCGTCCGCGGTGAGGGCGGCGGTCAGGACCGCGCGCAGCGCGGTGTCGTCACGCGGGCCCCACGGACCGTCCGCGGCGTCGCCGGGGTGCACACGTCGACGGCCCGTCGCTCCGCCGCGGCTCAGCCGATCACCCATGTCCGTCGTCCGTTCCTGCCTGAGCTGTTCGATGGGTCCGCAACGCCGGCCCTGGACGCCGGACTGTCCGGCCACTGACGTCGTGACCGACGTCGACCTTCCAGCGTCTTCGGCGCGTCATCCGTCACACCCTCGCCGGCTTCCGGGTCGGGACCCAGCCGGCGGGCGAGGCGTTTCAGGCCCCGGTACGTGGCGGTGCGCACCGCACCGGGGCGCTTGCCGAGGACGCGCGCGGCGGCGGGGCCGTCCAGGCCGACGACGACGCGCAGGAGCACGGCCTCGGCCTGGTCGCGCGGCAGCCCGCGGACCAGTTCCAGGGCCCGAGTGGTGGAGATGCTTTCCAGGGCCTGTTCCTGGGTGCTGTGCGGGCCGGGCAGCTCCAGCACGTCCTGTTCGAGCGCGCCGGGCCGTGGGCGCGATCGCTGGCGGCGCACATGGTCCAGTGCCCGGTGCCGGGCGATGGTGGCCGTCCAGCCGCGGAAGCCGTCCCCGTCTCCCTTGAACCGTCCGAGGTCCCGGGCGATCTGCAACCAGGCGTCGGACGCCACGTCCTCCGCGTCGTCGCCCACGAGCCCGCGCAGATAGCCGAGCAGGGCCGGCTGCACGAGCCGGTAGGCGACCGCGAAGGCCGCCTCGTCACCCTGCTGGGCCCGCGCCACGGCCTCGCCCAGCTCGCCGTCGTGGGCCTGCGCGTAGCGCGATTGCCGTTCCTGACCCAAGACCGTCCTCGTTCGCACCGGGGTTCATGGCGAGTCCGTGCCGGCCGACGCGCCCCGTTCGCTGCGGCACCCTCATGGAGACAAGCGCGCGTCCTCACGGAAGTGTCACAGCGCACCAGGCGTCCCTCACATCTCATCGGGCCCCGGTGACGTTCAGCGCGAGCCGTGCGCTGTGTGAGTGACCGTCCCGGACCACTCTCCGTGCCGCACCTGACTCCCCCCGGGAGCGGGACGGAGAGGGACGGGGGGCCGGGCTCCGTCCACTGCACGGAGCCCGGCCGCCCCCGACACGCCCTGCGTCCCGCCGGTCAGCCCCGATCGTCGACACGCACAGGCCGGTCGTCGCGCAGTCCGGCGAAGAGCCGCTGCGCCTTCGCCGCGTCCCACTCGAGGGCACTCCGGCCGGCCGGGCCGGGCCCGGGCCCGGCCACGGGGACGTTCAACTGCCCGCCCCCGCCTCCCGAGGCGCTCTTCATCGCCCTGAACAGCGAGACGAGGCCGGACAGTTGCATGTCCTTGTCCACGACGAGGGTGTCCAGTCCCGCGCCCAGGGCGGGGTACGTACGGAACGGATCGAGCATGACCCCCGGCGCGGCGGTCTTGCGGGCGAGGGCCGAGAGAGCCCGGCCGCCCGGCTCCGGCGCGTGGACAGTGCTTTCCGACGGAGCCTGAGCCGGGGTCGGGGCAGGACCCGGAGGCGGAACAGGAGCCTGGGTCGGAACAGGATCCGGATACGGGTACGGCCCTTGACCGAGATCGCCGTAGCCCCCTTGGCGCTACGAGTCGTGCCCGCCGGGCCGAGCCTCAGTCGGAGCTCCGGCGCAGGAGGGCGAGTTCCGCGTTCATCTCGGCGAGGAACCGGACGACCACGTCCAGTTCGCCGGGGCTGAACCGGCCCCGGGCCGCGTCGGTGCTGCGGGCCAGGGGACGGAAGTAGTCCCGGGCCACGCCCCGGGCCGTGTCGGCGTAGTGCAGGTGCACCACGCGGCGGTCGCCGGCGTCGCGGACCCGGCGGATGTGCCCGGCCCGCTCCAGCCGGTCGAGGCAGGCCGTCACCGCTCCGGACGTGAGGTTGAGCTGCCCCCGCAGACGGCCCGGCGTCATGGGTTCGCCCCCCGCGTCCGGGTCGGAGTCGGCGTCGAGGATCGCGATCAGGGCCTGCATGTCGGTGAGGTGCAGGCCCTGCTCCTGGGCGAACTCCTGGGCGATGCGGTTGAACTCGCTGTTCATCCGGCGCAACAAGACGGCGAAGGCCTGCAACCCGGTGGGGTCGTCCGCCGGAAGAGATGCCGTGGGTGCACCGGAGCCGCTCATGCCCCCCAGCCTAGTATCTCTCAATCATTGAGATACTTTATGAGTGAGTTACTTCTTCCGGTGGCTCACTTCCTACGGCTTGGGATGCGCATGAGAACCGCACTGCGTCGGGCCCGGTGGCTCGTACCGCTCGTCCTGCTCCTCGTCTGGCTGGGGGTGGGCGGAACGCTCGGCCCCTACGCGGGCAAGCTCGGCGAGGTCGCCACCAACGACCAGGCCGCCTTCCTGCCCCGGAGCGCCGAGTCCACCCGGGTGTTGGAGGCCCGCGCGGCCTTCGACCGGTCCGAGACCGTGCCGGCCATCGTGGTCTGGACGGCGGACGGGGCCCGGTTCACCGAGGACCGGCAGGCCGAGGCCACCCGGGCCGTCGCCGCGCTCGCCGGGAAGCCCGGCGTCGTGGGCCGCCCGTCGCCCGCCCTGCTCTCCGACGACCGCGAGGCGATACAGGCCGTCGTCCAGCTGGAGCCCGGCCTGGGCGACGAACTGCCCACCGTCCTCGACGCGGTGCGCGAGGCGGCCCGGGCCGTGCCGGGCACCACGGCGCAGATCGCCGGGCCCGCGGCCAGTCAGGCCGATCTGTCGGACGCTTTCGCGGGCATCGACGGACTGCTGCTGGGTGTGGCCCTCGGTGCCGTGCTGCTGATCCTGCTGCTGGTGTACCGGAGCGTGCTGCTGCCGTTCCTGATCATCCTGGGGTCGGTCTTCGCGCTGGGCCTCGCCTGTGCGGTCGTCTACGCCCTGGCCGACCGGGGCGTGGTCCGGGTCGACGGACAGGTCCAGGGCATCCTGTCGATCCTGGTGATCGGCGCCGCCACCGACTACGCCCTGCTGCTGGCCGCGCGCTTCCGTGAGGAACTCGCCCTGCGCGGGGACCGCTTCTCCGCCGCGGTGGCCGCCGTACGCCGCTCGTTCGGCGCGATCACCGCCAGCGCCGCCACCGTCGCGCTCGGCCTGCTGGCCCTGCTCGCGAGCGACCTCACCAACAACCGCGCCCTCGGGCCGGTCGGCGCCATCGGCATCGGCTGCGCCGTGCTCGCCACGCTCACCTTCCTGCCGGCCGCGCTGGCCCTGCTGGGCCGCACCGCCTACTGGCCGTCCCGGCCGAAGCCGCCGGAGGAGTCCGGGGAGGGAACCGGCGTGTGGCGCCGGGTCGCCAGGACGGTGAACGGCCGGCCGCGGCGGACCTGGGCGGTGACGGCGCTCGTGCTGGCCGCGTTCGCGGCCTTCTCGCCCTCCCTGTCCTCCAAGGGCGTGCCGCTCGACGAGATCTTCGTGAACGACGCGCCCTCGGTGGCCGCGCAGACGACGCTCGGTGCGCACTTCCCCGGCGGGTCCGGCAACCCGGCCGTCATCATCGCCGACGCCGGCCGCACCGCCGAGGTGACGGCCGCCGCACGGAGCACCGAGGGCGTGGCCTCCGCCGGCGCCGTCTCCGCCTCCGGCCGTCCCGGGGCGGGCAAGCCGCTCGTCGTCGACGGGCGCGTACGCATCGACGCCACCCTGAAGGCCGCGGCGGACAGCGACGCGGCCAAGGAGACGGTCGAGCGGCTGCGCACGGAGGTCCACGCGGTCTCCGGGGCCGACGCGCTGGTCGGCGGGTACACCGCGCAGCAGTACGACACCCAGCAGACCGCCGCCCGGGACCGGACGGTCATCGTGCCGATCGTGCTCGCCGTCATCCTGCTGATCCTGATGCTGCTGCTGCGTTCCCTGCTCGTGCCGGTGCTGCTGGTCGCGACCGTGGGGCTCAACTTCCTGGCGACGCTGGGGGTGTCGGCGCTGGTCTTCCAGCACCTGCTCGGGTTCAGCGGCACGGACGCGTCGGTGCCGCTGTACGGCTTCGTGTTCCTCGTGGCTCTCGGCGTCGACTACAACATCTTCCTCATGTCGCGGGTCCGTGAGGAGGCGCTGGTGCACGGCAACCGGCAGGGGGTGCTGCGCGGGCTGACCACCACCGGCGGGGTGATCACCTCGGCGGGTGTGGTGCTCGCCGCGACGTTCGCGGCCCTGATGGTGATCCCCCTGGCGTTCCTGGTGCAGATCGCGTTCATCGTCGCCTTCGGAGTGCTGCTCGACACGCTCGTCGTGCGCTCCCTGCTGGTGCCCGCGCTGATGATCGACATCGGACCCCGGGCGTGGTGGCCGAGCGTCCTGGCCCGAACGGACCCGCGGGGGCCGGACGGCGGTACCCCCTCCGGCTGAACCGTCGCCGGCGCCCGTGTCGCGCATCCGCCGCGGGCCCCGGGCGGGAAGTGTTCGCGTCAGGGCCGGCCGTGGTCCGACAGCACGGCGACGGTGTCGGAGGACGGAGGCACGACCATGACGACGGACGGGCAGCGGCTGCACTGCCTGGTCACCGGGGCGTCCGGGTACATCGGCGGGCGCCTGGTGCCGGAACTGCTGCAGGAGGGCCACCGCGTCCGGTGCCTCGCCCGCTCCCCCGGCAAGCTCCGCGACCACCCCTGGGCGGCGCACGCCGAGACGGTCCGGGGGGACGTCACGGACCCGGAGTCGCTCGCCTCCGCGATGCGCGGGGTGGATGTCGCCTACTACCTGGTGCACGCCCTCGGCTCCGGCTCCCGGTTCGAGGAAACCGACCGCGCCGCCGCCCGGATCTTCGCCGAGCAGGCCCGGGCCGCGGGTGTACGGCGGATCGTCTACCTCGGCGGGCTCACGCCGCGCGGCGTCCCCGAGGGGGAGCTCTCGCCGCATCTGCGGTCCCGGGCCGAGGTGGGGCAGATCTTCCTCGACTCGCCCGTGCCCGCGACGGTGCTGCGCGCCGCCGTCGTCATCGGCTCGGGTTCGGCCTCGTTCGAGATGCTGCGCTACCTCACCGAACGCCTGCCCGTCATGGTCACCCCCAGCTGGGTGCACACCCGCACCCAGCCCATCGGCGTGCGGGACGTGCTGCGCTACCTCGTCGGGTCGGCCACCATGCCGGACGACGTCGACCGGGCCTTCGACATCGGCGGGCCGGACGTCCTCACCTACCGCGACATGATGCGGCGCTACGCCGCCGTCGCCGGACTGCGGCGGCGGTTCATCGTGCCGGTCCCGGTCCTCACCCCACGGCTTTCCAGCCACTGGGTCGGCCTGGTCACCCCGGTGCCCGCCTCCCTGGCCCGGCCGCTGACCGAGTCGCTGCGGCACGAGGTCGTCTGCCACGAACACGACATCGCCCGGTACGTGCCCGACACCCCGGGCCGGCCGCTGCCGTTCGACGAGGCTCTCGCCCTGGCGCTGCGCCGGGTGCGGGAGGCTCAGGTCACCACGCGCTGGTCCTCCGCCTCGGTGCCCGGAGCGCCCAGCGACCCGCTGCCGACCGACCCCGATTGGGCGGGCGGCAGCCTCTACCAGGACGAACGGCAGCGGCCGGTCGACGCCTCCCGCGAGGCGCTGTGGAAGGTGGTCGAGGGCATCGGCGGCGACAACGGCTGGTACTCCTCCCCCCTGGCCTGGGCGGTCCGGGGCCGGCTGGACCGGTTCGTGGGCGGGGTCGGGCTGCGCCGCGGACGGCGGGACACCGAGCGGCTGAGGGTCGGCGACTCGCTGGACTTCTGGCGGGTCGAGGAGATCGAACCGGGTCATCTGCTGCGGCTGCGCGCCGAGATGCGGCTGCCCGGCCTCGCCTGGCTGGAGATGTACGCCGAGACCGACGACGCGGGCCGCACCCGCTACCGGCAGCGCGCCCTGTTCCACCCGCGCGGCCTGCTGGGCCACGCCTACTGGTGGAGCGTCGCCCCGTTCCACTCCGCCGTGTTCGGCGGCATGGCGCGCAACATCGCGCGGGCGGCGGCCGAGGGCACGAGCGGACGCCGGAGCGCCGCGCGCATCCGACGGGCCCGTGAGCGGCGAAGTGTCCGGGAGCAACGAACGCAACCCGCACCACCGCATCAGGAGTGACGCCATGACCGTCGCGGTCGTCCTGTTCACCTCGGACCTGCGTCTGCACGACCATCCGCCCCTGCACGCGGCACTGAAGGCGGCCGACGAGGTGGTGCCCCTGTTCGTCCGCGACCCAGCCGTCCACGCCGTGGGATTCGACGTGCCCAACCGGGCCGCGTTCCTCGCCGACTGCCTGGCCGACCTCGACTCCTCGCTGCGCCGGCGCGGCGGGCGGCTGGTCGTGCGCACCGGGCCGGTCGCCCGGGAGGTCCGCGTGGTCGCCGCCGCGTGCGGGGCCACGGAGGTGCACATGGCGGCGGGGGTCACCGGCTTCGCCCACCGCCGTGAGGAGCGGCTGCGCAAGGAACTCGACGCCGAGGGTGTCGCGCTGCGGGTGCACGACCGTGTGGTCACCGCCGTGGCGCCGGGGGCCGTGACCCCGGCGGGCTCGGACCACTTCGCCGTGTTCACGCCGTACATGCGCCGCTGGTCCAAGGAGCCGCTGCGCGACCCGCTGCCCGCCCCGCGCGCGGTGCGGGTGCCCGAGGCGGTGCATGGCGAGGAGCTGCCGTCCCGCGCCGGAGTGGCGGACGTGTCGGCGGATCTCCCGGCCGGTGGCGAGTCGGCGGGGCGCGACAGGTTCGCGCGGTGGGCGGACACCGGCCTGGCCCGGTACGAGGAACGGCACGACGACCTGGCCGGTGACGCGACCTCACGCCTGTCGCCGTACCTCCACTTCGGGGCGCTGTCGCCGGTGGAGGTGGTCCGGCGGGCCCGGGCGAAGGGCGGCGCCGGGGCGGAGGCGTTCGTCCGGCAGCTGTGCTGGCGCGACTTCCACCACCAGGTCCTCGCGGCCCGGCCCGAGGCGTCGGTCCGGGACTACCGCTCCCGGGGCGACCGATGGCGCGGTGAGGAGGAGGCCGCCGAGGAGATCGCCGCGTGGCGCGAGGGCCGCACCGGCTACCCGGTGGTCGACGCGGGCATGCGCCAGTTGCGCCACGAGGGCTGGATGCACAACCGGGCCCGGCTGCTGGTGGCGAGCTTCCTGACCAAGACGCTCTACGTGGACTGGCGGATCGGCGCCCGGCACTTTCTGCGGTTCCTGGTCGACGGCGACCTCGTCAACAACCAGCTCAACTGGCAGTGGGTCGCCGGCACCGGCACCGACACCCGCCCCCACCGCGTCCTCAACCCGGTCCTCCAGGGCAAGCGCTACGACCCGGACGGCGCCTACGTACGCCGCTGGGTGCCCGAACTGGCCGACGTCGGCGGCGCCGCGGTGCACGAGCCCTGGCGACTGCCGGAGGACGAGCGGGCCCGGCTGCGCTATCCGGCGCCGCTCCTCGATCTCGGCGAGGGCCTGGCCCGCTTCCGGCAGGCCCGGGGCCGCGACTGAGAGCACGGTTCACGACCGAGGGACCGGTTCACGGTTGAGAGCCCGCCATCCGGCGCATCCGAAACGCCTCTGCCCGGGGAAGCACTGATGTGCGGATGACCGGAAGCGAGAAGGGGTTACGCATGCTTGGACCGCGGCCGACGGTGGCCGGACCGGCGGAGACGAACCACGCCCCGCTCACCGCTCCCGGGGCCACCCGCGCCATGGAGGCGGTCCTGGAGCGGGTGCTGGAGGCGCGGCTTCGGCAGGCCCGCGACACCGACGCGGTGTTCGCCGCCGACATGGCCGACCGCCTCGCCGCATACGTCCGGCGCGGCGGCAAGCGGCTGCGTACGGCGTTCGTGTGGTGCGGCTGGCGGGCCGCGGGCGGCTCGGGCGACGCGAGCGCGGTCCTGCGCACCGGGGCCGCCCTCGAACTGCTCCAGGCCTGCGCCCTCATCCACGACGACGTGATGGACGGGTCACCGCTGCGCCGGGGCGCCCCCGCGATGCACGTGGACTTCGCCCACGGGCACCGGACCGGCCGCACCGGCGGGTCCGCCGAGTCGTTCGGGACGTCGGCGGCCGTACTCGCGGGTGATCTGGCGCTGGCGTGGGCGGACGACCTGCTGACGGAGACGGCGCTCGCCTCGCCGCACGGCCCGCGATTGTTCGAGGAGTGGCGGGCCATGCGCACCGAGATGGTCGCCGGGCAGTACCGCGACCTGCGCGCACAGGCGAGCGGATCGTCCGGCGCCGAGGAGGCGCAAACCATCGCCGTCCTGAAGAGCGCCCGGTACACGGTCGCGCGGCCCCTGGCGCTGGGCGCGTCGCTGGCCGGTGCCGACGCCCGCACCCTGGGCGCGCTGCGGGCCGCCGGCCGGTGCGCCGGACTGGCCTTCCAACTGCGCGACGACCTCCTCGGCGCGTTCGGGGACCCGGCGCTGACCGGCAAACCGGCCGACGAGGACCTGCGCTCCCGCAAGCTCACCCCTCTCCTCGCCGTCGCCGTCCGGCTCGCGGAGGCCTCCGGCGACCGGGACGCCGCCGCCGTGCTCGCCCCGGACGCGGACGCCCGGCCGGGGCACACCGTGGAGCGGATGCGGGCGGCGCTGGAGCGGACGGGTGCCCGGGCCGAGGTGGAGGCGAGGATCGCCGACCTGGCGGCCTCCGGACTGCGGCATTTCGGGGCGACCGGCGCCGCCCCCGGCGTACGGCGGGAATTCGCCGCGCTGGTCGAGCGGGCCTCGGGCGTCGCCCCGCGGCAGGCGGAGGAGCTCGTATGAGGACGGTGGCGGGACCGACGGACCATGTCGTGGTGGTGGGCGCCGGCCTGTCCGGGCTGGCGTGCGCGCTGCATCTGCTGGGCGCCGGCCGCCGGGTCACACTCGTCGAACGGGACGCCGGCCCGGGCGGGAGAGCCGGGCGGGCCCGGCTCGGTGACTATCTGGTGGACACCGGGCCCACCGTGCTGACGATGCCGCAGCTGGCCGACGAGGCGTTCGCCGCCGTCGGCGAGAGCCTCGACCGCCACGTCGAGCTGCTGCCCCTGCACCCCGCCTACCGGGCGGGCTTCGCGGACGGGACCTCACTCGACGTGCACACCGACGGCGACGCCATGGAGGCGGAGGTGCGGCGCTTCGCCGGACCGGCGGAGGCGGCGGGCTACCGCAGGCTGCGGGAGTGGCTGGAGCGGCTGTACCGGGCGCAGATGCGCCGCTTCATCGACACCAACTTCGACTCGCCCTTCCAACTGGCCCACCCGGACCTGGCCCGGCTGGCGGCGCTCGGCGGTTTCGGGCGCCTCGACGGCGCGATCGGCCGCTTCCTCTCCGACGCCCGCCTGCGCCGCGTCTTCTCCTTCCAGGCCCTGTACGCCGGGGTGGCACCGGCCCGGGCGCTGGCGGCCTACGCGGTGATCGCCTACATGGACACCGTGGCCGGCGTCTGGTTCCCCAAGGGCGGCATGCACGCCCTGCCCCGCGCGATGGCGGACGTGGCGGCCGGGGCCGGTGCCGAGCTGCGCTGGTCGGCCGAGGTGAGCGCGCTGGAACGCTCGGCGGGCCGGGTGCGGGCCGTCCGCCTCGCCTCGGGCGAGCGCATCCCGTGCGACGCGGTGGTGCTGACCTGCGAACTGCCCGCCGCGCACCGGCTGCTGGGCCGGGCACCCCGGCGCCCGGTACGGCTGCGGCACTCGCCGTCCGCGGTGGTCCTGCACGCGGGAACCGACCGCACCTGGCCCCAGCTCGCCCACCACACGCTGTCCTTCGGCGCCGCGTGGGAGCGCACCTTCGACGAACTGACCCGCTCGGGAACGCTGATGAGCGACCCGTCCCTGCTGATCACCCGTCCCACCACGCACGACCCCTCGCTGGCACCGCCGGGCCGCCACCTCCACTACGTCCTGGCGCCCTGCCCCAACACCGCCGTCGGCCCCTCCGCCACCGCCTGGCGCGACCTGGGCCCGCGCTACCGCGACAGCCTGCTCGCCGAGCTGGAACGCCGCGGCCTCCACGGGTTCGGCGACAGCATCGAGGAGGAACTGCTGGTGACCCCGCTCGACTGGACGGCCCAGGGCCACGCGGCGGGCAGCCCCTTCTCCGTCTCCCACACCTTCGCCCAGACCGGGCCCTTCCGGCCGCGCAACCTCGTCCGCGGGCTGGACAACGTGGTGCTCGCCGGCTGCGGGACCACACCCGGTGTCGGCGTACCGACCGTGCTCATCAGCGGCAAACTCGCCGCCGCCCGCGTCACCGGGGGCGGCACCCGGGCGAGCAGGCCTTCGAACCGCCGCCCGACCGCCCCGACCGGAGCAGGTGCCCATGACCCGTCGTGAACTGGACGCCGCCGGGATCACCGACCCCGGCCTGCGCGCCGCCTACACCCGGTGCCGGCAGCTCAACGCCCGGCACGGCCGGACCTACTTCCTGGCCACCCGCCTACTGCCGCTGGAACGCCGTTCCGCGGTGCACGCGCTGTACGGCTTCGCCCGCTGGGCCGACGACATCGTCGACGACCTGGACCGGCGCCGGACCCCGGACGAGCCGGGCCTGCAGCTGACGCGGCTGGAGGGCGACCTCGCGCACGCGCTGCGCACCGGCGGCGGGACCGAACCGGTGGTCCGGGCCGTGGCCGACACCGCGGACCGTTACGGCATCGAGGTGGACCTGTTCGCCGACTTCCTCGCCTCGATGCGCGCCGACCTGACCGTCACGGACTACCCGACCTACGCCGACCTGCGGGCCTACATGCACGGCTCGGCCGCGGTGATCGGCCTGCAGATGCTGCCGGTGCTCGGCACGGTCGTCCCGCGCGAGGAGGCGGCACCGCACGCGGCGGCCCTCGGCGTGGCGTTCCAGCTGACCAACTTCCTGCGGGACGTGGGCGAGGACCTCGACCGCGGTCGCCTCTACCTGCCCGCCGACCTGCTCACCGCCCACGGCGTGGACCGGCCGCTCCTGGAGTGGAGCAGGCGCAGCGGGCGCGGCGACCCGCGCATCCGGGCGGCACTCGTGGCCGCCGAGGCCCTGACCAGGGACGTGTACCGGGACGCGGAACCGGGCATCGCGATGCTCGACCCGCGGGTACGCCCCTGCATCAGGACCGCGTTCACGCTCTACGGCGGCATCCTCGACGCGATCGCCCGGCACGACTACACCGTGCTGCACCACCGGGCGGTGGTACCCCGCCGGCGACGGGCGGCCACCGCCGCGGCCGGTGTCCTCAGGGTGGCCCGCGCGCGGTGGCACGCGGCGCCCGCGGCGGACCCCGTCGCACTGGAACGGAAAGGACCGGGCCATGGCTGACCGGGCGGACCATGCACGCTGGACCTCACCGCTGCGGCGGCGCCGCGGCCCCGGCTGGGCGGAGCAGACACCGACCTGGCGCGCGGCCCGGCCGGCGCTGATCGCCGACACCCTCAAACGCGCCTCCGCCCGGCCCTCCGGCAACTGGTTCGTGGCCGGGGCCTCCCGGGAGGTGCGCCCCGGCAGCCCCTGCGGCAGGACCGTAGGCGGCGTCGAAGTGGTGCTGTGGCGCTCGCGGTCGGGCGAGCTCCGGGCCGGTCCCGGGGCCTGCCCGCACCTCGGTGCTCCGCTGCGGGACAGCCGGGTGGTGTGCGGCACGCTGGTGTGCCACTGGCACGGACTGGCCCTGGACGGCTCCCCGTTCGCCGGCTGGCAGCCGTACCCCGCCCACGACGACGGGGTGCTGGTGTGGGTACGGCTGGACGCGGTGGGCGGTGAGGAGCCGACGGAGCGGCCCGTGGTCCCGGACCGTCCCGCGCCGGGCAGCGGAGTGGACGCCGTGTACACGGCGGTCGGGCGGTGCGAACCGCAGGACGTGGTGGCCAACCGGCTCGACCCGTGGCACGGCTCCTGGTTCCACCCGTACTCCTTCGTCGATCTGACGGTCGTGAGGGAGCCGCTGGGCGAGCCTCAGGGCGACGAGGACGACGCCTTCGAGGTGGACGTCTCCTTCCGGGTGGCGGGCCGTCTGGTGGTGCCCGTACGGGCCCAGTTCACCGCGCCGGAGCCGCGCACCGTCGTCATGCGCATCACCGACGGCGAGGGCGCCACGTCCGTGGTGGAGACCCATGCGACGCCGCTGACCGCCACGGACGCGGAGCTGCCTCGGACGGCCGTGATCGAGGCCGTCGTCGCCGCTTCGGACCGGCGCGGCTTCGCCCTGGCCCGGGCCGCCGCCCCCGTGCTGCGGCCCCTGATGCGGCGCACCGCCGGACGCCTGTGGCGCGACGACCTCGCCTACGCCGAGAGGCGCTGGGAGCTGCGCAGCACCGGGCGGTTTCCCGGGTGACTCGACCCCGCCGGACGGGCCTGCGCGGAGCGGCCCGGGCCCGTCCGGCGGCCCCGCGTCACCGGCGCACCCGACGCTCCGCGAGCGCGGCGAGTGCCCGCAGCAGCGGAGAGCGGCCCGCCCGCGGCACGGTCCACAGCACCTGGCCGCGGACACCCCACCCGGCGAGCAGTTCGTTGGACGCCAGGAAGCCGGTGGTGGCGGCGCGTTCCATCAGAGCCACCGGCAGGTCGCAGCGCAGCCCGTCGCCGGCCAGCGTCAGCCACGAGTGGGGGGTCCGTACGGTGGGCCGCCGGTGGTGGGTGCCGACCGGGAAGAGCGGGCAGTCCGAGCGCCACTCGTGCCGGGCGTCGACGACGCGCGCCTCCCGGGTCTCCGGGTAGATCCGCCGCAACTGCCCGAGCAGCGCGTCCTGCACGCTCTCCCGGTCCGCGCCGGGGCCGACGGCGTAGGCGTGCAGCTCCACGACCGAACCGGTGTTCTTCGCGGCCCAGCGGGCGGCCTCGCCCTCGTAGCGTTCCAGGACGCTGATGTTGTCGAGGCCGCCGTAGCCGCTGGTGCCGAGGAAGCCGGGTCGGTCGGCGCGGACCGGCCGGTCGAGCCAGAGCCGTGAGACGAGGAACGGCGGGGCGGCGCGCAGGGCGGCGATGCCGTCGCGCCATGGTGGGGTGCCCAGGCCGGGCGAGGCGGCGACGACCCGGCGCAGCCCCCCGGTGTCGAGCGCGAGCACCACCGCGTCGTGCCGGTCGGTGCCGGTGCCGGTGCGCACCTCGGCCCCACCGGTGCCGCCGGGCTCCACTGCGAGTACGGAAGTGCCGGTACGGATGGTCGCACCGAGGCGCCGGAGGTAGTCGCCGAGCGGCTCCCACAGGGCCTGGGGGAAGGGCTCGTCGGGTACGTCGAAGAGCAGCCCCTCCGAGGAGCCGAGGAAGTAGATGTGGAACATCAGCATCAGTTCGGCGGCGGACAGTTCGGACGGGTCGGCGAAGAAGCTGCGCGAGAACACCTCGAAGGCCAGGTGGTGCGCGGCCTCGGGGAAGCGGATGCGCTCCAGGAAGTCGGTCGCGCTGACCTGGTCGAAACGCGCGTACACGTCGGGCACGCGCACGTCCAGCAGCGGCAGCGCCGCCCGGGCGTCCAGGGCGGCGAGGTCGCGGCGGCCGAAGGTGGGGCTGAGGGCTACGAAGCCGAGGGCGCTGAGGGGCGGGGTGCGCGGGACGCGGGCGAAGCTGTCGGTCAGTCCGCCGCTGTGCCGCAGGGGGTAGTCGGGCAGCGGGGTGAGGCGGGTGAGGGCGGGGTCGGTGCGCCGTAGCAGGCCGCGCAGGTTGTAGTACTGGCGGAAGAAGGCGTGGAAGCCGCGGCTCATGGTCACCTCGGAGCCGTCGGCCAGCCGGGTGGGGTGCCCGGCGAGGCGGCCGCCCAGGGATTCCTCGCGTTCGTAGAGGGTCACCCGGGCGCCGCGTTCGGCCAGTCCGGTGGCCGCGGCGAGTCCGGCGATGCCGCCGCCCACGACGGCGACGGACGGCGCGTCCCCGGGCGCGAACCGGTCCCGGCCGGGCGCGGGCATCAGGACCTCGGCCTTGCGGTCCCGGCCGCGGCGGGCGGCCTCACGGGTGCTCATCGGGCGGTTTCCCCCGCCGTGGCCAGGAACGTGTGCGTGATGCCGGTCTGCCATCCGGCGAGGGGAAGGGCCCGCGCACCCGTGAAACCGGCCCGCGTCAGCCGCCCGGTGAAGGCGGCGGCGGTGTCGAAGTCGAGGACGCTGTGCCACAGGTGCCGGTACAGGGCCCGGTCACCGGTGAGGGTGCCCGCGGGGATGATCACTCCCTGGCAGAGGGCCGTCCACAGCGCCCGGTGCGCGGGCGAGCCGCCGAGGCTGTACTCGTGGACGGCGAGGCGCCCGCCCGGCCGCAGCAGTCCGCGCACCGTGCCGAGGACGCCGTCCGGGTCGGAGACGTTGCGGAACAGGTAGGCGGCGAAGACCGCGTCGAAGGGGCCTTCACCGGCCGTGTCGAGTTCCTCGGCGCTCGGGGCGGGCCCTTCACTGACCGTCGAGAGTTCCTCGGCGCTCAGGTGCAGGAACCGCACGCTGTCGGGCCACGGCTTGGCCAGCGCCCGGCGCAGCATGCCCGCGGAGGCGTCCACGGCGGTGATCCGCGCCCGGGGTGCGGCCCGCAGCAGGGCCCGGGTGGAGGCACCGGTGCCGCAGCCCAGGTCGAGCAGGTGCAGTCCGGCCCCGTCCCCGGGGAGCCTCAGCCGGCGGGCCGAGCGCAGCAGGTCGGCGCGGTACCCCGGGTTGAGGCCGGTGAGGCGGTCGTAGGTGCGGGACGCGTGGTCGAAGGCGTGGGCCAGGTCGCGGTCGCGCAGCAGGGTCATCGGGGGCTCTCTCCGGTTCCTGGGGCTGGGTGGGGGCGGCGGGGCAGGAAGGGCACTTCGAGTGCGGTGCGGAGCATCGGGCCGACGGGGGTGCGCAGTCCGATGCCCCACTCCTCGCGGACCGAGGTGGCGCCGTCGAGGAAACGCAGCAGGCGCTGTGGGGGCGTACGGCGGAACAGGCCGGTGAAGAACGCGGGGCCGTCGATCCGCCCGGTGTCCAGGGCCCGCAGCAGCACGGCGTCCATGGCGAGCGCCCGGCGCCCGTGCGGTGCGGGCACGCTGCCCTTGCCGTCCCGCAGGGCGGCGGCGATGGCCCGGCTGTGCCGCTGCACGGCGGCGAAGGTGTAGCCGGTGGCGGGGCGGGTCGCTCCGCCCGCCGTCCCGATGCGGAAGACGGCCGCTCCGGCCCGCCTGGGGAAGCGGGCGTCGGTCATGGGGATGACGCCCTGCTCGGCCGTGTCCACGGTGAACTCGCCCAGGCGCAGCACCTCGCGGGCGTAGTGGCCGAGCGTCGCCTCGTAGGCCGCGGTGGTCAGCGGGGTCCGGGAGAACTCGGTGTACTCGACCAGCGCCCGGTCCGGGGCCAGCGGCAGGACGTAGCCGAAGGCGAGCCCGTGCCGCGGCTGGGGGACCCGGAAGTCCATGAGGTCGGCCACCGCCGGGTCGAACCGGTCGGTGCCGGTGCGCACGAACCAGCCGCGGAAGTGCTGCAACAGCCGCGTCCGGGCCGGGGGCAGGGCGGGCAGGGGCCGCGAGTCGAACACGTACCGGGAGCGCAGCGTCAGCGTGCGGCCGTCGGCCGCGGTGCAGCGGACCTCCGCGCCCCCGGGGATGTCGCGCACCGAGTCCGCAGTGGCCCGGAGGACCCGCCCGCCGGGCGAACGCTCCAGCCGGGCGTGCACCAGCCGCTCGAACGCCCGGGAACGCACCATGCGGTAGCGCGAGGGGGCCGGGTCGACGGTGAGCGGGCCGCCGTCGGGGCCGTGCACCCGAAGCAGGGGCCAGGTGGCGGTGACCGCCTCGCCGAAGTCGTCGCCGGTGCCGTCACCGTCACCGTCACCGTCACCGTCACCGTCACCGTCGGCATGGTCCCAGTAGCACCAGGTCCGCTCCGCAGGGCGCGCGGGACCGTCCGGCTGCTCCACCACGGTCACGGTCGCGACGCCGTCCGCGACCAGTCGGTGCGCGAGGCTGAGGCCGGCGGCTCCGCCCCCGACGATCACCACGTCCGACGTGCCGACGGGCCCCTGGCTCACCGGGCCCACCACGCGCCGCTCATCTCCGTACCCCGCTCCCGGCCACCCGACCGGTCGACTGTGTGTTGAGTTCCGTCACCGCTTCGGGCCGACGGCCGTGTTCGGATGCAGTCGGCCGAAGCGCATCCGACGGAACTGTTGGATGCAGTCGGCCGGAGCACATCCGACGAGACTTCCGGACACGGCCGGCCGAGGCGACATCCGACGGGACTTCCCGACACAGCCGGCCGAGGCGACATCCGACGGGACTTCCCGACACAGCCGGCCGAGGCGACATCCGACGGGACTTCCGGACACAGCCGGCCGAGGCGACATCCGACGGGACTTCCCGACACAGCCGGCGGCGGCTAGCGCGACACCACCGATTCCAGAACCGCGACGGCCTCGGCCAGCCCCCTCGGACGCGGCAGGCCGGTGACGGTCCGGCCGCTCCAGCCGGGCCCGATCGTCAGGACCACCGGCTTGCGGCGGGCGCCCCGTACCCCCCACTCCATCGCGGCGACGTGCTGGGCCAGCGGCCGGCTGGCGGTCGTCCGGGACTGCGCCCACAGCGCCACGGCGGCCGGCCCGGTCCTGCGTACGGCCGTGACCAGGGACTCCACGGGCAGGGCCCCGCCGAACATGCGCACCGGCAGACCGCGTTCGGCCAGCGCGGCGGCCAGCACCTCCAGGGGCAGTGTGTGGTTCTCCCCCGGCACGCAGGCGAGCACGGTGGTCGCGCCCGGGCCGTCGGCGGCCGCGGGCGGGGCACCGCGGCGCAGCGCGCCGGAGACGTGCCAGGACAGGAAGTGCTCGACCTCGACGTACTTCTCGCCCGAGCTCTCCCACTTGCGGCCGACCGCCTGGAGCGTCGGCATGATCACTTCGGTCCAGGCGGCGACCAGCCCGTGCTCGGCGATCGCGGCCTCGAGCAGTTCGTCCAGCGCGGCGGCGTCGAGGCGCAGAGCAGCACGGGCGATGCCCTTGCACTCCTGACGGACGTCACCGAGGCGCAGTCCGCTGCCCGCGCGGCTGCGGGCGGGGACGGACGGTGGCGGTGGCGGTGATGCCGGGGCGGTCAGCCCGACCGCCCCGGCATCAGGTTCCGTCGCGGATCCCGCCTCCTGCGTCGCTTCGCCGAGCACCGTGCGCGCCGCCTCGGCGGGCGGTATCCCGGTCGCCGTGAGGGCGCACATCCGCTCCAGTCGTGCCACGTCCGTCGCCGTCCACCGGCGGTGCCGGCCGCCGGTGTGGGCGTCGGGGCCGAGGCCGTAGCGCCGGTCCCACGTGCGGACGGTGGTGGGTGCGACCCCCAGCCGCCTGGCCACCTCCCCGGTGGTCAGTCCGGCGTCGGTCGGCGCGCTCTCGGGTCCGCGGCGCCGGCTGTCCCGTTCGTGTACACCCATACCTCCGACTGTACGACGCACAAACGACGCATGTTGAGCTGCGTCGTTTATGCGCCGAACACTGGCCAGAGCGCATGGTCGCGGCTCCGCACAGCGCGACCGGTGCGGTTCGGCAGACGGCCTTCCGTCCCCGCGCGACGCACTGCAGGAGGAATCAGGCCATGATCACGAACACGCGACTCACCACCCCCACCGCGTCCACCGCGCCCGCCGAGGAAACGCGGTACGAGGAGGAGCTGGCCCGTGGCCTCGTCGCCGCCGACGAGGAGGCGTTCGCCGCGATCTACCGGCGCTGGGGCTCGCTCGTCCACACCATGGCCAGCCGACTGCTCGGTGACACGTACGAGGCGGAGGACGTGACCCAGCAGGTCTTCCTCGGTGCCTGGCACGGCCGGGCCGGATTCCGTCCCGAACGGGGCCCGCTCGGCGCCTGGCTGGTCGGCATCACGCGCCGCAAGATCGTCGACGCGCTGGCGGCGAGGACGCGGCGGCTGACGTTGATCGACTCGGCAGGCCGCGCCGCGGACACCACCGGACCCGACGAAGCGGTACCGGACCGCGTCCTGGACCGGGTGCTGCTGGTCGACGCCCTGGCACGGCTGCCGCGGCACCAGCGGGAGGTGCTGTGCATGGCCTTCTACGAGGACCTGACCCAGGCGCAGATCGCGGAGCGGACCGGCATGCCCCTGGGGACGGTCAAGAGCCACGCCCGTCGCGGCCTGCACCGGCTGCGCCTGGTGATCGAGCAGCCCCCGGTCCCCGGCACGGGCCTGTAGCGGTGACGCCGTACGCGCATCCGCGGCGGCCCCCACACCTGAAACAGGACCGAGACTCCGCACCGTACGGAGACTCCGTTCGAAGGGATGATTCCCATGACCTCTCACACCCGCCTCGCCCTCGCCGCCTCGACCGGTGCCTGTGCCCTGGCCCTCGGCGTCTCCGCGCCCGCCCTTGCCGACCAGGAGGACAAGGCCATGGTGTCCGTCTTCCACGGCATCCCCGGCATGACCGTGGACGTGTACGCCAACGGCGACGAACTGATCGGCGACTTCAAGCCCGGCACGGTGACGGACCCCCAGTCCCTCGACGCCGGGACCTACGACATCCAGATCTTCGAAGCGGGCCAGGGCCCTGACGGAACTCCCGCTCTGGAGAAGAAGATCGAGGTGCCCGAGGGCGCGAACGCCACGGTCGCCGCCCATCTCTCGGCCGACGGCAAACCCCAGTTGACGGCGTTCACCAACGACGTCTCCGAGGTCGACGCCGGCAAGTCCCGTCTGACGGTCCGGCATCTCGCGGCAGCGCCCGCCGTCGACGTCCGGGCCGGCGGACAGCCGGTCTTCAGCAACCTGACCAACCCGAAGGAGGACACCGCCGAGGTCGACGCGGGCACGATCAACGCGGATGTGGTGCTCGCCGGTACGGACACCGTGGCCATAGGCCCGGCCGACCTGAAGCTCGGCGAAGGTACCAGCAATGTCGTCTACGCCTGGGGCAGCGCCGAGGACAAGAACCTCGCCCTGGCGACCCAGACGTTCAGCGGCATGGCGTCCTCGCCCCGTGGCGTCCCCGCGGGCGGCAGCGGTGCCGCCGTCGCACCGAACTCCTCCGACCTCGGGCCGGCTTTCGCCGCCGGGGCCGGAGCGGTCGCGGTGGCGGGCCTGCTGGTGGCCCGCCGGGTCGCCCGCCGGCGTGGCTGACGGCACGCGGCGGCTGACCGGACCGATTGTGGCGGCTGCCGCTCTGGCAGCCGTCCTCGGTTTTCCGCCCACGCCGTCGGGCCCGGCCGCGCCTCCGCCCGACTTCGCGGCAGAGCCGCTGGAACACGGGCCGGCGGCGGCCCCGACGACACCCCCGGACACGTCGGCCCCCGGCACGGCGCAGGACCCACCGCCCCGTCGCGTGCTCGCACCCCGCGCCGGCCTGGACGCCCGGATCAGCCCGGTGGGCGTGACGGCCCGAGGGGACATGAGCGTCCCCGGCGACCCGGCCGTGGCCGGCTGGTACCGCCACGGCCCCGCGCCGGGCAGTGCCCGGGGTTCGGCCGTCCTCGTCGGGCACGTCGACACCGACACCGGAGCCCTCGGCGAGTTCCTGGCGCTGTACGACATGCGGCGCGGCGACCGGATCGAGGTGCGCCGCGCGGGGGACGCGCCGGTGACCTACCGGGTCGTCTCCCGGCTCACCCTGCCGAAGGAGGACCTACCGCCCTCGGCATTCCGCCGCTCCGGCGCCCCGGTCCTCACCCTCATCACCTGCGCGCCCCCGTTCGTCCCCGAGCAGGGCGGCTACGCATCGAACCTCGTCGTCACGGCGGAACCCGTCGGGAGGACGCAGTGGCCCACGTAGAGTCCGCACACCTGGTGGAACTGGCGCTGAGCAACGCCACCCCGACCGACGCCGACGCCGAGGCGCTGCGCCACATCGAACACTGCACCCACTGCCGCGACGAACTCGCCATGCTGACCCGACTGGTGACGGCGGCACGCACCGCGGAGACGGTGGACCTGCCGACCCCGCCCCCCGAAGACGTCTGGCTCCGCATCACCCAGGAGGTCTCCCGCGAGACGGGCACACCCCCACCGCCGCACCACCCGTGGCACGACGACGAGCCCGGCTGACAGCCCCCGCTCCCGCCCACCGCTCACAGCACGGGCGGGCCCGACCTGGAAAGGCCGGGCCCCGTATGACCTGCGGGTATGGCGGTACAGCGTCCGCTAGACGTTGAAGCGGAACTCCACCACATCCCCGTCCTGCATCACATACTCCTTGCCCTCCATCCGCGCCTTCCCCTTCGCGCGGGCCTCCGCCACCGAACCCGTCTCCACCAGGTCGTCGAAGGAGATGACCTCCGCCTTGATGAAGCCCTTCTGGAAGTCGGTGTGGATGACGCCGGCGGCCTCGGGGGCCGTGGCGCCCTTCTTGATGGTCCAGGCGCGGGATTCCTTGGGGCCGGCGGTCAGGTACGTCTGGAGACCCAGCGTGCGGAAGCCGACGTGGGCCAGGGTCGCGAGACCCGGCTCCTCCTGGCCGACGGACTGGAGGAGTTCCAGCGCCTCGTCCTCGTCGAGCTCGGCGAGGTCCGCCTCCAGCTTGGCGTTGAGGAAGATCGCCTCGGCCGGGGCGACCAGGGCCCGCTGCTCGTTCTTGAAGTCCTCGTCGGTCAGCTCGTCCTCGTCGACGTTGAAGACGTAGAGGAACGGCTTGGTGGTGAGCAGGTGCAGGTCGTGCAGGAGCTCCTCGTTGCCGGAGCCCTGGACGATGCCCGCGGAGAACAGCGTGTCGCCCTTCTCCAGGATCTCCTTGGCCTCCTCGACGGCCTTGACCTTCGGCGCGATGTCCTTCTTGATGCGCGACTCCTTCTGGAGGCGCGGCAGGACCTTCTCGATGGTCTGCAGGTCCGCGAGGATCAGCTCGGTGTTGATCGTCTCGATGTCGTCCTTCGGCGAGACCTTGCCGTCCACGTGCACGACGTTCTCGTCCTTGAAGGCGCGGATGACCTGGCAGATCGCGTCGGACTCGCGGATGTTCGCGAGGAACTTGTTGCCCAGGCCCTCGCCCTCGGAAGCACCGCGCACGATGCCGGCGATGTCGACGAAGTCGACCGTGGCCGGAAGGACACGCTGCGAGGAGAAGATCTCCGCCAGTTTCGTCAGCCGGGGGTCGGGCACGCCGACGACGCCGACGTTGGGCTCGATCGTGGCGAACGGGTAGTTGGCCGCCAGCACGTCGTTCTTGGTCAGGGCGTTGAACAGGGTCGACTTGCCGACATTCGGCAGACCGACGATTCCGATCGTGAGCGACACGTTGCGACTTCCCGTGAGTGGAGGGGGCCAGGAGGCCAGGGGACCGGCCGATCCACCAGTCTACGGCGTGTCCGGAACCGCCCCGGCGACGTGTCGAACGCTTGGCCAAGCATCGGCCGACGGCGTGTCTGAAGGCCTATTCGGCATATTGAACGACCTAAGTTGGTGCGGTGGAGCAATACAGGACGCGATCTCCTCAGTACGGACCGCGACGGGACCGGCCCAGGCCGCCCCGGCAACCCGTGCCGTCGCAGGCGGGGCGGGGTGCGGGAGGCGAGCCCGTGCGCTCGGCCCGGCCGCCGGGGCCGCGGCGCCGCCCGCCGGTGCCGGTACGACGGCCCGCGCCCGCTCCGGCGCCCGCTTCGGGAGGGCCGCCGAACCCACGGCTGACCGGCCTGGGCAGCGGGCTGTTCTGCGCGGTGGTGATGTTCCTGCTCGGCGCGCTCTGCTCGGCCCTGTTCGGGTCGTCCCTGACGGCGTACGGGGTGCTGTTCCTGCCGGTGAGTGTGCTGACCGCCCTCTGGGTGCGCCGGGGCGACCTGATGACCGCGCCCGTCGTGGTGCCGATCGCGTTCGCCGTGGGGCTGCTGCCGGTGGCCGACGGCGAGGGCGGCACCGGCGGCACGCTGATGGGCCTGGTGACGGCACTCGCCACGCAGGCCGGCTGGCTGTACGGAGGGACGCTCATCGCCGGGCTGATCGTGATCGTCCGGCGGATCCGGCTGGTGCACCGGCGGCGGACGGCCGGGGCCCGGCCGCCGGTCTGACCTCTCGTTGTCCGAGGCGCCCGGCCCCCAGGTCGGCTCCCCGGAGCGGCCGCCCCAGGTCCCGTCCCCGGGGCGGGCGGCACGCACGGATACGGCTAGTGCCCGGCCGCCCGCATCGCCGCGCCCACGATCCCCGCGTTGTTCTGCAGCTGCGCCGGGACGATCTCCGCCTTGATGCCCTCGATGGAGGGCAGGAACTTGTGGGACTTGCGGCTGACGCCGCCGCCGATGATGAACAGCTCCGGCGAGAACAGCATCTCGACATGGGCGAGGTACTTGCGCACGCGGTGCACCGCCCAGTGCTCCCACGTCATGTCGTGGTCCTCGCGGGCCTTGCTGGAGGCCCGCTTCTCCGCGTCGTGCCCGTCCAGCTCCAGGTGGCCCAGCTCGGTGTTGGGGACGAGCACGCCGTCGGCGAAGACCGCGCTGCCGATGCCCGTGCCGAAGGTCAGCAGGATCACCGTGCCCCGGCGGCCGCGGCCCGCGCCGAAGTTCATCTCGGCGACGCCCGCCGCGTCCGCGTCGTTGACCACCGTCACCGGCAGTCCGCCCAGCCGCTCGCCGAGCAGCGCGCGGGCGTCGGTGTCGATCCAGCCGGCGTCGACGTTCGCCGCCGTGCGGATCGTGGCTCCGTCGGTGACCACGCCCGGGAAGGTGACCCCGATCGGGCCCGTCCAGCCGAAGTGGTCGACGACCTGCTTGACGCCGTCGGCCACCGCGTCGGGCGTGGCGGGGTGCGGGGTGAGGACCTTGTGGCGCTCCTGAGCCAGATCGCCCTTGTCCAGGTCCACCGGGGCACCCTTGATCCCGGATCCGCCGATGTCCACTCCGAAGATCTGCATGGCCCTACGTTACGACGAACGACTGACGGTCACAGGCCGGACAGCGGTGCTGCCCGGCCTGTCCGCGATCACTCCCCGGAATGTTCACCGGTCCCGGCGCCGCCGCGCTCGGCGGCCAGGGTCGCGGCCTCCTCGCGCAGGTCGCGACGGAGCTCCTTGGGCAGGGAGAAGGTGATGGACTCCTCGGCCGCCTTGACGATCTCGACGTCCTCGAAACCGCGCTGGGACAGCCACTCCAGGACCTGCTCGACCAGGACCTCCGGGACGGAGGCGCCCGAGGTGACGCCGACCGTGGTCACGCCCTCCAGCCAGGCCTCGTCGATCTCGTCGGCGAAGTCCACGAGGTAGGCCTCGCGGGCACCGGCGATCTTGGCGACCTCCACGAGCCGCTTGGAGTTGGAGGAGTTGCGCGAGCCGACGACGATGACCAGCTCCGACTCGGCGCCCATCTGCTTCACGGCCAGCTGGCGGTTCTGCGTGGCGTAGCAGATGTCGTCGCTGGGCGGGGAGATGAGCTGCGGGAACTTGTCCTTCAGGGCGTCGACGGTCTCCATGGTCTCGTCGACGGACAGCGTGGTCTGGGAGAGCCAGACGACCTTGGACGGGTCGCGGACCTCGACCTTCGCCACATCGCCCGGGCCGTCGACGAGCTGGATGTGGTCGGGGGCCTCGCCGGAGGTGCCGATGACCTCCTCGTGACCCTCGTGGCCGATCAGGAGGATGTCGTAGTCCTCGCTCGCGAAACGGACGGCTTCCTTGTGGACCTTGGTGACGAGCGGGCAGGTGGCGTCGATGGTGGCGAGGCGGCCGCGCTCGGCCTCCTCGTGGACGACGGGGGCGACCCCGTGCGCCGAGAACATCACGATGTTGCCCGGGGGAACCTCCTCCGTACGCTCGACGAAGATCGCGCCCTTCTTCTCCAGGGTCTGCACGACGTACTTGTTGTGGACGATCTCATGCCGGACGTACACCGGAGCGCCGTACTGCTCCAGGGCTTTCTCGACGGCGATCACGGCGCGGTCCACACCCGCGCAGTAGCCACGGGGGGCGGCGAGCAGGACACGGCGGCCAGGCGAAGCAGACATGCGTCCCATCGTAAGGCCGCGTACGGCGGGTCAAAGATCGCGTCCGTGCGGAGTCCCCGGGAAGACTGACATGGGGCGGCGCGAGTGACGTACAGCGGGAGCGGAGGCGCGATGTCCGAGACCGGCCCGCAGGCCCGTACGGCCGAGGGGGAGCCCGCGCTGCGGCGCGGTCTCGGCATCTGGTGGCGCCATGTGCTGGCACCGGTGGCGGGAGCGGCGATCACGATCGCCGTGATCGTGGAGGCGTCGGGAACCGCCCAGGTGGTGGGTGCGATGTGGCTGGCGGTGGGGTTGGCGGTGCTGGCGGTGCAGGGGAGCCGGCGGGCGGTGCCCTCGTGACGGGGCGGTGTTCGCAGGGCGGCTGAGCCGGGTTGTCGGTGCGGCCCACTACCCTCGCGGCATGGCTGTGAACACGACTCCGGAAGCACCGCTGCCCGTCGGCGAGGTGTCGCGGCTCATCGGGGGCTGGATCGACCGGCTGGGGGCGGTGTGGGTCGAGGGTCAGATCACGCAGTTGTCGCGGCGGCCGGGCGCGGGCGTGGTGTTCCTGACGCTGCGGGACCCGTCGTACGACATCTCCGTCGGCGTCACCTGCTACCGGCAGGTGTTCGACGCCGTCGCGGACGTGGTGAGCGAGGGCGCCCGGGTCGTCGTCCTCGCGAAGCCCGAGTGGTACGCCCCGCGCGGCCAGCTGTCGCTGCGGGCCGCCGAGATACGGCCCGTCGGGGTCGGTGAGCTGCTCGCGCGCCTGGAGCAGCTGAAGAAGGCCCTCGCGCGGGAGGGCCTGTTCGCGCCGGAGCGCAAGAAGCCGCTGCCGTTCCTGCCGCAGCTGGTCGGGCTGGTCTGCGGCCGGGCCTCGGCCGCCGAGCGGGACGTCCTGGAGAACGCCCGGCACCGCTGGCCCGCCGTCCGCTTCGAGGTGCGCAACGTCGCCGTGCAGGGTGTGCACGCCGTGTCGCAGGTCGTGCAGGCCGTGAAGGAGCTCGACGCGATCGACGACGTGGACGTGATCATCGTCGCCCGGGGCGGTGGCAGCGTGGAGGACCTGCTGCCGTTCTCCGACGAGCAGCTGATCCGGACGGTCGCGCAGTGCCGTACGCCCGTGGTGTCCGCCATCGGGCACGAGCCGGACAACCCGCTGCTGGACCAGGTCGCCGACCTGCGCGCCTCCACTCCGACCGACGCGGCCAAGAAGGTGGTGCCGGACGTCGGCGAGGAGTACGAGCGGGTGCGGCTGCTGCGGGACCGGGCGCGGCGGTGTGTGGCGGCGCTGGTGGAGCGGGAGGAGCGCGGGCTGGCGCACGCGCTCGCGCGGCCGTCGATAGAGGATCCGCACCGGATGATCGACGTGCGCGCCGACCAGGTGGCGGACCTGCTCGACCGGGGCCGGCGCTGTCTGCGGCACCAGCTCGACCGCGCCGACTCGGAGCTGACGCACACGCACGCGCGCGTGGTGGCCCTCTCCCCCGCCGCGACCCTGAAGCGCGGGTACGCCGTGCTGCAGAAGGCGGACGGGCACGCGGTCCGCGATCCCGGCGAGGTGGAGGCCGGCGAGGCCCTGCGCGCGCGGGTCTCCGAGGGTGAGTTCTCCGTACGAGTGGACACATAGGGTGGGTGGATGACCAGCGAGGTTGATGAGACACCGGGCGCCGGCGAGGCGCTCGGCTACGAGCAGGCGCGGGACGAGCTGATCGAGGTCGTCCGGCGCCTGGAGGCGGGCGGTACGACGCTGGAGGAGTCCCTCGCGCTCTGGGAGCGCGGGGAGGAGCTGGCCAAGGTGTGCCGGCGCTGGCTGGACGGGGCCCGGGCGCGGTTGAACGCGGCGCTGGCGGAGGAGGCCGCGGAGGACGAGGGCGCGGAGTAACCGGGACCGTTCGGTTCGGGGTGGCATACGACACCCCCCACATTGATTGAACATTGAACTTCATTCACGGTACGGTCGGAGACGTCAGCCGATCTTCCGGACCGACCGTCGCGAGAAAGTGCCTTCATGTCCCTCGTTCTTGACCCCGCCGCCCAGGACCTGCTGTTCCGCGAGGCCCGATCCGCCAACACCTTCACCGACGAGCCGGTGACCGACGAGCAGGTGCAGGCGATCTACGACCTGGTCAAGTACGGTCCGACCGCCTTCAACCAGACCCCGCTGCGCATCACCCTGGTCCGCTCCCCCGAGGCCCGCGAGCGCCTGGTGGCGCACATGGCCGAGGGCAACCGGCCCAAGACGGCGAGCGCCCCGCTGGTGGCGATCCTCTCCGCGGACAACGAGTTCCACGAGGAGCTGCCGCACCTGTTCCCGGCCGCCCCGCAGATCAAGGACGTCTTCTTCACCGAGCGCCCGGTCCGCGAGAACGCCGCCGCGCTGAACGCCGCCCTCCAGGCCGCGTACTTCATCGTCGGTGTCCGTGCCGCCGGTCTCGCCGCCGGCCCGATGACAGGCTTCGACTTCGAGGGCGTCCGCAAGGAGTTCCTGGACGACGACCACACCCCGCTGATGGTCGTCAACATCGGCCGCCCCGGCCCGGACGCCTGGTACCCGCGCTCCCCGCGCCTGGAGTTCGACCAGGTCGTCACGACCGTCTGACCGACGCGCGTACGACGAAGGCCCCCGGCGTCCGCCGGGGGCCTTCGTCGTACGACTACTTCGTCTGCAGCGCCTCGGCCATCTTCGTCAGCTGGGCGAAGGACGCGGTGCCCGTCACGACCGTCGTCGAGCCCTTGGTGCCCTCGAGGACCAGCGCGTCGTACCGGCCGCCCTCGTAACGGGTCCAGGTGCCGTCGCCGATCTTCTCGGTCCTCCCGGTCTCCCGAGCGCCCTGGGTCGCCTCGTCGAGGAAGACGGGGCGCCGCTGAGTGGACTGCTCGACCGCCACGTACTCCCCCTCGGGATCGTGGAAGCCGAGGTGCCAGGCGTCGAACCTGTCGCCCTGGAAGCGGACGGAGGTGGCCTTCCATGTGCCGGGCAGACCCTGGGGGGCGGCCACGGGGTAGGAGGCCGCGCGGCGTGCCGTGAGCAGCTCGACCCGGTAGTCGACGGCCTTCACGTCGGGCGCGCTGTCGTCGTGCGGGATGAAGAGGTACACGAAGCCCGCTACGAGGACGATGACTCCCATGGAGAGGATCATGTCCCGCGCCGTCTTCTGCTTGCCGTTCTTGCCTGCCACGCCCCCTATCGTCGCAGGTCCCTGCCGCGCTCATCCGTGGGGGCCCCTGCTCATTTTGTGGGCTCGGCGATAGAGTCGGGCGAAGAACACCCTCATCCGGCCGTCGTCGTACAGAAAGGTGCGCTCCGATGACCGAGCATCATCACTTGCCGTCCGAACTCGATGTGCCCTCCGAGGCCCCCGACCGCAACCTCGCCCTGGAGCTCGTCCGGGTCACCGAGGCGGCGGCGATGGCCGCGGGCCGTTGGGTCGGGCGGGGTGACAAGAACGGCGCCGACGGTGCCGCGGTGCGCGCCATGCGCACCCTCGTCTCCACCGTCTCGATGAACGGCGTCGTCGTCATCGGCGAGGGCGAGAAGGACGAAGCCCCGATGCTGTTCAACGGGGAGCGCGTGGGCGACGGCACCGGGCCCGAATGCGACATCGCCGTCGACCCGATCGACGGCACCACGCTGACCGCGAAGGGCATGACGAACGCGATCGCGGTGCTGGCCGCCGCCGAGCGCGGGTCGATGTTCGACCCGTCCGCCGTCTTCTACATGGACAAGCTCGTCACCGGGCCCGAGGCGGCCGACTTCGTCGACATCAACGCCCCGGTGTCGGTGAACATCCGCCGGGTCGCCAAGGCGAAGCGGTCCGCGCCGGAGGACGTGACGGTGGTGATCCTCGACCGGCCGCGGCACGAGGGCATCATCAAGGAGATCCGGGAGACCGGGGCGCGCATCAGGCTGATCTCCGACGGCGACGTGGCCGGCTCGATCCTGGCGCTGCGCGAGGGCACGGGCGTCGACCTGCTGCTCGGTATCGGCGGTACGCCGGAGGGCATCATCTCGGCCTGTGCGGTGAAGTGCCTGGGCGGCACGATCCAGGGCAAGCTGTGGCCCAAGGACGACGAGGAGCGGCAGCGGGCGATCGACGCGGGGCACGACCTCGACCGCGTGCTGACGACCGAGGACCTCGTCACCGGGGAGAACGTGTTCTTCGTGGCCACGGGCATCACCGACGGGGAGCTGCTGCGGGGGGTTCGCTACCGGGCGGAGACCGCCACGACCGACTCGATCGTGATGCGGTCCCGGTCGGGCACGGTCCGCCGGATCTCGTCCGAGCACCGGCTGAGCAAGCTGCGTGCCTACAGCGCGATCGACTTCGACAAGGGCAAGTAGCCCCGGGGCGAAGCGGGCCGGCACGGGAGCGGAGCGCCGGCACCACGAAAGGGCGTCCCCGGTGCGGTGGGGACGCCCTTTGTCGTCACGCTCGTCTCGTGTGCTCGTGTTCTGGTGTTCGTCTTGCGGTGTTCGTCGTGTGGTGCTCGTTCGTGGCGCTGGGCCGTCAGCCCGCCGCCGCTATCTGGTTCGCCGGGCGAGCCGTCTTCTTCAGCTCCATGTCGCGGCGGCGGCGCCGGGCCAGGACCACGCGGCGCTCGGCGGCGGTGAGGCCGCCCCAGACGCCGTAGGGCTCGGGCTGGAGCAGGGCGTGTTCGCGGCACTCGACCATCACGGGGCAGCGGGCGCAGACCCGTTTCGCCGCTTCCTCCCGGGACAGCCTCGCGGCGGTCGGCTCCTTGGAGGGGGCGAAGAACAGGCCTGCCTCGTCACGCCGGCACACCGCCTCGGTGTGCCACGGGGCGTCTTGGTCCCTGTCTCGCGCTGGCACCCGCGGGGCCGGAACGGCAGCTACCTGCACGGACGAATGCGGCGGTTGCAGCACGGTCTACTCCTGACGACGGCTTCGCGAGCGAGAGACGATGCAGCAAGGCCTACCCGCTGTACGCGCGCCTATGCACTGAGTTCCGAACCGCCGGATTCGGGGGATTCGCGACTGTCAATGCCCCAGGTGTTTGCGCAAACTCCTGTCGACCTTGCGATGCACCCGGTCCAGGATGTCCGCCACGACCTTGCCCCGCTTCGGCCGCGCCTCGACGCTGCCGAGGACGGCCCAGCCGTCGACGTAGACGATGGGGGCCTGCGGTTCGCCCGAGTCGAGGGTGGCCACCTCGAAGCTGCCGAGGACGCCGCCGCCCGTGCCGCGCAGCGACACGTTCTCCGGGACGCGGATGTCGACGCTGCCGAAGATCGCGAAGGACTTGACGACGACCTGCTGGTGGTCGAAGAGGGCCTCGCTGAGGTCTATCTCGACACTGCCGAAGATCGCGTAAGCGTGGATCCGGCGTCCCGCGCGCCAGCGGCCCTTGCGGACGGCGCTGCTGAAGACCGCGACCACGTTGTCGTCCGCGTCGATCGGGATGGCGCCGGCCGTGGGGCGCAGGGGGGCCGGGGCGTGGGCGGGGCCGGGGCCCTGGTGGTGGGCCGCGGGCAGATCCCGGATGAAGACCTCCAGTTCGCCGACGGTCTTGGCGCGCAGCACCCCCTCGACGCGCTCGGCGTGCTCATCCGCGGTGAGGCGGCCCTCGGCCAGGGCGTCGTGCAGGATGTCGGCGATGCGGTCGCGCTCGGCGTCGGAGGCGCGGAGCTCGGAGCCGGCGGGCTCCTGCTTCTGAAGGTCGTGCTTCTGAAGGTCCACGGCTGCAGCGTACCGAAACACGATAGATCGCGACACCCCTGGTTCGCGGCCGAGTGTGACGAACTGAGCCTTACCTCACAAGCTCGCCGTCAGCGGCAGGTTCTACGCTGGTTGGCGCCCGCCAATGGAGGCGGGCCGCCGTCCGTCGAGTGAGGAATGGGCTGAGATGCCTGAGTTCGCGTACACCGATCTGCTCCCCCAGGGAGAGGACACCACCCCCTACCGGCTGGTGACCTCCGAGGGTGTCTCCACGGTCGAGGGGCCGGACGGGCGGACCTTCCTCCAGGTGGAGCCGGAGGCGCTGCGCAAGCTCGCCGAGGAGGCCATCCACGACATCCAGCACTACCTGCGCCCGGCCCACCTGGCGCAGCTGCGCCGCATCATCGACGACCCCGAGGCGTCGGGCAACGACAAGTTCGTGGCGCTGGACCTGCTGAAGAACGCGAACATCGCGGCGGCGGGCGTGCTGCCGATGTGCCAGGACACGGGCACGGCGATCGTGATGGGCAAGCGCGGGCAGAACGTGCTGACGGCGGGCCGCGACGAGGAGGCCCTGAGCCGCGGCATCTACGACGCGTACCAGAACCTGAACCTGCGCTACTCGCAGATGGCCCCGCTCACCATGTGGGACGAGAAGAACACCGGTTCCAACCTCCCCGCGCAGATCGAGCTGTACGCGGCCGACGGCGGCGCCTACAAGTTCCTCTTCATGGCGAAGGGCGGCGGCTCGGCCAACAAGTCGTTCCTGTACCAGGAGACGAAGGCCGTCCTGAACGAGTCCTCCATGATGAAGTTCCTGGAGGAGAAGATCCGTTCGCTGGGGACGGCGGCCTGCCCGCCCTACCACCTGGCGATCGTGGTCGGCGGCACGTCCGCCGAGTACGCGCTGAAGACCGCCAAGTACGCCTCCGCGCACTACCTGGACGAGATCCCGGCCGAGGGCTCCGAGCTCGGGCACGGCTTCCGGGACAAGGAGCTGGAGGAGAAGGTCTTCGAGCTGACGCAGAAGATCGGCATCGGTGCGCAGTTCGGCGGCAAGTACTTCTGCCACGACGTGCGGGTGGTGCGCCTGCCGCGGCACGGCGCGTCCTGCCCGGTCGCCATCGCCGTGTCCTGCTCCGCCGACCGCCAGGCCGTCGCGAAGATCACCGCCGAGGGCGTCTTCCTGGAGCAGCTGGAGACTGACCCGGCGCGCTTCCTGCCGGAGACGACCGACGAGCACCTCGACGAGTCCTCCGACGTGGTGAAGATCGACCTCAACCAGCCGATGGACACGATCCTCGCCGAGCTGACCAAGTACCCGGTGAAGACCCGTCTGTCCCTCACCGGCCCGCTGGTGGTGGCCCGCGACATCGCGCACGCCAAGATCAAGGAGCGGCTGGACGCGGGCGAGGAGATGCCGCAGTACCTGAAGGACCACCCGGTGTACTACGCCGGTCCGGCCAAGACACCCGAGGGCTACGCGTCGGGCTCGTTCGGCCCGACCACGGCCGGCCGGATGGACTCCTACGTGGAGCAGTTCCAGGCGGCCGGCGGCTCCAAGGTGATGCTGGCCAAGGGCAACCGCAGCAAGCAGGTCACGGCCGCGTGCGACGCCCACGGCGGTTTCTACCTCGGCTCCATCGGCGGCCCGGCCGCCCGCCTCGCCCAGGACTGCATCAAGAAGGTCGAGGTCGTCGAGTACGAGGAGCTCGGCATGGAGGCCGTCTGGAAGATCGAGGTCGAGGACTTCCCGGCGTTCATCGTCGTCGACGACAAGGGCAACGACTTCTTCCAGGACCCGGCGCCGGCGCCGACGTTCACGTCGATCCCGGTGCGGGGACCCGGCCTGGCGTAGTGCCCCGGGGGCGGCGGGAGAGGGATTCTCCCCTCCCGGCCGCCCCTGCCCGTCTCATCTCCACCGGCCGCTGAAGGGCCTCGCCCTCGAACGGCACGGGCCGGGTGACACCCGCCCCCGCGTTCAAGTCCATTCCGGTACGCGGTCCCGGACTCGCCCGAGAACGGCGGTGCCGATTCGCCTCCACGGGGAACAGTGGTCACGGCGCGGACGCTGTGACACGTGGAGGTGATCGTCGATGACCGACGAGCAGGACAGGACCGAGTACCGCACCGAGCACGACTCCATGGGCGAGGTGCGGGTGCCCGCCCATGCCAAGTGGCGGGCGCAGACCCAGCGGGCCGTGGAGAACTTCCCCGTCTCCGGGCAGCGCATCGAGCGCGCGCACATCGAGGCGCTGGCCCGCATCAAGGGGGCGGCGGCCAAGGTCAACGCCGAGCTGGGGGTCCTGGACAAGGACATCGCGCAGGCGATCCAGGACGCGGCCGGGGAGGTCGCCGAGGGGACGTGGGACGCGCACTTCCCGGTCGACGTGTTCCAGACCGGGTCGGGCACCTCGTCCAACATGAACACCAACGAGGTCATCGCCACCCTCGCCGGCGAGCGCCTGGGCAGCGCCGTGCACCCCAACGACCACGTCAACGCCTCCCAGTCGTCCAACGACGTCTTCCCCTCCTCGATCCACATCGCCGCCACCGCGGCCGTGACGCGCGACCTCGTCCCGGCCCTGGAACACCTCGCCGCCTCCCTGGAGCGCAAGGCCGAGGAGTTCGCCGACGTCGTGAAGTCCGGGCGGACGCACCTCATGGACGCCACGCCCGTGACGCTGGGCCAGGAGTTCGGCGGGTACGCGGCCCAGGTGCGGTACGGCATCGAGCGTCTCGAGGCGTCCCTCCCCCGGCTCGCCGAACTGCCCCTCGGCGGTACGGCCGTCGGCACGGGCATCAACACCCCGCCCGGCTTCTCCGCCGCCGTCATCGAGGAGGTCGCCCGCACGACGGGGCTGCCCCTCACCGAGGCCCGGAACCACTTCGAGGCGCAGGGCGCCCGGGACGGAATCGTCGAGACCAGCGGGCAGCTGCGGACCATCGCGGTCGGGCTGACGAAGATCGCCAACGACCTGCGCTGGATGTCCTCCGGGCCGCGCACGGGCCTGGCCGAGATCGCCCTGCCCGACCTCCAGCCCGGCTCCTCGATCATGCCGGGCAAGGTGAACCCGGTCATCCCGGAGGCCGTGCTGATGGTCGCCGCCCAGGTCGTCGGCAACGACGCCACCGTCGCCACCGCGGGCGCCGCCGGCAACTTCGAGCTCAACGTGATGCTGCCGGTCATCGCGAAGAACGTGCTGGAGTCGGTCCGGCTGCTCGCCAACGTGACGCGGCTGCTCGCCGACCGGACCGTCGACGGCATCACCGCCGACCGCGAGCGGGCGCGGGAGTACGCCGAGTCCTCCCCCTCCGTCGTCACCCCGCTCAACAAGTACATCGGCTACGAGGAGGCCGCGAAGGTCGCCAAGAAGGCCCTGGCCGAGCGGAAGACGATCCGTCAGGTCGTGCTGGACGGCGGGTACGTGGAACGCGGGGACCTGACCGCGGAGCAGCTCGACGAGGCGCTCGATGTCCTGCGGATGACACACCCGTGACGAGGGGACGCGTTCGTGTGCCCGGCGCGTGAACCGTGACACGCGCCGCAGCGTCGTATGCCTACGGCACCTAATATCTGTTCATGGCAGACGGTGGAGCGATGAGACGCGTGGAAACGGGTGGTGCGGCAGGCTTCTGGGCGCCCGGAAGCCGGATCCTGTGGCGGTACCGGGAGAACGGCGGCACGCACGTGCACATCGCGCGCCCCGTCACCGTCGTCCGGGACGACGCCGACCTGCTCGCCGTGTGGCTGGCGCCCGGCACCGAGTGTGTGAAGCCCGTGCTCGCCGACGGCACGCCCGTGCACCTGGAACCGCTGGAGTCGCGCTACACGAAGCCGCGGACCGTGCAGCGCGACCGGTGGTTCGGCACGGGTGTGCTGAAGCTGGCCCGGCCCGGCGAGCCCTGGTCGGTGTGGCTGTTCTGGGAGCCGGGCTGGCAGTTCAAGAACTGGTACGTGAACCTGGAGGAGCCGCTGGTCCGTTGGTCGGGCGGCGTCGACTCCGTGGACCATTTCCTGGACATCTCCGTCCATCCCGACCGTAGTTGGCACTGGCGGGACGAGGACGAGTTCGCCCAGGCCCGGCGGGACGGGCTGATGGACGACCAACAGGCGGAAAAGGTACGGGAAGCGGGGCGGGACGCGGTGGAGGTGATCCGCGCCTGGGGGCCGCCGTTCTCGGAAGGCTGGCAGCACTGGCGCCCGGATCCGTCCTGGGCGGTACCGTCACTCCCGGAGGACTGGGATCGTACGCCCGCGCATGTGTCCTCATGAGACCCTTGATGCGCCCCCGGTAAAGAAACGTAGGATCGTCCTCCGCAAGGGCGCGCGGCGGCAACTACCTGAGCACGCGCTGGGCTTGACCGATCGTCACCGAGGGGCGGCAGGACGTGAGCGAGGGGTACGAGGGCAACACCGGCGGGGCCTGCGCCACGGGCCGCAGACGGTCCGCCGGTGACACAGGAACAACCTCTGACCACGCGGGAATTCCGTTCCTGGGACACGTAATCCGGGTATCGGAGTTTCGGCGGGACCAACTGCGCGCGCGGCGCGCAGCCCCGGACGGATGGATTCGACACGCGTGACGGAGCAGCCGACCTCGTTCGAACGCCCCCAGACGGGCGTCGACCCCGTGGATCCCCGCGGGGCGTTCGTGCATACCCCGACACCGGCGCGGGGGCCCGGCGCCGGCGCCTTACCGGTACAGGGCCGCCCCGGCGGCGACGTCACCGTTCCGGTCACTACGGCACACAGCACGCCGGGCACGTCGGAGCCGGGCACTTCCACGCCGTTCGGCAAGGGCAAGGACACCGTGAGCGACCCCGCCTTCGAGCACTCCCAGCCGGGTGCCGAGCAGACCGCCGAGCGCGACACGCCTCGGCCGCGCCCGGCCCCCGAGGGCATTCCGGTCCAGCCGGCCGACGAACAGGACCGGCCGGGGGTGAGCACCGACGGGCAGGAGCGCCGCAGCGGCCAGAGCCTGCCGCCCGGCCGGCCCACGCCCATGCGGCGGGACGGCGACCGCCTGAGGTTCGTGGGGGCCGCCACCCGGCGGATCGCCCGCGGCATCGACCTCGACGAGATCGTGATGGGGCTGTGCCGGGCCACCGTGCCCACCTTCTCCGACGCGATCCTGGTCTATCTGCGCGACCCGCTGCCCGTCGGCGACGAGCGGCCCACCGGCCCGCTGGTGCTGCGGCTGCGCCGCACCGACCGGATACCGGCGGAGCGCGACACCGAGAACGGCTTCCAGCCGGCCGCGCCGCCCGAACCGAACGAGCTGGACACGGTCGGCGCCGAGCTGTGCGAGGTGCGGCCCGGCAGCGCTCTCGCCGAGGTGCTGCGCGGGGTGCGCCCGGTGTTCACCGACGCCCCCGCAGCCCGCGCCGCGCTGCCGGAACTGCTGGGTGAAGGCGGCGAGTTCGCCGTGCCGGACGGGCAGCGCGCGATCCTCGCCCCGCTGCGCGGCCGGCGCCGGGTGATCGGTGCCGCCCTGTTCCTGCGCCGCCCCGAGCGCATCGCCTTCGAGCCGGACGACCTCCTGGTGGCCGCCCAGCTCGCCACGCACAGCGCCCTCGGCATCGACAAGGCCGTGCTGTACGGCCGTGAGGCCTACATCGCGGACGAGCTGCAGCGCACCATGCTGCCGGAGACGCTGCCCCGCCCGACGGGCGTGCGGCTGGCCTCCCGCTACCTGCCGGCCGCGGAGACGGCCCGGGTCGGCGGCGACTGGTACGACGCGATCCCGCTGCCCGGCAGCCGGGTCGCCCTGGTCGTCGGTGACGTCATGGGCCACTCCATGACCTCGGCGGCCATCATGGGCCAGCTGCGCACCACGGCCCAGACCCTGGCCGGTCTCGACCTGCCGCCGCAGGAGGTCCTGCACCACCTCGACGAGCAGGCCCAGCGCCTCGGCGTGGACCGCATGGCGACCTGCCTCTACGCCGTGTACGACCCGGTATCGCACCGCATCACCATCGCCAACGCCGGTCATCCGCCGCCCGTCCTGCTGCACCTGGGCGGCCGTGCCGAGGTGCTGCGCGTGCCCGCCGGTGCCCCGATCGGGGTCGGCGGCGTGGACTTCGAGGCCGTGGAGCTGGACGCGCCCGCCGGTGCGACCCTGCTGCTCTACACCGACGGTCTGGTCGAGTCGCGGCTGCGCGACGTGTGGACCGGCATCGAGCAGCTGCGGGAGAAGCTCGCCGCGGTCGCGCAGCTCACCGGGCCGGACCATCCGCCGCCCCTGGAAGCGCTGTGCGACGAGGTGCTCGACATGCTCGGCCCGGGCGACCGGGACGACGACATCGCGCTGCTCGCCGCCCGCTTCGACGGGATCGCGCCCAGCGACGTGGCGTACTGGTTCCTGGAACCGGAGGACGCGGCCCCCGGCCGTGCCCGCCGGCTGGCCCGGCGCGCGTTGCAGCGCTGGGGTATGGAGGAGCTCAGTGACTCCGTCGAGCTGCTCGTCAGCGAGGTCGTCACCAACGCCGTGCGGTACGCCTCGCGGCCGGTGACGCTGCGCCTGCTGCGCACGGACGTGCTGCGCTGCGAGGTCGGCGACGACGTGCCGCAGCTGCCGCGGCTGCGCCAGGCACGCGCCACCGACGAGGGCGGCCGCGGGCTGTACCTGGTGAACCGGATGGCCCGGCGCTGGGGCGCGACCCGGCTCAGCACGGGCAAGGTGGTCTGGTTCGAGCTCAACCGGGGCTGACCGAGCCGTACGACGAGACGGAACAGGCCGAAGGGCGCCCGGTGTGCACCGGGCGCCCTTCGGCGTCTCCTGCTCTTCTACTCGTCGTCGCCCGGCCTGATCGGGTCGAACGGGTCGCCTCCGTCGCCCGGCGGTGTCGTCTGGGGGGACGTGGGCGGGGTGAGGGTGGGCGGTGTCGTCGACGGGGACGGCGGCGGGGAGGACGACGGCGCCTCGGTCGTCGGCGGCGGGGACGACGACGGCGCCTCGGTCGTCGGCTCCTGCGTGGGCTCCTTGGTCGGCGTCCGCGAGGGAGTCGGCGTCCAGGCCGGCTCGACGGCCGCGCCCTGCTGGGTCTCCAGGTCGAACTTGTCGACGTCGCCCATCACACCGAAGGTGTACGCCGCCCAGATCTGCGCCGGGAACCCGCCGCCGTTGACGCGGGGCTCGCCGCCCGCCTTGTACATCGGGACCTGGGCGTGGGTCTTGGCATCCTCGCCGAACAGGCCGACCGAGGTGACCAGGTCGGGCGTGTAGCCGGTGAACCAGGCCGACTTGTTGTTGTCGGAGGTACCGGTCTTGCCCGCGACCTGCTGGCCGTTGCGGCCGGGGTTCTCGGCCACGGCCTTCTGGGCGGTGCCGTCGTCGACCACGCCGGTCAGCACCGATGTGACGGAGTCGGCGGCCTCGCGGCTGATGACCTGGTCGCCGACCGGGTCGGGCATGGGGACGTTCTGGTTCAGGCGCTCGGCCGACTTCACGAGGGCCGGAGTGACCTTCTTGCCGTGATTGTCGAGGGTGGCGTAGACACCGGCCATCTGCAGGGGGCTCGCGCCCATGCTGCCCAGGGTCTGCGCGGGCACGGCCTCCATGTTCTCGGTGTCCATGCCGAGCTTGCCGGCGACCTTCACCACCTCGGACATGCCGACGTCGACGCCCATCTGCGCGAAGACGGAGTTGACGGACCTGTTCATCGCCGTCTGGACGGAGATCGGGCCGTAGCTCCGGTCGTCCTCGTTCTCGGGGGCGAAGCCGACCTTGGTGCCGTCCTCCACGACCGGGCGCTTGCTGGTGCCGTCGTAGACCGTGTTCGCGGTGATCGGCTTGCCGCTCTGCGTCGTCGCCTGCTCCTCCAGCGCCGCGGCCAGGATGACCGGCTTGAAGGTGGAGGCGGGCTGGTAGTCGGAGCGGGTGGCGTTGTTCGTGTAGTGCTTGAAGTAGTCCTCACCGCCGTACATCGCGACCACCGCGCCGGTCTTGGGGTTCACGGACGCGGCACCGGCCTGGACGTCTCCGTCGACCTTGCGCTTGTCGGGGTCGAGCTTGCTGTTCAGCTGCCGCTGGACGGACTTCTCCAGCGCCGCCTGCTTCTTCTTGTCGATGTTGAGCGTCAGGGTCCAGCCGCCGGCGTTGACCAGTGCCTCGGCTTCCTTGGCGCTGTCGGCGGTGCCGTCGGCGACGAGCTGCTTCTCCAGCGCCGCGTTGGCCGCGTTGACCAGGTAGCCCTTCTGGCCCTCCATGCCGGGGGCGGGCTTCGGCTCCTTGGGCACCGGGAACTTCATCCCGGCCCGCTCGGACGCGCTCAGCCAGCCCTCTTCGACCATGTTGTCCAGGACGTAGTTCCAGCGCGCCTTCACCAGCTTCTTACCGTTCTCCGAGGCGACGGCCCAGTCGTACTGGCTGGGGGCCTGGAGCAGTGCGGCGAGGTAGGCGCCCTGCGCGACGGTGAGCTTCTCGGCGTCCTTGCCGTAGTAGGCCTGGGCGGCGGCCTGGATGCCGTAGGCGTTGCGGCCGTAGTAGCTGGTGTTGATGTAGCCGGCGAGGATGTAGTCCTTGGACTTTTCCCGGTCCAGCTTCAGCGAGATGACCAGTTCCTTGAGCTTGCGCGAGACGGTCTGTTCCTGCGTCAGGTAGTAGTTCTTGACGTACTGCTGGGTGATGGTCGAACCGCCCTGCGCGCCCCGGCCGGAGACCGTGTTGAACAGACCCCGGGCGGTGCCCTTGAAGTCGACGCCGGCGTCCTTGAAGAAGGTCTTGTTCTCGGCCGCGACGAACGTCATCCGCACCTCCTTCGGGACCCGGGACAGATCGACGTTCTCGCGGTTGACCTTGCCGTCGCGGGCCATGATCGAGCCGTCGCTGTACTTGTAGATGTTGCTCTGCCGCTTGGCGTCGGCGTTCCCCTCGGGGATGTCGATCACCATGTACAGCACGATGAAGGCGCCCATGCCCAGCAGGCACAGGCCGAAGAAGGTGCCGAGGATCTTCTTCCAGGTGAAGAGCCTGCGTATGCCGCTCTTCCCGGCCGCGGCCGACGAACGGTGGCTCTTGGGTGCCGCCCGGCGCCCACCGCGCTGTCGGGCGCGTCTCTCTTCCGCTCGTCCCATGAGTCCGATCTGCTCCGCTTCGTTCATGTGTGCTCACATGTCACACAGGTTCGCCGCTCAGGTCAGCTCAGAAAGCTAACACCGGGAGATAAGAGATAGGGCTGCCGATCCGGCCCTTTGCGGACGTGACAATCAGCACCCATCCCACCGGAACCGACGTACGAGACACCCGGAGGGTTGCCACAACGCGAAAAAGTGATATCACTTAGCTAGACAGAAGCTATGCAGAAGTGGCTTCGACAGGAGAACGGGGGACCATCCATGTCCACACACGACACGCAGGTCATCGCCGACGTGCCCGAGATGCCGGCGCCACGTGTGCGGGAGTTCACCGCGCACAGCATCGGCGGCGGGCTCGCCCTGCTGCTCGGACTGCTCGGGCTGCTGGCCGGCGCCGGGCTGATCGCGGCCGCCACCTCGGTGGACGCGAGCGGCGCGAAGGCCGGGCTGATCATCGGCGGCATCCTGGTCGCCCTCGCGGCGTTCCTCGCCATGTGCGGGCTGAACATGGTGGCGCCGGGCGAGGCCCGCGTCGTCCAGCTCTTCGGCCGGTACCGCGGCACGATCCGGCAGGACGGCCTGCGCTGGGTGAACCCCTTCACCTCCCGCACGAAGATCTCGACCCGCGTGCGCAACCACGAGACCGCCGTCCTCAAGGTCAACGACGCCTACGGCAACCCGATCGAGCTCGCCGCGGTCGTGGTGTGGCGCGTCGAGGACACCGCCCAGGCCACCTTCGAGGTCGACGACTACATCGAGTTCGTCTCCACCCAGACCGAGGCGGCCGTGCGGCACATCGCCATCGAGTACCCCTACGACGCCCACGAGGAGGACGGCCTCTCGCTGCGCGGCAACGCCGAGGAGATCACCGAGAAGCTCGCCGTCGAACTGCACGCACGCGTGGAGGCGGCCGGGGTACAGATCATCGAGTCCCGCTTCACGCACCTCGCCTACGCGCCGGAGATCGCCTCGGCGATGCTCCAGCGGCAGCAGGCCGGAGCGGTGGTCGCGGCGCGCCGGCAGATCGTGGACGGCGCGGTGGGCATGGTGGAGGCCGCGATCGCCCGGATCACCGAGCGGGACATCGTGGAGCTGGACTCCGAGCGGAAGGCGGCGATGGTCTCCAACCTGATGGTGGTGCTGTGCGGTGACCGGGCCGCGCAGCCGGTCCTCAACACCGGGTCCCTCTACCAGTGACGGTCCCCGACGAAGGCCCGGGCCCGCGGCGCCGGCCGCAGCAGCAGCGCAAGCAGGTGCTGCTGCGGCTGGACCCGGCGGTGTACGAGGCGCTCGCGCGGTGGGCCGGGGACGAGCTGCGGTCGGCCAACGCGCAGATCGAGTTCCTGTTGCGCAGGGCACTGGCGGAGTCGGGGCGCCTGCCGCGGGACACGGGACCACTGCCCCGGCGCGGACGGCCTCCCGGGGGCTCCGCCCCCAGACCCCCGTCGGACTGAACGGCCTCGGCCCCCGGCGCCGGACCGGGAGGCCGCGGACCTGGCCGCCGGAGCACGGGCAGGGCTGTTGCGGAATCGTGACAACGGCCCTCGACCTGCGCTCACGCCCGCCCGGCCACGACCTACACACACCGCGTATACATTCGGCGTATACACCCCGTGTACAGTCCTGCTCATGTCCATCGGTCACACTCTCCTGGGGCTCCTGGAGTCCGGCCCGCGTCACGGTTACGACCTGAAGCGGGCGTTCGACGAGAAGTTCGGTCACGACCGGCCGCTCCACTACGGCCAGGTCTACTCGACGATGTCCCGGCTACTGAAGAACGGCCTCGTCGAGGTCGACGGCATCGAGGCGGGCGGTGGTCCCGAGCGCAAGCGGTACGCGATCACCGAGGCCGGCATCACCGACGTCGTGCGCTGGCTCGCCACGCCCGAGAAGCCGGAGCCGTACCTCCAGTCGACGCTCTACACCAAGGTCGTCCTGGCGCTGCTCACCCATCGCGACGCCGGTGACATCCTCGACACCCAGCGCTCGGAGCACCTGCGCAGCATGCGGATCCTCACCGACCGCAAGCGCAAGGGTGATCTGGCCGACCAGCTCATCTGCGACCACGCGTTGTTCCACCTGGAGGCGGACCTGCGCTGGCTGGAGCTGACCGCGGCGCGTCTGGACAAGCTCCGTGAGGCGGTGACCCGGTGACGATTCCCCCTGGTTCACTCCTCACCGCCCAGGATCTGCGCAAGGCGTACGGGCCGACGACCGCGCTCGACGGCGCCGAGTTCTCCATCCATCCCGGCGAGGTCGTCGCCGTGATGGGCCCGTCCGGGTCGGGCAAGTCGACGCTGCTGCACTGTCTCGCCGGGATCGTCATGCCCGATTCGGGCTCGATCACGTACAACGGGCGCGAGGTGACCGCGATGAGCGACGCCGAGCGCAGTGCGCTGCGGCGCTCCGAGTTCGGGTTCGTGTTCCAGTTCGGGCAGCTCGTGCCGGAACTCACCTGTGTGGAGAACGTCGCGCTGCCGCTGCGGCTGAACGGGTCGTCCCGCAAGGAGGCCGAGCGGACCGCGCTGGCCTGGATGGAACGGCTGGAGGTCGACGACCTCCGCAAGAAGCGGCCCGGCGAGGTGTCCGGCGGTCAGGGGCAGCGGGTCGCCGTCGCGCGGTCGCTGGTGACCAACCCGCGGGTGGTCTTCGCCGACGAGCCGACCGGGGCGCTCGACTCCTTCAACGGCGAGCGGGTGATGGAGCTGCTGACGGACGCCGCCCGGTCCGCCAACGCGGCGGTGGTGCTCGTCACGCACGAGGCACGCGTGGCCGCGTACTCCGACCGCGAGATCGTCGTACGGGACGGCAAGTCCCGTGACATGGAGCGCGTCGTATGAGCGTCGGGCAGTGGAGCCGGGACCTCGCCATGGGGGCCCGGTTCGCCCTCGCCGGTGGGCGCGAGGGGTGGACACGGTCGCTGCTCACGGCTGTCGGCGTCGGGCTCGGGGTGGCGCTGCTGCTGCTCACCGCCGCCATCCCGAGCGCCCTGGCGGAACGGGACCGGCGTGAGGAGGCGCGCAGCGACCACACGTTCAGCCAGCAGAAGATGCCGAAGGCCGACGACACGCTGATGGTCGTGGACGCGGACACCACGTTCCGGGACCTGGACGTGCGCGGCAGGCTGCTGGAGCCGGAGGGCCCGCGGGCCCCGCTGCCGCCGGGGGTCGCCGCGTTCCCGGCGGCGGGCGAGATGGTCGTCTCCCCCGCGCTGAAGGAACTGCTCGCCTCCGACGACGGCAAGCTGCTGCGGGAGCGGCTGGACTACCGCATCGCCGGCACCATCGGCGAGCAGGGGCTCGTCGGCTCGCAGGAACTGGCCTACTTCGCGGGCGGCAAGGGGCTGGAGAAGGTGCTGGAGGGCCCCGCGAGCGGCGCCCGGATCGACAGCTTCGGCAACGACGACCTGGGGTCGTCCGACGCCTGGGACCCGGTGCTGCTCCTGCTGGTCCTGGTCGTCTTCGTGGTGCTGCTGATGCCGGTCGCCGTGTTCATCGCCGCGGCCGTACGGTTCGGCGGCGAGCGGCGTGACCGCAGGCTGGCGGCACTGCGACTGGTCGGCTCCGACAGCCGGATGACCCGGCGGATCGCCGCCGGCGAAGCGCTCGCGGGTTCGGTGCTGGGGCTCGTCCTCGGCACCGGGTTCTTCCTGCTCGGACGCGAACTGGCGGCCTCCGCCGAGGTGTTCCACGTCAGCGTGTTCCCGAGCTATCTGAACCCCTCCCCCGTGCTGGCCGTCCTGGTCGCGCTGGCGGTGCCGGCGGCGGCGGTCCTGGTGACGATCCTCGCCCTGCGCGGGGTGGTCATCGAGCCGCTCGGCGTGGTGCGCACGGCCAAGCCCGCACGGCGCCGGCTGTGGTGGCGGCTGCTGCTGCCGCTGGGCGGAATCGCACTGCTCTACCCGATGATCGGGCAGGGCAACGACGGCGGGACCTTCAACCAGTACCTCGTCGTCGGCGGCGTGATGCTCCTGCTGGTCGGCGTCACGGCACTGCTCCCCTGGGTGGTGGAGACGGTCGTGGCCCGCCTCGGCTCGGGCGGAGTCGCCTGGCAACTGGCCGTCCGGCGACTTCAGTTGAGCAGTGGCGCGGCGGCCCGGATGGTCAACGGCATCGCGGTGGCGGTGGCCGGGGCGATCGCCCTGCAGATGCTGTTCGCCGGGGTGGACGGCAACTACACCCGGGCGTCGCAGTACGACGTGTCCCGGGCCCAGATGAGCGTGGACGTGCCGGACGGGTCCGACCCCTCGGCCGTCATCGGCAAGTACCGCGAGACCGAGGGCGTGCGCAAGGTCACCACCCTGTCCGACGTCTATCTCTTCGACCGGGGCGACGAGGACTCCTCCGTCCAGATCACTCTGGCCGACTGCGCGTCACTGCGGGAGGTGGCCACGCTGCCCTCCTGCCGCGACGGGGACGTCTTCGCGGCCAAGGGCTCGGAGTACGACAGCGCGAGCGACCACCTGGCCGAGCCCGGCACGACCCTGTGGACGCCCGAACCGGAGGGCGACACCGCACGCTCGGGCGAGGGCCCGGTCTCCTGGACCGTGCCGCAGGACATCCGCCAGGTCCAGTCCCGTGAGGACCCCACCGGGTACGTGCGCGGCGGCATCCTGGTCACGCCCGGCGCGCTGCCCGGGAAGCTGGCGGCGTTCACCTCGGCGCGGCTCTTCCTGAGCCTGGACCTCTCGGTGCCGGACGCCTACGACCACGCGCGCAACACGGCCGCGCGAATCGACCCGGCGGTCCAGCCCATGACCTGGCACAGCATCGAGAGCAACGACCGTTACGCCACCATCCGCACGGGCCTGTCCGTCGGCTCCGCCTGCGTACTGGCGCTGATCGGGGCGAGCCTGCTCGTGTCGCAGCTGGAGCAGCTGCGCGAACGCCGCAAGCTGCTGTCGTCCCTGGTCGCCTTCGGCACCAGGCGCCGCACCCTCAGCCTGTCGGTGCTGTGGCAGACGGCGATCCCCATCGGGCTGGGCCTGTTGCTCGCCGCGACGGTGGGCATCGCCCTGGGCGCGGTCCTGCTGCGGATGACCGACACCGCGGTCCGGGTGGACTGGCCGAGTGTGCTGTCGATGACCGGCATCGGCGCCGGTGTCGTCCTCGTGGTGACGCTGCTGAGCCTGCCGCCGCTGCTGAGGCTGATGCGGCCCGACGGGCTGCGCACCGAGTAGCGGCGGTACCGACCGCCCGTACGGGTCGTCAGGCGTCCTGCTCCAGGACCCGTACGGGCAGGGGGCGCAACGCCTGCCGCAGGGCGGCCGCCAGTTCCTCGTACTCCGCGCCGCGCGCGGCCCCCGTCCGCATCGCCAGTGCGATCCTGCGGGTGGGGGCCGGGTCGGCGAAGTACCCGGTGAGGAGCTGGTTGCTGCGGGAGGTCTCGACCCTCAGGGCGGTGCGCGGCAGCAGCGTGACACCGAGCCCGCCCGCGACGAGCTGCACCAGCGTGGACAGCCCCGCGGCGGTCGTGGTGACCGGCACGTCGTCGCGGCCGGCCTCCCGGCAGATGTCGAGAGCCTGGTCGCGCAGGCAGTGCCCCTCGTCCAGCAGCAGCAGCTTCAGCTCGCGCAGCGCCTCGCGCGGAATGCCCTCCCGCCCGCCGAGCCCGTGGTCGAGCGGCGTGACCAGCACGAAGTCCTCGTCGAACAGCGGCAGTTCGGTGACGCCCGGTACACCGAGGGGCACGGCGAGCAGCAGGAGGTCGAGCCGACCGCCGGCGAGACCGTCGAGCAGGCTGGCGGTCTGCTCCTCGTGCACCTGGAGGTCGAGGTGCGGATACCGCTCATGGACGAGCCGCAGGACCGTCGGCAGCAGATAGGGCGCGACCGTCGGGATCACCCCGAGCCGCAGCGCCCCGGTGAAGGGCGCCCGGACCGCCTCGGCCTCCTCCATGAGCGCGCCCACCTCCCCCAGAACCGCCTTGGCCCGTACGGCGATCCGCTCACCCTCGGGTGAGAGCAGCACCTTGCGCGTCGTACGCTCGAGGAGCGTCACTCCGAGTGCTTCCTCCAGGGCCGAAACGGCTCCCGAGAGGGCGGGCTGGCTCATGCCGATCGCGGCGGCCGCGTCCCGGAAATGAAGGTGCTCGGCCACCGCGACGAAGGCCCGGAGCTGGGCCAGACTGGGCTGCCTGCGCTTATTACCGACAGTCACTGATAACTACCTCCGATCAACCCGACCGAGTGTAGCTATTTCCGTAATCAATCGAGCCTGTGCCAACATCAACACGGTCCAACCCATGGGAAACCCCCGCGATCCGGGAGTTTCTTCGCTGCAAGGAGTGTGTGTGCTCACCGTCGGTGACAAGTTCCCCGAGTTCGACCTGACCGCCTGCGTCTCGCTGGAGAAGGGCAAGGAGTTCCAGCAGATCGACCACAAGACCTACGAGGGTCAGTGGAAGGTCATCTTCGCCTGGCCCAAGGACTTCACCTTCGTGTGCCCGACCGAGATCGCCGCCTTCGGCAAGCTGAACGAGGAGTTCGCGGACCGCGACGCGCAGGTCCTCGGCTTCTCCGGCGACTCCGAGTTCGTCCACCACGCCTGGCGCAAGGACCACGACGACCTGCGCGACCTGCCGTTCCCGATGATGGCCGACTCCAAGCACGAGCTGATGCGCGACCTCGGCATCGAGGGCGAGGACGGCTTCGCCAAGCGCGCGGTGTTCATCGTGGACCAGAACAACGAGATCCAGTTCTCCATGGTGACGGCGGGCTCGGTCGGCCGTAACCCGAAGGAGGTCCTCCGGGTCCTGGACGCGCTCCAGACGGACGAGCTCTGCCCCTGCAACTGGTCGAAGGGCGACGAGACCCTCGACCCCGTCGCACTGCTCTCCGGAGAGTGATCTGACATGTCGCTGGATGCCCTGAAGTCCGCCATACCGGACTACGCCAAGGACCTGAAGCTCAACCTGGGCTCGGTCATCGGCAACTCCGACCTGCCGGCCCAGCAGCTGTGGGGCACGGTGCTGTCGACGGCGATCGCCTCGCGCTCCCCGATCGTGCTGCGTGAGCTGGAGCCGGAGGCGAAGGCGAACCTGTCGCCGGAGGCGTACACGGCCGCCAAGGCCGCCGCCGCGGTGATGGCGATGAACAACGTCTTCTACCGCACCCGTCACCTGCTGTCGGACCACGAGTACGGCACCCTGCGCGCGGGCCTGCGGATGAACGTCATCGGCAACCCGGGCGTCGACAAGGTCGACTTCGAGCTGTGGTCCTTCGCCGTCTCGGCCATCAACGGCTGCGGCATGTGCCTCGACTCGCACGAGCAGGTGCTGCGCAAGGCGGGCCTCGACCGCGAGGTCGTCCAGGAGGCGTTCAAGATCGCCTCCGTGATCCAGGCGGTCGGCGTCACGCTGGACGCCGAGGCGGTCCTGGCCGGGTAATCCCCGGCCGCACGCCTCGCATCGCAGGGCCCCGTCCACCTGACCGGTGGGCGGGGCCCTGCTGTCGTTCCGAGGCCCGGCTACTGCGGCGGTGTCTCCGGTCCGGGATCCGCGCTCACGGCCGTGGCCCCACGAGGCCGCACCGAGTGCCGGAGCGCCGACTTCTGCGAGTGCGACCGCAGATACCCGGCGACCGTGTTCGTCACCGCCACCAGCGGCACCGCCACCACCGCACCCCCGATCCCGGCCACCATCCCGCCCGCCGCGACCGACAGCACCACCGCCAGCGGATGCACCCGGACGGCGCGCCCGAGGATGAACGGCTGCAGGATGTGCCCCTCGATCTGCTGCACCGCCAGCACCACCACCAGTGTCATGACGGCCGTGAACACCCCCTGGGTGACCAGGGCGACGACCACCGCCAGCGCCCCGGACACCACCGCGCCGACCAGCGGGATGAACGCGAACAGGAAGATGAACACCGCCAGCGGCACGGCCATCGGCACATCGAGGAAGTAGATGCCGAGACCGATGAAGATCGCGTCGATCAGCGCGACGATCACCGTGCCCCGCACGTACGCCGTCAGCGTCCGCCACGCCACCGGGCCGGCTCCGGCCACTCCCGGCCGCGCCGCCGCCGGCACCAGCTTCAGCGTCCACTCCCAGATCCGCTTGCCGTCGTAGAGCAGGAACAGCGTCGAGAAGACCGCCAGCAGGATCCCGGTGAGCGCCTCGACGACGACCGTCACGCCCTCCAGACCCGCCGAGGTGATCTGGTCGGTGTTCGCTCCGACGGCCTCACGCAGATTCGCGGCGATCTCGTTGATCTGCTTGTCCGTGACGTGGAAGGGGCTGTTCAGCAGCCAGTTCCGCAACTCGTCGATGCCGTTCTGGATCTGGCTCGAGAGGTCGTCGATGTTCTCCATGACCTGCCAGGTCACGAACCAGCCGATGAGGCCGATGACGACGAACCCGAGGACGGCCGTCAGCGCGGTCGCCGGTCCGCGCGGCACGCCGTGGCGCCGCAGCCGCGCCACCGTCGGCTGCAGTATGGCCGTGATGAGCAGCGCGATGACGAACGAGAGCACGACGAGCTGGACGGCGCTGATGATCCGCATCAGCACCCACAGGGTGCCCGCGAGGACGAGGAGCCGCCAGCCCGCCTCGGCCGCGACCCGCACGCCCCACGGCACGGCCAGCGCGGGATCGGGGCGGGCGGCGACGTCGGGTGCGTAATCCGGGGGCGGCGGCACGTGGTCGTCGGCGAGCTCCGGGGAGTCGGAGTCGTCCCGCTCCCGTTCGGCCTCGGCGCGGCGTTCGTTGTACCGCTCGCTCATCTCGGTCAGCCCGGCACCGATCCGGCCGAGCCACCCTGGCACTCGCGACATGATCCGTCCTATTCCCCCGTCTCGGCGCACCACTCCCCCCGGGGAGTCGTCCGTCCGACCGTACATGGCGCGAGCCCCGCACCGGACTGCGGTGCGGGGCTCGCGCGAAGGGCGGGATCGGCCGTGGGCCGGTCGGTTCAGTACCAGTTGTTGGCCTGCCAGAACGACCAGGCCTCACAGGGGCTGCCGTAGCGGTCGTTCATGTAGTTCAGGCCCCACTTGATCTGAGTGGCCGGGTTGGTCTGCCAGTCGGCGCCGGCGGACGACATCTTGGAACCGGGCAGCGCCTGGAACATGCCGTAGGCCCCGGAAGAGGGGTTGACCGCCTTGTAGTTCCAGTCGGACTCGTGGTCCACGATGTTGCTGAAGCACTGGAACTGACCCGATGGCACCAGCTGCCGTGCCATCGCCTGGAGCTGGGCGATGCTGTAGGAGCTCGCGACGGGGAAGTCGGAGATGTCCTTGGAGCGGCTGGCGGCGGCCTTGACCTCCGCGCGCTCCTTGGCTGCCTCCTCGGCGGCCTTGGCGGCCTTCTCGGCGGCTTCCTTCTTGGCGACGGCCGTCTCGGCGGCGGCCTTGCGGGCGGCCTCCTCGGCGTCCTTCTTCGCGCTCGCGTCCGCCTGGATGGCCTGTGCGTCGGCCTGCTGCGTCAGCGACGCGGTCTGTACCTGGGCCTGCTGGCCCGCGGGGATGTCCGCGAGCAGCGTGGCGCCGGTTGCCGTCGCTTCCGCGTCGTTGTTCTGCGCGGTGCTGCCCGAGGCAACGCCGACGACGCTTCCGACAGCGGTGACCGCCGTGGCCGAGGCCACTGCGAATCCCCGGACCGAGATCCGGCTCACACGGTTTTCCTTCCAGCATCGCCCGCTTCGGTGACCCTCGCGGACGCAATCGTGCCCCTGGCACTGGCCTCCCCAACTGCGGGGTCACGGGAGGCGCGGGCCCGGTGGGCAACTCCCCCGGAGGGAGTGCCGTGTGTAGCTCGGGCGGCATACGACATCGCTATGCAGTTGATGCTGATGCTTTTGTGGTGCCGTACCGCTGGGGGTACAGGTGTGTCGTATGCGGGGCCTGACAGGAGTGAGACTCTGCCGTAACCGGACGGGGCAAGGCAATTCTGAGTTGCGTGTGAAAGCTCACATCCCGTTTGACGCGGGAGATTCACAGAAACGCCTACATGCGAAGGCGCCGCCCGGCTAGGCTCTTGGCCTTTTCCGGACGGCGCCAACTATCCGATAACCGCCACGACTTGGTGCAGTCGGTCAGATCTGCCCGTCTTCGAGCATTTCGGTCACAAGGGCGGCGATCTGGGACCTCTCGGATCGCGTCAGGGTCACGTGCGCGAAGAGCGGATGCCCCTTCAACTTCTCGACGACGGCGACGACACCGTCGTACCGGCCGACCCTGAGGTTGTCCCGCTGGGCCACGTCATGGGTGAGAACCACCCGTGAATTGGCCCCGATGCGGGACAGAACGGTAAGAAGTACGTTCCTTTCCAGCGACTGGGCCTCGTCCACGATCACGAACGCGTCGTGCAGCGAGCGGCCGCGGATGTGGGTGAGCGGCAGGACCTCCAGCATCCCGCGCGCCGTGACCTCCTCGATGACCTCACGGCTGGTGACCGCCGACAACGTGTCGAACACGGCCTGCGCCCAGGGGCTCATCTTCTCGGCCTCCGAGCCCGGCAGATAGCCCAGCTCCTGCCCGCCCACCGCGTACAGCGGACGGAAGACCATCACCTTCTGGTGCTGACGGCGCTCCAGCACCGCCTCCAGGCCCGCGCACAGCGCCAGCGCCGACTTGCCGGTGCCGGCCCGGCCGCCCATCGACACGATCCCGACGTCCGGGTCGAGCAGCAGGTCGAGCGCGATCCGCTGCTCGGCACTGCGGCCCTTGATGCCAAACACCTCACGATCCCCGCGCACGACACGGATGTTGCCGTCGGGGGTGACCCGGCCAAGGGCCTTGCCGCGCTCCGACTGGATCATCAGGCCCGTGTGCACCGGCAGGCCGGCGGCCTCGGGGACGTGGACGTGCCCTTCCTCGAAGAGGATGTCCACCTGCTCGCCGGGCAGGGTCAGTTCGGACATTCCGGTCCAGCCGGAGGAGTCCGTGATGGCGAGCTCCGCGCGGTACTCCTCGGCGAGGAGTCCGACGGAGGACGCCTTGATCCTGAGCGGGAGGTCCTTCGACACGACGGTGACGTCGAACCCCTCGGCCTGCAGGTTGCGGGCGACCGCGAGGATGCGGGAGTCGTTGTCCCCCAGGCGGTAGCCGCTGGGCAGCACGCTGGGGTCCGAGTGGTTGAGCTCGACACGGACCGTCCCGCCCAGGTCCCCGATGGGGATGGGGGCGTCGAGGCGACCGTGCCGGACGCGGAACTCGTCGAGCAGGCGCAGGGCCTGCCGGGCGAAGTAGCCGAGTTCGGGATGGTGCCGCTTCGCCTCCAGCTCCGTGACCACGACGATGGGGAGCACGACCTCGTGCTCGTCGAAGCGGTTCAGGGCGTTCGGGTCGGCCAGCAGGACGCTGGTGTCGAGAACATAGGTGCGCCGGTCGGGCTTGTGGCGCTTTGTGCTGGTCACCACGGAAGGACGTACCCCCTCGGATGAGGTCGGGGAGCGACGGTATGGAGCTGGACCGGTCGTCGGCCGCCCTGCGCGGGCCGAGAACCGGCCCTCCGCCTCTTCGTCCGTGCTGTGACCGCACGATCGGGCTGGTGCAAAGGGCCTCCCGGGCGGACGGCCCCGTGCCGTCCGCTGAGATCCGACACCCGTGGTTCGGGCGTCGACCTGTCTGGGTTATGCCCTCGAACGAGCGTCGCCATGCCACGGCATATGACGGCGAGCCGGTGAACTCCGTGTTACGTGCGTCTTCAACGGGGTACCGGGAGGTGTTGCGACGTGGGACGTCCTGCGTCCATGGTGTCCGGTGACGGGGGTTTTCAGCCGCTACGGGCGCTGGTGGCGGGTGGTCAGCCGGGGGCGGAGCTTCTCAGCTGCCGAAACGCTGACGGCGGAGCCTCTCGGCCGCCGCCGAAGCGCCGGTGGCGGAGGTCGGCCGCGTAGCGTCGCCGCGGAGGTTCTCAGCCGCCGAAGCGCCGGTGGCGGGCCGCGTAGTCGCGCATGGCGCGCAGGAAGTCGACCTTGCGGAACGCCGGCCAGAACACGTCACAGAAGTAGTACTCGGAGTGCGCGGTCTGCCAGAGCATGAATCCGGACAGCCGCTGCTCGCCGCTGGTGCGGATCACCAGGTCGGGGTCGGGCTGGTGGCTCGTGTAGAGGTGACGCCCGATCATGTCGGTGTCGACGGCCTCGGCGAGCGCCTCCATCGAGGTGCCCTTCTCCTGGGCGTCGAGCAGCATCGACCGCACGGCGTCGGCGATCTCCTGGCGTCCGCCGTAGCCGATGGCGACGTTGACCACTATCCCGTCGACGTGTGCCGTGGCCTCCTCGGCCTCCTTGAGGACCGTCTGCATCGCGGAGGGCAGCAGGTCGGGCGTGCCGACGTGGTGCACGCGCCAGCGGCCGTCGGAGGCCAGGGTGCGGACGACGTCCTCGATGATGCCGAGCAGGGGGACGAGTTCCTCCTGCGGCCGGTCGAAGTTGTCCGTGGACAGCAGCCAGAGGGTGACGACCTCGACGTCGGTCTCGGTGCACCAGCCGAGGAACTCCTCGATCTTCCCGGCCCCGGCCCGGTGACCGTCGACGGTGCTGGAACCGGCGGCCTTCGCCCAGCGCCGGTTGCCGTCCATGATGACGCCGATGTGCTTGGGCACCTGAGCGTGGTCCAGGTGGCCTTCCACCCGGCGTGCGTACAGCCTGACCAGCAGGCCACGCAGCTTGTCGCGCAGGTTCACGTGATTGTCAGCCCCTCCGTACGGATCGGACAGGCCGCGGCGTGCGGCCCGGTCGTGGCCGCGGGCGGTCCCTGCCCGTATGGCAGTCCCCGGGGGCGAAGCCTACCCCCGCGGCGGCCGTGGGCCGCCAACGGGGGCGGAAGGAAAGGTTCCGGCCGGTGGTTCGAGCCGCCCGGCGGACCAAGAAAAACGGGCCGGTCCGTGGGGGGGAGACGGACCGGCCCGAGGGGGGGTTTCCACCATAACCCTTCGTAAGTGATGCTGCGTGCATCGGCGTGTCACAACTACTCTCCGGAGCCGCCCGACAACGCGGCGATGCTCGCGGAAGCCCTCATTCAGGGCTCACTTCTGGCCGGAACACTGCGCATACGCTGGGGAATCGGGCGCCTCGGGGCAGGATCCGAAGGATTTGCCGCGCCTTGGGGGCCACTCGGGTGACTTGTCCCGACATCCCCCCGACGGGTGACCCGGCCACGAACGCCCGCTTGACCGTCACAGCCCCCGAGTCGACCAGGATTCACCGCTTTGCCGACTCGACATCGCCGGCGCTCCGGTTCGACGGGGAGGTCCTGGCACCGCGCAGCCCCCTCCACTGCGCGGTACCGCCCGCGCAGCTTTGCTCACGCGAATTACCCTGGTCCGAACCTACGTGAGCAAGGGCGCGGAGGCGAGTTGTGGTCGATAACGATGTGAAAACCCTCGTCGGAAGATGCGCAAGTGCAGTGAGTGAAAGGCGTGACCCACGGGCGGCATGGGCCGGCCGGGTATATAGGCCGGGATCTGTCCTCTTTCGCGTCTAGCGTCGGACCATGACGACGACCGTGGAGATCACATGGGACGCGGCGAGCGCGCGCCGGGCGGAGCGGCAGTTTCTGGCCGGACCGGCCGGGGCCGGCACACCGGTCGCCGAGGTGGCCGGTGCGATGCTGGGCGCGCACGCGCAGGTGCTCTCCGCGGCCGAGGTGTCGTTGGGGATGCGGGCGGACGGGGTCACGCGGGCGGACGTACGGGCCGCACTGTGGGACGACCGGTCCCTGATCAAGACGTACGGCCCGCGCGGCACCGTCCATCTCCTCCCGGCCCGGGACCTCCCCCTCTTCTCGGCGGCCTTGACCGCGGTGCCGAGCGGCCCGAGCCCCTTCCCGCCCGGCGTACGGCTCACGGAGGAGCAAGCCGGCCAGGTCGTCGCGGCGATCGGCGACGCACTCGACGGCAGGTTTCTCACTCTCGACGAACTGTCCGAGGAGGTCGTCGCCCGCACGGGCCCGTGGGCCGGCGACCGCGTGATGCCCGCGTTCCAGGACCTGTGGCCGCGCTGGCGCCAGGTGATGCACCGGGCCGGCTGGGCGGGCACGCTGTGCTTCGGCCCGAACCGGGGGCGCAAGGCGACATACACCCGCCCGCTGCCCGGGAACCCGGAGACGGACCCGGGGGACGCGCCGGCTGCCTTCGTCCACCGCTATCTGCACGCGTACGGACCGGCGACGCCGCAGCACTTCGCGCGCTGGCTGGCGGCGCCGCCCGGCTGGGCCACGACGCTGTTCGGCGAACTGGCCGCGGCGGGCCGTATCGAGGAGGTCCGCTTCGAGGGGACACCGGCCTGGGTGGCGGCGGGCGACACCGGCTTCCCGGAGGGCCCGCCACGGGGGGTGCGCCTGCTCCCCTACTTCGACGCGTACGTCATCGCCGGGCAGCCCCGCGAGCGGCTGTTCCCCGCGGCGGCCTACCAGCGCGCCCTCGGGGGCGGGCAGGCGGGCAACCACCCGGTGCTGCTCGTCGACGGTGTCGTGGCGGGGGTGTGGCACCAGCGGCGCCGGGGCCGTCGTACGACCGTCACGGTCGAGCCGCTCGTCCGGTTGACGGCACGGCAGAAACGGGAGCTGGGCGAGCAGGTGGAGCGGGTGGGCGAGGCGCTGGAAGCGACGCCGGAGCTGCTGGTGGGGGAGGTGACGGTGGGTCCGCACGCGTGACCGGCCGGGTGTCGGCGTCGGCGCCGCCTGCGTGTGCCGAGGCCGAGGTCATGCGTCAGCCGGGCTTGCGCGCCTCGAAGAGGTGGCGGGTGCTGTGGGCGACGAAGGGGCCCTCGGCGCGGATGAGCTCGTGCAGCTCCCGCAGCCGCGGCTCGTACGCCTCCACGGTGAAGCCGGGGACCATCCAGACCACCTTGCGCAGGAAGTGCACGACCGCGCCGATGTCGTGGAACTCCATGCGCAGCCGCTCCGCCCGCAGATCGACGACGTCGAGCCCGGCGGCCTCGGCGTCGGCACGCTCGCGTTCGGGATGGCGGGCACCGCGCACCCCGTCCGGCTGGGGCCCGAGGAAGTACTCGACGAGTTCGAAGGCGCTGCTCGGGCCGACGTGCTGGGCGAAGTACGTCCCGCCGGGCCGGAGCACGCGGGCGATCTCGTCCCAGTGCGGGCGGACGGGATGGCGGCTGACGACCAGGTCGAAGGCGCCGTCGGCGAAGGGCAGCGGGTCGTCCTCGGCAACGGCGACGACGGCGACGCCGCGCGGACGGAGCAGGGCGGTGGCCTTGGCGACGTTGGGAGGCCAGCCTTCGGTGGCGACCGTGACGAGGGGCGGCTTCGGGGCGGGGGCCGTGGCGAGGGCGAAGTCCAGCACCTCTCCTCCCCCGGTCTGCACATCGAGCACCGCACTCGCCCGGCCGAGACGCTCGGACACCGACACGGCGTATCCCCAGGAGGGACGTGCTTCCGTCGCCCGCCCCTCGAACCAGGAGAAGTCCCAGCCGTCCGTCGGGACGGAGGCCCCTTCGGCGAGGAGGTCTTCGAAGGTGGCGGTGTGCGGGTTCCGGTGCTCTGCCATGGAGGGATGGTGGCAGGGGGTGGACGGGGAAGTCACACGATTTCCGCTCACGCGCTTCCCGCTCACGCGAGGACGAGCATGACGTGCTCGTTGTCCCCTTGCCGGACGGTGCCGGTCCGCTGGAAGCCGTGCTTCTCGAGGAGGCGCACGGAACCGGTGTTGTCGCCGGCGGGGTCGGCGTGCAGGGGCCGGTTCTGCTCCCGCTCCAGGAAGAGGGCGAGGGCGCGGCTGCCGATGCCGCGGCCCCAGTACGGGCGTCCGAGCCAGTACCCGAGGAATCGGCGGTCCCCGTCCCACCAGGTGACGATGCTGCCGGCGACGTCACCGTCGACGGTCACGGCCTGCACGAAGACGGTGTCGTCGCCGAGGACCTTGGTCTTCCAGTGCCGCAGGAACGCCTCGCGCGGCCGAGGGGTGAACCTCGACCGCCGAACGGCTTCCGGATCGTGCTCGTACGCCAGGAAGAACTCGAGGTCGGCTTCCACCACGTCGCGCAGACGCACGTCCACGTCGTCATCGCTCATGCCAGGAGTGTGGCAGCGACCACTGACAACGAGCCTCAGGGGACGAGCGGACGCACTTCTTCCGCCGCGAACCGCACGAATCCCTCCGGGTCGGGTTCGTCCGCCGTCGGTTGCAGGACGACGGTGTCGGCCCCGGCCTCGACCAGCCGGCCGACGGCCTTCGCGACGGCTCCGGCGTCTCCGGCGACCCCGAGGTCCGGCACGGAGTCGACCCCCTCGGCGGCGAGTTCCGCGCGCAGCCGGCTGTCGGCGTCGGGCCCGGTGGCGGTGAGGAGGTAGACGACGACGGGGTGGTGCCCGGCCCCGCGGCCGGCCGCCGCCCGCCCCTCCTCGACGAGCTGCCGTGCCGTGCGCACGCCCTCGGCGTTGGTGGAGGCGGTGAGGATGGTGCCGTCGGCGGCCTCACCGGTGAGCCGCAGCGACCGCGGCCCGGTGGCCCCGGCCAGCACCCCGCCGTGCGGTCCCTCCGGCGGCCAGTCGAGCGCGACGTCGTCGAGCGTGACGTACCGCCCTTCGACGGTGACCCGCTCGCCGGCCAGCAGGGCCCGGAGCGCGACGAGATGCTCTCGCAGCAGGGTGACGGGCGACTCGACCCGGGCACCGACCTGCCCCATCCAGTCCTGCACGCCGTGCCCCACACCGAGGATCGCCCGACCGGGGAACATCCGGTGCAGCGAGGCGGCCTCCATGGCGGTGATGGCCACGTTCCGCAGGGGCACGGGCAACAGTCCGACCCCGACCCGCAGCCGCTCGGTCCACGCGAGGGCGGCGGCGGCGGTGGAGATGCCACCTTCTCTGAAGCAGTCCTCCCAGAGCCAGAGCTCCTCGAGCCCGGCCCTCTCCGCGACCGCACAGACGGACCGCAGTCGCTCGGGGGACAGTTGGGGGCGGAAGACTGCGCCTAGGGGAGTCATGCCGGGTTCCTACCCAGGACCGGAGGTGCGGAGCAACCCATTTATCAGCTGTCCGAGACAGCCGGGTGGGCCGGCGTCAGGTCGACACGCAGGCGGCCACCGTACGAGTGGCCGCCTGCCGGTCGGAGCTGTGGTTCGGCTCAGCGGTTGACGGCCTGGATCTCCTGTACGACCACGTCCTGCGTGGCGCCGAACGTGCCGTCGGGGAGGTCGCCGCTCGCGCCGCCGCTGCCGGTCCAGTCGATCTCCCAGGTGACGGTGGCCTGGAGCGGGTACGTGCCGTTGCCCGAGGAGCGCAGGTACCTCACTCCGCAGGCCGGCGTCCGGTCCGCCTTGCCCTTCGCGTAGGGCTCACCGATGCGTCCGTTGTCGATCGGGCAGACTCCGGAGGCCGGGTAGGTCTCGGCGTCCTTGGTGCCCGGTTCGATTCTGAGAGACGTGGGCCTCGCCGTCGCGGTCGCCGTGACGCCGATGACCGGTACGGAGGCGGTGACGGAGACCGGCTTGAAGTCGGCGGCGTCCAGCCAGGCCCAGGTCGGCAGGTTGACCTTGGTCTGGTTTGCGGGGGCCAGGGTCACCTTGGTGCCGGGGACTCGGATCTCGGCGTAGGCGAGTTCGGCCAGGACCTTCGGAGTGACGGCGTTCTTGATGTTCGCGGGCGGGGGGTCGCCCTGGTCCACCCAGAAGATGGGCTCCTCACAGGAGTCCCAGCCCGGAGGGAAGTCCTTGTTGACGAAGGAGTCCCAGAAGTAGCCCTTGCCGGTCTTGTCCTTGTTGAAGTCTTTGTAGGGGTGCCCGTTGACGTAGCGGTCCCGCTGCTTCGCGTCCCACTCGTAGCCCGTCGAACCGGCCTCCCAGGTCGGCTCGAGGTACTTCTTCAACTGGTCCGGGGTGTACTTCGGGGCGTACCAGCAGGGCGGCGGGGACCAGGACGTGGTCGACGTGAGCGCGCCCGCGGAGTTGCCGCTGCCGTTCTTCGATCGGTCGAAGACGACGCCGCCGACGGTGACGGAGACGGTGCCGTCTTTGCCTGCGTTGGCGCTCTGCTGGCTGTCCCCGTTGTTCCCGTACTTGTCGCGCTTGGCGAAAGCCGTCTGGGCAGCGAAGACAGAGCAGCACACCAAGGTCAGGATTGTTATGACTCGCGCCGAGTTTCTTACGGCTGGCACGCCTTGTTCCCCCTGTCCGAGCCGATGTTGGACGTCTGCCAGACGCCATCGGCGTTTCTGGTGAGGCTGGTGTTGTACAGCACGTAGGAGTCCGCATCCGCCGGCGACCTGTCGACCTTCTTGGTCTTCCGGTTCTTGATGTAGGACTTGCTCTCATCGGAGCAGTAGGTGACATAGGCCTTCGACTCGCCGGTGAGGTTCACCTTGTAGTCGAAGTAACGCGTCTCCCCGATCCATGTGTCGCCGCCGTCGATGTACCGCTGGGCGTAGGAGACCGAGGATTCCAGCGCCTTGCCGACGTTGTAGAAACCGAGGGCCTTGGTGTCGGTGTTCCCCTTGAGGATCGCCTCGTCCACGGAGTTGACGCTCAGCGTGCTGTCCTTGAGGACCGCGTCCTTGGCGGCGTCGCCGGTCTTCGTGTACTCGAAGACATTCTTGGCATCGGACGGGAAGGTGATGGCCGGCCGGCCGGCGGACGCCGCTTCGCTCTCGCTCGGCGAGGGCGACGCCTTGTCGCCGGTGTCGGCTCCCGCGATCTTGTCGTTGTCCTTGGGTGCGGAACTGTCGTCGCTTCCGCACGCGGACAGCGTCAGGGCCGCTGCGGCGGTCAGCGTGAGCGCTGCGAGCAGGGTGGGGCGGCGGTTCACGGTCGGCTCCCGGTCAGAGGCGAAGCTTCTCTTGAGCGAACCAAAGCTATACAGCGGGGTGCGGACGCACCAGGGTGAAGCTTGTCAACCGGCGGGGCGTATGAGGAGGAATCGGCGTTTCGTCGTCCGGTTCGAGCCGTAACGGTTGCATAACGCGTCATTGGCGGACGTCAACAGCGGTGCCAGGTCGGGCGTTTCAGTCAGGAATCAGCAAAGGGCGTAGGCCCGTGGGCCCATGTGAGGGCTGCTGTCCGCGGATACCTTCGGGGCGGAGAGCCGTTGGCATGCGACACGGTCGGAGGGGGCCTGGATGGGGCGGCGTTGGCGGGACGGGCAGGGGGAGCTGGTCGTGCACGGGGGTGGTGGCGAGGCGTCCGTCAGGGTGCCGCTGGAGATCGCCGCCTCCTATCGGGCCCGTACGAAGGGGCTGTTGGGGCGGGACTCCCTCGACGGGGCGATCCTGCTCTCCCCGGCCAACAGCGTGCACACCTTTCGGATGCGCATGGCGATCGATGTCGCCTATCTCGATCGGCGTCTTCGCGTCATCGCCGTGCGGACCATGCGGCCCGGGCTGCTGGGGATGCCCCGGTTGCGGGCCCGGCATGTGGTGGAGGCGGAGTCCGGGGCGATGAGGGGGTGGGGGATGCGGGAAGGGGCCCGGGTGGAGGTCGTCGTGGCGCGGAGTCAGGCGCACGACGCCGGCGCCGGTCATCCCCGCTCGTGACGTGCGTGACGGTCGGCTGAGTCGGTGACCGGCCGCCGCGCGCGGTGTGCCGGCGGCCGTGCGGGGGAAGCGCGGCCGCGACACGAGTGCGTCAGCGCGCGTCAGGCCCACCCGGCTTGCCTTTCGGACAGGGGGCAGCCGACAGCGGCCCGGGCGCCTGGCCGGGAGCCGCTCGCTCCTAGGTGGGGAACCCCTCGCCGGAACCGGTCACCCCCGCGAACAGCACGACCGGTTCCTCCTTGTCCTCGTGGCCGACGCTCACGGCGAGCAGACGGTCACCGACCCGCCAGTACAGGAGGTCGCCGAAGTATCCGCTCTCGCACAGGTACCGGAAGAAGGGCGGGAGGTCGTCTTCGTCCGGATCCATGAAGGCGTGCACGCAACCCTCCATGGAGAGGGTGGCGTGCGGGCCCCATCGGGCGTCCAAGGCGGCTGCCAGGTCGATCAGCTCCCCCTCGAACTCCTCGCTGGTCCGCATGAGCTCGCCCCAGTCGTCGTTCGGCGGAGCGAAGTCACGGCTCTCGCGCAAGATCACGAGGTGGTAGGCGGCGTCGCTTCCGGTCAGGGGGCGGGCAAGGAGGTCGCTGATCCGGGCCAGATGCTGCTGCACGCTCATCGAGGGGCACTCACCACTTCGTCGTTCACCGCCGGCCCTCCGGCTCGGTGAGCCCTATCGTCACAGCTTCGGACCCGTTGCGGGTACGGGCATGGGTTCCAGGGCGCCGCTCTCAGCGAGGGCTCTGTGAGCCGCAAGGACCGTTTCGGTGTCCGGGGTCTCGCCGGGGCTCACCGCGAGGTCCAGGACCAGACCGCCGTGCTCGGTGGGCAGCCGTCGGGCCGTGAAGTCGCCGGGGACGCGCGCGGCACGGTTCTCGGAGAGGTAGACCGACCAGCCGCAGCGGGGGGCGGGGGCCGACAGACCGTAGGCCGCCTTGACGGTCTTGAACAGTTCACGATCGTAGGCAAGGCCGGTGTCCGGGTCCCAGGCGTCCGCCAGCGCGGCGAGGATCTCGGCGAGACGGTCCGCGAGCGGCGAGGCCGACGCCCCGGGCCCGGGGAAGAGCTTCACGATCACGAAGAACGGGCTGTGCTCGTTCGTGCCGCCCGCCGAGACCCACACCTGGACGTAGCCACCGTCAGGCCGGCGTCCGACCACGTGGGCTGTCCAGCCGATGATGCCGACGTCGTCATGCGTGTTCGCCGCCTGGAGCGCTGTCGCGAACTCACCCGCACTCCGGGGCACCAGGGGGCCGGGGCCGTCGTCGTCCACGTCCCAACGCCACTCCGTCAGCTCGCCGTCGGACAGTTCCGTCAGCCGGGCGAGGAGCACCGACCAGCGTTCCGCCTGCTCCTGCGGCGTCTCGGATCTGGCCCACCAGTGCACAGCCACCGTCACCGCACTCATGATCCGCACTCCCGTCTTTCACTTCTCCCACGGTGTGTACTTGACGACCACCCCGATGCCGGCTTCGTCGAAGGCTTCCTCCGCCGCCTCGGCCACCGCCTTGTTGGAGAAGTTCCACTCGACCGGCTTCCCGTTCGCCGCACTCAGCTGCCGCCGCGCCTGCTCGACGAACTTGGTCGCCTGAGCGGGTTCGAGTGTGCCGTCCGCCCGCACTTTGTTGCTGTAGCCGAACTTCGCCTCGACGTAAGTCTGCCGTGCCGAATCCCACCCGTCGAAGTCGACGTCCCTGCCGGTCCTGGGGTCCTTGACAGCGTATTCCTTGCCGCGCTTCACCTTGGAGACCTGCTCCTGGTAGCGCATCCACACCTCTGACTTCGGCCAGTACGCCACCGCCTTCTTGGCCTTCCAGTGGCCGTCGCCACCGTCCTTGGAGCCCTTCCGCGGGTTCCTCAGGTCGTTGTACCAGGACGGCTTCTTCCACTTGGCGACCTTCTTGCGGCTTTCCTCCTTCCTCGCCTCCTTCTCGGCCTTTTCGGCCTCCTCGGCCTGCTTGCGGGCTTCCTCGGCCTGCTTCTTGGCCTCTTCGTCGCAGCCCCCCTCGGCCAGCACGACGTAAGGGGAACGGGACCCCCCGGCGGCGAGGACGGTGGTGCCGCTGCCGGCCGACCCGGTCAAGCCCGGGGCGCCGCCGTACGGGACACGGCGGCCGGGAGCGGAGGCGATGGTGCAGCCGGACTGCCTCGCCCTCTCCTCGGCCGCGTCCGCCGCCTCGTCGGCCTCCTTCGCCGCCTTCTCGGCGGCGTCGACGTCACCGGCCCTGGCCGCCTTCCTGGCGTCCGCCGCCGCTTCCGCGGCGTTCTCGGTGAGCTTGCCGAGCTTGCCCAGCTTGCCGAGTTTCTGAACGATCTTGGCTTCGCCGTAGCCGGGGATGAAGAGCGAGCCGACGTTCCAGACGACGTTCGTGACCGCACGGGTCTTCTCGCCGTTGTTCCACTGGTCGCGGACCTCGTCGCCCACGAACATGTCGTCCAGGACCTTGACGCCCGTGTTCCACGAGGCGCCGCCCCAGTCGGTGAGCGCGTCGAAGTAGTCGCCGTTCTCCCACTTCCCGCCCGCGTCCTTGGCATCCTCGGACCACTGATCGCCCAGCGAGCTGCCGTAGTCCTTCAGGCCTTCCCACGCCTTGCCCGGGTTGGTGACCGTGTCCCAGATGCCCGTGACGTCACCCCAGATGCCGTCGACGAAGAGGCCCTGCCCCACCTGCTTGAACTGGTCCCCCACGCAGCCGAAGAAGGCCCCGAAGCCGGAGGTGCAGCCCTCGTCACCGCCTTCGTCGGCGCCGTCCTCGGCGGCCTCCTCGTCCTCCTCCCAACCCGGCTCGTCCTCTGCCGCTTCGTCCTTCTCCTCGTCGGTCTCCTCGGTGTAGGAAGCGCCGGTGTCCTCGCCGGAAACGCCGCCGGTGACACCGTTGGATCCGCCCTCGCCGCCCTCGCCGCCCTCGCCGTCCTGCGAGGCAGAGCCGTTCCCTCCGCTGTTTCCGCCGGGCGGGCCACCCGAGACGGATCCACCCGTGTCCTGACCTCCGGGGTCGGCTCCGCCGGTGTCCTGACCTCCGGAGTCGGCTCCGCCGGTGTCCTGACCTCCGGAGTCGGCTCCGCCCGCGTCCTGACCTCCGGAGTCGGCTCCGCCCGCGTCCTGACCTCCGGAGTCGGCTCCGCCCGCGTCCTGACCTCCGGAGTCGGCTCCGCCGGGCCCGGTTCCTCCGGTGCCGCGGTTGCCTGTGCCGCCGACACCGGCTCCGCCGTCTTCGTCACCCTGGCCGCCGTCTTCGTCACCCTGGCCGCCGGCGCCCTGATCACCCTGGCCATGGCCCTCCTGGCCCTCCTGGCCCGGGTCGGCCGGTCCGGACCCGTCGGGCCTCTCACCGTCGGTCCCGTCAGCGCCGTCCCCGGCCTGAACCTCCTCGCCGCCGTTTCCCGCCGCCGCCGGGCACGCCGTACCGGTGACCTTGCACACCGCCGACTGAAGACCGGTGAAGATCTGCGTCCCCAGCCCGCTGACCACCAGCGCGGCGATGATCGCCGCGACCACGGCCACCAGCCCCGCGTACTCCACCGCCGTCTGGCCCTCGTCCCGGCGCCAGCGGATCATCCGCGCCATCGAGAACGGGCGACGATCCGCTCGCTCCGCATCCGGCAGCCGGAACCACTCCCGGCTCTGCCGACGGGTCAGGAACACGACGATCAGGATGGGCAGGAAGAGTTGCGTGAAGCCCCGCCCCGAGCCGTCTCCGACGTTGCCCAGAGCAGCGAGGATCAGCCATGCCTGCAGGGCGAGAAGGCCCCGCCACACCCACACGCCGCCTGACCAGGACCTGCGCGCGAGCACCCACCCGATCGTGCCCGGCGCCGCCGCGAACGCCACCTGCCCCAGCAGACGGATGTCCACGGCGTCCAGCGACGCCGCCGTCGCCAGCAGACCGATCCCGCCCAGCACCGTGAAGGCGAACAGCGTGTGGACGAGCACCAACGCGACCGACAGCGGCCCGGGCAGCTCCCGGCGCCGCCCACTCCCCGACGACCATCCATCGCCGCCGAACACCGGAACGCCCCCGAACGCAGACATGCCACTCCTCAACTCGGCGAGCAGGAGGACCGGTCAGGGGAAGGAGGGCCGTACGGGCGCGCCCCAGGAGATGGGGCGAAGGCGGCTACGGCTACGGCTACGGCTACGGCTACGGCTACGGCTACGGAGGCTTGTGCGCCGAGTCGTGACGGTATCCGCGCCGGGGCCCGCTCACGTACGGCATACAACCCCGGTCCCGCGGCTCCGCGGACCCGTGAACGCGCAGCCGGTGCCGCGTCCAGGCGCTCCGGATGACCTCGATCCCCCTCGTCGATCCAGGTCCAGAGCGTACGTTCGGTCACTTCAAGCCACCTGGGCCCACAGGCCCAATCCCAGGCCCAATTCCTCTGGGGACGGGCCTGTTGCGGCTGACACAGGCACCACGATTCAGCGCGAGCGGCTTTCCAGGGCCGGACCAGGCCGGTCCCGCGGCCGGGGTGTGGCGGGACCGGTCTGCTGTCAGGTCGCCGAGCGGGGGAAGGAGACCTCGACGCGGCGGTTCTTCTTGCGGCCGGTTTCCGAGGAGTTGTCTGCGATGGGGTACTGCTCGCCGTAGCCGCGGACCTCGTAGGTGACGTTGGAGTCGGTGAGCTCCTGGTCGAGGACGTTCTGTACGGCGTCGGCCCGCTTCCTGGACAGGACGTCGCCGTGGGCGGAGGAGCCGAGGTTGTCGGTGAAGCCGAAGACGCGGATCTTCGTCGCGTTCTGCGTCTTGATCTCCTCGGCGATCGCGGAGATCCGGGCCTTCGCCTCGCCGCTGAGTTTCGCGCTGTCCTTGCCGAAGAGGACCTCGGCCTGGAGGGCGAACTTGACGTCGGCGTTGGTGTCTTCACGGCGTTCGTCGCCGCTTTGGTCTTCGACGACCTGTTTGATGTCGAGGACCTTGGGGTCGGCGAGGGTGGCGCCTTCGGGGAGTTTGAGGTCGGGGTCGTTGGGGTCGACCTCCACGGGGGCGGAGGCGGAGGCCTCGGTGCCGGGGGGTACGCCGGGGGTCTCGTCGGCGTGGGCCGAGACGGCGCCGTAGATGTTCGTGGCGACCATGAGGCCGGCGGCGGTGAGGACGAGGGCGAGGCGGGGAGTCGCCGGGCGGGTGCGCGTGCGGGTCTTCATGGCCGGCCTCACCCGGAGATCTTGATGGTGCCGCTGGAGAATGTCGGGACCTGCAAGTCGACCTCTGTCGTGCTCGTCGGAGGTGCGGGGAACTGCATGAAGACCGGGAGGGTCTGCCCCGCCTCGAGGTTGCCGAGGCCGGTTGTCGTCAGTGGGCGCCCTTCCGTGTCCCGGAGCGTGTAGTAACGCTTCTTCCCCTTGGCATCCACGAGGGTGGCGCCACCGAGCGAGGGACCGTGCGCGATGACCTCCGTCTCGTCACCGCTCGTCTGAGGAGGGACCACCGCGGACTTGTCTCCGTCGTTCTTCACGACTCCGTTCACGGTGAGGAAGCCGCCCGAATCCCTCGCGGCAGACGTGATCTGAAGGAGCAGTCCGCCCGTGCCCTTCAGTTCCGCCAGCGGTGTCTCCGCCTGCCCTTCCTGAGCACTCGGTTTGGATCCACGGTCCTTGGATGCGGACGCGGACGGGCTCGACTTGTCATCGCCGTCGCCACCACCGCCACAGCCGGCCACACCGAGGGCCAACCCGGCCGCAACGGTCAACGCGACCATTCCCCTGCGGGCCTTCGCAGTGAACCGAATGCTCATCTCTCTGCTTCCTTCATCACTCGTCGTTCGCTACTGGGTCGGCCAGGTGGACGTCGAAGAGGTCTTCGGGCTCCGGCAGGACATCGAGGTCGTCCGGGTCCAGCTCCCAGGGCTCCTCGCCCTCGCACAAGAGCTTCGGCAGGACGTCGGGGCCCGCGTTCCCGGCTGGGGGAGCGATTTCGCAGCGGGCCTCGATCACCGCAGTGGCGGAAGCGTGCGCCTTTCGGTTCGCTTCGCCGGGGACGATCGAGTCCCCCATGGGCTTGTTGGTCTGCACCTCGACCGTGAAGCTCAGAGGGCCATCCGGAACACAACCTCGGCCGGTCACCTGTGCATCGTTCTGTGCGGCCAGCTGATGTGCACGCCAGCACGAGGGACCCAGCCCTTCTGCGTTCCCGTGGAAGATCGCTTGCCACTTGCCCGGGTCGAGTACGTCCTTCACCCACGCGCCGGCGAGTTGGTCCCGCCTGTCCTGCGCCGCCGCGAGAGCCGCCGCGTCGGCGGCTGTCTGGGCACCGTTCCTGTTCGCCGCGGCCTGGCCGACCGCGAAGTAGGCGAACGCGAGAAAGAGCAGGCTCCCCACCACAGTGATGTAGATGGGGAAAGCCTGCCCTGCGTCGCCGTACCGGCGAGGTCGCGTCAAGGAGCGACCTTTGCGATCTGAGCCTGGATCTTCCCGAGGATCGTCTGGCCGAGGCTCGTACCCGTAATCGCCAGCACAATAGCCACCACCACCGCGATGATGCCCAGGTACTCGACCGCCGTCTGCCCCCTGTCGCCCGCGCGGCGGCGCATCGCCTCGGCCGTCGTGTTCTTCCAGCCGTTCACGCGGACCTTGGTCGCGACGGCGGTCTTCAGCATCAGGTCGCTCATGGTGTTCCCCTCCGGTTTCGGCTGTGTCGCTTTCGACACGAGGAACGTACGGCGCAGCGCCCTGTCCGCCAGAGGGCCCCTGGGCCCAATTCCGGACCCAATGGGCCGGGCCCCGCCGTCGGTTGTTCCCCCCTCGCGTCACCGGAGGTCACCCCCGTCCCCGATGTGCGTCCGGCGCCGTGCCGATCCACTTCGCGGCGGCCTCGGAGCGGCTGGTGCTGTGGAGTTTGGCGAAGATGCGGTTGATGTGGTTCTTGACGGTTTTCTCGCTGATGAAGCACGTGGCGGCGATCTGCTGATTGTTCATGCCGGACGCGATGAGGTCCATGATCTCCGCCTCCCTCGTGCTCAGTTGGAACCGCGACCTGTCGGGAGCGGCCGGAGGGCCACTCGTCCACTCAGACGAAGACTGTCCCACATGCGGTTGCATCTGCGAAAGGTTTTCCGGATAAGTAACCGGGCGAGAGGGCTGCTGCATGGGGAAATGAGCTGGTGGAGCTGGCTGTTGAGGCGGACTATACGACTTCCCGGAGGCGGAAATTCCGTATGCAGTCGCACTCGATGACTGGCCCAGACCGTCCGGAAGCGGCGAGGCCGGGGCCCGGTCCTGGCGGAGTCGGGCCAGGAGGGCGCCCGCCGCCGTCGGGGTGAAGTGGGCCCGGCCCTCCTTGATGTCCCGTACGGCGTCGACCAGCTGGTCCGCCGTGAACTCGCCGTGGACCAGGTAGCCGCCCGCCCCCCGGCGCAGGGCCTCCTGGACGATCTCCGACTCCCTGCTGTAGGTCAGCATCACGACCGGCGCGATCCGGACCAGGTACGGGAGGGCCGAGATGCCGTCCACACCGGGCATGCGGACGTCGAGGAGGACGACGTCCGGGCGGTGCTGGTGGGCGGCCTCGTAGGCCTGGCGGCCGTCGGCGGCCTCCGCCACCACCTCGATGTCCGGGCGGCCGGAGAGCAGCGCGGTGAGGCCGGCGCGCACGACGGGGTTGTCGTCCGCCACCACGACCCGGAGGTGGTGGGCCGGTGGTGCCGGATGCGGCAGCGGGAGTTCGGCGAACGGGTGGTGCGGTGGCGGCTGCGGGGCGCCGGTGGGGTGGGGCGTCTGGTCCGGCATCAGGGGCCTCCTCTCGGGTCGTGGGGTCATGCGGTGGGGGTGGTCAGGGCGGCCAGGGGGAGTTCCAGGCGGACCTCCGTGCCCTGGGGGTGGCCGCCGCGGCCTATGCGGATGCGGGCGCCGACCGAGGCGGCGCGTTCGACCATGCCGACCAGGCCGAAGTGGCCCGCGCGGCGCAGTTGTTCGAGGGTGGTGCCGGGTGGGAGGCCGCGGCCGTCGTCGTAGACGCTGATGCGGAGCAGGTCACCGTGGACGCCCGCGCTGACGTCGACGCGGGTGGGGCGGGCGTGGCGGTGGGCGTTCTCCATGGCTTCCGAGGCGATGGTGAGGAGCTGGCGGGCCACGGCCGGGGGGACGGGGGGCACGGCGTGGGCGCCGGTGGGGCGGTAGACCGCCGGGAGGCCGGAGCGGGCGCTGAAGTCGCGGGTGCGGGCGGCCAGTTCGACCAGGACGTCGGTGGCCTGGTCCGGGTCCGCTTCGCGGCGCAGGTCGGCCAGGAGCTCGCGGGATTCGGCGGCGGCCCGGCGGGCCGAACGGGCGACCAGCGCTGCCTGGTGTCTCACCAGGGCCGGGTCCATGCGGTCGGCGTTCGTCGAGGTGGTGAGGCCGTCTGCGGCCAGGGCCACGCCGTGCAGGGTCTTGGCGACGGAGTCGTGCATCTCGCGGGCGAGCCGGGCGCGCTCGGCGCTGACCGCTTCCGTCACGGCGAGACGGGCCTGGACGGTGGTGAGGGCCTGGGTGGCCGCGCCGAAGCGCAGCATGAGGTTGCGCAGGCTGGAGCCGACGGCGCCGGCGATGACGCAGAGTCCGGGCAGGAGGGCGGACTCGGTGATGCCGGGGGCCGGGTTCTCCTGTGCCGCGTGGATGAGGAGCAGCAGGAGGGCCTGGAGGGAGGCGAAGACCGCCGCGCCTCGCCAGCCGTAGACGAGGCCTGCCAGAAGGGGGGTGCAGACACTGACGTAGGCGAGAGTGCTGCCGGGGCCGGCGGCGATCAGGAGCAGGGCGCCGAAGAGGGTGTCGAGGGCGAGGAGGGAGGGGTGGCGCAGGAGGAGGGGGCCGAAGCGTTCCCAGTCCCTGAAGAGGACGTAGGAGGTCATGAACGTGACGACCACGGCCGCGCCGACGAGGCGGGTGGGCAGGCCGTCGTTCGCGTTGACGAGTGCGGTGGGAGTGGCCAGGGCGATCATGGCCAGCCTGAAGCCGAAGACCTGGCGGCACATGGCTTGCAGGGCGTTGACCTGGATGTCGATCGTGGGGCTGGCGGCGACGGCCGGCCCTGCGGCGGGGGCCGGGGTTTCCACCGGACCGCTCGTGCGGGCTTCGTCGTCGGGCGCGGGCGGCTCCTGCGGGGGCGCGGCGCCATCCAGCGCAGGCCGCTTCCCCAGGCGCCCGGCCCCATCGATCGCGGCCGACCCCCCTCGGCACGCAACCCCATCAAGCGCAGACGCCTCCTGCGAAGGCCCGGCGCCATCCAGCGCAGGCCGCTTCCCTGAGTGGGCGGCGACACCGAGCGAGGGCGACTCCTGCGGGAGCGCAACCCCATCAAGCGCAGACGCCTCCTGCGAGGGCGCGGCCCCATCGATCGCGGGCGACTCCTGCGGCGGCGCGGCGTCACCAACCGCGCCCGGCTCCCGCGGCGGCGCGGCGTCACCAACCGCGCCCGGCTCCCGCGGCGGCGCGGCGTCACCAACCGCGCCCGGCTCCCGCGGCGGCGCGGCGTCACCGACCGCGTCCGGCTTCCCTGGGCGCCCGGCGTCATCGGAGGCGGAGCGACCGTTCGCGTGCGCCCGTGGACCGTCGGACGTCGGCAGCGGTTCCCGCGCAAGGGCATCCGCCGCAGAGCCCCGGCCCGCCTCCGCCTGGCGGTGCCCTCCCCCCTTCATCTGCGGCGTCGGTCCTCCAGCCGCCGCCTCCCACCCCGGCGGCAGCGCGGGCGTCACGGACGTCACCGGTACGTCCGGCGCGCCCGTGCGGACATGCGGGGGCAGCACCGTCCCCGCCGGGGGCGTCGTGATCTCCGGGTTCTGCTCGGCCCGGCGGCGGCGTCGTCCCAGCAGACCCGTCCGCTCCCCTGTCATCGACATACCCTCGCCCTCCCCTACTTCCCCGTCACCGAGCCGAAGTCCGTGCCCGAGCCGAGGATCAGGCCCGCGCCGAGCAGGAGCATCGTGGCCGGGACCATGAAGGTCGTGATCATCACAGTGGCCTTGGGGACGGCCCGGGCCGCCTTGCGGCGGGCGTTCTGTGCGTCCGTGCGGCGCATGTCCTTCGCGAGGGACACCAGCGTGTCGACGATCGGCGCGCCCAGTTCCTCGCCCTGCTGCAGTGCCGTCACGAACATCGCCACCTGCTCGGAGTCGTTGCGGCGGCGCAGTTCCGCGAAGGCCTGGCGGCGGCTCATGCCGAGGTCCATCTGACGCAGGGTGATGCGCAGTTCGTCCGCCCAGGGGCCCTCGTACCGGGACGAGACCCGGTCCAGCGCCTGTCGGAAGCCGAGGCCCGCGCTCACCACGACCGCGAGGACGTCCAGGAAGTCCGGGAGGGTCCGTTCGATGACGTCCTTGCGGATGCGGATCGCCGACCAGATGCCGACCTCCGTCCAGAACGCGCCGAAGGCCAGCAGGAGCAGGGCGACCAGCAGCTGGCCCCGCATGAGGAAGACGAGGAAGCCCACGGCTCCGAGGAAGCCGTAGACCGCCCGGCGCGCGGCGTACCTGTCGATCGTCAGGCCGCCGGGGTTGCCCGCGAGGTCGATCTTGCGGCGGTACTTCGCCACCAGTTTCGGGCCCATCAGGCGCAGGACGGCGGGCGCGTAGCGCATGCCCATGCGGTCGATGAGCGAGTCGACCGCGCCGGTGCGGGTGGAACCCACCTCCAGGGCCAGTGCGAGGTCACCGGGCAGTTTGGCCTCCGCCCGGTACATGCGGACGCCGGCGAAGACGCCCCAGACACCGAGGCCCATCAGCAGGGCGAGAAGCAGTCCCATGGTTGCCTCCTCTCAGACGTCGATGCGGGACAGGCGGCGGATGAGGACGAAGCCGACGGCGTAGAGCGAGAAGGCGATGATGACCGCCGCCTGGCCGAAGGGGGAGCCGGTCATGCGGTCCAGGGCGCCGTCCTTCACCCCGTTCATCAGGAACAGGGAGCCGACGCCCAGGACCGGGACGGCGTATGACGTCATGGTGACCTGGGAGAGCTGGGTGCGGACCTCGCGCCGGGTCTCCTTGCGTTCCTCCAGCGTCTCCGTCAGGTTCCGCAAGGCGCTCACGACCTGCCCACCCGCCCGGTTCGACAGCACCAGCGTGGTGACCAGGACGACCAGTTCGCGGGAGGGGAGGCGGTCGGCCAGTTCGCCCAGCGCGTCGTCCATCGAGGCGCCGATGGCCAACTGGTTGGACACCTTGCCCAGTTCCTCGCCCGCCGGGGCTTCCATCTCCTCCGCCGCCATCCCGATCGCCGTACGCAGGGCGAGTCCCGCCTGGGTCGCGTTGGCCAGGATCCGGGCCATCTCCGGGAGCTGGTTGATGAACTTCTCGATGCGTTTCTGGCGTTGCCAGTTGAGGAACTGGACCGCCACGCCGATGCCGAGCAGGCCGGCCAGCGGGCCGAAGAACGGGGCCAGCGCCGCCTGGCCGATCAGCCACAGGCTCGCGACCGTGGCGAGCATGGAGACGAAGAACTCACCCGGGGTGATGTCCAGGCCGGTCGCCGCCAGGCGCAGCTCCAGCTTCTTGCCGAGTTTGGTGCGCCGCAGACGGCGGTCGATCCCGCGGAAGTTGCGGCGCCGGCCGCCCGCCGGGACCTGGCCGGTGGCGGACAGGCGGTCGACCAGGTCCTGCCGCTGCGCCTTGCCCATGGCGTAGGAGTGCAGGCCGACGACCACCAGGACGCAGGTCAGCAGCGTGATGCCGGTGGTGAGCGTGATGAGCGATTGCAGTTCCATCGGTCGGGTCCTACCTGGCTTCTCGGGTGGCTAGCTGGTCCGCGGACCGGGCGATGCCGAACGCCTGCGGGAGGGGCTGGTTCGCCATGTAGAGGCGGTCGGCGGTGCGGCGTGGGAGGGGGTAGTACTCGAAGGAGCCGTGGATACGGCCGTCGGGGCTCATCGGCTGTGCGTTGAAGCGGGCGACCGTGACCAGCCGGTACGGGTCGCTGCCGTGGCTGTCCATCAGCGCGATCTCGGTGATGCGGCGGGCGCCGTCCGCGAACCGGGTCAGCTGCACGATGACGTCGACCGCGCTGTTGATCTGGTCGTGCAGCGCCACGAAGGGGATCTCCACGTCCGACATGGAGGCCAGGGTCTGCAGCCGCATCAGCGCGTCCTCGGCGCTGTTGGCGTGGACCGTGGCCAGCGAGCCGTCGTGGCCCGTGGACATCGCCTGGAGCATGTCGAGGGACTCGCCGCCGCGGACCTCACCTACGACGATCCGGTCGGGGCGCATGCGCAGGGAGTTGCGGACGAGGTCGCGGATGCTGATCTGGCCCTTGCCCTCGACGTTCGCCGGGCGCGACTCCAGGCGGATGACGTGGGCCTGCTGGAGCTGGAGTTCGGCGGAGTCCTCGATGGTGATGATGCGTTCGCCGTCGGGGATCAGCCCGGAGAGGGCGTTGAGCAGGGTCGTCTTCCCGGTGCCCGTCGCGCCCGAGACGATGACGTTGAACTTCGCCTGCACCAGGCCCGCCAGCAGGTACAGCATGTGCTCGTCCAGCGAGCCGAGTCCGATCAGCTCCTGGAGGGTGAAGGAGCGCGGGAAGCGGCGGATGGTGAGGATGGCGCCCGTCAGGGAGAGCGGCGGGATGATGACGTTGACGCGCTCGCCGGAGGGGAGGCGGGCGTCGACCATCGGGTTCGACTCGTCGACGCGGCGGTTGACCGTCGAGACGATCCGCTCGATCGTCTGCATGAGCTGGTCGTTGGAGGCGAACCGCAACGGCAGTTGCTCGACTCTTCCCCCACGTTCCACGAAGATCGCGTCCGGGCCGTTGACCATGATCTCGGTGATGGACGCGTCCTCCAGCAGCGGCTCCAGGATGCCGAGGCCCAGCGCCTCGTCGACCACCCTGCGGATCAGCTGCGCACGCTCCACCGTCGAAAGGACCGGGCCCTCGCGGCTGATGATGTGTCCGAGCACCCGCTCCAGCCGTGCCCGGCGCTCGGCGGCGGCCAGCGAACTCATCTCCGCGAGGTCGATCTCCTCCAGGAGCTTGGCCCGGTAGGAGGCGACCATGTGGCCGTCCTCGCCCCGGTTGCCGTTCTCCTCGGGGGTGTTGATCCGTGCTCGCAGGCTCATGAGTCCGGTGCTCCGTTCAGTGGTCGCGCGGCATCGTCGCGGTCTTGCGGGCCGTGCCGAAGTTGTCCTTGCCCGGGAAGACCGACGGGATGGTGATCTCGGCGGTGACCGTGACCTCGTCCCCGCCGTAGGAGGCCGGGCAGCTGGTCTCGTCGGCCAGCCAACTGCTCACCGCCGCACGGCAGTCCGCTTCGTACGGCCCCTCCAGCGACGCACTGCGCGCCCCCGTCCTGGCCGCCGTGCCGGCCTGTTGGGCCGTGTAGGCGATCAGGCCCAGCTGCACGGCCCCCAGGGCGACGATCAGGAGGATCGGCAGGAAGCCGATGTACTCGATGGCGACCTGGCCGCGGTCGCGGCCGTTGCGGACACCGTTCATCTCGGTTTCGCCTCCTCGACCGCCCCGGCGTGGCCGTGGACCGTGAACCCGAAGGTCAGCGCGCCGGGGAAGAGGACCGGGACCTGAAGGCGCGCGTCGGCCGTCACGTAGCCGGAGCCCTGGCAGGTCACCTCGGCCCCGGAGCGCCACGCGTCCGACAGGTGCTTGAGCCCGGCCGCCTCGCACACGCCCTGCCTGGCTCCCGGCTCGGCCGCCGTGGCCTGCCGTACCGCCTCGTCCGCGGCGTTGCCCGCGAGGATGTAGGTGTAGCCGATGAGGACGACCTGCCACAGCGCGATCAGCGTCACGATGATCGTCGGCGTCATCCCGAGGAACTCGATGGTCACCTGACCCTTGTCCCGCTCCCACCGCTTCCTTAAGAGCACCCTCATCCCTCCCTCCTCCGCCGAAAGCTCACCGACCCCCGGTCCCCGCCCCGCAGCCCCCGGCCCGCCTTCTGCGCACCGTCGGGGGCCTTGACCAGGCCCAGTTCGCCCGCCAGGCCCCACAGGGCCTGCTTCACCGAGCTCTTGTTCTCCAGTTCGTGGATACGGCCCGCGTCCACGACGCTCTGCAATTCCTTGAAGTTGGCGGGGACGACGGTGGCGGCGACGGCCGTGCCGGTGATCTTCTGGATGAGGGGCGGCTGGATCTCCGTACCGCGCGAGTGCCGGTTGACGACGATGGTCGTCTCCTCGGCCTTGCGGATCTGGAGCCGGTCCCACATCCGCACGGCCCGTTTGGCGCCCCGTACGGCGACCACGTCCGGGGTGGTGATCAGCAGGGCCCGGTCGGCCATCTCCACGGCCGCCGCCCCTGCCCCGCCGAGCTGGGCGCCGCAGTCGATGACGACGACCTCGTAGCGGGAGCGCAGGGCGCTGACGATCTGGCGGGCGGCGCGGTCGGTGACGTCCTCGCCGCGTTCCCCTTCGGCGGGGGCGAGCAGCAGGGCGAGGCCGGTGTCGTGCCGGAAGACCGCGTCGGCCAGGACGCGTGGGGAGATGTCGGTGATGGCGGCCAGGTCGACGACGGAGCGGCGGAACTGGACGTCCAGGTAGGAGGCGACGTCGCCGGTCTGGAGGTCCATGTCGACCAGGGCGGTGCTGCGGCCGGAGGCCTGGGCGGCCAGGGCCAGCTGGATGGCGGTCAGGGTGGTCCCGGCGCCGCCCTTGGCGCCGCTGACCGTGACGACGGTGCCGCCGACGCCGGTGAACACGTCACCGCCCGCGCCCAGGTGGCGCCGTACGCCGACGGACCACTGGGCGACGGCCTGGACGCGGCTGGCGAGTTCCTCGTAGCTGAGCGGGAGGGCGACCAGGCCGCGGGCACCGTAGTCCATGGCGGCCTGGAAGAGGCCGGGGCTCGCGTCGGAGGTGACGAGGATGACGCCGACGGCCGGGAAGCGCAGGGCCACTTCGCGGATCAGCTCCAGCGCCGGGACGGGGCCGATCCGCTCGTGCACCACCACGACCTCGGGCAGTTCGTCGACGGACTCGGCGGCGAGGCGCGCGAGGGTGTCGATGAGCTGGGTGGAGTCGACCACCGGGGCGACGGGCTCGGCGTCCGGGAGCTGACTGAGCAGTGTCGTGATCGACCGGACCGCGTCCGTGTCACCGACCGCCGGGAGGATCCTCGTGGGCATGGCAGCCTCTCACTTGTCCTTCGCGAGTTCGTACGTCCGGTCCCGCTCGGGGACGGTGGTGTCGCTGCCGGGCGCGACGAGGGCGAGCCGGACCCGCTTGGCGAACGACTCGGCGTAGGTGATGCGCTGCGCGTCGAGGGCGGAGAGTGCGAACGTGATCGGGACGGCTTCGGTGGGCTGCCGGGTGCGGTTGGACTCGTCGGGCTCGAGGGGGGTGAGGTCGCCGACGTCGAGGACCTTGGCGTTGGTGACGATGATCTTCGACTGGTCGGGGTCGCCCTCGCGTGCGCCCTCGAAGGTGGCGTAGACGTTGACCGAGGCGCCGGGCGTGATCTTGCCGGCCACGCCGGTCGCCGCGTCGATCATGATGGCGACCTCCTGCTGGCCGGGCTGGAGGGCCGGCCGACGGACGATCATGTCGGACTGGAGCAGCGAGCCCGCTTCCAGCGTGGTCACGGCGATCTTGCCCTGTATCTCCCGCAGATCGGTGACCGCGTTGTCGGACAGCCACCGTTCGGGCATCTCGATCTTCTCGAACTGGCCCGTGCTGAGGGTGGTGTAGGGCGGCACGTCGGATTTCAGCCGGTAGGCGGTGACCTCGGGGCCGACCTTCGACTTCACGTCGCTGATCACGGAGAGCACGCCGGCGAAGGCGCCGAGGGCGCAGACGATCGACAGGAGCAGAAGGATCACGCCGCGGCGCTGACGGGAGTTCATGAACCGTACAACCTCGTTGGGGATATCGGTCGAGCGGGATCGGAACAGTGCTGACGAGCGGGGTCAGCCTCAGCCGACGGCCGTTCGGTTCTCGAGCTGCTTGCGGGGCGGGCTGTCGTGGACGGGTGGCGTGGCCGAACAGAACACGCAGCGGTCGCCGATGACGTCGATGCCGCACCAGTGGCACTGGCTGCGCCGGACGGAGGTGACCAGCTGGTAGAGCACGGACAGGTCGGGCAGGTAGCTGCAGAACTCGATGAGCTTGCCGGTGCCCCACCAGCCGGGCGACTCGGCCGGGAGCGGGGTCTCGCGCAGCCCCTGCACCTTCCAGGAGGGGGCGAGGGTGCCCGTGACCCAGTCGGACTGGAGCTGCCCCTTGGCGACCAGCATCCAGGTGCCGAACTCGGGGCCGGGGAGGTCTGCTTCGGGTGTGATCTTGACGAGCTGCGGCTCGGGGTGGGCGAGGACGCCGAACTGGCTCCCGGGCACCCAGGACTTGGCGTGCGACTTCAGACCGACGGGGACGCGGTCGAGGCGGGCGACGGAGCCGAGCAGCGCGCCGGCGTGGATGTAGTGGACGAGCAGCCGGCCGGCGGAGGCGAGCACGCCGGGGCTGATGTCGCAGGAGGCGAGCTGCCGTAACTGCCGGGCCAGGACGGCCAGTCCGAGGGGCGGCAGATCCGGCCGGAACAGGGCGATGCGGTCGCTCTCCATGAGGGAGCGCAGGGTGTGCAGCCGTCGTCGCACCGCGGTGGGCGCGGCCTGTGAGCAGACCACGATCACATGCCCGTGGTGCTCGACCAGGGCCTGCATCTCGGCCAGCGCCTGCTCCAGTGGGCGTCGTTCGACGTCCCGCAGCACGACGGCGGGCAGGGTGCGTTCGTCCTGTGGCGGCAGCGCCATGTCGGCACTGGTCACGGCAATGGCAGTTGGCACGCGCAGCTCCCCGTTTCCCCATGCCCGTCGGAACGCCGGGTGTCACTCCGGCGCACCGTGTCGACTTCACTGCGTGACTACCTCAGCACTGTATCCACGGCTCTGTGACCGGAGAACAGCGTTTGTGTAGCTGAGGAGCAACTGTCGTTGCACAAGATGCGTCAAAACGGGGCAGGTTGAGCATCTTGCCGGTCGGCTCGACGGTTCCGGGCGGTCCCGGGCCGGCCATGGCGCCGTCGACGGGATGCACGGAGGAACGCACGGCGGGACTGCCGCTCGACAGGTTGGTCTGGACCTCTTGACAGCCGCTTTGGTCTGGACCATTTTCTTGTCATGTCCCCACACAGACGATCCCTGCGTTTCTGGTCGGGTGCCGTCACGGCTGCCCTGGCCCTCACTGTCACGACCGTCGGCCAGGCCAGCGCCGCCGACGTCAACAACGCCAGGAACGCCGGCTTCGAGGCGGGCCTGAGCGACTGGACCTGCTCGGCCGGCAGCGGTACGACGGTCTCCTCCCCGGTGCACACCGGCTCGGCCGCGCTCCAGGCGACCCCGGCGGGGCAGGACAACGCCCGGTGCGCCCAGACGGTACGGGTGAAGCCCGACTCGACGTACACGCTGGGCGCCTGGGTGCGGGGCGGATACGCCTACCTCGGCGTGACCGGCACGGGCACCACGGACGTGTCCACCTGGACGCCCGACTCCTCGTCCTGGAAGCAGCTGTCGACCACCTTCACCACGGGCTCCTCGACGACCTCGGTGACGGTGTACACGCACGGCTGGTACGGGCAGGCGGCGTACTACGCGGACGACGTGTCGGTCTTCGGGCCCGACGGCGGCGGGGGCACGGACCCGGGCCCGACGATCCCGTCCGCGCCGGGCGGCCTGAACGTCTCCGGCACGACGTCCTCGTCGGTGTCGCTGGCCTGGAACGCCGTCTCCGGGGCGACGGGTTACACCGTCTACCGCGACGGCACCAAGGTGACCGCGGTCTCCGGCACCTCGGCGACGGTGACCGGGCTCGCGGCCTCGACGTCGTACTCCTTCCGGGTCACGGCGACGAACGGGGCCGGTGAGTCACCGAAGTCGGCGGCGGTGACGGGCACCACGAACAAGCCGAACGGCCCCGGCCCGGCGCTGCCCAGGCACGCGGTGACCGGCTACTGGCAGAACTTCGACAACGGCGCGACGGTCCAGAGGCTCGCCGACGTCCAGGCGCAGTACGACATCATCGCCGTCGCCTTCGCGGACGCGACCTCGACGCCGGGCGCGGTCACCTTCAACCTCGACTCGGCCGGTCTCGGCGGCTACACCGTCGACCAGTTCAAGGCCGACATCCGGGCCAAGCAGGCGGCCGGGAAGAAGGTCATCGTCTCGGTCGGCGGCGAGCGCGGCACGGTGGCGGTGAACGACGCGGCCTCGGCGGCGAACTTCGCGAACAGCGTGTACTCCGTGATGCAGACCTACGGCTTCGACGGCGTCGACATCGACCTGGAGAACGGTCTCAACGCCACCTACATGACGCAGGCCCTGCGGTCGCTCTCGGCGAAGGCGGGCTCGTCGCTGATCATCACGATGGCGCCGCAGACCATCGACATGCAGTCGACATCGAACTCCTACTTCCAGACGGCGCTGAACATCAAGGACATCCTCACCGTCGTCAACATGCAGTACTACAACAGCGGTTCCATGCTGGGCTGCGACGGCAAGGTCTACAGCCAGGGCTCGGTCGACTTCCTGACGGCCCTGGCCTGCATCCAGCTGGAGAACGGCCTCGCCCCGTCCCAGGTGGGCCTGGGCCTGCCGGCCTCCACCCGGGGAGCGGGCAGCGGCTACGTCTCACCGACCGTGGTGAACAACGCCCTGGACTGCCTGGCCAAGGGCACCGGCTGCGGGTCCTTCAAGCCGCCCCGGACGTACCCCGGCCTGCGCGGCGCCATGACCTGGTCGACCAACTGGGACGCGACGGCCGGCAACGCGTGGTCCAACGCGGTGGGGCCGCATGTGCACGGACTGCCGTAGCGGCCCCTACCCCATCGGACGGTAGTGGCCGAGGACCCAGGCCAGCTGCGGGAACCACTCCTGTAGCCGCGTCCTGGGCCTGGCCTCCACCACGCACTCGTAGAACCCGCCGTCCATGTGGACCACGGCGACCATCAGCGCCTTGCCGTCCGGGCTCGCCCGGTAGTGGACGCCGCGGATCTCCGGCCAGCGGAACTCGACCGTGTGGCCGGAGGTCTCGAAGGCCACGCCGGACGCGTCGACGACGACCGCGTTGCGCTTGTCGACGGCCAGGAAGTCCGGCCCCGCCGCCGCCTGCTGGGGCGGCGGCGCCTGGGCGTACGGGGGCTGTGGCGCCCGGGCGTACGGAGGCTGCGGCGCGTACGCGGGCGGCGCCGGTGCGTACTGCGGCGGGGGCGGGCCGAAGCCCGGGCCGGGTGGCGGGTGCTGGGTCATCCGGCCATTCTTCCGCCCTAGAAGAACTCCCCCCACGGCTGGTCCCAGATCTGCTTCACGCACAGGATCAGGAACAGCAGGCCGGCGATGGCGAGCATGGCGTTGCTCAGGTGGCCGTTGCGCCACTCGCGGGGCGTGCGGGAGGAGTTGAGGAGCCAGATCAGGGTGGCGGCGAGGAAGGGCAGGAAGGCCGCGCCGAGGACGCCGTAGATGATGATCAGGCGGAAGGGCTGGCCCTCGAAGAGCAGGATCATCGGCGGGAAGGTCAGCCAGAGCAGGTAGGCGCGGAACGGCCAGGAGCGTTCGCGGGTCCCGGAGGCGACTTCCTCGCCCTTGGCCTGGCCCTGGCCCGTCAGGCGGGCCACGAAGTCGGCGAACATCAGGCTCACGCCGTGCCAGACGCCGATCAGCGAGGTGAAGGACGTGGCGAAGAAGCCGATCAGGAAGAACTTGGCGGTGGCCGAGCCGTACTCCTCCTCCAGGATGTCGCCCAGCTGGATCAGGCCCTTGTCACCGCTCGCGATCGCGACGTTCGCCGAGTGGAGCAGTTCCGCGCCGACGAACAGCATGGCGATGACGAAGATGCCGGTCGTGGCGTAGGCGACGCGGTTGTCCAGCCGCATGACCTTCATCCAGCCGGTGTCGGTCCAGCCCTTGGCGTTGACCCAGTAGCCGTACGCGGCGAGAGTGATCGTGCCGCCCACACCGCCGATCAGACCGAGCGTGTTGAGGATCGAGTCCTTCTCGTCCGGCAGCACCGGCAGGAGTCCGGCGAAGGCGTCGGCGATGTTCGGCGTGACCCGGATCGCCAGGTACACCGTCACCACGAACATGACGCCCACCAGGACCGTCATGACCTTCTCGAACACCGCGTACTTGTTGAACCAGACGAAGACCAGACCCACCAGGCCGCAGGCGATGCCCCACCACTTGAGGTCCATCACGTCCGGGAACAGCGCCTGCAACGGCAGCGCGCTCGACGACATCGCCGCCGCGCCGTAGACGAAGCCCCACACCACGACGTAGACCGCGAAGAACCAGGTCGTCCAGCGGCCGAGGCTCGCCCAGCCGTCGAACAGGGTGCGGCCCGTGGACAGGTGCCAGCGGCCCGCGGCCTCGGCCAGGGAGATCTTCACCAGACAGCCGATGATCGCGGCCCACAGGAGGGTGTAGCCGAAATTGCTGCCCGCGATCAGCGTGGCGACCAGGTCACCGGCGCCGACACCGGTCGCCGCGACGACGATGCCCGGACCGATGTGTTTCCAACTCGCTTTCCGGAGCCGCGGTGGATGGGTGGCCTCGTTCTCCGTGGTGTTGCCCGTGGTGTCCGCCATGCAGGTCAAGAAAGCTCAAAGGCGCCCGCGGGACAAGAGGGCCTGGCCGGATCTTCACGCGATACCCGTACGACTCACCTGCCCGGCCGGGCCCTGGCGGCGGGACGCACCGCCAAGGCCCTGCCCGGCGGAGCGTCACGGCTGTCGCCGACCGCAGCCGTCCGATCCGCAGGTGCCGAGCTCGAACCACACGGTCTTGCCCGGCCCGTCCCGGTGGCAGCCCCAGCGCTGGGCGAGCGCGTCCACCAGGAACATTCCGCGGCCGCTCTCCCCCGCGCCGGCGTCCAGCACCCGCGGCACGCGGCGTTCGGCGTCGGCGACCTCGCAGCGCAGGACGCCGTGCGCGGCGAAGAGGGTGAGCCGGAAGCCGCTCCCGGCGTGCACCAGGGCGTTGGTGGCCAGTTCGCCGACGAGCAGTTCGGCCACGTCCGCGACCTCGCCGTCCTCGCCGAGCCCCCATCCCTCCAACTGCCTGCGGACCTCCGCGCGTGCCTCGCGGACGGCGGAGGTCCGGGGTGGGTACTCGACACTCAGATGGCCTGCTCCCAGGGGTGGTTGCGGGAACGGGCCGTAGCGGGCGTCGGGGTCCGGGAGGTGCCGCCCGGAGAGTTGCAGCATGGGTCCAGGGTGATCCCCGGGGGTGGTCCGGCACAGGGGGAGGACTACCCGATCCCCTACCTGCTTGTGCAGGTAGGGGGCTATGCGTACTGGAGACGGACCGTCGCTCCCCCGGCGTCGTCGCGGATGTCCACGTACGCGCAGACCTGACGCGCGTACCACAGCCCCGGGCCCGGATCCGGGCCGGCGGTCGGCGGGACGAAGCCGGCGAGCGGGTCGTCGAGGCGGCGCACCGAGCGCAGTTCGGCGACGCAGGCGGGTGCCTCGCCCCACAGCAGGAGGTCGCCGCCGAGGGGCGCGAGGGCCGCCGCGGTCTCCGTCACGGCGGCGGCGAACAACTCGGCGTCCGCGGCGGGCAGTCCCCGCCCCACCGCCCAGCCCTGCACGGTCGTGGCGCGCGGCTCGGCGAGGGACAGCGCACCGGCCGGGGGCAACGGCAGGGGGACGGCGTCGAGTTCGGCGGCGAGCCGCAGCGGGTCCTCGTAGACCTCCGTTTCGGGGTGGGTGCGGCGGGCCGCGGCGACGACGGCGGGCCCGGCGGTGCGGGTGTCGTACGCGCACAGGGCGGTCGTGGACATGGGCGCGAAGAGGAGGTTGGCGAAGGCCTCGTAGCGGATCCACTCGGTGGTCTCGCGGGCCGAGCGGCCGGCGCGCCCGCTCCACACGGGCTCCATGACGAGGTGGAGCCGGCCGCCGGGGCCGGCGTGTGCGGTGAGGTAGGCGGCGGCCCGGGCGATGGCGTTGGCGGCGGAGCCGGTGTACCACTCGGTGTGCGGGATACAGGTGACGTCCTTCGCGTCGGAGCCGAGGGCGTCGCGCAGGAGGTCCAGGTTGCGCGGGGCGGCGATGGCCACCGGCGGCGGCTCGCCGGAGGCGCCGAGGCCTTCGCCGAGGAAGGGCAGGGCGGCGGTCACGAAGCCGTCGTCGGAGTCGAAGACGGCCATGCGGTGGTCGAACGGACTGGGTTCTCCGGTGGTCACGTGATCCCCTCGGGTGGGTGTGGGTGGCGGTGACGGTGGGGTTGGCGGTGGGAGTGCGGGCGCGGGCGGGTCAGCGCTGTGCGGTCATCCAGGCCGCGATCTGGCTGCGGTTGCGGAAGCCGAGCTTGCTGAGGATGCGTTCCACATGGCCTTCGGCGGTGCGGCGGGCGATCACCAGGCGGTCCGCGATCTGCTGGTTGGCGAGCCCTTCGGCGACGAGCCGGGCGACCTCGGTCTCGCGGCGGGTCAGCCGGACCGAGGTGCCGTCGTGCGGCGGCGGAACGGCGGTGGCCTCCGCGGGGTGCGGGCGGCCCGGCTCCTGGCAGGCGTGGCCGACCAGTTCCGCGAGGCCGAGCGCGTGGCCCCGCCGGTGGGCCCGCTCGAACGCGTCGCGTCCGAGGGCCGAGGCCGACCGCTCCTCGCTGGCCCGGCGTGCGGAATTGAGGGTGTGGGAGCCCCAGCGGCCGGTGTCGATGTCGGCCCAGGCGCGGTCGGCGCCGCCCAGCAGCAGGGCGGCGTGCTCGTGGGCACCGCGTTCGGCCGCGATCGACGCGAGCAGGTCGAGGGTGAGGGCGATGCCGATGACGTCGTGGACGGCGAGTTTCAGCCGCAGGGCCTCGCGGCCGTGCCGTTCGGCCCGGGGCCAGTCGCCGCGTACGGAGTGTGCGAGGGCGAGGATGCGCAGCACATAGGACCGGACCCATTTCTCGCCGTGCCGCTCGCACAGTCCGAGGGCCTGTTCGCAGACCTCGACGGCCCGCTCGGCCTCGCCCAGGAAGGCCAGCGCGCAGGCGAGTTCGACCTGGTCGAGGCCGACGAGGCTGAGGTGCCGGCCGGGCACGGGGCCGCGGGCGACGGTGGTCTCGAAGTGCCGGAGCGCTCCGGGCAGGTCGTCGCCGAACAGCCGGATGACGCCGATGACGTACTCGGCGTGCGCGGCCTCGGCGGCGTCGCCGAGGGCACGGGCGAGGGCCAGGGCCTCTGCGGCGTGGCGGTGGCCCCGGGGGAAGTCCCGGGTGGCGGCGGCCAGCAGCCCGGCGACCCACAGGCCGCGGGCCCGTTCCCGGGTCGGTTCGGGGGCGGCGGCCAGGGCCCGGTCGAGCCAGTACAGGCCTTCCCGGGAGGCTCCGCAGGCGTGCCAGTAGAACCAGAGCGTGCCGGCGAGACGCAGTCCCGCCAGGGCCTCGCCGGGGGTGGAGAGACTGAAGTCCAGGGCGGCGCGCAGGTTGTCCCGGTCGGCGCGCAGCCGGGCGACGGTCTCCGGCTGCCCGGGCCCGAACCAGCCGCGTTCGCACGCCTCGGCCCGCCGCAGCATCCAGTCGCGCTGCCGCCGCCGGGCGGCCTCCTCCTCCCCTGCGATCCGCCTCAACTGCTCCAACCCGTACTGCCGCAGGGTGTCGAGCAGCCGGTACCGCACCCCGCCGGGGCCGGGCTCCCGGCAGAGCACGGACTTGTCCACGAGCCCGGCGACGGCTTCCAGGACGTCGTCGGTGCGTGGGCCCGGGGGTGAGAGCAGGGTGAGGGGGGACCCGGTGTGCTCTGCCGCGGAGTGGAGGCGTGCGCCGGGGTTGTCGGCGGGCTGGAAGCGTGCGCTGGGGTTGTCGGCGGGCTGGGTGCGTGCGTCGGGGCCGTCGACGGGCTGTGCACCGGGGCCGCCGATTGGCCGGACGCGCGTGCCGGGGCGGCCGTCGGGGGGCTCGCCGCTTGCACCGGAACCGTCGCCGACACGGAGGCCTACGCCGGACCCACCCGTCGGCCGGATGTGCACGCCGGACCCACCCGTCGGCCGGACACACACACCGGACCCGTCCGCCGGCCAGCCCCCCGCATCGGCCCCGTCCCCGAACCAGCCGCCCGCACCGGACCCACCTGTCGGCCAAGTGCCCGCACCGGAACCACCCCCGCCCCGGGCGTCCGCGCCGGACCCACCCGTCGGCCAAGCACCCCCACCGGAACCACCCCCGCCCCGGGCGTCCGCGCCGGAGCCCTCGCTGGGCCGGGCCGGCAGCGTGGGCAAGGGCGCCGCGGGCGGGAGGTCGCCGCCGCCTTCCGGAGGCCGGGCGGTGGTCTCCGGGGTGGTGTCCGCGCACACCGCCTCCGCCGTCTCCAGGTCGAAGCCGCCCGCCAGGACCGACAGCCGGGCCCACACCGTCTGCTCGGGAAGCGTGCACAGGTCGTGGCTCCAGGCGACCGCCGCCCGCAGGGTCTGGTGGCGGGGCAGGGCCGCGGGGCTGCCGGTGGTGAGGAAGCGGTAGCGGTCGTCGAGGCGGTCCAAGAGCTGGTCGACGTCGAGGACGCGCATGCGGACGGCGGCGAGTTCGATGGCGAGGGGCAGACCGTCCAGGCGGTGGCACAGGCGGGCGACGGAGGCGCGGTTGGCGGGGGTGAGGCGGAAGCCGGGGACGACGGCGGCGGCCCGGTCCGCGAAGAGGGTGAGGGCCGGGTAGCCGGCGGCGGCGGACAGGTCGGCGTGAGGGTCGGGCACCGGCAGCGGCCGTACCTCCAGCAGGTGCTCCTCGGTGAGGCCGAGCCGGTGGCGGCTGGTGGCGAGGATCCGGACGCCCTCGGTGCCGTGCAGCAGGGCCGCGGCGAGCCGGGCGCACGCGGCCGCCAGGTGCTCGCAGTTGTCGACGACGAGGAGCAGCCGCCGGTCACGTACCTGTTCGACGAGGGCGTCCAGGGCCGGCTGGGCGGAGCGGTCCTGGAGGCCCAGCGCGTCGGCGGCGGCGAGCGGGACGAGGGCCGGGTCGTGCAGTCCGGACAGGTGCACGAAGCGCACGCCGTCCGGGAAGGCCCGCTGCACCCGGGCCGCGATGCGTGCGGCGAGCCGGGTCTTGCCGACGCCGCCCGGTCCGGTCAGCGTCACCAGCCGTGCGCGGGCCAGCAGTTCGCGGCCCTGGGTCAGTTCGCCACGCCGGTCGACGAAACTGGTCGTCTCGGCCGGCAGGTGGTGGTCCCGTCGTGGCGCTGATCCGCCCATGATCAGCCAGTCCTCTGAAGGGGTGGGGGTCCGGGGCTCCGGACACTCCGGCTCCCCTTGCGCGGACACTCACCCTCCCCCGCGGCGTACATATATGCACGCCGGGGCCACCCCTGGGGGTGCACTTCCGGCGGGACACCTCGGGCGCGGCACTGCGCGCGTACACTGCGCGGCCACTTTTCAGTCTTGACCTGCTCATGCCATCAGCAGAACGATGTGCGCCACCCGCACCACGTACGTCGCACGGAACAACCCCACCTCCCACAAGGAGATTTCATGCGACTTCGCATACGAGGCTCCGGTGCCCGCACCGGCAGACGCACCGCCGCCCTCGCCGGCCTCCTCGCCCTCGCCCTCGCGGCGCCCCTGTCCGCGACGACGAGCGACGCCACCGCCGACAGCGCCCGCACCGCGGCCCCCTCGGCCGACGACGTCCGGCAGTACGAGATCCATCTGCACTCGACGGCCGAGGACCGCACGGCACTTCAGCGCACGGGCGTGACCGTGGACGAGGTCCACGGTCACGGTGTCGTGGTCTCCGGCCGCGCGGACCAGATCAGGAAGCTGCGCACGCTGGGCTACGAGGTCACCCGGCTCGGCGCGGTGCCCGACCGCTCCGCCGGCGACGACGACGTCCGGCTCTTCGACTTCCCCTCGGGCGACTCGAAGTACCACAACTACGCGGAGATGACGAGCGAGATCAACTCGATCGTCTCGGCCAACCCGTCCATCGCGAGCCAGCGCGTGATCGGCACGTCGTACCAGGGCCGGAACATCGTCGCCGTCAAGATCAGTGACAACGTGGGCACCGACGAGTCCGAGCCGGAGGTGCTGTTCACGCACCACCAGCACGCCCGCGAGCACCTGACCGTCGAGATGGCGCTCTACCTGCTGCGCGAGCTGACCTCCGACTACGGCTCCGACTCACGCGTCACGAGCATGGTGAACAACCGCGAGATCTGGATCGTCCCGGACATCAACCCGGACGGCGGCGAGTACGACATCGCCACCGGCTCGTACCGCTCCTGGCGCAAGAACCGGCAGCCCAACTCCGGTTCGTCGTACGTCGGTACGGACCTCAACCGCAACTGGAGCCACCGCTGGGGCTGCTGCGGCGGCTCCTCGGGCTCCACCTCGTCCGAGACGTACCGGGGTCCGTCGGCGGAGTCGGCGCCCGAGGTGAAGGTCGTCTCCGACTTCGTGCGCAGCCGGGTCGTCGGGGGCACGCAGCAGATCAAGGCCGGTGTCGACTTCCACACGTACAGCGAGCTGGTGCTGTGGCCGTTCGGCTACACGTACTCCGACACGGGGACCGGGATGACCGCGGACGACAACGCGGCGTTCAAGGCGGTCGGGCGGAAGATGGCCGCGAGCAACGGGTACACGGCGGAGCAGTCCAGCGACCTGTACATCACCGACGGGTCGATCGACGACTACCTCTGGGGCACGCACAAGATCTTCGCGTACACCTTCGAGATGTATCCGCGGTCCGGCGGCGGGGGATTCTACCCGCCCGACGAGGTGATCGAGCGGGAGACCTCCCGTAACCGCGACGCGGTGCTGCAACTGCTGGAGAACGCGGACTGCATGTACCGGTCGATCGGCAAGGAGAGCCAGTACTGCGGCTAGTCCGCGTCCGCCTCTGCCTCTGCCCGGGTCTCGGCCTCCGTCTCGAAGTAGACGTCCAGGACCGCGTCCAGCTGCTCGTCCCACTCCTTGAAGTGGCTGCGGGCCGGCGCCTCGATCTCGATCGGGTACCAGCGCCGGTCGGGGGTGTGGACGGTGACGGTGTACCGCTTGCCGAAGCGGGCCGTCTCCGTCTCCACCGCGCCGATCTCGTCCCAGCGGAACTCGCATTCCTGGTCGTCCAGGGACAGGCGTACGCCTCTGTGGTCGGCGACCATCCTGGCGCGGCGGTCGGACGCCTCGAAGACGGGGCCGTCGGTCTCGGTGTCCTCCTCCGGCTCGGAGGGGGGCACCTTCGCCGCCTCCGCCGCCTCTTCCGGCTCGGCGGCGGCCGCGTCGGCCTCCTCGGCGTCCGCGACCTCAGGCTCCTTCTCCGGCCCGTCCCCCTCCGTCCGTGCGGACGCGGGTGACGTGAGCCCGGGGATGAAGGCCGGGTCGAATCCGGCGCCCTCCAGGGGCTGGCTGCTCGAACCTATGCGCTGCTCCACAGGGGAGCAGTATGGTCGAGAAACCTGTGCGGCACACAGTCGACCCCGACTTCGTTATCAGACGCCTACACGAACAGGCTCAATACCGCCGCCACCGCGAACCCCGCCACGGACAGCACGCTCTCCAGCACCGTCCAGGTCTTGAGGGTGTCCCGCTCGCTGATGCCGAAGTACTTGGCGACCATCCAGAAGCCGCCGTCGTTGACATGCGAGGCGAAGATGGAGCCGGCCGAGATGGCCATGATGACCAGGGCGACGAAGGCCTGGGAGTGGTCGCCCTCGGAGAGCAGCGGGGCCACGATGCCCGCCGTCGTCACGATCGCCACCGTCGCCGAGCCCTGGGCCACGCGCAGGACCACGGAGATCAGGTAGGAGAGGACCAGCACCGGCAGGCCCACGTCGTTGAACGTGTCCGAGAGGGCCTGGGCGACGCCGCTGGCCTTGAGGACGGCGCCGAAGACGCCGCCCGCGCCGACCACCAGCAGGATGTTGCCGACCGGCTTGAGGGACGCGGTGGACACCGTCTCCAGGGACTTGCGGGACCAGCCGCGGCGGATGCCCAGCAGGTAGTACGCGAGGAACAGGGCGATCGTCAGCGCCACGAACGGGCTGCCGAAGAACTCGATCACCGAGCGGAGGGTGGAGGGGTCCAGGGCGATCGAGGAGAAGGTCGCCGCGAGGATGAGGACCAGGGGGGTGCCGATGATGCCGAGGACCGTGCCGAGGGAGACCGGCTGCTCGCTGGGCGCGACCCCGGCGGCCCGCTGCTCGTCGAAGACGGCCTGCCTGGCCTCCTCGGCCGCCTCGACCATGTCCTGCGGCACGGGGACGAAGATGCGGCGGCCGACCCACGCCGCGTAGCCCCAGGCGGCCACCACGGCGGGCAGACCGCAGACGATGCCCATGAGGATGACCCAGCCGAGGTCGACGTTCAGGAGACCGGCCGCGGCGACCGGGCCGGGGTGCGGCGGCAGGAAGGCGTGTGTCACGGACAGGCCCGCGAGCAGCGGCAGGCAGTAGAGCAGGATCGACTTGCCGGAGCGCTTGGCGGCGGCGTAGACGATCGGGGCCAGGACGAAGATGCCGACGTCGAAGAAGACGGGGATGCCGAAGATCAGGCCCGTGAGGCCCATGGCGAGCGGGGCGCGCTTCTCGCCGAACAGGCCGAGCAGACGCCTCGCCAGTACCTCGGCGCCGCCGCTGACTTCGAGGATCGCGCCGAGCATGGTGCCCAGGCCGATGATGATCGCGACATGGCCGAGGATGCCGCCCATGCCGGACTCGATGGTGGAGACGGCGTCCGACTTCTGGACGGTGCCGAAGAGTTCGGTGACCGACAGGCCGGCGGCGAGGCCGACGGCTATGGAGACCGCGAGCAGGGCGACGAACGGCTGGAGTCTCATCCTGATGATGAGGAACAGCAGCAGCACGATGCCGAGCGCGGCGGTGAGCAGGAGTCCGGCCGTGCCGTCGACGAGGAGGAGCAGTCCTCCCGTGTGGGGTGGGGTCTCGGCAGGGGCGGACGCGGCGAGCGGAAGGGACATTCGGGGGTCCTCTACGTAAAGGCATGCAGCTTCTGGGTAGGGGGGAGCGCGGCGCGGCGCATCGGTGGCGCCGCGCCTCGGTAAGGCGGGGGTGGGGGTGGGTCAGCCGAGGACGGCCAGCGCGTCGATCTCGATGAGGAGGCCCGCGGGCAGTCCGACGTAGACGGTCGTGCGCGCGGCGGGCGGCTGGGTGAGGCCCTGCTCCTCGAAGTACGCGTTGTAGATCGCGTTCATCTCGGCGAAGTGGTCGACGTCCGTCAGGTAGACGCGGATCATCATCACGTCGTCCCAGGAGGCGCCGCCCTCCTCCAGGATGGCCTTGACGTTGGCCAGGGTCTGGAGGGTCTGCTCGCGCAGGGTCGGCCCGGCGGGCGTGGGCGCCTTGCCCTCCTCTGCGGGCAGGAAGCCGACCTGGCCGGCGACCTGGAGGATGTTGCCCTTCCTCACACCGTGCGAGAACTTGGCCGGCGGGGTGGTGTGGGTTTTGGGGGTGAGTGCGATCTTGTCCGTCATACGGTGCCCTTCACTGGTGTTCTGCCGGAGTACTCCCCGCTGATGGCGTCCGCCGTACGGCGCACCAGCGGCAGGAGGGTGAGGAGTTCGTCGGCGGTGACGACGACGTTCGGCGCGGAGACCGACATCGCGGCGACGACCCGGCCGTCGGCGCCGCGGATGGGCGCCGCGACGCAGTTGATGGACTCCTCGTGGCCGCCGAGGTCGGTGGCCCAGCCCTGTTCGCGCACCTTCTCCAGCTCCCGCAGGAAGGCGCCGGCGTTGGGTGTCGAACGGGACGTGTACATGGGGTAGTCGAGCTTCTCCGCGACCGCCCGCCGCTCGTGCTCGGGCAGGTCGGCCAGCAGCAGCTTCGCGACCGCGGCGACGGTGATGGCGACGGGCTTGCCGATGCGGGAGTACATCCGCACCGGGTAGCGGCTCTCGACCTTGTCGATGTAGAGGACCTCGTTCTCCTCGTACACGGCGAGGTGCACGGTGTGCCCGCAGCTCTCGTTGAGGCGGACCAGGTGGGGGTGGGCGATCTCGCGGACGTCGAGGTTCTCCATCGCCTCCTGGGCGAGCGCGAAGAGCCGGGCGCCGAGGCGGTAGCGCTGGTCGGACTGGCGGTAGACCAGGCCGTGCTCGTGGAGGGTGCGCAGCAGCCGCAGGGCCGTGGACTTGTGCACATCGAGGCGGTCGGCGACCTGCCCCAGGTCGGCGGGGCCCTCGGCGAGCAGCGGCAGGATGCTGAGCGCGCGGTCGACGGTCTGGCTCATGACGTTCGTACCTCCTCGTCGGCCCGCTGTGTCTCATCGGTCCAGCCCGGGCCGAGTCGCAGTCTCCCCCATGCCGCGTCGTCCAGGGCGACGAGCCGGTCGGCGTGCTCCCGCGCGGGCGGTGTGGCGAGGTCGCCGGGCACGGTGAGCGCGGCGGCGGCCATCAGATGCCCGTGCCGCAGCCGCTCCCGCACGGGCAGTCCGCGCAGGGTCGCGGAGAGGAACCCGGCGGCGAAGGCGTCTCCGGCACCGACGGCGGCGACGACGTCGACGCGGGGCGCGGGGACGAAGGTGACGTCCCGGCGCTCGAAGACGGTGGCTCCGGCGGCGCCCTGCTTGACGACCAGCACCTCGGGTTCGGGGAGGGCGGCGCGGACGGCTTCGGCGCTGTGCAGCCCCCACGCCTCGTCCTGCCCGACGAAGACGAGGTCAGCGCCCCGGGCGAGGTCGCGCAGCACCGTCGCGGCGTCCGTGTCGCGCCACAGGCCCGGCCGGTGGTTGACGTCGAAGGAGACCAGGGGGCGGCCGGGGCGGCGGGCGGTCAGGTCGCGCATCAGGTCGAGGCAGGTCCCGGACAGCGCGGCGGTGATCCCGGAGAGGTGCAGCACGCGCCCGGCGCGCACCGCCGCGGGGTCGGGGTCCGTCGCGCTCATCGCGGACGCGGCGGAACCGGTCCGGTAGTAGGCCACCTCGTGGGCGTCGCCGGCCCGGTCCCCGGCGGTGCGGAAGTAGATGCCGGTGGGACGGCCGGGGTCGCGCCGGACGTGGGCCACGTCGACTCCGTACCCGCCGATCGTCTCCACCAGGTGATCGCCGAACGCGTCGTCCCCCACCCTGCTGATCCACCGCGCGGAGTGCCCGGCCGCCGCCAGCACGCACGCCACGTTCGACTCGGCCCCGCCGATGCCCCGCGCGAAGGACGGCACATCGGCGAGGCGCCCCGGCCGGGACGGCAGGAACGTGACCATGGACTCGCCGAGCGCGACGACGTCCACGACGTCGGGGGCGTTGCAGGGTCCGGTGGGGGTCACGATGCTCGTAGCTCCTCGTCGAGGCGTCGGGTGGCGGAGTGCCGGGGTGTCGGTGCGGCCGGGGTGTCGGTGCGGCCGGTGGCGGTTTCATTGACCGGGGGTGGCCGAGATGTTAGACAGCGTTCAGCGACATGCGCAATGAAGGTTGCAGAGATTGCAACACCGCAGATCAGGGAGGCTCCATGACGGCCGACATCGCCCAGTCCCTCGCCCGGCTCGCCGCCGAGCGCGTCGATCACCGCTTCAAGGGCCTCCCGCCGGACGCCGACGGGCTGACCGTCGCCGAGCTGGCCGGCCAGCGCCGCAACCTCTTCACCGGCGGCTTCGCCACGCCCGTGCTCGCGCTGTCCGCCGAGCGCCTGGAGCACAACCTGAAGCTCATGGAGACGTACGCGGCCCGGCACGGCCTGGCCTTCGCGCCGCACGGCAAGACTTCCATGGCGCCGCAGCTGTTCCAGCGGCAGATCGAGCACGGGGCGTGGGGCATCACGCTGGCCGTTCCGCACCAGGTGCGGGTGGCGCGGGCGTTCGGGACCCGGCGCGTGTTCCTGGCGAACGAGCTGGTCGACGCGGCGGCCCTGCGCTGGATCGCGGCGGAGCTGGACGCCGACCCGGACTTCGAACTGGTCTGTTACGTCGACTCCGTGCGCGGCGTCGAGCTGATGGACGCCGCTCTGCGGGACGCCGACGCCACCCGCCCGGTGGACGTCGTCGTCGAGCTCGCGGCCGGTGAGGGCGCCCGCACCGGCGTCCGTACGGAGACCGAGTGCGCGGCCATCGCGGACGCGGTGGCGGGGACGCGGACGCTGCGGCTGGTCGGCGTCGCGGGTTACGAGGGCGAGGTGCCGAAGGCCGACACCGCGCGGGTGGCGGCGTGGCTGCGGCGGCTGGTCGCGCTCGCGGCCGACTTCGACAAGGCCGGGCGGTTCACCGGGCTGGACGAGATCGTGGTCAGCGCGGGCGGCAGCGCCTGGTTCGACGCGGTCGCCGAGGTCTTCGCCGAGATCCCCGAACTGTCCCTGCCGGTCATGAAGTTGCTGCGCTCGGGCGCGTACGTCTCGCACGACGACGGCCACTACCGCAAGCTGACCCCGTTCAACCGGGTGCCCGATGAGGGCGCCCTGGAGCCGGCGTTCCGGCTGTGGACCCAGGTGGTGTCGCGGCCTTCGGCCGAGCAGGCCTTCGTCAACGCCGGCAAGCGGGACGCTGCCTACGACCTCGACCTGCCCTTCGCCCAGGTGATCCGCCGGGACGGCGCCGAGCGCCCGGCGACGGGCGTGTCGGTGACGGCCCTGTCCGACCAGCACGCCTGGCTCGCCACCACGCCGGAGGCGGACCTGGAGGTCGGCGACTGGGTCGGGCTCGGGCTGTCCCACCCGTGCACCTCGTTCGACAAGTGGCAGCTGATCCCCGTCGCGGAGGCGGACGGCACGGTCGTCGACTACGTCCGCACGTTCTTCTAGGAGGCCGGGCGCGATGGAAGAGCTGGTCATCCGGGACGCCGACGTCGTCGACGGCTCCGGCGCGGACGCGTACCGGGCCGATGTCGTGGTCGACGGCGGCCTGATCACATCGATCGTCAAGGAGGCCGCGGCGGCCGGCTGCCAGCGGCCGACAGCGCGCCGGGAGCTGGACGCCGAGGGGCTCGTCCTCTCCCCCGGCTTCGTCGACATGCACGCGCACAGCGACCTGGCGTTGCTGCGCGACCCCGACCACAGCGCCAAGGCCGCGCAGGGCGTCACGCTGGAGGTCATCGGCCAGGACGGGCTGTCGTACGCGCCGGTCGACGACCGCACGCTGGGCGAGGTGCGGCGGGCGATCGCCGGGTGGAACGGCCCGGGTGACGACATCGACTTCGACTGGCGCACGGTCGGCGAGTACCTGGACCGGCTGGACCGCGGGATCGCCGTGAACGCGGCCTACCTGATCCCGCAGGGCACGGTCCGGGCGCTCGCCGTCGGCTGGGAGGACCGCGAGGCGACCCCGGCCGAGCTGGACCGGATGCGCCGGCTGGTCGCCGAGGGCCTGGAACAGGGCGCCGTCGGCATGTCCTCGGGCCTGACGTACACGCCGGGCATGTACGCGAAGGACGCCGAACTGACCGAGCTGTGCCGGGTGGTGGCGTCGTACGGCGGCTACTACTGCCCGCACCACCGCTCCTACGGCGCCGGGGCCCTTCAGGCGTACGAGGAGATGGTCGCGCTGACCCGGGAGGCGGGCTGCTCCCTCCATCTCGCGCACGCCACCATGAACTTCGGCGTGAACAAGGGCCGGGCCCCGGAGCTGCTGGCCCTGCTGGACGAGGCGCTCGCGGCCGGGTCCGACATCAGCCTCGACACCTACCCGTACACCCCGGGCTGTACGACGCTGGCGGCCGTGCTGCCGAGCTGGGCGAGCGAGGGCGGACCGGAGCAGACCCTCAGACGGCTGGCGGACGAGGAGACGGCGGAACGGATCCGTCACCATCTGGAGGTCACCGGCTCGGACGGCTGCCACGGGGTGCCCGTCGAGTGGGACACGATCGAGATCTCGGGCGTGGGCGATCCGGCCCTGGCCGATTTCGTCGGCCGGACGATCCAGGAGTCGGCGGACCGGCGGCGCGAGGGGCCCTGGGTGACCGCACGCGGACTGCTGCTGGCCGACCGGCTGGCCCCGACGATCCTCCAGCACGTCGGGCACGAGGAGAACGTCCGGGCGATCATGCGCCACCGGGTGCACACCGGCGGCTCGGACGGCATCCTCCAGGGCGCGAAACCGCACCCGCGCGCCTACGGCACGTTCCCGCACTATCTCGGGCACTACGTCAGGGAGTTGGGGGTGCTGTCGCTGGAGGAGTGCGTCGCGCACCTCACCTCGCGCCCGGCCGCGCGGCTCCGGCTGCCCGACCGGGGTCTGGTCCGCGAGGGCTACAAGGCCGACCTGGTGCTCTTCGACCCGGCGACGGTCGCGGCGGGCTCCACCTTCGCGGAGCCGCGCACGCTCCCGACGGGCATCCCGTACGTCCTGGTCGACGGCCGGTTCGCGATCGAGGACGGCCGCCGCACGGATGTACTGGCGGGCCGGGCGGTCCGCAGGACTCCTCCCGCGTGACCGCCCGGCCGGCACCCTGCCTTACGGCTTGGGCAGGGTGCAGCCGCTCGCGCTCAGGTCGAGCTTGTTGTCGATCCCGAAGCAGGCCGGGATCCCGTAGGTCTCCTGGGCGTAGTTGATGCCCTTGCGGACGGTCACGTTGCCGTTCGCGTCGACCTCGCACGGGTTGTTCACCGTGCAGCGCTCACCGTCCTCGTTGCCGGTGTTGTTGATGGCGACGACCTTGTTGGTGGCCTGGTCGACGACGGGCGAGCCGGACGTGCCGCCGATGGTGTTGCAGGCGGAGGTGTAGCGGACCGAGTCCTTCCAGGTCCAGTCGCCCTCCTTCAGGGTGGGGACGAACCCGTCGATGGTGCAGCTGTAGATCCGCTTCCAGTAGCCGGAGGGGATGCTGATGGCGGTGCCGGCCACCGGGTGACTGTCGTTCAGCGTCAGCGGGTTGATGTTGTACGAGCTCTTGATCTGCGCGTACGTGGTGGTGAGCTGGTACAGCGCGACGTCCGTGTCGGTCATCGTGCCGTAGGCGAGCTTGGCGGCGCGCAGGGTGGCGACGCGCGAGCCGGAGGAGTTGAGCAGAGTGAAGCTGCGGCTGGAGGCCTTGTCGACGAGGACCTCGCCGGGGCCGGGGAACCCGGACTCCAGGCAGTGGCCGTTGGTCATCACGAGCGCCGGGTCGTCGGCCTCGGAGTCCGGCATGCGGACGACGGAGCCGGAGCAGTTGCTGAGCGCGACGGTACCGGCGAAGTTCAAGGCCTTGGCCTGCCGGCCGCGAAGCCCGGACAGCGTCTGCTCCACGGACGTGGCCACACCCGAGACGGCGGACGTGAGCTCGCCCGTGTCCGCGGCCTTGCCGACGCCCGTGGGGGCGGCATCGGCAGCGGTCGCGGGGGCCGCGCCGGCCCCGGCTATCGCCAGGGCGCAGAACGCGGCGGCGAGAGGTTTTCTCATGGGGGGTCCCCTCTTGCGACGGAGGCGACCGGAAATCTTCCGGCCGCCCGCACTGTTGTCATGTGCATTGTGATCGTCGCAGGGGGGCGGCACAAGAACCTGTTCCACAACCGGAATTGCGGAATCCTGTTCCGACCCTACTCAACCGCCCTTACCGGACGGTCACTTGGGCCCCTTTGTACCCCCGGGGCCACGTCCGGGCTTCTCCCCGGATCTGCCGGGCGCCAAGGCCGTGTCAGCGGGGGCGGGGGCCGTCGAGGCACCGCCCGTCGGGCCGGTGGCCGGGGGCGGCGCACTGTCCGTCCCGGACGCGGAGGGAGTCCGGCCCGCCCCGGAGGAGGGCGACACGGACGCGGTGCCGGACGACTCGTCAGAACCGCCCGGCCCGGCGACGAGCGGAGCCTCGGAGCCCTTGGCCGGACTCGATGCCCCACTCTCCGCCGTCGGCGACTCCCCCGCCGTCGGACCCGTGCGGCCTCCCTCGCCGCCCGGCGTCCCGCCGGAAGGCGACCCCGAGAGGGCGAACCCGGCGATCAGGGCGACCGCCGACACGGCCCCCACGGCACCGGCGGCGACCGCCACGCGGCGCGCGGGCCGGGGAGCCGGCTTGCGCCGGGCCCGGTGCCCCCCACCGGCGGCCCGGCCTCGCTGCGGCACCGCGGGCAGCTCACGGGTGTCGCCGGCACCGTCGGCGCCGCCCATGCCGGCGGGGTGCGGGCCGCCGCCGGGGTATGCGCGCGTGACGTCCGCGCCGTCGACGGAGTGCGCACCGTCGGCGGGATAGGCACCGCCGGCGGGATACGCACCGTCGCCGGGGTGCGCACCGTCGCCTGGGTGCCCACCGTCGGCTGGGTGCACATCGGGGCGGGAGGCGCCTGTGCCGTCCGCGCCGCCCGGGTGCCCGGCACCGCCGCCGTCCGTCGTGTCGTACGCCGTCGTGTCGTACACGTCCTGCCATCCATGCGCCGCCGCCGGATCCGCGTACGCGTCGTAGACGGGGGGTGCGGCGGCCTGCGGCAGGTACACGTTCGGCGCGCCCTGCGCCTCGCGACCGGTCACTCCGTCGGCGTACTCGAATGGCTTGGACATGGCGGCGCATTCTAGGGACCGAAGGTGCTGGTGGGACAGCGCGCGGCGATATCGCCCCAAATAGCCGCGTCTCACGTGGCGGAAAACACGACCCGGGACGCGTTACCGGGCCGTAAGCTCCCAGACATGCAGGTGATCCAGTCGACCAAGCTCGCCAATGTCTGTTACGAGATCCGGGGCCCGGTTCTCGAGGAGGCGATGCGCCTGGAAGCAGCAGGGCACCGCATCCTCAAGCTGAACACCGGCAACCCGGCGGCGTTCGGTTTCGAGTGCCCGCCGGAGATCCTGGAGGACGTCCTCCGCAACGTGTCGTCGGCACACGGCTACGGAGACGCCAAGGGTCTGCTGGCCGCGCGCCGGGCCGTCGTGATGCACAACCAGACCCTCGGCATCGAGACGGACGTCGAGCACGTCTTCATCGGCAACGGCGTCTCCGAGCTGATCGTGATGGCGATGCAGGGCCTGCTGGACGACGGCGACGAGGTCCTGGTCCCCGCGCCCGACTACCCGCTGTGGACCGCCGCCGTCTCCCTGTCCGGCGGCACCGCCGTGCACTACCGCTGCGACGAGCAGGCCGACTGGAAGCCGGACCTCGCCGACATCGAGCGCAAGGTCACCGACCGCACCAAGGCGCTCGTGATCATCAACCCCAACAACCCGACCGGGGCCGTCTACGACGAGGCGATGATCAAGGGCCTGACCGACATCGCCCGCCGCCACAACCTGCTCGTCTGCTCCGACGAGATCTACGACAAGATCCTCTACGACGACGCCGTGCACACCCCGACCGCCGCCGTCGCCCCCGACCTGCTCACCCTCACCTTCAACGGCATGTCGAAGGCCTACCGGGTGGCCGGATACCGGGTCGGCTGGATGTCGATCTCCGGGCCGCGCGCCCACGCCGACTCCTACATCGAGGGTCTGACGATCCTGGCGAACATGCGCCTGTGCGCGAACATGCCCGGGCAGCACGGGGTCGTCGCGGCGCTCAGCGGGCGCCAGACGATCAACGACCTGGTGCTGCCGGGCGGGCGGCTGCGCGAGCAGCGGGACACGGCGTACGAGCTGCTGACGCAGATTCCCGGGGTGTCCTGCGTGAAGCCGAAGGGCGCGCTGTACCTCTTCCCGCGCCTCGACCCCAAGGTCTTCAAGATCAAGGACGACCGCCGGATGGTCCTGGACCTGCTCCGGCGCGAAAAGATCATGGTCGTCCAGGGCACGGGCTTCAACTGGCCGGAGCCGGACCACTTCCGGGTGGTGACCCTGCCGACGGTCGGCGACCTGACCGACGCGATAGGGCGGATCGGGCACTTCCTGGACGGCTACAGCCAGCCCTGACCCCGCACTCCCGACTCGCCCTCGACCGCCTGCTCACGCTTTGTGTGCAGGCGGTCCTGTTTTGTGAACAACTCAACTTTAGACGAGATCTAAGCTAGGATGGTTTCCTGTAAGCACACAGGAGGCCTTCCCATGTACGAACCGATCCGCGACAAGTCGGTCCACAGCACGGTGGACGGCCCCAACCCCGACTTCCCCCACCGCTCCCGTGAGGAAGAGCTGGACATCCAGCTCGCGGGCCATCTCGCCGCCCTGCTCGCCGTCACGGACGAGCTGCGCGCGACACAGGCCTCCGCCGACCTGGACACGGCCGCGGGGCGGCTCGCGGAGCAGGTGAGCCGACTGCGCGGCGGGCGCGCCCCTGTGCGCGCGTCGACGAGCGGCCGACGCGACCGCGGCACCGCGGCCCTGCACCGGAGGGCGCACGCCCTGGCGGGCCGGGCGCTGGTCGTCGCCGCCTCCCGCGCCGACACGGCGGCGGCGATCCTGGCCGCCGAGCGGATGGACGCCCACACGGCGGCCCTGGAGCCCGAACTCGCGTCCCGCTGAGCCCCGCCGGGCTCCCCCTGACGGCCCCGGTCCGCGCGCACCCGCAGCGACGCGCGGACCGGGCGCCACGAACCGTTCCACGAGGGCATCCTGGATGCTCCTGCTGCTCGTGAACATCACGTTGCCAACTCCCCGTTGCCGCGCTCGCCCCGCTGATACTGGCCGGGCAGCGGCGGGAGGGTGGGAAGCAGCGTGGAGTGGACGGTGTGGGCGGGACTGGCCGCGGGACTGCTGATCGCGGTGGTGACCGCGCCGGTCGGGGTGTCCGGGGCGGTGTTCCTCCTTCCGGTCCACCTGAGCGTCTTCGGTGTGCCGAGTCCGGCGATTACGCCGACGAATCTCCTGTTCAATGTGGTGGCCGGGCCGGGCGCCCTGTGGCGGTACCGCCGCGACGGCGCTCTGCGCGGCGGCCTGGCCCGGCGTCTGGTCGTCGGCACCCTGCCCGGCGTCGTCCTCGGAGCCGCGATCCGTGTCTTCGCTCTCCCCGGCCCCGGCGTCTTCCGGCTCCTGATCGCCATCCTGCTGCTGCCGCTCGGCTTGTGGCTGTGCGTCCGTACCCTCGCCCCGGCCCGCCACCGGCCGGACGCCGCGGCGGAACCGTCCCCGGCCGCGCTCACTGCCCTGGCTCTCGGGGTGGGCGTGATCGGCGGCATCTACGGCATCGGCGGCGGATCCCTCCTCGGGCCGGTCCTCGCCGCCCGCGGCCTGCCCATGACCCGGGTGGCGCCGGCCGCCCTCGCGGCCACGTTCGCCACCTCCGTCGTCGGTGCCACCGTGTATGCGGTCCTGTCCCTGCTCAGCTCCGGGGACGTCGCTCCCGACTGGTGGCTGGGGCTGTCCTGCGGGGTGGGCGGTCTGGTCGGCGGCTACCTGGGGGCCCGGCTTCAGCCCCGCCTGCCCGAGAATGTGCTGCGGCTCCTGCTCGGCATTCTCGCCACCAGCGTCGGCGGGATGTACGCGCTCCAGGCCCTGACGTGAACCCGTCCCATGGCTCATGCGGGGCTACGCAGCAGTGATGATCCCCCTCTTTCTTCTGGCCTTCGCGCTGCGTCATCCGCCTGGTGCGGGGCCTCCGCCCACGCCGGTGACAAACGGGCACGAACTCCGCCTTCGCGGAGCCGCCGGGGTCATGCGTCAGGTGCCGACTTGAGGGACGCGACGAAGGACGTCCAGGCCGGGGCCGTGAGGGTGAGGACCGGGCCGTGGGGGACCTTGGAGTCACGGACGGGCACGACGGCGGTGTGGGCGTCGCAGACTTCGAGGCAGTTGCCGCCGTCGCCGTTGCTGTAGGTGCTCTTGCGCCAGCGGGCGGCGCCGGGGAAGGCCTCGGCCACCTCGACGCAGTCGCCGCCCGTTCCGTTGCTGTAGCTGCTCTTGCGCCAGACGGCAGTGCTCAAGTCAATCGCGCTGCTTGCCATTTCGTACATCCTCAGCCGTTTGTTGAATCAGGGCGAGGGACGCCTCGGGTGGCAGTGCGGCGGCCCTGAGCAGATCGTACGACCGGCGGTACTCCTCCACGAGAGCCGAATCGTCGATTGTGTCCCCGCTGTGCTGAGACTCCAAGTAGACCAACGGTGGGGCATCGAAGAAGGTCATGACCTTGGCCATCCCCATCATGAGTGGGTGCGGCCCACAGTTCCACGGAAGAACCTGGGGAACGATCCGACGGCGATGCGCCAGCGCAGCGATGTGCTCCAACTGCTCGGCGGTCCGCTCCGGGGGAAGAACCGGTTGCCGCAGCAGCACCTCGGAGAGGATCGCCCAGTACATGGGCGTCTTGTGGTTGTCCTCGAACAGGCGCGCCCGTGCCAGTCGGGCGCTGACCTTCTCCTCTACCTCCTCCTCCTGAGCCAGCGGCATGGCTGCTCGAACGAGCGCCCGGGCATAGGCGTCCGTCTGCAGCAAGCCGGGGATCAAGGTCGGACACCACTCCTCGATGGACTTGGCGTGCCGCTCCGCCTCCAGCACCCGCTCGAAGTAGCTCGCGTGCCCCCGCCGTTTCGCCCGCCGCACGTCCTCGCAACGCCGCCTGAAGAAGCCGTCCGTGCCCAGCACCCTGTCCACGTGCTCGGCGAGTTCCGCCGGCATCCGGCGCGTTCCCCGCTCGATCTCGCTGAGGTGGCTCGGGCCGTAGAAGCTGCCCTCGACGAGCTGCTGGAGGGTGAGGCCCGCCTCCTCCCGTTTCCAGCGCAACTCGCTGCCGTAGAAGGTCGGGACGCCCGTCGAACCGTCGATGTCCTTGCGCTGACCCATCGTTCACCGTCCTTGGTGTGCCGTTACCGCCCGCTACCGGCCCTTGCGCCACGCAGCCGCAGTTCAGGAGCGGGAGACCGAAGGGCTGTCACGCTACGACGGTCGGCGCCAGAGTGTGAGGAGTTCGTCACTCAGCGCACTGGAAGGTGTGAACCCCATGCACAGCCCCGCCGAAGCCGACGCCTGCGTCGAGGAGTTGCGAGCCGCGCTCGCCGCACACGGCATCACCCTGCCGTCCCTCGGCATCGATCTCCCGGCCTTCGCCTCCCGCTGCCCCACGCGGCCGCTGATCGTGCTCGGCAACTGCAACCTCCGCACCGCCGGAGCGCTGACGGCCGCCCTCCGCAAGGGCGCGGCGTGATGCGGCCGACGGTGGCGCTGGAGTTGCTCGCGACCCCCGGCGAGGTGTCCGGTGTGCGGCGAGCGCTGCGCTCGTACGGGACCGACGTGCAGCTCTGCGCGAGCGAGCTCGTCACGAACGTGATCCGGCACGTCGGGGAGGGCGTCCCCTGACGGTGCGGGTGTGGCCGGAGGAGGGCGGGCGGGTCCGACTGGGGGTCACCGATCCCGATCCCCGGGCCTTGCCCGTCCTGGTCGCAGCGGCCGGGGCCGAGGCGGAATCCGGCCGAGGGCTCGCGCTGCTGGACGCGCTGGCCGTGCGGTGGGGCGTGGAGCAGGAGGCCGGCCGCAAGACGGTGTGGTGCGAACTGCTCACCGACGCCGAAGCCGTCGCCGTCACCGCCGCCGGCACACCGGAAACGCCCGAGCGCCCCGGTCGACGTAGGCGGTCGGCCGGAGCGCTCGGTCATTCATCGGCACGTTCGTGAGCCCGCGGAGCGGGCCGCGCCGAAGCGGGCGGGAGTGGGCCTGTCGCCGCCGGGTTCCGTCGGGGCGGACGGAGAGCGGCGACGGGCCCGGTACCCCGCACGCCGTTGTGCGGGCCCCGCCAGTCGGTTCCGCGGCCGGCCGTGACGATGTTGCTGGTCAGGGCACTGTCGGTTCCAGCCGGCCGCGGAGTACAGGGGGTGGGCTCAGCCCAGGCGCTCGACCAGCGCGCGGTACTGGTCCCACAGCTCCTTCGGCGTGTGGTCGCCGAAGGTGTTGAGGTGCTCGGGGACCAGGGCGGCCTCCTCGCGCCAGACCTCCTTGTCGACCGTGAGCAGGAACTCCAGGTCGGAGTCGGCCAGTTCCAGGCCGTCGGTGTCGAGGGCCTCCTTGGTCGGCAGGACCCCGATCGGAGTCTCGACGCCCTCGGCCGTGCCCTCCAGGCGCTCCACGATCCACTTCAGGACGCGGCTGTTCTCACCGAAGCCGGGCCAGACGAACTTGCCCTCGTCGTCCTTGCGGAACCAGTTGACGTAGTAGATCTTCGGCAGCTTGGACTGGTCCTTGTCCTTGGCCACGTCGACCCAGTGGGCCATGTAGTCGCCCATGTTGTAGCCGCAGAACGGCAGCATCGCGAACGGGTCGCGGCGCAGCTCACCGACCTTGCCCTCGGCGGCGGCGGTCTTCTCGGAGGCCACGTTGGCACCGAGGAACACGCCGTGGTTCCAGTCGAAGGACTCCGTCACCAGCGGCACGGCGGTGGCGCGGCGGCCACCGAAGAGGATCGCCGAGATCGGCACACCCTTGGGGTCCTCCCACTCCGGCGCGATGATCGGGCACTGCGAGGCCGGGACGGTGAAGCGGGCGTTGGGGTGGGCGGCCGGGACGCCGGACTCGGGCGTCCAGTCGTTGCCCTTCCAGTCCGTCAGGTGGGCCGGAGTCTCCTCCGTCATGCCCTCCCACCAGATGTCGTTGTCGTCGGTGAGGGCGACGTTGGTGAAGACGGAGTTGCCCCACAGCGTCTTCATCGCGTTGGCGTTGGTGTGCTCGCCGGTGCCGGGCGCGACACCGAAGAAGCCGGCCTCGGGGTTGATCGCGTACAGGCGGCCGTCCTCGCCGAAGCGCATCCAGGCGATGTCGTCGCCGATGGTCTCGACGGTCCAGCCGGGGACGGTCGGCTCCAGCATGGCGAGGTTGGTCTTGCCGCAGGCGCTCGGGAAGGCCGCGGCGACGTACTTGGCCTCGCCGCGCGGCGGGGTCAGCTTCAGGACCAGCATGTGCTCGGCGAGCCAGCCCTCGTCACGGGCCATGACGGAGGCGATGCGCAGGGCGTAGCACTTCTTGCCGAGCAGGGCGTTGCCGCCGTAGCCCGAGCCGTAGGACCAGATCTCGCGGTCCTCGGGGAAGTGCGAGATGTACTTGGTCTGGTTGCAGGGCCAGGGGACGTCCGCCTGGCCGGGCTCCAGCGGGGCGCCCAGGGTGTGCACGGCCTTGACGAAGAAGCCGTCGGAGCCGAGCTCGTCCAGGACGGCCTGGCCCATGCGCGTCATCGTGCGCATCGACACGGCGACGTACGCCGAGTCCGTGATCTCCACACCGAGTGCGGACAGCGGCGAGCCGAGCGGGCCCATGCAGAAGGGCACGACGTACATGGTCCGGCCGCGCATCGAGCCGCGGAACAGGCCGCCCTGGCCCTCGGAGCCCTGGAAGATCTCCCGCATCTCGGCGGGGGCCTTCCAGTGGTTGGTCGGGCCCGCGTCCGCCTCCTTCTCGGAGCAGATGAACGTCCGGTCCTCCACGCGGGCGACGTCGGTGGGGTCGGAGGCCGCGTAGTAGGAGTGGGGGCGCTTGATCGGGTCGAGTTTCCGGAAGGTGCCCTTCTCGACGAGCTCCCCGCACAGGCGCTCGTACTCGGCCTCGGATCCGTCACACCAGACCACGTTGTCCGGCTGCGTCAGTTCTGCGATCTCGTTGACCCACGAGATCAGTCCCTGATGGGTGGTGGGGACGGTGGGAGCCGCGATGTCGCGCGCCACGATTGCTCCTAAATGAGGGTTTTTTTGTGATGTGGAGGCCCCGTGGGGGCTGCGACCCGGATGCTTCAGGGTGGATCTTGGCGCTCATCCGGTGCCGACCGCACTCATTTGATCATCCGACGTGCGCGCCCATCTGTCCAGAGGAGCGCACAGGTGAGCAACGTGAGGCTCGCCACGGTTTCCCGCGCCGTCTTTACGTGCACGTTGCGTTCACCTGACAGTCCGTTTGCGTGACCATCTCGGGGTCGCGGTGAGAGGATGGCCACTCTTCACCGGACAAGGCGAGGCACTGATACGTGACTTACGGTTCCGTAGCTACCATTCGTCCATGACTGCGTTCGTCCCCGACGCGCCCACGGACTCGGCGGCCGACGGCCACGGTCCGAAGGCGCTCGATCTGCCGCACCCGGTGAAGCCGAAGCTGCGCGGCTGGCTGCATCTCGGCATGTTCCCGGCCGCCCTGGTCGCCGGCCTGGTGCTGACCGCCCTCGCCGACTCCACCAGGGGACGCATCGCCTGCGGGATCTTCGCCCTGACGGCATGCCTGCTGTTCGGCGTGAGCGCGCTGTACCACCGGGGCAACTGGAGCCCCCGCATGGACGGCGTCCTGCGTCGGCTGGACCACGCCAACATCTTCCTGATCATCGCGGGCACCTACACGCCGCTGACCATGCTGCTCCTGCCGGGAGCCAAGGGGCAGTGGCTGCTGTGGGGCATCTGGGGTGCGGCCGTGGCCGGCATTCTCTTCCGGGTCTTCTGGGTCGGCGCCCCGCGCTGGCTCTACACGCCCTGCTACATCGCGATGGGCTGGGCGGCCGTCTTCTACCTGCCCGATTTCATGCGGACCGGCGGCATCGCCGTCCTCGTCCTGGTCGTCGTCGGCGGCCTGCTCTACAGCGCCGGCGGCGTGGTCTACGGGATCAAGCGGCCGAACCCGTCACCGCGCTGGTTCGGTTTCCACGAGGTGTTCCACTCCCTCACCCTGGCGGCCTTCATCGCGCACTACGTGGGGATCTCGCTGGTGGCGTACCAGCACGGATAGCCTCCCTCCCCCCACTCGGGCCACGGCTGCCGGCCGTGGCCCTCCGCACGCCCGGACCACTCCGATGGCCGACAATGACCTCCATGACGGCCCCTCGCACCACCGCCGCCGGCCGGCCCCCGCTGGGGCTCCGGGAGCGGAAGAAGATCAAGACCCGCCAGGCGATCCGCACCGCGGCCTACGCGCTGATCGAGGAGCAGGGCTACGACGCCACGACGATCGAGCAGATCGCCGACCGCGCCGAGGTGTCGCCGTCGACCGTCTTCCGGTACTTCCCCGCCAAGGAGGACATCGTCGTCACCGACGAATGGGGCCCGGTGATGACGGCCGAGCTCCGTGCTCGGCCCACGGACGAGTCGTGGGCCGACACCCTGCGGTACGTGTTGCGCACGGCCCTCGATCTGGGCCTCGCCGAGGAGCCCGCCGTCATCCGGCTGCGGACGCGGCTCGGGGTCGAGGTGCCCGCGGTCCGGGCCCGCATGCTGGAGAACGCCGCGGCCACCGGCCGGCTGCTCCGGGACGCCCTGGCGGAGCGCTCCGGACTCGACCCCGACAGCCTGGAGCTGCGCGTCTTCTCCATGTCCGTGATGGGCGGGCTGATGGAGGTCGGCCACTACTGGGCCGAGACCGGCCACCACGACGACATCCGGGATCTCGTCGACCGCGCCCTGCACGTCCTGGAGCACGGCCTGCCGACCGGAAAACACTGAGGCCGGCGCAGTGCGCCATGGCATCCTGACCGGGTGAACGGTCCCGAGATCCAGGTCGAGTTCGCCCCCGAGCTGCATGTGTTCGTGCCCCGGGCCCGAGCGGCGGGCGCCGTGCGGGCCGCCACCGACGGCGTCTCCAGCCTCGGCCATGTCGTCGAGTCGCTGGGCGTGCCGCTGACCGAGGTCGGCGCGCTGCTCGTGGACGGCCGCGAGGTGCCCTTCGCGCACGTCCCGGCGGCCGGCGAGTCGGTGACCGTGCGGGCCGTCGCCCGCCCCCAGCAGGTCCCGGGCGCTCCCCTGCGCTTCCTCCTCGACGTGCACCTCGGCACGCTGGCCCGTCGGCTGCGCCTCCTCGGCGTGGACACGGCCTACGAGTCGACCGACATCGGCGACCCGGCCCTCGCGGCGCGTTCGGCGGCCGAGCGGCGGGTGATGCTGAGCCGCGACCGGGGGCTGCTGCGGCGCCGGGAGCTGTGGGCGGGGGCGTTCGTGTACAGCACGCGGCCCGAGGAGCAGCTGCGGGACGTGCTGGAGCGGTTCCGGCCCGAGTTGCTTCCCTGGACGCGGTGCACGGCCTGCAACGGGGTGCTGCGCGAGGCGACGAAGGACGAGGTCGCCGATCAGCTGAAGCACGGGACGCATGCGACGTACGACGTGTTCGCGCAGTGCACGGCGTGCGGCCGGGCCTATTGGCGGGGGGCGCATCATGAGCAGTTGGAGGCGATCGTGGAACAGGCGATCGCGCTTCGCGCGGAGCGCCATTGAGGTGAGCGCCGCGGGGAACCGCGGTCGGTGTGGCCCGTCGCGCAGTTCCCCGCGCCCCCGACAGGGGCGTCAGCGCCTGATCAGGTCCTTCTTGCCGCAGGCGATCCCGTCCCTGCTCCGGTCCAGGCCCAAGGGATCGTCCTTGCCGTTGACCTTCAGGCGGCCGTAGTCGTTCGTCCTGAGCCACTCACAGCGTGCCGCCGTGGTCTTCTTCACCTCCGCCGGGAAGTCCGTCGGCACGCAGACGTTGATCGAGCCGTAGTGGCGGTCGCAGCCCGAGATCGTCGGGCTGACCTTCTGCGACGTCCGCTTCTTGCCGGGCTTGACGACCTTGCCCGTGGGCTCGTCCGCGAAGTCGTGGACATGGGCCGAGGCATCCGTCGCCTTGAGCGCCTGCGGGCCCTGGAGGTGCACCCACTTCGCCACCGAGGGCACGCCGTCGGCGTCGACCGCGAAGAGCATGTACCAGCCGGGCGGGGCCAGGTTGGGGTTGCTCGTGACGTTCAGGTCGACGTTGTCGCCGTCGACCGACAGCGGCAGGTCCACGAACCGCTGGTTCGGGTCCGAGGAGTGTGTGACGGCGGCCGGGCGGATCAGCTCGGCCTTGGCGATGGGCCGGTCGACGGTGATCCGCTGGGTGTCGCCGTAGTTCCACTCGGTGTCGATGACGGAGGTGATCCGCGGACGAGGGCCCTTGAAGAGGTACGGCGGGCTGTACACCGACACGTCCTGGTTCCAGGAGCCGTTGCCCGGGTTGTCGCCGGTCGTCATCACCCGGCCGTCGGGCAGCAGGAACGCCGAGGAGTGGTAGCCGCGCGCCTCGGGGTCGACGGCGACCGGGTCGAAAGTCTCCGACTCGGGGTCGAAGATCGACGTCTCGTAGACCGGGTCGGCGCGGTTGTGCAGCGCACCGCCCGTCTCCAGCACCTTGCCGTCGGGCATCAGCACCGCGGAGACGTACATCTTGCCCTGGTTCCCGGTCTGCGGGACCGGACCGTTGCCGAGGTCGACCGTGCCCTGCGGGATCGGCGGCCCGGCCACGTAGGCGGGGTTCGGCTGCTTGAGGTCGATGATGTCGGTCAGGCGGTTCGCGTCCGGGTTGGAGTCGATGTTGCCGCCGCCGAGGGTGAGGACCTTCTGGTCCTGCGCCGGGGGCAGCAGCACGCTCGCCGACTGGTCGCGCTCGTCCTTGTCGCGCAGGCCCGGCACCTGGGTGGTGGTGTTGGCGCCGTAGTCGTAGATCGCCGATCCCGTGCCCGGGATGTTGTTGCCGAAGACGTGGCTGCCCGAGTAGAAGAGGCGGCCGTCCTGCATCAGGATCATCGACGGGTACAGGCCCCAGTACGACCAGGTCTGGTTGACCTTCCACAGCGGCTGCCACTGCTGCTCGGCCTCGGAGAACAGTTCGGCGGTGACCGAGCCGGTGGAGTCCTCGCGCAGCCCACCGAAGGAGATGACGTCACCGTTGCCGAGGATCGTCGCCGACGGATACCAGTGGCCGTCGTTCATGTCGTTGGTCTTGGAGTAGGTCTCGGTCTCCGGGTCGAAGATGTACGAGTCCTTGTAGCCCTCGTAGCCGTGCCCGCCGGGCACCGGGTACGCCTTGTTGCCGCTCATCACGAGCACGCGCCCGTCCTGGAGCTGCACGTGTCCCGCGCAGAACATGTCCTTCGGCGTGGGGATGATCTTGTACGAGCCGTTCGCCGGATCGTAGACCGCCGAGGTGAAGGTGCCGGCCTCGAACATCGACTCGTCGTTGCCGGAGCCCGCGATCAGCAGCACCTTGCCGTTGTTCAGGACGACCGAGTGCATGGAGCGGACCGGGTTCTGCGTGGGCAGCACGTCCCACTTGCCGTTGGCGCACTGATCGGCGGTGCCGGTGCACTCGGGCGGCAGGACCGGGTCGGGCACCTGGTCCATGGTGTAGTCGTCGGTGGTGGCGGAGCCCGTGCCGTAGACGGAGACGCCCCAGGACATGCGGTCGGTGCCGGCGGGGACCTCGGGGGTGCGGACGGTGGCCTCGGTCCAGTTCCCGGCCAGGTCCAGCGTCTTGAGGTCGGTCCAGTACTGCCAGCCGGCCGTGGTGTCGTGCCGGAAGAGCGTGATCGCCGCGTCGGGCGTGGTCGTCTTGTACCAGAGGCCGAGGTCGTACTGCTTGCCCGGCGTCACCACCGGCGCGCACGCGGCGGACTCGGTGATCAGCGCCTTGCGGTCGCCCTCGACGCGACGGGTCAGCTCGACCTTCATCGCCTTGGCGCCGGTGTGCGCGTCGGCCGTGGTGGTGAAGGTGAAGTCGTTGTCGCCCCAGCCGGACTTCTCCCAGCAGTAGGGCATGCCGTCGGCTCCGGCGGTCTCGAAACCCGGGTTCTTGATGAGGTTGGCGGCGGAGGCGGGCTGCGGTGCGGTCAGGAGCAGCCCCGAGGTGAGGGCTGCCACGGACAGGAGTGCGGTCGTTCTGCGACGAGGTCTCACACGGCTCTCCTTGCTGTACGGCCGTCGCGCACGGGCTTCTCCCGGCCCCGGCGCGGCAGGTAGACCAGCGCTTCGGTCCCGGCGTAGCGCAGGACGAACGTCGTCACCAACGCGAGCGCGGTGGCCGACAGCACGCCCAGGTGGAACTGGTGCACGAACACCGCGATCAGCGGGATGCGCAGCACCAGGTCGGCGTTGGCGAGCAGCGCGAACCGCCCGGCCCGGTCCCACCAGCGCCGGTGCCGGCGCCGCTCGCGGAACAGCAGGTGCTCGATGAGCAGGAAATTCCAGGCGACGCCGAGCTGGTTGGCGAGGATCTCAGCCGGTACGTAGTGCATGCCGGTGGCGGTCAGCGCCCACAGGCCGACCAGGTTCGGCAGGAAGCCGGTCAGCCCGATCAGGCCGAACCCGACCATGCGCGCGACCGGGGAGGCGGTGCGCAGCCCGGCCAGGTGCCGCAGGAAGCGGAAGCCTTCCTGCGCGGTCGACTTGGACTCCCCCGCGAACCGGTCCTGGAAGACGAACGGCACCTCGGTGACCCGGCGCGGACGGCTGCGGACGGCGAGTTCGAGGAGGATCTTGTAGCCGAGCGGCTGGAGGACCTCCGCCGTGACGGCGCTGCGGCGGATCGCGAAGAAGCCGCTCATCGGGTCGCTGATGCCGTGCAGCCGGCGCGGGAACAGCGCCTTGGTCAGCCAGGTCGCCCCGCGCGAGACGAACACGCGGTAGCTGCCCGCGAGTCCGGCCCGGCTGCCGCCCTTGATGTACCGGGAGGCGACGACCAGCCCGGCGTTCGCCCGCTCGCCGGTGGCGACCAGGTCGGGCACGAGGGACGGCGGGTGCTGGCAGTCGCCGTCCATGACGACGATCCAGTCGGACGTGGCGGCCTTCAGGCCCTCGACGACCGCACCGCCGAGCCCGCCCACCGGCTCCTCGCGGTGCAGCACGGTCACCGGGAACGGGCAGTCCTGCGCCGCCTTCTCGATGACCTCGGGGGTGTCGTCGGTGGAGTCGTCCACGAAGACGACCTCGCAGGGCAGCCGGGCCGGGACGGCCTCGGTGATCTGGCGCAGCAACTGCCGCACGTTCGCCGCCTCGTTGAACGTCGGTACGACGATGGTGACGGCGCCGGGCTCGGGGATCTCGGCGGTCTCGACGACCTCGGCGGGGACAATGGACTCCTGGCTCATCGCGCGCCTCCGGCGGACGTCTTGATCTGGCGGATCTCGATGCGGTCCTCGCCGGTGCCGAAGGTGGCGACCGGGTCCGAGTGCTCCATGGCGGCCTTGACGTTGGGCAGATCGGCCGCGTCCCGCCGCACCGTCGGCGAGGCGACGACGTAGTCGAGGTCCTTCCAGCCGCGCGGCATCGTCTTCGTCACCGCCGGGTCGAGGTCGGCCTTGTAGAACCAGATGACGCCGAGGCCGGGCCGGTAGCCCTGGTGCACCAGGTCCAGCCAGAGCGCGTCGTCGACCAGCACCCGGGTGCGTTCCGGGTCCTCGACCTCCGTGGCCAGCCACTTCGACGCGGCCTTGTAGGGGGCGTTGGCGTCGGTCGTGACGGCCGTGCGGGCACCGTCGTACCAGTGCGGGACGACGTAGGCCCCGGCGGCCAGCGCGAGGACGGCGGCGAGCGTGTAACGGCCCGCGCTGACGTACCGTTTCTCCGCCTCGGAGCGCCAGCGGCGCAGCACCCCGTGGGCGACGGAGGCGGTGCCCCCGGCGAGGACCAGCGCGAGGAACGGCAGGGCCTGGATGACGTACATCGCGGGCAGGTAGCCGTTGGGGCGCAGGGCCAGCGCGGCGAGGATCGCCACCGCCAGGGCGGGTCCGGCCAGGGCGCGGGCGGTGACCGACCAGCGCCAGGTGACGAGCAGCAGCAGGGCGCCCGCGAGGCCGCCGAGGGGCAGGATCCGGTCGTAGTACAGCCACGACTGGAGCACGCCCCAGGAGCCGGAGCCCTGGTCCAGGATGAAGCCCGAACCGGGTCTGGTCATCTGGTACTTGACGCCGTCCCAGAGGGACACGTGCCCGGCGCCCGGCAGCAACTCGCCTTTGAGCAGGGCGAACAGCGGGTACGCGAAGCCGATCAGGGTGCAGGCCGTGACGGCTCCCGTGAGGGCGAACTTGCGGGTGTCCCGATGGCTGTGGCGCCACATGGTGAGGAACAGGGCGGGCAGGACGACGAGCATCGTCTCCTTGGTGAGCACGGCCGTGGCGGCCGCGATGCCCGCTCCGAAGTGGTGCCAGAGGTGCCGGCTCGGTGAGGCGGCCAGCGTGAAAGCCAGCAGCGTCCACATCACCGCGAGGTTGTCGAGGAAGATCTCCCGCTGGAGCACGATCGACAGCGGCGACAGCCCGAAGAACACCATGCCGAGCGCGGCCGCCCAGCGGGGCAGCGCCAGGCGCCGGCCCAGCACGAAGATCAGGACCGCGCTGATGCCGCTGATCACCAGCATCGCGGCGCGCATGGTGCCCACCGTCATCGACTCGGGGCTGATCAGCGCGGGGATCCAGGTCAGCACGGCGATCTGGATCCAGCCGAGCGGCGGATGGTCGTACCAGTAGGTGTAGTGGGCGAGGCCGTTGCCCTGCTGGACCGACCAGGCCTGGGCGAGATAGGTGCCCTCGTCGTCGCTGAGGGCCGGGTAGTCGGCGATGTTCCAGCCCTGTACGACGAGGATCGCCGCAAGGAGGAGACCGCACAGGATCAGGTCGGGCCGGGAGGAGCGCAGCCGGCTCGGCGGCTCGATCCGTCGGTGCGTACCGGTGCGGGGCGCAGGCCGGCGCTGCGCGGGGACCTTCGGACTGGTCACCGCGGGAAGGGTGGAGGTCACGCGGGAACGTCCTCTCGGGTCACGGCCTGCCGGGTCACGGCCGTCTCGTCGAGGTGGGCCCCGACATGGCTGGTCAGCTCCCAGTCGTTGCGGCCGCGCTGCTCACGCCACACGGCCCGCACGGCCGCACCGGCGAGCAGGACCTGGTAGAAGGGGCCGCCCACGATCAGCTTCAGGTAGTGCGCGAAGCGGACGCGCAGCCCGTACTGCTTCCCGAAGTCGTGCAGTCCGACGATCTCGAAGACGAAGGTGACCAGGGCCGTGACGGCCGGCAGGAAGGTGATGAAGGCGATGCCGACGGGCACGTCCAGGAACAGGGCGATCGCCACGTTGAGCGGGATGATCAGGCCGGTGAAGGCCTGCATGAACGGCGTCATCAGGGTGTAGCGGGCGAGCAGCCGCTGCCCGAGGGTGGGCAGTTGCTTCCAGTCCTTCTTCCGGTACACCTGGAGGAACCCCTGGTTCCAGCGGGTGCGCTGCTTCAGCAGGGACATCAGCGAGCCCGGGGTCTCCTCCCGGGTCACCATGTCGGAGTCGTAGGCGACGACGACCTTCTTGCCGATGCTGGACAGGCGCACCCCCAGGTCGCAGTCCTCGGCGAGGCAGTTCGGGTCCCAGCCGTCGGCTTGTCTGAGGACGTCCGTGCGGACGAAGACGGTGTTGCCGCCGAGCGGAATGAAACCTTTCTGCGCGTGCAGGTGCAGACGCGAGCGGAACCAGAAGAAGTACTCCAGGCAGTTGCGCAGGCTGTACCAGCTGGAGTGGAAGTTGATCAGCTGCACCCCGCCCTGGACGACGTCCGCGCCGGTGGTGCGGAAGGCGTGGTCGACGTGGGCGAGGAGCTCGGGGTGGACCTGGTCCTCCGCGTCGAAGACCCCGACGACGTCGCCGCGGCAGTGCGGCAGCGCCGTGTTCATGGCCTTCGGCTTGTTCTTCTTCTCGTGCGTGTCGACGACGACCCGCACCCGCGGGTCACGCGCGGCTGCCGACTCGGCCACCGCGGTGGTCTCCGGGTCGTCGTGCCCGACGATCACGATGATCTCGAAGTCGGTGTGGCTCGATTCCAGCAGCCGCTGGATCGTGTGGTCCAGCACCGCCTGTTCGTGCCGTGCGGGCAGCAGCAGCGAGAAGGAGACGTGCTCGTCCCCGTCCGGACTGCTGAACCGCGTGGAGGCGAGCACTTCCGGCGTACGCCAGGCGTGCATCTGCCACCACAGGGTGAACGCCGCCATCCAGAAAAGGGCAAGTGAAACGGCAGCGATGAAGACAGACGTCAGCAAGCAGATCCCCCCAGATCCCAGAACCCCCGGTCGCGACGGTGGGCCGATCCGGCCTCGTCCGCCACGTCACTGTGCAGAGATTAGGGGGGAACTGTGAAGCCTGGGGGCTGTTCAGATAAAGACCATGTTTCCGTCGATACGTGACTTCAGCCACTCAAGACGGTACGCAGCCGGTCAGGTTCGGTCGTCGGGGCGTCGCATGTGAAGTTACGGCAGACGTACGCGGCCGGTTCACCGCCGACCAGCGGACGGTCCGCGAGCAGCGGGAACTCGTCGCTCCCCGGAGCGCCCGCAGCGACCACCGCACCGGGCGCGGTCCCCAGAAGTGCCGTGCGGTGCAAGGCCCTTGTGCCCTCGTCGTCCAGCGCCGGACCCACGACCGCGACCTCACGCGGACCGTCCAGCACCGCCTCCGCCGCGGCCAGCCCCCAGCCGATGAAGCGGGGCACCCGCGGCCCGAGCGCCTTCACGACGCCCAACGCCCGCTCGGCGGCGGTGCGGTGAGGCTCGGAGCCGGTGTGCGCGGCGTAACTCAGCAGGGCGTTCGCCGCGGCCGTCCAGCCTGACGGGGCCGCGTTGTCGGTCGGGTCCTGCGGGCGGCGGATCAACTGCTCGGCGTCGGCCGCGGTGTCGTACAGCGAGCCCGACTCCGGGTCGGTGAAGCGGGCCAGGACGTGATCGAGCAGGAACCCGGCGAACTCCAGCCAGACACCCTCCCCGGTGACGGACGCGAGCGCGAGGAAGCCCTCCGCCACATCCGCGTAGTCCTCCAGGACACCCGCGTTGGCGCCCGCGTGGCCGTCCTTGCTGGTGCGGGTGAGCCGGGCCTGCTCGTCCAGATGCAGCCGGACCAGGAGGTCGGCCGCGGCGACGGCGGCCTCGACCAGGTCGGGCCGGTCGAAGTAGGCGCCGGTCTCGGCGAGCGCGGCGATCGCGAGGCCGTTCCAGGCGGCGACGACCTTGTCGTCCCGGCCGGGAGCGGGCCGCCCGGAGCGCGCCGCCAGCAACCGCTCCCGGATGGAGGCGACCCTTCCCGCGTCGACGAAGCCGTCCCGCACGGGCAGTTGGAGGACGGACGCGCCCTCCTCGAAGGTCCCCTCCTCGGTCACCCCGAAGTGCTGGGCCGCGAGCTCGGCGTCCTGCTCGCCGAGGACCTCCCGCAACTGCTCCGGCGTCCACACGTAGTACGCGCCCTCGACGTGCCGGCCCGTCCCGTCGTCGCTGTCGGCATCCAGCGCGGAGGCGAACCCGCCCTCGTTCGTGCGCAGTTCACCCACCATGAAGTCGGCGGTCTCCAGGGCGACGCGCCGCGCGAGCTCCGAGCCGGTGGAGCGCCAGAGATGGGCGTAGACCCGGCACAGCAGGGCGTTGTCGTACAGCATCTTCTCGAAGTGCGGCACGACCCAGTCGCGGTCGACGGAGTAGCGGGCGAAGCCACCTCCGAGCTGGTCGTACATCCCGCCCCGGGCCATCCGCTCACAGGTGTCCCGCGCCATCTGCAGGGCTCCCTCGGCGCCGGTGCGGGCGTGGTGGCGCAGCAGGAACTCCAGCACCATGGACGGCGGGAACTTCGGCGCCCCGCCGAAACCGCCGCGCTGCGGGTCGTACTCCCGCGTCAGCCCGAGCAGCGCCTGCGCGAGCTCCTCCGCACCGGGGGTCTGCGCGTCGCCGTAGGAGATCTCCCGCCCGGCAAGATCCCGGACGATCTTCTCGGCGACCTCGGTCACCTCGTCCCGCCGCTCGTCCCACGCCTGGTGCACGCCCTGGAGCACCTGCCGGAACGACGGCATGCCCTGGCGGGGAGCGGGCGGGAAGTACGTACCGAAGTAGAACGGCTCGGCGTCCGGGGTGAGGAACACGGTCATGGGCCAGCCGCCCTGCCCGGTCGCCGCCTGCACGGCCTCCATGTAGACGGCGTCGACGTCGGGGCGCTCCTCGCGGTCGACCTTGATGTTGACGAAGTGCTCGTTCATGAAGGCGGCCGTCACCTCGTCCTGAAAGCTCTCCTTCGCAAGGACATGGCACCAGTGGCAGCTCGAGTACCCGACACTCAGGTGTACGGGGATACCCCGCCGACGCGCCTCCTCGAAAGCCTCTTCCGACCAGGGCCACCAGTCGACGGGGTTGTCGGCGTGCTGGAGCAGGTACGGGGACGTCTCATGAGCCAGTCGGTTCGGCATGCTTCCATCCTGCCTCACAGCGGCCACCCGACCGCGGAACCCGCCCCTCGCCCCTCTCCGCCGCCGGCGTCACGCCAGACCGGCTCGAGGCGACTGTGGTGCCATGTGTGACTCCCTTTGACGCCGGGACGCACGACGTAGTGGATCACGACCGACGCGATCGTCTCTCGCTTCTCTGCATCCGTCATCCCTTTCTGCCAGCGTCGCCGCGTGATCTCCGACGGCCGCACGTGGGTCGGAGCCTCTTGGAACAGCAGGCGCTCGAGGGCTTCGTCGGCCAACGGCCCGCTGATGCTGCACCGCCTGCAGGAGCGACATGCATACGCGTAGGGACTCCGCCGGCTTCTCCCCTTCTGGGCACACAGGGGGCCTCCGCAGATCTCTCCGTTTGGAAGCCGTGCACCACAGCGCAGGAAGCCACTGGCGAGACGGCTGGGGGCGGTGGTCCTCATGGTGCGTCTCGGAGCAGCGCTACCGCGGTGCATGTAGAGGTTTCCGGGAGAGAACGTGGCACACGCCGCCCTCCACTGCTCCGGCGTCACCACGGGCTCCCACCGGCCGAGAACTGGTTCCCCCGTCTCCGGCAGAAGCAGCAACTCGCCTCTGTTGGCTCGGTAGCCACACACTCGGGGCGCCGTCATGATCTGAGTGACCGTCTGGGCGTTGGGGCTTCCGCCCCGTGTCCCGGTCACTCCGAGATCGCACCATTCCCGTGCGATGGCGCGCACCGCCTTCCCCCCGACACGGTCGGCCACAGCTCTGCGGATCAGTGCCGCCTCGACCGGATGAAGTGTGAGCCTGTCGTCCTGCCAGCCGAAGGGCCTCGGACCGCTGTGTGGCACCCCCTCCACCGCACGGGCCCAGTGCCAGTCCGATACACGCCGGCTTCTCACGCGCGTCTCGGTCATCGCGGTCTCCAACGACCGCACAGCCCGCAACATTTCCTCCTGGGAGTACGGGTCTCGCATGCCCTGCGGATCCACGTAGACGCGCCCCGGCCTGCTGGTCAGCGCGGCAAAGAACCGGGCAAGGTCCTCCGGACGGCGATACAGCCGGTCGTCCGCGACGCAAACGACACCTCGGATCGCTTGACCACCGGCCGTGCATCCGGCCGACAGCACGGCAACGAGGGCGTCGAACCCAGGCCTTGGCGCATTTTCCTTCGAAGCGCTGCGACCGTTGTCGGTGTACGCGGCGACGATCAGGCAACCGTGTTCCCGGGCTGTCCGCTCGTTGATCCGCAGCTGATGACGCACACCATGGCCGTCCCGTTGCCGGAAGGCTTCGGACGTACGGGCGTAGGACACGACTCGGATCCTGCCGTCCCCTTGCCCCTGCGCGTGACCAGTCATTATTCCCCCGTTCGACAGTCAGCCCACCACTCGCACCAACGAGCGAGTGACTCGTAGGTCACCGGAACCGCACCGTTGATCGTCGCCCCCTCGCGCTCACGCCTCCCACCAAGGACACTCGTAGACACAGGAGTTGCCGCCGGAGGGGGACCTGACATGCGGGACAGTCATCGGGCGGAGGCCGAGCGGCTGTTGGCGCGGGCCGTCGAGGAGGAGGTGCGCCGCTCGGGCGGGCGCAGTGACGGGAAGGTGCTGCTCGCACGGGCGCGCGGAGGGCTCGACGCGATGGCGCTGAGCGCGGCCGAGGAGTACGAGGCCTACACGCGTGCCCTGGACGAGGCGTCCGCCGGGCAGCTGACCTTCGGGCAGCGGTACGCCCGTGAAGGCGCCGGGACGCCGCTGCTGGTGGCCGGCGTGGCGGCCGTCGCGGCCGTGGTCGCCGACATGGCGCTGGGCACGGGGACCGGGACCGCTCTCGGGGCGGGTGTGACGGTGGGGGTCGTGGGGGCCGCGGCGACGGTGGTGAAGGTGGTCGGGTCGCATGTGCCGGCCGCCAGCCGGCGCGCCGGGGCCGCGAGCCAGCCCGGCGGGCCCGAACAGCTGCGGCTCCAGTGGCTGACGGCACTGGAGGTGCGGGGCATCCGGCCGTTCCTGGACCAGCAGCGCGTCCTCGCGGCCTCGACCGGGCCGAAGAAGACGGCGCCGCGGCTGCGGGGCGCGGACAAGAGCGCGGCGGCGCGCGGGCGCAATGTGCTGGAGCAGTCCTTCGCGCAGCTCCCGGGGCCGGCGGAGCCGTTCGCCGGGCGGCGGCACGAGCTGGCGCAGATCCGGCAGTGGGTGCAGTCGGCCCGGGCGAGCACGGAGACGCAGCCGACCGTGGTCGTGCTGCACGGTACGCCCGGGAGCGGCCGTACGACGCTCGCGGTGCACGCCACGCACGAGCTGAAGGACTACTTCCGCGGTGCCTGCGTCGTCGACCTGCGCGCCGACGGGCCGGGCGAGTCGCCGCTGTCCACCCGCGACGCCCTGCTGCATCTGCTGAACCGGCTCGGCGCGCCCCGCGAGCAGTTGCTGTTCCGTGAGCGCTCCTCCCCCGACCAGCAGGTCAAGCGGCTGGGCGAGCTCTACCACCAGCATCTGACGGGCCTGCCGGTCACGGTCGTCCTCGACGACGCCGCGGACGCGGAGCAGATCCGCGCCCTGGTCCCGGAGCGGTCCGACAGCCTGGTGCTGGTGACCGCGCGGGGCCCGCTGGAGCTGGCGGGCCTGCCCGCGCGGGTGCATCAGCTGGCGGTCGCGCCGCTGGACGCCGCGGGTGCGGAGGAGCTGCTGGGCGCGGCCGCGCAGGATCGTTCCGGGCCGTACGATGCGGAGTCCGCGGACCGGGTCCGGGAGCTGTGCGGCGGGTTGCCGCTGGCGTTGCGCATCGCGGGTTCGTGCCTGGGCCCGCGCTCGCCTCGCGCGCTCGCCACCGACCTCGAGGCCTACGGCCCGGTCGAGCCGGTGGAGCGCGCCCTGTGGCTGCGCTACACCGACCAGCCCGAGACCGTACGCCGGCTGCTGCGCCGGCTCGCCCTGGCCGGGCGGGCCTCGCTGGGGGCCGCCGCGGCCGCCGCGCTGCTGGCCACGGACGAGGCGGAGGCCAAGCGCCATCTGGAGGTCCTGACCCGCGCCGGTCTGATCGACCACGTCCGGGGCGACCGCTACCGGCTGCACGACCTGGTCCGTTCCTTCGCCCAGGCCCGCCTCCTCGACGAGGAGGATCCCGCCGAGCGGACGGCGGCGCAGGAGCGGCTGATCGTGAACTACGCCGAGCTGGCGGACTCGGTGCTGCGGATGGTCGACGGCAACATGTCGACCCGCACCAACCGCTTCAGCCCGTACGGCTTCACCTCCCTCGACGAGGCGCTGCGCTGGCTGGACGACGAGTCGAGCTTCATCACGGCGGCGCTGCGGCACGCCGAGGGCGTGGACCAGGCGGCGGTGCTGAACCTGCTGGGCGCGCTGTGCGACTACTGCCTGCTGCGGGGCGACCTCTACCGCCTGGGCGAGATCAGTGAGCTGGCGCAGGCGGTGGACGAGGGCCTGCTGGTCCGCTCGGTGCAGTGGCGCACCGGTATCGCGGCCCGGCAGCTGGGCGAGCTGGACAAGGCCCGCACCACCCTGGCCTCGGTCGTCGACCTCTACCGGGAAGCCCACCACGACGCGGGTGCCGCCCGCGCCCTGTGCTCCCTCGGCATCACCCTGCACCACCAGGGCAATCTGACGGAGGCGTCGGCGAAGCTCCGCGAGGCCCTCGCCCTGCAGTCCTCGCCCGAGCTGGCGACGGACCGGGCGTGGACGATGCACGCTCTCGCGGCGGTGGAGCGGGACCGGGCCCGAGTGGCGGAGGCGCTGGAGCTGCTGACCGAGTCGCTGGTGCTGCACCGGGCGGGCGAGTCGGTGCACGGCCAGGCGTGGGCGCACTTCCAGCTCGGTCAGCTGGGCCTGCGCATGGGCGACGTGCCACGCGCCGAGTCGGAACTGCGGGCGGCCCTGGAGCTGTACGGGCGGACCCGTGACGCCCGGGGTGAGGCCTGGGCGCTGACGCAGCTGGCCCGGGCGCTGCTGGTCGCCGGGGACGCGTCTCCGGCGGTGGAGGAGCTGCGCGGGGCGGCCGCCCGGCACCGGGACAACGAGGACGCGCGCGGTGAGGCGTGGACGCTGTACTACCTGGGCCAGGCCCTGGAGGAGACGGGCGATCTCGATCAGGCCGTCCGCGAGCTGGAGCGTGCCCGCACGATGTTCTCCCGTATGCGGGACGTGTACGGTCTGGCCTGCGCCCGCCACCACTCGGCCCGCGTCACCCGCGACCAGCGGGCGGCCCAGACGGGCTCCCTGCGCAATTCCGGCTTCGCCCGGCAGCTGCTGGTCGACGCCCGGGCCGACTTCCAGCGCATCGGCGTGGCCCACGGCGAGGCCTGGACGTGCCTGGAACTGGTGATCGTGGACGCGGGCAACGCCCGCACCCAGCAGGCGCTGGCCCTGTGCGACGAGGCGGTGGAACTGTTCGCGTCCTACGGCGACCGCCGGGGCGAGGACTGGGCCCGCTTCCTGCGCTGCACGCTGCTGCCCTACGCGGCCCCGGGCGGCACGGAGGTGGGTACGGCGGTGGCGCAGGAGGAGCTGGCCCGGTTGTCCCGCGCGAGCCACGGGTTGCGCGACCGGAAGCTGGAGGACTACCTCGACGCGTACCAGCTGCTCCTGGAGCGGGGCGTGACCCTGGAGGCGGGCTGGCAGGCCTGGCGACTCGGCATGGTGCCGAACCGGCACGCCCGCGAGGTGATGGGCGTCGCGGTGGAGTCGAAGGCGTAGGCCGCGGGGCCGGGCCCGCACCCCCCGGGGGGACGCCCCGGCGCGAGAGGCGGACCCGTCGGCGGCGCTCGGTGCCGGGCCACCGACGGGTGCTGTCCCCTGAGGTGGGGCGTCAGCCTTGCTTCTTGCCGACCTGGCCGGAGGGCTCCGCGTCAGCGTCCGCGTCCGCCGGGGTCTGCTCCGGCTGCTCGGCCTTCGGGTCCGGGACCTGGGTGAAGTCGACCCGGTTCATGTGCCGGCTCATGGACTTCATCAGGGCCCACACCGCCAGGGCCATCGCCGCGAAGACGATGAAGCCGAGGACGCCGGGGGTGACCTTGTCCTCGTCCACCTCCTTGGCGAAGGAGACGAGGTGCGTCATTGCCAGGCTTGCGCTTGCGCTCATATCAGGCATTGTCGCGGATGCCCGCGAAGAGGTCGTCCTCGGGGAGGGAGGTATCGACGAGGGCCTTCGCCAGCTCGTACTCCTCCGTCGGCCAGACCTCCTTCTGGATCTCCATGGGCACCTTGAACCAGCCGCCGTCCGGGTCGATCTGCGTGGCGTGGGCGATCAGCGCCTTGTCACGGATCTCGTAGAACTCGGCGCAGGGGATGTGCGTGGTGAGCGTGCGCTGCTTCATGCCGAACTCCTCCCAGCGCTTGAGCCAGTCCCCGTAGGGGGACTCCAGGCCGCGGTCGAGCATCGCCTGGTGCAGGGCCTCGGTGCGCGGGCGGTTGAAGCCCTGGTTGTAGTAGAGCTTCTGGGGCTGGTAGGCGGGGCCGTACTCCGCCTCCGGGTACTTCTCGGTGTCCGCGGCCGACTCGAACGCCACCATGGAGATCTTGTGGGTCATGATGTGGTCGGGGTGCGGGTAGCCGCCGTTCTCGTCGTAGGTGGTGATCACCTGCGGACGGAAGGCACGGATCCTGCGCACCAGTTCACCGGCCGCGTGGTCCACGTCCTCCAGGGCGAAGCAGCCCTCCGGCAGCGGCGGCAGCGGGTCGCCCTCGGGCAGGCCCGAGTCGACGAAGCCGAGCCATTCCTGCTTGACGCCCAGGATCTCCCGGGCCTCGTCCATCTCCTTCTTGCGTACCTCGTGGATGTGCTCCTCGATGTACGCGTCGCCCTGGAGCTTCGGATTGAGGATGGAGCCGCGTTCCCCGCCCGTGCAGGTCACGACCAGCACGTCCACCCCCTCGGACACGTACTTCGCCATGGTCGCAGCGCCCTTGCTCGACTCGTCGTCGGGGTGGGCGTGAACGGCCATCAGTCGCAACTGGTCAGTCAAGACTCAATCCTCAGTAAGTCGGCGCCCTGTGTGCGTCGGCGCAATCAGCGGCTTCTATAGTGACCGAATCGGGGGGCGAATAATTCCGGGGCCCGGTCCCGGAGCCCCTTCCGGGACCTTCGTCCCGGCCCTGCCAGGAGGACGATCATGAGTACGGCGAGCACGCGACCGCCCGAGGGCCGATACGGCCGCTCCTCGGACGAGCGCGCCGACCGCACGCTCAAGGTCGTGGGCATCGTCCTCGCGGTGGCGCTGCTGGGCATCGTCGGCTGGTTCGGCTACCACTACGTCGCCAAGAGCGAGATCAGCGCCGAGGTGATCAGCTTCGAGCCGGGCAAGGAGTCCGTGCAGGTGCATCTGGAGGTCCGCAAGGACGCCGGCACCGACGGCTACTGCACCGTGCGCTCGCAGGCCGAGAACGGGGCCGAGGTGGGCCGGGCCGACTTCCGCTTCGACGGGGACGGAACCCGCATCGACAAGGTCGTCACGCTCCGCACGACCTCCCCGGGGACGACGGCCGAGCTGCTGGGCTGCCACGCCGGCTGAACAACGGCCGGGTGTCACCTGGAATACGTAGTGCCTGACCTGCATTGACGTGAATCTGGTGCCTTATGTCCTCCCCCTTGAGCCCCTGAATTGTTAGGCTCGTGGTTTCGCCCTTCCGTGAAGGAACATTCTTCTGGGTAGGGCGATGCTTTGTATTCCCAGTACCTACGAGGAGCACCTGTGACCCAGACCAGCGAGAACGTCACCTGGCTGACCCAGGAGGCGTACAACAAGCTCAAGGCTGAGCTTGAGCACCTTACTGGTCCCGCGCGGGCGGAGATCTCCGCGAAGATCGCCGCTGCGCGCGAAGAGGGCGACCTGCGTGAGAACGGCGGGTACCACGCGGCCAAGGAGGAGCAGGGCAAGCAGGAGCTCCGTGTGCGCCAGCTCACCCAGCTCCTCGAGAACGCCAAGGTCGGCGAGGCACCCGCGGCGGACGGCGCGGTGGCGCCCGGCATGGTCGTCACGATCGCGTTCGACGGCGACGAGGACGACACGCTGACGTTCCTCCTCGCCTCCCGCGAGTACGCGAGCTCCGACATCGAGACCTACTCGCCGCAGTCCCCGCTGGGCACCGGCGTGATCGGCCACAAGGTCGGCGAGGACGCGGAGTACGAGCTGCCGAACGGTAAGAAGGCCCTGGTGAAGATCCTCAAGGCCGAGCCGTACGAGAGCTGACCCGCCCCCTTCCGAGCCCTGATCCGCCCCCGGTGTCGCTGCGGCACCGGGGGCGTTCTCATGCCGTCGCCGAGCGGTACTTGCGCACCGCCAGGGTCCGGAAGACCACCAGGATCAGGATCGAGTAGATCAGCGAGGCCCAGACGGGGTGCTGCATGGGCCAGGCGTCTGACGTCGACTGACCCGGGTTGGCGAAGAGGACCCGGCAGGCCTGGACCGTGGCACTGAAGGGGTTCCACTCGGCGATGTGGCGCAGCCACGGGGTCATGTGACTGGTGTCCACGAACGCGTTGGAGATGAACGTGACGGGGAAGAGCCAGATGAGGCCGCTGGACGTGGCCGCCTCGGGGGTCCGGACGGACATGCCGATCAGGGCGCCGATCCAGGTGAACGCGTAGCCCAGCAGGAGCAGCAGGCCGAAGGCGGCGAGGACCTTGGCTGCGTTGGTGCTGCCGTTCGAGCCGACGCGCCAGCCGACCAGCAGGGCGACCACGGCGAGGACCACCAGGGTCAGGGCCGTCTGCACGGAGTCGGCGAGGGTGCGGCCGGTGAGCACCGCGCCGCGCGCCATGGGCAGGGAGCGGAAGCGGTCGATGAGGCCCTTGTGCATGTCGTCGGCGATGCCGGCGCCGGAGCTGGCGGTGGCGAAGGTGACGGTCTGCGCGAAGATGCCCGCCATCAGGAAGTTCTTGTAGTCGGCGGCGCTGGTGCTGTCGCCGATCTGCATGGAGCCGCCGAAGACGTAGGTGAACAGCACCACGAACATGATCGGCTGGATCAGCCCGTAGATGATCATCTCGGGGATCCGGGACATGCGGATCAGGTTGCGTTTGGCGACGACCATCGAGTCGCGGATCGACTGGCTGACCGGGTTCGCGGTGGGTGCGACCCGCACGGTGTCGGTGACGGCGCTCACTGGGTGGCCTCCTTGTCGGTCTCCTGGTCCTTGAGCTCGGCCACGTGTCCCGTCAGGGACAGGAAGACGTCGTCGAGGGTGGGCCTGCGCAGGCCGATGTCGTCGATCTCGATGCCCCGGGTGTCCAGTTCGCGGATGACCTCGGCGAGGAGCTTGGCGCCGCCGGTCACGGGGGCGGTGATCTTGCGCATGTGCTCCTCGACCGTGGTCTCGCCCTTGCCGAAGCCGGCGAGGACCTCGGCGGCGCCCTGGATGTGCTCGCGTTCGTGCACCACGACCTCGACGCGCTCGCCGCCGGTGCGGGCCTTGAGCTGGTCGGAGGTGCCCTTGGCGATGACCTTGCCGTGGTCGACCACCGCGATGTCGTGCGCCAGGTGGTCGGCCTCCTCCAGGTACTGCGTGGTGAGCAGCAGGGTGGTACCGCCGGAGACCAGTTGCTTGATGACCTCCCACAGCTGCTGACGGTTGCGGGGGTCGAGGCCGGTCGTCGGCTCGTCCATGAACATCACGGGCGGCGAGACGACCAGGGCCGCCGCGAGGTCGAGGCGGCGGCGCATGCCGCCCGAGTAGGTCTTGGTGGGGCGGTCGGCGGCGTCCGCGAGGTGGAACTGCTCCAGCAGCTCGGCCGCGCGTTCCTTCGCCGCCTTCGCCCGCATCTGGTAGAGCCGGCCGACCATCTGGAGGTTCTCCCGGCCGGTCAGGTATTCGTCGACGGCCGCGAACTGGCCGGACAGGCCGATGGAGCGGCGGACCGCGTCGGGCTGCTTGAGCACGTCGATGCCCGCGACGACCGCCCGCCCGCTGTCGGGCCGCAGCAGGGTGGTCAGGCAGCGGACGGTGGTGGTCTTGCCCGCGCCGTTCGGCCCGAGCAGGCCGAGGACCGTGCCTTCGGGCACGTCGAGGTCGACGCCGTCCAAGGCCTTTACGTCACCGAAGGTCTTGACCAGACCTTCGGCGTAGATGGCGCCTGGCATATGAGTCTCCACGTCTTCGGGGATGACCGGACAGATGTCCGGTGAAGCTTCTCACCGACACACCATAACGCGATGTATCGCGTCTCGCGATGAGCTTTTCCGTGTTGCGCTCCGTGAGACGAAAGGATCTTGGGCCGGCTCGGGAGCCGGATGGGCCGAGGACCGTGTGACCGGCAGCCGATGCCGGGCCCTGGCCATGGGCTCAGCCGATGACCATGGCCTTGCGATCAGCCGGTGACCGATGGTGCCGGGTCAGCCGGTGACCGATGACGTTGGTCAGCCGGTGACCGACGGCCTTGGTCAGCCGATGACCGTGTAGCCCGCCTCGCGCAGCGCCTGACCCACCTCGGCGCAGTGCGCCGGCCCCTTCGTCTCCAGGTGCAGCTCGACCTCCGCCTCCGTGAGCCCGAGCCGTGGGTCGGTTCGGACGTGGCTCACATCCAGGACGTTAGCGTCGACCACTGACAATGCGCCCAGAAGAGTGGCAAGAGCACCCGGCCGGTCCGTCAGCCGGAGGCGGACCGCCAGGTAGCGGCCCTGGGCGGCCATGCCGTGCCGCAGGACCCGCTCCATCAGCACCGGGTCGACGTTGCCGCCGGACAGCACCGCCACGACCGGCCCCTCGAAGGCGCCCGGCTCACTCAGCAGTGCCGCGACCGGGCTCGCCCCGGCCGGCTCCACGACCAGCTTGGCCCGCTCCAGGCACAGCAGCAGCGCGGCGGACAGCTCGTCCTCACTGACCGTGCGCACCTCGTCGACCAGCTCGCCGACGATCCCGAACGGCACGTCACCGGGCCGCCCGACCTTGATGCCGTCGGCCATCGTCGCCGGGTTCTCGATCGCCACCGGCCGGCCCGCCGCCAGCGAGGGCGGGTAGGCCGCCGCGCCCGCCGCCTGCACGCCCACCACCCGTACGTCCGGCCGCAGCGCCTTCGCCGCCACGGCGATCCCGGCGGCCAGCCCGCCCCCGCCGATGCCGACGAGGATGGTGCGCGCCTCGGGGCACTGCTCCAGGATCTCCAGACCCACCGTGCCCTGGCCCGCGATGATGTCGGGGTGGTCGAAGGGGTGGATGAACACCGCGCCCGTCTCGGCCGCGTACTCCTGCGCGGCGGCCAGCGTCTCGTCGACCACCTGGCCGTGCAGCCGCACCTCGGCCCCGTAGTCCCGGGTGGCGCTGACCTTGGGCAGCGGGGCTCCCTTCGGCATGAACACCGTGGAGCGCACGCCGAGCAGGGCGGACGCGAGGGCGACGCCCTGCGCGTGGTTGCCGGCGCTGGCGGCGACGACACCGGCGGCGCGCTCCTCCGGCAGCAGACCGGCGATCCGGACGTACGCGCCGCGCAGCTTGAAGGAACCCGTCCGCTGGAGGTTCTCGCACTTGAGATGCACCGGTGCACCGACCATCTGGGACAGGTGCCTGCTGCCCTCCATCGCGGTCACCCGCGCCACACCCGAGAGCATCTTCTGCGCGCCGCGCACGTCGTCGAGGGTGACGGGTCGAAAGGAGTCAGCCGTGCTGTAGCTCATGACTCCAGCATCGCAGTTCACAGGCGGGAACGACCGTTGTGACCAACCTCCGAGACCCGCTTTGCGCAGCGCCGGTACGGCCCGCCTTCCAGCCGCGTACCCTGTCCCCCAATCTGCCAGCCCTCCACGAAGTGAGCCCCCGGCCATGCCCACAACACCTGAAATGTCGATGGACATGACGACCGTCGGTGACACCGGTCTTCTCGACACGCTGCAGCACGAGGTGGCGCTGTTCGCCCGCCGTGCCGAACAGACCCGGCTCGGCGGAGTCGGGCAGGTGCGCAACTCCATGGACCGCGCCGCGTACCTGCTGCTCAACCGCCTCGACAAAGAAGGCCCGATGGGCGTCAAGGCACTCGCCGCGAGCATGGGGATCGACTCGTCGACGGTCACCCGGCAGGTGGCTCCCCTCGTCGACACCGGCCTGGTCAAGCGCACCTCGCACCCCGAGGACGGGCGCGCGGTGGTGCTCCAGCTGTCCCCGCGCGGGCAGGCCCGCCTCGAGGAAGTGCGCTCCTCACGGCGCCAGTTGATGGCCGAGCTGACCCACGACTGGGAGCCCGACGAGCGCGAGGCGTTCTGCGGCCTCCTCACGCGCTTCAACACCGCGCTGTCCTCCCGGATGGCGGCGCAGGGGGTGCCCGGGCCGGAGGCACAGCCGGAGGCCTGAGCGCCGTACCGCAGGGAATCCGGTGCCACGGCCCGGGCTCCACGCGTGCGTGGCGCCGCCCGAGCCGTGCGCGGCTCTTGACCTCGGGGCCGTACCTGGCCTGATATGAGACCGGGCCCCCGTCGCGCGCGGCCGGGTGCCCGCATCCTCAGGGTCGCCGTCAGGCGGGAGGCGCGGTGCTGGAGCGGCATGCGTCCCGGGCCACCCGTCGCGCCCGGGAGTTCGAGGCGTTCGTCGCGGGCGCGGCCGGGCGGCTGCTGCACGCCGCCACACTGCTCACCGCGGAGGCCCCCGACGACAACCCTCGCGCGCGGCGCCTGCTGACGCTGTCGTTGGCGCACACCTACGCGTGCTGGGACCGGCTGCGCGGCGAGGATCCGTACGACCGCACCCGCCAGTACCTGGCCACCCGCTTCGCGCGCGGCACGTGGCATCACTACGGCGCGCTCGGCCGCTCCCGGCCGCATCCCGCGAGCCCCCTGGCCCCGCTCACCCCCCAGGAACGGCTGATCCTGGTCCTCAGGCTCTACGAGGGCGTCGCCGAGGAGCAGACGGCGGCCCTGCTCGGCCTGTCCCCCGAACGTGTGCGGGCGATCTGCCACCGGGCGACGTCGGTCCTGCTGCACCGGCCGCGGGGCCCGGCGCCCGCGGTGACGGCCGCGAAGGCGGTGCGGTCATGAGCCCGTCCGGCGCCCGGGAGACGACATGAGCGGGAACGACCGCGAGGCGGCCGTACGACGGCTCCTGGAACAGGCGCCGCGCCCCGTACCGCCCGAGATCCACACCGAGGCGGTGCGCCGCGGCGGGCGCATGCTGCGGCGCAGGGCGCTCGCCCGCCGCATGATGTGGCTGCTGCTGTGCGCGGCGGCCGTGGCGTTCACCGTGTGGGCGCTGACCGCCCGCCCGTGGGTGGAGCCGCCGTCCGACACGACTCCACCCCTCACCGGCTGGTGACCCCGCGCGGGGGGCCGGTCTAGCCGAGCGCCTGCTGCAGGTCCTCCAGCAGGTCCTCGGCGTTCTCGATGCCGACGGACAGGCGCACCAGGTCGGCGGGGACCTCCAGGGCCGAACCGGCCACGGAGGCGTGCGTCATGCGGCCGGGGTGCTCGATCAGCGACTCGACGCCGCCCAGGGACTCGCCCAGCGTGAAGATCTTCGCGCGGTTGCACACCTCGACGGCCGCCTCCTCGCCGCCCGCGACGCGGAAGGAGACCATGCCGCCGAACGACTTCATCTGCTTGGCGGCGACCTCGTGACCGGGGTGCTCCGGCAGGCCCGGGTACAGCACGCTCGTCACGCGCGCGTGACGCGTGAGCATGTCGGCGATCTTGACGGCGTTCTCGCTGTGCCGGTCCATGCGCACGGAGAGGGTCTTGGTGCCGCGCAGCACCAGCCAGGAGTCGAACGGCCCGGCGACCGCGCCCATCGCGTTCTGGTGGAAGGCCAGTTCCTCGCCGAGGCCGGCGTCAGCGGTGACCAGGGCGCCGCCGACGACGTCGGAGTGACCGCCCATGTACTTGGTCAGCGAGTGCACGACGACGTCCGCACCCAGCGACAGCGGCTGCTGGAGGTAGGGCGTGGCGAAGGTGTTGTCGACGACGAGGCGGGCGCCCGCGTCCCGGGCGACCTGGGCGACGGCGGCGATGTCGGTGATGCCGAGCAGCGGGTTGGAGGGGGTCTCCACCCAGACGACCTTGGTCTTCGGGGTGAGGGCGGCCCGCACGGCGGCCGGGTCGCTGGTGTCGGCGACCGACCACTCCACGCCCCAGCGGGCGACGACCTTGGCGAACAGACGGAACGTGCCGCCGTACGCATCGTTCGGGATGACCACGTGGTCCCCCGGGCTGAGCAGCGTACGCAGCAGGCAGTCCTCGGCCGCCAGCCCGGACGCGAACGCGAACCCGCGGCGGCCGCCCTCCAGGGCGGCGAGGTTCTCCTCCAGCGCGGTCCTGGTGGGATTGGCGCTGCGGCTGTACTCGTAGCCGCCGCGCAGTCCGCCGACGCCGTCCTGCTTGTAGGTCGAGACCTGGTAGATCGGCGGGACGACCGCGCCCGTCAGGGGGTCGGCGGTGTTGCCCGCGTGGATCGCGAGCGTCTCGAAGTGCTGACTGATGTGCCTGTCGCTCATGAGCACCGAGGGTAGTGCGCCGACGCGACGCGTGCCGGGGTACGGGGCGAGCCGCGGTTCTCCACAGGTCGCGGGACGGGTCGGGCCCGGGTTTTCCACAGGTTCCGGGAGCAGGTTGGCCAATTGTCGGCGCGGTCTGGTTCGCTTGTTGCATGGAGATTCTGTGGGTCCTGATCGCGCTGGTCATGCTGGGCTTCGTGCTGCTCCCCTTCCTGCGGCGCAGGCGCGGCGGTGCGATAGGGCTGGTCTCCCCCGACCACCCGGACGCGGCGGACCCGGCGAACTACGGCTTCGTCCTGGAGGAGGAGCTCGACATCCGCATGCCCGGCCCCGACCAGGACCTGCTGGACGTCCTGGACGTGGTGCAGCGCACGCAGGACTACCGCGCCGCGCAGCAGCTCCTCGCGGGCACGGAGACGGAGGGCGAGCGGCGCTGGCAGCGCGTGCAGGCCTTCGCGGGCGCGGCCTCGCTGGAGCTCTCGCGGCGGCCCGGCGGGGTGAGCGAGGCGCCGGGCGGGCAGTGGCTGCGCGTGTGGCGGGCCGAGGCACCCAAGGACGCGGGCGGTGCGGCGGTGCACGCCGAGTTCCTGGTGCAGCAGGCGTGGCGGACGGCGACGCCGGGCACGGACGAGTTCCGGATCATCATGGAGGAGGCGAGGACGGCGTGCGGTGACGCGGCGCTGCTCGCCCCCGGTGACCCGATCCCGTACATCGTGGAGCTGTCGGTGGCCCGCGGGCTCGGCTACTCCCAGAAGGACTTCGAGCAGGTCTGGCTGAAGATCCTGGACCGCGCCCCGGCCCACATGGGCGCGCACCTGGCCGCGCTGCACTACTGGTGCGAGAAGTGGCACGGCTCCCGTGCCGAGGCGTACGCGTTCGCCGAGGCCGCGGCGGCCCGCGCGCCCAAGGGCTCCCTCCTCTCGGCGATGCCCCTCTTCGCGGTCTTCGAGCACCTCCCCGAGGTGACCCTGGTCGCGAACTTCTGGCAGAGCGAGGTCGTCACGAAGGCGGTGCACGGCGCGCTGCACGCGGTGCACTCGGCCCGTGCCGACGACCCGATGCTGGCGCATGTGCGGCACATGCTGGTCTTCTTCCTGGTCCGCGGCGAGCGCTGGTCGGAGGCCATGAACCAGCTGATACACATCGACGGCCACGTCGGCGCCCTGCCCTGGACCCTGTCGGCCGACCCGGCGGCGGAGTTCGCGGTGTACCGGGCGCTGGCGGTGGCGGGCTACGAGGCGAACGGCGGCAGCCCGGCGAGCCTGCCGCACTGAGCCACCGGGCCCGGAACCCGCCCGGGCCCTGCCCGCGAACCGCCGGAATTCCGGGTGGTCGCGGCGCGTTGTGGAGGGCGTCGCGCCGATTGGAGACCGCATGTTCCTGCACAGCCGTACGCCTCAGCTGCCGACCGCCGAGCAGGCGCTGCCCGGGCGCCCGGAGCCGGCGTTCACGGTCCCCGACCGCCACACCGTCCTCGGTACCCCGCTGCTCGGCCCGTACCCCGAGAACCTGGAGACCGCCGATTTCGGCCTGGGCTGCTTCTGGGGCGCCGAGCGGAAGTTCTGGCAGCTCCCTGCCGGTGTCTGGACGACCCTCGTCGGCTACCAGGGCGGTCACACCGAGAACCCCACGTACGAGGAGGTCTGCTCGGGGCTGACCGGCCACACCGAGGTCGTGCGGGTGGTCTTCGACCCGGAGCAGATCTCGTACGAGCGTCTCCTGAAGACGTTCTGGGAGTCCCACGACCCCACGCAGGGCTTCCGCCAGGGCAACGACGCGGGCACGCAGTACCGCTCGGCGATCTACACCCACACCCCCGCCCAGGAGGCCGCCGCCAAGTCCTCCCGCGAGGCGTACCAGAAGGTCCTGACGTCCTCCGGCTACGGCACCGTCACCACGGAGATCGTCACGGCCGAGGGCCGCCCCTTCTACCCTGCGGAGGGTTACCACCAGCAGTACCTGGACAAGAACCCCGCGGGCTACTGCGGCATCGGCGGGACGGGCGTGTCCTGCCCGGTCGGGGTGGGCAGGACCGGTGGCTGACCCTGAGAGCTTCGGCGGGGGCTGGATCTTCGAGGAGGGTCTGCGGCCGTTCTGCGAGACCATCGCGGAGTTCTCGGGCTACGAGTTCGACGACTTGGACTGGCAGGCCGTCGGCAACGCCCTGCCCCACACCGACGTCGAGAAGCCCGACGGCTGGTACGACTACCCGCTGTCGGGCCGGGTGCCGCTAACGCTGCTGGTCGCGGACGACCCCGGCTCGGCCGTGGTCTTCGTCCGGGTCACGGGCAACCCCGACGGCCGCACGCGGGCACAGATCGAAGCGGCCCTGCACATCTTCAGCATGTACACCGTGCGCTGACGGTCCGTTCCCGAGGTACGGGGCTGCTGCGGGTGCCCGGTCAGCCCGTAGGGTGCCTGCGTGACTGCGCCTCTGAGTTCCGACAAATCCCGTGCCGCGCTGCGGATATCCGCGCGGGTTTCCGCCGAGTTGCTGCTGGTGTTCGCCATGTCCGCCGTGGCGTTGTGGTTGCTGGGCCGGATGTGGTCCGTGGTGTGGCCGCTGGTGGTCGGACTGCTGCTGACCACGCTGACCTGGCCCGCGGCCCGGTTCCTGCGCCGGCGCGGGTGGCCGCCCGCGCTGGCCGCGTCGGTCGTGACCGTGCTGTTCCTGCTGATCGCCGTCGGAGTGGTGGCGCTGATCGCCGTGCCGGTGGCGTCCCAGTCCGGGGAGCTGACGGACGGTGTCGTGGAGGGCATCCAGCGGCTGCGCGAGTGGGCCGCCGGGCCGCCCCTGAACATCGGGGACGCGCAGATCAACAAGGCCTTCGACAGCGCGGTCTCCCGCGCCCAGGAAGGCGTCGGCAGCATGGTGGGCGCTGTCGTCACGGGCGTGAGCACCGTGGTGAACGGCGTCGTCACCGCCGTCCTCGCGCTCTTCCTGATGTTCTTCTTCCTCAAGGACGGCCCGCGGTTCCTGCCGTGGCTGTCCCGTCAGCTGCCCGGCCGGCTCGCCACCGACGTCCCGGCCGTGTTCGACCGCGGCTGGGCCACCCTGGGCGCCTTCGTACGGTCCCAGGCGGCCGTGGGTCTGCTCGACGCCGTCCTGATCGGCCTGGGGCTGTGGATCCTGGGTGTCCCGCTGGTGCTGCCGCTGGCGGTGCTGACCTTCGTCTCGGCGTTCGTGCCGATCATCGGCGCCCTGTTCGCCGGCTTCGTCGCGGTGCTCATCGCGCTCGTGTCCAACGGTCTGACGGACGCGCTGATCGTGCTGGTCATCATCGTCGTGGTGCAGCAGCTCGAGGGGAACGTCTTCCAGCCCATGATCCAGAGCCGGGGGCTCGGCCTGCACGCGGCCGTGGTGCTGCTCGCGGTGACCCTGGGCGGCAGCCTGGCCGGCATCGTGGGCAGCCTGCTCGCCGTGCCCGTGGCCGCGCTGATCGCCGTGGTCTGGAACTACGTGCGTGAACAGCTCGTCGATCGGGCGGGCGAAGCGGGGACCGACGAGGCGACCGCCGGCGGGCCGGGGACCGACGAGCCGGACTCCGGAGCCGCCGTCCCGTCGTAGCGGCACCGCCGCAGGGCTTCGCGGGCGGCATCGACGCGCGAACGGCCCCGCTCAGGTCGCGGGGCCTCTCCTCGCTTGCGAGTCTGCAGGCGGAAGGAGCGCCGCTACATGAACTCTGTCACCGCGTCACCCGTGCGCCTGGAGGCGTCCGTCGATCCCCGCCTGTCCCGCTGGATGTGGCTGGTGAAGTGGCTGCTGGCCATCCCGCACTACATCGTGCTGGTGTTCTTGTGGATCGGATTCGTCGTCGTCACCGTGATCGCCTTCTTCGCGATCCTGTTCACCGCCCGGTACCCGCGGTCCCTCTTCGACTACAACGTCGGCGTGCTGCGCTGGAACTGGCGGGTCAGCTACTACGCGCACACCGCCCTCGGCACCGACCGGTACCCGCCGTTCACCCTCGCCGACGTGCCCGACTACCCGGCGCACTTCGACGTCGTCTATCCCGAGAGGCTGTCCCGCGGACTGGTGCTGGTGAAATGGTGGCTGCTGGCGATCCCGCAGTACATCGTGGTCGCGATGTTCATCGGGAGCGGCTGGGGCAGTGGGGACGACTGGCCCGGCGGCGGGCTGATGCCGTTCCTCTCCCTGGTGGCCGTGGTCATCCTGCTCTTCACGGCCCGCTACCCGCGGCACCTCTTCGACTTCCTGATCGGCCTCGCCCGCTGGGCGGCCCGGGTGACGGCCTACTCCGCGCTGCTGACAGACCAGTACCCGCCGTTCCGGCTGGACCAGGGCGGGCAGGAGCCCCCGTCGGCGTCGCCCCCGGCATCGCCCCCGGTCTCCCCGCTGACCAAGCCCTGACCGGACCAAGACCCGCCTTTGGCCTTGTCACCGCAAGAGCGCGCAATCCGCAGCGGAAGCGTTTCCTCCCGCCCTACGCTCCCTCGCATGGTTCTCAGACGAGCGTTACAGCTGATCATGGTCATCGCTCTGGCCCTCGCGGGGGCGGTCCAGGGCGGAGTGAGCACGGCACGGGCGGAGGGGAACGGGACGTCGACCGGGCGGCAACTGCTGTTCTACAACCACGCCTACGGTGTGCTCGACCGGGCGACCGCGGACGCCATCGAGCACTCCCCGTATCTGCGGGACTTCGCCGACTTCCAGGTCCGCACCACCACCGGTTCCGGCGGGCAGACCTGGACCGGCCGCTATCTGATGGGGCGCGAGACCTACTTCGAGCTGTTCGGGGTGGGTGACGTGCCCGGCAAGGACGGCACCCTCGGCTCCACCGGCCTGGGCGTGTCCACCGAGCGCGCCGGTGACCTGCCCACGGTGATCGAGCGGCTGCGCAAGGCCGGGATCAGCGACGCGGTCGAGTTCCGGCAGACCCGCGACTTCGGCGACGGCGTCCCCGTGCCCTGGTTCGACGCGGTCTTCACCACCGGCGAGTACGACCTCTTCGGCGCCTGGGGGATGGAGTACCGGCCGGAGTACTTCGCCGACCCGCGCGGCAATACCGAGCCCGCCTCCCACCCCGGTGACGTGGGCCGGGAGCGCTACCTGCCCGACGCCTACCGCGACCACCTGATGCGGGACGTGACCGGCATCCGGCTCGCGGTGACCGCACGGGACCTCGCCAACACGCTGCCGCTGCTGAAGGCCGGCGGTTTCGCGGTCCGGTCCCTGCCGGGCGGGGGCGCCGTCGCGAAGGGCGGCGGCACGACGATCCGGTTCGACTCCGTGCCCCTGGACCAGGTGGGTCTCCGGCAGATCGAGATGTCGCTGAACCACCCGGTGTCGTACCGGCACGTGGAGCGGATCGGCCACTCTGCCCTGGTGGTCGGCCCGGGGTCCCGCGCGGTGTGGACCTTCGAGGAGCAGGACCGGCCGAGCGCCGGGCAGGACCAGGCACGCTCGAACGCCGGTCAGGCCCAGGACCGGCCGAGCGCCTTCTAGGACGGAGGCTCAGCCCAGCCTCTCCGCCAGGAACTCCTCCCAGGTCCGCTTCCCCGCCTCCGCCCCCGCCGGCGCCAGGTTCGCCCCCGCCCGGTACGCCCGCCCCGCCTTCCCGGGGATGCGCACCGGCAACATGGGGCGGCGCCTGCCGGTCCGGCGGAGGTAGGGGCGGGCCAGGGCGGCGAGGTCGTAGAGGTGCGGTCCGGCCAGGTCCGGGACCAGGCCGGACGGGGTACCGAGGGTCAGTTCCACGAGGCGGGCGGCGACCTCGCGCGCGTCGACCGGCTGGAGCCGCATGCCGCCCGGGACCGGGAACACCGGCAGCTTCGCCATCTTCTCGACCATGGTCAGCACGAGGTCGTGGAACTGGGCCGCGCGCAGGATCGTCCACGGGATGCCTGAGTCGGCGACGGCACGCTCCGACTCCAGTTTCGTCCGCATCCAGGCCAGCGGGACCCGGTCCGCGCCGATGACCGAGACGTGGACCAGGTGCCGTACGCCGGCCCCGGACGCGGCGCGGACCAGGGCGCGGGTCGCCCGGTCGTCACCCTTGGGGCCGCCCGCCAGGTGCAGCACGGTCTCCACCCCGTCGACGGCGGCCTCGACGCCCTCGTCCTTCAGCAGGTCGCCGGTGACGTGGTCGATGCCGTCCGTGGCGGGGCGGGTGTGCCGGGTGAGGATCCGCACGTCGTGGCCGGACGCGCGCAGGAGCGGGACGACGTGGGCGCCGAGGGTGCCCGTGCCGCCGGTGACCAGGATCGGTGCTGTCATGACTGCTCCCCAGCTCTTTCATCGGGTGATGTCGCCTTCGCCGGTATGACGCGCGGCCGCCACCGGATGTGACGAGCAGGGGAGCGGACGGCTCAGCCGCCGCTGCCGTAGGGCCTCGTGATGATCTCCAGGCGGTGGCCGTCGGGGTCGTCGAAGTAGGCCCCCCGGCCGCCGTCGTTGTGGTTGATCTCGCCGGGGCGGCTGTGGAACGGGTCCGCCCAGTAGGTCAGGCCGGCCTGCCGGATACGGTCGAAGATCTCGTCGAACTCGTCCTCCGAGACGAGGAAGGCGTAGTGCTGCGGCGTGATGGCGCCGGGGCTGTCCATGAAGTCCAGCGTCACGCCGTTGGAGATCTCGACCGGGAGGAACGGACCGTAGGGCGGGCTCACGTCGAGCCCCAGGAGGTCGGCGAGGAACCGGGCCGAGGCGCGTTTGTCGTGGGCGACGACGATGGTGTGGTTGAGCTGCACGGTCATGGCGGCCTCCCCTGGCGTACGTGGCGGCGGACCCCTCTGGTGCACTCCCCCACGTGTACCCCGCGCGCACCCCGTCGTGCATCACGAACGAACAGCCCTGAGGGCCCCGGCGCGCGGCCGGGGCCCTCAGGGCTGTCTCACTTGGGGGGTGGGGTCAGATCGTCGCCGTGTCGATCACGAACCGGTAGCGCACGTCGCTGGCCTGGACCCGCTCGTACGCCTCGTTGATCTGGTCGCCGCGGATCAGCTCGATCTCGGCGCCGAGGCCGTGCTCGGCGCAGAAGTCCAGCATCTCCTGGGTCTCCGCGATGCCGCCGATCATGGAACCGGCGAGGGTCTTGCCGCCACCGATCACCGAGAAGAGGTTGAGGGAGACGGGCTCCTCGGGGGCGCCGACGTTGGCCAGCGTGCCCTCGGTCTTCAGCAGCGACAGGTAGGCGTTGAAGTCCAGCGGGGCGGACACCGTGGACACGATCAGGTCGAACGTGCCGGCCAGCTCCTCGAAGGTCTTCGGGTCGCTGGTGGCGTAGTAGTGGTCCGCGCCCAGCCGCAGGCCGTCCTCCTGCTTGCGCAGGGACTGCGACAGCACGGTCACCTCGGCGCCGAGGGCGTGGGCGATCTTGACGCCCATGTGGCCGAGGCCGCCCAGGCCGACGACCGCGACCTTCTTGCCGGGGCCGGCGCCGAAGCGGCGCAGCGGGGAGTAGAGGGTGATGCCGGCACACAGCAGCGGTGCGGCGACGTCGAGCGACAGGCCGTCGGGGATGCGGACGACGAAGTTCTCGTCGACGACGACGTTCTCCGAGTAGCCGCCGTAGGTGGGCTCGCCGTCCTTGCCGATGCCGTTGTACGTCGGGACGTTGCCCTGGACGCAGTACTGCTCACGGCCGGCCTTGCAGTTCTCGCACTCGCGGCAGGAGTCGACCATGCAGCCGACGCCCACGCGGTCGCCGACGGCGAACTTCGTGACGCCCGGGCCGACCGCGGAGACGACACCGGCTATCTCATGGCCGGGGACCATCGGGAAGATCGCCTCGCCCCAGCCCTCCTGGGCCTGGTGGATGTCGGAGTGGCAGATGCCGGCGAACTTGATGTCGATCAGGACGTCGAACTCGCGGACCTCGCGGCGCTCGATGGTGGTGCGCTCCAGCGGAGCCTTGGGAGCGGGAGCGGCGTACGCAGCAACAGTGGTCATGCCGGGGGTTCTCCTAGCGGGGTTCTGTGCCCGGCTGCCTTCTGGATCTTCTGACCGGGCACGATCACCAGCCTGCCGGATCCGTGCGTACTCACCCAGACCACGGTTTTGCGTACGCACACGGTGCGTACCACTGGCGGGGTCAGGCTCGTGTGCCTACGACCAGGAATACTGGACGGCATGGACGAACAGCCCGAACCCGCACAGACGGCCGGTGGCGGCCTGGACCGGCGCGCCGAGCTCAGTGAGTTCCTGCGCACCCGGCGGGCCCGGCTGAAGCCCGAGGACGTGGGGCTGCCCGACTTCGGGCGGCGGCGGGTGCCCGGGCTGCGCCGCGAGGAGCTGGCGCAGCTGGCCGGGGTGTCCGTGGCGTACTACACGCGGCTGGAGCAGGGCAACGGCCGCAACGTCTCCGCGGAGGTGCTGGACGCGATCGCGCGCGCCCTGCGGCTGAGCGACGCCGAGCACGCGCACCTGATGCACCTGGCGAAGCCGAAGCAGAACAAGAAGAAGCCGGTGGCGCGCAGCCAGCAGGTTCGGCCGGCGCTGCGGCATCTGCTGGACTCCATCGAGTCCGTCCCGGCGTACGTCGTCGGGCGCCGCTCGGACATCCTGGCCTGGAACCGGATGGCGTCGGCCCTCTTCGGCGACTGGGCGGAGGTGCCGGCCCAGGAGCGGAACTGGGCGCGGCTGGTGTTTCTGCGGCCCGAGTACCGCGAGCTGTTCGTCGAGTGGGACCAGAAGGCGTCCGACATCGTCGGCTACCTGCGCATGGACGCGGGCTGCCACCCGGACGACCCGCGGCTGTCCGCCCTGGTGGGCGAGCTGTCGGTGAAGAGCGAGGAGTTCCGCCGCCTCTGGGCCGCCCACGACGTCAAGGAGAAGAGCTACGGCGTCAAGCGCATGCGCCACCCGCTGGTCGGCGACCTGACCCTGTCCTTCGAGACGTTCCGCCTGGTCGACGACGGCGAGCAGTCCCTGATCACCTACCACGCGGAACCGGACAGCCCGTCGGCGGAGGCCCTGCGCCTGCTGGCCAGCTGGGGAGCGGACGCGACCCGCTCGGGCACCAGGGCTTCGACGCCGTCGGAGTGAGAGGCCCCCGTGCCTTCCCACCGTCGCCCCGCCTCAGTCCACGACGCCCAGGTCCTCCCGCATCAGCCTCCGCATCGCGGACAGCCGTGGTTCGGCCTCCTTCAGGTCGACCAGGGCGCCCTCCGCGCTCTCGCCCTCCCGGGCCACGCCGCGGTCGAGTCGCTTGACCGCCGCGTCGATGCCCGCGAGGACCTCGTTGACGGACCGCGAGGCGTCGAGGATGCGCTCCGGCACGATCATCTGGGCCTGCGCGTACCGGTCCCGGTAGTCGCGCCGCGTCTCTTCGAGCTGGTCGCGCTCGGCGTCGCCGTAGACCCCGTCGCGCAGGCGGTGCAGGGCGTCCTTCAGGAGGGTGTGGAACTGGCGTGAGGCCCTGTTCATGGCCGTGTACGCGTCCCTGCGCTCCTCGAACCGCCGTCGCTGCTCCTCGGCCCGGGTCTCCTCGTCCCGCTGCCGTGCGGAGAGCCGCTGGCCGAGCACCGGCGCGAAGAGTGTGCCGAGGACGCCCACGACGGCGGTGATCATGGCGGTCACGGCGGCGGTCATGCGAGGACCCTACTGACGCGGCAGGCCCGCCGGAAGCCGAGGCTTCCGACGGGCCGTCAACGCGCGTGCGCTACCGCTTACTTGCCGTAGTACGCGTTGTAGATCGAGATCGTCGACTTGTTGCCCTTCTTGTCGGCGATCTTGGCGTGGAAGGAGATGGCCTTCCCCTTCGCCGGGTTCTTGACGCTCACCTTGCCGTCCTTGACGGTGAGCTTCTTCCAGGTCTTGCCGTAGTCGTACGACACGTACACCGACAGCGACTTCAGGTTGCCGCCCTTGGCCGCGCCCTCGACGGTGACCGGGACCTTGACGGTCTTGTCGGCCGGGGCCTTGCTGTCCAGACCCGTGGTCGCGCCGAAGCGGGCCGTGGAGACGGGCAGCTTGGTGATGCCGCTGGTCTTCTTCGAGCGGAACGTCCAGCTGGCATCGACGCGAGTGGAGGCCGCGGCGACCTTGACGCTCCGCTTGACCGACGTCGTCAGCTTGTACTCGGCGTCGGCGGCCGGGACCTTGAACTGCTTGTCACCGAACAGCGGGTCGTCGTTGCTGCCGACCTTGGTGCCGTTGCGGTGCAGGGTCGTGTCGACCGCGGAGAACTTCGAGTAGCCCACGTTGCCCTTGCCGTCGGCGAACAGCGGCAGGGAACCGTAGATCTGGTTGCCCTCACGGATGACACCGAAGTCGCCGGTCAGGCGCGGCCCGAAGACGGCCGTGTTGACGGTCTTGGAGTAGCTCTTGCCGGCGGCGAACGTGTGCGTGCCCATCGCGTAGGCGGCCTCGTCGACCGGGAAGCCGTCCTCGTCCACACCTCCGGACTGGGCGAACTCGAGCTGCCACTTCACGCCGCCCTGGGCGGACAGGTGGATCGTCCGGGTGCCGGGCAGGGCCTGCTGCATGCCGATCGAGGAGGCGCTGGAGCTCCACGGCATCCAGCCCACCGCGTTGACCGAGCCCTTCTTGCCGCTCGCCGATGCGCCGAGACCGGCCTTCACCGTGGCGAGCTCGCTCGCCTTGTAGTGCTTGGTGAATCCGGTGGCGAGCTGCTTGACCTTGCCGCCGGCGACGACGTTGTACTCCTCGTTGGCGCCCTTGGACCAGTGGCCGTCCCACTGCTGGGTCACCGAACCGTCGGTGATCTGCGGGCCGACGTGGGCGGTGCGGAAGTTGTCGTAGGAGTCCAGCCACCAGCCGAAGCCGTAGCTGGTGTCATCGGTCTCCACCGTGTAGTCGGCCGAGGCGAACTCCGACGTGACGCCGGTGGCCGGGACGGTGATGTCCACCGGCTTGGCCTTGCGGGCGTCCAGCGTGATCGTCGTGTTCTTGCCGACGTTCAGCTTGGGCTGGGCGAGCCAGTCGGCGCCCTCGAACTTCTCCGGGTCGTCGCCCGCGTAGATGCTCGTGTTGAGGATGTAGGTGCCCTTGGGGACACGGGCGGTGACGGTGCCGTCCTCGTCGTACGGCGCGGCCCCCTTGCCCTTGCCCAGGCCCGCGATCCCGGTCAGGTCGGCGCTGTAGTTCTTCGCCGCCTTGCCGTCGCGGTCGAGGAACTTCAGCGTCACGTCGTACGACTCGACCTCGCGCTGCACCGCCGCCGCCGTGCGGACGGTCTGGCCGCCGCCCGTCGCCGTCACGTACGCCGAGTACGCGCCGTCGACCGTGCCGCCCAGCTTCGTGTTGACGGTGAACGGCACGGAGGCCTTGCCGCCGGCCGGGACCGTCACCGAGGTGGCGCCGAGTTTGAAGAAGCCGGACGGGACGGCCTGGCCCTTGGGGTTGGTGGCCGTCGACGTCAGCTTCAGCGTGACGTCCTTCGTACCGAGATTGCGGTACGTCAGCTCCTTGGTGACCGGCTTGTCGTCGGTGTGCGGCCACTGCTGCACACCGAAGCTCACCGAGACCGGCTCGGCGATCACGGACTGCTTGATGGCCTTGTCGACCTGGATCCGGCCCGAACCCTGTTCGAACGGGGTGTACTTGCCGCCCTTGGTGGAGCCGGTGAGGGCGCCCTTGAGCTCGGCGTACTTCCAGTCCGGGTGCTGCTGCTTGAGGATCGCCGCCGCGCCCGCGACATGCGGGGTCGCCATCGACGTACCGGAGATCGACATGTAGCCGGCCGGCTTCTCGCCGACCTCCTGGGCTATCTGGTTGCCCGGGGCGGAGGCCGCGGTGATGTCCACGCCGGGCGCGGTCACGTCGGGCTTGAGGGCGCCGTCCATGCCGGGGCCGCGGCTGGAGAAGTCGGCGAGCTTGTCCTTGTCGTCGACGGCGCCGACGGTCAGGGCCGCGGCGGCGCTGCCCGGGGAGCCGATGGTCTGCTCGCCGAAGTCGCCCTCGTTGCCGGCCGCGATGGCGAACAGGACGCCCTTCTCGTCGGACAACTTGTTCACCGCCGCTTCCAGCGGGTCGATCGCGGGCGTGTCGCCGCCGCCCAGGCTCAAGTTGATGACGTCGGCGCCCTCGGCGGCGGCCCACTCCATGCCGGCGAGGATCTCGGAGTCGCTGCCGAAGCCGCCGTCGTCGAGGACCTTGCCGTTGAGGATCTTCGCGCCGGGCGCGACACCCTTGTACGTACCGCCGGACTTCTTGCCCGTGCCGGCCGCGATGGAGGCGACATGCGTGCCGTGGCCGACCTTGTCGGAGGCGTCGGGCGCGGTGGTGAAGTTCTTGGCGCCGACCACCTGGCCCTTGAGGTCGTCGTGGGTGGCGTCGACACCGGTGTCCAGGACGGCGATCTTGGTGCCCTTGCCGTCGTAGCCGGCCGACCAGGCCTTGGGTGCGCCGATCTGCGGGACGGACTTGTCGAGGCTGGCCTTGCGGACGCCGTCGAGCCAGACGTGCGCGATCCCGGCGGCGGTCTTCTGGCCGTTGGTGACCGCGTCCCAGAGTTCGGGCGTGTCCTGCCGCGGCGTCTGCACCGCGTCCGCGTTCACGGACTTCAGCGCGCGGCTCAGGGTGCCGGCCTCACGGACGTCGGCCTTGGTCGCGGCGGCGCTGCCCTGGTAGCCGACGATGACCTTCAGGCCCTTCTTCTGGGCCTTGCGGGTCGTGGACTTGTTGAGCTCGGTGACGTCGAAGAGCCGTTGGTCGAGCTTGCCGCTGGCGACCAGGCGGGCCGCGTCGGCCGGGATGACGAGGGTGTGGCCGTCGACCTTGCGGATCTGGGCGGGGACGTTCTCACGGCCCTTGGCGTGTTCCAGGCCGATGACGCGGCCCTTGGCGTCCAGGACGACTCGGTCGCCGGTGATGAGTGTGATGCGGTGCTTGGCGGTAAGGGACGCCGGCTTGGCGGACGGTGCCGCCTGCTCGCCGTTGGCCGAGGCCGGGCTGGTCATACCCGCCGCCAGAGCCACGGCCGCCGCTGTCGCGACGGTGGCCGCGTACGCCCTTTTCACTTGTCTGTGCAAGTTTCCCCCTTGCAGAAGAACCGGGTGAATTCCCCGTTCACCCGGCCGGGGGTGGTCTCGCACGCATGCCCGTACGCCCCCGGAATACGCAGTATGCCGAGGGGTGATCAGGTGCTCAATAGATGAGAGGTCGGTAAGAATTCCGTCGGCCGACTGTTACACGGCCGACGGAACTCCGTTACGCGGCCGCGTGGTTACGCACGCGCGTTCTCCTTGACAGAGATCCGGCCCTTGCGGATCGTCGCCACGCGCGGAGCCTTCTTCGCTATCGCCGAGTCGTGGGTGACCATCACGAAGCTGAGGCCGAGTTCCTCCCACATGCGTTCGAGTACGTCCATGATCTCGTCGCGCGTCGACTCGTCGAGATTGCCGGTGGGTTCGTCGGCGAGGAGCACCTTCGGCTGTTTCACCAGGGCGCGGGCGATGGCCACGCGTTGCTGCTGGCCCCCGGACATCTCGCCGGGCAGATGCGCGAGGCGCTCGCCGAGGCCCACCGACTTCAGTGCCTCGGCGGCCTGTTCGCGTCGCTGTTTCGGCTTCACGCCGAGCGGGACGAGGGCGGTCTCCACGTTTTCCTGCGCGGTGAGCGTCGGGATGAGGTTGAAGGACTGGAAGACGAAGCCGATGCTTTCGCTTCTCACCCGGGTCAGCCTCGCTTCCGGCAGTGCGGCGAGGTCGATGCCGTCCAGGACGACCTGTCCGGAGGTGGGGCGGTCGAGACCGCCGAGCATCTGGAGCAGTGTGGACTTTCCGCCGCCGGTGGGGCCCTGGATGACCAGTCGGTCGCCGTCGGGGATGGTGAGGTCGATGCCGTCGAGGGCCTGGACGGTGTCCTTGGACCGGGTGTAGTGCTTGGTGACGGCTCTGAGTTCGTACATGGTGGAAGGCTCCTGAATCTTCGAGTGGGGTGCGTGGGGGCTTGTCGCGCAGTTCCCCGCGCCCCTGAGGTCCGTGCTGGTGCCGTCGGCCTGAGAGGAACGCCTACTCCACCCGCCGCAGTGCGTCCGCCGGGCGCAGTCTGGAGGCCCGCCAACCACCGAAGGCCCCCGCGATCAACCCGCCCGTCACAGCCAGGGCCACCGCCAGGGCGATGGTCGTCAGGCTGACCGGAGCGGTGAGGGCGACGTCGAGGGTCCTCCCCGCGGCCTCACGGCCCGGGCCGCCCCCGATGCCCCCGAAGCCGCCACCGCCCGCTCCGCCTCCCCCGCCCAACTGCGCCTGCAGCGTGGGACTCACAGCCGTCACGGCGTACGCCCCCGCCAGCCCCAGCGCGATCCCGAGCGCACCGCCCACGAGGCCGTTGACCACCGCCTCGCCGACGACCTGCCGGGTCACCCGGCCCGACTTCCAGCCCAGCGCCTTGAGCGTGCCGAACTCGCGCACCCGGCGGGAGACCGCCGAGGACGTCAGCAGCCCGGCCACCAGGAACGCGGCCACGAGCACCACGACCGACAGCCACGTGCCGACGCTCGCGGCGAGGGAGGAGGCCGTGGCCAGGGAGCCGGAGACGGTGTCGGCGAGGTCGGCGGAGGTGGTGACCGTCGTGCCCGGGATGTTCTTGCCGATCTCCGACTTGACGCTGTCGATCCGCTGCGAGTCGGTGGCCTTGACGTAGATCGTCGTGACCTTGTCCTTGACGTCGGCGAGCGTCTGGGCCCGCTTCAGCGGGATGTAGAGGTCGGCGGCCGCGTCCCCGCTGTCGGCCGTGGCGATGCCGACCACCTTGAACTTCGTGCCCTTGACGGTGACGGTGGACCCGGCCTTGAGCTTCTTCTCCTTGGCATACGCCGCATCCGCGACGGCGACCTCCGCGTTCGTCTCGCCCGTCGTGAAGGCACGGCCGCTGGTGATCTTCGAGGAGGTCAGCGGGCCGAGGGCCGGCTTGGTGACGTCGGTGCCGTAGACGGAGTAGCTGTTGACGTCGAAGTCGGCGCCGCCGCCCTCCACCCGGCCCTGCGGCGAGGGCTGGGCCCCGCCCCGGCCACCGCCCTGTCCGCCGCCGCTCTCCCCCTGCTCGAACCGGCCGCGTGTGAAGGCCCCGCTGACCTTGACGACCTGGAGGCTCAGCCCGCCCACGGCGTCCGCGACACCGCTCTGCGCGTCGACCTCGCCCACCGTCGTACCCGCCAGCGTCTGGAAGCCCTGCACCATGACGCGGTCGCTGCTCTGCTCACCGCCCGAGTCGTCGTCCTGGGCGTCGAAGCGGAAGCGCGGCCGTTCGGAGCTGCTCCCGGCCGGCGCCGCGGACTTGGTGACGGTCATGTCCGTGCCCAGTCCGTACAGCGACCGGAGGACCTTGTCCTGCGCCCTGCCCATACCGGCGGACACGGAGGTGACGACGATGACCAGCGCGATACCGAGCGCGAGTCCGGAGGCGACGACGAGGGCCGCCTTTCTGCGGCGGCGCAACTCGCGCCTCAGGTAGGTGAAGAACATGGCGGCAAGCTAAGGACGGTCCGTGATGAGGGCTTGAGCCGCGCATAAGAGCTGGATGAGAAGAGACGAGCACCCGGCGGCGAAAGGCCGCCGCCCACCCCGTGTGTCCGGGATGGGCGGCGGCCTTTCGTCAGGGGAGCCGGCGGATCGTCAGACCGCGGAACCGGCCTTCCAGTCGGCCCAGCTCATGTTCCAGCCATTGAGGCCGTTGTCCGGCGCGACCGTCTTGTCGCCGGTGTTCTCGACGACCACCACGTCGCCGAGCATCGAGTTGTTGTAGAACCACGCGCCCGGCGTGTTCGGGTCGTTCGCACCCTTGGCGTCCTGCAGGCCGACGCAGCCGTGGCTGGTGTTCACGCTGCCGAAGATGGACTTCGCGCCCCAGTAGTTGCCGTGGATGAAGGTGCCCGAGCTGGAGAGGCGGATGGCGTGCGGCACGTCCTTGATGTCGTACTCGCCCTTGCCGTCGTCGTCCGTGAAGCCCACGGTCGCGCCGTTCATGCGCGTCTCCTTGAACTTCTCGGACATCACCATGATGCCCTCGTACGTCTTGTTCTCGGGCGAGCCGGCGGAGATCGGGATCGTGCGGACGGTCTTGCCGTCCTGCGTGATCTTCATCTTCTTGGTCTTCGCGTCGACGTACGAGACCTGGTTGCGGCCGATCTTGAAGGTGACCGTCTTCTGCTGGACGCCGAAGACGCCCTTGGCTCCCTCGACGCCGTCGAGCGCGAGCTTCAGCGTGACGGTGGAGCCTTCCTTCCAGTAGTCCTCGGGCCGGCAGTCCATGCGGTTGGCGTTGAACCAGTGGCAGGCGACTTCCTGGCCCCCGGTCGTGCTGACCTTGATGCCCTTCTGGACCGCGGCCTTGTTGGTGATCGCCTTGTCGAAGTTGATCGAGACCGGCATGCCGACGCCCACGGTGGTGCCGTCGTCCGGCGTGAAGTTGCCGATGAAGCTGTTGGCCGGGGAGACCGTGGTGAACGAGGCGTTCTCGTGGGCGACGCGACCGTCGGAGTCCTTAGCCTCGGCCGCCAGCTTGTAGGTGGTGGACCGCTCCAGCTGGGCGGTCGGCTTCCAGCTGGTCTTGTCGGCGGATATCTGGCCGCTGACCTCGGTACCCTCCGACGTCGTCATTTTGACGTCCGTGAGCGTGCCCTTGCTCACGGTGACGGCGGCGGAGTTGTTGATGGAGGCGTTGTCGGAGCCGTCCTCGGGTGTGATCTTGATCTGGGCCTCGGAGGTCTTCTTCGCCGCGGCCTCGTCGACCTTCGACTGGGAGCTGTCGCCTCCGTCGCCCCCGGAGGCGCTGTCGTCGCCTCCGGAACACGCCGAGAGCATCAGCACTCCGCCGAGCAGTGCGGACGCGACCGTCAGGCCCTTGCGCCGCTTACTGACCGTCATCACACGCTTCTCCATCGTTGCCGATTTCCCCAAAACCCCGAGTGTCCCCGTCAAAAACCTGAGTGCCCCCGTCGGGACCCATGAGTCCTCGCCAGGACTCGTGAGTCCTCATCCGGAACCTTCAACGCTACGACCGGCTCATCCGGTTCCCCAGGTCGCGCAGGTGTGGGGATCACCACGTCCGTGACGGACGGGGCCGGTCGTTACGGGTGCGGCCGGTGCGCCACTTGAGACGCGAAGACCCCGGGCGGCGGTTGCCGCCCGGGGTCACGAGTCCCGGACAACTCAGCCGTCGCTGTCGTCGCCATCATCCTCGTCGAGGTCCCAGTCCGGCGAATCGGGGTCGTAGTCAATCCGTTCACTGCTCCAGGAGGCCTGCTGGAGCTCGACCCCCGGCACCTGGCTGACCAGGTCGAACGGGTCCACGAGGTACGCGAGGGCCTCCGCGGTGTCTTCCGTCACAGCGCTCTCGGCATGGGCCCGTTCCGCCGCCGGCAGCTCCGCCTCGTCGGCGATCCGGCGCAGCGCGGACTTGGTGACCGCGTCCGCGTCGTCGACTTCGAGAACGAGTTCAACCCGAAGCCGTACAAATCGTGATGTCTCTGGAGTGCTCATGGCGGGAGCGTACGTCCAGGCCCTCCCGTGACTTTCCCGTGACCCGCGACTTTCACTAACATCGCCCCACACGGCCAATTCGCCGACGTCACAAGGGGATCGATATTCCGTGTCATCCGCTCGCCGCCCGTTGCTGACCGCCACCGCCGCGGCGTCCCTGCTGGGCGCCCTGTGGTTCGTCCCGTCCGCGAACGCGACGTCGGACTCCCCGGTGAGAGACGCGGTCTCGACGAGCCCGTCGCCGCAGGTCACGGAGCAGGCCCGGATCGCGGCCACGACCGCGGACACCTCCGTCACCGGCACCCGCCTCGCCGACACCGGCAGCTTCGACAGCACGCCGTACGTGATCGGCGGGACCTTCTGCCTCACGCTCGGTGCGGGGTTCGTCGTGTACTCGGTGCGCCGGGAACGGCTCGGTTTCTGACGGTTGTTGACGCGGGGCCCCGCCGGCCGACGGAGCCCCTGTCGCCCTACTGGAGCGGCCCGGTGACCTTCTCGACCGCCGCCAGCAGCCGCCCGTCGCGCACGAACGCGTCCGCCGCGGCGAGGTCGGGCGCGAGGAACCGGTCCGGACCGGGCCCCTGGACTCCCGCCTCGCGTACGGCCTCGATGACCGCCTGCGACGCCGGCGCCGGGGTGAGCCCCTCACGCAACTCCACCGCGCGCGTGGCGGCGTAGAGCTCGATGGCGATCACACGGGTGAGGTTGTCGACGGCCGTGCGCAGCTTGCGCGCCGCCGACCAGCCCATCGAGACATGGTCCTCCTGCATGGCGGAGGACGGGATCGAGTCGGCGGACGCCGGTACGGCGAGCCGCTTCAGCTCGCTCACCAGCGCGGCCTGCGTGTACTGAGCGATCATCAGGCCCGAGTCCACACCGGCGTCGTCGGCGAGGAACGGCGGCAGGCCGTGGCTGCGGTTCTTGTCGAGCAGCCGGTCGGTGCGCCGCTCCGCGATGGAGCCGAGGTCGGCGGCGGCGATGGCGAGGAAGTCCAGGACGTAGGCCACGGGCGCGCCGTGGAAGTTGCCGTTGGACTCCACGCGCCCGTCGGGCAGGACGACGGGGTTGTCCACGGCGGCCGCCAGCTCGCGGTCGGCGACCAGCCGGGCGTGGGTCATGGTGTCGCGCCCGGCGCCGGCGACCTGCGGGGCGCAGCGCACCGAGTAGGCGTCCTGGACGCGCGGGGCGTCGTCCTGGTGGTGCCCGGTCAGGCCCGAGCCCTTCAGCACGGCCAGCATGTTGGCGGCGCTGGCTGCCTGCCCCGGGTGGGGCCGGATGGCGTGCAGTTCGGGTGCGAGGACCTTGTCGGTGCCGAGCAGGCCCTCCAGGGACAGGGCGGCGGTGACGTCGGCGGACCGGTAGAGCGTCTCCAGGTCGGCCAGGGCCATCACCAGCATGCCGAGCATGCCGTCGGTGCCGTTGAGGAGGGCCAGGCCCTCCTTCTCGCGCAGTTCGACCGGCTGGATGCCGTGCGCGGCGAGGAGTTCCGCGGCCGGGCGCACGACACCGTCGGGGCCCTCGGCGTCGCCCTCGCCCATGAGCGCCAGCGCGCAGTGGGACAGCGGCGCGAGGTCGCCGGAGCAGCCGAGGGAGCCGTACTCGTGCACGACGGGGGTGATCTGGGCGTTGAGGAGGTCGGCCATGGTCTGCGCGACCTCGGGCCGGACGCCGGTGCGCCCGGAGCAGACGGTCTTCAGCCGCAGGAACATCAGCGCGCGGACGACTTCCCGCTCCACGGCCGGGCCCATCCCGGCGGCGTGCGAGCGGACGATGTTGCGCTGGAGCTGTGCGCGCAGCTCCGGGCTGATGTGCCGGGTCGCCAGGGCGCCGAAGCCGGTGCTCACGCCGTACACGGGGTCCGGCTTGGCCGCCAGCGCTTCCACGATCTCGCGGGCCGCGGCGAGGGCGGCCACGGCCTCCTCGGAGAGCTCGACGCGGGCGCCGCCGCGCGCCACGGCGAGCACGTCGGACGCGGTCACCCCGGACGTCCCCACCACCACAGTGTGCATATCCATATTCAGGAGCGTACGCAGTGAATTCGATGATGTCACCACTGGGGGCGGCGTTCACCCCTTACCGAATGCGTCACATCCCGGTCACGGTCCCACCCCCGGTCCCGGTCCCACCGCCTCGCCGGGGTCACACCACCCGGCCGGGGTCAGGGCGCGTGCCGCCCGCGGAACCGCCGGCGCTCTCCGCCCTCGTCCTGGGACGGCTCGTCCGCGAGCCGCACGACGGGATCGTCGGGACCGGCCCGCCCCGCCACCACCGGCTTCACCGCCCGCTCGGCCTTGGCCCGGTACTGGGCGGCGTCGGCGAGCCGGAACAGCCGCCGGGCGGAGCGCACCGGCCCGATCGGGTCCTCGGTGGACGCGACCCCGCAGGCCACCCCGTCCCCGAGCTCCAACTCGGAGGCCCTGCGGCACAGTTCACCGGCCGCCTTCACGACCTGGTCGGCGGGCGGCCCGACCGCGAGCAGACAGAACTCGTCCCCGCCGAGCCGCGCGGCCAGCGCCCCCGGCAGCATGGCGCCGCAGAGCGACAACACCGACCCGAAGCGCTCCAGGAGCCGGTCCCCGGCGGCGTGCCCATGGGTGTCGTTGACCCGCTTCAGCCCGTTCAGATCGCAGACGACGAGACTCACGGCGGTGTCGTCCCGGCGGTGCCGCTCGATCGCCCGCTCCAGGCGCACGTCCACGGCGCGGCGGTTCGCCAGCCCGGTGAGGGAGTCGGTGAAGGCGAGCCGCCGGGCCTCCTCCAGCCGCTCGGTCTGGGCGATGCCGGCGGCCACGACGGAGGCCAGGACCGTGGCGAAGTCGGCGTCGCCGCGCCCGAAGACGGCCTCACCGGCCGGGCGGGCGACATACAGCTCGCCCCAGGCCCGCCCGTCCAGCACGATGGGCGCGACGACGCAGCAGCCGCGGCCCCGGCGGCGCAGAGCGGCGACCCGCTGATGGCAGTACCCGGGCTCCCGGCCGGCGGCGGGCCCCTCGGCGGTCTCCACCCACGCGTCGGGCTCCCCGCCTCCGGCCCACTGCTCGTGCAGGAACTCGGTGATCTCCGCGAACTGGTGCACCGGGTAGGCCTCGTCCTCGGGGAACTCCTCCTCGCCCTCGGCCAGCTCGCCGACGTTGACGAGGACCCTCAGCCGCCCGAGCTCGCGCTCCCAGACCGACAGCGCGGCGAAACTCCCACCCAGCGCACGGCACGCCCCGGTGGCCGCGGCACGCCACGCCTCACGCGACCCGTGCGCGGCCGCCATCCCCTGAGCCAACGCGACGACGGCCGTCAGCCGTCTGTCCTCACCCATCACTCCAGGCTAGGGAGTTTCCAGCCAGACTGACCTGTTTACGACGCGAACGGGGGCGACTGTTGTCACCGGGGTCCGCTCCGTGCTGTCACCAGGGTCCGCTCGGCCGCTACTCCCCCGGCCACCGCGGCGTGCGCCGCTCGTTGAAGGCCGCGACACCCTCCGCGCGGTCCCCCGAGAACGCCGTGGTCCGCCAGGCCGCGTCCTCGACCTCCAGTCCGGCCCGCAGATCCAGCCCCTGCCCGAGCCGTAGCGCCCGCTTCGCGGCCCGCAGCCCGACCGGGGAGTTCGCGGCGATCCGCCCCGCCAGCGCCAACGCCTCCTCCCGGTCACGCCCGTCCTCCACCAGCTGATCGACCAGCCCCAACTCGCGGGCCTCCACGGCCTCCACCCGCCGCGCGGAGAAGATCAGCTCGGCCGCCCGGGCCGCCCCGACCCGCCGCGGCAGCAGCTGCGTGCCCCCGCCCCCGGGGATCACCCCGACCGACACCTCCGGCAGTCCCACGACCGCCGTCCGGTCCGCCACGATCACGTCGCAGGCCAGCGCCAGCTCGAACCCGCCCCCGAGCGCGAACCCGTGCACCGCCGCCACCGTCGGCACCGGCAGTTCCAGCACCCCGGTGTACGCCCCGCGCGTCACCGGCCGCTGCCGCAGCAGATCCGCGTCACTGAAGGAGTTCCGCTCCTTCAGATCGGCCCCGACGCAAAAGGCCCGCTCGTGCGTCGAGGTCAGCACGACCACCCGGACGTCCCGGTCCTCCCCCAGCGCCGCACACGCCCCGGCGACGGACCGGGCCATCTCCGTCGACACGGCGTTCATGGCCTTGGGCCGGTCGAGGACGAGCTCCGCGACATGCCCCTGCTCATGCCGCCGCACCAGCACGAACTCCCCGAACCGTTCCTCACTCATGACACCCTCCGGTTAACGCGGGTTAACAAGGTCGACGCTCAGATCATCGCAGCCGCGCCCCACCCGCGAAAGAGCCGACGGGTCCGGTTCCCTCCACCACCCCCCGCCCACCCGTTCGAGTGACATCACCCCAACTCCGACCCAACCGCCCAAGGGAGCGCATAGCGTGCGTCCTCCACGGCGCGCAGGGGGCGCGAGTGCATCGGGGAGGGACCGTTTCGGGGAGGACCGTGATGACGACGCACACGACGGCGAAGCCGCGAGAGGACATCAGGGCCGCCACGGCCCCCCTCCGGCGTGAGCCGCCCGCGCCCCACGAGCCGGGCCCGGCCGAGGCCGCTCCCTTCCACCCCCGCGCCCGGGGCCGCCACCGCAAGCCCCGCCCCCGCAAGGTGCTGCTCGCCGCCGGCGGCCTCGCCGTCGCCGCAGGCGCCCTGAGCCTGCTGCGTCTGGCCTCCGGCCCCGGCACCGACGCCGGCAACGTCGAGGCCGGGCCCCGCCCGGACCCGGTCACCACCGCCACGGACGACGCCACCCGGACCGCCGCGACCTTCCCGGCAGCCCCCGACGCGAGCCCCTCGTCACCCACGGCCCTGGGCGGCCTGCCCCCGTCGCCGGTCACCAAGGGCGCGCGGCCGTCCCCCTCCGCCACGACCGGAACCCCGGCGGCCGCCACGGCCGCCGGTCCGGCGTCCACGACCATCCCCGACACGCTGAACACCCCCGCCCCGGCGCCCACGGCCTCGGGGGGCGGCGACGCCCCGCGCCCCGCTCCGCCCCCGCCCGCACCACCGAGCCGCACCACACCGGCGCCCCGGCCCGAGGAGCAGAAGAAGCCGCACGACCCGGGCCTGTGCGTGCCGGTGATCGGCCTGTGCGTGGACTCGCCGGTGGGCAGCCGCTGACAGCCGCCGATGACCGACGAGCGGCTACGGCGCCCCGTCCCGCCGCGTGAGCAGCCACGGCTCCACGACACCCAGGCCACGCACCGGCCGCTGCCACATCGGCTGCAGCCCGAACCGGTACACCGGGGGCTCCTCGCCCTCCTTCTCCGCCGCCGCGGCCTCCTCGGCCGCCTCCGCCTCCGAGGCCGGAGCGTCCTGCGTGCGGATCAGCTCCTCGGCGAAGGCGGTGTCGACGAGCACGGCGTCCTTCGGAGCTATCGAGGTGAGCCGGGAGGCCAGGTTCACGGTCGTACCGAACACATCACCCATTCGGGTGGTCACCGTGCCGAACGCCATGCCGACGCGCAGCTCCGGCATCGTCTCGTCGTGCGCCATGGTCTCGATCAGCCGCAGGGCGATCTCGGCGGCCGTGCCCGCGTCGTCGGCGGCGTAGAGCACCTCGTCACCGAGGGTCTTGATCAGGCGCCCGCCGTTCGCGGCCACCAGATCGGCGGCCGTGGTCTCGAAGGCCTCGACGAGCTCGCCGAGCTCCTCCTCCTCCATGCGGCGGGTCAGCCGCGTGAACCCGACCAGGTCGGCGAAGCCGACGGCGAGGCGCCGGTCGACCATCTCCTCGTCGTCGGCCGCCTGCACGACCCGCCCGGCCGAGGCGGCGAGCTGCCGGCGCCAGACGTAGACCAGGAACTCCTCCAGCTCGGGCAGGAGCAGCTCGACGATCGGATACGTGACCTCGGTGCGGGTCATGCCCGGCTCGGGCGGCTCGGTCAGCCCCTCCAGGAAGGAGTCGATCTGCCACTCGGCGAGCCGTGCGGTGGTCTGCCCGGTCGACCGGGCCACCTGTACGGCCATCGCCTCGCTCAGCAGCCCCGCCTCGACCAGACCGGCGAGACGCCGCAGGGCGAGGACGTCGGCCTCCGTGAGGGCCTTGGCCTGGCCGATGTCGGCAAAGCCCATGGCCCGCCAGAAGCGGGAGGCCAGTTCCATGGAGACACCGGCGCTACGGGCCGCCTGAAACGGGGTGTAGCGGCGCTCGGCGCCCAGGATGAGCCCTTCGAGGCGCAGGGCGAGCGGATCCTCGCCGGAGTCGGCGCCCTGCGCGTCCTCGCCGGAACCCGAGTCGTCGACGGTCACGCGTGTTGCCCTTCCGATCTGTCACGGTCATGTATCGACCGGCCTCAACTCTACGGCAGGTGTGCGCCAGCTCACTCCGTCAGGTTCAGCCGGGGCCGTCGCTGCGGGCATGCGTGCCACCGAGGGCGATGGGGGTCCCCCCTGCTCGAGCGGAGCCGAGAACTTGGGGGAGGGTGGGCGCAGCGGCACCCCGCTCCGCCGGGTCGGACCCACCCGGTCCCAGCTCACGCCGGCCTCAGGTGCACGATGTCCCCGGCCCCGACCGGCTCCTGCACCCCCGCCTCCGTCGCCAGCACCAACCGCCCGTCTCCGTCCAGAGCCACGGCCTCCCCCACGACCGACCGATCCCCTGGCAGCTCCGCCCGCACCACACGCCCGAGCGTCGCGCACCCCGCCGCATATGCCTCCTGCAACCCGCACGCGGCCGCGTCACCCCCAGCGTCACGCCACTTGCCGTACCAGTCCTCCAGCGAGCGCAGCATCCCCCGCAGCAGCGGGTCCCGGTCCGTGCTCACCGCCCCGGCCAGCCCCAGCGACCCCGCCGTCGGCACGGGCAGCTCGTCGTCCTTCAGGGAGACGTTGATGCCGACCCCGATGACGACCCCGTCGTCACCGGCCCGCTCGGCCAGGATCCCGCCGGCCTTGCGTTCCGCTCCCCCGACCGTGACCAGCAGGTCGTTCGGCCACTTCAGGGCCGTGTCCACGCCCGCCGCCCGTGACAGCCCCGTCGCCACCGCGACCCCCGTGAGCAGCGGCAGCCAGCCCCACCGGGCCACCGGCACCTCGCTCGGTGCGAGCAGGACGGAGAAGAAGAGGCCGGAGCGGGGCGGCGCCGTCCACCGGCGGTCGAGCCGGCCGCGGCCCGCCGTCTGCTCCTCGGCGACCAGCACCGCACCCTCGGTCACCTCGCCCTTCGCCGCCCGGGCCACCAGATCGGAGTTCGTGGAGCCGGTGCGCTGCACCACGTCCACCTCCGACCACAGCCCTCCCTGCCGCAACAGGCCCCGGCGCAGGGCGGTGACGTTCAGGGGCGGGCGGTCCAGGTCCGACCACCGGCTTCCGTTCGGCTCTGATGCATCTCGCGGCGTCATGCAAGCCACCCTAGGTGTGGCAAACGCCGCACTGCCGATGTGGAGGCACCCCACTACTCTACGGATGAGTAACCGTCCCCCCTTTTGAGCAGGCAGGGAGCCGCATCCCGATGTCCGAGCCGGAAGAGCAGCAGCAGCCCGACATTCACACGACCGCGGGCAAGCTCGCGGATCTGAAGCGACGCATCGAGGAAGCGACACACGCCGGCTCCGCTCGTGCCGTCGAGAAGCAGCACGCCAAGGGCAAACTGACGGCCCGTGAGCGCATCGAGCTCCTCCTCGACGAGGGCTCCTTCGTCGAACTCGACGAGTTCGCCCGGCACCGCTCCACCAACTTCGGCCTCGACAAGAACCGCCCGTACGGCGACGGGGTCGTCACCGGGTACGGCACCGTCGACGGCCGCCCGGTCGCCGTGTTCTCGCAGGACTTCACCGTCTTCGGCGGCGCCCTCGGCGAGGTCTACGGCCAGAAGATCGTCAAGGTCATGGACTTCGCCCTGAAGACCGGCTGCCCGGTCATCGGGATCAACGACTCCGGTGGCGCCCGCATCCAGGAGGGTGTGGCGTCGCTCGGCGCGTACGGCGAGATCTTCCGCCGCAACACCCACGCCTCCGGCGTCATCCCGCAGATCAGCCTGGTCGTCGGGCCCTGCGCGGGGGGCGCGGTCTACTCCCCGGCCATCACCGACTTCACGGTCATGGTCGACCAGACCTCGCACATGTTCATCACCGGCCCCGACGTCATCAAGACCGTCACCGGCGAGGACGTCGGCTTCGAGGAGCTCGGCGGCGCCCGGACCCACAACGCGACCTCCGGAGTCGCCCACCACATGGCGGGCGACGAGAAGGACGCCATCGAGTACATCAAGCAGCTGCTGTCGTACCTGCCGTCCAACAACCTCTCCGAGGCGCCGGCCTTCCCCGAGGAGGCCGACCTCGAGGTCAACGACGAGGACCGCGAGCTGGACGTGATCGTCCCGGACAGCGCGAACCAGCCGTACGACATGCACGCGGTGATCGAACACGTCCTGGACGACGCCGAGTTCCTCGAGACGCAGCCGCTGTACGCGCCGAACATCGTGACCGGCTTCGGCCGGGTCGAGGGCCACCCGGTCGGCATCGTCGCCAACCAGCCGACGCAGCTCGCCGGCTGCCTGGACATCAAGGCCAGCGAGAAGGCCGCGCGCTTCGTGCGGACCTGCGACGCCTTCAACGTCCCCGTCCTCACCTTCGTCGACGTGCCCGGCTTCCTGCCCGGCGTCGACCAGGAGCACGACGGCATCATCCGCCGCGGCGCCAAGCTGATCTACGCCTACGCCGAGGCGACCGTCCCGCTCATCACGATCATCACGCGCAAGGCCTTCGGCGGCGCCTACGACGTCATGGGCTCCAAGCACCTGGGCGCCGACCTCAACCTCGCCTGGCCCACCGCCCAGATCGCCGTCATGGGCGCCCAGGGCGCGGTCAACATCCTGCACCGCCGCACGATCGCGGAGGCCGAGGCGAACGGCGAGGAACTGGAGGCGGTCCGGGCGCGGCTGATCCAGGAGTACGAGGACGCCCTCCTCAACCCCTACGTCGCGGCCGAGCGCGGTTACGTCGACGCCGTGATCCTGCCGTCCGAGACCCGCCGGCACGTCGTACGGGGTCTGCGTCAGCTGCGTACGAAGCGGGAATCCCTGCCTCCGAAGAAGCACGGCAACATCCCCCTCTAGCCCGCAGCGAGCCCAGGAGGCCCACATGACGATCAAGGTCGTACGGGGCAACCCGACCCCGGAGGAGCTGGCCGCCGCCCTGGCGGTGGTCAGGGCGCGCGCCGCGGCGGCGGCAGCCGCCCCGCCCGGCGCGCCGGCGTCCCGCGATTCCTGGTCCGACCCGTCCCGCATCGCGGCCCACCGCCTGCCCCAGCCGGGGCCCGCGGCGTGGGGCCGGACCTACTGGCCGGGGTGATGCGCGGGGGTGGGTTCGGCAAGTTGAGTACGCGTACTCAGGCGCCGGCCCACCCCCCGGCCGACCATGGAAGGCATGCTGTGGTCCGACCCCGAGAACGAGCCGCCCGAAGAACTGCGCGACATGCAGGACATGCTGCGGCGGCTGAGCGTTCTCCTGGCCCTGGCCATGGTGGTCGCGATGATCGTGATCGGAGTCAGGTGAGCCGGGCCCGTCCGGGTGACTAACCTGACCGCATGACTGCTCCGCACCGCAGGCGACTCGTCCTCGCCTCCCAGTCCCCCGCCCGGCTCGGTCTGCTCCGCCAGGCCGGCCTCACCCCCGAGGTGATCGTGAGCGGCGTCGACGAGGACGCCGTCACCGCTCCCACCCCCGCCGAGTTGGCGCTCGCCCTGGCCGAGGCGAAGGCCTCCGTCGTGGCGGCCCGGCCGGAGGTCAAGGGCGCGCTCGTGATCGGCTGCGACTCGGTGCTGGACCTGGACGGCCGGGCCCTCGGCAAGCCCGCGGACGCCGAGGAGGCCACCGCCCGCTGGAAGTCGATGCGCGGCCGGGCCGGCACCCTCCAGACCGGCCACTGCGTCTACGACACGCTCACCGGCCGCTACGTCTCCGCCACCGCCTCGACGGTCGTCCACTTCGGCGAGCCCACCGACGAGGAGATCGCCGCCTACGTCGCCTCCGGCGAACCCCTCTACGTCGCCGGGGCGTTCACCCTGGACGGCCGCTCCGCCCCGTTCATCGACGGCATCGACGGCGACCACGGCAACGTGATCGGCATCAGCCTGCCCCTCCTGCGCCGGCTCCTCGCCGAACTGGGCGTGGGCATCACGGAGTTGTGGGCGCCGGCGGAGAAATGACCGGAGACCCGTCGCCGCCCTTGCCGCCCTCGGGCGCGGCGTCGGCGGGCTCGGCCGGGGGGTCGTACGTCATCAGCAGCAGCACGATCAGCGCGAGGACCAGCACCATGAACAGGAACGCGGGCCAGCCGACGAGGCCCCAGGTGAAGGCGCCCAGCAGCCCGTGCACGACGGCCGCGCTGATCAGCAGCACGCGCCCAAAGCCCGCCGGGGGCCGGTCCCGCAGCGCCACCAGCAGGGCGACCAGGGAGCACAGGGCGAAGTAGAGACCGAAGACGATCCCGCCGATCTTCGACGACACCGACATCATGTGCGGGTCGAGCCCGGCCAGCGACATGTCCTGCCGGTCGACGACGACGCCCAGGAACCAGTTGAGCGCCGCGAGACCGAACGCCTCGGCGAGCAGCACCACCGCCACGACCCACGCCACCGGCCTGCGTATCACCGGGCCCACCCTCTTCCCTCCGAAGACACCGCGAACGCTACTAACCGGTAAACCGGGGGACAAGGGTCCGGCAGCGGGCAAAGAATCATTGGGCCATTCGTAGGGACTCCACAAAGAAACAGAGTGGCCCGCAGCACGTGATGACAGAGACCTTGGCCACAGGAGAGGGCTAGGGTTTCCCGGAGGAGTACTGCGTACCGCGGTGCGACAAGGGATGTCGCGGGTCGAGCGAGCCTCGCATCACGCTCCGTGTGGGCAAGCTCACCACTGGGGACGGGTCGAAGTGTCGTGTCGGCAGTCCCTAAACTCGGCTTGTTTCAAGGAGGGAGCCTCAATCGTGCGCAAGGTGCTCATCGCCAACCGTGGCGAAATCGCTGTCCGCGTGGCCCGGGCCTGCCGGGATGCCGGTATCGCGAGCGTGGCCGTCTACGCCGACCCGGACCGGGACGCTCTGCATGTCCGCGCCGCGGATGAGGCGTTCGCCCTGGGCGGTGACACGCCGGGCACCAGCTACCTCGACATCGAGAAGGTGCTCAACGCCGCCCGCGAGTCCGGCGCGGACGCCATCCACCCCGGATACGGCTTCCTCTCCGAGAACGCCGAGTTCGCGCAGGCGGTCCTGGACGCGGGCCTGATCTGGATCGGCCCGCCGCCGCAGGCGATCCGCGACCTCGGCGACAAGGTCGCCGCCCGGCACATCGCGCAGCGCGCCGGTGCCCCGCTGGTGGCCGGTACGCCCGACCCGGTGTCCGGTGCCGACGAGGTCGTCGCGTTCGCCGAGGAGCACGGTCTGCCGATCGCGATCAAGGCCGCGTTCGGTGGTGGCGGTCGTGGTCTGAAGGTCGCCCGCACCCTCGAAGAGGTGCCGGAGCTGTACGACTCGGCGGTCCGTGAGGCCGTCGCCGCGTTCGGCCGGGGCGAGTGCTTCGTCGAGCGGTACCTGGACAAGCCGCGGCACGTGGAGACCCAGTGCCTGGCCGACCAGCACGGCAACGTGGTCGTCGTGTCGACCCGTGACTGTTCTCTGCAGCGTCGCCACCAGAAGCTGGTGGAGGAGGCCCCGGCCCCCTTCCTGTCCGACGCGCAGATGGAGGAGCTGTACTCCGCCTCCAAGGCGATCCTGAAGGAAGCCGGCTACGTCGGCGCCGGCACGGTCGAGTTCCTCGTCGGCCTCGACGGCACGATCTCCTTCCTGGAGGTCAACACCCGTCTGCAGGTGGAGCACCCGGTCACCGAGGAGGTCGCCGGCATCGACCTCGTGCGCGAGATGTTCCGCATCGCCGACGGCGAGGAGCTCGGCTACGGCGACCCGGAGCTGCGCGGTCACTCCTTCGAGTTCCGTATCAACGGCGAGGACCCGGGCCGCAACTTCCTCCCGGCTCCCGGCACGGTCACGACGTTCGCCCCGCCGTCCGGCCCGGGTGTCCGTCTGGACGCGGGCGTGGAGTCCGGCTCGGTCATCGGCCCGGCGTGGGACTCCCTGCTGGCCAAGCTGATCGTCACCGGCCGTACGCGCAAGGAGGCGCTGCAGCGGGCCGCCCGTGCGCTGGAGGAGTTCCAGGTCGAGGGCATGGCCACCGCCATCCCGTTCCACCGTGCGGTGGTGAAGGACCCGGCGTTCGCGCCCGAGCTCACGGACTCGTCGGACCCGTTCACGGTGCACACGCGCTGGATCGAGACGGAGTTCGTCAACGAGATCAAGCCGTTCGCCGCGCCGGCCGATGCGGACGCGGACGAGGAGCCGGGCCGCGAGACGGTCGTCGTCGAGGTCGGCGGCAAGCGTCTCGAGGTCTCCCTGCCGTCGTCGCTGGGCATGTCCCTGGCGCGCACGGGCCTCGCGGCGGGCGCCAAGCCGAAGCGCCGCGCGGCGAAGAAGTCGGGCCCCGTCGCCTCCGGCGACACCCTCGCGTCCCCGATGCAGGGCACCATCGTCAAGGTGGCCGTCGAGGAGGGCCAGGAGGTCAAGGAGGGCGACCTGGTCGTCGTCCTGGAGGCCATGAAGATGGAGCAGCCCCTCAACGCGCACCGGTCGGGCACGATCAAGGGCCTGAGCGCGGAGATCGGTGCGTCGGTGACGTCGGGCGCGGCGATCTGCGAGATCAAGGACTGACGCGCCGCACGAGGCACGGCACGCCTACGGCGCGGCCCCGGGTCGGGGCCGCGCCGGGGGGTGTCCGTCCTCGGAACGGCGCGATGGGGTGCCACACCGACTGACTCCCCGTTGACGCGCCAACCGCTGCGGGCGGACACCCCCCGACACGACCCCTTGCGTCGTCCGGCGGCTGCGGGAGCGTCGTGGACTCGCCCAGCAGCCGTCGCAGACCGCCCGCCCTATGACTGCGGGCCATAGCCCTCCCGAGCGCCGCAGACCGCCCGCCCTATGACTGCCGGCCATAGCCCTCCCGAGCGCCGCAGACCGCCCTGTGACTGCGGGCCGTCGTAGCCCTCCCGGGCGCCGCGGGGCGACGACTGCGGGCCCCTCGCGCCCAGCGCCACGCTCAATGACCGCGGGAACATCGGTGACCCGCCCAGCCGTCGCAGGCCGCCGCCCTATGACTGCGGGCCGTCGGAGCTCTCCCCGGCGCCGCGGGACAATGACTGCGGGCCCCTCGCACCCAGCCTCACACCCTATTGACCGCGGGAACATCGGTGACCCGCCCAGCCGTCGCAGGCCGCCGCCCTATGACTGCGGGCCCGTCGCGGCTCTCCCGGGCGCCGCGGGGCGACGACTGCGGGGCCGTCCCGCCCAGCGCCACACCCAATGACCGCGGGAGCGTCGGTGACCGGCCCCTCCATCGCAGGCCTTCGGCCGCGGATGCGTCCTGGCTCACCCAGCCATCGCAGGCCTGTGGCTGCGGGCACGTCGTGACTCACCCGTCACGGGCCTGAGGCCGCGGACCCGTTTCACTCCGCGCCGCATGCCCATGGCGGCCGCCCTAGTCGAGGGCCCCCGAACCGCGAGCCGCCCCCGTGAACTTCGCACCTCACGCGCACCGCATGCGCACCGCGGCTGCCTCAGCCGCGGGCCCCCTCCCCGCCTGGCTGCCGGCCGCCCCCGCTGCGGGCATGCGTGCCGCCAAGGGCGGCACGGGTGGGCGCAGCGGCACCCCGCTGCGCCGGGCTGCGGACCCACCCGGCCCCAGCGACAACGCCGGGTGCGGAGACAGCGGCAGGCTCTCCGCCGGTGGAAGTCCCGACGTCAACGACGCCGCAGATCAGCCACCCGGGCCCGCTCCGCCCCAGGCCCCTGCTCACCCAGCATCGAGGCGGAGGCAGACCTCAACTGCCCCCCAGCCCCCGGCCCCTGCCGCCGAGGCCCGGGCAACGGCACATCCCGGCGCTGCTGGCGCACCGGAACGGCATCGCCCCCCGGGCCCCCCGCCCCCGCTCCGGCGGAACCCCCCTGCCCCCCGGCGACGGCGATCTGCACACCCTGGTCGGCGAGCGCCTGCAACTCCGTGGCGGCACGGTCGTCATGCGCCGGCGGCTCGTCCGTGACGAGGCGCGTGATGAGATCCGTCGGCACGGTCTGGAACATCGTGTCGGTGCCGAGTTTGGTGTGGTCGGCGAGGACCACGACCTCCGCGGCCGCCTGCACCAACGCCCGGTCGACGGACGCCGACAGCATGTTGGACGTGGACAGCCCGCGCTCGGCGGTCAACCCGCTCCCGGACAGGAACGCCCGCGACACCCGCAGCCCGTGCAGGGACTGCTCCGCACCACTGCCGACCAGGGCGTAGTTCGAACCGCGGAGCGTACCGCCGGTCATCACCACTTCGACCCGGTTGGCATGGGCCAACGCCTGGGCCACCAGCAGCGAGTTGGTGACGACGGTGAGCCCGGGCACCCGGGCGAGCCGGCGGGCCAGCTCCTGGGTCGTCGTACCCGCCCCGACCACGATCGCCTCCCCCTCTTCCACGAGATTCGCGGCGAGGTCGGCGATGGCGGTCTTCTCGGCGGTCGCGAGATGAGACTTCTGCGGAAAGCCGGACTCTCGCGTGAAACCGCCCGGCAGTACCGCACCGCCGTGTCGGCGGTCGAGGAGTCCTTCTGCCTCCAGCGCGCGCACGTCCCGCCGTACGGTCACTTCGGAGGTCTGGACGACGCGGGCGAGCTCACGGAGCGACACGGCCCCGTTCGCTCGCACCATTTCGAGGATCAATTGGCGACGTTCTGCAGCGAACACGAAACTGACAGTAACGCCAGCGACCGTCTGCTTTCAGCAGTTTGCGCTGAATAGCAGAAGATGTTCGCACCGAGCAGCGGGAAGTGGTATAGGGCCTAGTCGCACCGACTATGCCGTACGAATGGTCGAACACTCCCCGTGACCAGGGAGGAGTCGGTTTCGGCCTCAGCCGTCGCCGTTCTCCTTGCGGGTGTGCAACTGTCGTGCCACCTCGGCGATCGAGCCCGACAGCGAGGGATAGACGGTGAAGGCGTTCGCGATCTGTTCGACTGTCAGATTGTTGTCGACCGCGATCGAGATGGGGTGGATCAGTTCCGAGGCCCGCGGCGCGACGACGACACCGCCCACCACGATGCCCGTGCCCGGGCGGCAGAAGATCTTGACGAAGCCGTCGCGGATGCCCTGCATCTTCGCGCGCGGGTTGCGCAGCAGCGGCAGCTTCACGGACCGGGCGTCGATCTTCCCGCCGTCGACGTCGGCCTGGGTGTAGCCGACGGTGGCGATCTCCGGGTCGGTGAAGACGTTCGACGAGACCGTCTTGAGGTTCAGCGGGGCCACGGCGTCGCCCAGGAAGTGGTACATGGCGATGCGGCCCTGCATGGCGGCCACGGAGGCGAGGGCGAACACGCCGGTCACGTCACCGGCGGCGTACACGCCCGGAGCGGTCGTACGCGAGACCTTGTCGGTCCAGATGTGGCCGGACTCGCGCAGCCGGACGCCGGCGTCCTCGAGACCCATGCCCGCACTGTTGGGCACGGCACCGACGGCCATGAGGCAGTGCGAGCCGGTGATGACCCGCCCGTCGGCGAGGGTGACCTCGACCCGGTCCCCGACCCGCTTGGCGGACTGAGCCCGGGAACGCCCCATGACGTTCATGCCGCGCCGCCGGAAGACGTCCTCCAGCACGGCGGCCGCGTCCGGGTCCTCGCCCGGCAGCACGCGGTCGCGCGACGACACGAGCGTCACCCTCGACCCGAGCGCCTGGTAGGCACCGGCGAACTCGGCACCGGTCACACCGGATCCGACCACGATGAGCTCCTCGGGCAGCTCGTCGAGGTCGTACACCTGCGTCCAGTTCAGGATCCGCTCACCGTCCGGCTGGGCGTCGGCCAGCTCACGGGGGTGCCCGCCGGTGGCGATGAGCACGGCGTCAGCCGTCAGGGTCTCTTCACTCCCGTCGGCGGTGCGCACCACGACCTTGCGCGACCCATCGAGCGCCTGCATGCCCTCCAGCCGCCCGCGCCCGCGCATGACACGCGCCCCGGCACGGGTCACGGAGGCGGTGATGTCGTGCGACTGGGCGAGCGCGAGGCGCTTCACACGCCGGTTGACCTTGCCCAGGTCCACACCCACCACCCGGGCGGCCTGCTCGATGTGCGGGGTGTCGTCGGCGACGATGATCCCCAGCTCCTCGTACGAGGAGTCGAAGGTGGTCATCACCTCGGCCGTGGCGATCAAGGTCTTCGACGGCACGCAGTCGGTGAGCACCGACGCCCCGCCCAGACCGTCGCAGTCGACGACGGTCACCTCCGCGCCGAGTTGAGCGGCCACCAGGGCCGCTTCGTATCCGCCGGGTCCGCCACCGATGATCACGATCCGAGTCACGTACTCCATTGTCCCGCACCGCTCGGCGTGCCACCGCCCCGGGGCCCCGGGGATGCGCCTGTTGTTACGACAGTGACGCCGGGGCCGTCTGCCGTACCCTTCCCCCATGTCGCTCTACGCCGCGTACGCCGGCAACCTCGACGCGCGGCTGATGTCCCGCCGCGCCCCGCACTCGCCGCTGCGCGCCACCGGCTGGCTGAACGGGTACCGGCTGACCTTCGGCGGCGAGCACATGGGCTGGGAGGGCGCACTGCCGACCATCGTGGAGGACCCGCTCTCCCAGGTCTTCGTCTCCCTCTACGACATCGCCCCGATGGACGAGGAGTCCCTCGACCGCTGGGAGGGCGTGGGCCTCGACATCTACCGCCGTACGCGCGTACGGGTCCACACCCTGGAGGGCGAGGACTCCGCCTGGGCCTTCGCCCTCAACGCGTACGAGGGCGGCCTGCCCTCCGCCCGCTACCTGGGCGAGATCGCCGACGCGGCCGAGTCGGCCGGGGCCCCTCACGACTACGTGATGGAGCTGCGCAAGCGCCCCTGCTGACGGCAGCCCGCGCGAGACCCCTTCGTCGGAAACGACAAGACAACGATCGCCACCCCGTGAGCTCTGCCATCTACGCGCGTAGGCAAACAGCGGCTACCCTCTTCGGCGTGAACGCATCTCTTCTTCCGGACGACATCCAGGGCGACCCCCACGCGGCCGCCGACGCCGCCGCGGCCCGCCTGCGCGAACTGACGGGCGCCGAGACCCACGACGTCGCCCTCGTGATGGGCTCCGGCTGGGCCCCGGCCGTGGACGCGCTGGGCGCCCCCGAGGCCGAGTTCCAGGTCACCGAGCTCCCCGGTTTCCCGCCGCCGGCGGTGGAGGGCCACGGAGGCAAGATCCGCTCGTACCGGATCGGCAACAAGCGCGCCCTGGTCTTCCTGGGCCGTACGCACTACTACGAGGGTCGCGGGGTGGCCGCGGTCGCCCACGGCGTCCGCACCGCGGTCTCGGCCGGCTGCAAGACGGTCGTCCTCACCAACGGCTGCGGCGGCCTGCGCGAGGGCATGCGCCCCGGCCAGCCGGTCCTCATCAGCGACCACATCAACCTCACCGCCACCTCCCCCATCATCGGCGCGAACTTCGTCGACCTCACCGACCTGTACTCCCCGCGCCTGCGGGCCCTGTGCAAGGAGGTCGACGCCACGCTGGAGGAGGGTGTCTACGCCCAGTTCCCCGGCCCGCACTACGAGACTCCGGCCGAGATCCGTATGGCCCGGGTCATCGGTGCGGACCTGGTGGGCATGTCGACGGTCCTCGAGGCGATCGCCGCGCGCGAGGCGGGCGCCGAGGTCCTGGGCATCTCCCTCGTCACCAACCTCGCCGCGGGCATGACGGGCGAGCCCCTGAACCACGAGGAGGTCCTCCAGGCCGGCCGCGACTCCGCGACCCGCATGGGCTCCCTGCTCGCGCAGGTCCTGGGCCGCCTGTAGGCCACCACCCGGCATCGCTGCTCAGGCGGGGTGCGCGGGGCGCCGCTGCGCTCCACTGCGGCACGCATGCCCACAGCGGGGGCGGAAGCCACGGCGCTCCCGCACCCGCGTACGGCGAGAAGGGGCCGTTTCGGGGGGTGTCCGCCCGCAGCGGTCGGCGCGTCAACGAACAGTCAGTCGGCGTCCGACCCCATCGCGCCGTTCCGAGGACGGACACCCCCCGGCGCGGCCCCGACCCACACGCCACGCGAAGGCGAAGCGCACGCGCACCCCCACCGGCGTGAAGGCAAGCCCCCGCCCCACCGCCGGAGGCACCCGCACCGATCACCGACAAGCGAGAGGCTGACACCGACCGTGCACGACGAACTCATCGCACAGGCCCAGGCGTGGCTCACCGAGGACCCCGACCCGGACACCCGCACCGAGCTCGCCCGCCTCATCGACGCCAAGGACGAGACCGAACTCGCCGCCCGTTTCAGCGGCACCCTCCAGTTCGGCACCGCCGGCCTCCGCGGCGAACTCGGCGCCGGCCCCATGCGCATGAACCGCTCGGTCGTCATCCGCGCCGCCGCCGGCCTCGCCGCGTACCTCAAGAAGCAGGGTGTCCCCGAGGGGGAAGGGGAAGCCGGCCTCGTCGTCATCGGCTACGACGCCCGCCACAAGTCCCACGACTTCGCCCAGGACACCGCCGCCGTCATGACCGGCGCCGGCCTGCGCGCGGCCGTCCTGCCCCGCCCCCTCCCGACCCCCGTGCTCGCCTTCGCGATAAGGCACCTCGGCGCGGTCGCCGGCGTGGAGGTCACGGCCAGCCACAACCCGCCCCGCGACAACGGCTACAAGGTCTACCTCGGCGACGGATCCCAGATCGTCCCCCCGGCGGACATCGACATCGCGGCGGAGATCGCCGCCGTCCCGTCCCTCAGCACGGTCCCGCGCCCCACCGAAGGCTGGGACACCCTCGACGACAGCGTCCTGGACGCCTACCTCGCCCGCACGGACGCCGTCCTGTCCGAGGGTTCCCCCCGCACGGCCCGCACGGTGTACACGGCGATGCACGGCGTCGGCAAGGACGTCCTCCTGGCCGCCTTCGCCCGCGCCGGCTTCCCGGCACCGGTCCTCGTCGCGGAGCAGGCCGACCCCGACCCTGATTTCCCGACCGTCGCGTTCCCCAATCCGGAGGAGCCCGGCGCGATGGACCTGTCCTTCGCGACGGCACGCGCGCTCTCCGGCGAGGCCGCCCCGGACCTGATCATCGCGAACGACCCGGACGCGGACCGCTGCGCCGTCGCCGTACAGGACGGTAACGACGCCACCGGCTGGCGCATGCTGCGCGGCGACGAGGTCGGCGCCCTGCTCGCCGCCCACCTGGTCCGCCGCGGAGCGACCGGCACGTTCGCGGAGTCGATCGTCTCGTCGTCCCTTCTCGGCCGTATCGCCGAGAAGGCGGGCCTCCCGCACGTCGAGACCCTCACCGGCTTCAAGTGGATCGCCCGCGCCGAGGGCCTGCGCTACGGCTACGAGGAGGCCCTCGGCTACTGCGTGGACCCCGACGGCGTGCGCGACAAGGACGGCATCACGGCCGCGCTGCTGATCACGGAACTGGCCTCCCAGCTCAAGGAGGAGGGCCGCACCCTCCTCGACCTGCTGGACGACCTGGCGGTGGAGCACGGCCTGCACGCGACGGACCAGCTCTCGGTCCGCGTCGAGGACCTCTCCCTCATCGCCGCCGCGATGCGGCGCCTGCGCGAACAGCCCCCGACGGAGCTGGCCGGCCTGCCGATCACCCGCACGGACGACCTCACCCAGGGCACGGCCGGACTCCCGCCCACGGACGGCCTGCGCTACACCCTCGACGGCGCCCGGGTGATCGTCCGCCCGAGCGGCACGGAGCCGAAGCTGAAGTGCTACCTGGAGGTCGTGATCCCGGTCGGGTCCCACGAGGACCTCCCGGCGGCCCGCGCGAAGGCGACGGCGCTGCTGGAGTCGATCAAGCGCGACCTGTCGACGGCTGCGGGCATCTGAGGCCAGTGCCCCGCACCACCGCCGCTCCCCTCCCCCGCAGATCGCCCGGCCGATCCCCCCGCCGAGGACTCAGAAACCCTTCCGGGCGGCCTCCCGCCGCTGCCGCTTGCCGAGCGGCGCCTGGGAGAGGTCCTCGGCGGTGGACCGGAGATTCCTGTATCCGTACCCGCGCTGCTCCAGCCACGCCCGCGCCGACTCCTCGGCCCGCTCGGTCGCCTCCAGGATGTCCTCCTCGTCCTCCCCGGAGTCGAGGAAGCGGAAGGTGAAGGCGGGCCGCACGGCCACGTCGTACGTCAGGCTCCCCTCGGGCGTGAACGCGGCGCGCAGCACGTCGTGCTCGGCGGCCCGCTCCAGCAGCCCGGCCCGCTGCTCGGCGCTCAGTCCGTCGAAGACGCCCCGGACGGTGACACGGAAGGTACGGGTGCTCATGCCCCGAACCTAGGCGCGGGGGGCGCACGCCCTCCACCGCTTTTTCCAGCCCGGGACGCGCCGCCGAAGCCTGACAGGCCCGGCCGACAGAACGGCTCAGGCCCTCAACCACCACCGCCAGAACCCGGTCAGCCCCTCGCCCCACGGCCGGCCGAGCCCTCAGCCCACCACCGGCAAACCCGGCCGAACCTTCAGCCCGCCCTCGACGAACCCGGCCGAACCCTCAGCCCACCACCACGAGGATCAGCACCAGCACCGTCCCCGCCACCGCCGGCGCCAGCACCTCGTAGGCCCACCGCACGGTGACCTCGCCCCGCGCCGCCTCCGTCTGGTGCCGCGCCTCGTACAGCCCGCGCAGCTCGTCCATGATCCGGTCGGTCTCGGCGCGCGCGGGCCCCTCGGAGACGGAGTCCCTGCCGAGGCCCCCGTCCAGACCCGTCGGCATCCCGAGCGCGCTGCCGCGCCCCGCGTCCCGCCCCGTTCCCCGCCGCGCCTGCGCCGTCGCCCGCATCTCGCGCCGCGCGGCCTTCTTGCGGGCGCGCAGCGAGACGGGCACGGCCCACAGCTGGTACTTCGCACCGGACTGGGTGAGGACCTCGTTCGAGTAGGAGGAGCGCAGGGCGGCGACCTGCGCCCAGGGCACGACGACGAGGCGGAAGGGGTTGCGGATGCGCAGCCGGTCATCGCCGGCGTACACGGCGGGCCGCAGCGTGAACGCGGCGACCAGCGGCACGACGAGGAGCAGCACGGCGAGCGCCAGCCACGGCGTGCGCCCCTCTCCGGAGATCACCGCATCGATGCCGAGCCACCCGGTGATGGCGAGCAGCAGCACGCCACCGGCGATGGCCGGGACCGACCGGTAGACCCGGTCCTTGGACTCGGGCTCCTGAGGCTGCGGCGCCGGCGGCTGGGGTTCGGGGCTCGTCATGTCTCGATTCTGCCGGACCCGCCCCGCCCGGGACCTCCGCCCCCTCCCCGAAGACCGCCCCCACACCTCCACCCCGCCCTGGAGACCGTCCCGGGTCCCTGAAGAGCACCCCGGACCACGGGGGCCCCGTCGAAGAGAACCGGGGACTGTACAGCCGCTACGCGCGTAGATATGCTCGTCTGGTGACCATGCCCAGTTCTGCACTCACCGCAGCTCACCCCCTCAAGGACGTCGCCTCGTCCGACAGCGCGCTGCGCCGCTTCCTCCACGGGCTCCCCGGCGTCGACGCGGTCGGACTCGAGGGCCGTGCGGCCTCCCTCGGCACCCGTTCGATCAAGACGACCGCGAAGGCGTACGCCATCGACCTCGCGATCTCGATGGTCGACCTGACGACGCTGGAAGGCGCGGACACCCCGGGCAAGGTCCGGGCGCTCGGCGCGAAGGCGGTCAAGCCCGATCCGACGGACCGTACGACGCCCGCCACGGCGGCGGTCTGCGTCTACCCCGACATGGTGGCCGTGGCCAAGGAAGCCGTCGCCGGCTCGGGCGTGAAGGTCGCCTCGGTGGCCACGGCGTTCCCGGCCGGCCGCGCCGCGCTCGACGTCAAGCTGGCCGATGTGCGCGACGCCATCGCCGCCGGCGCCGACGAGATCGACATGGTCATCGACCGCGGAGCGTTCCTGTCGGGCCGATACTTGAAGGTGTACGACGAGATCACCGCCGTGCGGGAGGCCTGCGGGACCTCCGCGCGTCTGAAGGTCATCTTCGAGACGGGCGAGCTCTCGACGTACGACAACATCCGCCGCGCGAGCTGGCTCGGGATGCTGGCGGGGGCGGACTTCATCAAGACCTCCACCGGCAAGGTGGCCGTCAACGCCACCCCGGCGAACACGCTGCTCATGCTGGAGGCGGTCCGCGACTTCCGTGCCCAGACCGGCATCCAGGTCGGCGTGAAGCCGGCGGGCGGCATCCGCACCTCCAAGGACGCCATCAAGTTCCTCGTGCTGGTCAACGAGACCGCGGGCGAGGACTGGCTGGACAACCACTGGTTCCGCTTCGGCGCCTCGTCGCTGCTGAACGACCTGCTGATGCAGCGCCAGAAGCTGGCCACCGGCCGCTACTCCGGCCCCGACTACGTGACGGTGGACTGATCACCATGGCATCGGTATTCGAATACGCCCCGGCCCCCGAGTCGCGCGCGATCGCCGACATCGCGCCCTCGTACGGCCTGTTCATCGACGGCGAGTTCGTCGAGGCGGCGGACGGCAAGGTCTTCAAGACCGTCTCCCCGTCCACCGAGGAGGTCCTCTCGGAGATCGCCCAGGCCGGTTCCGAGGACGTCGACCGCGCGGTGAAGGCCGCGCGCCGGGCCTTCGAGAAGTGGTCGGCGCTCCCGGGCGCGGAGCGCGCGAAGTACCTCTTCCGCATCGCCCGCATCATCCAGGAGCGCTCCCGCGAGCTGGCCGTCCTCGAGACCCTGGACAACGGCAAGCCGATCAAGGAGACGCGCGACGCCGACCTGCCCCTGGTCGCCGCCCACTTCTTCTACTACGCGGGCTGGGCCGACAAGCTCGACCACGCGGGCTACGGGCCGAACCCGAGGCCCCTCGGCGTGGCGGGCCAGGTCATCCCCTGGAACTTCCCCCTCCTGATGCTGGCGTGGAAGATCGCCCCGGCCCTCGCGACCGGCAACACGGTCGTCCTGAAGCCGGCCGAGACCACCCCCCTGTCGGCGCTGTTCTTCGCGGACATCTGCCGCCAGGCGGGCCTGCCCAAGGGTGTCGTCAACATCCTCCCGGGCTACGGCGACGCCGGCGCCGCGCTGATCGCCCACCCCGACGTGAACAAGGTCGCCTTCACCGGCTCCACGGCCGTCGGCAAGGAGATCGCCCGCACGGTCGCCGGGACCCGTAAGAAGGTCACGCTCGAACTGGGCGGCAAGGGTGCCAACATCGTCTTCGACGACGCCCCCATCGACCAGGCCGTCGAGGGCATCGTCAACGGCATCTTCTTCAACCAGGGCCAGGTCTGCTGCGCCGGCAGCCGCCTCCTGGTCCAGGAGTCGATCCAGGAGGAGCTGCTCGACTCCCTCAAGCGCCGTCTGTCCACGCTGCGTCTCGGCGACCCGCTGGACAAGAACACCGACATCGGTGCGATCAACTCCGAGGAGCAGCTCACCCGCATCACCTCGCTCGTCGAGCAGGGCGAGGCGGAGGGCGCCGAGCGCTGGTCGCCCGCGTGCGAGCTGCCGGAGAGCGGCTACTGGTTCGCCCCGACGCTGTTCACGAACGTCACCCAGGCGCACCGGATCGCCCGCGACGAGATCTTCGGCCCGGTGCTGTCGGTGCTGACCTTCCGCACTCCGGACGAGGCGGTCGCCAAGGCCAACAACACGCCGTACGGCCTCTCCGCCGGCATCTGGACGGAGAAGGGCTCCCGCATCCTGGCGGTCGCGAACAAGCTCCGCGCGGGTGTCGTCTGGTCCAACACGTTCAACAAGTTCGACCCGACGTCGCCGTTCGGCGGCTACAAGGAGTCGGGCTTCGGCCGCGAGGGCGGCCGCCACGGCCTGGAGGCGTACCTCGCCCCGTCGAGCCCGGAGGGCGAGCGTTAAATGAATGCAACTGATCGGCTCAACGTCCTGAAGACCTACAAGCTGTACGTCGGCGGGAAGTTCCCGCGTTCCGAGAGCGGCCGGGTGTACGAGGTGAGCGACTCCAAGGGCAAGTGGCTGGCGAACGCGCCCCTGTCGTCCCGCAAGGACGCCCGTGACGCGGTCGTCGCGGCGCGCAAGGCGTTCGGCGGCTGGTCCGGGGCGACGGCGTACAACCGCGGCCAGATCCTCTACCGCGTCGCCGAGATGCTGGAGGGCCGCCGCGACCAGTTCACCCGTGAGGTGGCCGACGCGGAGGGCCTGTCGAAGTCCAAGGCGGCCGCGGTCGTGGACGCGACGATCGACCGCTGGGTCTGGTACGCGGGCTGGACCGACAAGATCGCCCAGGTGGTCGGCGGCGGCAACCCGGTCGCGGGCCCGTTCTTCAACCTGTCCTCCCCCGAACCGACGGGCGTGGTCGCGATCGTGGCCCCCCAGGAGTCGTCCTTCCTGGGTCTGGTGTCGGTGCTCGCCCCGGTGATCGCGACCGGCAACACGGCGATCGTGGTGGCGAGCGAGAACTCCCCGCTCCCCGCCCTGTCCCTGGCCGAGGTCCTGGCCACCTCGGACGTCCCCGGCGGCGTGGTCAACGTCCTCTCGGGCCGTACGGCCGAGATCGCCGCCCCGCTGGCGGCCCACCAGGACGTCAACGCGATCGACCTCGCGGGCGCCGACGAGGTCCTCGCGAAGGAGCTGGAGATCGCGGCGGCCGACAACCTCAAGCGGGTTCTCCGTCCACAGCCTGTGGATTACGCGAAGACTCCCGGCACCGACCGCCTGACGGCGTTCCTGGAGACCAAAACGGTCTGGCACCCCACGGGGTCACTGGGCGCGTCGGGCTCCTCGTACTAGACGCCCCCACAGCCGAAGCCCCGGTCCTCCTCCGTCCAGGAGGTCCGGGGCTTCTCCGCGTCCGTCCCGCCTCATATCCCGAGCCGCTGCCCGATGCCGTCGAGCACGCAGTCGAGGCCGAAGGCGAACTCCCAGGCTCGGTCGTCCTTGCGGGTCGCGCCGAGGGCGTACCGCTCGAAGGCCGGGTAGCGGCCCGTGCTCATCAGGTAGCGCATCTGCGGGGCGAGCGCCTCGCGGGTCTCGTCACCGCCGGCCCAGCCGTGGCGTTCCTGGTACTCGCGCAGGGCGATCTCGGTCTGGGCCGAGCCGTGCACGAAGGAGGTGACGGCCCGGAAGGCGGCCATCACCGAGTCGGCGTCCAGGCCGCAGACGGCGAGCGCGGCCAGCTGCCGTTCCGCCACGGCCATCCGTGACGGTGTGAGCATGATGACGGGGGTGGGCATGACCGCCATCCACGGGTGGGCGAGCATCAGCTCCCGGGTCTGCACGGCGTAGGAACGGAGCACCTCCCGCCAGTCCGTCGTGCCCTCGGGGACGGCAAGGTCGCGGGAGACCCGGTCGATCATGAGTGCCCAGAGGTCGTCCTTGCCGTTGACGTGCCGGTAGGCCGCCATGGGGGCGACGCCCAGTCGGGTGGCGAGACGGCGCATGGTGACGGCGGCGCCGCCCTCCTCGTCGGCGATCTCGACCGCTGCGGCGGCGATCCGCTCCAGGGTCAGTGAAGCGCGCGGGAGGGGGGCGGGCCGCTCCATACGCTCCCAGAGGGAGGGCCCTTCGGCCCCGCTCTCCTCGCCCTCCTTTTTCGTGACCGCCATGGTCCGCTCCTCCCGGGTCGATGTGTCGTGTACAGCGTATCGCCAGTAGACGCCGTACACATTGCTGTGTACGTTGTACGCATACAGATACGCCGTACACCTCCAGGGGGAGACCCATGCCCGTCCGCATCGAACCGCTCCGCGTCGCCGTCCTCGTCGGCTCGACCCGCGAGGGGCGCTTCGCACCCGTGATCACCACATGGCTGACCGGCCATCTCGAGCAGCGCGACGACCTGACGGCCGACGTCGTCGACCTCGCCGAGACGCCACTGCCGACCGTGTTCCCGGCGTTCGGCGGGCAGCCGCCGGCCGGCTCCCGGGAGCAACTGGCCCTCGTCTCACCACGCCTCGCCGCGGCCGACGCCTTCGTCCTCGTCACGCCCGAGTACAACCACAGCTTCCCGGCGTCCCTGAAGAACGCGATCGACTGGCACGGCGAGGAGTGGCACGGCAAGCCGGTCGGCTTCGTCTCCTACGGCGGCCTGTCCGGCGGTCTGCGCGCGGTGGAGCAGCTACGGGTCGTCATGGCCGAGGTGAACGCCATGACCATCCGCAACACCGTGAGCTTCCACGACGCCTGGAGCCGCTTCGACGAGGACGGCACCTGCAAGGACCCCGCCGCCGACACCGCCGCGAAGGCCCTGCTCGACCAGCTCGCCTGGTGGGGCCACGCCCTGCGGGACGCCAAGTCCGTCCGCCGCTACGTCGCCTGACCACCGGCCGCGAGACAGGGGGAACCATGGACACACGCGCGGCGGGCACCACCGCGGACGAGGCGGCCCGGCCGGCTGCCCCGCCTTCCCGGCTCGTCATCCTCGGGCTGCTGCTCGGCATCGTGCTCGGCACGCTCGACGGAACCGTGGTCGGCACCGCTCTGCCCACCATCGTCGGCGACCTCGGCGGCCTCGACCACCTCTCCTGGGTACTCACCGCCTATCTGCTGACCACGGCCGTTTCCACCCCGGTCTGGGGCAAACTCGGCGACCTGTACGGGCACAAGGGCAGCTACCTCACCTCCATCACCGTGTTCCTGGCCGGCTCGGTGCTGTGCGGACTCGCCCAGGACATGGGCCAGTTGATCGCCTTCCGGGCTTTGCAGGGGATCGGCGCGGGCGGCCTGTTCGTGGGGGCGCTCTCGCTCATCGGCACGCTGCTCACCCCGGCCGAGGCCGGACGGGCCCAGTCGCTGATCGGAGTGCTGCTGCCCGCCGCGATGATCGGCGGCCCCCTGGTCGGCGGCTTCCTCACCGACCAGCTGGACTGGCGCTGGGTGTTCTACGTCAACGTCCCGGTCGGCGCCGTCGCGCTCGCCCTCATCGGCTACGGGGTCCGGCTGCGCGCGACCCGCGTGAAGGCGCCGATCGACCTGGCGGGGGCCGGGCTGCTCACCGGCGCGATCCTCGCCCTGACGCTGCTGGCGAGCTGGGCGGGGACCACGTACACCTGGACGTCACCGCAGATCATCGGGCTCGCCCTGGTCTGCGTGGTCGCGCTGGCCGCCTTCGTAAGGGTCGAGCGGCGCGCCGCGGAACCGATGATCCCGCCCCGGCTGTTCCGGGACCGGAACTTCACGGTGGCCCAGGTGCTCAGTTTCGTCACGGGCGCGGCCATGCTGGCGGCGGCGAGCTATCTGCCCCAGTACCTGCAGTTCGCCCGGAACATGTCGTCCACCGAGAGCGGCCTGCTGCTGCTTCCGCTGATGCTGGGCATGATGGGCGCGCAGCTCGTCATCGGCCGCCGGATCGCCGGCGGCGGACGCTACCGCGCCTATCCGATCGCGGGCGGCGTGCTCGCCACGGCGGGGGCGTTGTCGCTGCTGGCGCTCGGCACGGCCACGACGGCACCCGTCGCCTCCGGCCTGACGCTGCTGCTCGGCATGGGCATCGGCTGCCTGATGCAGCCGGCGATGCTCCTCACGATGAACAGCGCCGAGCTCCGCGACATGGGCGCGGCCAGCGGCACCCAGACGCTGCTGCGCACCATCGGCGGCTCCCTCGGTGTCGCCGTCCTCGGATCCGTCTACACCGGCCGGCTCACGGCCGCCGTGACGGATCGGCTCGGTGCCGAGGGCGGGCGACTCACCGAAGGGGAGCTGACACCCGGGCTGTTGCGGGACCTGCCCGAGCCGGTCCGGGAGGCGTTCCGGACCGGCGTGGTGGACGGTCTGCACGGCGTCGCGCTCGGCACGGCCGTCCTGTGCGCCGTGGCGTTCGCGGTGGCGTGGCTGGTGCGGGAGGTCCCGCTGCGGGGCCGGTGACCTACTGCTGCGACAACAGCCCGGCCGCCTGCCCCACCACCGGGATGCTCCCGATCGACTGCGCCTGCGCGACCGGCCCGGTCAGCGCCTGGGAGGTCATCGGCTTGAAGTCGGCGAGGTCGGTGCCGATGCCGTTGTCGAGCGGGTCGACTCCGGTACCGGCGAGCGGGTTGGGCTTGAGGCCGGCGACCGGGCCGGTGACGTAGCCGAGGGTGCCGGTCGCGGCCTGGAGGCCGGACTCGGGGTCGATCTTGCCGAGGGAGGTGGGGCGGGTGTTGACCACGCCCAGGATCGAGGCCGTGTCCGCCGCGGCCGACGCCGTGCCCGCCCCCAGTGCCACACCCGCGGTCGCGAGGACGGCCAGGGCACGCTGGGCGGCCGGCTTCTTGGGAGAGTCGTGTCGGGCCATGGCTGCCACCTTCTGATGCACTGGGTAATCGTGTCGGGACCGAGGGTAGTTGAGGTGTGACGCGCGCATCAAAGGCGACCCGCGGGGTCGTACGGCCCCCGGTGGATGCCTCACACTGGTGTCCCGTGAGTTCTCCTCTGCCCATATCGACGCGAGTCGTGCTGCTCTGCGGCCCTTCCGGCTCCGGCAAGTCCCTCCTCGCGGCCCGCTCCGGCCTTCCGGTGCTGCGGCTCGACGACTTCTACAAGGAGGCCGACGACCCGACGCTGCCGCTCGTGGCGGAGAGCTCCGACATCGACTGGGACCATCCCGACTCGTGGGACGCGGACACCGCCGTCGCCGCGATCACCCGGCTGTGCCGCACGGGCCGTACGGAAGTTCCCCTCTACGACCTCTCGCTCAGCGCCCGCACCGGCGTGGAGACGGTCGACATCGGGCGGACCCCGCTGTTCATCGCGGAGGGCATCTTCGCCGCGGAGATCGTCACGCGCTGCCGCGAACTCGGCGTCCTCGCCGACGCGCTGTGCCTGAGCCGCGGCCCGGTGAAGACCTTCCGCCGCCGGTTCCTGCGGGATTTGAAGGAAGGCCGCAAGTCGGTTCCGTTCCTGCTGCGCCGCGGCTGGCGCCTGATGCGGCAGGAGCGCACGATCGTGGCCCGGCAGACGGCGCTGGGCGCCTACGCCTGCGACCGCGACGAGGCGATGGGCCGGCTGGCGGCAGCGGCGGCCGGCCGGTGCGCGGGGCTGGGCACGGCGGCCTGATGCCCCGGGCGGACGCCGGGGCCGCGCTCGCGACCGAACTGGGCGCGCGGGCAGAGGACGTCGAACGGGTGCCCACCCCGCGCGGGGGCACCCTCCTGGGCTTCCGGTGCGCGCCGGACGCGTGCCTGGACCTGTGGCGGCGCGCCCGCGAGCGCCACCCGGCCACGGGGTGGTGGCCGTTCATCACCCACACCCCGCCGTCGGACTGGGAGTGGGCGGAACTGCCGGGCGGCAGTCACCGCGACGAGACCCGCGGGCCGTTCATCGCCGGACTGGTGGAGCTTCAGGCGGGGGAGCTGCTCCAGGAGGCGGAGACGTTCCGGCCGCCGACGGGACACCTCCCCGTGCGGGACCTGGACGACCTGGCCCGACGTCTCACCGCCGCCCTTCCGCACCCCGCGCCGCCCCGCCCCGCGGAAACACGCCTCGCCACCTTCTCCGTGGGGCCCCCGGAGTGGATCTGCCTCGTCCCCACCGATGACCCGGTCGGCCTGCCGGAACTCCTGGACGCACCCGACACACCGAACCACACCCCGTTCCCCGGCCGGGAGTCCCTCTCCTACCGGGATCACGCCGACGTCCTGCGCGAGTGGCACGACCGGTTCGGCGCCGAGATCTGCTACCTCGACACCGCCGCGCTCCTGCTGTCGGTCGGGAGTCCTCCTACGGATCCGCTCCAGGCGGCGCGGGTCGCGATCGAGCAGTACGCGTACTGCCCCGACTTCGACCAGCTCATCGGCGGGCTGCCGGAGATCGCCGCTCACCAGGCGCCAGCGCCGTTCTGGTTCTTCTGGTGGGACTGAGCCGCCCGGCGGACGGGGGGGGAGCACACGGCACGAAAAGCGGGACTGGACGGACCCCCCGGCCCTCCAGTCCCGCTCCTGTACTCCCCCGTTGTCCTCCCCCGAGTTCCCCCACTCTCCTGCGGAGACGCCCCCCAGCGTCTGCGCAGTTCCCCACTCTCCTGCCAAGACGCCCCCCAGCGTCCTTGCAGTTCCCCCGTGGGCCCCCTTGTGGTGCTCCCCCCCGAACCTTCAGGCGACAAGCTCGCCGAAGGCGTCCTCCTCGTCACGGCCGAAGCTGAGGACCTCGTCCTCGCGCAGCCGGCGGAGCGACCGCCAGATGCTGGACTTCACCGTGCCGACACTGATGTCGAGGATCTCCGCGATCTCCGGGTCCGTGCGGCCCTCGTAGTAGCGAAGGACCAGCATGGTGCGCTGGAGTTCGGGCAGCCGGGCCAGCGCCTGCCACAGGACCGCACGCAGCTCGGTGCCGCGCATCGCGTCCGTGTCGCCGGCGGTCTCCGGCAGCTCCTCGGTCGGGTACTCGTTCAGCTTGCGGCGGCGCCACGCGCTGATGTGCAGGTTGGTCATGGTGCGGCGGAGGTATCCGCCGACCGCGGCCTTGTCACTGATCCGGTCCCACGCCCGGTAGGTCGAGAACAGTGCGCTCTGCAGCAGGTCCTCGGCCTCGAAGCGGTCACCGGTCAGGTGGTAGGCGGTTGCGTACAGGGAGGCGCGGCGCTCCTGGACGTAGGCGGTGAACTCCGCCTCCGTCAGCGAACGGCGCTCCCCCGAGCCCTCCCCGTACGCTGCTCCCCCGACGGTGCCCGTGGCGGCTGCCGCCGCGGACCCCTTGTTGATCTCCCCCGTGGGTGCGTCAACCACCGTCATGAACGCGGTGTGCTGACGCCCGGTGCCGCGAGCGCACCCCCGCCCGCTCACGGCACCGGACTTCTCGGAACCCCTGTGCACGTCGTGCAGACGCGTGACAACTGCGCTGGTGCTGATGCCGTGCAGCGTGTTCATCTCGCGCCCCCCGTCGTGGACTTCCGATGTGCGGCCCGCCGTTTGGGGCGGGCTTCCTTGCCTGTGCCGAAAAGCTTGCCGCGGCACTTTCATCGCCGTGTCCGCCGACTGTCACAGACCTGTCACAGGGGTCGACCACGGGTCGGCCACAGCTCCTGCACACGCGTCGGCGGTACCGGCCGCATCCAGTAGGGCCCACCGGTCGAACCCCGACCCCTCCATGGGCCAGAATGAGCGCGTGCCTTCCCTGTTGCTGATCGAGGACGACGACGCCATCCGGACGGCCCTGGAGCTCTCACTGACGCGCCAGGGCCACCGCGTGGCGACCGCTGCCAGCGGTGAGGACGGTCTGAAGCTCCTTCGCGAGCAGCGGCCGGACCTGATCGTGCTGGACGTGATGCTGCCCGGCATCGACGGGTTCGAGGTGTGCCGGCGCATCCGGCGCACGGACCAGTTGCCGATCATCCTGCTGACCGCGCGCAACGATGACATCGACGTGGTGGTCGGGCTGGAGTCCGGCGCCGACGACTATGTCGTCAAACCGGTCCAGGGGCGGGTGCTCGACGCCCGGATCCGGGCCGTGCTGCGGCGCGGCGAGCGAGAATCGAACGACGCGGCGAGCTTCGGCAGCCTCGTCATCGACCGCTCGGCGATGACCGTGACGAAGAACGGCGAGGACCTCCAGCTCACACCGACCGAGCTGCGGCTGCTGCTGGAGCTGAGCCGGCGGCCGGGCCAGGCGCTGTCGAGGCAGCAGTTGCTGCGGCTGGTGTGGGAGCACGACTACCTGGGCGACTCGCGGCTCGTGGACGCGTGTGTCCAGCGGTTGCGCGCCAAGGTCGAGGACGTGCCGTCGTCCCCGACGCTGATCCGTACCGTGCGGGGCGTCGGCTACCGGCTGGACGCGCCTCAGTGACCCAGGCGCACCAAGGGGGGGCCCGCGGCTGGACCGGGGCGCGCAAGGGAGTTCTGTCGCCGCTGCGCTTCACCAGCCTGCGGCTGCGACTGGTCGTCGTCTTCGGCCTGGTGGCCCTGACGGCCGCCGTGTCCGCGTCGGGGATCGCGTACTGGCTCAACCGCGAGGCCGTGCTCACCCGCACCCAGGACGCCGTGCTGCGCGACTTCGAGCAGGAGATGCAGAACCGGGCGGGCGCGCTGCCCGAGCGTCCGACGCAGGACGAACTGCAACACACCGCGGGCCAGATGGCGGGCAGCGACCAGCGCTTCAGCGTGCTGCTGGTCGGCCGCGACACCGAGGGCCGGACCGTCTACGGCAGCTCCGGCGGGCTGAACGGCTTCTCGCTCCAGGATGTGCCGAAGTCGCTGCGCACGGCGGTGAACCGGACGCAGAAGACCGACGGGTCCAACAAGCACCCTTACCACCTGTACTGGCAGCGGATTGTCGACCACGACACCCCGTACCTGGTGGCCGGTACGCGGGTGATCGGCGGTGGCCCGACCGGTTACATGCTCAAGTCGCTGGAGCCGGAGGCCAAGGACCTCAACTCGCTGGCCTGGTCGCTGGGCATCGCCACGGGGCTCGCACTGATCGGCTCGGCGCTGCTCGCGCAGGCCGCGGCGACGACCGTGCTGAAGCCGGTGCAGCGGCTCGGGGCGGCCGCGCGGCGGCTCGGCGAGGGCAAGCTGGACACCCGGCTGCGGGTGTCCGGTACCGATGAACTCGCCGACCTGTCGCGGACGTTCAACAACGCGGCCGAGGCGCTGGAGAAACGGGTCGCCGACATGGCCGCCCGCGACGAGGCGTCCCGGCGGTTCGTGGCGGACATGAGCCACGAGCTGCGGACGCCGCTCACCGCGATCACCGCCGTGACGGAGGTGCTCGAGGAGGAGCTGGAGGCGGAGACCGGCAGCATGGACCCGATGATCGAGCCCGCCGTCCGGCTGGTGGTCAGCGAGACGCGACGGCTGAACTCCCTGGTCGAGAACCTGATGGAGGTCACCCGCTTCGACGCGGGCACCGCCCGGCTCGTCCTGGACGACGTCGACCTCGCCGACCAGATCACCGCCTGCATCGACGCCCGTGCCTGGCTGGACGCGGTCGAGCTGGACGCCGAGCGCGGCCTGCACGCCCGGCTGGACCCGCGGCGCCTGGACGTCATCCTGGCCAACCTCATCGGCAACGCGCTCAAGCACGGCGGTTCCCCGGTGCGGGTGTCCGTGCGGGAGGCGGAGGACTCGATCGTCATCGAGGTGCAGGACCACGGGCCCGGCATCCCGGAGGACGTTCTGCCGCACGTCTTCGACCGCTTCTACAAGGCCAGCGCCTCCCGGCCCCGTTCCGAGGGCAGCGGCCTGGGACTGTCCATCGCGCTGGAGAACGCCCACATCCACGGCGGTGAGATCACCGCGGCCAATTCGCCCGACTCGGGCGCGGTGTTCACCCTGCGGCTCCCGCGCGGCACGTCCCCGGCGGAGGAGCAGCCCGCCGAGGACGAGCTGACGCCCGGGAGCGACACCGACCGGCCCCAGGGCGAGGACACGAAGGGGGACGCACGATGACCGCACGTCGCGCGGCCGTGCCCCGTCTGCTGGCCGTTCCGGCGCTCGCCGTGCTGCTGGCCGGCTGCGGGATCCGGGCCACGGAGGTGCCGACGAACTTCGGGCCGGCGCCCTCGCGGGTGCAGTGCTCGCTCGCCGAGCCGGACGTCTCCACCCAGGCCGCCCGGGGGCTGCCGGTGCAGGTGTTCCTGCTGTGCGGGTCCTCGCTGGTGACCGTCGACCGGACCGTACGGGTCCCGGACGGCGCGGCCGACTCCGAGCGGCGCCTCCTGGTGGCGCAGGGCCTGCTGGACCAGCTCGCCACACCGACGTCGGCCGCCGAGAAGGAAGCCGGCTACAGCACGGACGTGCGCGGCGGCATCACCGTCGGCGGGCCACGCCCCGGCGACCCGGACGACACGCTGCGGCTGAGCACGGCACCGGCCGGCCTCACCTCGTACGCCCTCGCACAGGTCGTCTGCACCTTCTCCGACTCGGCTGCGGCCGAGGGGGACGGCTCGGTGGTCCTGGGCGGCCCCGGGCCCGAGGCCCCGCGCCGCTACGAGTGCACCGACGAGGTGCGGGCCCGGCCGGGCAGCACGGAACCACCGTCGAAGGACGTGGCCGGGGAGTGATCCGCCCCGCCTGTGGCGTATGCCTCACAGGGCAACCGGGGCTCATCCCGGAACCGATCCTGCCGGAGGCCGCGTCTTGGGAGGCGTGCAGCGTCAAGGCTCCATCGGCGGCAGCGCCGCGTCCCGCATCCGTGTGACAGGGGGTGTCCTCCTCGTCGCCCACCTCGCGTTCGTCGCCTGGTTCACGCTGCGGCCGCTGGACGTGCCCTGGGTGATGCCCGCCAATCTGCGGCCGTTCGCCGGTATCCGGGCCGATCTCGCCCTGGGCTGGCCGGAGGCGGCCCGCCGGATCGGTGAGGGGCTGGCCCTGCTCGCCCCGCTGGGTGTGCTGCTGCCGTTGGTCGGCGGCAGGATGGTCGTCTCGCCGCTGGCGTCCCTGCTGCGCACCGTCGCGGCCGCCGCCCTGCTCTCCTGGGGCATCGAACTGCTGCAGACGGGCGTGCCCGGTCAGGTCGTCGACGTCGACTCGCTGTTCCTGAACACCCTGGGCGTGGCCCTCGCGCATATCGCGCTGGTTCCGGCGGGCCGTTCCTGGCTGCGCCGCCGCACCACCGCCCGTCCGCCCCTGTCCCCGGAGGAGCCGGCTCAGGGTCGGACCCCGACGATTCCCAGGGTCGGGATCGCCCCGTGGAGCGACGCTTTGCCCCCTTCGTCTCCGTAGCGTGGAGTGCAGATGGGGTACTCGGACGAGAGGCCTCACACACCCTCACGAAGGAGTCGCACATGTCCCGTCTCGCCCGCCCCACCCACGGCCGCATGATCGGCGGAGTGTGCGCCGCGCTGGCACGGCGCTTCGGCACCTCCGCGACGACGATGCGGGTGATCTTCCTGGTCTCGTGCCTGCTGCCGGGCCCGCAGTTCCTGCTGTACATCGCTCTGTGGATCGTGCTCCCGTCGGAGGACAAGGTCCACGGCAAGACCCAGACGGCCTGGTGACGCGCTCTGCCGGAACACTGATGGGGCGCACCCCGTGCGGGTGCGCCCCATCGGCATGTGTCCGCCTCGGCGGGACGGTCAGCCGACCGGCACGCCGTTCACCGGCAGGCCGTGCGTGGGCAGGCCCTGCACCGGGAGTCCACCCAGCAGCTTGGCGGCCGGGCCCGTCGGGCCCTTGGCGAGCACCTGCTCGGCGATCGGCTGCGCGGCGGCCAGGCCGGCGCCGGCCGCCGTCTGTCCCTGACCCAGCGCCTCACCCGAGCCCGGCAGCGCCTGGGAGAGCTGCTCCGCCGGGAGCGCCGCGGTGACGGTCTCCAGCGTCTGGGCGGTGTCCGGGAGGGCCGGGGCGGCGTTGGCGGCACCCGCGCCGGCGGCGGCGAAGGCGGCACCGAGAGCGGCGACACCGAGGGACTTGGCAGCAGACTGCTTCATGAAATGCGTCCTCGTAACGGGATGACGGGGTGGGTGAGCGGTCCAGCGACCGTAAACACCCGGCACCACCCGCCGCAAACATCGAAATGCGGACGGATTGTGAACGCCACCCGCATCCGCTGCGCGCCGAATACCCCTGGATCAGTCGTCCGAATCGGCAGAACCGCTGGTGGAGGCGGTCTGACGGAACAGCCATTCGGATTTCAGCTCGGCATACCCGGGCTTGATGACGTCATTGATCATGGCCAGTCGTTCATCGAAAGGAATGAACGCTGATTTCATCGCATTGACGGAGAACCACTGCATGTCGTCGAGCGTGTATCCGAATGCGTCGACGAGGTGCTCGAATTCCCGGCTCATGCTGGTGTGCGACATAAGACGATTGTCCGTATTGACGGTGGCACGGAAATGCAGCCGGCGCAGCAGCCCGATGGGGTGCTCTGCGTACGAGGCGGCCGCTCCGGTCTGGAGGTTGGAGCTCGGACACAGCTCCAGCGGGATGCGCTTGTCCCGGACGTAGGAGGCGAGCCGCCCGAGTTCGACCCGGCCGTCCTCGTGGACCTGGATGTCGTCGATGATCCGCACCCCGTGCCCGAGCCGGTCGGCGCCGCACCACTGGAGCGCCTGCCAGATGGACGGCAGGCCGAAGGCCTCGCCGGCGTGGATGGTGAAGTGGTTGTTCTCGCGCTTGAGGTACTCGAAGGCGTCGAGGTGCCGGGTGGGCGGGTACCCGGCCTCGGCGCCCGCGATGTCGAAGCCGACGACGCCCAGGTCCCGGTACCGGTTGGCGAGTTCGGCGATCTCCAGGGCGCGGGCAGCGTGCCGCATGGCGGTGAGCAGCGCCCCGACGCGGATGCGCTGCCCGTTCTCGCGTGCGCGCCGCTCCCCTTCCCGGAAGCCCTCGTTGACGGCCTCGACGACCTCTTCGAGGCCGAGGCCGCCCTCCAGGTGCTGCTCGGGGGCGTAGCGCACCTCGGCGTAGACGACGCCGTCCGCGGCCAGGTCCTCGGCGCACTCGGCGGCGACCCGGACCAGGGCGTCGCGGGTCTGCATGACGCCGACGGTGTGGGAGAACGTCTCCAAGTACCGTTCCAGGGAGCCGGAGTCGGCGGCCTCGCGGAACCAGACGCCGAGCTTCTCGGGGTCGGTGTCGGGGAGCTGGGTATAGCCGTTCTCGCGGGCGAGTTCGACGATCGTGCCGGGACGCAGACCGCCGTCGAGGTGGTCGTGCAGCAGAACCTTGGGCGCCCGGCGGATCTGGTCCGGTGTCGGCGTGTTCGCAATGGTCTGGCTCGTCATTTCCGCACTCTAACTCCTACGCGCGTAGATGGCGCGTTCCCGTATGCCGTGCGTTTTCGTCGATACGTAACGGTGATCCCGAGGACGGGTCGTGTACACCCGCGCTTCTGACACTGTTCTGTCATGGCACACCAAGCGACGCCGGTTCGCAGGGCCCGGCTGGGCAGGGCACTCGGTCCGGAGCCGACGGCGGTGAGCGGCGCGGTGCTGCTGCTCCCCGGCGGCGACGAGGTATCCGGCCGCAGGCCGTCACCGATGCTGGCGACCGCCTCCATGCGCGGCGTCGGGCGCCGGCTGGCCCGCGCGGGCCGGGACGAGGGTCTCGCCGCGCACGTCGTGCACTACCGCTACCGCGGGTGGAACGGCGACGAGGCCAATCTCGCCCAGGACGCCACCTGGGCGGCCGACGAGATCGTACGGCGGTACGGGGACGTCCCGGTCTGCCTCCTCGGGGTCGGGATGGGCGGCCGGGCGGGCTTGCGGGCGGCTGGCCACGAGGCCGTCAACTCCGTGCTGGCGCTCGCCCCTTGGCTGCCGGAGGAGGACGCCGCGGCGACACCCGAACCGGTGAAGCAGCTGGTCGGCCGCCAGGCGCTGATCGTGCACGGCACGAACGACGGGCGGACGGATCCGGAGCTGTCGTTCCGGCTGGCGGCGCGGGCGAAGAAGGCGAACCGGGACGTGTGCCGGTTCGAAGTGCACGCGGACGGGCACGGGTTGCACCAGTATCGGGACGAAGTCCTCGCCCTGGCCGAGGACTTCGTGATGGGGGCGTTGTTCGGGCGGGCGGTGTCGCGGCCCGTGCGGGACGCGTTCGCTGCGCCGCCGCCGTTGGGGTTGCGGATGCCGTTGGCTGCGGGGTTCAGTCCTTCTCGGCGGTAGCGCCGTTCGGGTTGCTGTGGTTTTCGGGGCGTGAGTGGTGTGTGGTTGCTCGCGCCCACGCGGCGGAGCCGCAGATCGATACAGCCCCGCGCCCCTCAGGTGGGCAACAAGCTGCCTCTTCTTGAGAGCAGGAACTTCTTGAAAGCCGCTACCGGAGGCGTGTCCGGGTGGCCTTCCAACCAGGCGACCCCGATTTCGCGGGCCGCTCTTGGGGCCGTGACCGTCAGTTCGACCACTCCCGGGCGGGGGACGGCCGGCGGGGGCAGGAGGGCGACGCCCAGGCCCGCCGCCACCAGACCCCGCAGGGTTTCCGCCTCCTCGCCCTCGAAGGCGATACGGGGCTTGAAGCCGGCCTCCTTGCAGAGGTCGTCGGTGATGCGGCGCAGGCCGTAGCCGGGTTCCAGGGTGACGAAGGTTTCGTCCGCGGCCTCGGCGAGGCGGATGCGGCGGCGGCCGGCCAGGGAGTGGTCGGCGGGCACGACCAGGCGCAGCTTCTGCTCGTCCAGGCGGCGGGCCACCAGGTCGGGGGCGTCCGGCACCGGCGACGTCAGGCACAGGTCGAGTTCGCCCGCGCGGAGGCGTTCCAGCATGGCCTCGCCGTAGTTCTGGACGAGGCTGAAGCGGACGCGCGGGTGGTCGGCGCGGAAGGCGTGCAGCAGACCGGGGACGGTCTCGGCGCCCATGGTGTGCAGGAAGCCGAAGGCGACCTTGCCGGTGGCCGGGTCGGCGTCGGCGCGCACCTCCTCGGCGGCGCGCTCGACCTCGGCCAGGGCGCGTTCGACGGAGGCGAGGAAGGTGCGGCCGGCCGGGGTGAGGGAGACCGTGCGGCCGTGCCGGGCGAACAGATCGACGCCCAGGTCCTGCTCCAGGCGGGCCATGGAGCGGGACAGGGTGGACTGGGGGACGTTCATCTCCTGGGCGGCGCGGGTGACGTGTTCGGTGCGGGCGACGCCCGCGAAGTACGCGAGGCGCGGCGCCAGCACCTTCGACATCTCTGCCATGTCTTCTGTGTCACTGCTTGGTGACAGGCGGGGCTGTGAGCTCGGTTGATGCACCATGGGAACGATTATGACCGTTCCATGCATTGGACGGATGAGTGCGCTGTCCGTACGTTCGAGGCATGTCTCCCGCCAGTACCGGGGCGTCCACCGTCGTGGGCGCCGATGTCCCTGTCCCTGCTGCCGACTCCCGTGTCTCGCCGGGCGGACCCGGCTACCGCCGGATGAGCTTCGCCCTCTTCCTCGCGGGTGTCGCGACCTTCGCGCTGCTGTACTCCACGCAGGCCCTGCTGCCGCTGATCTCCGGCGAGTTCGGGGTGGCGGCGAGCGACGCGAGCTGGACGGTGGCGGCCGCGACGGGCGGGCTGGCGCTGTTCGTGCTGCCGATGAGCGCCCTGTCGGAGCGCTTCGGACGCCGTGCGGTCATGACCGGGTCGCTGGCCGTGGCCGTCACGCTCGGGCTGCTGGTCCCCCTCGCCCCCTCCCTCGGTGTGCTGATCGCGCTGCGGGCGCTGCAGGGCGCCGCCCTCGCCGGGCTGCCCGCGTCGGCGACCGCGTACCTCGCGGAGGAGGTCAGCCCCAAGGCGCTGGTCACCGCGATCGGCCTGTTCGTCGCGGGCAACAGCGTGGGCGGGATGAGCGGCCGGGTCATCACCGGCTGGGTCGCGCAGGAGTGGGGCTGGCGGGTCGCCGTCGGGGTCATCGGTGTGATCGCGGTGGCGTGTGCGGTGGCCTTCCGGCTGCTGCTGCCCGCCCCGAAGCACTTCAAGACCGGTTCGCTGCGGCCGCGCGTGCTCGCCCGGACGGTCCGCGACCACCTGTCCAATCCGCTGCTGTGCCGGCTGTACGCGATCGGCGCGCTGTTCATGACGGTGTTCGGCGGCGTGTACACGGTCATCGGCTACCGCCTGACCGAGGCCCCGTTCTCGCTGCCGCAGGGCATCATCGGCTCGATCTTCCTGGTGTACCTGGTCGGTACGGTGTCGGCGTCCACGGCCGGGCGGCTGGTCGGCCGGCTGGGCCGCCGGGGCGCGCTGTACGCGGGCGGCGGTACGACGGCGGCGGGCCTGCTGCTGTCCCTGGCGGGCTCCCTCCCCCTGGTCCTGCTGGGCCTGGTCCTCATCACTGCGGGCTTCTTCGCCGGCCACGCGGTCGCCTCCTCGGCGGTCAGCAAGACGGCCACGCACGGCCGGGCCCAGGCCTCGGCGCTGTACCAGTCGGCGTACTACATCGGCTCCAGCGCGGGCAGCACGATCGGCGCGATCGCGTTCCACGCGGGCGGCTGGGCCGGGACGGTCGGGGTCGGACTCCTGGCGGTCCTGGGCGTCGTGACGATCACCGTCTTCGGGACCCGGGCGGCCCGGCTGCAGCGCCGGCAACTGGCCACCGCTGCCTGAGCGTTGAGGGCGATCCCCCCCGGTCGGGGCCGGTTGTCAGTGGGTGCGGATACCGTCCGCGTCGGCTGATCACCGGACCGAGCAGGGGGATTTTTCATGGAGTTCCGGGTGGACCGTACGGAGTTCGCCGACGCGGTGGGCCGGGCGGCCCGCGCACTGCCCGGGCGGACGCCGGTGCCGGTGCTGGGCGGACTGCTGCTGGAGGCGGACGCGGGCCGGCTGACCGTGACGGGGTTCGACTTCGAGGCGGCGGTCCGGGTGGAGGCCGACGCGGAGGTCCTGGCGCCCGGGAGGGTGCTCGTCCTCGGACGGCGGCTGCTGGACGTCTGCCGGGTGCTGCCGGACGGGCCGGTGGGCTGTGCGCAGGAGGGCTCACGGTTCACCGTGGAGGCGGACGGCACGCGCTTCGGGCTGTCGACGCTGCCGCTCGCCGAGTACCCGCCCGTGCCCGCACCGCCCGCGCCGTACGGCACCGTCGGCGCCGCCGCGTTCGCTACCGCCGTCGCCCAGGTCGCGGTCGCCGCCGGACGCGACGACACGCTGCCCCTGCTGACGGGCGTCCAGCTGAGGTTCGACGGCGGGGAGATGACCCTGTCGGCCTCGGACCGCTACCGGTACGCGGTGCGGCGGCTGGGGTGGAAGCCGGAGGCCGTCGCCGGGGACGGCGTCGTGGAGGTCCTGCTGCCGGCGCGGCGGCTGCTGGACGTGGCGCGGTCGCTGGGGCGCTGCGGGGACGTGCGGATCGGGTGCGAGCCGGGCGGGGGCGGCGGGCTGGTCGGGTTCGAGGGCGGGCGGACGCGCACCGCGCTGCGGCTGCTGGACGGGCGGCTGCCGGCGTACACGTCCCTCTTCGACATGGCGGGGGCGGCGGTCGCCGAGGTGGAGCGCGCGGGAATCACGGAGGCGGTGCGGCGGGTCGCGGTGGTGGCGGAGGCGAACGGCCCGGTGCGGCTCGACTTCTCGGCCGACGGCTCCGTGGAGCTGCGCGCCGGCCACGGGGACGACGTGGCGGCCCAGCGGCTCCCGGCCACGCTGCACGGCGCCGACGCGGTGCCGGTGGCGTTCAACCCGGCCTACCTGCTGGACGCGCTGTCGTCCTTCGAGAGCCCGCGGGTACGGCTGGAGCTGCTGGGCGCGGGTCAGCGGGCGCTGCTGCGCGCCGTGCCGGGCGGCGAGGCGGCGGAGGCGGGCGCGGAGGCCGGGGAGCACCGGCATCTGCTGATGTCGGTCAAGGAGCTCCTGTGAAGGTCCGCGGACCCGACTGACCCGGTCTGGATCATCCCCTTCCACCTGCGCTTTCGTGCGCTCGGGGGGCCGTTGTCAGTGGGCTGCGGTAGCTTCCGAAGTGCTGGGGCGCGATGGCGCGTGAACAGAACTTCCACAGGGGTGGGCGGGATGGCGAACGGCACGGCGACACCGACGGACCTGGACACCAGGCTGGAGGCCCACCGAACCGAACTGACGGGGTACTGCTACCGGATGCTCGGCTCCTCCTTCGAGGCGGAGGACGCGGTGCAGGACACGATGGTCCGCGCCTGGCGCAGCTACGACAAGTTCGAGGGCCGCTCCAGCCTGCGCTCCTGGCTCTACCGGATCGCGACCAACGTGTGCCTGGACATGCTGACCGCGGGCAACAAGCGCGCCCGGCCCATGGACCTGACCGAGTCCACCCCGCTCGCCCAGGCCGCCCTCTCCCCCCGCCCGGACAACACCTGGCTGGAGCCCATGCCGGACGCCCGTGTGCTGCCCTCGACCCACGACCCGGCGGAGGCGGCGGTCGCCAAGGAGTCCGTGCGGCTCGCCTTCATGGCCGCCCTCCAGCAGCTCCCGGCCAAGCAGCGGGCCGTGCTGATCCTGCGCGAGGTCCTGGCCTGGAAGGCCAGCGAGGTCGCCGAGCTGCTGGACACCTCGGTGGCGTCGGTGAACAGCGCCCTCCAGCGGGCCCGCGCCACCCTGGCCGAGCGCCAGGAGCCGGGCGCCGAGGCGGCCGTCTCCGACCCGCTGGACGAGGACCAGCAGAAGCTGCTGGACCGCTATGTGGCGGCCTTCGAGGGCTACGACATGACGGCGCTGACGGCCCTGCTGCACGAGGACGCGGTCATGACGATGCCGCCGTTCGACCTCTGGCTGACCGGTACGCGGGACATCACCGGCTTCATGACCACCCTCGGCGCGCCCTGCGCGGGCTCCCGGCTGGTGCCGGTCCAGGTCAACGGCCTGCCGGGGTTCGCGCAGTACAAGCCGGACCCGGACAAGGGGGGCTTCATGCCGTGGGCGGTCCAAGTGCTGGAGATCTCAGAGGGCCGCATCACCGGGTTCCACTGCTTCCTCGACACGCAGCGGTGGTTCCCGCTCTTCGACCTCCCCCTCCACCTCGAAGCGGAGACCGACCAGGTCGAGCAGGGCGCGTAGGGCCGGGTCGGGGTCGCGCAGCCGGATCCGTCCCCCGGCCCGGCGGGCGGCCAGCTGGAGCCTCGCCAGGAGGTCGACGGCGGCGAGGCCCGGCGGCCCCAGACCCGCGACATCGCACACCACGACCCGGGCACCGGTGCCGTGCAGCAGTGCCCGCACATCGTCGCTGAGCCCTCTCACCTCGTCCCGGGTGACGGGGCCGGGCAGTACGAGTACGGGCGGTGTCATGGCGTCCACGATCGGTAGACCGGGCGGGCTGGCGTAACTCATCGCGGCGGGCGGTCCCGGCGACGTCGTACGGGTCGGTCGGCGCCGCGAGGATCACATTGACCTGGGCAATGCCTTCCCCAGAGGGTTGGCTGTATGCCCCAACCATCTCCCCCTGCCGCGCTGCCCGATGCTCGCTCCGCCGGTGAGGAGGCGCCGTGCAGGGGGTGCTGAGCGGGTTCGCGGTCATCGCCGTCGTCATCGGCGTCGGCTATCTGATCGGCCGCCGGGGCTATCTGGGCGACGGCGGCCGCCAGGTCCTGACCAAGCTCGCCTTCCACGTGGCGTCCCCGGCGCTGCTCTTCACGACCCTCGCGCAGGCCGACCTGTCGGTGATCTTCTCCGACCGGCTGCTGGTCACCGCGATGAGCACGGCAGCGGCGGCGGGTGTCTTCGTGGCGCTGGGCGCGGCGCGGGGATGGGGTGTGGGCCGGACGACGATCGGCGCGCTGTGCTCCAGTTACGTCAACTCCGGGAACCTGGGCATTCCGATCGCCGTGTATGTGCTGGGCGACGCGTCCCTGGTCGCGCCGGTGCTGCTGTTCCAGCTGGTCGGTGTCACACCGGTGGCGCTGACGGTCCTGGACCTGGCGAGCGGAGGGGCGAAGCGGCCCCTGTGGCAGCGACTGCTGACGCCGTTGCGCAATCCGATAGCCCTGGGATCCCTGGCCGGGGTGACGGTCTCGGCGTCGGGCCTCGCGGTTCCGGGTCCGCTGATGGACCCCTTGACCCTGATCGGCAACATGTCGGTCCCGGCGGTCCTGCTGGCCTTCGGTATCTCCCTGCGCGGCAGCACGCTCCCGCTGCGCGGCGCGGAACGGGCGCCGGTGCTGCTCGCCGTGGCCCTGAAGTCCGTGTTCCAGCCCCTGGTCGCCTACGCCCTGGCGGCGGGCGTCTTCGGCCTGCGCGGTGCCCTGCTGCTCGACGTGGTGGTGACGTCCGCGCTGCCGGCGGCGCAGAACCTCTTCACCTACGCGAGCAGCTATCGGGTGGGCGAGGTGCTGGCGAGGGAGGCGATCCTGCTGTCGACGGTGCTGTCGGTGCCGGTTCTGGTGGTGGTAGCGGCTGTGTTGGGGTGACTCAGTTCTCGGCGAACTCGCCGGTGTCGAGGTCGAGGCTGAAGGGCTCGGGCAGCGTGATGAGTTCTCCGAACTTGCCCGCGTCGAGAACCCGGTAGACCTCCCGTTGCGGTTCGCCGTAGAGCGTGATGGTGGGACCGCCGGGGGCCCAGCCGTCGATGAGCAGATACAGCGGGACACCCGCCTGGGCGTAGCCTGCGGCCTTTTTGATCCGGTCGTGCGCCGCGTTCGACTTGGACGTGATCTCGACGATGAGTTCGGCGGCAGCCGCTGGGATGAAGTTGCCACCCTCGTCACGCAGCACCTGCCTGGGGGCTACTGCGAGATCAGGAATGTAGAGCCCGTCACGGGACGGGACCGCCGTACCCAGGGTCTGGTAGATGCCCCAGTGCCTGGGGATGACCTCGTACAAGGCTCGCTGAACCAGGTCAGCGATGTCGTTGTGGGCGTTGGACGGCGGTGGTGCCACGGTGACGATCCCCTCGATGATCTCCACCTTGCAGCCCTCTGGCGCGTCCGTCTCCTGCCAGATCCGGACGAGGTCGTCCCACTCGTGCCCGTTGGCCGGCGAGTGGTCGACGGTGAGTGCGCTCATGGCGGTTCTCCAATCGGTGCGTCACCGATCCCAGCATGCCGAACGGGACCGGCGGGGGTCCACCGGTCCCGTTCACCCGAAGGGGAAACCGCCTGGTCAGGCGATACGTTCCAGCACCACCGGCGACGGCGTGAAGTCCGTCCCGGGCGCTGCGACGTCGTAGGAGCCCTCGATCGACTGGAGGGCGTACTCGAAGCGCTCGGGTGTGTCGGTGTGGAGTGTCAGGAGGGGCTGGCCCTCCGTCACCGTGTCGCCCGGCTTGGCGTGCATCTCGACGCCGGCGCCCGCCTGCACCGGGTCCTCCTTGCGGGCACGGCCCGCGCCGAGACGCCAGGCGGCGACGCCGATGTCGTAGGCGTCCAGGCGGGTCAGCACGCCCGAGGCCGGGGCCTTGATCACGTGCTGCTCGCGGGCCACCGGAAGCGCCGCGTCCGGGTCGCCGCCCTGGGCCGCGATCATGCGCCGCCAGACATCCATCGCGGAGCCGTCGGCCAGGGCCTTCGCCGGGTCGGCGTCCTTGACGCCCGCCGCGTCCAGCATCTCGCGGGCCAGCGCGATCGTCAGTTCCACGACGTCCGCGGGGCCGCCGCCCGCCAGGACCTCCACCGACTCGCGGACCTCCAGGGCGTTGCCGGCGGTCAGGCCGAGGGGCGTGGCCATGTCCGTGAGGAGCGCGACCGTCTTCACGCCGTGGTCGGTCCCGAGGCCGACCATCGTGGAGGCCAGTTCACGGGCGTCCTCGATGGTCTTCATGAAGGCGCCGGTGCCGACCTTCACGTCCAGGACCAGGGAGCCCGTGCCCTCCGCGATCTTCTTCGACATGATCGAGGAGGCGATCAGCGGGATCGCCTCGACCGTGCCGGTGACGTCCCGCAGGGCGTAGAGCTTCTTGTCGGCGGGGGCCAGTCCGTCACCCGCCGCGCAGATCACCGCGCCGGTGGTGTCGAGGACGTTCAGCATCTCCTCGTTGGACAGCAGCGCACGCCAGCCGGGGATGGACTCCAGCTTGTCCAGGGTGCCGCCGGTGTGGCCGAGGCCGCGGCCCGACAGCTGCGGGACGGCCGCGCCGCAGGCGGCGACCAGGGGGGCCAACGGCAGTGTGATCTTGTCGCCGACGCCGCCCGTGGAGTGCTTGTCGGCAGTCGGGCGGGACAGGGACGAGAAGTCCATGCGCTCGCCGGAGGCGATCATCGCGGCCGTCCAGCGGGCGATCTCGCGGCGGTTCATGCCGTTCAGCAGGATCGCCATGGCGAGGGCGGACATCTGCTCGTCGGCGACCTCCCCGCGGGTGTACGCGTCGATGACCCAGTCGATCTGCGCGTCGCTGAGCTCACCGCGGTCCCGCTTGGTGCGGATGACGGAGATGACGTCCATGGCCATGGCTTGGCTTCCTTCCGAGGGTTCCAGAAGCCGCACGGCCCCCCTGAGCCGGTCGCGTGAGCAACTCAGAGGGGCCGCACGGAAATTACTTGCTGAGGTGTTCCGGGCCGAAGGCCTGGGGCAGCATCTGAGACAGCGGCAGGATCCCCGCGGGGGTCTCCAGCAGCATCTCCGGGCCGCCGAACTCGTGGAGCAGCTGTCGGCAGCGGCCGCACGGGACGAGTGTGTCGCCGTGGCGGTCGACACAGGTGAAGTGCGTCAGCCGGCCGCCGCCGGTGTTGTGCAGCTCGGACACCAGGCCGCACTCGGCGCACAGACCGAGGCCGTACGAGGCGTTCTCGACGTTGCAGCCGGAGATGATCCGGCCGTCGTCGACCAGGGCCGCCACCCCGACCGGGTAGCCGGAGTACGGGGCGTACGCCCGGGACATCGCGTCCCGGGCCACCGCGCGCAGCTTCTCCCAGTCGACGGCCGGACCGGTGCCGGTCACTTGCCCTGCCCCTTCCGGTACGGCAGCCCGTCCGCCTTGGGCATCCGCAGTCGCTGGGCCGACATGGCCAGGACCACCAGGGTGATGACGTACGGCGTCGCGGAGACGACCTGGTTCGGGACCTCGTCGGTGCTCGCGTACCAGGCGAACACCAGGGCGGCGACGACCGCGGTGATCATCGACGGGGCGTACTTCTTGCGGACCACGAGGAAGATCGCCCCGATGATCAGCAGCAGTGCGCCGAGCAGCAGCAGGGCGTGCACGTTGGCGGAGCCGCCGCGCAGGTTGAGGCTGTCGGTGTAGCCGAACAGGCCCGCGCCGAGGGCGAGGCCGCCCGGCATCCAGTTGCCGAAGATCATCGCCGCGAGACCGATGAAGCCGCGTCCGCTGACCTGGCCCTCCAGGTAGAAGGGGTTGGCCACGGTCGACAGGAAGACACCGCCGAGGCCGGCCAGTCCGCCGGAGATGACGACGGCGATGTACTTGTACTTGTAGACGTTGACGCCGAGGGACTCGGCGGCGACCGGGTTCTCGCCGCAGGAGCGCAGGCGCAGGCCGAACGCGGTGCGCCACAGGATCCACCAGGTTCCGGGGATCAGCGCGATGGCGATCAGGGTCAGCCACGACACGTTGGTGACGAGGCCGCCGAGCAGGCCCGCGATGTCGGAGACGAAGAACCAGCCCTGGCTGTTCAGGTCGCGCAGTGCGTCGGACAGCCCCGGCACGGTGAAGTGGCCGAGGGAGTCGACCGCCGGGGACTGCTTGGCGGAGCCGCCGGTGTGGCCCTCGAAGGCGAGGGGCGCGAGGTAGCGGGTGGCGCCGAGCGCGAGGATGTTGATGGCCACACCGGAGACGATGTGGTTGACGTTGAAGGTGACGGTCACGAGGGCGTGCAGCAGACCGCCGATCGCGCCGCCGAGGATGCCGACCAGGACACCGGTCCACGGGCCCCACTGGAAGCCGGCCCAGGCGCCGAACCAGGTGCCGAGGATCATCATGCCCTCGAGGCCGATGTTGACCACGCCCGCGCGCTCGGCCCACAGGCCGCCGAGACCGGCGAGGCCGATCGGCACGGCGAGCTGGAGCGCGGTGGACATCTGGCTGACGTTGGTGATGCCGTCGGCGCCGGTGATGAGGCGCACGATCGAGGTGAGCGCCAGGCCTCCGGCGATGATGAGCAGCAGGACGGGCCACGACAGGCGGCGGCCGGTCGGCGCCGCGGGCTGCAGCGTGGGCTGGTTGACGTCGGTCGCGGTGGTCATCGGCCAGCCACCTCCTTCGTGTTCTGAGCGCCGAGGACGTGTCCGGCGGCGAGTTCGGCGCCGACGCGACGCTGCTGGCGGCGCAGACCCCATTCGCGGACGGCCTCGTAGGAGACGACGACCGAGAGGACGATCAGGCCCTGCATGATGACCGCGATCTCCTTGTCGTAGCCGTGGAAGTCGAGCTCGGGCGAGGCCTTGTCGAGCCAGGCCCACAGCAGGGCCGCGAAGGCGATGCCGACGGGGCTGTTGCGGCCGAGCAGGGCGATGCCGATGCCGAGGAAGCCGATGCCGGTGGGGAAGTTCAGGCTGTAGGTGTGGGTGTCGCCGAGCAGGATCGGCAGGCCGGCGAGGCCCGCGATGCCGCCGGAGATCAGCATGGCGCTGAGCACCATGCGCTTGGGGTCCACACCGCTGGCCGCGGCGGCGGTCTGGGAGGCGCCGGAGGCGCGCAGGTCGAAGCCGAAGCGGGTGCGGTTCAGGACGACCCAGTAGCCGATGCCGAGCAGGACGGCGAGCAGCACCAGGCCGTAGATCTCACCGGCCGCGCCCATGGGGATGCCGGGAATCCAGCCGGACTCGTGCATCTCGCCGGTGGTGTTGTTGTTGCCGACCTTCACACCGAAGACGTTCGGCAGCCACAGGTAGGCGATCACGGAGGTGGCGATCGCGTTGAGCATGATCGTGGCGACGACCTCGCTGACGCCGCGGGTGACCTTGAGGACGCCGGCGATGCCGGCCCAGAAGGCGCCGGTGAGGACCGCGGTCAGGAGCAGCAGCGGGACCTGGAGGGCGGCCGGCAGAGCGACGTGGGCGCCGACGATCGCGGCCAGCATCGCGCCGAGCTGGTACTGGCCGTCGACGCCGATGTTGAACAGGTTCATCCGGAAGCCGATGGCCACCGAGAGCGCCGCGATGTAGTACATCGAGGCCTGGTTGATGATCAGCACCTGGATGTCGGAGAAGCCCAGCTGCTCGAACATCAGGGCGAACGGCTCGAAGGGGCTCTTGCCCGAGGCGAGCAGCACGATCGCGCTCAGGACGAAGGCCACGGCCAGCGCGATGACCGGTCCGGCCACCGCGAGGAGCAGGCGCTCCTTGTCGAACTTCTTCATCAGCGGGCCTCGTCTTCACCAGACTCGGGGGCGTCGGCCTTCGAGATCTCGGGGGTTTCGTCGTGCTCGAGGTGCCCGGTGGCGGCACCGGTCATGGCCGAGCCGAGCTCCTCGGGGGTGATGGTGGCCGGGTCGGCGTCCGCGACCAGCTTGCCGTTGTAGATCACGCGCAGCGTGTCGGACAGGCCGATCAGCTCGTCCAGGTCGGCGGAGATCAGCAGCACGGCCAGGCCCTCGCGGCGCGCCTCGCGGATGTGGTCCCAGATGGCGGCCTGGGCGCCGACGTCCACGCCCCGGGTGGGGTGCGCGGCGATGAGGAAGCGCGGCTTGTGGCTCATCTCGCGGCCGACGATCAGCTTCTGCTGGTTGCCGCCGGACAGGGAGGCGGCGGTGACGTCGATGCCGGGGGTGCGGACGTCGTACTCCGTCACGATCCGGCGGGTGTCCTCCTGGGCCGCCTTCGGGTCCAGCCAGACGCCCTTGGCGAGGGGCTTCTCGGTGACGTGGCCGAGGATGCGGTTCTCCCAGAGGGGTGCCTCCAGGAGGAGGCCGTGGCGGTGCCGGTCCTCGGGGATGTAGCCCATGCCCTGCTCGCGGCGCCTGCGGGTGGGCCAGGCGGTGATCTCCTCGTCGGCGAGCCGGATGGTGCCGCTGTCGGCGGACCGGAGGCCGATGAGGGCGTCGACGAGCTCGGTCTGGCCGTTGCCCTCGACACCGGCGATGCCGAGGACCTCGCCCGCGTGGATGGTGAAGCTGATGTCGTCGAGGAGGGCCTTGCCGCCGGGGGCCGCGAGGCGCAGCTGGTCGACGCTGATGACCGGGCGGTCGGTGACCGTGGACTCGGCCGTCTCGGGCGTGGGCAACTCGCTGCCGACCATCATCTCGGCGAGCTGACGGGGCGTCGTCTCGGCGGGGACGGCCGTGCCGACGGTGGTGCCGCGGCGGATGACGGTGATCTCGTCGGCGACCGAGAGCACCTCGCCGAGCTTGTGCGAGATGAAGATGACCGACAGGCCCTCGGCGCGCAGTTCGCGCAGGTTCGCGAAGAGCGCGTCGACCTCCTGCGGCACGAGCACGGCGGTCGGCTCGTCGAGGATGAGGGTGGTGGCGCCGCGGTAGAGGACCTTGAGGATCTCCACGCGCTGGCGGGCGGCGACGCCGAGTTCCTCGACGAGGAGGTCGGGCTTGACGTCGAGGCCGTAGCGCTCGGAGAGCTCCTTGATCTTGCGGCGGGCCTTGGCGCCGATGCCGTAGAGCTTCTCGCTGCCGAGGACCACGTTCTCGAGGACCGTGAGGTTGTCGGCGAGCATGAAGTGCTGGTGGACCATGCCGATGCCGCGGACGATGGCGTCGGCCGGCGACGAGAAGGTGACCTGCTCGCCGCCCACGGCGATGGTGCCCTCGTCCGGCTTCTGCATGCCGTAGAGGATCTTCATCAGCGTGGACTTGCCGGCGCCGTTCTCGCCGACGAGGGCGTGCACGGTGCCCTTGCGGACGCTGAGGTGGATGTCGTGGTTGGCCACGACTCCGGGGAAACGCTTGGTGATCCCGGCGAGTTCGACGGCGGTCACCGATTCGTTGACCGCCGCTCCGGCCGGAGGGCTGCTGGACGCGTTGATGGCGCACTCTCCTGGGGACGGGGGCCGTCTACGCGCGTAGCGCCCCTACGGCATACAAAGGGGACGACGCCCCGCGGCAACGGGGCACGAGGAGCAGCTCCCCGTACCCCGTCGAGCGGACGTAACCCCGGGGGTTACCGCCTGCTTCGAGGCAGTCGCTCGTCAGCTGCTCTTGACCTTGATCTCGCCGCTGATGATCTTCTCCTTGGCCGTCTTGATGGCTGCCTGGAGCTCGGCGTCGTCCGCGAACTTCGGGTTGGAGTTCGACAGGCTCACCTCGCCGGTCTTCAGATCGCCACGAACGATACCGGTCTCGGGCTTGCCGTCCTCGACCGACTTCGCCAGGTTGTACACCGCCTTGGCGACGTCCTTCATCGCCGAGGTCAGGATGGAGTCCTTGTACTTGGCAAGGGCTTCCTGCTGGTACTGGTCGGAGTCGACACCGATGGCCCACACCTTGTTGGCGGCGGCGGCCTCGATGACACCCTGACCGGACAGACCGGCGGCCGCGTAGACGACGTCGGCCTTCTTCTCGATCTGACCCTCGGCAGCCGTCTTGCCCTTGTCGGGGCTGGCGAAACCGCCCTCCTCAGCCGTCTGGGTGAGGTACTGCGAGAGCACCTTGACCTTCGGGTCGGTGTCCTTGACGCCCTGGGCGAAGCCCGCCTGGAACTTGTGGATCAGCGGGATGTCCACACCGCCGACGAAGCCGACGACCTTCGACTTGGAGGTCTTGGCGGCGGCGACACCGGCCAGGTAGGAGGCCTGCTCCTCACTGAAGACCAGGTCGGCCACGTTCTTGGTGTTGATCGTGGCGTCGTCGACGATGCCGAAAGTGGTGTCCGGGAACTTCTCCGCGGCACCCTTGACGGCCGCGGCGTACGCGTAGCCGACACCGATGACCGGGTTGTGGCCCTGCTTGGCCAGGGAGACCAGGCGCTGCTCCTTGTCGGCGTCAGTCTCGCCCTCGGTGGGCTCCACGTCGGCCGTCTGGTACCCGAACTCCTTCTTCGCCTGCTCCAGGCCCGCGTAGGCGGCGTCGTTGAAGGACTGGTCGCCCTTGCCGCCGACGTCGTAGGCGATGGCGAGACCCTTGTCGCCCTTCGAGTCGGACGACCCGGAGGTCGAGGTGCCGCCGCAGGCGGAGAGCGCGAGGGCCAGGGAGGCGGTCGCTGCGCCTGCGACCGTGATCCGGGAAATCCGGCGCATGTGTGGGTGCTCCTGTCGTACAACGAGGTCGCACAGCGCCGGGACGGTTCAGCTTCAGCGCTGGCTTCGCCGCAGATTAACGCGCGTAGACCTGCCTGAAAACCCCTTCTGTCCACCTTGTTATGCGCCCGTGCCCAAGCCATCACCCGGACCTGGCCGGGGCGTTGCCGACCGCAAACGGGGCGTGGCGCTGGGTGATCCGGTCGGGGAGGCCGGGAAGCACGGAGCGGGCGGACACCCTGGGGTGTCCGCCCGCTCCGCGTTGGTCCCACCGGCCCGCTTACTCGGTGTTGACCTTGATGGTTCCGTTGTTGATCTCTTCCTTGGCCTTGTTCACGGCGTCCTGGAGGCCCGGGACCTTCGCGTACTCAGGGTTGGACTCGGAGAGCCCCACACCGTTGACCTTCAGGTCGAAGGTCTTCGTGCCGTTCAGCGGCTTGCCGTCCTTGACCGACTTGGACAGCGCGTAGACCGCTCCGCCGACGTCCTTGAGCGCGGACGTGAGGATGGAGTTCTTGTACGGGGCCAGAGCGGCCTGCTTGTACTGGTCGGAGTCGACGCCGATCGCCCAGACCTTCGCCTTGGCGGCGGCCTCGATCACACCCTGTCCGGACAGGCCGGCGGCCGCGTAGAGCACGTCGGCCTTCTTCTCGATCTGGCCCTCGGCGGCGGCCTTGCCCTTGTCGGGGCTGGCGAAGCCGCCCTCCTCGGCCGTCTGGGTGAGGTACTGCGACAGGACCTGCACGCCGGGCTTGGTGTCCTCGACACCCTGCTTGTAGCCGGCCTCGAACTTGTGGATCAGCGGGATGTCCACGCCGCCCACGAAGCCGACGACGTCGCTCTTCGTGGCCTTGGCGGCGGCGACACCGGCGAGGTACGAGGCCTGCTCCTCGGCGAAGACGAGGGAGGCGACGTTCTTGGCCTCGACCACGGAGTCCACGATGCCGAAGGTGGTGTCCGGATACTTGGCGGCCGCGGCCTTCAACGCCGGGCCGTAGGCGAACCCGACGCCGATGACCGGGTTGTAGCCCTGCTTGGCCAGCGACGCCAGACGCTGCTCCTTGTCGGCGTCCGTCTCGCCCTCGGTGGGCTCGATGTCGGCGGTCTTGTAGCCGAACTCGTCCTTGGCCTTCGTCAGGCCGGCGTAGGCGGCGTCGTTGAAGGACTGGTCGCCCTTGCCGCCGACGTCGTACGCGATCGCGACGCCGCGCTCGCTGCTGTCGCTGTCGCCGCTGTCACTGCTGGTTCCGCCGCAGGCCGTGGCGACGAGCCCGAGCGACGCGACCCCCACCGCGACACGGGTCAGTTTGGAAATCCGACGCATCTGAAGTTCCCCATTCTCCAAAGCCCCGCGATGGGTGCTCGGTTCGGCGCACATTAACGCGCGTAGACACTCCTGGGAACGGTTCGCCGCGGGGCCGTTATCCATTCGTGCCGATGGCCGGTTACGCCCTTGTGAACCACGGGATCGAACGGGGTCGAAAGGTGTACTCGGGGACACGGCGTGTGCCTACCTCGTGACGCGCACCAGGCTGCCGTGGGGATGCGTCGCTCGCAACCGGAGGCTCCGCCGGGTGGGCGGTTGCTGGACCGGGCGGGGCGCCGCCCGGGTCGGCCTCGGGGGGCGGGGTTGTCTGCCTCGTGCGGCGCCGTGGTGGCTGGGTGCGCAGTTCCCCGCGCCCCCAAAAGCCCGTGCCGCGCCCGTGGCTCGTCGCGCAGTTCCCCGCGTCCCCGACGAACCCGTGCCGTCGGTGCGCAGTTCCCCGCGCCCCTGGGAGCCCGTGCGGCGCCGTCGTGGCTCGTCGCGCAGTTCCCCGCGCCCCTAAAAGCCCGAGCCGCGCCGTCGTGGCTCGTCGCGCAGTTCCCCGCGTCCCCGACGAACCCGTGCCGTCGTGGCCGGGTGCGCAGTTCCCCGCGCCTCCGACGAACCCGCGCCTCCGAGAGGGGGCGTCTAGCGGAGGCCGTTGACCAGGGCCGCTGCTGTGAAGAGTTCCACTCCTACCGTGATGGCCGACTCGTCCACGTCGAAGTCGCCCTGGTGGAGGTCGCGGATCTGGCGTTCGCCGGGGGTGCGGACGCCGAGGCGGGCCATGGCGCCGGGGACGTGTTCCAGGTACCAGGAGAAGTCCTCGCCGCCGAGGCTCTGCTCGGTGCCCTCGACGGACTCGACGCCGCGCCGGGCGATCATGGCCTCGCGCAGCAGTTCGGTGACGCCGGGCTCGTTGACGACGGGCGGGACGCCGCGGACGTAGTTGATCTCCGACTTGGCGCGGTGGAGGTTGGCGATCTCGTCGATGGCCGCGACGACGACGTCGGGAGCCTGCCGCCACGCCTCGAGGTCGAGGCAGCGCACGGTGCCGGAGAGCTCGGCGTGCTGCGGGATCACGTTCGGGGCGTGGCCGGACTCGACGCGGCCCCAGGTGATGGCGAGCCCGCTGCGGCTGTCGAACCGCCGGCCGACCAGCGCGGGCACGTCGGTGATGACGCGGGCGGCGGCGGTGACCAGGTCGGTCGTGAGGTGGGGGCGGGCGGTGTGGCCGCCCGGGCCGTCGAGGCCGATCTCCAGCCGGTCGCATGCGGAGGTGATGGGGCCCTCGCGCAGACCGATCTTGCCCGCGTCCACACGGGGGTCGCAGTGCACGGCGATGATCGCGCCCACACCTTCCAGCGCCCCGCACTTGATGACGTCGGCGGCGCCGCCGGGCAGCACCTCCTCGGCGGGCTGGAAGATCAACCGGACCGGGCGAGGCAGCGCGCCGCGCCGGTGCAGCTCGGCGAGGACGAGGCCGGCACCGAGGACGACGGTGGTGTGCACGTCGTGACCGCAGGCGTGCGCGCGGTCGGGCACGGTGGAGCGGTACGGGCAGTCCGCCTTGGTGTCCGGGATGGGCAGGCCGTCGATGTCGGCCCGCAGAGCGAGCATGCTGGGGCCTCCGTCCCACTGCTCGCCCTCCACGCCGATGTCACAGACGAGTCCGGTCCCCACGGCGAGAACACGCGGCTTGAGGCCGGCCCGCTCCAGCCGCTCCTTGATCGCGGCGGTGGTGCGGAACTCCTGGTTGCCGAGCTCCGGGTGCATGTGCATGTCGCGCCGGAACGCGATGAGCTCTGCCCGCAGAGCGTCGGGCAGCGCACCGGGGAGTACGGCTCCTCCGGGAAGATCGACCTCGGACTCCAGTGACATCAGTGGCTTCACCCTTTGAAGGGTAGGGCGCCAAGGCGGTCGACCGACCCTGGATCAACAAAACTTCAACCCGAAAGGGGAAGAAAATATGACCGCCGGACGCATAGCTATCAAGTGAGATGGGTAAACTGGCCTGCCTTTTGGGCCTGGCCGGGCCACCCACCCCCCGGAGTGTGACTTCGACCACATGCGCGTCACGACTCCGGTATCCATCCATCCTCTCCACGGATACCACGCCCTGCGCGGCGAACACGGGCGTGTTCATCTGCCGGACGCGCGCCCCCGCTAGTCTGCGCCCGTGCGCGCCCCCGATTTCTTACAGTCCACGCAGGCCTCGTACGACGCCATCGCCGAGGCCTACGCCGCCGAGCACCCCGACAGCCTGGCCGGGAGACCGCTGGAGCGGGCGCTGCTGACGGCCTTCGTGGAGCTGGCCCGGGTGCCCGACCGGTCCGGGCAGCCGCCGGTCGCGGACGTAGGCAGCGGTCCGGGGTACGTCACGGCACGGCTGCACGAGGCCGGGCTGCCGGTGTTCGGGGTCGACGCGTCGCCCCGCATGGTGTCCCTGGCCCGCCGGGCGCACCCGGAGCTGCGTTTCCACGTCGGTTCCATGACCGCGCTGGACCTGCCGGACGAGACGCTCGGCGGCATCGTCGCGCTCTACTCGATCATCCATGTGCCGGACGGTCATCTGCCGGCCGCCTTCGCCGAGTTCCGCCGCGTCCTGCTGCCGGGGGCACCCGTACTGCTCGGTTTCCAGTCCGGCGACGAGGACGGCCACCAGCGTCTGACCGAGCGCTACGGGCAGGAGATCGCGCTCGACTACTACTGGCGCACCCCGGACACGGTCACCGGGCACCTCACGGCAGCCGGCCTGGAGCCCTACGCCCGCGTGCTGCGCGAGCCCGGCCCCGGTGAGAAGCTGCCGCGCGCGTTCCTGCTGGCGCGCAGGCCCGGGCCGGTGCCGCGGGAGGTGTGAGCCGGGGGCGTCACGACGCCGCCGGGCCGACCAGGCCCGCGGAAGGCGGCGTGGCGCTGAAGCGGGCCGGGCCGGTCGGGTCGGACGGGCTCGCCGGGTTCACCGGGTTCGCCGGGCTCGCCGGGTTCGGGGCGGCCGTAGGAGCCGTCGGCGACAGCCGGTGGACGTCTCGGGCCGTGCCCGTGACCCCGGACAGGAAGCCCTGGGCCCGCGGGGAGGCGGTCTCGGTCAGCCAGGCGGGGTCGATGTCGCAGACGGCGACGCGGACCTCCGTGCCGGCCAGGGCGAGGGGGAGGGTGTGGACGACCGTGGACGGGAAGCTGAGGACCGTCCGGCCGATGGGGCCGCGGCGGGCGATCAGTTCGAGGGGGAGTTCGGGGCGGACGATCTCCAACCCCGTCACGGCCGCGAGGCGGTGGAGCTTGTCCGTGCTCTCGCGCCGGTGGGCGAAGTAGCGGGTGGCGCCGTGGGCCCTGGCCAGGGTGTGGACGGCCTCCAGGTAGCGGCCGTCGTCCACCACCCCGGTCTCCACCAGGGACGTGCCCACCATGTCCGCGCCCCTGGTGATGCGGGGCGGGCCGAAGCGCGTCCGGGTCCAGGCGAAGGTGTTGGCGCTGACGGTGACGCCCGCCGGGGTCTCCGTCATCGGCATGGAGGAGAAGATCGCGATGCGGCGGCGCTCACCGGGGGTCAGCCGGCGGCGGGCCGACGCAGACACCGGCGCGAAGAGCACGTCCCGCGGGCCGGGGCGGCCGCCCTTGCGGTGCCAGCGCACCAGGCGTTCGCCCCGGGCCAGCTGCCCGACGAACTCCATCGTCGCCGTGCCGTCGTCGACGACGACCAGGTCACGGGCGCGGGTGATGGTCAGCAGCAGCTGGACGTAGCGGGAGAAGGGGTCCCCCAGCACGACCCGGCGTGCCCTGCGGAGCAGGCCGGACAGGCCGCCGATGGTCTGGAAGGGCGCGAGGGGCCCGCCGCGCGCTTCCTCCCAGCGGACCTGGTGACCCTCGTCGCGGGCCAGGTCGGACATCCGCCGCAGCTGGCCGCGCGTCATCGGGTCGACGGGCGACAGCACCACGAGGGTGAGCCCCACGCCGGGGGCGTGCGCGTGCGCCCACTCCAGCACGTTCAGCAGCTGTACCGGGCTCTCGACGAAGGCGAGAGTGTGGGGGCCGGCGTTCCCGGCGCGGGGGCTCATCGACGTACGACCGTCCCGTGGTGAGGGGGGTTGTGGGGGGTGGGGATCAGACGCCTACCGGCTCACCCGCGGCGTCGGCGATCTCCGCCTCGGCGACCACACCGCTGACGCGGCGCAGCTTCTTCATCGGGCCGAGCTCGGACTCGTAGACCTTCTTGACGCCGTCACCGAGGGAGGCCTCGATGGTGCGGATGTCGCGGACGAGGCGCGTCAGGCCCTGCGGCTCCACGGACGCGGCCTGGTCCGAGCCCCACATGGCGCGGTCGAGGGTGATGTGACGCTCGACGAAGGTGGCGCCCAGGGCGACCGCGGCGAGGGTGGTCTGCAGGCCGGTCTCGTGGCCGGAGTAGCCGATCGGGACGTTCGGGAACTCCTGCTGGAGAGTGTTGATGACGCGCAGGTTGAGCTCCTCGGCCTTGGCCGGGTAGGTCGACGTGGCGTGGCACATGAGGATGTTCTCGGAGCCGAGGACCTCGACGGCGTGGCGGATCTGCTTCGGCGTCGACATGCCGGTGGAGAGGATCACGGCGCGGCCGGTGGAGCGCAGGGCGCGCAGCAGCTCGTCGTCCGTGAGGGAGGCGGAGGCGACCTTGTGGGCGGGGAGGTCGAACTTCTCCAGGAAGGCGACGGCCTCGGTGTCCCACGGGGAGGCGAACCAGTCGATGTTCTTCGACTTGCAGTAGTCGTCGATCGCGCGGTACTCGTCCTCGCCGAACTCCACGCGGTGGCGGTAGTCGATGTAGGTCATCCGGCCCCAGGGGGTGTCGCGCTCGATGTCCCACTGGTCGCGCGGGGTGCAGATCTCCGGGGTGCGCTTCTGGAACTTGACGGCGTCGCAGCCGGCCTCGGCGGCGGCGTCGATCAGCTTGAAGGCGTTCTCGAGCTCGCCGTTGTGGTTGATGCCGATCTCACCGCAGACGTAGACCGGACGGCCCGGGCCGACCTCGCGCGAACCGAAGCGGCGGATACGGGAGTTGGTGCTCATGGCAGAGATGTCCTTACTTGGTGAGGGAATCGAGAGAGGGGCCGAGGATCCAGCTGGCGATCTCTCGGATCGCGCCGTCGCCACCGGAGACGGTGGTGACCGCGCGTGCGGCGCCGCGCACGACGTCGTGGGCGCTCGCGACCGCCACGGGCCAGCCCACGAGGGCGAAGCACGGGAGGTCATTGACGTCGTTGCCGACGTAGAGCACGCGCTCCGGCGCGATGCCCTGCTCCTCGCACCACTGCTTCAGCGCGAGGTCCTTGCGGTCGATGCCGTGCAGCACCGGGAGCTTGAGCTTCCGGGCCCGGGCGGCGACCACAGGGTTCTGTTCCGTGGACAGGATGAGCATCCGCAGGCCGCTGTTGCGCAGGGCCGCGATGCCGAGTCCGTCCCCGCGGTGCACGGAGACGAACTCCCGTCCGTCGGAGTCGACGAGCACCCGGTCGTCGGTCTGGGTGCCGTCGAAGTCGAGGACGACCGCGTCGATGTCGTCGGCGGTCGGGAGGGCGCCGGGCCGGGCCGCGTCGAAGAGCGGGGCGAGGGCCCGGGCGCGGGCGAGGTCGTGGGGGTCGTCGATCTCCAGCACGCGGGCGGGGTCCGTGCGGACCAGCTCGGTGCGGCCGAAGAAGCGGTGCTGGTGCTTGCGGAAGCCGGAGGCCTCCATGGCGTAGGCGGCGCCGGTCTCCAGCAGGTCCTGGGGGCGGTCCTGGCGGCGGGGCCGGAAGGACTTGTCGTGGTTGACGCCGTAGCCGCCACCGACCGCGGCGTCGTGCTCCGCGACGGATCCGGCCGCGACGACGTCCTCGGCGGACTCGGCGTCCCGCCAGATGAACCCGTGGAACGGTGCCACGGTCACCGCGGTGTCGGCGCCGTTCTCGACGATCGCGCCCGCGACCCCGTCGATGTCCTCGCGGACGATGAACGGGCTGGTGCACTGCACGAGCAGGACGACGTCCACGACCGCGCCGTGCAGGGCCTCGTGCGCGTCCACGGCGTGCAGGACGGCGGCCTCGGAGGTGGCCGTGTCGCCGGCGATGGCGGCGGGGCGCAGCACGACCTCGGCGCCGGCCTCACGGGCGGCGGCGGCGATGGCCTGGTCGTCGGTGGAGACGACGACGTCGGTCACCAGCCGGGATGCCCGGCACTCGCGCACCGCGCGCGCCACCAGCGGGACGCCGCCGACGGGGAGGAGGTTCTTCGCGGGGACGCCCTTGGAGCCGCCGCGGGCGGGGATCACGGCGAGCACGCGGCGCACCGAGGCGCCTCGGCCCGCTTCCGGTCGGGACATGGGGTCTACTCCTTGGGCAGGGGCATGGGGGCGGCTGCTGTCGGGGCGGCTCACAGTTCGCCCATCCGCCGGATGACGGGCGCCACGCGCTGGACGCCGTGCCGGTAGGCGCCGCGCGCCGCCCGGCGCACGATCTGCCGGACCGGTCCGGGTTCCTTGTCGGCGGCGGGCGCGCCGGGCAGCGGGGTGCCGTCCGGGCCGAGGTGGTGGCGGGCGAGGATCCCGGGCAGATAGCCGGGCGCGGTGACGGGCGTGTAGTACGGGGTCAGCGGAGGCAGGCCGCCGGGCCGGTCGAGCAGCTCGGCGATGCGCTTGCGGGCCGCGTCGAAGGCCGAGGCGTAGGAGCCTCCCCCAGACTCCGTCCGGGAGGTGCCCCCAGCCGCGACGCCCTGCCGGGAGACCCACTCCTCGTCGGGCACGGGCCGGTGCCCGGCGTCGAGCTGGTCCCAGGACGCGAGGCAGCCGGAGCCCACGAAGTGGTGGTTGCCGAGGGATTCGCGCACGCCCAGGTCGGTGAGTACGACGGTGGGGATACGGCGGTGCAGCGACTCCAGGGCGGCCGTGGAGCTGACCGTCACCAGCAGGTCGGTCCGGTCCAGGACCTCGCCCATGTTGCCGTACACCAGGCGGAAGTTGCCGGGCGGATCGAGCCGCTGCACCAGCTTCTGGTAGGGCAACTCCTCGATGTGGGTGGTGTGTTCGCCCGGCTTGGAGCGCAGCTTCAGCAGCACCTCGCGCTCGGGGTGCCGGCGGGCGTGCTGCACCAGCCGGTCCAGCAGGTACGTACGGTCCGTGCGGCTGTCCGGGACGGAGGGCTGGGCGGCGAACACCACCGTGTACGGGTCGTGCTCCCCTGGGTAGGGCGCACCGCCGAGGAACGGCAGGGCCACCTCGGTCACCGCGGAGGCGTCGGCGCCGACCCCTTCGTAGACGGCGCGGAAACGGTCCGCGTCCTGGCGGGAGTTGGCGAGGACCAGGTCCGCGCCGTGCCGCAGCAGCAGGCCGTCGGCGAGCTTCTCGTAGACGACACCGACGTAGCCGGTGACGACGACGGGCCGCGAGGTGCGGTGCTCCCAGACGCGTGCCAGGCCGTGGAGCATCGCCTGCACTCCGCCGCCGACGAGGGAGAGGACGAGGAGGTCGTAGGACTCCTCGGCCATGGCGCGCAGGAACTCGACGGCGGTGACCTCCCGCAGCGAGTCGGCGCGTACGCCCACTTCCTCCAGCTGGCGCGGGGTGGGCGTGGCCCGGCCGCGCAGCAGGAATCCGTCGAGGAGGGGGCCGGCTTGCGCGCTCTCGCGCGGTGCGGCTTCCATGGACGGTCCCGGGGCGATGCGGTCCGCGGTCAGCGCACCCCATTTCCATCGGGTGTCGCTGTCGGCGAGGACCGCGATGCGCAGGCGCTTCGGTGTACTTACTGGCACGTCGAAGACGCTAGAAAGCGAATCCGAGGAGCGGCGGAACCGCGACTCAACGAAAAGTTAACAACAGCCCACCGAGAGCCGAACTGGCCTGCCGGAAGGCGGGAAGTACACGGGGTGCACCGTTCTGACACATGGAGTTCACCCGGTGTACCTTCATCGGAAAGTTCCGCTGCCGGGCGGCCTCCTAACGTTTTGCGGGTGCCTAAGCTTTCCGTGATCGTGCCGTTCTACAACGTGCAGCAATATGCCCCGGACACCCTCAGAAGCCTTCGGTTGAACGCCGACCGCGATTTCGAGTTCATCCTGGTCGACGACCATTCCAAGGACGAAACTCCGGCCATTCTCGAACGAGCGGCCGAGGACCTTTCGGATGTCGCCCAGGTGCGGTACATCCGCCACGAGCGGAACGGTGGGCTCGCCACCGCCCGCAACACCGGCCTGGACGCGGCGCAGGGCGAGTACCTGACGTTCCTGGACGGCGACGACTGGCTGGCCCCCGGCTACTTCACCGAACTGGTGTCCGCGATGGACGACTTGGGGTGCGACTTCGTGCGCACCGACCATGTGCAGGCCACCGCCCGGGCCCGTTCCGTGAGCAGGGTGCCGATCGGCCGGCGCTGGGAGGTGTTCAGCCCGCGCGAGGCGATCCTGCCCGCTCACCGCTCGACCTCGGTGGACTACGCCTACGCCTGGGCCGGCGCCTATCACCGCCGCCTGGCCGACAAGGGCCTGCTCCACTTCACCGACGGGCTGCGCACGGCCGAGGACCGGCCGTGGATCTGGAAGCTGCACCGCGAGGCGGAGTCGTTCGCCGTGGTGAGCCTGCTGGGCGTGTTCTACCGGCGCGGGGTGGCCTCGTCCCTGACGCAGATCGGTGATGTCCGCCAGCTCGACTTCATCCGCGCCTTCGACCAGGTGATCGAGGAGACGGCCGCGGACCGTGACGCCGACAGGCTGCTGCCCAAGGCGGTGCGGACCTACTGCGCGATCATCGCCCACCACCTCTCCAACGAGGACAGGTTCGAACCGGCCGTGGCCAGGCGGCTGCGGTCGATGAGCGCGGCGGCCATGAAGCGCATGCCGCAGGACGCACTCGCCGACGCACTGGAGGCCATGGACATGGACCGCTCGTCCAAGCTGCGGCGGCTGCGGCGCCGGGTCACCACGACGGGAGCGGCCGCCTGATGCCCGGGACCACCCAGATCTTCTGCGCCTCGACGCTCTACGGCGTCGCCACCCTGGCCGCCGCGATCGACTCCGGCCTCTTCGAGGAGCCGGACCGCCGGGTGCTGCTGGTGTTCAACAACTCGGCGACCCCGGAGACCACTCCGGCTCTCGACGAGATGCCGGGCTTCGCGCCGCTGCGCGAGCACTTCGACGAGGTGCTGTCCTGGAACGAGGCGATCCGCCCCTTCCACCCCGGGGCGTGGACACCGCGCGCCGACGACATCCCGCTCTTCGAGCGCTATCTGCGGCTGCTGTGGGACCTCGGCGACGACCGGGTGAGCCTGGTGCTGGAATCTATCCAGGTGGCACCCGCGCTCACGGTGGCCCAGGTGTTCACCGACGCCCCCGTCGACGTCTACGCCGACGGGCTGATGAGCTACGGCCCCACCCGCAACAAGCTCGACCCGCTGGTCGGCACGCGGGTGCGGCGGCTGCTGCACCTCGATCTGGTGCCGGGGCTCACGCCGATGCTGCTGACCGAGTTCGGCGTGCCGGCGCACCTGGTGCCGACGCCCGCGTTCCTGAAGGTGCTCGGCGAGGTCACCGAGACGGTGCCCGAACTGCCCGGCCTGCCCGCCGACTCGGCGCTGCTGCTCGGCCAGTACCTCTCCGCGCTGAACATCCTCTCCCCCGAGGAGGAAGAGGACCTGCACGTGCGGATGATGCGGGGCGCCGTCGCCCGCGGTCATCGCACGGTCGTCTTCAAGCCCCACCCGACCGCACCGGCCCGTTACAGCCGCGCCCTGGAGACCGAGGCGGAGCAGCTCGGCGTGGACCTCACCGTGCTGGACACGCCCGTGCTCGCCGAGGTGTTGTTCGACCGCGCCCGGCCCGCGCTGGTCGTCGGCTGCTTCTCGACCGCCCTGTTCACGGCGTCCGCGTTCTACGACCTGCCGGTCGCCCGCATCGGCACCGAGCTGCTGCTGGAGCGGCTGACGCCGTATCAGAACAGCAACCGGGTGCCGGCCACCCTGGCGGACGCGCTGCTGCCAGGCCTGGAGAGCGGAGAGGACGGCGACGTCCTGCCGGCCGAGCGGCTGTCCGGCCTCCTCACGGCCCTCGGGTTCACCATGCAGCCGCAGATCTACCCGGACCTGCGCCCGCAGGCCGAGCGGTTCCTCGCCCGCCACCTCGGTCCACGCACCCGGCGCTACTTCAAGAAGCGCCGCCTCACCGCGCTCGGACTGCCCGGCGGCATTCCGCAACGGCTGGCGTTCCTGCCGCGCAACTCCACGGCACGCCGGGTGGTCAGGCGGGCCCGGGCCCTGCGCAAGGCGGTCCGCCGCTGAGCCGGTCCCGCCCGGCCGCCCGTCCCCCGGCGACATCCAGATGAACCCATGGGGACCGGCAGGCGAAGCCTGTCGCCATCGAACGTGATTGCGTCAACTCCCGTCCTAGGGTGACAGGCGCCCGCCCACAGGCGGCTCAGGCAAGGGACATACGAGCCACACAGAGGTTTCCAGCGTGACCGAGACGGTCGTCAGCACCCGCACGCCCCGACCCGGTGCCACCGTGCCGGCCGAACCGCCGGGGGCCACGACCGTCCCACGGCGTGGAAGGGACTCCGGCGGGCGGCTGCGCGCCCTCGACGGGTTGCGGCTGGTGGCCGCGCTGATGGTGGCGCTGTACCACTACGGCGGACGCGACGGTGAGGTCGCCCAGGCGTGGGGCACCTCGCCCCGGGACCAGTTCCCCACCCTGCACTCGCTGTTCGCCTACGGCTGCCTCGGTGTCCAGGTCTTCTTCGTGATCAGCGGTTTCGTGATCTGCATGAGCGGCTGGGGCCGTCCCCTGACGTCGTTCTTCGCCTCCCGCGCCTCCCGGCTGCTGCCCGCCTACTGGGCGGCCGTCCTGCTGGTGACCGGTGTCTTCGCGCTGCCGGTGGTCGCCTACCAGGCCGTGTCGCCGAGCGACGCCCTGGTGAACCTGACGATGCTCCAGATGCCCCTGGGCGTGGACCGGGTGCTCGGGGTGTGCTGGACCCTGTGGGCGGAGGTCCGCTTCTACGCCCTGTTCGCCCTGTGCGTCGTGCTGCCCGGGGCGAACCGCCGCCGGGTGATCATGTTCTGCGCGGGGTGGATGCTGGCCGCGGTGATCGCCGAGAACGCGGACATGCCGCTGCTCGACATCGTCCTGATGCCCGAGTACGCGCCCTTCTTCATCGGCGGTGTCGGCCTCTACCTCGTGCACCGCGACCGGCGGGACGTCCACGGGTGGGGCATCGTGGCCGTCAGCTGGCTGATAGGCCAGCACTACGCGGTGCAGGGGCTGTGGCACGCCCCGAACCCGGAGGCCTTCTCCTACCGCTCCTCGTTCGGGATCATCGCCGTCGTCACGTTCGGCTTCGTGGCGGTCGCCGCGATCGCGCTGGGGCTGCTCGGCCGGGTGAACTGGCGGTGGTTGACGGTCGCGGGTGCGCTGACGTACCCCTTCTACCTGGTCCACGAGCATCTCGGCTGGGTGGTGATCCACGCCCTGCACCGCGGTCTGGGGTTGCCCTCCGGGGTGACCTTCGCGCTGACGGTGGCGTCAATGCTGCTGCTGGCGTGGTTGCTGCACAAGTATGTGGAGAGGCCGCTGACGCCCCGGCTGCGGGCGGCCCTGACGAAGACCCGCTGACCCTGTTCACGGGACGTTCAACCGGCCGTCGATCGGGGCAACGCTCGAAGAGAAGGCTCGTCTCATGACCCACGCACAAGCCACCGACACGCACCCCGGCGAACTCGCCGACGTCCCGGGCTGGTTCCCGCCCCTGGACCAGACGCTGTTCACCTGGTTCCTCGAACGGCAGAAGAAGGCCGGCACCAAGGGCGACCTGCTCGAACTGGGTGTCTACATGGGCAAGAGCGCGATCCTGCTCGGCCACCACCTCCAGGACGGCGAGCGGTTCACGGTCTGCGACCTCTTCGAGGGCGACGCCCCCGACGACGCCAACCAGGCGGAGTCGGCCAAGTCGTACGCCTCGCTCACCCAGCAGGCCTTCGAGCGGAACTACCTCTCCTTCCACGACACCCTGCCGACGGTGATCACCGGCCCCAGCTCCCTGGTGGACCAGAAGGTGGCCCCCGACACCTGCCGCTTCATCCACATCGACGCCTCGCACCTGTACGAGCACGTGTACGGCGACATCGGCGCGGCCCACGACATCCTGCTGCCCGAAGGGGTCGTGGTCCTCGACGACTTCCGTTCCGAGCACACCCCGGGTGTCGCGGTCGCCGCATGGGAGGCCGTCCTCAACCGCGGTCTGCGCCCGATCTGCCTCAGCACGCAGAAGCTGTACGCCACCTGGGGCGACCCAGAGCCGCTCCAGGAAGAACTGCTGGAGATGCTGCGGCAGCGCTCGGACGTCGGGGTGAGCGTGCAGGAGGCGGCCGGGCACCGGCTGATCCGGGCCCGCTCCCGGGGCATGAAGCCGCCGTTCTTCCCGCCCTCACGGCACTACGTGGAACCGGCGCCCGCACCCGCGGCCGCCCCCGGGGGCACCGAGACACGGGCGGCGCGCCCGGCCCGGCCCTCCCCGTCCCGGGCCCGCCGGCTCGCCAAGGACCTGCTGCCGCCCGTGGTCACCCGGGCCGTGCGGCGGGCCCGCGCGAAACGGTCCTGACCCGCCGGACCCCGTCATGAGACCCCGTAGCGCGCCCCGATCCCCCCGATCACCAGGGCGAGTCCCTCCTCGAAGTGCCGGTCGTAGTCCTCGAAGATCTCCGCGCCCGCCTGGGCCGACAAGGGAAAGTCGGCCATCAGGCGGGCGCGTTCGTCCATGTCGTAGCCCTCGCGGCGCTCGCCCGGCAGCGGCCGGACACCCTGCTCCTCGGTGACGAAGCCCAGGGTGTACAGGTAGGCGGTGGTGAGCGCGCGGGCCGCCTGGGCGAGGGTGAACCCGGCGGCCGTGAACAGGCGCAGGTTGTCCTCCATGGGCCCGGCGTGCTCGAGGCCGGTGAAGCGTGAGCCGCTGAACACCTTCGCGCCGTCCCGGTAGCCGAGCAGGGCGGCGCGCAGCCCCCGGTTGGCCCTGAGCAGCCGGTCCTGCCAGGTGTCGTCCGGGTCGAGGGCGGTCCCGGCGACCATCCGGCGGTACATCTCCGTCGCCATCTCGTCGAGCAGCGCCTGCTTGTCCTTGAAGTGCCAGTAGAGGGCGGGCGCCTTCACGTCCAGTTCCCGGGCGATGGCGCGCAGGGTCAGGCCGTCCAGGCCCACCTCGTTCAGCAGCCGCAGCGCGGTGTCCGCGACCCGGCGGCGGTCCAGGGGCTCGCGTCGTTCCGTACTCACGCTTGACAACTTAACACCGTTAAGGCGACGCTCGTGAGGCAGAGCCACTTAACAGCGTTAAGGAGAGGGTGACCGATGGGCAGGGACACGGACGTGCTGGTGGTGGGCGCGGGCCCGACGGGTCTGGCACTCGGGATCGACCTGGCCCGGCGGGGCGTGCCCGCGCTGGTCGTGGAGCGGGCGCAAGGGCTGTTCCCCGGCTCGCGCGGCAAGGGGATCCAGCCGCGCACGATGGAGGTCTTCGACGACCTGGGCGTGCTGGACGCGATCCGGGCGGTGGGCGGCACCTACCCGGTGGGGATGATCTGGCAGGACGGCAGGCGGGCGGGTGAGCACCGGATGTTCGACGCCGTCGAGCCGAGCGAGGACGCGCCGTACAACGAGCCGTGGATGGTGCCGCAGTGGCGCACCCAGCAGATCCTGCGGGCCCGGCTGGAGGAACTGGGCGGAGTAGTGGCCTTCCGCCGGGAGGTCGTCGCTCTGACGCAGGACGAGGGCGGGGTGCGCGCGGAGTTCGCCTCGGGCGAGGCCGTCACCGCCCGGTACGCCGTGGCGGCGGACGGCGGCCGCTCGACCGTGCGCGGGCTGCTCGGCATAGGCATGGCGGGCGAGACCGTCGACCCGCACCCGACGCTGGTGGCGGACGTCCGGATCAGCGGCCTGGACCGGGACAACTGGCACGTCTTCCCGCCCGGCGAGGGGGACGGCTTCCTCGCGATCTGCCCGCTGGCCGGCACCGAGGACTTCCAGCTGGTGGCGCGGTTCCCGGAGGGGACGGCACCGGACCTCTCCCTGGACGGCATCCGGAAGGTCGTCGCCGCCCGCTCGCACCTCGCGCCGGAGTCCGTGACCGAACTGCGCTGGGCCTCGGACTTCCGGCCCCGGGCGGCCCTCGCCGACCGCTTCCGCTGCGGGCGGGTCTTCCTCGCCGGCGACGCGGCGCATGTGCACTCCCCCGCCGGCGGCCAGGGCCTCAACACCAGCGTCCAGGACGCCTACAACCTGGGCTGGAAACTGGGCGCGGTGCTGCGCGACGGCGCGGACACGGTTCTGCTCGACTCCTACGAGCAGGAGCGGCGGCCCGTCGCCGCCGAGGTGCTCGGGCTGTCCACCCGGGTGCACCGCGGCGAGACCCGGCGCGGCGGGGCGACCCGCCAACTCGGACTCGGCTACCGGGAGTCGCCGCTCACCCGCGAGATCCGGACGGACCCGGGCGCGCCGCGGGCGGGCGACCGCGCACCCGACGGGACGGTGGCCGGCGTCCGGCTCTTCGACGCGTTCCGCGGCCCGCACTGGACCCTGCTGGCCCTGGGAGACGCGCAGGCACCGGACCTCGGCGCGCGGATCCCGGTCGTACGGGGCCCCGCACCCGGCGCGTACCGGCCCGGCCTGTATCTCGTCCGCCCCGACGGCTACGTCGGCTGGGCGGGGGACACGGTGGACGGGCTTCCGGAGTACCTGGCCCGCTTCGGCCGGCGCTAGCGCGTCCGCGCCAGGCCCGATCCGGCGGTGCCGGCGCGTCCGCGCTACGAACTCGCCAGCGACAGCTTCACCGCGAACCCCAGGAACAGCGCGCCCGCCGCCGAGGTCGCCCCGGCCGACAGGCGCCGGCGGCGGCGGAAGGCCGCGGCCAGCCGGGTGCCGCCGAATATCAGCGCGCTGAGGTAGAGCACGCTGGCGAGCTGGGCAAGGACGCCGAGGACGACGAAGGACAGAGCCGGGTAGGCGTACTGCGGATCCACGAACTGCACGAAGAAGGCGACGAAGAAGAGGATCGCCTTGGGGTTGAACAGGCTGACGACGAAGGCACGGCGGAAGGGCCGCTCCTCGGCGGGCGGGGGCGCCTCACCCTCGGCGGTCCGCTCCCCGCGCGTGCGCCACATGCCCCACGCGGCCCGCAGCATGCCGATGGCCAGCCAGGTCAGATATCCGGCTCCCGCGTACTTGACGAGGGCGAACAGCACGGCGTTCGCCTGGAGCAGCGAGGCGACCCCGGCCGCGGACAGCGTCATCAACACCGTGTCCCCGCACCAGACTCCGGCAGAGGCGGTGTACCCGGCACGCACGCCCCGGCGGGCGGCCACGGACAGCACGTACAGCGAGTTGGGGCCGGGCAGCAGAATGATCAGGACGAGGCCCGCCAGGTAGGTGGGCAGATCGATGACACCGAACATGCGAATGAGTGTGGCACGCAGGTCTGACATCCCCGCCCCGGGCGGCGGTCAGAAGACGTCGGACGGGACGTACGCCCCCCACACCTCGCGCAGTGCGGTGCAGACCTCGCCGACGGTGGCGCGGGCGCGCAGGGCCTCTTTCATGGGGTAGAGGACGTTGTCGTCGCCCTGGGCGGCCTTCTTCAGCGCGGTCAGGGCCGCCTCGACGGCCGGCTGGTCGCGTTCGGCGCGCAGGGTGGCCAGACGTTCGGCCTGGCGGGCCTCGATGGCCGGATCGACGCGCAGCGGCTCGTAGGGTTCTTCCTCGTCGAGCCGGAAACGGTTGACGCCGACGACGACGCGTTCGCCGGAGTCGGTCTCCTGGGCGATGCGGTAGGCGTTGCGTTCGATCTCGCCCTTCTGGAAGCCGCGTTCGATGGCCTCGACCGCGCCGCCCAGCTCCTCGACCCGGTCCATCAGCTCCACCGCCGCCCTCTCCACGTCATCGGTGAGTTTCTCGATGACGTAGGAGCCGGCGAACGGATCGACGGTGGCGGTCACGTCGGTCTCGTGGGCGAGAACCTGCTGGGTGCGCAGGGCCAGGCGGGCGGACTTGTCCGTCGGCAGGGCGATGGCCTCGTCGAAGGAGTTGGTGTGCAGCGACTGCGTGCCGCCCAGCACCGCGGCCAGGCCCTGGACGGCGACCCGGACCAGGTTCACCTCCGGCTGCTGGGCGGTCAGCTGCACCCCGGCCGTCTGGGTGTGGAAGCGGAGCATCAGCGACTTGGGGTCGCGCGCGCCGAACTCCTCGCGCATCACCCGGGCCCAGATCCGCCGCGCGGCACGGAACTTCGCCACCTCCTCCAGCAAGGTGGTGCGGGCCACGAAGAAGAACGACAGACGGGGCGCGAAATCATCCACGCCCATGCCGGCGGCGACCGCCGTGCGCACGTACTCGATGCCGTCGGCCAGGGTGAAGGCGATCTCCTGCGCGGGCGAGGCACCCGCCTCGGCCATGTGGTAGCCGGAGATGGAGATCGTGTTCCACCGCGGCATCTCCGCCCGGCAGTACCGGAAGATGTCCGCGATCAGCCGCAGCGACGGCTTGGGCGGGAAAATGTAGGTGCCCCGGGCGATGTACTCCTTCAGCACGTCGTTCTGGATTGTGCCCGTCAACCGGTCCGCGGCGACCCCCTGCTCCTCGGCCACCAGCTGGTACAGCAGCAGCAACACGGCGGCCGGGGCGTTGATCGTCATCGACGTCGACACCTTCTCCAGCGGAATCCCGCCGAACAGCACCCGCATGTCCTCGATCGAGTCGACCGCCACACCCACCTTGCCGACCTCGCCGTGCGCGATCGGCGCATCCGAGTCATGCCCCATCTGGGTGGGCAGGTCGAAAGCGACCGACAGGCCCGTCGTGCCGTGCGCGATCAGCTGCCGGTAACGCGCGTTGGACTCCGTCGCCGTACCGAAACCCGCGTACTGGCGCATCGTCCACGGCCGGCCCGTGTACATCGACCGATACACGCCACGGGTGTACGGGTACGCCCCCGGCTCCCCCAGCTTTTCCGCCGCGTCCCAGCCCTCCAGAGCCTCCGGCCCGTAGACCGGCTCGATCGGCAGCCCCGACTCCGACTCACGCGCCATGGTGGTGTGCCTCCCGAAGAGCAGTGGCCTCGCTCACCACCATGCCCCGTGGTTCGCGAACGGTCACGCCCGGGGAACATCTCAGGTGACATCCGGGCACACCGGTGAGACGAGCGGGGGGCCGTGTGCGTACCACGGGCATGGGAAGAGCGTTCGTAGCGGGACTCGCCGTGCTGGCCGCGCTGACCGGCTGCACGGTGCAGACCCCCGACGGCGAGGGCAAGCGCCGCTCGCCGGTGCACATCGAGCTGCCCAGCGGCACCCCGGCCCCGGACCGCACGCCCGCCCGGGGCGGCGGCGCGCCGAGCATCGCGCCCGCGCCGGACGACGACAAGCCGAGTGCCGCACCCGTCCCGCCCCGCGTGCTGTGGTCCCGCGGTGACACCGGCCGGGACGTCCGGGAGCTCCAGGCCCGGCTGCGGCAGGTCGCCTGGCTGTTCGAAGGGCCGACCGGGACGTACGGCGAACAGACGGAGCGGGCGGTCAGCGGGTTCCAGGGCAAGCGCGGGCTGCCGCGCACCGGGAAGACCGACGCCGTCACCTGGCAGCGGCTGGTGCGCATGACGCGCGAGCCGGGCCGGTGGGACCTGTACTTGATGGGCGGCCAGCAGGCCGACCCGCCGGACGCGCGCTGCCGGACCGGCCGGGTGCTGTGCATCGACAAGACCAGCAGGACACTGCGCTGGATGATCGACGGGCGGACCGTGTCGACGATGGCGGTCCGCTTCGGCTCGCAGGGCACACCGACCCGGGAGGGCGTCTTCTCCGTCTACTGGAAGTCCCGCGACCACGTCTCGACGCTCTACGACTCGCCCATGCCCTACGCGATGTTCTTCAGCGGCGGCCAGGCCGTGCACTTCTCGGCGGACTTCGCCGCCCGGGGATACGCGGGCGGCTCGCACGGCTGCGTCAACGTACGGGACGAGCAGGCGATCGCGGAGCTGTTCGCGCAGGTCCGCAACGGCGACAGGGTCGTCGTGTCCTGGTGACGGCGGGGAGAGAGAGTTAGGGGCGCGGGCGGGACCGGGGGAACGTGTCCCGCCCGCGCTCAGGTGCACGAGCCGTAGGTACGGGGGGAACCCCGGCTCTGTGCGACGGCCGATGACCAGTCGGCTCACTCATTACTGCGCCGGGGCGGCCGAAAACGTCACACCGTCGGCCAGAAAATTTTCAGGGAGTGCGAAACCGCAGGTCGCAGCGGCGCGAGAGAGGTCCGGAAGCCGCCACGGCCCGCGCCGTCATCGTCGTCGTCCTTCTTCTCGGCGCGCTTCTCGGCCTTGCGGTCGGCCTTGTCCTGCTTCCGACTCTGGTCGCCGTCCTGCTTGCGGTCCTGGTTGCGGTCCCGGCCGGAGCCCTTGTCCTGGTGCCGGCCCTTGTCCGCGTGGTCGTCGCTCCCGCGCCCACCGGAGCGGGGGGCGGCCGGGGACAGCACGCCCTTGCAGTACTTCCGTACCCGGAGGCCGCCCGCCGCGTCCCGCAGGGCACGCCTGCGGTCGGGGTCCAGCCGCTTGCCGTCGCGCAGGTCGCGGCAGGCGGCGGTGATCTCCCCGCGGTGGCCGCCGGAGCCGTCCTTCCGGTGCTCCGGCTTCGGGGCCGCGTCGTCGCGCTCCGCGTCACCGCCCTGGGCACCGGCCCCGCCCTTCGGCGAGCCGCCCGGGGCGCCGCCGTCGGGAGTGGAGCCGCCCTGCGCGGTGTCGCCCGGTGACGGCGACACCAGCGGGCGTTCGGGATGGGTGACGGAGGCCGAGACGGAGGTGCCGGGGTTGGGTTCGTCGTCGCCGAAGGGCGCCCTCAGGCCTCCGGTTCCGGCCGCGAGGGCCACCCCGCCGACCATGCCGACCGCCAGCACGGCGGCCAGGGCGAGGCGGGCGGGACGGGCCCAGCGGGGCGGACGGGCGGTGACGGTGCTGCCGTCGCCGGGGGTACCGATACGGACCAGCCCCGCGTCGGAGACGTCTGCCGCGGCGCGTCCGCCGATGGCCGCGGGGGCGGCGGCCGCGTCGGCGCGTTCCGCGCGGGCCTTGCGGAAAGCGGCCACCGCGGCGGCCTCGCCGGGGAGTTCATCGCTGGTCAGCGGGGGTGTGGCGGACAGTGCGCCGAGGGTCCTGGCGAGGTGTTCGGCCTGATCCCGGCCGGCGCCTTCGACAGCTCCGGGTGGCTCTCCGCTCAGCAAACGCTCCGCCGTTTCGCGGTCCAGCCACCTGTACTGCTCGTCGGCCATCACACATCCTTCTGCGTCCGCGCAACGCTGTGCGTCACACCTGCGGACGTCACGGCACCGCCACGCGGTTCTCGCTGGGGCGGCAGGGCGTCGAGCACCCCGGCCGATTCCGGATCGGTCTGCGGGTCGTCGCCGAGCAGTTCGGCGAGCCGCTTCAGACCCCGGTGCGCCGCCGTGCGGACCGCGCCCGGGCGCTTTCCGAGCGTCGCGGCGGCGGTCTTCGCGTCGAGCCCCACCACCACGCGCAGCACGACCGCTTCGGCCTGGTCCTGCGGCAGCCGGGAGATCAGGGAGAACGCGCCGTCCGTGGCGAGCGCCTCGATGGCCTCGCCGGCGGTGTCCGACTCGGCGGCACGGCCGGTCAGCTCGGTCTCGTCACCGCCGATCGCGGGCCGGCGCCCGCGCATGCGTATGTGGTCCAGCGCGCGGTTGCGGGCGATCCGGGCGGCCCAGCCGCGGAACCGGTCCGCGTCGCCGGTGAACCGCTCCAGATCGCGGGCTATCTGAAGCCACGCCTCGGACGTCACGTCCTCGGCGTCGGGGTCGCCGACCAGTGTCCGTACGTACCCGAGCAGCCGCGGATGCACGGTGCGGTACACGGTCCGGAACGCGTTTTCGTCTCCGTCCTGTGCCGCGCGCACCGCGGCGGTCAGCTCCGCGTCGTCCCCCAGCACCGCGCGCCCTTCTGCGCCTCGACCGGCGCCGCTTTCGCGGACCGGGTTCTCGCCGTCGTGGTTGCCCAATTAGTGGTTGCGGTCACAAGCCCGCAGGTGGTTGCGGTGGTCTCGCCGCCTTCTCTGTTGGCGCGAATGGCACGTTACGACCTGAAACCATGCCCCGTCCATGTCCGTCCGAGATGCAACTAAGCCGTGACGGAGCGGGGTGTGACAGAAAACGCACACCGGGCGCTGTAGGAAGTACGGGCCGCCGCGCGGCCCGTGCCGCGCGACGGCCGGGGCCTCTCCTGTGGGGGGTGGCGGCCTCGGCCGTTGCCATGGCGGGCCCCCGCGGGGTCGCGGAGCCGCCCGGCCGTGCCGGCGGGTACTCGCGGAATCCCCTACTTCTGACGGCCGTTGGGCTGGGAGCGCTTGCCCTCGCTCCGGCTCGCGCCCGCGCCCTTGTCCCCGCCGTCGTCCGAGCCGTTGCCCGTGCCGTTGTGCGCGGCGGGTGCGCCGTCGTCCTCGGCGGGGCCACCGTTGGCGGGGCCACCGCTCACGCTCTTCGGCTCGTCCAGTTGTCCGGCGCAGTACGCCGTGACGTTCCTCTCACCGCCCGCGGCGGCCACCAGACGCTCCCATGACGTCGCCTCCATGGCCTTGCCGCGCCGGCCGACCCGCTCGTAGGCGCGGCAGTGGGCCTCGGTGTCCTCGGCGGGGGCGGGCCGGTCCGGGGAGGAACCGGTGCCGGGGCCGTGGCTGTCGCGGGAGGGCGGTTCCGACGGGTCGCGCGGGGCGCTGCTCGGGGCGGGCCTCCGCTCGGGGGCATCCTTCGTGCCGTCCTCCGGCGTTCCCGCCACGCCGATCGCCGCCACGGCGACACCGCCCAGCGTGAGACTGGCGAGCAGCACGGAGAGCGTCGTCTTCAGGGACCGGCCGAGGCGCCGCCGTTCCCGGGCGCGCCAGTCGTCCCGGCGGCGGGTGCGCGTGCGCAGGGCCCCGGCGTCCCGGGCGGCCCGGAAGGCGGCCACGGCCCGCTGCTCGGCCTGGGCGTCGACACCGTCCCGGACGAGGGAGGCGACGATCAGCGCCTCGACGTCGGCGTCGAGGAGGGCGTGCCGGGAACCACGGCCGGACAGCCCGCCGTCGCTCTGCCGTTCACCCATGTCCGTTTCCGTCCCTGCTCGATCCGATCGATCCGTCTGCCCGGCGGCGCCGGCCGGCCCGCCGGGCCCCAGTACGGCCCGCCGGTCCGCCCTGTTCAGGGCCCCGACCCCGTGCGACCCGGCCGGGCCGCACGCGAAACCGCCGGTTCCGCTACGTCGACTCACCCAGCGTCCGGGGAGCCTCATCCGTCACACTCGCCGCGCCCAGCTGCCCGGCGAGGCGCTTCAGACCCCGGTAGGCGGCCGTCCGTACCGCGCCCGGCCGTTTGCCCAGAACCCGCGCGGCGGCGGGGCCGTCGAGGCCGACCACGACACGCAGCAGCACGGCCTCGGCCTGGTCGCGCGGCAGCCCCCGGACCAGCTCCAGGGCGTGCTCGGTGGAGATGGCCTCCAGCGCCTGGTCGTGCGTGCTCTGCGGTCCCGGCAGTTCCAGGATGTCCTGCTCCAGCGCGGACGACCGGGGCCGTACCCGCTGCCGGCGCAGATGGTCCAGCGCCCGGTGCCGGGCGATGGTCGCCGTCCAGCCGCGGAAGCCGGCCCCGTCGCCCCGGAACCGCCCGAGGTCCCGGGCGATCTCCAGCCAGGCGTCGGACGCCACGTCCTCCGCGTCGTCCCCGACCAGGCCGCGCAGATAGCCGAGCAGTCCGGGCTGCACGAAGCGGTAGGCGACCGCGAAGGCCGCCTCGTCACCCTGCTGGGCCCGCGCGACGGCCGCGCCCAGTTCCCCGTCGTACGCCTGCCCACGCCGGGGTTCCGTTCCCTGACCCAAGTACCGTCCTCGTCCGTGCCGAGTGCGCGCCCTCCCACGCTCATCAGCGCCGGTCGGCGCGGAAGTGTCACAGCGCGTCAGGCGCCGGGCGCCCGCGACCGTTCGGGTCAACCCGGCCCGCCGTCCTCGGGAGCCCCGCCCCGCGGAGGTTTCGGCCAAGTGACGTACCGGGGACCTCTGCTCGCGATGCCACCGCCCACGAAAGGCGAGCGCCGTATGACACCCCGCCTCCTGCGCACCGCCGTCGCCACCGCCCTGGCCCTCGGCGCACTCGGACTGACCCAGCCCGCCCGGGCCACCCCCTCGGACGGTGTGCACACCGTCCGGGTGCCGGACGGCGACCCCCACGACCGGTCCCTCGCGCCGCGCACCACCGAGCCGTTCAGCCTGATCGGCGTCACCTGGGACGATCCGGACGCGGCCCTGGACGGCACCGCCGAGGTGCGCACCCGCTCCCGGGAGAGCGGCGCGTGGAGCGCGTGGCGCCCCCTGGAGACCGAAGGCCGTAGGCCCGAGACCGGCCCCGACCGCGACCGGGCCGGGGTGCGCGGCAGCACCCAGCCGCTGTGGACCGGGCCCTCGGACGGCGTCCAGGTGCGCCTGTCGGGCTCGCGCCTGCCGGAAGGGCTGCGGGTCGAACTGGTCGACCCCGAGGCCGGATCGGACGCGGTGCACACCGAGGCCGTCGATCCGGCCACCGCCCGGCCGGCCGCCGGTCCGCTGGCGGCCGAGCGTCCCGCCATGACGTCGCGTTCCGCCTGGGGCGCGGACGAGTCCCTGGTGAAGGACCCGCCCACCTACACCGGCGACACCAAGGCGGTGTTCGTCCACCACACGGCGGGCACCAACGACTACACCTGCTCCGAGTCGGCGTCGATCGTGCGCGGCGTGTTCCTCTACCACGTGCAGAGCAACGGCTGGAACGACATCGGCTACCACTTCCTCGTCGACAAGTGCGGCACCGTCTTCGAGGGCCGTGCGGGTGGCGTCGACAAGCCCGTCCTCGGCGCGCACACCTACGGGTTCAACACCGCCACCAGCAGTGTCTCGGTGCTCGGCGACTACTCCACGGCGGCCACCAACGCCGCGGTGCGCGCGTCGGTCGCGAAGGTCGCCGCGTGGAAGCTCGGCCTCTACGGCATCGACCCGACCGGGACGACCGTGCTGACCTCGGGTGCCGACAACGGCAAGTACAAGCTGGGCCAGAAGGTGACGTTCCACCGCATCTCCGGCCACCGCGACGGCTACCCGACCGAATGCCCCGGACAGCACCTCTACGACGACCTGCCAGAGATCCGCACCCTGGCCGCGAACGCCGGCACGCCGGCCGAGCCCGCCACGGAGCCGCCGGGACCCCTGGACGAGGACGAGGCCGGGAACGACGCCGCGGACGCGGGCGTACTCGGGCGGTGACGCTACCGCCGGGGCCCGGTGCTCACCGCGTCCCGGCACAGCAGCCGCAGCGATCCGTGTCCCGCGTAGCAGCGGCGCGCCTCCTCGATGGGGTCCCACAGGCGCCCGTCGGGGGTGCGGATCCAGTGGTCACCGCCGGTCGCCCACCATTCGGCGCCGGAGTGACGCGCCATCACCTCACCGGCGTAGGCGCCGAAGCCGCGCAGCACCTCCCGGACGGCGGCGTCGGGCGCTCCCTCCCGCCGTATCCCCTCGATCATCCGGTCGATGCTCCACAGGCTCTGCGCCGAGTAGTCGAGGCGCAGCCGTGCTCCCTCGCGCATCGTCGCCACTGTGTCCGCCGCCCATCGCAGCGGCTTCGCAGCCGCCGATGGCCTGGTCTCCGCTTGAGTCGTCACATCCCGGAAAGCGCTGCGGCGAAGCGTTTCGTCACCCGGATTCGGCGGCTTCCCCGAAGCAACGCAGGACCGCCCCACCTCGCCCAAGGGACAGTCACAGGACTCTTCCAGGAACGGGGTTTAGGCCGGTCGGGCGCCTGGGGACCCGCTCCCTCAGCCCTGTTGCCGGTTCCGGCGGGAGACCACCGCGCGCAGCACCCGGCGCCCCTCGACCGACACCTCCAGCGCCCGGCGCAGCCCGGCCGGGCCGTGTCCGGCGAGGACCTCCAGGACGGTGATCTGACGGCGCAGTTCGGCGGCGACGAGGGGCGACATGCCCTCCGTACGGCCCTCGCGGCGGGAGTCGACGGACGAGGCCTCGTCCTCGGCGGTGTCCAGGAGCCGGTGGATCTGGAGGGAGGCGACGGAACAGGCGTCGGCCCACACCCGGACTCCCGCGGCGGAGGGCTCGGCGGGAGCGGCCTCGAGCATCCGGTGGGCGAGCACGGCAGCCTCGTCCCCGGCGCCGGCCGCGTCCAGCTTGCCGCGCGCCTGCTCCAGCCGCTCACCCCACTCGCCGGCACCCGCACCGTCGCCGAGGCTCGCCCACAGCGGCCGCAGGATCTCGTCGTCGCCGCCCAGCAGGGGCACGCACCGATCCAAACAAGCCAGCCCGCTCGCGGCCAGCCCGCGTTCGTCGGCCTGTGCGATCAACTCCACCAGGCTCATCCACGCCTCCCTCCGCGGGCCGCCTCCGTGGCCCGATCAGGCCGCTGCCCGGCCTTCACCCCTTACGGAACCCGCACTTCCCCTTACTGCGTGCAACGGCCCCGGAGTGTCACAGGGGCACCACACCCAGCCTGTCGAGGAAGCGGAACAAGAGGTTTTCGGCCAGGGGGTCAGGGTCTGAAGTCAGTACGGCCACGAGGGCGTCGGCGTTCACCTCGCACCCGGCCTCGGCGGCCCAGCGCACGGCACGCTCGGCGGCTTCGCCGGGTTCCAGGAAGTAGTCCTCCAGCGTGAGGCTCTCCCGGCCCGCCCCCAGATACCCGGCCATGGCCGAGCGCGCGAGACAGGTCGTCCACGCCCCGCTCTCCGGGGCCGCGGCCTCCAGCACCACGCACTCGCTGTTCATGACGTACCCGAAGAGCGCGGGCGCCCCGGTCTCCCGGGCGAGGGCGTTCATGTTCCCGATGTCGCCGTCCCTGCTCGGGTACTCCCACACCTGCCATCCGCCCGGCGCCGAGGCGCGCCGCGTCGGACCGTCCCCGGCCCCCGCCAGCGCCGTCAGTTCCGGCAGCGGCCGCTCCCCCCGGCCCACGACGAAGTATCCCCAGTAGCCCATGTCCCGGTTCCCCCCGGCATATTCGATGCTCCTCGCGAGAAGACCACCACAGCCGTACGGGAGTTCGCAGCCGTATGGGCCAATTCGTGCCGGTCAGCCGAGCCTGTCCGCCAGCGCCCGGAACTGCGCCCAGGACAGCTCGGGCTCGCCCGGGTCCCACAGCTTCTGGACGGTCGCCCGCAGCGGCATCCGGATCCCGGCCGCCACCTGGTCCTGCGTCTGGGAGTCCGCCAGGTCGCACCAGACGGCGAAGGTCCCGCCGAGGATCTGGCCGTCGTAGCGCGCCGGCACGCCAGCGGTGCCGCGCAGCACCCGCGGTGTCCACTGCTCGTAGATCCGCTGCCCCGTCGGGTAGACGAAGGTCTGCGGCTCGCCGAGCACGTAGTACAGGAACTCGTCGTTGTAGTTGATCACCTTGCGGCCCGCCTGGAGGTACTCCAGGGGCGCCCGGGCGCCGATCTCCTTGCCGGTCCAGTAGGCGACCTGGATGTCCTTGGCGGCCTGCACGGAGGTGCCGCGGAAGAAGCCGTCGTTCCACGCCCGCGGGACGCGATCGTGCTTGCGGACGGTGTCGGCCCGGTCGTTCAGCCAGCCGGTCGTCAGGTCGGCGACCGTCGCGCCGGAGCCGTACTTCTCCTGGGCGGCCGCGGCCAGCTGGGGGAACGACGCCTCCGGGTCGGAGCGGACCAGCGCCTGGTACTCGTCGGCCCCGAGGTGCCAGGGCTTGCCGGGGAAGAGCCCCGCGTACTCGTTCAGCAGCTCGTCGACGATCTCGGCGCTCTCGGGCTTGGAGATGTCGATGGCGCCCTGCACAGCCGACCCCTGTGCGGTGCGCAGCTGCAGGTCGGGGTGGGCGCGGAGGACCGCGCCCAGGTGCCCGGGCGAGTCGATCTCGGGCACGACGGTGATGTGCCGGCTCTCCGCGAGGTCGACGATCTTCCGCACCTGCGCCTTGGTCAGATGCGGCTGGGACACGATCTCCGGCTGCGCGTCGGACTCGATCCGGAAGCCCTGGTCGTCGGAGAAGTGCAGCCCCAGCTCGTTGTACTTCAGGTCGCCCAGTTCCCGGACCCGGTCCTCGATCCAGCCGGCCGTGAAGTTCTTGCGGGCGATGTCCAGCATGAACCCGCGCTGCGGCTTGGCCGGTTCGTCCTTCACCACGCCCTCGGGCGCCGTGCCGCCGTCGTGGGTCTCCTGCTTGAGCGTGCGGGTGCCGTAGAAGACCCCCGCGTCGGTGGGCCCGTCGATCTCCACCCGCCCGTCGCGCACGGTCATCGTGTACGACTCCGGGTTCGCGCCCTTGTCGCCGTTCAGCGCCAGCCGCAGGTCCCCGGCCTTCTTGTCGCCCTTCTCGCCCGCGTACGTCATCCCGAGCTCGCCGGCGACCAGCCGTCCCTCGTCGGCCAGCGCCGGGTCGTCCACGACCACCCGGTTGCCCTTCTCCGGCTGCCAGCCCGGGCCGCGCGCCGGCTCGTGGTCCCGTACGGCGGGGATGGTGCGGGGCGTCTCGGACAGGGGGTAGGAGCGGGTCGGGCTGGGGGCCGCTTCCGGTGCCCTGTCCGGGGGCGCCGCCGCGGTGGCGCCCTGCGAGGATCCGGCCTCCGATCCGGTGGACCCGCCGTCACCCCCCGAGGACGCCCAGAGCCCGAGACTCACCCCGGCCGCGACCACGACCAGGGCTACAGCCATGGCCACGACCAGCACCTGCCGCTGCTTCTCCTGCTTCGCCGTCCGGCGCCTGTGCTGACTCACACGGCCAACCTAAAACCCGGGGCCGCTCGGCGCGCGTCCACCACGCGTTCCGAAACTCTCCCTCCCGGGTGAAAATTCAGGCATCCTTCGGACACGCCGTGGTCGTACTCGATAGCGTGACGTCACATCTCTCACAACTTGCCCTGCCGACACACGTGACGCCCACGAGGACCCACGCTGCCTGCGCACCGTCTCCCAGACCTCCCCGGCCGCCTCGCCATACCGGTGGAGCACTTCAACGCAGCCTCCGAGGAGGACCTGGAGCAGGCCCTCCTCTCCTGCCTGCGCAGCCGCCGCTGGGCCGGGCGTGTCGCGGACCACCGTCCCTATCCGGACCTGGACTCCCTGCTGGCCGCGGCGGACGAGGCCGCCTACGACCTCGGCTGGTCCGACCTCACCGAAGCACTGGCGGCCGAGCCGCTGCCCACGCTCCCGCCGGACAGCTACTCCGCGGCCCACACCGCCCTCAACGCGGCCCACGCCGCCTACGAGGCCCGCTTCGGACACGTGTTCGTCATCTGCCTGGACGGTTTGTCCCCGTCGGAGACCCTGGACCGCCTCCTCGCGGCCATCCGGTCACGATTGACCAACGATCCCGAAGAGGAGCGGGCGGTCGTGGCCGATGAACTCCGGCGCCTGGCGAGCGGGCGGCTGGTCAGCGCCCTCAGGGCCGCGGGGAACTGCGCGAACAACCACAGCGCACCCGCACCCGGCCGATAACAGGGCACCCCACCCCAGAAGCCGTTTCCGCTAGCCCGTACGCATGCCAGTTTGATCACACAGCCAGACCCCGGCGCAGCCCGGCCGCAACGCATCGCTACGATGCTGGGGGCCGGTGGACCGTACCCGGCCGGGCCCGACCGACACACCAAGCCGGCGCGGCCCCAATCCCCGCTCCCGGAGGAAACTTCCGTGCCGGCTGGAACGCTGTACCGCGGCCGGGAAGGAATGTGGTCCTGGGTGGCTCATCGAGTCACCGGCGTCCTCATCTTCTTCTTCCTGTTCGTTCACGTGCTGGACACCGCTCTCGTCCGTGTGTCCCCGGAGGCCTACGACACCGTCGTGGCCACGTACAAGACGCCGATCGTCGCGCTGCTGGAGTACGGCCTCGTCGCCGCCATCCTCTTTCACGCGCTCAACGGTCTGCGCGTCATCGCTGTCGACTTCTGGATCAAGGGCGCCCGCTACCAGAAGCAGATGCTCTGGACCGTCGTCGCCCTGTGGGTCGTGCTGATGCTGGGGGCCATCTACCCCGTCCTCGGCCACGCCGCTCGTGAACTGTTCGGGAGCTGACGCCAATGTCCACGACTGAGAAGTCCGCTGCCGGTGTCGGCCCCGTCGAGGGTGGCGCCGTCTACACCGTCGACAACCCGGCGCCCTTCATCGAGGCCCCGCGCCAGCGCACCAAGAAGACCCCCAAGAGCACCCGGGGCAACTTCGAGCTGGCCGCCTGGCTGTTCATGCGCCTGTCGGGCGTGGTGCTGGTCGTCCTGGTTCTCGGCCACCTGCTGATCCAGCTCGTGCTGGACGGCGGCGTCTCCAAGATCGGCTTCGCCTTCGTGGCGGGCCGCTGGGCGTCCCCGTTCTGGCAGGTCTGGGACCTGCTGATGCTGTGGCTCGCCATGCTGCACGGCGCCAACGGCCTGCGCACGGTCATCAACGACTACGCGGAGCGCGCGAACACCCGGCTGTGGCTCAAGGGCCTGCTCTACACCGCCACGGTGTTCACCATCCTGCTGGGCACGCTGGTGATCTTCACCTTCGACCCGAACATCCGCTAGGCACGGGGTTGCGAGAATCATGAAGATCCACAAGTACGACACCGTCATCGTCGGCGCCGGTGGCGCGGGCATGCGCGCGGCCATCGAGTCCACGAAGCGCAGCCGCACCGCCGTGCTGACCAAGCTGTACCCCACCCGCTCCCACACGGGCGCCGCGCAGGGCGGCATGGCCGCCGCGCTCGCCAACGTGGAGGAGGACAACTGGGAGTGGCACACCTTCGACACGGTCAAGGGCGGTGACTACCTGGTCGACCAGGACGCCGCCGAGATCCTGGCGAAGGAGGCCATCGACTCGGTCCTGGACCTCGAGAAGATGGGCCTGCCGTTCAACCGCACGCCGAACGGCACCATCGACCAGCGCCGCTTCGGCGGTCACAGCCGCAACCACGGTGAGGCCCCGGTCCGCCGTTCCTGCTACGCGGCCGACCGCACCGGCCACATGATCCTCCAGACGCTGTACCAGAACTGCGTCAAGGAGGGCGTGGAGTTCTACAACGAGTTCTACGTCCTGGACCAGCTGATCACCGAGGTCGACGGCGTCAAGAAGTCGGCGGGCGTCGTGGCGTACGAACTCGCCACCGGCGAGATCCACGTCTTCCAGGCGAAGTCCGTGGTCTACGCGTCCGGCGGCTGCGGCAAGTTCTTCAAGGTGACGTCGAACGCGCACACGCTGACCGGTGACGGCCAGGCGGCCGTCTACCGCCGCGGGCTGCCGCTGGAGGACATGGAGTTCTTCCAGTTCCACCCGACCGGCATCTGGCGCATGGGCATCCTGCTGACGGAGGGCGCCCGCGGTGAGGGCGGCATCCTCCGCAACAAGGACGGCGAGCGCTTCATGGAGAAGTACGCGCCGGTCATGAAGGACCTCGCGTCCCGTGACGTCGTCTCCCGCTCCATCTACACGGAGATCCGTGAGGGCCGCGGCTGCGGTCCCGAGGGCGACCACGTCTACCTCGACCTCACGCACCTCCCGCCGGAGCAGCTGGACGCGAAGCTCCCGGACATCACGGAGTTCGCGCGCACCTACCTCGGCATCGAGCCCTACACGGACCCGATCCCGATCCAGCCCACCGCTCACTACGCCATGGGCGGCATCCCGACCAACGTCGAGGGTGAGGTCCTGGCGGACAACACCACGGTCGTCCCCGGTCTGTACGCGGCCGGCGAGGTCGCCTGCGTGTCCGTGCACGGCGCCAACCGCCTCGGCACGAACTCGCTGCTGGACATCAACGTCTTCGGCAAGCGCGCGGGCATCGCCGCCGCCGAGTACGCGCAGAAGGCGGACTTCGTCGAGCTGCCGGAGAACCCGGCGGAGCTCGTGGTCGCGCAGGTGGAGCGGCTGCGCGACGCCACCGGCACCGAGCGGGTGGCGGAGCTGCGGCGTGAGCTGCAGGAGACCATGGACGCCAACGTCATGGTGTTCCGCACCGAGCAGACGATCAAGACGGCGGTCGAGAAGATCGCGGAGCTGCGCGAGCGCTACAAGAACGTCTCGATCCAGGACAAGGGCAAGCGGTTCAACACGGACCTGCTGGAGGCCGTGGAGCTGGGCAACCTGCTCGACCTCGCCGAGGTCATGGCCGTCTCCGCGCTCGCCCGCAAGGAGTCGCGCGGCGGTCACTACCGCGAGGACTACCCGAACCGCGACGACGTCAACTTCATGCGGCACACCATGGCGTACCGCGAGGTCGGCGCCGACGGCTCCGAAACCGTCCGTCTCGACTACAAGCCGGTCGTCCAGACCCGCTACCAGCCGATGGAGCGTAAGTACTGATGGCTACCCCTGTTCTGGACAAGGAAGACGCGGCCGGCAAGCCCGAGCCCGGTTTCGCCGACTCCCCCTACATCACGGTCACCTTCCGCATCCGCCGCTTCAACCCTGAGGTCGCGGCGGAGGCGGTGTGGGAAGACTTCCAGGTGGAGATCGACCCCAAGGAGCGTGTCCTCGACGCCCTCCACAAGATCAAGTGGGACCTGGACGGCACTCTCACCTTCCGCCGTTCCTGCGCGCACGGCATCTGCGGCTCGGACGCGATGCGGATCAACGGCAAGAACCGTCTTGCCTGCAAGACGCTGATCAAGGACATCAACCCCGAGAAGCCGATCACGGTCGAGGCCATCAAGGGCCTCACGGTCCTGAAGGACCTCGTGGTCGACATGGAGCCGTTCTTCCAGGCGTACCGCGACGTCATGCCCTTCCTCATCACGAAGGACACGAACGAGCCGACGCGTGAGCGGTTCCAGACGGCCGAGGACCGCGAGCGCTTCGACGACACGACGAAGTGCATCCTCTGCGCGGCCTGCACCACGTCGTGCCCGGTCTTCTGGAACGACGGCCAGTACTTCGGCCCGGCCGCGATCGTCAACGCGCACCGCTTCATCTTCGACTCGCGCGACGAGGCGGGTGAGCAGCGCCTGGAGATCCTCAACGACCGCGACGGCGTGTGGCGCTGCCGCACGACCTTCAACTGCACGGACGCGTGCCCGCGTGGCATCGAGGTCACGAAGGCGATCGCAGAGGTGAAGCGTGCGCTGATCACGCGCCGCTTCTGAGGTCGACCGCTTGCGCCTTGAGGGCCCCGTTTCCGCTGGAGACGGGGCCCTCCGGCATATGCCACACCTTCGGGTGAGGGCTCCCGGAACGGACGCGCGAGTGGCATCCGACTATGCCATCCCCGACCTCGCGGTCGTGGACGCCGACTTCGAGGATCACCACGTCGAGAACAACGCCTACGACCCGGTCTGCTTCCGCCTCGTGCTGGAGGTCACCTCCACGAACTGGAAGAACGACCTGAAGACGAAGGTCGCCGCCTACGCCGAGGCGAAGATCCCGGTCTACGTCGTCGTGGAACCGCAAGCACCAGCGGCTCCACGTCCTGACCAACCCGGTCGGAAGTACCTACGAAGGCCACCGCCCGCACGCCTCCGGCGAGCTCGTCACTCTCCCGGACTCCATCGGCGCCAAGGTGACCCTCGACGTGGCGGAAATCCTCAAGGCCGGCCAGCCGAGGACGAGCGACTGAGCCGCAGGACGAGGAACCGGCCAGATTCAGGCCGGTTCCGGCCACCTGTCGTATGGCTCCTGTGACCGATAGGGCCGGATGTCACGAGACTGTCGCTCATGACGCCCCTGAGGAAAGCCGCCGTCGCGCTCGTGGCCACGGCCGCCACGCTGCTGCCGGTATCCCCCACCGCCTCGGCAAGTCCCTCCCCGGTCCTCGCACGCGAGACCTTCGACCGCCTCCCCCTCGGCCCGGTCACCGAAGGCCGCGGGTGGACCACCGACACGTCCGACGGCAGCCTGACGATCGCCCGTTCGTCGTCCGGCCACGGCCGCGAACTCCGCATCCGCACCCAGGGCAACGGCCGCGCCTTCCTGGTCTTCCCCGACCTCAAGCCGCCCGGCAACAGCTTCTGGGCCCGGCTGCGACTGCGCGTGGACGCCTTCCCGACTGCCCCCGACTGGGCGCACTGGACCCTCGCGGAGGCGTCCGGTTCCGACTCCCCCACGCTCGTCCGGCCGCTCGGCGGACAGTACGCGCCCACGGAGAGTGGGAACTTCTACGGCGTCGGCTCCGACCTCGGACCGACCGGGGACTGGACGTCCTGGAAGACCTCGGCCCCGGCGAGGGCCGACACGTGGCAGTGCGTCGAGTTCCACCTGGACGCCACCGACAACCGCGTCACCGTCTACTTCGACGGGATACCCCAGCCCGACCTGACCGTATCCACCGACCGGCACGGCGGCACCTCGGACCCGTTCGTCTTCCCGTCCTTCGACCGGCTCAAGCTGGGCTGGCAGCTGTACCAGGCCGACCCGAGCCCGTCGTCGTACGAGGTGCGGATGGACGACATCGCGCTGAGTACGCGGCGGGTGGGGGGCTGTAAAGTCTGAGCGCGGAACCTGCGTGATCGACCCCAACCAGAAGGGTCTGCCGCATGGATTCCCTGCAGACCCTGCTTCGTTCATCGTCATCGTTTCTGCGATTGCCGCGGCACCCGGCTGCTACACCTTGTGCGAGCCTGCTCACTCTCGTGCTGAACACCGCCACGCAGCGGCCTCGAAGGCGTCGTCATCAAGGAACTCCTCGGCCACGCCCTCAACTCGACAGACACCCCCGACGACCCGCCCGCCGCTGCCACCGTCCGCTGACCTTGCCGTCAGCGTTGCCGTCAAACGGCGACAGGGCCCCCACCGGAGATCACTCCGGTGGGGCCCCTGTCCCTTCGCCTTCATTCCCCAAAAATTGCACCGAACAGGAATTGACAGAGGTGAACACGTGAAGCCTGGATGCATCGAATCAGGTACCACGATTCGATCGATCCGCACGAAGATGTGGGGTCGCTGGAATCTTGTATGCAGCCGCAAGGACCTTGTCGAAGTCGGCCCCGGTCTCGTTCACAACTGGCTCAGGATCGACGGGTCCGTGATCTTCGTGTCCGCTGCCAGCATCATCGCCTTGCTGAGGATGACCGCCAGCATGCGGTCGCCCTCGTAGGGGAGGTAGCCCGTCCCGGGGGTCGTCGGGGCGGACTTGGGGACGATGCAGAGGTACTGGTCGTTCGGGGTCATGAGGATGTTGCCCGAGCCCAGGTGGATCTTGTACGTGTGGCGGTCGCCGCGGACGTGGAGGAAGCGGCCCTCCAGGGTGCAGCGGTCGGCGATGGCCAGGCGGGGTATCAGGCGGTCGAGCAGCAGGCGGCGGGTCTCGGCGCTCGCGTTCAGCTCGCCGAAGCCGTACGACGTCCAGTACTCCCGGAAGCGGCCACCGGGGCCGCCGTCCTGCCAGGTCGGGTCGTTGCCGACGCTGGCCACGCCGACGAACAGGTCGACGTCGCGCAGGACTTCGGAGAGGACCAGGGGCGGGATGTCCTGGAGGGGGATCGGGTCGACCGGGTCCCTGCCGTCGCGGAGCCACATGGAGTACTCGCCGCCGTAGCAGTGGGCCGAGTTCTGCGGGGCGTCGATCGGATAGAAGCGGACCTGGTCGGTGCGCAGGCGCAGATAACTGCCGGAGTCGGTGGTGTCGACGCCGTACTCCTCGCCATCGCCCTCGATCCAGTACTCGGCGCGCAGGCCCCACTGTGGCAGCTCGCGGGTCGCGGGCGGGGCGGAGTCGTCGACGCACAGGCGCAGCTTGTTGTGCCAGCCGCGGATCGCGGCCAGGGAGTGGAACTGGTGCTGGCGCAGGATGTGGGCCGCGAAGCGGTTGGAGTAGGTGCCGGTGGCGCGCTCGGCGTCCGTGAGCAGGTAGATCTCGCGGTGGGCCTGTTTGAACGGCTGGGTGACGCCGTGCCGCTCCAGCCAGTCGCGCCAGGCGACGGTCTCGGCGGGCTCGCGGCCGACCGGGTGCCAGAGTTCGACCCGGGTGCCCGGCGGCAGCGGGTCGTCGGAGAGGGTCCGCAGCTCGCCGTCCGCGTATCCGGCCGTCCTGCCGTCGACCGTCCACAGCAGGCGGCGGGCCAGCGTGCCGACCAGGGGGTGGTCCAGGTAGCGCTCGCGCCAGACCGCGTACGGCCAGCTGCGGCGGGCCAGGAACTGGCGGTCCAGACGCTCGCTCTGCGCCGAGAGCATCTTGTCGATGTCCTTGACCGCCGTTTTCAGTTCCTTCAGTTCGTCCGGGTGGTCGCGCTTCACGGCCACCGGCACGGTCCTGACCGGCCTGCCGGCGGCGTTGCGCCAGCTCAGCACGGCTCGCGAGCCTCGGACTTCGAGGAGTGCCGTCGCCTCGCCGAGGCGGTGTTCGGCGTGGCCGATGTCCGTCAGGCCGTACGCCGGGACCGCCAGTTCCTCGATCTCCTCGCGGCTGAGGCCGAGTGCGGTGGCCCGGGCCTCCAGGGCCGCGTCGAGGAGCTTGGCCGTGTTCTTGTACGTCACGCGGGTGGCCAGCCGGGCGAGTTCGGCCAGGGCCGGCTCGGAGTCGACGCGGGCCAGCGCGACGACACCGGCGTTGGCGGCCTTGGGGTTGCGGGGGCCGAGGCCCGCGACCTTCTTCAGCGAGGTCTCGACCAGGGCGCCCAGGGCCCGGACCGTGCCGGTGTGGGGCGGCAGCAGGGAGAGGAGCCAGGCCAGGCCGCGCAGGGCCGTCGCGTTGTACGGGTCGTAGGCGTTGTTGATGTCCGGCTCCCACTCCTGGCGTTCCAGGGGGAGGGTGCGGGGGCGGCCGACGAGGGCGAGCCAGGACAGGACCGTCTCACGGACGCGGTCGGTGCCGAGGGTGTCCAGGAGGGCACGGGCCTGTTTGTCCCACTTCGCCGTGGGTTTCGAGGCGGTGGCGGTGACGGCGTGGGCGAGGAGGGCGTGCCACTCGGGGGTCGTGGCGTCGCTCAGGGCCTGTTCGGCCCATGGCTCGCCGACGTTGAGGACGGGGTCGGTGAGCTGCCGGGCCAGCTCGACGAGCTCGTCCGCGCGGTAGGCGTCGAGAGCCGCGCGGCGGATCACGGCCACGACGGGGGCCGGAAGGGGTCGGCCGGCGGCCAGCTCGGCCCGGCCCAGGACCTCGAAGCGGGCCGCGTACCAGAAGGACTGCCGCCGGGCGAGGTCGTCCAGGGCCTTGTGGCGCTCGGCGGCCAGCGGGTCGTCGGCGAGGCTCTCCGCGCCGTCGAGGCCCTCGGCGACCAGGGTGCACAGGACGAGATGGCGGCAGCGGGCCTCGCTGTCGTCACCGGCCTGGTCGAAGCGGTCGGCCAGGGCGTGCAGCAGCTCGCGGCGCTGCTCGTCCGGCAGGGCCCGGAGCTGGTCCAGCACCCGCTCCCAGCCTGTGCTCCAAGCTCCGCGGCTGGAGTCCAGGGCGCGCAGCGCCTCGTCGGCGACCCGGCCGATGTCGCCGTCGGCGATCCTGTTGCCCAGCCGGTCCGCGTGCGACCGGGGCGTGCGGAGGAAGCTCATCAGCCACCGACCAGGGGGACGAGCTTCAGGAACGTGACCTCGGTGCCGAGCGCCAGCTCGATCTCCTCGTCCGGGTCGGTGACCTGACGGTCACCCACCAGCACCAGGAAGCCGTTCCCCGCGAAGGCCCGCATGGCCAGGGCCGTCTGGGTCTCGGGGTCGATCCGGCGGGGCGTGCGCACCGCGTAGCCGTTCAGCACGCGCTCGGTGTTTTCCGGCTGCACGAGGCCCTGGAAGACCTCCGGCGTACGGGCGTTGTACTCGGCGACCTCCTGGAACACCCGGCGCCGGATCAGTTCCCCCACGGTCAGCCGTTCTTCGGCGATCTCCAGCCCCCAGGCCGTGCGCCGCTCCCCCGCCGTCGTCTCGTCGACGAACGTCACGTTTCCCATGCCGACGACAGTACGAGGCACCACTGACAATCCCTCCGGCCCCCGTGTTGAACATGTTCAAAAGTAGGTCTAGAGTCGTCCCCGACAACGTTTTGAACGTGTTCAAGAAGGGTGGGGCTATGGACCGCACGGTCATCGCCTACGTCATCTACCTGCTGGTCAGCATCGGTCTGACCATCTGGGTGGCCCGCACGCTCAGCCGGAACGGCAGGGTCTTCCTCGCCGACGTGCTGCACGGCAACGAGAAGCTCGCCGACGCCGTCAACCACCTCTTGGTGGTCGGCTTCTACCTCGTCAACCTCGGCTTCGTCGCGCTGTACCTGAGCGACGACGAGACCATCACCGACGCCCGCGGCATCTTCGAGGTCCTGTCGACCAAGCTCGGCGTGGTGCTGCTGGTGCTCGGCGTGATGCACCTGGCCAACGTCTACGTGCTCAACCGGATCCGGCGCCGGGGCGCCATGGAACGGGAGCAGGTGCCCCCGGTGCCGCCGCAGGGCTGGGTGGCCCCGCAGGCGCGGGCCTGAGCGGAGGAGGCCCACGTGAACGCCACCGGCACGAACGCGACCGGCATGAACGCTCCCGCACCGGTCCGCCGGCTCACCGTCCTGTACGACGCCGAGTGCTCCCTGTGCGCGTTCCTGCGCGATTGGCTCCTGCGGCAGCCCCAGCTGGTGCCGCTGGAGCCGGTCCCGGCCGCCTCCGAGGAGGCCCGGCGGCGCTTTCCCGGCCTCGACCACGGCGCCACCCTCGACGAGATCACCGTCGTCGGCGACGCCGGACAGGTCTACCGGGGCCCCGCCGCCTGGGTGGTCACCCTGTGGGCGCTGCGCGAACACCGGCCGCTCGCCCACCGGCTGAGCAGCCCCTCCGGCGCCCTGCTGGCCAAGGGCGCGGTGCTCGCCGCCGCCAAGTGGCGCGGGGCGCAGGCGCACCGGGGCCGGCGCGGCGGCGCGCAGTGGGGCGGTCAGGTGTACCGGCGCGCGGACGGCTGGTCGTACGAACCCGGCACCGGCTGGAGCCACACCGCGCCCGGCTGCGCCGACGGCACCTGCGCCCCTCGGTGACCGCACCCGTGCTGACGTTAGGCTCTCTTCCCGTGCCCGCGAAGAACGACGGCCCCGACGACGGCGCCACCCCCACCAAGTCCGAGCAGACCCGCGCCCTGATCCTGGAGACGGCCATGCGGCTGTTCCAGGAGCGCGGCTACGACAAGACGACCATGCGGGCCATCGCCAAGGAGGCGGGGGTCTCCGTCGGCAACGCGTACTACTACTTCGCGGGCAAGGAGCACCTGATCCAGGGCTTCTACGACCGGATCGCCGCCGAGCACCAGGTGGCGGTCCGGGAGATCCTGGACCGTGAGCGCGACCTGGAGGCCCGTCTCGCGGGGGTGCTGCGCGCCTGGCTGGACATCGCCGCGCCCTACCACGAGTTCGCGGTGCAGTTCTTCAAGAACGCCGCCGACCCGGACAGCCCGCTCAGCCCCTTCTCGCCTGAGTCGGAGCACGCGCGCGAGGAGGCCATCAGCGTCCACCGGGAGGTGCTCGCCGGGGCCACGAAGACGAAGGTGCCCGAGGAACTGCGGGAGATCCTTCCCGAGTTGATGTGGCTGTCCCAGATGGGGCTGGTCCTGTACTGGATCTTCGACCGTACCGAGGGGCGCGAGCGCAGCTACCGGCTGGCCGAGCGCGGCGCCCGGCTCACCGCGCGGGGCGTCGCCCTGGCCCGCTTCCGGGTGCTGCGGCCGCTCGTGCGCGAGGTGCACGAGCTGTTCACGGAGTTCCTGCCGGGGATGACGAACGCCATCCCTGATCCGGCGGCCCGGCGGCGCACCGACCCCTGATGCGTCAGAGGCCGGTGAGGCTCCACAGGCGGAACACGCCCGTACCGTCCGACAGGTACTGGCCGCCGCCGACGTCCTCGGTGGTGACGACGTACTCCTTGGCCTGCCACAGCGGCAGCACCGGCACGTCCTCGGCGACGGTCTGCTGCACCGAGCGGAAGTCCTGGTCGGCCTCGGTCCGCTCGGCGAAGTGCCGGCTGTCCTTGACGAGCCGGTCGACGGTCTTGCTGCTGTAGCCGGTGTTCATGGCGCTTCCGGTGCCGACGAGCGCGGCGCCGAAGGTGTCCGGGTCGGGGAAGTCGGCGACCCAGCCGACGGCGTACGCGTCGAGCCTGCCGGTCGCCCACTGCTTCTGGAAGGCGGTCCATTCGTAGCCCTGGAGGGTGACCTTGAACAGGCCGCTCGCCTCCAGTTCCTTCTTGATCTCGGCCGCCTCCTGCTCACTGGCGCCGCGGCCCTCGGCGTAGCCGTAGGTGAAGTGCACCGGCAGGCTGACTCCGGCCCGGGTGAGCAGTTGCCGGGCCTTCTTCGGGTCCGGCTTCGGGTAGTCGTCGAAGAACGAGGTGGTGTGCCCGGTGAGGCCCGCCGGGATCAGGGAGTACAGCGGGTCGACGGTGCCGTCGTAGACGGTGGCGGCCAGCCGCTCGCGGTCGATCAGCCAGGCCATGGCCTGCCGGACCTTCGGGTCGTGCAGCGGCTTGCCCGCGCGGGTGTTGAAGTACAGGTTCCGGGTCTCGGAGCCGTCCGCCTCGTAGACGCGTCGGCCGGGGTCGCTCGGGTTGAGTCCGGCGAGGACGCCGGGCGGCAGCTGGTCGGTCGCGACGTCGACCTGCCTGTCCTTCCAGGCGGTGTCCAGGGCTTGGGGGGTCGGGTAGTACCGCAGGTCGACGGGGCGTCCGGTGCCGCCGACGGCACCCCGGTAGTGCCGGCTGGGCGCGAGGACCGCCTCGTGGCCCTTCGTGTACGAGGTGAGGGTGTAGGGGCCGGTGCCGTCGACGCCGGCGTCGGTGCGCAGCTTGCCGGCCGGGTACGCGGTGTGGTCGACGATCGAGCCGGCGCCGGTGGCCACCTTGAAGGGGAACGTCGCGTCCGGCGAGGTCAGGTGGAAGGTCACGGTCATGCCGGCGGCGTCCACGGAACCCAGCGTGCCGAGCAGGGACGCCGGGCCGACGGGCGCCTTGATCCTCCGGATGCGGTCGAAGGAGTACTTCACGTCCTCGGCGTCCATGGCCCGGCCGCTCGGGAAGGTCAGGCCGTCGCGCAGCCGGCAGCGGTACGTGGTGAGGTCGCCGTGCGCGAACGCGCAGCTCTTCGCCGCGTCCGGCACGGGGGCGGTGCCGCCCGGCGCGAACGTCAGCAGCGACTGGAAGACGTTGCTGAACAACGCCCAGGAGCCCGCGTCGTAGGCACCGGCCGGGTCGAGCGAGGTGACGCCGTCCGTCGTGCCGACCGTGACGGTCTTCCCGTCGTCCTTCGACGGCAGGAACTGCCAGGCGCCCACGCCCGCGGCGGCCAGGACCAGCAGCCCCGCGAGTATCCGTATGCGAACCGATCGCATCGGCTTTGCCCTCCCCAGGCCCTTGTGCGTGTGCCGCACCCCTTTGCGGCGGGCTCACACAATCACAGGATTTCGGGCAGAGGGAAGGGAGATCCGACGAGTTGGGAAAGACCTTGCCGATGGGCGTTTCGGTCCGGTTTCACAGCGTTCTCACAGGGTGTGCGCGCCGTCAGGCCTGCTTCGACGCGAGTTCGATGACGGTGATGTCCGAGGGTGCGCCCACGCGGGTGGGCGGGCCCCAGGCGCCGGCGCCGCGCGAGACGTAGAGCTGGGTGTCGCCGTAGCGGTCCAGGCCCGCGAGGGTGGGGTTGGCGCCGGCGGCGATGAGGTTGCCCGGCCAGAGCTGGCCGCCGTGCGTGTGGCCGGACAGCTGGAGGTCGACGCCGTGCTCGACGGCGTCGTGGATCTGGACGGGCTGGTGGGCGAGCAGCACGCACGCGCGTGCCGTGTCGCGGTCGCCGAGCGCCTTCGCGAAGTCGGGGCCCTGGCCCTCGTCCTCGCCCGCGACGTCGTTGACTCCGGCCAGGTCGAAGTACGGCATCTCCCTGCGGGCGTTCTCCAGGGGGTCGATGCCCAGGCGGCGGACCTCCTCGACCCACTGCTCGGCGCCGGAGAAGTACTCGTGGTTGCCGGTGACGAAGTAGGAGCCGTGACGGGCCCTCAGCTGCGCGAGCGGGGCGGCCGCCGGGCCCAGGTCCTTCACACTGCCGTCGACCAGGTCGCCGACGACCGCGATCAGGTCGGGCTGGGTCGCGTTGATCGTGTCGACGACCTTCTGCGCGAAGCCGCGTCCCAGGACCGGGCCGAGGTGCACGTCGCTGACCACGGCGATCCGGTATCCGTGCGCGGCACGCGGCAGCTTGGCCAGCGGCACGGTGACCCGCTTGACCTTCGGGCCGCGCAGCACGCCGTACGTCCCGTACCCCACGGTCCCGACGGCGGCGGCCGCGGCGGCCCCGGCGACGACCCGGGAGACGAAGAGACGGCGGGTGGGGCCGGCGGGGGTGGCGGTGTCAGGCAGCTGTGGGGAGGCCTCGGGCGCGGCGTCCGGGCCGGTGCCGTTCGGCGGCTGAGGGGCGGTGGCGGAGGCGCCGCAATCGTGCTGCGAGGCGGCTGCGGGCGCCGCCGCGGAAGCGGTCGCTCCGCCGCCCGCCGTGGGCACGGCGGTCGTGGTGGAGGCCGCGCCACCACCGCCGTCGGGCTGCGAGACGCTCGCAGGGATGGAGGCCGCGCCGCCTCCCGGCCGCGAACCTGTCGCCGTCGCGGACGCGGGCGCTCCACCGGCATCGCCGGTCCCGGCCACAGGGGCCGCGCCGCTGCCGTTCGCCTGCGGCGCGGCGACGCCGTCGCCCCGGGGGCCTGCCGTGCGCGGTCCCGGGTCGGGCCGTGGGCCCTGGCCCGTTCGTCTCGCCCGGTGTTCCAGGAAGCGGCGCAGCAGCGGGCGGACGATCTCGCCGGCCACCACCGCCAGCAGGAGGTATATCGACAGCGCCAGCCACAGGAAGCCCGGCCAGGCGAGGACCTGCTGGAGCCAGAAGGGGGCGCCGGAGCGTTCGGCGACCAGGGCCGCGATCGCCAGCACCCAGCCGCCGGCGATCAGGACCGCACCGGCACGGCGGACGAGGCCCGGGCCGCGGGTCGTGTCGCGGAACAGCCGGCGCCACACATACCAGTTGGCCGTCACGACGACGGCCAGGACCAGTACGGCGACGAGTACGAAAACGATGACCACGGTGGCGTGTCTCCCGATCGCGGCTATGACGTCCGGCGCAGTGCGCGCAGACCACGCAACCCGATGGCCCCGACGGCCGTCCCCAATACGAAGGAAACGACGGCGAGCAGCAGGTGCACCCAGAAGTAGGCCGTGGGACGACCGTCGTCGAAGGCGAGCCCGCTGCCGTCCGCGACCAGGTTCTTGACGAAAGTGATCCAGATGACCCAGCTCCACACCCCGAAGGCGAGCAGGAACCAGGAGACGGGGCGGCTGAGCTTCACAAAATCAGACCTTTCATCACAACGCCGGGCTCCCGGGGTCGGCCGGGGGGCCGAGGGTTGTCCCCCGGATGAGCACAGCATGAGACCAGTATCGCCAGGCCGTGTCCGGTTCCGTTCCCGGGGTGGGGCCGGAGGCGGGACTTCCCCCCGGACGGCATGTACGTTTCCGATCGTGTCCGCTCCGAAGCAGACCACCAGGCGATCCCTGTTGGTCACCTCCGCCGTCCTGTCGTCCCTCGCGCTGGCCGCGCCCGCCGCCGTCGCCGCGCCGAAGCCCTCGGACAGCCCGTCGGCGAGCGCGAGTCCGTCGGCCACTCCCCCGGCGTCGATGTCGAGCGTGGGCGGCGCCCGGCTCGGCCGGCCGGGGACGCAGGTGAACCTGGCGAGCGGCGTACCGGTGCTGCCGAAGGACGTCAGCGCCCGCTCCTGGATCGTCGCCGACGCCGAGACCGGTGACGTGCTGGCCGCGCACAACGCGCACTGGCGCCTGGCCCCCGCGAGCACGCTGAAGATGCTGTTCGCGGACACGCTGCTGCCGAAGTTCCCGAGCGACACCAAGCACAAGGTCGTGCCCGCGGACCTGGCCGGCATCGGCGCGGGCTCCAGCATGGTCGGGATAAAGGAGGAGGAGACGTACACGGTCCACGACCTGTGGCTGGGCGTCTTCCTGCGCTCCGGCAACGACGCCGTGCACGTGCTGTCCGCCATGAACGGGGGCGTCGAGAACACCGTCAAGGCGATGAACGCGCACGCCGAGGAGCTCCAGGCCCTCGACACGCACGTCGTCAGCCCGGACGGCTACGACGCCGAGGGGCAGGTCTCCTCCGCGTACGACCTGACGCTGTTCGCCCGCTCGGGGATGCAGAAGAAGGACTTCCGCGAGTACGCCTCGACGGTCCGCGCCAAGTTCCCCGGGCAGACCAAGAAGGGCAAGAAGGGCAAGAAGGTCCGCGAGTCCTTCGAGATCCAGAACACCAACCGGCTGCTGGCCGGTGACTCCGACGTGCCCGTCTACGAGGGCATCGCGGGCGTCAAGAACGGCAACACGACCAACGCGGGCGCCACCTTCACCGGCGTGGCCGAGCGCGGCGGCAAGGTGCTGCTGGTGACGGTGATGAACCCGGAGAAGCCCGATCACAACGAGGTCTACAAGGAGACGGCCCGGCTGTTCGACTGGGGCTTCAAGGCGGCCGGGAAGGTGCAGCCGGTGGGCGAGCTGGTGCCGCCGAAGGGCACCGCGCAGGCCAAGCCCGGCGCGAACCCCTCCGGTGAGGCGGGCGGCTCCGGGGACGGCGGCAGCGGCACGGCCGGGACCGGTTCGAAGCCGGTGGCCAGCGCCCCGGCCGCGGACGGCTCCAGCGGCATCGGGATCGCACTCGGCATCACGGGCGGGGTGCTGGTGCTGCTCGCGGGCGGCGCGTTCCTGGTCAACCGCCGTTGGCCGCTGCCGGATCTGGTGCGCCGCCGCACTCGCCCGTGATCTCGGGAACTTCGTCCTGCTTGCTCTGCGTCGCCGTCCAGGCGGCGCAGAACAGCACCAGCTTCGAGGTGAAGTTGATCCACAGCAGCAGCGCGACGGGCACCCCGAACGCGCCGTACATGCTCTTCGCGGCCACGCCCTGCAGATAGCCGCTGATCAGCAGCTTCAGCAGTTCGAATCCGATCGCGCCGGTCAGCGCCGCGACGAACAGGCGGTGGCGCGTCGGCTCTACGCCGGGCAGCAGGGTGAGGACGTAGAGCAGGAGCAGGAAGTTCGCGAGGACGGCGATCAGGAGCGCGGCGATGTGCAGCAGGACACCGCCCCAGCCGCCCTCGTCGATGCCGAGCTGCCGGGTGATCCAGCCGATCATCGCGGAGGCGACGGCGGAGGCGGCGATGGTGACGAGGAGCGCGCCGCCGAGGCCGACCAGGACACCGGCGTCCTTGGCGTAGCGCACCAGCGGGTTCTCCTCCTCGTCGGGCAGCTCCCACACGGCGCGCAGGCACTCGCGCATCGCGCCGGCCCAGCTGATGCCGGTGAAGAGCAGCAGCGCGCCCGCGATGAGCCCGATCGTGCCGGCGTTGTCCACCAGGCCGGCGATGTCCAGCTGGTCGGAGATGCCGGGGACCTGCTCGGCGAGCTTGTCCTGCAGCGCGTTCTCCTGCTCCTTGCTGAGCGTGGCGGCGGCGATGGTGGCGGACACCGTCAGCAGCGGGAACAGGGCGACGAAACTCCTGAAAGTCATCGCGGCGGCCAGCCGCGGCCACTTCACGCGGTCGAGCCGCTCGTACGACCGCCACGCGTGGGTGATCATCAGCCGCTCCGACCACGGCCCGATCACCGGGAGCCTTTTCAGCCAGTCCATGATCCGACTCTGCCCTCCGCCCGGAACACCCATGTACGGGTACCCCAGAACCGCAGGACTGTGGCCAGCGCCATACCGACGACCGCGCCCGAGACGGTGTCCGCGCGCTGCGAGGTGAGGCCGAGGCCGTAGTGGCTGACGGCCAGGCAGAGCAGTTGTACGGCGGCTCCGGCGAGGTTCACCGCGAAGAACACGGCGCAGGGGCGCAGGCCGGGTGCGCGCGCGGTCCGGTAGGTGCCGAGGGCGTTGCCCGCGTAGGCGACCGTGCAGGCGGCCAGGAAGGACAGGGACTTGGCGGTGAGCGGGTCGAGTCCGGCGGGGCCACGCAGGCCGGTGAACAGGGCCAGGTCGACGGCGTAGGCGAGGAGCCCGACGGTGGCGAAGCCGATCAGTTCCCGGCGCCGCGGCGCCCCGGGGCTCGGCGGAGCCGACGCCGCCGGTCCGGCGGGCCGGAGGCCGCGCCTCGCGCGCGTGGTCACCAATTCGCCACGGCCAGACCGTACATCGCCATCCAGGCCACACCGATGAGCGCGAGGGCGCGGTCGCGCAGGACGACGTCCTCGGGTTCGCCGGCCGTGCCGCGGTCGGCGAAGACGGCGTACCGGAGGATCGCCAGGATGAAGGCCACCATGGACAGTTGGCGCCAGGGCAGGACGCTGGTGTGCGGGACGCCGCCCTCCTCCATGGCCCACAGGCAGTAGCCGAGGACGGCGACGCCGGCCGCGAGCTGCCAGACGAAGCGGAGGTAGCCGGTGGTGTACTCGGTGAGCAACGCCCGTGTGGCGCCCGCCTTTTCGGCCATCTGGACGGCTTCCGAGTAGCGCTTGGCCGACACCATGAACAGCGCGCCGAAGCCGGTGGTGATCAGGAACCAGCGGGACAGCGGGATGCCGAGGGCCAGTCCGCCGATCATGGCCCGCATCAGGAAGCCGGTCGTGACGACGGCGAGGTCGACGACGAGGACGTGCTTGAGGCTGATGCAGTAGGCCAGTTGCATGGCGAGGTAGGCGGTCAGCAGGGCGGCGACGGCGGGCCCGCACAGCCAGGCCGCCGCGGCGGGCGCGAGGACGCCGAGGCAGCCGCCCACGGCGTAGGCGACGGGTACGGGGACCTGTCCGGCGGCGACCGGGCGGTGCCGCTTGACGGGGTGGGCGCGGTCGGCGTCGGCGTCGCGGGCGTCGTTGACGAGGTAGACGGCGGCGGCGCAGGCCGTGAAGAGGAGGAAGACCAGGGCGAGTCGGCTCAGGGCGTGCCGGGAGAAGAGTTCCCCGGCGGCGGCCGGGGCGGCGATCACGAGGACGTTCTTGACCCACTGCTTGGGGCGCGCGGTCCTGAGGAGACCGCCCAGGAGGCCACCCCGGTGGGAGGGTGCGGGCCGCTCCTCGTGGGTGCGCTGCCGCAGGACGGCCGTCTCAGTCATGGTCGACGCCTCCCCGCATCCAGCGGGCGCCGAGCCGGGCCGTGAGGGCGCCGAGGGCCGCGCCGGCGGCCACGTCGGAGGGGTAGTGGACACCGGCCACGAGGCGCGCGACGCACACGGCGGCGGCGAGCGGCGGGACCGCGTGGGCCCCCAGGGCGCCGAAGGCGACGGCGGCGGCCGCGGCGGAGGTGGCGTGCGAGCTGGGGAAGGAGTGCCGGCCGGCGGTGCGCACCAGGGGCACGACGTGCGCGGGGCGCGGCCTGCGCACGACCCGTTTCACCCCCATGCTGACCAGGTGCGCGCCCGCGGTCAGGGCGGTGCCGCGCAGCCAGGCGCCGCGCCGTCCGCCGTCGACGGCGGCTCCGGCGAGCCCCGCCGCCAGCCACAGCGCCGCGTGCTCCCCCGCCCAGGACAGGGCACGCGCGGCGCCCGCGACGCGCGGGTCGCTGCCGCACTCCCTGAGCGCCGAAACGATCCGGTGGTCCATGTCGTGCAGGTCGTCGAGGTCGTCCATGTGGACTCACTGTTCACGCCCATCAGGCCTGAACTCCGGCAATATTGAGCGACATCCCATTAATCACCCATTTCGGGGAGGGATGCCATGTTCCCGAACTGATCGCCCAGACCAGGGCGATACGGTCAAAGACATGTCTGCCGACACCGATTCCGACCCGCACGTCATGGGCCTGGACCACACCACCGTCACGGGCTGGGGCCGCACCGCCCCCACCGCCGCCTGGCTGATCCGCCCCCGGTCGTACGAGGAGGCCGCGGCAGCCGTCCGGGACTGCGGGGCGCGCGGCGGGATCCCCCGGGGCCTGGGGCGGGCGTACGGGGACGCGGCGCAGAACGCGGGCGGATCCGTGCTCGACATGACGGCCCTGGACCGGGTGCACGCGATCGACGCCGACGGCGGGACCGTGCTGTGCGACGCGGGCGTCTCCCTGCACCGGCTGATGGAGGTGCTGCTGCCGCTCGGCTGGTTCGTGCCGGTCACCCCCGGCACCCGCTACGTCACCGTCGGCGGGGCGATCGGCGCCGACATCCACGGCAAGAACCACCACGTCTCGGGCTCCTTCGCACGGCACGTGCTCGCCCTCGAACTGCTCACCGCCGACGGCGAGATCCGCACGGTGATCCCCGGCACGCCGCTGTTCGACGCGACGGCCGGCGGCATGGGCCTGACCGGTGTGATCCTCACCGCGACGATCCGGCTCCAGCCGGTCGAGACCTCGCTGATGTCGGTCGACACCGAGCGGGCGACGGATCTCGACGACCTGATGGCCCGGCTCACGGCCACCGACCACCGCTACCGCTACTCGGTCGCCTGGATCGACCTGCTGGCCCGGGGCGCCGCCACCGGCCGAGCGGTCCTCACCCGCGGCGACCACGCCCCGCTGGACGCGCTCCCGGCGCGCCTGCGCCGGGACCCGCTCGCCTTCCGCACCCCGCGCCTGCCCGCCACCCCCGAGATCCTCCCCGAGGGCCTGCTCAGCCGGACGACCGTGGGCCTGTTCAACGAGCTCTGGTACCGCAAGGCCCCCCGCGCCCGGACCGGCCGCCTCCAGCGGATCTCCGGCTTCTTCCACCCCCTGGACGGCGTGCCGCACTGGAACCGCGTCTACGGCCGGGGCGGCTTCGTGCAGTACCAGTTCGTCGTCGGCCACGGCCGGGAGGACGCCCTGCGCCGCATCGTGCGCCGCATCTCCGAACGCCGCTGCCCGTCCTTCCTCGCCGTCCTCAAGCGCTTCGGGGAAGCTGACCCGGGCTGGCTGTCCTTCCCCGTGCCGGGCTGGACGCTGGCGCTGGACATCCCGGCGGGCCTGCCCGGCCTCGGCGCGTTCCTCGACGAACTCGACGAGGAGGTCGCCGCCGCCGGCGGGCGCGTCTACCTCGCCAAGGACGCCCGGCTGCGCCCGGAGCTGCTCGCGGCCATGTACCCGCGCCTCGACGACTTCCGCGAGCTGCGCGCCGAGCTGGACCCCCACGGGGTCTTCGTGTCCGACCTGGCCCGCCGCCTCAGTCTCTGAGCCATTCCCTAGGAGCTGTCATGAAGGACGCCTTCGGCCTCCCCCAGTCCCTGCTCGTCCTCGGCGGTACGTCCGAGATCGCGCTGGCGACCGCCCGCCGGCTGATCGCCCGCCGCACCCGCACCGTCTGGCTCGCGGGCCGCCCCTCCCCCGCACTGGAGGAGGCGGCCGGGCAGCTGCGCGGGCTCGGGGCCGACGTGCACACCGTCGCCTTCGACGCGCTCGACCCGGCCTCCCACGAGGCCGTGCTCGGCAAGGTCTTCGCCGAGGGCGACGTCGACATGGTGCTGCTCGCCTTCGGGCTGCTCGGCGACCAGGCCCGCGACGAGCGGGAACCGGAGGCGGCGGTGCGGGTGGCACAGACCAACTACACCGGCGCGGTCTCGGCCGGTCTGGTGTGCGCCCGCTCGCTCCAGTCCCAGGGGCACGGCTCGCTGGTGGTGATGTCGTCCGTGGCGGGCGAGCGGGCCCGCCGCGCGAACTTCATCTACGGCTCCAGCAAGGCCGGCCTCGACGCCTTCGCACAGGGCCTGGGCGACGCGCTGCACGGCACGGGCGTGCACGTCATGGTCGTACGCCCCGGCTTCGTCCGGACGCGGATGACCGCCGGGCTGCCCGAGGCGCCGCTCGCGACCACGCCCGAGGCGGTCGCGACGGCCGTGGAGCTGGGGCTGCGGCGCCGCACGGAGACGGTGTGGGTGCCGGGGACGCTGCGCGTGGTGATGGCGGCGCTGCGGCACCTGCCACGCGCGGTGTTCCGGCGGCTGCCGGTCTGAGCCCGCGGGCGGGTCAGCGGATGGGGAGGGAGCCGCGCTCCATCCGCCCGTTCTGCGGGGGGACCACCGAGCCGCCGAAGGGGAACTCGCGGAGCTTGCGCCAGACGCCGTCGGCACCCTGCTCGTAGAGGGCGAAGCCGGTGCAGGGCCACTCGGCCTCGTAGCCGGCGAGGGCCTCGAAGGCGCGGTCCATGGCCGCGTCGTCGATGCCGTGCGCCACGGTGACGTGCGGGTGGTACGGGAACTGCAGTTCGCGGGGGGCCGGCCCGGCGGGGTCGCGGACCTGCTGCTGGAGCTGCGTGCAGGCCTCCGCGCCCTCGACGACCCGGACGAACACCACCGGCGACACGGGCCGGAAGGTGCCGGTGCCGGACAGCCGCATGGGGAACGCGCGGCCGGCCGCCGCGACCTCGGCCAGATGCGCCTCGACGGCCGGCAGGGACGCCTCGTCGACCTCCGTCGGCGGCAGCAGGGTGACATGCGTGGGGATGCCGTGAGCGGCGGCGTCGCCGAAGCCCGCGCGCAGCTGCTGGAGCTCGCTGCCGTGAGGCTCCGGGACCGCGATCGAGACACCGATCGTTACGGTCCCCACGTCGTCTCCTGTCGTGTCAGTGTGGCCGCTGATACGACCACCCGGTTATCGACTGTACGGCCACGACCGGGTTACGGGCAGGCGCAACCGGAGTGATGTACAGCGCTGTTCGGTGGTACGGCTGTGCGCGGGGGCGGGTTCAGTGCTTGGCGGGCAGGAAGCCGACCTTGTCGTACGCCTGCGCGAGGGTCTCGGCGGCGACCGCGCGGGCCTTCTCGGCGCCCTTGGCGAGGATCGAGTCGAGCGTCTCGGGGTCGTCCAGGTACTGCTGGGTGCGCTCCCGGAACGGCGTGACGAAGTCGACCATGATCTCGGCGAGGTCCGTCTTGAGCGCGCCGTACATCTTGCCGGTGTACTTCTCCTCCAGCTCGGCGATGCTCTCGCCGGTGAGGGTCGAGTAGATCGTCAGGAGGTTGCTGACGCCCGGCTTGTTCTCGGCGTCGTAGCGGATCACCGTGTCGGTGTCGGTGACGGCGCTCTTGACCTTCTTGGCCGTGGCCTTCGGCTCGTCGAGGAGGTTGATGAGGCCCTTCGGCGTGGACGCCGACTTGCTCATCTTGATCGACGGGTCCTGAAGGTCGTAGATCTTCGCCGTCTCCTTGAGGATGTACGGCTTCGGGAGGGTGAAGGTCTCGCCGAAGCGGCCGTTGAAGCGCGTGGCGAGGTCACGGGTGAGCTCGATGTGCTGGCGCTGGTCCTCGCCGACCGGGACCTCGTGGGCCTGGTAGAGCAGGATGTCCGCGACCTGGAGGATCGGGTACGTGAACAGGCCGACCGAGGCGCGCTCGGCGCCCTGCTTGGCGGACTTGTCCTTGAACTGGGTCATCCGGCCGGCCTCGCCGAAGCCGGTGAGGCAGTTCATGATCCAGGCGAGCTGGGCGTGCTCGGGGACGTGGCTCTGCACGAAGAGCGTGCAGCGGTCCGGGTCGAGACCCGCCGCGAGGAGCTGGGCCGCGGCCAGGCGCGTGTTCGCGCGCAGGTCCTTCGGGTCCTGCGGGATGGTGATCGCGTGCAGGTCGACGACCATGTAGAACGCGTCGTGAGTCTCCTGCAGGGCCACCCACTGGCGGACGGCGCCGAGGTAGTTGCCGAGGTGGAACGAGCCGGCGGTGGGCTGGATCCCGGAGAGCACGCGAGGTCGGTCAGAGGCCATGCTCACCATTCTCTCAGGTCCCGGGGGCCGATCCGGAACCCGGCCGGAAACAGACGGGCGCCCGTTCGGCTCCGGCGGTGTAACAAGGGTGAGGCACGGCAGGGGCTGCCCCGGGCGGGCTCGGGGTGGGGCCGACGGGGAGGGGACGGTGCGGGGTGGGCGGAGAGCTGCGTCGGGACCGGGTGGGCGGAGCGCGTCGCCCGGGCGGGGCGGAGAGGAGCGCGTCGCGCGGTTCGCGGCGCGGCGGACATGAGGCGGGGGTGCCGGGCGGGCCGAGGACCGCGGCGAGGGCGCGGCGCGTCCGCCCCGGGCCGTCCTCCGGCGGGCCCGTGGCCGACGTCGGGCGCAGGGGCGGGGCGGCGGGACCCCGGTCGAGCCGCTGGTCCGCGTACGTGGTCGGTCGCCCGGCGAGTTCCCGCCGCTGCCGGGCCACCCGGCACGTGGGGCGTGTGCTGGTGGTCGCGGTCGCGCTGGTGGCCGCTCTGGCCGGGAGTGCGGCGGTGACGGCCGCCGCGGCCGTGGCCACCGCCGTGGGCTTCCCGGCGCGGGGGCGGGACGTTCCCGACGTGGCGATGGTCGTCGCGGGCGGCACGGGGCGGACCGCGGCACTGCGCTCGGGGCAGCGCGACTTCGCCCGGCTGTGGCAGTTGCTGCAGCCCACGCACACGGAGACGGAGCGGGTGCCGGACGGCTGGGCGGAGGGGGACTTCCCGCAGGTGCGGCTCACGGTGCTCTGGGGGCTGTCCGGGGTCGGCGGCCGGCCGAGCACGAACCGGCCGCCGGGCGGCGATGTGGCCGTCGAGCGGCAGGACCAGCTGGTGGTCGCCGAGGACGGCACGCCCTGGGTGCGCTCGGATCCCAGCCCCACCGTGGAGGACGACGACATCCGCTGGCACCGGGCGCCGCGGTCCGTCTTCGAGCGGTTCGACCTGGCGCCGCTGCTCGGTGACGCGGACGGCGAGCCCGTCGCGAGCCCGGCCGCCGCCGCGGACCTCGGCGGTCCGGTGCGGGACGACGTCCGGTGGGCGGTGGCGGCGGGGGCGCTGGGACTCGCGGCCGGTGCGAGCGGCACGCTGCTGATACGCCGCGCGGCGGCCCGGCGGGAAGCCGGACCGCCACGGGAGGAGCCGCGTCAGGTGCTGATCGATCTGGACGAGTGACGGGCCGCGGGTGTCAGCCCAGGTCCTGGACGGGTGACGGGCCGCGGGGGTCAGCCGAGGTCGATCTCCGGGTAGAGCGGGAAACCGGCCACGAGGTCGGTGGCGCGCTGGGAGATCTCGTCCGCGACCTTCGCGTCGAGGACGTGGGACGCCTTGGAGGGGGCGCCCGACTTGGTCGTGCCCGCCTCCGCGGTGGTGAGGACGCGGTCGATGAGGCCGGCGACCTCGTCCATCTCGGCGGTGCCCAGGCCACGGGTGGTCAGCGCGGGGGTGCCGATGCGGATGCCGGAGGTGTACCAGGCGCCGTTCGGGTCGGCGGGGATGGCGTTGCGGTTGGTGACGATGCCCGAGTCGAGCAGGGCGGCCTCGGCCTGGCGGCCGGTGAGGCCGTAGGAGGAGGCGACGTCGATCAGGTTCAGGTGGTTGTCCGTGCCGCCCGTCACCAGGGTCGCGCCGCGGCGCATCAGGCCCTCGGCCAGCGCACGGGAGTTGTCGACGATGCGCTGGGCGTAGTCGCGGAAGGACTCCTGGCGGGCCTCGGCGAGGGCCACGGCCTTGGCGGCCATGACGTGCGGGAGCGGGCCGCCGAGAACCATCGGGCAGCCGCGGTCGACCTGGTCCTTCAGCGAGTCGTCGCACAGGACCATGCCGCCGCGGGGGCCGCGCAGCGACTTGTGGGTGGTGGTCGTGACGATCTGGGCGTGCGGGACCGGGTCGAAGTCGCCGGTGAGGACCTTGCCCGCGACCAGGCCGGCGAAGTGCGCCATGTCGACCATGAGCGTCGCGCCGACCTCGTCGGCGATCTCCCGCATGATGCGGAAGTTCACCACGCGGGGGTAGGCGGAGTAGCCCGCGACGATGATCAGCGGCTTGAACTCGCGGGCGGAGGTGCGCAGCGCCTCGTAGTCGATGAGTCCCGTGGCCGGGTCGGTGCCGTAGGAGCGCTGGTCGAACATCTTGCCGGAGATGTTCGGGCGGAAGCCGTGGGTGAGGTGGCCGCCGGCGTCCAGGGACATGCCGAGCATGCGCTGGTTGCCGAAGGCCTGGCGGAGTTCGGCCCAGTCGGCGTCCGTGAGGTCGTTGATCTGGCGGACGCCGGTCTTCTCCAGGAAGGGCACCTCGACGCGGGCGCCGAGGACGGCCCAGAAGGCGACGAGGTTGGCGTCGATGCCGGAGTGCGGCTGGACATAGGCGTGGCGGGCGCCGAAGAGCTCCTTGGCGTGCTCGGCGGCGAGGGACTCGACGGTGTCGACGTTGCGGCAGCCGGCGTAGAAGCGGCGGCCGATGGTGCCCTCGGCGTACTTGTCGCTGAACCAGTTGCCCATCGCCAGGAGCGTGGCCGGGGAGGCGTAGTTCTCGGAGGCGATCAGCTTGAGCATCTCGCGCTGGTCGGCGACCTCCTGGCCGATGGCGTCCGCCACGCGGGGTTCGACGGCGCGGATCACGTCGAGGGCGGCGCGGTAGGCGGTGGAAGCGGGGGAGAGGGGCTCGGCTGACATGTGTGGACCTCCGGACGTTGCGTTCAGCGTTCACGGTACGGCCCAGGCGCACGGCTCTGTCTGCTCGGGCCGCTCCCCGATGGTTGGTCCCATCCCAGCGCGCCAGTCACGGCCCACGGTCAGCCTACCGGGTGGGGTGGGTGGGGAGCGTCTGCCGGGTTGCTCCTCGGTGCCGGGGGCGGGTCCTGTGTGGTTGATCGCGCCCGCGCGGCGGTAGCCGCACATCGATACAGCCCCGCGCCCCTTCAGGGCGTGCCCCTCCTGCTCTGTCTAAAGGATCACGTGGGGCAGGAATCTCGCGTACTCGTCCGTTATCAGGCCCGAGGACTCGCGGATGCCCAGGCCCGCCGACTCGTTCTCCACCATCCAGGCGCCCAGGACGACCCGGTTGCCGTCGAAGTCGGGGAGGGGGGCGAGCTGCTGGTAGCAGCAGGGTTCGTCGCGGGGCGTGGGGGCGGAGCCGGGCTCGTGGATCGTGACGCCCGCGCCCTCCCGGCCGAGGAGGGGCTTGGCCACCCAGCCCTTGGCGGACAGGTCGCGAGGGCCGTCCAGGTACGCGGGGAGGAGGTTCGGGTGGTCCGGGTACAGCTCCCAGAGGATCGCCAGGAGCGCCTTGTTGCTGAGGAGCATCTTCCAGGCCGGCTCGATCCACAGCGTGGAGCCCGTGCCGCCGCCGTTGTCGAGGGTGTCCAGGACGTGGTCCGCGAAGCGGTCGGTGGTGAGCCATTCCCAGGGGTAGAGCTTGAAGATGCTGCGGATGAAGCGGAGGCGGTTGTCGACGAAGCGGCCGGAGAGGCGGTCCCAGCCGATCTCCTCCATGGCGATCCAGTCGGTGGCCAGGCCCGCCTGTTCGGCGGTCTCCTTGAGGTAGGCGACCGTCATCATGTCCTCGCCGAGTTCGTCCGCCGAGGAGTACGCGAAGTAGAGGGGGCTGCCCGGCGGGAGGAGGGCGGCCTGCTTCTTCCAGGCGTCGATGAGGCGCTCGTGGAGGGAGTTCCACTGGTCGGCGCCGGGGAAGCGGTCCTCCATCCAGAACCACTGCGGGGACGCGGCCTCGACCAGCGAGGTGGGGGTGTCGGCGTTGTACTCCAGGAGCTTGGCCGGGCCGGTGCCGTCGTAGCGGAGGTCGAAACGGCCGTAGACGGAGGGCAGTTCGGCGCGGCGGTGCCAGGCCTCGGCGACCGCGTGGGCGATGCGGGGGTCGGTGATGCCCAGGTCGGCGAAGCGGTCCTCGGTGACGATGTGGCCGGCGGCGGCCAGGCACATGCGGTGGAGGTCCTCGACCACCTCTTCGAGGGCCTCGATCTCCTCCAGGGAGAAGACGTAGTACGCGCTCTCGTCCCAGTAGGGGCGCAGGGAGTCGTCGGGGTAGCGGGTGAGGGGGTAGATCAGGCCCTGTTCCTCGACGGTCTGCTGCCATCCCGGGCGGGGCTCACAGGTCCGGCGTTCCATGGCTGTGTCCGCCCGTCAGCCGCCGCCGCTGCCGGAGCCGGAGCAGCCGAAGCCGCCCCGGTCGACGGCCTCGCTGCGGCTGAAGGTGCCGTCCTCGGCGTAGCCGCCGCTGACGTCGGCGTCGTAGTACCAGTCGGCGTCGGCGACCCTGGTCTTGCCGGTCTTCTTGCGGCCCTTGCCGGAGGAGGACGTGCCGGACGAGCAGTTCTTGTCGGCCACGATCTTGTAGCCGTTGATGTAGTCGTAGCTGTCCCGGTCCACACAGCGGCGGTCGGGGTCGGAGCCGCAGGCGGACAGGGCCGCCGCGAGGACGCCCATGCCGCCCAGCACCACCGTGCTCGAGCGCAGCCTTCGCCGTGTTTCGGCCATGTGCGTGTCTCCCCCGTGTCGCCCCGTTGTGCACTGACAGACGGTCAGCCTAGAGATCGGTGTGAACGGGCGCGCATGACCCCCCGCCCGCGGCCGCTCCCCTACTGTCGATTTGTGATCTTTGGAATGGTGTGCGCCCTTGGTGCGGCGGTCTGCTTCGGTACGGCGACGGTGCTGCAGGCGATCGCCGCGCGCTCGGCGGCGGCGACCGGGCCGGGCGGGGACGTGGCGCTGCTGTGGCGGGCGCTGCGCCAGTGGCGGTACCTGGCCGGCCTCGCGCTGGACGGGCTCGGTTTCGTGCTGCAGATCCTCGCGCTGCGGTCGGTACCGATCTACGCCGTGGGGGCGGCGCTGGCCGCGAGCCTGGCGGTGACGGCCGTGGTCGCGGCGCGGCTGCTCAAGGTGCGGCTGAGCCGCGTCGAGTGGGCGGCGGTGGCGGTGGTGTGTGCCGGGCTCGCGCTGCTGGGGCTGGCGGCCGGGGCGGAGGGCGACGAGGAGGGACCGGCCTGGCTGAAGTGGGCGATGCTCGGGGCGGCGGCCGGGGTACTGCTGCTCGGGGCGGCGGCAGGGCGGCTGCCGGAGCGGGGGCGGGCGCTGACGCTCGGGCTCGGGGCGGGGCTGGGGTTCGGGGTGGTGGAGGTGTCGGTGCGGCTCATCGACGGGTTCTCGCCCGGTGAGCTGTTCCCCAATCCGGCGACGTACGCGCTGCTGCTCGGTGGCGGGGCGGCGTTCCTGCTGCTCACCTCGGCCCTGCAACGCGGGTCGGTGACCACGGCGACGGCCGGGCTGGTGCTCGGGGAGACCGTCGCCCCCGCGCTGATCGGTGTGGTGTGGCTCGGGGACCGGACGCGACCGGGGCTGGGGTGGCTGGCGATCCTGGGTTTCGCGGTGGCGGTGGCGGGTGCGCTGGCGCTGTCGCGGTTCGGGGAGGCGCCGGTGGAGGCGGAGGAGGGGGAGGAGGGAGCCGTCGCGCCGCGGTGAGCGGCAGCGCTTTCCCGGCTGCCGGATTTCTTCGCCATCCGGACAAATTCGCAGCTGCGTCGCGGGCTACCCCGGCGTCTGTCCTGCGACTTCCCCTGCGGCTGTCTTGCGGCCGTCCTGCAGCTGTCTCGCGGGCAACCCGAAAATGTTTGTTGAATCTTGAACGCGGGGTGAGCGCTTTCCGTATGGGACGGCGTGACCAGTAATCCCGTCACGGTCACCGTGGCCTATCACGTGACGCCGGGCCGTGCGGCCGACTTCCACTCCTGGGGGTGGGCCATGCTGGGCGCGACCGCGCGGCAGCCGGGGTTTCTTGGGGGTGGGGTACTTGTCGACGGAGGGGCGGAATGGCATGTCGTCTATCGCTTCGCCAGCGAGGGTTCGGCCCTGGCCTGGGAGAAATCGTCCTCCCGGGAGCAGTGGGACGCCCGGCTGGACGGGGTCGCCCGGGAGACGGAGCGCCGGAGGGTGCCGGGCGCCCGGGCCTGGTTCGACGCGCAGACGCTGACGCCCGCGCCGCCGACTCCGCCGTCCAAATGGAAACTGTGGTTCGTGAATATGAGCGCCGTTTTTCCACCGGTGCTCCTGTTCAATCTGACGGTGCTTCCCTATCTCGGTGACCTCAACGCACTGTTTCGCACGCTGTTGTTGTGTCTGTGTGTGACGGCCCTTGTCACCTGGATTCTCATGCCGCGGCTCCAGCGTTTCTTCAGGAAATGGCTTTACCCGTCGCTCCAGGCACTGCGCGGGCGGCACAAACGCCGGGCCGCATAGGCCCGCGAACGATCAGAGGGAGGTGGGCGGGTGAAGACCCTGCTCATCGACAATTACGACTCGTACACGTACAACCTGTTCCAGCTGATCGCCGAGGTAAACGGCGAGGAGCCGGTGGTGCTCCGGAACGACGCGCCCGTCGACGGTCTTCCCGATCTCCGGGCGTTCGACAACCTCGTGGTGTCGCCGGGCCCCGGGCATCCGGGCGTGGCACGTGACTTCGGCATCGGGAGCAGGTTGCTCGCGACCTCCCCGGTTCCCGTGCTCGGTGTGTGTCTGGGGCATCAGGGCATCGCGCTCGCGGAGGCCGGGCTGGTGGGGCCCGCTCCGGAGCCGCGGCACGGGCATCTGTCCACGATCCGGCATGACGGACGGGACCTGTTCCACGGCCTGCCGCAGCACTTCACGGCCGTCCGCTACCACTCGCTGGCCGTGCGCGAGCCGCTGCCGGAGACGCTGGAGGCCACGGCCTGGGCGGAGGACGGCGTCCTGATGGGGCTCCGGCACCGCAGCCGGCCGTTGTGGGGAGTGCAGTTCCATCCCGAGTCGGTGCTCACGGAGTACGGGTACCGCATGCTCGTCAATTTCCGGAACCTCACCGCCGAGCGGGCCGGCAAGCTGCGCACGAAGAACACGGCCGTGCCGATGCCTCCGGCGGTTCGGCGGCGGGCGGTGGTGCCGGAGTGCGAGACGGGGATCCGGCGTGCGACAGGGGGTGCTTTCGGCGCCGTTGGCGCTCGTCGGCCCGTGGTTGCGGCCGTCTTCCAGGTCGCTGCGGTCAGCCGGGGCATTGCGGTTCCTCAGGGGGGCGCCGTCGGCCAGGGCGCGGTGACACTGCCCGGCGGGGCCGGGGCACTCGCCTTCGTCGGAGCCGCCGCGTCCCCCGCGGCGACTCCGACGCCCGGCGGGGCGGGCGGAGTCGCTTCACCGTCCCGGGGCGTCCCTGCCGCGCGGCAGGGGGCAGCCGCCGAGGGCGGCCCCTGCGCCCCGACGCCAGGTGGCGCCGGCCCGATGGGCGCGGACCTTCTTACGACCTCGATCTCCCCGACCGCGGGGCGAGAGACACCGGCCGAGGGCGGCCCACCCGCCCCGGCGCCCGGCGCAACCGCCCCCGCCGCGGAGCGGGGGACGCAAGCCGAGGGCGGCCTCTCCGCTCCGACACCCGGTGCCACCTGCCCGACCAGGGAAGCCACCGCTCCGACCCGAGACACCCCCGCCACGCGGCAGGCCGCATCCGCCGAAGGCGGCCCCACCGCCCCGGCACCCCGCGCAGCCGCCCCGACCGCAGGGCGAGAGACAGCCGCCGAGGGCAGCACCTGCACCCCGATGCCCGGTGCCACCGGCCCGGGCGACGTGGACGCCCCGGCGACCGAGACCGGTCCGTCCGCGGAGCAGGACGCGGGCGCCGAGGAGGCCGTGTCCGCACCCGCGTCCGGCAGCGCGGGTATCTCGCCGGGCCGCGGCGTCCCGGTCGGGGGGCGGGTGGCGGCCGGTGACACGGTCGGTGGCGACGTATCAATGCCCCGGGCCACCGCCGGAGTCGGCATGCCCGCTCCCGTCATCCCCCGCCCCCGGCGCCCGGAGCGGGTCGGGTATCGGCTGCACACGCGGCGGGTCACCGGGGCCGTGGACGCCGAGGCCGTTTTCGGGCGGATGTTCGCCGGGTCGGCGCGGGCCTTCTGGCTCGACAGTTCGCTGGTGGAGCCGGGGCGGTCGCGGTTCTCGTTCCTCGGGGACGATCAGGGGCCGCTCGCCGAGTTCGTGCGGTACGACGTCGACGCCGGACGGTGTGAGATCGAGCGGGCCGGGCGGCCCGTGCGGCGGGTCCGGGCAAGCGTGTTCGACTATCTGAAGCGGCAGTTGGGCAACCGCCGGGTGGACGCGACCGGGCTGCCGTTCGACTTCACCGGCGGGTACGTCGGCTACTTCGGCTACGAGATGAAGGCCGACTGCGGGTCGTCCAACCGGCACCGCTCCCCCGCCCCGGACGCCGCCTGGCTGTTCGCCGACCGGGTGATCGCGGTGGACCACGAGGAGGGCTTCACCTACGCCGTGTGCCTCGCGGAGGACACCCCGCAGGCCGCTCGGGAGGCCGCGGACTGGCTGGAGGGCGCGCTCGCCGAGATCTCCTGCGTGGCCACGGGGCAGCAGCCCTCGGTGCCCGGCCCACCGCCCCCGGCCGACCCCGGCGCAGCCGAGCCGTGGCTGGTGCGCGACCGGGCGACGTACCTCGCCGACATCGAGGCGTGCCGGGAGGCGCTGCGGTCCGGCACCAGCTACGAGGTCTGCCTGACGAACGCCGCCCGGTTACCCGCTCCGCCCGACGCACTGGAGTTCTACCGGACGCTGCGCCGCGACAACCCGGCTCCCTACGCGGCGTTCCTGAGGTTCGGGGAGCTGGAGGTGGCCGGTTCCTCGCCCGAGCGGTTCCTGCGGATCGGCCGGGACGGCACCGCCGAGGCCCGGCCCATCAAGGGCACCGCGCCCCGGGGCGACGGGCCGGAGGAGGACGCCCGGCTACGGGACGCGCTCGCGTCGGACGCCAAGACCCGGGCCGAGAACCTGATGATCGTGGACCTGCTGCGCAACGACCTGGGGCAGGTCTGCCGGACCGGGACCGTGCGGGTATCCAAGCTGATGGCGACGGAGACGTACGCCACCGTGCACCAGTTGGTGTCGACCGTGCAGGGCAGGCTGCGGCCCGGCACGGACGCGGTGGACTGTGTGCGGGCCTGCTTCCCGGGCGGGTCGATGACCGGCGCGCCGAAGCTGCGCACGCTGGAGATCATCGACTCGCTGGAGACCGAGGCCCGCGGTGTCTACTCCGGCGCCCTCGGCTACTTCGGCTGCGGGGGCGGCGCGGACCTCAGCATCGTGATCCGGACCGCGGTCCTCGCCGACGGCGTGATGCATCTGGGCGCGGGCGGCGCGATCGTGCTCGACTCCGATCCGGAGGCGGAGTACGACGAGATGCTGCTGAAGACGGCGGCCCCGATGCGGGCCCTGCACCAGCACACCGCCGACCGGACGGGGCGGCAGGGCCCGCCGGGGCGGACGGCCCGGGCGGCCGGGGAGGCCCGGCGATGACCAGTCCGCAGGTCACGCTGGACCCGGCCGGGACCGAGGCGCCCGGCAATCTCGCGGCCCAGCTCGCGGAGCTCGCCGAGCGTCGCGGGTGGACCGGGCGGACCGCCTTCCACCAGGGACACCGCGCCTGGACCCACGGCGAGGTGCACGACCTCGCAGCCCGCGCGGCCACCGTGCTGGCCGGGCACGGGGTGCGCCCCGGCGACCGGGTGCTGCTGGCGCTGCCGGACTCCCTCGCCTGGGTCACGGCGTTCCTCGCCACCGCCCGCCTCGGTGCCGTCGCGGTCCTGGTCAACCCCGAACTGCCCGCCGCCGACCACGCGTTCCTGGCCGAGGACACCGACGCCGCGCTGTGTGTGACGGGGCCCGGCCTGGAGGCGCGGTTCGCCGGCCGGGCGGGGCTGGGTGCCGACCAGCTGATGGCCCTCGCCCCCGCCGCCGGGCCCGCCCCCGCCCACCAGGTCGACGCGCACAGCCCGCTCTACGTGCAGTACACGTCCGGCACCACCGGCCGCCCCAAGGGCGTCGTGCACACGCACGGCGATCCACGGACGTACCACGACCTGGTCGGGCGGCGGGTGCTGCGGATCACCGCCGAGGACGTCACCCTGTCGGTGTCGAAGCTGTTCTTCGCCTACGGGTTCGGCAACGCGTTCGTCTTCCCCCTGTTCTCCGGCTCGTCCGCCGTCCTGGTGGACCGGCGGCCCGGCCCGGCCATGATCGACGAACTCGTGGCCCGGCACCGGGTGACGCTGCTGTACTCCGTGCCGTCCGCGTATGCCGCGCTGGTCGCCGAGCGGGGGCACGGGCACGAGGGCTGCTTCGCCTCGGTGCGGGCCGCGGTGTCGGCCGGCGAGGGGCTGCCGGAAGGGCTGGCGCGGCAGGTGACCGCGCTGCTGGGCGCGCCGGTGCTGGAGCAGATCGGCTCCACCGAGGCCGGTCACGCGTTCTGCGCCAACGGCTTCGCCCACAACCACCCGGGCACCGTCGGCCCGCCCGTCCCCGGTTTCGAGGTGGAGCTGCGCGACCGTGACGGCCACCCCGTGCCGGACGGCGACGAGGGCGAGATGTGGGTGCGCGGGCCGACGGTGACGCCCGGCTACCTCGACCGGCCCGAGGAGACCGCCCGGACGCTCGTGGGCGGCTGGCTGGCCACGCGGGACCGGGCCTGCCGCGAACCGGACGGCACCTACCGGCATCTGGGCCGCGCCGACGACATGGAGATGGTCGGCGGCATCACCGTCTCCCCGCTGGAGGTGGAGGCCGTGCTGCGCGGCCATCCGGCGGTGCGGGAGGTGGTGGTCGCGGCCGTTCCCGACGGGCGCGGCGCGAGCCGGCTGCGGGCGTTCGTGGTCCCCGCCCCGCCCGTCCGGGACGGTCTGGCCGACGAGTTGCTCGGTCTGGCGCGGGAGAGCCTCGCCGCGTTCAAGGTCCCCCGCAGCGTCAGCTTCGTGCCGTCGCTGCCCCGCACCCCGACCGGGAAGCTCCGCCGCCATCTGGTCCGGAAGGGCGCCTGGTGACCACCACGGAGAGGAACGACCCCATGCGACAGCCCCTGTTCGCCGACCGAGGGTTCTATCTGGGACCGGTCTTCCGGCGTGCGGCCGACCGGCACGGGGCGGTCTTCGTCACGCTCGACCGGCCGCTCGACATCGCCCCCGGCCTCGGCGTCGACCTGAGCTACCGCGTGCTGGCCGAGGTGGTCGAGGAGGTGTCCGGCCGATTGTGGGAGGCCGGGGTGCGCCCCTCGGAGCAGGTCGTCGTACACAAGGCCGACAACGTCGACATCATGCTGCTGACCTGTGCCGTCTCCCGTATCGGGGCCGTGCCCGTGCTGCTGTCGCCGACGCTGGCCCCCGCGGTGGCCGGGCAGCTCCTCGCCCGGCTGCGGCGGCCCTGGCTGATCACGGACGGCGCGACGCTGGCCGGTCTGGGGGACGTCGGCGTGTCCGGGCTCGTGCGGCGGACGCTGACCGTGGACGAGGCGCCCGGGGCCGAGCCGCTGGCGGCGTACTCCGGGGCCGAACCGCCCCCGCCCGTCCGGCTGCACCCCCGTGAACCCGCCCTGATCACCCACAGCTCCGGCACCACCGGCGTCCCGAAACTGGCCGTGCACTGCGCGGGGACCATGTGGAACCGGCTCGTGCCGCAGCAGGCGATGGGCTGGCCCACCCGGGGCGAGACGGCCGCGCTGCACATGTCGTTCGTGCACTCGCGCTTCTACCATCTGCTCGGCGTGCTCCTGCACTTCGGCAGCCCGCTCGTGCTGATCACCGACCCGGACCCGGCCGCGGTCGGGCCGCTGCTGGCCCGGCACCGGCCCGGCATCGTGGAGACGCACCCCAACACGTTCGTGCTGTGGGAGGAGCTGGCCGGTGCGCCCGGGGCGCCGCTGTCCCGGGTGCGGTCGTACGGCTCGACGTTCGACGCGATCCACCCGCGCACCGTGCGGCGGCTGCTGGACGCGTCTCGGCGCCGCACGCCCTGGCTGATCCAGCTGTACGGGCAGAGCGAGACGGGGCCGGTGGCGTTCCAGGTGGTGACCCGGCGCAGCGCGGCCCGGGCGGACGGGCGCCGGGTCGGGTTCGGGATACCCGGCTTCACCCGGGTCCGGGTCACCGACGCCGACGGCGCGCGGGTCCCGCCCGGCACCCCGGGCCGCATCGAGGCGCGCACCCGGGGCCGGATCCTCACCTACCTCGGCCTCCAGGAGCGCTACGACCGTCAGCTCACCGACGGCTGGTGGGAGATGGGCGATCTGGGCTACCGGGGCCGCCTGGGCGCGCTGTACCTGATCGACCGGGAGGCCGACCGGATCGACGCCGTGCACAGCAACCTGGAGGTCGAGGACGCCCTGATGTCGCGGCTCGAGGAGTTGCGCGAGGTCGTGATCGTGCGGGGGGCGGAGCGCGAGCCGGTGCCGGTGGTGTGCGTGCGCGGCGAGCGGCCCCTGGACCCGGAGCGCTGGCGGCGGGCCACGGCCGGGCTGCCTGCGATGGCCGAGCCGCGGCAGTGGCGGTTCGAGGAGCTGCCGATGACGGCGACCTGGAAGGTGAAGCGCGGGGAGATCGCCCGGATGCTGTCCGCCGTGCCGGAGCCCAGGGTGGAAGGCGCCCGGGCATGACCCCGGTCCTCGTCGTGGGCGCCGGTCCGGTGGGCCTGTCGGCGGCCTTGGCGCTGCGGGCGCACGGCCTGCCGGTCACGCTGCTGGAGGCCGACCCGCGGGAGCGTGAACGACCGGGCAGCCGGGCCCTGTTCGTGCACCGGGAGACCCTCGCCCTGCTGGACGCGATGCTGCCCGGCCTCGCCGCCGAGATCACCTCGTACGGACGGACCTGGCACACCCGGCGCACCCTCTACCGGGGCCGTGAGGTCTACGCCCGGACCTACCCGCCCGTGACCGGCCCGCCGCCCTTCACCAGCCTGCGCCAGACCGACACCGAGCGGTTCCTGCGGGCGGCGTGCGAGCGGGCCGGGGTGGACTTCGTGTGGGGCGCGCGGGTGGCGGGTGTGCGCACCACGCCGACGGGCGTCTCGCTGACCGGCGAGGACGGGCGGGTGTGGACCGGCCCGTACGCGGTCGCCGCCGACGGGGCGCGCTCCGCGGTCCGCCGGGAACTGGGCATCGCGCTGGAGGGCACCCGCGGCGAGGGCTTCCACGTCGTCGCGGACATCGCCGATGTGCCGGGCGCCGAGCTGCCGTTGGAGCGGGTCTTCCACTACGAGCACCCCGGGGCCGGCGGGCGCGGCGTGATGCGGGTGCCGTTCACCGGGGGCTTCCAGGTCGACCTCCAGTGCCGCGACACCGACCGGCCGGAGGACTTCGGCACCGAGGAGGCCGTACGGCGCCGGCTGCCCGCGCTCGTCGGGGACGGCTACGGCGACCGGATCCTGTGGGTGTCGACGTACCGCTTCCTGCGCATGGTGGCGGCCTCGTTCACCGATCCTCACCGGCGGGTGCTGCTCGCCGGTGAGGCGGCGCATCTCTTCCCGCCGTTCGGGGCGCGCGGGATGAACAGCGGGATCGCGGACGCTGCGGCGGCGGCCGAGGCCATCGCCACGGGGACCGGCGCGGCGGTCGAGCACTTCGCCGAGGTGCGGCGCGCGGCGGGCCTGTTCAACATGGCCGCCGCGGGTACGGCCCTGGACCATCTGCGGCCGCGCCGCCGGATCGTCCGGGCCAGACAGCGGGCCGCGGCGGCCCTGGCGCCGGTGCTGCCGTGGTGTGGATCCTGGCTGGAGCACGCGCCCTACGGACCCCGGCACGGGACACCCGCGGTCGCGGGCCGCACGTACTGAGGAGGACCTCGTGGAGACAAGACCGGCGGTGGCGGAGGGCCTGTGGGCGTGGACGCCCCGCCGTGGCCTGACCCCGGCCCCGGAGCGGGCGGCGGGCGGGCGGGCGGCTGCTCGTCGCGGACTCCTGGCTGTTGCGCGAGGGCGGGGTGCGGGCCTACGCCCGGCACCGGCAGCGGTTCTCGCGGTCCTGCGTTGAGTGCGGCGGACCGGATCCGCGGCGGCTCGTGGCGTTCTGGCAGGACGTGACCGCCGCGCTGCCGCGCACGGGGACGTGGTTCCCCCGGGTGGAGCTGGCGGCCGGGTCCCTGGAACTGCGGCTGCTGCTGCGGCCCGCTCCGCCGCTCGGCACGGGGGTGCGCCTGTGGGCGGCGGGCCAGTCCGATCCGCGGACCGTCCCGCGGCGCAAGGGGCCGGACCTGGACGCCTTGGCCCGGGTGCGCCGCCGGGCCGCGGGCGAGGGCGCGGAGGAGGCGGTGCTGATCGCCCCCTCGGGCACGGTCCTGGAGTCGGCCACCGCCGGTGTCCTGTGGTGGGAGGACGACACCCTGTGCCTGCCCCCGCCGCGGCTGCCCGTCCTGCCGAGCGTGACGGCCGGGCTGGTCCAGGAGCGGGCGCTGCGCTCCGGGTTCCGGATCGGGCACCGGGAGCGGACCGTGGCCGAGCTGGACGGCCGTGAGGTGTGGCTGGTGAACGCGCTGCACGGAATCCGGCCCGTGACGGGCTGGGCCGGCCGGCCGATGCGGGTGCCTCCGGCGGAACGGGCCGGTGAATGGCGGACATGGCTGGACGACATCATGGAGCCGCTTCCGGCCGACTGAATTGCCGGGAAAAGCGGAGTGAAAGCAACGCCGGGTCGAATGCGACCCGGCGCCATTTCCGCTTTTCTTTTCAGCTTTTCGGGACCATGCGCGTAGCTATCGCGATGCGGTTGTAGGCGTTGATGACGGTGGCCGCCCAGATGAGGGCCGCGATCTGGTCCTCGTCGAAGACCTCGGCCGCCTCGGCGTAGACGGCGTCCGGGACGCGGCCGTCGTGGACCAGCGTCACCGCCTCGGTCAACGCCAGGGCGGCGCGCTCGTGTTCGGTGAAGAACGGCGTCTCCCGCCAGGCGGCCAGGGTGTGGAGGCGCTGCTCGGTCTCGCCCCGCCCGCGGGCGTCCCGGGTGTGCAGGTCGAGGCAGAACGCGCAGCCGTTGATCTGCGAGGCACGGATCCTCACCAGTTCCAGCAGTTCCGGTTCGAGTTTCGCGTCCTGGGCCGCGGAGACGGCGGCGGCATGCAGGGAGCCCATTGCCGCGGAGACGTCGGGGGTTATTTTCTTCAGGGCGACACGGGATATGGAGGAACGTTCACTCATGGAGTGACCATATCCTTCGGGACGTATTCCGGAGGGGAATTCGCGCGATTATCCGGGCAGTACCGCGCACAGCGCGTCCAGCGCCCCGGACCAGGCGTGGTCCGGCGGGGTGCCGTAGCCGACGACCAGGGCGTCGTCGTGCTCGGCCGGCGCGGCGGGGTTGCGGTAGCGGGCGAGTCCGTGGAGCGCGAGACCCCGCCAGTGCGCCGCCTGGACCACCGACTGCTCGGTGCCCGGCGGCAGTCGCAGCAGGACGTGCAGCCCGGCCGCGATGCCGGTGACGCGGGCTTCCGGGGCCCGGGCGGCGACGGCGGCGACCAGGGCGTCCCGGCGGCGCCGGTAGCGCAGGCGGGTCGCGCGGACGTGCCGGTCGTAGGCGCCGGAGGTGAGGAACTCGGCCAGGGTCAGCTGGTCCAGCACCCCGCACGTGTCGACGCCGCCCTTGGCCGCGGCGGCCTCCTCGGCGAGGCCCGGCGGCAGCACCATCCAGGCCAGCCGCAGTCCGGGCGCGAGGGACTTGCTCGCGGTGCCCAGGTAGACCACCCGGTCGGGGTCCAGGCCCTGGAGCGCGCCGACGGGCTGCCGGTCGTAGCGGAACTCACCGTCGTAGTCGTCCTCCAGCACCAGTCCGCCGGTGCGTCGCGCCCAGTCCACGACGGCCGTACGGCGGTCCCGGTGCAGGGGCACGCCCATGGGGAACTGGTGGGCGGGGGTGAGGAGAACGGCCTCGGCGGCCGTCAGCCCGCCCGGGTCGGTGCCGAGTCGGTCGAAGGGCAGCGGGGTGGTGCGCAGTCCGCACGCAGCCAGGATCCTCCTGTGCACGTCGAGGCCGTACGACTCGACCGCGACCGTCCGTGCCCCGCGCGCCCGCAGGACCGTGCCCAGCAGCTTCAGGCCGTGCGCGAACCCACCGCACACCACGATCCGTTCGGGGTCGGCGCGCACGCCCCGGGCCCGGGACAGGTACCCGGCGAGCGCGGCCCGCAGCTCGGGGCGGCCGCGCGGGTCGCCGTAGTCCAGGGCCTGGTACGGGGCGGCCGTGAGGGCGCGGCGGGCGGCCTTGAGCCACTCCGTGCGCGGGAAGGACGCGAGGTCGGGGCTGCCCGGGCGCAGATCGTAGGCCGGGCGGGTGGCGGCGCGGGGGTGGGGTGCCGTGCCGGACGGCGGGACGACCTCACTCCCCCACCGCCTCAAGGGCGTGGGAGGTGCCCCCATCGCGACCCGGGTGCCCGAGCCCTGCCGGGCGGTGAGCCAGCCCTCGGCGACGAGGTCGGCGTAGGCGTCGGCGACGGTGTTGCGGGCGATGCCCAGGTCGGCGGCGAGCGCGCGGGAGGAGGGCAGCCGGGTGCCGGGGGCCAGCCGGCCGGAGCGCACGGCCTCGCGCAGGGCGTCGGTCAGGCCCCTGCGCAGGCCCGGTCCGGTCGGCTCCACCAGCAGGTCGATGCCCAGAGTGGCCCAGGTTTCCGCCATGGAAATGGACCATACTCCTGGGCTGCTTCCTTCCTAGGGTCGAGGGCATGACGACGCACACCGACGAGACGACGCCCCCGGCAGGCGCGGAGTACGCCCCCGAGCGGCCCGCCCGCCTGGAGTGGGCCAAGCACGCGCCCGAGGTCTACAAGGCGATGGTCCGGCTGGAGACCGCCGCCCGTAAGGGTCTCGACCCCACGCTGTACGAGCTGGTGAAGATCCGCGCCTCCCAGATCAACCACTGCGCGTTCTGCATCGACATGCACACCAAGGACGCCCTCGCGGCGGGTGAGAGCGTCGAGCGGATCGTGCAGCTCAGCGCCTGGGACGAGTCGCGGCACTTCTACACCGAGAAGGAGATCGCCGCGCTGGAGCTGACGGAGGCGGTGACGGTCCTGACGGACGGGTTCGTGCCGGACGAGGTCTACGACAACGCCGCGAAGCACTTCGAGGAGGCCGAGCTGGCACAGGTCATCGCCGCGATCACGGCCATCAACGCCTGGAACCGGTTCGGGGTGACCTGCCGGATGGCGCCGGGGCACTACGAGCCCGGCCAGTACAAGTGACGACCCGGACCCGGCTGCTGGACCCCGCGGTCGGCCGGGCCCTCTCGGACGTCAGCGCCACGGCGAAGAAGGGCCTCGGCGACCCGGCCCTGGCCGAACTCGTCGTCATCCGCGCCTCGCAGCTCAACCACTGCGCGTTCTGCCTCGACATGCACCTCGCGCTCGCCCGTGAGTACGGGGTGAGCGAGCGGCAGTTGGATCTGCTGGCCGCGTGGGAGGAGGCGGAGGGCGTCTTCGACGAGCGGGAGCGGGCCGCGCTGGCGCTGACCGAGGCGGTCACGGTCCTCACTGGGGGCACCTCCCAGGCTTTCGGCTCTGGGGGAGGGTTCGTGCCGGACGAGGTGTACGAGCGCGCGGCCCGGCATTTCGACGAGACGCGGCTGGCCCATCTGATCGGGCTGGTCGTCGCCATCAACAACTGGAACCGGGTGATGGTGAGTCGCCGGATTCCGCCAGGGGGTTACACGCCATGACCAAGGCCGATGTGTTCCGGGCCCTGCACCGGGGCCGGGTGCCCGGTGATCCGCTCGTGCTGCCCGGGCCGTGGGACGCGGCCAGCGCGCGGGTGTTCGCCGAGGCCGGGTTTCCCGCGCTCGCCACGCCCAGCGCCGGGGTCGCCGCCTCGCTCGGGTACGAGGACGGGCAGGTCCCGGCCGACGAGATGTTCGCGGCCGTCGCCCGGATCGTCCGGGCCGTCGACGTGCCCGTGTCGGCGGACGTGGAGGGCGGCTACGGGCTCGCGCCGAAGGACCTCGTGGAGCGGCTGCTGGAGGTGGGCGCGGTCGGCTGCAACCTGGAGGACTCGGCGGACGGGGTGCTGAAGGACCCCCGCGCACACGCCGCCTGGCTGGCGGAGGTGCGCGAGGCGGCCGGTGACCGGCTGTTCGTCAACGCGCGCATCGACACCTTCTCCCGCGGCGTCGACGATCCCGGCCAGGCCATCGAGCGGGCCGCGTTGTACGTCGCCGCCGGAGCCGACTGTGTGTATCCGATCGGGGCCCCGCCGGAGATCCTGCCGCTGCTGCGGGCCGGGATCCAGGGGCCGGTCAACGTCGGGGCCCTGACGGACGAGGGCCCCTCGCCCGCCGAACTCGGCGAACGAGGGGCCACCCGGGTCACCTTCGGTCCGGGGCTCCAGCGGCGGGCCACCCGCGCACTGCGGGAGATCGCCGCGGGGCTGCGACGGTAGGGACGCTCAGGACAGCCACTTCTTCCACGTGGACTCGTGGCTGTCCACCCACTTCTTCGCCGCGTCCTCCGGCGTCATCTTCTTGTCGGCGATCATCAGGGAGACCTCGTTCTGGTCCTCGGTCGTCCACTTGAACTTCCTCAGGAAGGCCGCCGCCTTGCCGCCCTTCTTCGCGAAGTCCGCGTTGAGGTACTTCTGCAGTGGGGTGTGCGGATAGGCACAGGCGACCTTCTCCGGGTCTGCGTCGCAGCCCTCCTTGTACGGCGGCAGCTTCACCTCGGTCATCGGGACCTTCTTGAAGAGCCACTGCGGCGAGTACCAGTAGGTGAGGAAGGGCTTCTTCTCCTTGGCGAACTGCCTCATCTGCGTGATCTGCGCCGCCTCGGACCCGGCGAACACCACCTGGTAGTCCAGCTTCAGGTTCTTCACCAGCGCCTTGTCATTGGTGACGTAGGACGGCGAACCGTCCATCAGCTGTCCCTTGCTGCCGCTCTCCGGGGTCCGGAACTGATCGGCGTACTTGTTGAGGTTCTTCCAGTTCGTGATGTCCGGGTGCTTCTTGGCGAAGTACGTCGGGACGAACCAGCCGATGTGTCCGGTGACGCCGAGTTCGCCGCCGGGCGCGATCGTCTTCTTGTCCTTGACGTACCGCTGTTCCTGCTCGGGGTGGCCCCAGTCCTCCAGGAGCGCGTCGACGCGGCCCTGGCTGAGGGCGTCCCAGGCGGGCACCTCGTCGACCTGGACGGTGTCGACGCGGTAGCCCAGCTCGTGCTCCAGGAGGTACTGGGCGACGGCCACGTTGGACTGGGCGCCCACCCAGGACTGCACGGACAGGGTCACGGTCTTGGCGCCCTGAGCGTTGGCGAAGGGCGACGCCTGCTTGGTCATGTCGGCGGCACCGCAGCCGGTGAGCAGCGCCAGGGAGCTCACCGCGGCGACCGCGGCGGAGGTACGGAATCGCATGTCACGCTCCCTTCTTCGCGCGGCGTTCGGTGGGCTGGGTCACCCGGTCGAGCATCAGGCCGAGGCAGACGATCGCGCCGCCTGCCACCAGACCGGTCGCCAGGTCGCCCTGGGCGAGGCCGAAGACGACGTCGTAGCCGAGAGCGCCACCGCCGACCAGGCCGCCGATGACGACGACGGCGAGGACCAGGACGAGGCCCTGGTTGACGGCGAGCAGCAGCGCCGGGCGGGCCAGCGGGAGCTGCACCTGCTTCAGCTGCTGCCAGCTGGTCGCACCGAGCGAGCTGGAGGACTCCAGCGCGGCCGGGTCGACCTGGCGCAGGCCCTGGGTGGTGATCCGGACGACGGCCGGCAGCGCGTAGACGATCGCGGCGGCGACGGCCGGGGCGCGGCCGACGCCGAACAGGGCGACGACCGGGATCAGGTACACGAACTGCGGCATCGTCTGGAACACGTCGAGGACCGGGCGCAGCGCCCGCTCCAGACGGTCGCTGCGGGCCGCGGCGATGCCGACGGCGAAGCCGACGACCAGGGTGACGGCGACGGCCGCGAGGACCTGGGAGAGGGTGTCCAGGGAGGGCTTCCAGACGCCGAGGACACCGATCGCGGCCATGGCGAGGACGGCGGTGAGCGCGGTGCGCCAGGTGCCGATGACCCAGGCCAGGGCGGCGACGATCAGCAGCACCGCCCACCAGGGCAGCGCCTGCAGGCCGTCGCGCATCGGGTCGAGGACCCAGGTGGTGAAGTGGCCGGCCCAGTCGGCGGTGCCGCCGATGACGGGCACGCCCGAGTACAGGTGGGCGGTCATCCAGTCGACGGCGCGGTTGACGGGCTCGGCGATGGCGACGACCCACGAGTCGGGCCAGTCGAGGCGGCCCGCGAGCCGCCCGGCGACCGCCACGGCGACGACACCGGCGAGGGCGAGGAGCCAGCCGCGTCCGCTGTGGGGCTCGGGTTCGGCGCCGAGCTTCTCCCCGGCCGCGCAGGTGACGCGGTCCAGGACGACGGCCAGCAGCACGATCGGGATGCCGGCGGCGAGCGCGGCGCCGACGTCTACGGAGGCCAGCGCCTGGTAGACGCGGTCACCGAGACCGCCCGCGCCGATGACGGCCGCGATGACGGCCATGGACAGCGCCATCATGATCGTCTGGTTGAGGCCCAGGAGGAGTTCCTTGCGGGCCAGCGGGATCCGGGCCGTCAGCAGGCGCTGGCGTGCCGTGGAGCCGAGCGACTCGACGGCCTCCAGCACCTCCTTGTCGGCGCCGCGGAGCCCGAGCGAGGTGAGGCGGGCCATGGGCGGGGCGGCGTAGACGACGGTGGCCAGGACGGCTGCCGGGACGCCGATGCCGAAGACCAGCACGACCGGCAGGAGGTAGGCGAAGGCGGGCAGCACCTGCATGGTGTCCAGGACCGGCCGCAGCACGCGGTCCATCCGGTCGGACAGCCCGGCGGCGAGCCCGAGCAGCACGCCCACCACCACCGACGCGAGGACCGCGACGACCATCAGGGCGAGCGTCTGCATGGTCGGCACCCACATGCCGAGGAGCCCGCAGGCGAGGAACGCGGCGGCCGTGCCGAGGGCCAGCTTCACGCCCGCCACGCGCCAGGCGACCAGCGCGCCCAGGGCCGTCACGCCCGCCCAGCCGACGGCCAGGAGGGTGAGGTAGACGGCCCGTACGGCGATGACGACGACGTTGCTGACGTGGCCGAAGAAGTACAGGAACAGCGGGTGGCTGTCGCGGTTGTCGATGATCCAGTCGCTGGCCTTGGCGAGCGGCTCGGAGAAGTCGACGGTCAGCGCGCTCGGCCAGGTGCCGCTCGCCCAGCGGGCGTTGGCCAGCGGCACGAGGATCGCGGCGGCGAGGGCGAGCAGCAGCAGCTTGTGCACGGCCCGGTGCTTGAGGAGGCCGGGCAGGCCGACCCTGGGCGGATTCGCGGTGATGGTCGCCATCAGACCGCCTCCTTGGGCTGCTCCGTCCCGGGCGGAGCGAGCTGCTCCGTCCCGGCGACGACGCCGAGGAGCGTGTCGGAGTCGACCACTCCCACGCAGCGGCCCTGGTCCACGACCCGGGCGGGAGCGTGGGCGCGGGCGACCGCCTCGATCGCCTCGGAGACCGTCGCATCGGGCCGCACGGCCGGTCCGCTGCCGTCCTGGTCGGCCGACGGGCGGCGCATGGCCGTACGGACGGTCATGACCTGCTCGCGCGGGACGTCGCGGACGAACTCGCGGACGTAGTCGTCGGCGGGCGAGCCCACGATCTCCTCGGGCGTGCCGAGCTGGACGACCCGGCCGTCGCGCATCAGGGCGATGCGGTCGCCCAGCTTGAGGGCTTCCTGGAGGTCGTGGGTGATGAAGACCATCGTGCGGCCCTCCTCGTGGTGGAGCCGGATCACCTCCTCCTGCATCTCGCGCCGGATGAGGGGGTCGAGCGCGCTGAACGGCTCGTCGAAGAGGAGGACTTCGGGGTCGACGGCGAGCGCGCGGGCGAGGCCGACGCGCTGCCGCTGGCCGCCGGAGAGCTGGCTGGGGCGGCGGTGCTCCATGCCTTCGAGGCCGACCTTGGCGACGACCTCGGCGGCCCGCTCGCGCCGCTCGGCCTTGCCCATGCCCTGGATCTCCAGGCCGTAGGCGACGTTGTCGAGGACGGTGCGGTGCGGCAGCAGGCCGAAGTGCTGGAAGACCATCGCGGCGCGGTGGCGGCGCAGTTCGCGCAGCCGGGAGCGGTCCATGGCGCGGACGTCCTCGCCGTCGATGGCGATGGTGCCGGCCGTGGGCTCGATGAGCCGGGTCAGACAGCGCACCAGCGTGGACTTGCCGGAGCCGGACAGGCCCATGACGACGAAGACCTCGCCCTTGCGCACGTCGAAGCTGACGTCACGGACGGCGGCCGTGCAGCCGGTGCGGGAGCGCAGCTCTGCGGGGTCGAGGGCGGTGAGCTCGGGGTCGCCGGGAACGCGGTCGGCCTTGGGGCCGAACACCTTCCACAGGCCCTCCACCGAGAAGACGGGGGTGGTGTCCATGGTCTGCTCCGTGGGGGGTTCGAGGGTCGCGGTCACTGGGAACCACCACCGATCAGCTCGGCGGCCTTCTCCCCGACCATGAGCACACCGATCATCGGGTTGACGGTGGTCATGGTGGGGAAGACGGAGGCGTCCGCGATGCGGATGCCCTCCAGGCCGCGGATGCGCAGCTCGGGGTCGACGACGGCGGACCGGTCGTCGGCGGCGCCCATCTTGCAGGTGCCGGCGGGGTGGTAGACGGTGTGCGCGACCTTGCGGGCGTACTCGCCGAGCTCCTCGTCACCGGTGACGTCCGGGCCGGGGGCCACCTCGCGCTTGAGCCAGCCGGCCAGGGGCTCGGTCTTGGCGATCTCGCGGGCGATCCTGATGCCGTCGACGAGGGTCTTGCCGTCGTAGTCGTCCTCGTCGGTGAAGTAGCGGAAGTCCAGGGCGGGCTTGACCTCGGGGTCGGCACTGGTCAGGTACAGCCGGCCGCGGCTCTTCGGCTTGGGAATGTTCGGGGTCATGGAGACTCCGAACTCCGGCCGCTGGTAGCCCAGTCGCTCCGGGTTGTCCGTGAACGGGATCTGGTAGAAGTGGAACATCAGGTCGGGGTGCGGCTGTTCGGGGTCGCGGCGCACGAACAGGCCCGCGTCGGAGTCCATCGCGGAGTTCTCCGGGATGGGTCCGTTCGTCTCCCAGACGATGACCGACTCGGGGTGGTCGAGCAGGTTCTCGCCGACGCCCGGCAGGTCGTGCGTGACGGGGATGCCGAGCTTCTCCAGGTCGGCCTTGGGGCCGATGCCGGAGTGCATCAGCAGCCGGGGCGAGTCGACGGCGCCGGCGCACAGCAGCACCTCGTTGCGGGCCTTGACGAGGATCTCCTCGCCGTCCTTGGTGCGCACGTGCACGCCCTCGGCGCGGTCGCCGTCCAGCTGGAGCTTGTACGCCCAGGTCTCCAGCAGGATCGTCAGGTTGGGCCGCTCGTCCATCACCGGGTGCAGGTAGGCCACCGACGCCGAGGACCGCTTGTTGTTCTCGGGGTGGTAGGCGAGGTCGAAGAAGCCGACGCCCTCGGTGAACGGCTTCTTGTTGAAGCCCTCCACACGCGGCACGCCCAGCGCCTCCTGGGCCGCGTCGACGAAGTCGCGGGCGATGGCGTTCCGGTCCTTCTCGTCGACCGGGACGATGTTGTTGTTGAGCCGGGCGAAGTACGCCTCCATCTGCACCGCGCCCCAGCCCTTGGCGCCCGCGGCCTCCCACTCGTCCCAGTCCGCCGGCAGCGGCTTGAAGGCGATCAGGGTGTTGTGCGAGGAACAGCCGCCCAGGACACGGGCCCGGCTGTGCCGGATATGCGAGTTTCCGCGTGGCTGCTCGGTGGTGGGGTAGTCGTAGTCGAGCTCGCCGCCGAGCAGGCCCATCCAGCGGCGCAGGGTCAGTACGTCGTCACGGCCGACGTCACTGGGGCCGCCCTCGATGACGGCGACGGTGACGTCCGGATTCTCGGTCAGGCGGGAGGCGATCACGGAACCAGCGGTTCCGCCGCCTATCACGACATAGTCGTACTCATGACTGGTGTGGGGCATGGCGTACTTGCTCCAGTGGGGATGAAGTGAACGGGCTCGGGGGACGGGGACGTTCAGCCCGGGGTGTGGGGGTCAGCCCGGGATGAGGGGTCGGCGGCCCGGCGGGGGACGGGGGTCAGCCCGCGAACCAGCGCACCGGCTTCGGAGCGAGGTTCTGGTAGACGTGCTTGGTCTCCCGGTATTCGGCGAGCCCGGCGGGGCCCAGTTCGCGGCCCACTCCGCTCTTGCCGAAACCGCCCCACTCCGCCTGCGGCAGGTAGGGGTGGAAGTCGTTGATCCAGATCGTGCCGTGGCGCAGCCGGCCGGCCACGCGGCGGGCGCGGCCCGCGTCGGCGGTCCAGACGCCGCCCGCGAGTCCGTACTCGGTGTCGTTGGCGAGGGCGACGGCCTCGTCCTCGGTGCGGAAGGTCTCGACGGTGAGGACCGGCCCGAAGACCTCCTCCCGCACGACGCGCATCTCGCGGTGGCAGTGGTCGAGGACGGTCGGCTCGTAGAAGTAGCCGTTCTCCGGGCGCTGCGGGGAGGGTGCCGGGCGCTTGCCGCCGGAGCGCAGCACCGCGCCCTCCTTCAGGGCGGACTCGACGTACATCTCGACCTTGGCGCGCTGCTGCTCGGAGACGAGCGGGCCGCACTCGACGCCGTCCTCGGTGCCGCGGCCGAGGCGGATCTTCTCGGCGCGGCGGGCGAGTTCGGTGACGAAGCGGTCCCGGACCGACTCCTCGATGATGAGGCGGGCGCCTGCCGAGCAGACCTGGCCGCTGTGGATGAAGGCGGCGTTGAGGGCCTGGTCGACGGCGGTGTCGAAGCCCTCCTCGGTGGCGCAGGCGTCGGCGAAGACGACGTTGGGGTTCTTGCCGCCGAGTTCGAGGGCGACCTTCTTGACGGTCGGAGCGGCGGCCTGGGCGACCTTGGTGCCGCTGACCAGACCGCCGGTGAAGGAGACCAGGTCGACGTCGGGGTGCTCGGACAGGCGGGCCCCGACCGAATGCCCGGGGCCCGTGACGATGTTGGCGACACCCGCGGGGAGTCCGGCCTCGACGAGCAGCTCGATGACCGCGATCGTCGTCATCGGCGTGATCTCGCTCGGCTTGATGACGAAGGTGTTGCCGGCGGCGAGGGCGGGGGCGATCTTCCAGCTGGCCTGGAGCAGCGGGTAGTTCCAGGGCGTGATCATCGCGCAGACGCCGATCGGCTCGTGCACGACGACGCTGTGGATGTCGGTCGAGCCCGCGTCCACGACCCGGCCCGGGGCCTCCCCGGCGACCAGGTCGGCGAAGTAGCGGAAGGCGTCGGCGACACAGTCGATGTCGACGCGGCCCTCCTCGACGGTCTTGCCCGCGTCCTGGGCCTCCAGTCGGCCGAGCTTCTCCCGGTCCCGCACGAGGAGATCGGCGACGCGGCGCAGCAGCGCGGCCCGCTCGGAGACGGGGGTGTGCGGCCACGGCCCCTCGTCGAAGGCGCGCCGGGCGGCGGCGATCGCCAGATCGGTGTCCTTCTCGTCACCCTCCGCGACCACGGCGAAAGGCAGGGCGTCCGCGGGGTCGAGGATCTCGCGAGTGGCCCCGGAGGTGGCCGCTCGCCACTCTCCTCCCGCATGGATGGTTTCACGCGCCTGAAGTTCGGTACTTTCCGCCATGATCGCTGTTCGCCTTCCGTTCCTGATCAGCGTCTCTGTGTCACATTCGTGCCACTAAGAGACCGAGTTCGCCTGCCCTGCCGCCCTCAATGCATGCGCACTGGTGGCTGAAAGTGCGCAGCGTCACTGAAAACACGGACAAAAGGGGGCCAAACACTCATCATTCGCAGGGCGTGCGGGCCCACTGTGGAGCACGGCGGCGCGAACACGCCTCCCGCCCCGCCGCTCCCCTCGGCGGATCAACCCTCCCGCGACCAGCGGGCGAGGCTCTCCCGCACCGCGTCCCGCAGCCAGGCGTGCGCGGGATCGACGTCGTGACGCGGATGCCAGGCGAGCCCGACCGGGAGCGGCGGCAGCGGCAGCGGCACCTCGAAGGTGGCCAGGCCGAGGACCCGCGCCATGGGAACGCTCCAGTGACTGATCAGACCGGCCAGGTCGGTGGAGCGGATCACGAAGAGGGAGGCCGGGAAAGTGCCCACCGAGCCCACCACCCGCCGGGTCAGGCCGAGTGCGGCGAGGGCCTCGTCCACCGGGCCGCGCAGCCTTCCGCGCCGCGAGACGACCAGGTGATCGGCGTCCCGGGCGAACCGCTCGGGCGTCAACTCGCCCTCCAGCAGCGGATGGCCGGCCCGTACGGCGCCCATCATCCGGTCCTCGTACAGCGGCTCCACGTGCACCTCGGGCGCCACCGTGTCGATCACGCCGACCTCCAGATCGGCGGTGCCCTCGCGCAGCAGCGGGGCGTCCACATGACTCTCGGCGAGGAACCGCAGCCGGATGCCGGGGGCGTCCCGGGCGGCCCGCGCGAACAGGTCCGGCCCACAGGCGGCGGCCACGGCGTCGTGACACAGCACCGTGAACGTCCGGGTCACCGTCCGCAGATCGGTGTCGGCGGGCGGCGCGAACAGCGCCCGGGCCCGCTCGACCACCGCGCTCACCTCGGCCCGCACGGCGAGCGCCCGCGGGGTCGGCACCATCCGCCGTCCGGCCCGCACCAGCACCGGGTCCCCGAGCGCCTTGCGGATCCGTCCCAAGGTGCGGCTCATCGCCGGCTCGGACAGATGCAGCCGCCGCGCCGCCCCGCCGACGCTCTGCTCCTCCAGCAGCGCCTCCAGCGCGACCAGCAGATTCAGATCCAGCCCGCTTGATTGCGTCACGCGCATCCATCCCTTGCAAAGGTTGCACTGGAGTACAGGTACGGCCCGAGCCTACGGTCGCAGTGCGATTCCCCGTCCACCGAGCTCCCGGGAGGAGCCGTGCCCTCGCACGCCCTGAAACGTCGAACCCTGCTCGCCCTGTGCGCCTGCGCCCTGGTGGCGCAGAGCATGGTCGCCGCCGTCAACCTGCTGATCCCCCAGCTGAGCGCCTCGTCCCTGCACCCCACGACAGGCGAGATCCTGTGGACGGTCGACGCCTATGTGATCGTCTTCGCCGGGCTCCTCATCCCGGCCGGAGCCCTCGGCGACCGGTACGGCCGCAAGGGCGCCCTGCTCGCCGGGCTCACCCTGTTCGCGGCCGGGGCCGCCCTCAGCGCTCTCGCCCGGGACCCCGCGCCGCTGATCGCCGGGCGCGGCGTCTGCGGAGCCGGAGCCGCGCTGATCACGCCCGCGACGCTGTCGATCCTGATGCACCTCGCCGGGCCGCGGGGACGCGCCCGGGCGATGGCCTCCTGGACGCTCGCGCTCGGTCTGGGCGGGCTTGCGGGCAACCTGGGCGGTGGCCTCGCCGGTCAGTTCGCGTCCTGGCGGGCCCTGTTCGCGGCCATGGTGCCACTGGCCGGGCTGCTCGTCGTCGCGGTCGCCGTCACCACCCCGCGCACGGCGCGCTCCCCGCACAGCAACCTGGCACCGGCCGGAACGCTGCTCCTCACCGGCGGGCTGGTCGCGGTCCTCTTCGGCATCATCGAGGGCCCCGGGTACGGCTGGACGTCCCCGGGGATCCTGCTCGCGTTCGCGGCGGGCGCCCTGCTCGTCGCCCTGTTCACGGTCGTCTCCCTGCGCTCGCGCGCCCCGCTGTTCGACCCCCGCGTCTTCACCGCGCCCCGGCTGCGCGCGGCGACGCTCGGCATGGCGACCGGCTTCTTCGGCCTGTTCTCCCTCTTCTACGTCAACTCGCAGTACCTGCAGGGCCTCAAGGGCTACGGCCCCGCCCGCACCGGCGTCGCGATCGTGCCGCTCATCGTCGGCATGGCTCTGGTGCCCAGGCTGGCCGCCCGCTGGTCCGCCCGTCCCCGCCCCGTGATCGGCGGCGGTCTCGCCCTCATCGGCACCGGCCTGCTGGGCCTGTCCACGGCCGGCGCCGGGACGCCGTACCCGCTCTACGCCTGCTGGCTGCTGGTCATCTCCGCCGGCACCGGGCTGTGCATGCCCGCGCTGACCCTGGGCGTGGTCACGTCCCTGCCGCCCCACCAGGCGGGCCTCGGCTCGGGTCTCGGCACCTCGGCCCGGGAGATCGGCGCGGCCCTCGGCGTCGCGGTCACCGGCACGGTCCTGGCCTCCCACGGCGATCTGCACGGCGGCATCGCACCGGCGCTGCGCGTCGTGGGGCTGCTGGTCCTGGCGGCCACGGTGGCGGTGACCATCGGATACGGCCGGGCCGACGAGGACTCCGGCCCCGCCCAAGCCGCGGGCCCCGCACCGGAAGCAACCGGTACGGGGCCCGCGCACGCAAGGGGGGAGACGGCCACGGCTCCCCGCCGTGACGTCAGATGAGGCCGAGGCCGCGAACCGCCTCGCGCTCCTCCTCGAGCTCCTTGACGGAGGCGTCGATCCGGGCGCGGGAGAACTCGTTGATCTCCAGGCCCTGGACGATCTCGTACGAGCCGTCCTTGGTGGTGACGGGGAAGGAGGAGATGAGCCCCTCCGGTACGCCGTACGAACCGTCGGACGGGATGCCCATGGAGACCCAGTCGCCGTCGGCGGTGCCGTTGACCCAGCTGTAGACGTGGTCGATGGCGGCGTTGGCGGCGGACGCGGCCGACGAGGCGCCACGGGCCTCGATGATGGCGGCGCCGCGCTTGGCGACGGTCGGGATGAAGTCGTCGGCCAGCCACTTCTCGTCGTTGACGACCTCGGCGGCGTTCTTGCCGGCGATGGTGGCGTGGAAGATGTCGGGGTACTGGGTGGCGGAGTGGTTGCCCCAGATGGTCAGGCGCTTGATGTCGGCGACCGTCGAGCCCGTCTTCTTCGCGAGCTGGGTCAGCGCGCGGTTGTGGTCCAGGCGGGTCATCGCGGTGAAGCGCTCGGCCGGGACGTCCGGCGCGGCGGCCTGGGCGATGAGGGCGTTGGTGTTGGCCGGGTTGCCGACGACCAGGATCTTGACGTCGTCCGCGGCATGGTCGTTGATGGCCTTGCCCTGCGGCTTGAAGATGCCGCCGTTGGCCTCCAGCAGGTCGCCGCGCTCCATGCCCTTGGTACGGGGGCGGGCGCCGACGAGCAGACCGACGTTGGTGCCGTCGAAGGCGACGTTCGGGTCGTCGGTGATGTCGATGCCCTGAAGGAGCGGGAACGCGCAGTCGTCCAGCTCCATGGCCGTGCCCTCGGCCGCCTTCAGGGCCGGCGTGATCTCCAGCAGGCGCAGCTTCACCGGCACGTCCGCGCCGAGCAGCTGACCGGAGGCGATGCGGAAGAGCAGGGCGTAACCGATCTGGCCGGCCGCGCCGGTGACGGTGACGTTCACGGGAGTGCGGGTCATGGCGTTCTCCGTATGACAGCTGGCGGTGGGGCGGGCTCCCTGCCCCGGACGTTTGATCGATCTCTTGGCGTCAAGAGATCCATCCAGCCGTCAGGCTATCGCGCATCCGGGATCCCGGACGTCCGGGTCGGTGTGGCCCGGCCCACAACCCTGTTTCCGCCCGCACGCGCGTTCCCGCCCCCCACGCAAGAGGCGGCCGCCCGTCCGGGAGAGGAGGACGAAGGCGGCCGCCTGGGGGGATACCGACCATGCCGGACTCCCGTGGGGGTACGGTTCGCGTGCCCCCGATTACGGCGAGCATTCCCCCCCTTCGGAAATTCTTGGCTCGGCTCGGGGGGTGGGGCGGCGGCCGACGGGGTGGGCGGCGACGGGCGGGGCGGCCCGGCGACCGGCGGAGCGGTTCGCTCACCGGCCGATGCGGCCGGTCGACCAGTCGGCCCAGCCGTCGACCGGCAGAACCGGCAGAGCGGCCCGGCGACAAGCCGGTGCAGCACGCCAGCCGACTGAGCAGCCCACCGACCAGCCGATACGACCCGCCGGTGCGGCCCAGAGAGGCCCGCCGACCAACCGTGCGGCCCGCCGACCAGCAGAGCAGCCCGCTCACCGGCCGATGCGGTCGGTCGACCAGTCGGCCCAGCCGTCGACCGGCAGAACCGGCAGAGCAGCCCGGCGACAAGCCGGTGCAGCACGCCAGCCGACTGAGCAGCCCACCGACCAACCGATACGACCCGCCGGTGCGGCCCGCCGACCAGCCGATGCAACACGCCGACCGGCAGAGTGGCCCACCGACCAACCGATGCAGCACGCCGACCAGCCGATACGGCCGGTCAACCGGCGGAGCCGTCCGGGGGCTAGTCGGTGCAGCCCTTCTGGCCGCCCGCCAGGGTCGCGCAGGCCTTGGCGTCCGCGGCGTTCTTCACGGCCACCATCGGGGTGTAGGCGATGGCGTCACCGGCCGCGGTGATGCTGCCGGTCTGCTTCGCCTTGCCCGAGCTGACCTGGACCTCGTCGCCCTGTGCCGCCTGGGTGATACGGCCCCAGGCCGCCTTGCACGTCTCGCTGTAGCGGACCTCGACGACGGTCGTGCCGACGGTCGCGGTCTGGGCGGTGGTCACCAGGTCACCGCTGCACCCCATGGCCTCCGCGTCCTTGCCGGTGCAGGCGTCACCGCTGCACTTCACGCCCGGCGGCAGCTTCGGGTCGTCGCTGACGGTCGGCGAGGGCGACTTGGCGCCGCCCTTGGCCTCGTCGTCGCCACCGCCGCCGGTGAGGTAGAACGCGCCGGCGATCACCACGAGCACGCCCACGACCCCCGCGAGGAAGGTCACGGTCCGCTTCTTGCCCGCAGAGGCGGAGGCAGATGCGGTCCGGCGGGTTCCCCCGGCACCACCGCCACCTGCACCACCAGCCCGGCCCGGAACGGCGTCCTGGGGTTCGCCGTACGGGTCCGAAACGGGGCCGGGAGTCCACCCGGGCCCCCCGGGCGATCCGGCGGGGGTTCCGGCCCCCGCGTCGGGCCGGGATCCCCGGCCCGTACCGGCCCCGGCGGAGCGCCCGCCCGTCGCCGACGGGCCCTGGTACCCGGCCAGCCCCCACGAGTTGACCTCGGGCTCGGCGGCCCGGCCGCTCTCCTCCCGCACACTCGCGCCGGTGGAGTCCTGGACCTCGGGCGCCGTCGGCTGCGCCGGCACGGACGGGACCACCCCGGCCGGTCCCGCGATACCCGGGGTGACCGTGGTGCCGCCGCTGCGGCGGGCGGGCTTGCCGCCGCCCGAGGAGGCGGCCCTGCCCTCGCCCGCCGAGGCCGTCTTGCCACCGGCCGAGGGATCGGTGAAGTCCTGCCCGCCGAATTCCCCGAGCGCGGCGCGCGCCTGGGAGATCCGTATGGCCTCCATCGTCATGTCGTGCCGCATCTCCGAGCGGCTCCAGGCGCGCTCGGCGAGCTCCCACATGGTGGTCAGGTGCACCGGATTGGTGCCCGTGACCTCGGCCAGGGCCACGATCGCGCCCTTCGGCGCGAGCAGCCGGCCGTTCAGGTAACGCTCCCACGACGTCTTGCTGTAGCCCGTGCGGTCCGCCACCGACGCGATGCTCAGACCGCTGCGGTCCACGAGTCTGCGCAGCTGGCTGGTGAACTCCCTGATCTGTGGATCGAGCTCATCCGGCAAGGCCTTCCAACGAGGCATTGCTCCCCCTTTTCCCCCCGGTCGTGCTGATATTTCTCGCGCTGTTCGCCCCGCGCGCGGCGGCCTTGGCCGAGTCCCGTTGTGGATACCCACAGGGATGCGTCCACTCAGGATCTCAGTTCCCTGACGGGGGGCGCACAGGAGCATGGTGACCGCGCGCGATACACCCTGGACCGTCCTGATTGTCCCTGCCAACCCCGTCGTCGCACCACTTTGTGCGGTATCGGAGCGGAACCGGAAGCGAGACGTACCGGAACTGTCACTTCCGTGCCACAGCGCTCTGACAGCCGTTGAACAGGCCGTTCGCCGTGCCCGAGGGTGGGTCGTGGCGGCGGACCGTCCTTCCTCGGGGGAGGGGACGGCCCGCCGCCCGCGTCATTCGCTGGTGACCGTGAAGTGCAGGGTGTCCTTCAGGAACGGGATCTGCAGCAGCGGATTCGGCTGTGCCATCAGCGCCAGCAGAACGATCACGGTGCCCAGCAGGCCGTAGGTGACGATGTCCGTGAAACGGGAGCGGACGGCGAGCATGCCGACGCCCGGCAGCAGCCATCGCATCGCGCCACCGCCCAGCAGGGCGACGCCGATCAGCAGCGTCCCGATCCGGAACTGGCCGAACGCCGTCACCAGCAGCCCGAGCCCGGCCAGCCCCAGCACGGCGAGCACGGGCCACTGCCGGGCGGGCGCGGGAGCGTCCCCGGCCGCGGCCCGGCCGCCGCCCTCGGGCCGCGCGGTGTCCCTGGTGAACAGCGGGAAGCGCCGGGTGACCCGCCGCGGGCGCCCTTCGGCGTCGGGCGCGCTGACGGGGTCCCGGACGGTGAGCTCCTCCGGTGACTCGTGTCCGCTCGGCGTCTCCTGCCCGCCGGCCGTCCCGCGCCCGCCGGGGGTCCGGTGATCGGCCTCGCCGGGGGACCGGTGATCGGCCTCGCCGGGGGACCGGCGCTCCGCCGCGCCCCGGGCCCGGTGCTCGGTCTCGGCCGCGGCCCGGCGCTCCGCCCCGCTCGGGGCCCGGTGCTCAGCCGACACTGCGCTCCGCCGCCTCGACCACGTTGACGAGCAGCTGGGCACGGGTCATCGGGCCGACTCCGCCGGGGTTCGGGGAGATCCAGGCGGCGACCTCGGCGACGTCGGGGTGGACGTCGCCCACGATCTTGCCCTCGGCGCTGCGGGAGACGCCGACGTCGAGGACGGCCGCGCCGGGCTTCACGTCCTCGGCCCGGATCAGATGGGCGGAACCGGCGGCGGCCACGATGATGTCCGCGCGCTTGAGGTGCGCCGACAGGTCACGCGTGCCGGTGTGGCACTGCGTCACGGTGGCGTTCTCGCTGCGGCGGGTGAGCAGCAGCGGCATCGGCCGGCCGATGGTCACGCCGCGTCCGACGACCACGACCTCGGCGCCCTTGATCTCCACGCCGTAGCGGCGGAGCAGCGTCAGCACGCCGTTGGGGGTGCAGGGCAGCGGGGCGGGCTCGTTGAGGACGAGGCGCCCCAGGTTCATCGGGTGCAGCCCGTCCGCGTCCTTGTCCGGGTCCATCAGCTCGAGGATGCGGTTCTCGTCGATGCCCTTGGGCAGCGGCAGTTGCACGATGTACCCGGTGCAGGCCGGGTCCTCGTTGAGCTCGCGGACGGCCCGCTCGATCTCCTCCTGGGTCGCCGTGGCGGGCAGTTCGCGCTGGATGGAGGCGATGCCCACCTGCGCGCAGTCGCGGTGCTTGCCGGCGACGTACTTCTGGCTGCCGGGGTCTTCCCCGACCAGGATCGTGCCGAGGCCGGGCGTGACGCCCTTCTCCTTCAGCGCCGCCACGCGGGCGGTCAGATCGGACTTGATCGCGGCTGCGGTGGCCTTGCCATCGAGAATCTGGGCGGTCATGGCCCCATCCTCGCGGATGACCCCGCCGCGGTTCCAATCCGACCGCAATCCGGGCACCGGGGTGCCCGTCCTCCCGTATCCGCCCATGATCAGCGATGTTGCACTTGCACAACACATCGGGAATGCGGCTGGACAAGCCGGTCAGTGGTGAAGAACGATGACCCGACAAGTGCCGCGGGCAGCTCAACGGGGGGACGGTCGCAATACTGAAGATTTTCCTCCGTGCGGGATGTCACGCGTCGTCCCCGCACAAGGACCAACGGAGGAAAGTCCCCCATGAGCTACGGCGACCCGAACAACCCCTACGGCGCTCCCCAGGGGCAGCAGCCGCAGCAGCCGGGCTACGGATACCCGCAGGACCAGGGACAGGCGCCCGGTTACGGCTACCCGCAGGCCCCTCCGGTCTCCCCTTACGGCGGCCCCGCCGCGCCGACCACCATGCCCGGCTCCGTGGGCGCGGCCCGCGTGATGATGTGGGTGATCGTCGGTCTCCAGGTCATCGGCGTGGCGATCTTCGCCTTCTCCGCGGTGGCCCTCAACGCCGCCAAGGACGACGCGTCCCTGAAGGACAACACCGCCTTCCAGGACCTGGTCGGTGACTCGACCGGCGTGATCTGGGGCTACGTGGTGTTCGGCCTGGCCTGGCTGGTGTTCGCGGCCGTCCTGGCGACCAAGTTCAAGAACGGCGGCAACGGCGCCCGGGTCACCATCATGGTGTTCGCCATCATCACGGCGGTCCTCGGCCTCTACCCGTTCATCATCGTCGGCCTGGTGCACACCGTTCTCGCCATCCTGGTGGCCGTCTTCGTCGGCAACGCCAACGGCAAGGCCTGGTTCAACCGCCCCCGCTACTGAACGGGCCCGGTCGACCGGACCAGTTCACGCCAATCACATCCAAGGGCCGTGTCTCACCCGTACGAGGGGGGCACGGCCCTGGTGCGTCGCCCTACTCTGACGGTGGTAGCTGTTCAGGCACGGGGAGAGCACCTTGTACAGCATCATCGTGGTACCTCCGCCGACCACGGAGGACGAGCGAAACCGCACCCCCGACAGGCTCGCGCGCGGCGCCCTCCGGCTCTTCGGCGGCCTTCGTCCGGCCGGGCCGACCCGGTGACCGAGGCGTACGCCGTACCCGTGCCCAAGGGCTACCGGGTCGGCGACTGGGAGGTGCGCGAACCCATCGCGACCGGCGCCTTCGGCAGTGTGTACGCGGCCCGGCGCGTCGGTGACGGCGCCGGGCTGCCGCCCACGGCCGCGCTGAAGTTCCTGCCCACCGGGACGGCCACGCCCCGCCGGCTGACGCACCTGCGCGAACTGGTCGAGCGTGAGGTCGAGCTGTACCGGCGGCTGCGGCACCCGCGGCTGGTGCGGATGTACCAGACGCTGACGGTCGACGACCCGGGCCGTCCGGAGCTGGACGGCGCCACCGTCCTCGTCCTGGAGAAGGCCGAGGGCTCCCTGTCGGCCCTGCTCGCCGCCACGCCCCGGCCCGCCGCCGGCCCCGCGCTGCTCGCGCAGATCGCCGAAGGTCTCGCCCAGCTGCACGGCGCCGGCTGGGTGCACGGCGACCTGAAGCCGGCCAACGTGCTGCTGATGGCGGACGGTTCGGTGCGCCTCGCCGACTTCAACATGGCCGCGGAGCTGGAGGGCACCCACGCCTACACGCCGGCCTTCGCCACCCCCGACTACACCCCGCCGGAACTGCTGTGGACCGAGATCGGCGAACGGGGCCGCCGCATCCGCCCGTCCGCCGACATCTGGGCCTTCGGCGTCCTCTCCCACCTCGTGCTCACCGGCTCCTTCCCCCTGCCCGGCGCCACCTCGACCGCCCGGCGCGACGCGGCCGCGGCCTACGCCCGCGGTGTCGACGAACTGCGCCTGTCGCCGGAACTGCCAGACGGCTGGCGGGAGATCGTGCGCGCCTGCCTGACCCGGACGCACCGGCAGCGCATCGACGGCGCCGCGCTGCTGCGCCGCGTGACGGCGGCCGCGGGTCCGGACCGGCGTGGCTTGCGCCTGCCCCGCCTGCGCCCCGCCCGCCGCCGCCCGCGCCGCGGGTCCGTCGCGGCCGTCCTCGCCGGAGCGGCCGCGGCCCTGGCCGCCCTCGCCTACGGCATCAGCGTCTGGGCGGGCGCCGGCGGCACCGGCGGCGGCACCGGCTCCGGCGCGTCAGCGAACGTCTCCGCCGCCGCCTACGGCGCGTCCGAACTCCGCACCGACCGGGGCGTTCCGCCCGCCTACCGGCTGCTGATCGTCGAGACGGCGCACGACTGCGACCAGAAGGAGGTCACTCCGGTCCTGATCGCCGCCATGCTGAAGGTGGAGAGCGACTTCGACCCGGACCTGTCCGACCCCGACAACGACGAGTACGGCATCGCCCGCTGGACCCCGAGCGTCCTGCGCTGGTGGATGAACGAGGACGGCACCCCCGGCGAGACGGTCCCCCAGCCCCCCTTCCCTCCCGCCGAGTCCATCCCGGCGATGGGCCGCTACCTGTGCTGGATCGCCCCGCGCCTGCACGAGGCCCTGCCGGGCGACCGGCAGGTCCTGATCGCCGCCGCGTACCGCACGTCGTACCGCACCGTGAACACGGCCAAGGGCGTGCCCCCGGACGTACGCGTCTACGCCGACCGGGTCGCCCACTTCCTGGAGGAGTACGCGCCCGACGGTCGAAAGTGACCGCGCGGACAAGGGCGTTGACATGCCGTCACAAATGGGCGGACTCACCGAACGGGACATGCGAACATGCTCTCGATTCCCTTGTCCCGAAGGAAGGTTCACGCATGAGACTCACCCGCGGTGCCCTGCTCGTCGCCGCCGGCGCCCTGACGCCCGTCCTCCTGCTCACCGCTCCGGCCTTCGCCGCGGGCACCGCTCCGGCGGCCGTGGCGGCGGCGTCGGCAGCGCCCTCGAACGGGACGCCGGTGGACGAGATGACGGAGGACGAGCTCCGTATCGCGATCGCGCGCATCCTGGCCGACCCGGACTCCGGACGAGGCGTCACCCGCGAGGCCAACGCAGCGCTCGACGGCACCGTGGAGGACATGCGCGCCTTCCTGAAGACCGGCTACCGCCTCGCCCAGGCCGAAGACGACCGCGTCGCCATCGTCCGCATCATCGGCGACCCCGACTCCGGCCGAGGCGTCAAACGCGAAGCCACCAAGGCCCTCGACACCAACACCCCCGAAGCCCTGCGCGCCTTCCTGGAAACCGGCTACCGCCTCGCCCAGGCCGAAGACGACCGCGTCGCCGTCGCCCGCATCCTGGCCGACCCGACCATCAGCGCGGCCCTGCGCGCGGCCGCCGAGGACGTCATCGACGGCACTCCGGAGGAACTGCGGTACTTCCTGGAGACCGGCCGGTACGAGGTCGACGGCTGACAGTCCGGAGCGGGCCGGCGGGGTTGCGCCGGCCCGCTCCGTCACCGGTCCCGGCGGGTCTCAGTGGAAGAAGTGCCGCGTCCCCGTGAAGTACATCGTGATGCCGGCCTTCTGCGCGGCCTCCACGACCAGTTCGTCACGGACCGATCCGCCGGGCTGCACGATGGCCTTGACGCCCGCGGCGCCCAGGACGTCGATGTTGTCGGGGAACGGGAAGAACGCGTCCGACGCGACGTACGAGCCCCGGGCCCGCTCCTCGCCGGCCCGCTCCACCGCGAGCTTGCAGGAGTCGACGCGGTTGACCTGCCCCATGCCGACGCCGACCGAGGCACCGTCCTTGGCGAGCAGGATCGCGTTGGACTTCACGGCACGGCAGGCCTTCCAGGCGAAGGACAGCTCGGCCAGCTCGTCGGCGCTCAGCGCCTCACCGGTCGCCAGCGTCCAGTTGGCCGGGTCGTCGCCGTCGGCCTGGAGACGGTCGGTGACCTGGAGCAGCGCGCCACCGTCGATCGGCTTGACCTCGACGGGCGCGGCCGGTCCGTCGGCGCAGCGCAGCACGCGGATGTTCTTCTTCTTGGTGAGGGCCTCCAGGGCCCCGTCCTCATAGCCGGGCGCCACGATGACCTCGGTGAAGATCTCCGCGACCTGCTCCGCCATCTCCCTGCTGACCGGGCGGTTGACCGCGATCACGCCACCGAACGCCGACAGCGGGTCACAGGCGTGCGCCTTGCGGTGCGCCTCGGCGACGTCCGAACCGACCGCGATGCCGCAGGGGTTGGCGTGCTTGATGATCGCGACGCACGGCTCGGCGTGGTCGTACGCGGCACGGCGGGCGGCGTCCGTGTCCGTGTAGTTGTTGTACGACATCTCCTTGCCGTGCAGCTGCTCGGCCTGGGCGAGGCCGCCGCCCGCGGCGGAGCCGCTCATCGATGCTGCGGAGACGTAGAGCGCGGCCGGCTGGTGCGGGTTCTCGCCGTAGCGCAGGGTGTGCTCGCGCTCCCAGGTGGCGCCGAGGAAGTCGGGGAACTGCGACTCGTCGACGGGCGCGTAGGAGGAGGCGAACCAGGAGGCGACGGCCACGTCGTAGGCGGCCGTGTGCTGGAACGCCTCGGCGGCGAGCCGCTTGCGGGTGGTGAGGTCGAAGCCGCCGCTCTGGACGGCCTTGAGCACATCGGCGTACCGGGCCGGGCTGGTGACGACCGCGACCGACGGGTGGTTCTTCGCGGCGGCCCGGACCATCGAGGGGCCGCCGATGTCGATCTGCTCGACGCACTCGTCGGGCGAGGCACCGGAGGCGACGGTCTCGCGGAACGGGTAGAGGTTCACGACGACGAGGTCGAACGGCTCGACACCCAGCTCGGCGAGCTGCTCGCGGTGGCTGTCCAGGCGCAGGTCGGCGAGGATGCCCGCGTGCACGCGCGGGTGCAGGGTCTTGACCCGGCCGTCCAGGCACTCGGGGAAGCCGGTGAGCTCCTCGACCTTGGTGACGGGGACGCCGGCAGCGGCGATCTTCGCGGCGGTGGAGCCGGTGGAGACGAGCTCGACCCCGGCCTCGTGGAGCCCGCGCGCGAGGTCCTCGAGACCGGTCTTGTCGTAGACGCTGACGAGCGCCCGGCGAAGGGGCCGCTTGTTGCTCTCGGCGGTCACTGGATAACTACCTTTCGTCCCTCAATGCGATAGCCGTTGCGGGCGAGGCGCCCCACGACCTCGACGAGCAGCCTTCGCTCGACTTCCTTGATGCGCTCGTGCAGAGCGCCTTCGTCGTCCTCGTCCCGGATCTCCACCACGCCCTGCGCGATGATCGGCCCGGTGTCGACGCCGTCGTCGACGAAGTGGACGGTGCAGCCGGTGACCCTGGCGCCGTACGCGAGTGCGTCCCGCACACCGTGGGCTCCCGGGAAACTGGGCAGGAGCGCGGGGTGGGTGTTGACGAACCGCCCGCCGAACCGCGCGAGGAACTCCTTGCCGACGATCTTCATGAACCCCGCGGAGACGACGAGGTCGGGCTCGTGGGCCGCGACGGCCTCGGCGAGGGCGGCGTCCCACTCCTCGCGGCTGGCGTGGTCCTTGACCTTGCACACGAAGGTGGGCAGCCCGGCGCGCTCGGCACGCGCCAGCCCCTCGATGCCCTCACGGTCCGCGCCGACGGCCACGATCTCGGCCCCGTACTCCGGTGCGCCGACGGCGGCGATCTCGTCGAGCAGCGCCTGCAGGTTGGTGCCGGATCCGGAGACCAGCACGACGAGGCGCTTGGCGCGCGGGGCCACGGGCTTGGCGGCCACGGTGGGGGCCTTTCTCGGGGGAGCGTCTGTCCTGGGCGGTCGGCGCTCAACGTTTTGTGCATTCATACGAATGCTTTGCGTCCCCGGATACGGGGAAGCCTACGAAGCGGCCGACCGTCAGCAACGATACCGGCACACCGGACGGCCCCCACGGGACGGGGGCACGGCCGGAAGGTAGCGTCTGGACGGAGCCGGTTCGGGAACGACGTCCGGACGTGGTGCGTTCAGGAGGTGACGGACCCGGGTCCGACGCTGTTCCGTTCTGTCCACCCATTCCTCCTCACCAACGGGAAGACGCTCACTTGATGCCGGACCGCAGCCTGCGACTCCTCACGTTCCCCCAGCTGTTGCCGCAGGGAGGGGAGCGCGGCGCCGTGCTGCTGCGGGAGCGCCCCAGCTCACCGCCGGATGCGCCTTCGGGTGGCGACGGCGGGCAGGAGCGGGAGCGCGGGTCCCAGAAGGACAACCCCTTCGCCCCGCCGCCCGAGGGCACGCCGGACCGGCCCTGGCAGCCGCGGCGCCCGTCGGGCGACGACTCCCAGGACTCCGGCCACGGCGAGGGGGGCGACCGCTCGCCCTGGGGCAGCCAGTGGAGCGACCAGCAGCCCGGCCGCTCCCCCGGCGGCTTCGGTGAGCACCCCCGCGGAGGGCCCGAGGGCCAGGGCGGCGGCCCCCAGGGCGGCGGCCCGAACGTGCGCTGGGACCCGACGGATCCCGCGCAGCGCCGCGCCCGTTATGCCCTGCTGTCAGGCATGTGGGCCTTCTTCTTCGCCCTCTTCAGCTGGCCGTACGTGGCGCTGCTGCTCGGCGCGCTCGCCCTCTACTGGGCCATCAGCTCCCTGCGCGCCAAACCCCGCAAGCCGGATCCGGACTCCCCCGCCCCCGAGCAGCAGGGCGGCGGCCGTCCCCAGACGACGGCGGCGGTGAGCGGCCTGGTCACGGCGTCCCTGGCGATCGCCCTGGTCGCCGCGTCCTTCACGGCGCAGCTGGTCTACCGCGACTACTACACGTGCACCAACGACGCCCTCACGAACGAGGCGAAGCAGTCCTGCTCCCAGCTTCTGCCGGAGGAGCTCCGGGGGTTCCTGAGCACGGACGACTGACGCTTCAGGGGCTCTCCGGCGGGGTGGACCGGTCGGTCGAGGCCGGGTCGGACGGCAGGAAGTCGTAGAGACCGAAGTCCGTTTCGCGGTTCTGGTCGCGCAGGCCGTAGAAAGCGTCTTCCTCGTCGCCCCCGGGCCGCCCCGCACGCCGAGTGCCCCCGGCTCGCCCGGCCCCCCGAGAACCGTCAGCGACTCCCGCGGCCCGAGGGCCGTCCGAGGCCCCGGCGCCCCAGAAGTCCTCGGCATCCTCGTCGCCCGCGGACGATCCGCCACCTCGAGTGCCGTCGGCTCGTCCGCCGCCCCGAGGGCCGTCCGCGGCTCCCGCGCTCCCGGCCACTCCCGCGATCCCGGCCACGCCGGTTCGCGTGAACCGGCCGCGGCCCGGCCGGGCGCCCTTCCGCAGCCGCCCGGGAACGTGGGAGCCCTCGGCCGCGTCCTCTCGCCGGCTGCCGATCTTCGGCTCCTCCGCCCGGGATGACCGGCACCGCCAGGCCCGTACTCCCACCGCCGTCGGGATCGCCAGCGGTCCCAGCCAGGCCAGCGTCGCGGCGGCGGCCTGCCACCACACGGGGCCGAACCGGGACAGCACGTCGGCACCGAGCGGGCCGCCCGACAGCCCGGCCAGCACCGCGAGCACGGCCGCACAGAGCACCGACGCCAGCGCCGCGGCACGGACCGTACGGCCGACCGACCAGACGTCCGCCGCCCGCGTGCCGCCCGGGCCCGTCCCGTCGCGCTCCGGCGGCACCGCGCCCTTGGCCACCGTCCAGCCCAGTACCACCGCGGCGACCACCGGCACCACCCCGGCCGCCCAGTGCACCGGCGCCCCCCGCCCCGCCTCCGGCACCGCCGCCAGCAACGGAAGCGGCGGCAGGAACGGGGCCGGCGCCGAGGCCAGGGGGCCCACGGCGTGGCCGGCGCCGAGGGCGAAACCGGGGCCGAGGGCGTAGGCGGCACCCCACACCGCCGCGTTGGGGAGCAGGGCCGCGCACAGCAGCAGCACGGCGAACCGCCCCGACCACCCCTCGGTCAGCCGGAGCAGCGACGCCTGGGTCGCCGCCCCGTGCCCCACCAGCGACACCACCACCAGCAGCGCACCGCCCCCGAGAAGCACCCCGGCCCCGGCCGCCGAGGCCCGGGCGGCGACGCCGGGGCGCGCGTCCGGGCCGAGCACCAGCGGGCGCACTCCCGCCGGCAGCACGCCCAGCAACCGCCGCAGCGGCCGGCCCGGACGGCCGTACGCCGACCACACGCCCGCCCCAGCCGCCACTACGGCGACCAGCGGGACGCACACACCGGTCCACACCCACGACGGCCGCAGCACACCGCCGGCGGCGTAGAGGGCGGCGGGCACGGCGACGGCGAGGTAGCCGAGGACGACGCCCGTCCACGCGGTGCGGGGGGAGACCAGGGGCGTGCTCACGGCGACGGCGAGGCCCTCCTCGTAGCCGTGGTCGCCGTCGTCCTCGTCTCCTCCCTCGCCGTCCGCGACGTCCCGACCCGCCCGGTGCAGCAGCCACACCGGCAGGGCGAGCAGCAGCAGGGGCGGGAGGCCGAGGGGGGCGGGGACGCCGGAGAGCGTGTCGGTGCGGACCAGCTCGGCACCGTGCGCCAGCAGCCACAGCGCCGCCGCCACATGCATGGCGCCGCCGGGCCCGCTGTCCGGGTACGGCGAGCTGATCCACAGCAGCATCACGAGCACGGCGAACGACGCGAGCCCGAGGCCCGCCGCAAGCGCGCCGCCCATGAGGCCGCCGGCCAGTCCGGGCGAGCGGTCACGCATCCGGGTGAGCAGGGGTGGTGACGGCGAACGTCGGCGAGCGGTCATCTCGTTCACGCCCGCCATGCTCCCAACGACACGCGCTTTACCGGCGTAACAGGCGAACCCTCGCTGTGTCGCTCAAAATACGCTTATGTGCTTTTTCGGACGGAGGGGCGACCTGTGACGCAGAGCTCTGCCCTCCCGCTCCCACCGCCCAAGGAACGCCGACGCCTGCGCGAGGCCGCCTCGCTGACGCGGGCTCAGCTGGCCTCCCGGGTGGGCGTCACCAGTGAGACGGTGCGCGGATGGGAGACCGGCCGCGCCACGCCGCGCGGCCGCAAAGGGGAGAAGTACGCGAGGCTGCTCGACTCGCTGGGCGACGAGGCGGAGATGACACCTCCTCAGGACGGCGCCGTCGATACCGGCGCCACCGAGCCGGCACCCCGGGCCGCGGTCTCGAGGCGAACCGCCCGGGCCCGGCGCAAGGCCGCCACCGGCGACCGGAAGCGACCGCCCGCCGTGAAGGACCGGGGACGCGGCCCCGTCACCGTCCCGGACCACACCCGCACCCCTGCCCCGGACCACGACCGCACCCCCCTCCCGCACGGACACCACGTCATCCTCACCGAGCGCCGGCGTACGACTCCCTCGCGCCGGCCGGACGACGCCATCACCGCGCTGGCCCCCGATCAGGCCTTCGACGCGCTGTACGCCTTCTGCGCACCCGCGCTCGTCCGGCAGACCTATCTGCTGACCGGCCGCCGTGAACTGGCCCGGGAGTCGGTGGAGCGGGCCTTCCAGATCGCCTGGCAGCGCTGGCCCGAGGTGGCCCGCGACCGCGACCCGGCCGGCTGGGTGCGCGCGATGGCCTACGAGTGCGCGCTCTCCCCGTGGCACCGGCTCCGGCCGCGCCACCGGCACCCCGAGCCACCGCCTCCCGACACCTTCGACCGGGCACTGATGGACACCCTGCTGAAGCTCCCGCCGTCCTACCGCCGCACGCTGGTGCTCTACGACGGCGTCGGGCTCGGCCTGCCGGAGACGGCGGCGGAGACGGAGGCGAGCACCCGCGCAGCCGTCAACCGGCTGGCGCACGCGCGCGAGGCGCTCGCCGAGCGGCTGCCGGAGCTGGCGGACCCGGAAACACTGCACTGGCGGCTGGTCGAGCTGGCCTCCACCGAACGGCTGCGGGCCGCCAAACCGGCGGTCGTACGGAAGGGCGGGGAACGCAGGGCCCGGTTCTGGACCCGGGCCGCCATCGCCTTCACGGTGGCCCTGATCGGCACCACGGCACTCACCGTCCGCACGGCCCCCACCCACTACGAGCCACCGGTACCGGCCGGAGAGACGGTTCAGGGCGTACCGCCACCGGTCGCGCCCGGACCGCTGTCGGAGTCGGAGCAGGAACTGCGCGCGAAGCTGCGCAAGGAGGAGCAGAAGGGACCGGACCGGCTGCTTCCACAGCCGCGGTGACCGGCGGCGGAAGCGCGGACACGGCGGTGGGCCCGCCCCCCGTGCAGGGGGCGGGCCCACCGATGAGCTCTGGGCTCAGCCGTACGGCGTCTTGCAGAGGTACGGCGTGATTCAGCCCGCGAGGATCTCGCGCGCCAGCTTGGCCGTCTCGGTCGGGGTCTTGCCGACCTTGACGCCGGCGGCCTCGAGGGCCTCCTTCTTCGCGGCGGCCGTGCCGGAGGAGCCGGAGACGATGGCGCCGGCGTGGCCCATGGTCTTGCCCTCGGGCGCGGTGAAGCCCGCGACGTAGCCGACGACCGGCTTCGTCACGTTCTCCTTGATGAAGGCCGCGGCCCGCTCCTCGGCGTCGCCGCCGATCTCACCGATCATCACGATCAGGTCGGTGTCGGGGTCGGCCTCGAACGCGGCGAGGGCGTCGATGTGGGTCGTCCCGATGACCGGGTCGCCACCGATGCCGACGGCGGAGGAGAAGCCGATGTCCCGCAGCTCGTACATCATCTGGTACGTCAGCGTGCCGGACTTCGAGACCAGGCCGATGCGGCCCGGCTTGGTGATGTCGCCCGGGATGATGCCGGCGTTCGACTGGCCCGGGGTGATGAGGCCGGGGCAGTTCGGGCCGATGATCCGGGTCTTGTTGCCCTGCGACACGGCGTAGGCGTAGAACGCGGCCGAGTCGTGGACGGCGATGCCCTCGGTGATGACGACCGCGAGCGGGATCTCGGCGTCGATGGCCTCGACGACGGCGGCCTTGGCGAAGGCCGGCGGGACGAAGAGGACGGACACGTTGGCGCCCGTCTTCTCGATCGCCTCGGCGACCGTGCCGAAGACCGGGATGTCGGTGCCGTCGATGTCGACGGACGTGCCCGCCTTGCGGGGGTTCACGCCACCGACGATGTTCGTGCCGTCGGCCAGCATGAGCTTGGTGTGCTTCATGCCCGTGGCACCGGTCATGCCCTGGACGATGACCTTGCTGTCCTTGTTGAGGAAGATAGCCATGGCTGTTTAGTCCCTCGTCCCTTACTTCGCAGCCGCGAGCTCGGCGGCCTTGTCGGCCGCTCCGTCCATGGTGTCCACGCGCTGAACCAGCGGGTGGTTGGCGTCGGAGAGGATCTTGCGCCCGAGCTCCGCGTTGTTGCCGTCCAGGCGGACGACCAGGGGCTTGGTGACTTCCTCGCCCTTGTCCTTGAGCAGCTGCAGCGCCTGGACGATGCCGTTGGCGACCTCGTCGCAGGCGGTGATGCCGCCGAAGACGTTGACGAAGACGGACTTGACGTCCGGGTCGCCGAGGATGATCTCCAGGCCGTTCGCCATGACGGCGGCGGAGGCGCCGCCACCGATGTCGAGGAAGTTGGCCGGCTTCACGCCGCCGTGCGCCTCACCGGCGTACGCGACGACGTCCAGGGTGCTCATGACGAGACCCGCGCCGTTGCCGATGATGCCGACCTCACCGTCGAGCTTGACGTAGTTGAGGTTCTTCTCCTTGGCGGCGGCCTCGAGCGGGTTCGCCGCGTCCTTGTCCTGGAGGGCCTCGTGCTCCGGCTGACGGAACTCGGCGTTCTCGTCCAGGGAGACCTTGCCGTCCAGGGCGATGACCTCGCCGGAGGCGACCTTGGCCAGCGGGTTGACCTCGACCAGGAGGGCGTCCTCCTCGATGAAGGTCTTCCAGAGGGTGACCAGGACGTTCTCGACCTTGTCGGCGACCTCGGCCGGGAAGTTCGCGGCCTCGACGATCTGGCGGGCGACCTCGGGGGTCACGCCCACGTTGGCGTCGATCGGCGTCTTGGCGACGGCCTCGGGGCGGGTCTCCGCCACCTCCTCGATCTCCATGCCGCCCTCGACGGAGGCGATGGAGAGGAAGGTGCGGTTGGCACGGTCCAGGAGGAAGGAGACGTAGTACTCCTCCACGATCTCCGGGGCCGTCTCGGCGATCATCACCTTGTGGACCGTGTGGCCCTTGATGTCCATGCCGAGGATGTTGGTCGCGTGCTCGACCGCCTCGTCGGCGGTCGCGGCCAGCTTCACGCCGCCGGCCTTGCCGCGGCCACCGACCTTCACCTGGGCCTTGACGACGGACTTGCCACCGAGGCGCTCGGTGGCTGCGCGGGCCGCCTCAGGCGTGTCGATGACTTCACCGGCCAGCACCGGTACATCGTGCTTGGCGAAGAGGTCCCTCGCCTGGTACTCGAACAGGTCCACGCGCTTCCGTCCCTATCAGTGATCTCGCGGTTCGTTGTCTGCGTGGGCGTGCCGCGAGGGCAACGTGACGTCCGCTGTCAGTCACAAGGGAGGCGCACACGGTGTCCGAGCGCGCGGCATGTCCGTCTCGCAGGTTATCGCTGCTTCCGGGGGGCCCCTAAATCGAGGGTCACACCTGAGCGGTGATACCTGTCACATGATGCCGCGCTCTCTGGCACGGCGTGCCGGGTGTGAGGTCCGGACGGGGGTGGGTGAGGGGCCTCACCGGGCTGGGGTTGACCCGGTGAGGCCCGCGGGACACCCCCGGAGCAGTGCGAAGGCCCTGTTCAGGGCCCGGCTCCGGGGATCGGTCGGGCGGGCCCCACCCCAATGGGGAGCACCCGACCCCTCCACGAGGTTTCGGCCTCGGACCACCGACGGCTTTCGGCCGTCCGGGCGTGACACCTCGTGAAGAGCTGGGGGATCTCAACGCCGCAAGGGGCGGCGGGCCGACGGCGGGGAGGCCTCGGCGGTCTCCCCGTGCTAGCCGGGGAAGAGGGGGATGCCCCGGTGTCCGCCCCGGGTACCGGCCCGGTCGGTACGGGTCACGAGCCCGGCTACGAGCGCGAGCGGGGCCCGGAGGCCCGGCGGGACGGCGTGGGCGTCGCCGTGCCGTGACGAGCCGCTGTCGGCCAGGGACCGGTTGCCGAGCGCGCCGCCGGGACGACCGCCGGGCGGACGGTCGGACGCGGTGGGTCCGGCGTGGGTGGACGGCCCGGGGTGGCCGGGGTGAGCGAGGTGGGCGGAGTGGCCGGGGTGGCCGGTGGCGTGTGTGTGTCTGACGTGGTGCGTGTGAATGCCGGGGACGACCATCGGGCCCGCGGGTGCCGCGTGGCGGTCGTTGGCGCGGGGCTCGTTGTCGTGGGCCGCGGTGTCCGGCGTTCCGGCCTGCCGCCGGGGTCCGGTCGCGTCCGCCACCGGCGTCGTCGCCCCGCCCGGCCGCGGGTCAGTCGTGACGGGCACGGGGAGGGGGACGGGGAGAGTGGGGAGGGCAGACGTTCCCGGGAGTGCGGTGTCGCTGCCCGGGGGTGCAGGCAGGACAGGAAGACCCGGCAGGCTCGGCAGCGGGAGTGAGTCGTGCGGCCCCGGCGAGGCGGGCAGGGCGGGTGGATCCGGGAGCCCTGGCACAGAGGGCGCTGTCGGCAGGTCGGCTGGAACCCGGAGGTTCGGAAGAGCGGAGAAGGCCGGAAGAGCCGGTAGGTCGGGCAGCACGGGGCGCGATGGGGGCTTGGGCAGGGCCGGGTGCGACGGCTTCTTCGACTTCCTCGACGGCTCCTGCCGCCCCGCGTGCAACGGCTGCTCGGACGACTGCGACCGCGAGGACGACGACAGCGAGGGCGAGGGCGACGGCGAGGACGACGACAGCGAAGGCGAAGACGACCGCGAGGACGACGACAGCGAAGCCGAGGGCGACGACTGCGACGGTGACAGCGGTTTCACCCGGGCCTCCGCCACCCCCTCGCTCGCGGTCTTCCCCACGTCGCCGGCAGCCCGTCCGAGCCGGTCCCCCGCGCCCCCCGGGGCGTGAACACCGCTGACGACCTGCCCGGCCCGGCCCTCCGACAGCGCCCCCACGCCGCTCTCCGCGTAGGCCCGCTCCCCGCACAGCAGCCCGAATCCCAGCAACCCGCCCACCAGCAGCACCACTTGGAGCGCACGCCGCCCGGCCGCTGTGCGCAGCGCGCGCAACGCGGCCTCGGGCGGGGCTGCTGACCAGGTCAAGAGGGGGAGCTTCCTCCCGTGCGACGGAAGCGGCACTGCCCGGCCGGCAGCGCGCACGGCCGAGCAGGCGCCGATCCTCGCACGGGAGTGCGGAGGTTGCGCAAGCCCTTGCTTACCGATGGCCCGTCATGTCCGTTTTGCTGCTCCAGGTCGGACGGCGGTGCGTCGGCACGCCGTCATCCACCCCTCCCACCGGGTCCCTTCACGCCGCATCCGGCATCGGCAACGGCCGCTTCTCGATCGCCGCCGCCATCACCTCCGGGAACAGATCGGGCGTGCAGGCGAACGCCGGTGCCCCCAGCGCCGCGAGGGCCGCCGCGTGCTCCCGGTCGTACGCCGGTGCCCCCTCGTCCGAGAGCGCCAGCAGCGTCACGAACTGCACGCCCGACGCCTTCATCGCGGAGACCCGCTTGAGCATCTCGTTGCGAATGCCGCCTTCGTAGAGGTCGCTGATCAGCACGACCACCGTTTCCGCGGGCCGGGTGATCTGCGACTGGCAGTAGGCGAGCGCCCGGTTGATGTCCGTGCCACCGCCGAGCTGCGTCCCGAACAGCACGTCGACCGGGTCGTCCAGCTGGTCCGTGAGGTCCACGACCGCCGTGTCGAAGACGACGAGTCGCGTGGAGATCGTCCGCATCGAGGCGAGCACCGCCCCGAACACCGAGGCGTACACCACCGATGCCGCCATGGATCCCGACTGGTCGATACAGAGGATGACCTCCTTCTTCGTGGACCGGTTCGCCCGCCCGTATCCGATGAGCCGCTCCGGCACGATCGTCCGGTACTCGGGCAGGTAGTGCTTGAGGTTGGCCGCGATGGTGCGGTTCCAGTCGATGTCGTGGTGGCGGGGCCGGTTGACGCGGGCGCTGCGGTCGAGCGCGCCGGTGAGGGTGGCCCGGGTGCGGGTGGCGAGCCGCTTCTCCAGGTCCTCGACGACCTTGCGCACGACGGTCCGGGCCGTCTCCTTCGTCGTCTCCGGCATCGCCTTGTTGAGCGACAGCAGCGTGCCGACGAGGTGCACGTCCGCCTCGACCGCCTCCAGCATCTCCGGCTCCAGCAGCAGCGTGGCGAGACCGAGCCGGTCGATGGCGTCGCGCTGCATGACCTGCACGACGGAGGAGGGGAAGTACGTGCGGATGTCCCCGAGCCAGCGCGCCACCGACGGCGCCGACGCCCCGAGCCCCGCCGAACGGTCCCGACCCCCCTGTGACCTGCCGTCCTTTCTGCCGTAGAGCGCGGTCAGTGCCCCGTCCATCGCCGCGTCCTGCCCCGACAGCGCACAGCCGGTGCCGTCCGCGGAGTCTCCTCCGAGCACGAGCCGCCAGCGCCGCAGCCGCTCCTGTGCCGGGTCCGTCGCCTCGGCCGTCATCCCCGTCCTCCCTTGCGAGGCCGTTCCCACAGCGGGATCACCGGCACGGTCGTAGCGGGCCGTACGCCCGCCCGGAGTCCGCCCGCCGGGGTGTTCCCCGCCGCCGGTGCCTTCGTCCGCTCCTTCAGTGCCACGGTCGTCATCCCGTCACCCCCGCAAGGTCGTTGTCGGTGTTCTCGCGCACGTCGTCCAGCCCGAGCAGCAGCCGTACGACCGGCAGCACGGCGTCCGCGCGCATCAGGTCGAGGTCGGCCGCGAAGCCGGGTGTCCCCCCGCCGGCGGCTGTCGCGCCGCCCCCGGCTCCCGGTCCGCGCCGGACCAGTTCACCGAGGGTCCGGCGCACCCCGGGCTCGTACGCCGAGAACGTCCGCCGCAGCAGGGGCAGTACGTCTGTGAAGGCCTCGGCGGGAACCCCGGTCAGCCACGCGTCGACCAGCCCGAGCAGCCGCTCGTCGTGCACCAGGAGCAGTCCGCCCCCGGAGCCCCCTCCGATGAAGCCCTCGATCCACGCGGCCGCGTCCGCCGGCGGTGTGCCCGGTGACAGGACGAGTCCCATCAGCAGGGCCGCCTCGTCGTGGGTCAGCTCCCCGTCGTCGAGCAGCAGCCGCACGGCCCGCCCCCGGATGACTCCGGGCACGGTGTCCCGCCCGGAGAGCACCCGCAGCACCGACCGCCAGCGTCCTCTCAGCCGGCCGTGTCCCGCCGCGGGCGCGTCGCCCAGGAGGCCCACGGCCTGGTGCACCGCGTCCACATGGCGTCGCATCTCCTCGGCGGCGTCCGCGTCGAGGGCGGCGCAGGACGGGGGCAGGCCGACGAAGACCCGCTCGGCCAGCCCCGCGGCGACCTCGGCCAGGGCACCGGTGTCCGTGCCGCGCACGTCGCCGTAGCGCAGGGAGCGGACCAGGGCCGGGAGCGCCTGGGCGAGATGGCCGACGTCCGTGTCGAGGGCCGCCCGGTCGGCGAGGATCCTCATCACCGTCGGCAGTGCGCCGGGCAGTTCGGCCAGGAGGCAGTGCTCGGCGAGCGCGGTGACGTCGGCGAGGCCCTGCGCGGTGACGGCGTCCGTCTCGGCCTTGGCGGTCGCGGCGGACAGGACGGTCGTGCCCCACACCCCCGCCTCGGCGATCCGAACGGACAGCTCGGGCTCCCAGCGCAGCCGCCACGTCTCCCGGAACGTGCCCGTGCTGCCCCGCGAGGCGGCCGGTTCGCCCCACGCGATGCCGAGCAGCCGCAGCCGGTGCAGCAGTCTGCTGCGGGCGGCGTCGTTCTCCTTGCGCAGGTCGAGCTCCAACTCCCGCTCCAACGCCTCCGGTTTCAGCCGCAGCCGGCGTTGCAGCCGGGCGAGATCCCGCTGCAACGGCACCGCCGGCGCGGACGGCGGCACCTCCCCCAGCACGTCCCCCACGACCAGCCGGTCCCGCACCAGCTCCAGCGGCACGTCCGAGCCCTCGCACATCACCGCGCGCACCGCGTCGGTCGTCTCGCTCAGACCGGGCAGCGGACGGCCGCGCATCGCGGCAAGCGTCTCGGCCAGCCGCACCGCCTCGATGACGTGGGCGGAGGAGACGATCCGGTCCTCGGCGCGGAGCATTCCCGCCACCTTGGTCAGCCACCGCTCCACCGGCCGGTCGGGGGCGCTGAACAGATGCCCGTACCAGCCGGGCGAGTCGATACCGGCCCCGTACCCGCTGCTCCGGGACAGCCGCCGGTGGGTCCACGGCACCCAGGTCAGATCCGTCTTCACCTTGGGCAGCCCCTTGAGCAGCGCCTTGTCTGCGGCGACGGTGGCCTTCCGCCGCAGTGCGGGCACGTGCCAGGCCCCGCAGACGACGACCACCGCGTCGTCGAACTCCCGCTGCGCGGCCCGGACCTGGAGCCGCATGTACGCCTCCCGCACCAGGTCCCGGTCGTGCCCCCCGCTGCCGTAGGTCTCCCGGAGTGCGCCCATGGCCTCCTCCAGCGCGGTGAACGGCGCCAGCGCGTCGCCCTCCCCCGCACCCCGGTGCTCCACGACGTCCTCCCACCACCGCTCCGGGTCGTCGTAGCCGGCAGTCTCGGCGAGCACGCGGAGCGGATCGATCCGCAAGGCCGCGGGGCCGGGGCCGGTGTCTCCTTCCTCCGTCACCGTCTCGGCGTCCAGCGGGCGTTCGCCCTCCGGCGCCTCCGCGTCCTCCTGGCTCCCCCAGGCCAGCGTGTGCGTGGCCGGCAGGTCGATGAAGCGGGCCGGGACGTCGTGGTCCAGGGCCCAGCGAAGGGCGACCCATTCCGGGGAGAACCCGGCCATTGGCCAGAACGCCGAGCGGCCGGGCTCGTCCACGGCGTGGGCGAGCAGGGCGACCGGTGGCCGCATCTCCTCGTCGGCGGCGAGCGGGATCAGGGCGTCGGCCTCGGGTGGCCCTTCGATCAGCACGACCCGCGGCCGGACCTCCTCCAGCGCCGCCCGCACCGCCCGCGCCGATCCGGGTCCGTGATGCCGCACCCCGAGCAGCACCGGTCCCGCCCCGGCCCGCCGGCCCACGGCGCTTTCCACACCGGTCACTTCGTCCCCCTCCCGTCCCGCACGTCCCGCCCCGAACCCGCCGCCGACCGCCGCCCCACCGCCCGGGGCCCCCGGCCCCGCGTCCTTCACACGCTCACCTCGCGGCAGGCCCGGTAGAAGTCCTTCCAGCCGTCCCGCTCACGGACCACCGTCTCCAGGTACTCCTGCCAGACGACCCGGTCCGCCGCCGGGTCGCGGACCACCGCGCCGAGGATGCCCGCGGCGACATCGCCCGGCCGCAGCACGCCGTCGCCGAAGTGGGCCGCCAGGGCGAGCCCGTTGGTGACGACGGAGATCGCCTCGGCCGTGGACAGCGTGCCGCTGGGCGACTTCAGCTTCGTCCGGCCGTCGGCCGTGACCCCGTCGCGCAGCTCGCGGAAGACCGTGACCACCCGGCGGATCTCGACCAGCCCGTCGGGCGCGGCCGGCAGGTCGAGGGAACGGCCGATCTGGTCGACGCGCCGCGAGACGATGTCGACCTCCGCCTCGGGGCTCTCCGGCAGCGGCAGCACCACCGTGTTGAAGCGGCGGCGCAGGGCGCTGGACAGGTCGTTGACCCCGCGGTCGCGGTCGTTGGCGGTGGCGATCAGGTTGAAGCCGCGGACCGCCTGCACCTCCTGGCCGAGCTCCGGTATCGGCAGGGTCTTCTCCGACAGGATCGTGATGAGCGTGTCCTGCACGTCGGCCGGGATCCGGGTCAGCTCCTCGACGCGGGCCGTCATGCCCTCCGCCATGGCCCGCATGACCGGGCTGGGCACGAGGGCGTCGCGGCTCGGGCCGTGGGCGAGCAACTGCGCGTAGTTCCAGCCGTAGCGGATGGCCTCTTCCGGGGTGCCGGCGGTGCCCTGCACCAGCAGCGTGGAGTCGCCGCTGACGGCCGCGGCCAGGTGTTCGGACACCCAGGTCTTCGCCGTGCCCGGCACGCCGAGCAGCAGCAGGGCCCGGTCGGTGGCGAGCGTGGTGACGGCGACCTCGACGATGCGGCGCGGGCCGACGTACTTCGGACTGATCACCGTGCCGTCCGGCAGCGTGCCGCCCAGCAGGTAGGTCGCGACCGCCCACGGCGACAGCTTCCAGCGGGCCGGGCGCGGCCGGTCGTCCTGGGCGGCCAGCGCGGCGAGTTCCCGCGCGAAGGCGTCCTCGGCGTGCGGTCGCAACGCCTGGGCGGCTTCCGTCTCCCCCGCTTCGACGGACGTCGGCTCCACGGACACAGTCATGGCAAAGTCCCCCTCCAGCTCGGCCGGTTCGGATCTGGCACCAACGTTGCACCACACCACTGACAATCCATTCCGACCTGCGAAAACGCGCTGCCGAGACCACTCGCGGACTCGATTGTCAGTGGTGGGATCTACCTTCGATGGCATGACTCAGCAGGGGGCGCGCTGGACCGCGGACCAGGTGCTGGCACTGGCGCCTGACGCCGCATCACGCAAAGCGGGAAGCAAACTCGGCGCGGCAGGGCCGTGGTCCGAGGCGGGGAGTTCCGACGAGGGGACGGTGTGGGGGCTGTGCAAGGGCAGCGGAAGCAAGCCGTATCAGACGGTCGTGGACATCGCGGACGCCGCCGGTCCCGCGTACAAGTGCAGTTGTCCGAGCCGCAAGTTCCCGTGCAAGCACGCGCTCGGGCTGCTGCTGCTCTGGGCCGCCGACGACGCGGCGGTTCCGCCGGGACAGGAGCCGGAGTGGGCCCGGCAGTGGACGGCGGGGCGGCGCAGGCGTGCGGAGGAGAAGAAGGCCGGGGACGACTCCGGCGCGCAGTCCGGGTCCGCTGACCCGGAGGCGGCGCGACGCCGGGCGGAGCGCCGGGCCGACAGGGTCACGGCGGGCGCGGTGGAGCTGGAGCAGCGGCTGGCCGACCTGCTGCGCGGCGGCCTGGCGACCGCGGAGCAGTCGGGGTACGGCCTCTGGGAGGAGACGGCGGCCCGCATGGTCGACGCCCAGGCCCAGGGTCTGGCAGGCCGGGTGCGGGAGTTGGGGGCGATCCCGTCCACCGGTCCGGGCTGGCCGGTGCGGCTGCTGGAGGAATGCGCGTTGCTGCATCTCCTCGGCCGGGGCTGGCTGCGCCGCGAGCGGCTGCCGGACGGCCTCGCCGCCACGGTCCGCTCCCGCATGGGCCTCCCGGCCTCCGCGGACGGCCCGCCGCTGCGCGACCGCTGGCTGGTCCTCGCCCAGTACGACACGACGGACCCGCGCCTGACGACCCGCCGGATCTGGCTGTACGGCGCCGACTCGCACCGCACAGTCCTGCTCCTCTCCTACGGCGCGGCGGGCCGCTCCCCGGAGCTGGCGCTGCCGGTGGGACTGGCCCTGGAGGCAGAGGTGTCCGCGTATCCCGGCGCCGGGCAGCCGCGGGTGGCCCTGGGCGAGCAGTTCGCCCGGTCCGCGCCCGCGGCGATACGTCCGCCGGGGATGACCACGTCCCGGGCGGCGGCCCGTTACGGCGACGCCCTGCGCGACGACCCGTGGCTGGAGTCCGTCCCGGTGACGCTGGACCGGGTCGTGCCGGCCCCGGACGGCGACTCCTGGCAGCTGGCGGACGCCGACGAGGACGCGGCGTTGCCGCTGACCCCCGGCGCCCGTTCCCGGCCGGGTCTGTGGCGGCTCGTCGCACTGTCGGGCGGTGCCCCGGTCAAGGTCTTCGGCGAATACGGCCACCAGGGCTTCACCCCGCTGACGGTTTGGCCCGAGGGCCCGGGTGACCCGGTCGCGCTGTGCTGAGCGGAGGACGGCGGCCCCGCTCACACCATGGCAACCCGCCCCTCCCCTCCCACAGATCCACGAATCTTTCAGGCATCACGGGACAACCGGTAAGGGCGAGCCTTCAACCACCGGGTGCCCCGCGGAAAGGAAGCTCATGACCAGGTCCCCCGCTCCTGTGGACGCGCCCGGCGCGGACGTCTGGGAGGGGCTCGTCACCACCGCGCTGCTGGGCACCGACCGGCGCACCCCGCCGGGCACCGCGCCGGGCCCCGACGCGCCCGCGGCCCTGCTGGACGCGGCAGCCGTGGAGACCGTACGCCGACGGGCCGGTCTGCGCCCGGCACGGGCGGCCGGGCGTCCGCAGCCTGCTCCGGAGGACCCGCGTCCGGCCCTGCCCCCGGCGGCCGCCCGCAGGCTCGCGATGCTGCTGACCGACCGCCCGGGCCCGTCCGGCGGCGGCCGGCGGGGTACCGCGCCCGACCTGACGGAGCTGCTGCCGCAATGGCTCGCGGTGGCGAACGCCCGTGGGTTCGCACCGCCTCCGCAGGTACTCCCGGCATTGCTGGACGCGGCCCGGGGTCGTACCGATCTGCGGCCGGCGGCGCTGGAGTTCGCGGGGCCGCGTGCCCTGTGGCTGGCCAGGCTGAACCCGGACTGGCGGTTCGCTCTGCGCGCGACCCCGGGCGGCGGAGCGGCCCTGCCGCAGCTCGAGGACGAGGAGCGGATCCAGCGGCTCTGGCAGGAGGGCCTGTTCGCCGAACGGGTCGCGCTGCTGTCCGCCCTGCGCTCCCGCGAACCGGCCGCCGCACGCGACCTGCTCGCGACGACATGGGCGACGGAGCGGGCCGAGGACCGGCTGATGTTCCTCGACTCCCTGCGCGCGGGTCTGGGTCCGGACGACGAGCCGTTCCTGGAGCAGGCCCTGGCCGACCGCAGCCGCAACGTCAGGGCGACGGCGGCGGAACTGCTGTCCGCTCTTCCCGGTTCGGCGCTGGCCGCGCGGATGGCGGTCAGGGCGGGGGCGTGCGTGGCCATCGACCACATGCGGACCGCGCAGCCCGGTGGGCCAGGGGTGGAGGGCGAGGAATCCGCCGGAGCCGCGAAGAGCACCCCGACGATCGCCGTCGAGGCCCCGCACGAGTGCGATCCGGGCATGGAACGCGACGGTGTCGTGGCGAAGGCCCCGGCGGGTCGTGGCGAACGGTCCTGGTGGCTCGGTCAGTTGGTGGAGGCGGCACCGCTCTCGACCTGGTCGCGGCGGCTCGGCGGGCGCATGCCCCGGGAGATCGTGGCACTGCCGGTGGCGGACGAATGGCAGGGCGAACTGCACGCGGCGTGGTGCCGGGCGGCGGTGCGCCAGCAGGACGCCGAGTGGTCACGGGCCCTGCTCGGCGAGCCGTCGGCACCGGACGCGGGCGGTCCGGGTGCGGTGTCCCTTGCGGAACGGGCCAAGCTGCTCGGCACGCTGGACGCCGCCGAACGGGCCGAGTGGGTGGCCGGCTTCATCGCCGCGCACGGACTGTCCGAGGCCTTCCAGCTGCTCGGGGTGTGCGCGGTGCCCTGGGCGGCGCCGCTCGGCCGGGCGGTGGTGGACGCGCTCAACATCGCGCGGGACGCGGGGAGTTATCCATGGAGTTTCAGCGGAGTCATGGGCCTGGCCGAGCGCTGCCTCGACCCGTCCGAGGCCTCCCGGCTCGACGCCCTGCTGGCCGTGCCCGACGAGCCGGAGAACGCGTCGCCGGGGGCCGGGGGCTACTGGGCGGAGGCTTTCCAGCGTCTGGTCACGACCCTGCGACTACGCGCGGCGATGACCGAGGAGCTGGGAGCGGCCTGACCTCCGTAGGCGCTTCGGGAAGGGCGCGCCACAACCCGCTGCCCGACGGGATCCGTGCGGTATCCGGCACCAGGCGCCGTCCGGGAGCCGGCCGCCTCGGAGTACACCGACGACCGGGACGGCCGCGAGAGACAGCCGTCGCGTCCCGTCGGGCCGGGGGCGTACCGGCCCCGGCCGGACGAGGGAACCCGGGCCGGACCGCCGGAGTCCTAAGCCTGCGCGGGCTGCCGGGCGTTCGTCCGGACCCAGTCCACGATCGACGCGGTCGTGGCGCCCGGCGTGAAGATCTCCGCGACGCCCTTCTCCTTCAGCGGGGGAATGTCCGCCTCGGGGATGATCCCGCCGCCGAAGACCAGGATGTCCTCCGCGTCCCGCTCCTTGAGCAGTTCGATCACAGCCGCGAAGAGCGTGTTGTGCGCTCCGGAGAGGATGGACAGTCCGATCGCGTCGGCGTCCTCCTGGATCGCCGTGTCGACGATCTGCTCGGGAGTCTGGTGGAGGCCGGTGTAGATGACCTCCATACCGGCGTCGCGCAGGGCCCGCGCGATCACCTTGGCCCCGCGATCGTGGCCGTCGAGCCCCGGCTTGGCCACCACCACGCGGATCGGACCGGCTGCCACACCCATCACTGCCTCCATGAAGCGATTACATCCATCCGTATCGACAAGTACCGCACACATCGGGCAAGCCGTACACGCCGCACCGCACGGACACCCCGCCCCGAACCGTCCGGGCAAGTGAACGAACGTTATCTCCAGGATCCCGCAACCGGCAGTTTCGCGGTGGATAGCGAGGGGGAAATCACACGATGGGACAAGCGCAAGGGGAGCCGCACCGAGGTTGCCGTCACGCCGCATCCACCAGGCACCGCGGCGGTGCGGCATCTCGGGGAAGACACGCAGGGCAAGCACCGCACGCACAGCACGCAGGGCAGACACGGCGCGCCGGCGGGGAGCCTCGTCACCCCACCGATCGGGGACCCCCGTCGCACCACCGGCGTCACACACGCCACACGCCGCGCTCCACCCCCGCAGCTCACGCGGCTCACGCCGCTCTCGCGGTCCTCGCCGGCCGTCTTCGCAGCTGCTTCCCACGAGAGCACACGGGGGGCGGAGGCGTCCTCCCGCGTGCCGACAGGAGGTCGGCCATGAAGGTCACCAGGGCGGCTCTGCCCTTTCTTCCGTTCTGCGAGCGCCTGCTGCCAAGCAGGCCGGCGGGACTCTCCCTGGCGCTCCTGAAGGCCACCGTCCTGGAGATCGCGATCCTGGCAGGGCATCTCCTCCTCTACCCGTCCGGCATCACCCAGGAGCGGCGCGCCCCCGTCCCGGCCCTGCCGGCGGACGGCGCCGCCCAACTGCCCACGGAGGCAAAGCCGCCGGTGCTCCTGCTGCACGGCTTCATCGACAACCGTTCGGTCTTCGTCCTACTGCGCCGCAGCCTCGCCCAGCACGGCCGGCAGCAGATCGAGACCCTCAACTACTCGCCGCTGACCCGCGACATACGCGCCGCCGCCGAGCTGCTCGGCCGGCGCATCGAGGAGCTCTGCGAGCGCACGGGGGCCGGGCAGATCGATGTCGTCGGGCACAGTCTCGGCGGCCTGATAGCGCGCTACTACGTGCAGCGGCTCGGCGGCGACGCACGCGTGCGGACCCTTGTCACGCTCGGCACGCCGCACTCGGGAACCCGAGTGATGCCCGTGGCCGACGCGCACCCCATCGTGCGCCAGATGCGCCCCGGCTCACCGGTGCTCGAGGAGCTCACGCTGCCCGCCCCTGACTGCCGTACGCACTTCGTCGGCTTCTGGAGCGACCTGGACCATGTCATGGACCCGCCGGAGACGGCCTGCATCGATCATCCCGATCTGACGGCGCAGAACGTGCGCGTGACCGGCATCGGCCATCTCGCCCTGCCCGTGCACCCCGCCGTCGCCAACGGCATACGGCAGGTCCTCGACACGGCCCGCCCGGGTGAACCGTCCACCGAACACACCGCCGGTCTGACAGTCGCCTGAGACTCGTCATACAGCGATCACTCGGTGCCACATCACCGATCAAGCTCGAACAAACTTCGAACACAGGGCCAAACCCGTGCCCGCCGTCCGCCAAAACACGGCCGAATGCCCGTTTCCTGCGCACGCGAAACCTGCCGAAGATTGTCGTGCCCGCGTACCGCCGGGTACAGTCGCCGCACTGCTCTGGCAGCCCCTGTTGTCGAGGCGAAAGAGAAGTTGGTGAACGACCGTCACCCGTCGGGGACCATGACCCCGGCTCCGGCTTCCGACGCCGCCTCCGCGCACTACGCGTCGCATGGCACACAGGAAGCCCAGCACGGCGACTTCACCACGTACGGCGACTACGCCGCCACAGGTTTTGACGCCACCGGTGCCCCCGTCGCCGGTACCCACGGCGCCGGTTTCGACGCCACCGCGCACACCACCGCGAGCTTCGCGACCGACCCCCTCTTCGGCGACATGCCGGGCAGCGGCCAGGACACGGGCAGTTACGGCACCGGCCACTGGCCCACCGGCACGCACGAGAACGTGCACTACGACGCGTACGCGGCCCAGCACCACGCCGCCTACGACACCGGCGTCTACGACACGACCTCCTGGACGGCCGAGCAGCAGCCGATGTCGGCGATCCCCTCCCAGGCGCCGTCCCCCGACGCCACCGGGCAGTGGGACGCCGGTTCCTGGCTCCAGCCCGACCAGGCCGGCAACCCCGCCGACCACACCCAGCAGTGGGAGTGGGGCACGCAGACCTTCGACACGGGCGCCTTCGACGCGACGCAGTGGAATTCCGACGGCACCGCCGCACCGGCCCCCGACGCGTACGAGCACCCTGCCGAAACCTTCGACCAGCTCGAGACCGCGACGTTCGACCAGCTCGAGACCGCCACCTTCGACCAGGTCACGTACGACGAATCCGCCGAGGCCGGCTACCACGACCCCGCCGCGGACGGCGCCGAGCCGGCCGCCACCGGCGAACTGCCCGTCGTCGCCCCGCTGCTGGACGGACAGGAGGACGTCGCCGCGGCCCCGTCCTCCCGGGCGGCCTCGCGCGCAGGATCCCGTTCCCGCCGCCGTACGCCCCCGAAGCGCTCGGCGCTGATGACCCTCGCCGTGCCCTCGGCGTGTGTGATGGGTGTCGCCGGGATCGCCGCCGCCTCCGTCGGCACCTTCTCCGGCGACAGTGCCGCGGAGGCCCAGACGACCGCGGCGGACGCGCAGCCGGTCAAGCCGGCCGCCGCCAACAACAAGCTGGACACGCAGTTGCAGAGCCTGTCCGCCGGCGCCGACGACTTCGCCGACCGGGCCAGCCGTACGCAGGAGCGCATCGACCTCAAGGCCCAGCAGGCGGCCGAGAAGAAGAGGGCGGCGGAGGAGGCGGCCCGCAAGGAGCGGCTGCGCCCCAAGTTCGCCCTGCCGGTCGCGCGACACGGCCTCAGCGCCACCTACGGCCAGTCCGGCATCAACTGGATGTCCCTGCACACCGGCATCGACTTCCCCGTCTCGTACGGCACGACCGTGATGGCCGCGACCGACGGCACCGTCCGTACGCAGTGGAACAGCGCGTACGGCAACATGCTGATCCTGACCGCGAAGGACGGCACGGAGACGTGGTACTGCCACCTCTCCACCTACACGGTGCCCTCGGGTACGACCGTGAAGGCCGGCGATCCGATCGCGCGCTCCGGCAACTCCGGCAACTCCACCGGCCCGCACCTGCACTTCGAGGTGCGCCCGGGCGGCGGCTCGGCGATCGACCCGCTCCCGTGGCTGCGCAGCCACGGCATCGACCCGACGTAACGTACCGGCAGCCCCCGCCCGTCGAGCGAGCAAACGTCCTGGCAGCCCCCGCCCGTGGAGCGAGCGGGGCCCCCGGCCCGTCTCACCGGGCTACAGCTTCTCCACCGGCGCGTACCGCAGCAGCAGCCGCTTCGGCTTGGTGTCGCCGAAGTCGATCGTCGCCTCGGCGTTGCCGCCCGTGCCCTTGACCCCGACGACCGTCCCGAGCCCGAACTGGTCGTGCGTGACCCGGTCCCCGACCGCCAGGGACACCACCGGCTTCTCGGCAGTGCGGCGCGTGGCGAAACCGGAGGCGCCCGACGCCGACGAGCGCGAGCGGGACGACGACAGCGAGGCCGCCACCGCCGAGACCGGCCCGGAGGACGCGGGGGCGGTCGCTCCCGTCCGCTTCCACTCCACGTGGGTCGGCGGAATCTCCTCCAGGAAACGAGAGGGCGGGTTGTACGAGGGCTGGCCCCAGGCGCTGCGCAGCGTGGACCGGGTCAGGTAGAGCCGCTCCCGCGCGCGGGTGATGCCGACGTAGGCCAGGCGCCGCTCCTCCTCCAGTTCCTTGTTCTGGCCGAGGGCGCGCATGTGCGGGAAGACACCGTCCTCCATGCCGGTCAGGAAGACGACCGGGAATTCGAGGCCCTTGGCGGTGTGCAGGGTCATCAGCGTGATGACGCCGTCGCCGTCCTCCTCGTCGGGGATCTGGTCTGAGTCGGCGACCAGCGCGACCTGTTCGAGGAAGTCGGACAGGGTGCTCTGCTCCTCCTCGCCGCGCTCCTGCTCGAACTCCATGGCGACGGCCGCGAGTTCCTGGAGGTTCTCGATGCGGGTCTCGTCCTGCGGGTCGGTGGAGGCCTGGAGCTCGGCGAGGTAGCCGGTGCGCTCCAGGACGGCCTCCAGCACCGTGGCCGGTCCGGCGCCGGACTCGACGATGGTGCGGAGGTCCTCCATCAGCGTGTTGAACCGCTTGACGGCGTTGGTGGAGCGCGCGGCCATGCCGTACGCCTCGTCGACGCGCTTGAGCGCCTGCGGGAAACTGATCTTCTCCCGCTGGGACAGGGCGTCGATCATCGCCTCGGCGCGGTCACCGATGCCCCGCTTGGGGACGTTGAGGATCCGGCGCAGCGGGACCGAGTCCTCCGGGTTGGCCAGCACACGCAGGTAGGCCAGGACGTCCCGGACCTCCTTGCGCTCGTAGAAGCGGACGCCGCCGACGACCTTGTAGGGCAGGCCGACGCGGATGAAGATCTCTTCGAAGACACGGGACTGGGCGTTGGTGCGGTAGAAGACGGCGACGTCGCCGGCCTTCGCGTCGCCCGCGTCGGTGAGGCGGTCTATCTCCTCGGCGACGAACTGCGCTTCGTCGTGCTCGGTGTCGGCGACGTAGCCGGTGATCTGCGCGCCCGTGCCCGCGTTGGTCCACAGGTTCTTGGGGCGGCGGGACTCGTTGCGCTCGATGACGGCGTTGGCGGCGCTGAGGATCGTCTGTGTGGAGCGGTAGTTCTGCTCGAGCAGGATCGTCGTCGCGTCCGGGTAGTCCTCCTCGAACTGGAGGATGTTGCGGATCGTCGCGCCGCGGAAGGCGTAGATCGACTGGTCGGCGTCGCCCACCACGCACAGCTCGGCGGGCGGGACCTCCGCCTCGGGCGGTACGTCGACGGCGTGCTCGGAGGTGCCGACGAGCTCGCGGACGAGGGCGTACTGGGCGTGGTTGGTGTCCTGGTACTCGTCCACCAGCACATGGCGGAAGCGGCGGCGGTAGTGCTCGGCGACGTCCGGGAAGGCGCGCAGCAGGTTGACCGTCGTCATGATCAGGTCGTCGAAGTCGAGGGCGTTCGCCTCGCGCAGCCGCGACTGGTACATGGCGTAGGCCTGGGCGAGGGTCTTCTCGAAGCCGTCGGTGGCCTGGGCGGCGAAGTCCTCCTCGTCGATCAGCTCGTTCTTCAGGTTGCTGATCTTGGCGCTGAAGGACTTGGGCGGGAAGCGCTTGGGGTCGAGGTCCAGGTCGCGGCAGACCAGGGCCATCAGGCGCTTGGAGTCGGCGGCGTCGTAGATCGAGAAGGACGACGTGAAGCCGAGCCTCTTGCTCTCCCGGCGCAGGATGCGCACGCACGCGCTGTGGAACGTCATGACCCACATGGCGTTGGCGCGCGGGCCGACGAGCTGCTCGACGCGCTCCTTCATCTCGCCGGCGGCCTTGTTCGTGAAGGTGATCGCGAGGATCTGGCCCGGGTGCACGTCCCGCTCGGCGAGCAGGTGGGCGATGCGGTGCGTGAGCACACGGGTCTTGCCGGAGCCGGCTCCGGCCACGATGAGCAGCGGGGAGCCGGAGTGGACGACGGCGGCGCGCTGGTTGTCGTTCAGCCCTTCCAGCAGCGCGGCGGAGTCGATCACGGGACGGGGGGCGCCGTCCCGGTAGTAGGCGTCCCGGTCCGGGGGCGCGTCGAACTTCCCGCCGAACAGATCGTCCGGAATCGGCTCCGGTACGTGATCGTCCTCGGGTGGCGGCGGGGGCTCGTCGGCCGGGCCCCGCTGGGCCTGGAGGTTCGCCAGGAAGTTGTCGTCAAAGAGGCTGCTCATCGCTCTCCGAGTCTAGGGCGCCCCACTGACAGCCCGCCGCCGCCCTGAGAACATCGCCCCGCGCCGGGGCTCCCGCCGAATGCCCGGCGGCTCATTGTCGCCCTCCATGACCGCATGACCACGCCCTGCTACACCCCCCGCAATTATGGACGACTCGTGACCAATCCCCCGCGATCGCTCACGCTCGGCAACGCTCATGAGTGAGGTCACGAAAATGTATCGGGCATATCACCCATCAACCTTCACAGGGGCCACACGAGTTGGCTACGGTGCGACCAGGCCGCATGACCCCCACCGGCGAACGTCGCCGGGCCGCGCGGCCTCCGCCGAGTCCGGTGTGCCGCAGCGGCAGCCGGAGCCGGGGACCCAACCGTGAACCTGGGGTGAATCGGCCCGACTCCCTGTACGGAGACGGCCGTAGGGCAAACCTTCCGAACCACCCGCCCGAACCCGACAGCTAACCCGGTAGGCGGAACGTGGAAGGAGTCGCCTCCCTTGGCGTCGCACCGCAAGTCGCGTCCTACGGGTACGCGCGTGGCAGGCATACGGACCCCCGCCCTCGCAACGGCGGCCCTCACCTCCGTGGCCCTGCTGTCCCAGTCGGCCAACGCCGCCCCCGAGGCCGACGACAAGCCCAGCCTGGAGGAAGTCGAGAAGAAGGTCGACGACCTGTACCGCCAGGCCGAGTCGGCGACCGACAAGTACAACGCGGCCAAGGAGAAGACCGCGAAGCAGCGCAAGCGCGTCGACACCCTCCTCGACGACGTCGCCCAGCGCACCCAGAAGCTCAACGAGGCGCGCGAGGAGCTGGGTTCCTTCGCCTCCGCCCAGTACCGCACCGGCGCCGCCGCCCCGGACACCGCCACGTTCCTGCTCGCGGACACCCCGCAGGACTACTTCGACCAGACCCAGCTGATGGACCGGATGACCGGCCGCCAGAAGGTCGCGGTCGACGACTACGTCACGCAGCAGTCCGAGACGATGAAGAAGCGCCGGGAGGCCACCGAGAGCCTCGAGACGCTCACCGACTCGCAGGACGGCCTGAGGACGGCCAAGGCCACCGTCCAGCGGAAGCTCGCCGCCGCGCGCGAGCTGATGTCGAAGCTGACCGCCGAGGAGAAGGCCCGGCTGGCGGCGATCGAGAAGGAGAAGCGGGCGGAGGCCGCCCGCAAGGCCGACGAGCTGGCCCGGCAGCAGGCCGCGCAGCAGAAGGCGCAGGACGAGGCGGCCCAGCAGCAGGACAGCGGGTCCTCCTCGTCCGGCTCTTCGGGCTCCGGCTCGTCCTCCTCGACGCCCCCGGCCGACTCCTCGTACGCCACCAAGGCCGACAAGGCGCTCGCCTTCGCCCGCGCCCAGATCGGCAAGCCGTACGTGTGGGGCGCGGTCGGACCCGGCTCCTACGACTGCTCCGGCCTCACCCAGGCCGCCTGGAAGGCCGCGGGCGTCACCCTGCCGCGCACGACCTACGACCAGGTGAACGCCGGCACCACGGTCCCGCTCTCCCAGGCCCAGCCCGGTGACCTGGTCTTCTTCTACGACGACGTCACCCACGTCGGGATATACATCGGCAACGGCATGATGATCCACGCCCCGAAGCCCGGCACGTACGTGCGCGAGGAGTCGATCTTCTACGACGGCGAGTCGGCGATCCACAGCGTGGTGCGCCCGGCCTGAGAAGTCCCGCCACGTTTTTGAGGGGCACGTGCGCGTGCCCCTCTCGTAACCCGCACGGCGCTCTCTAGCATCGGCGCTATGTCCGGTCCCTCCCCGTTTGCCACCTGGTGGGCGACGTATGCGCTGGCGACCGGCATCGTGTCGGTCGGACTCGACTCCACGGGGTACGAGGTCCTCTCCCGCATCGCCCTCGCCCTGGCCTGCGCGGCCTGGCTGGTGGCGGCCGCGGGCCTCGCCCAGCGCAGGCACGGCCAGTGGCGGGCGGAGACGCCGGCCGCGCTCACCACCGTGGCCGCGACCGCCGTCCTCGGCACCGGCTTCTCCGCGGCCGGCCGGCAGCCCCTCGCCGAGGCACTGCTGGCGCTCGCCATGCTGCTCTGGGCGGTGCTGCTCACCGTGGAGGCCCAGGGGCGGCGCGGGACGGTGTTCCTGCGCTGCGTGGCCACCGAGGGGCTCGCCGTACTCGGCGCCACGCTCGCCGCGGCCGATGCGGTGGCCTGGCTCGCCCACGCGGCCCTGGTGCTGTTCTGGCTGGGACTCTCCCTCTACTGTCTCGCCCTGTTCCGCTTCCAGCCCCGGCAGGTGGAGGAGGGGTGCGGGGACCACTGGCTCGCGGCCGGCGCCCTCGCCGTCTCCGCCCTGGCCGGGGCGAAACTGCTCAGCGCCGACGGCCCGCGCCTGTATCTGTGGAACGAGGAGAACACCAGCGCCCTGCGCACGACGGTCGTCACTCTGCTCGTGCTCGCGCTGATCGCCTGCGTCGCCCTGCTCCTCGCCGAGCTCTTCTGGCCCCGGCACCACTACGACGTGCGGCGCTGGGCGACCGTGTTCGCCGCGGTCGTGACCGCCACGGCCGCCCTGGCGGTGGCCGCCGCGCTCGACGTCGCCTGGCTCGACGCCGCCGGGGAGGTGCTGCTGTGGATCGCGGTGGCCGCCTGGCTCGGGTGCACCGCCTGGGCTCTCACCGCCGCCCGGGCCGGCGCCCGGCGTTCCCAGGTCAGGTCCAGAGCACGGCGATGAAGATGTTCGCCGTGGTCAGCAGACCGACCAGGCCGAAGAGGCCCTTGTCCACCTTCTCTTCGTCCCGCTTCACGTAGACCAGGCCGAGGATCACGATCAGCAGGGCCAGCTTCACGCCGATCTTGATGTTGTTCACGGACTGGTCGTCGGCCTGGTTGAGGCCGACCAGGATCACACCGGTGACCAGCATCGTGAAGGCGCCGTGCAGCATCGCGGGGGTGAAGCGGGCGATACCCTCGCCCATCGCCTTCAGCTGGGTGAGAAAGCCACCCAGGAGCGAGGCGATGCCGATGATGTGGAGGCCGACGAAGAGGTGGATGAGTACGTCCATGGGGCCGGAGCCTAATCAGGCGCTCCTGGGGCACCCGACACCGGCCCACCGATGCATATATGCGCCCCATAGCACCCGATCACGGTCACTCGCTCCGAATTCGACGCATCGGTCATCACGCTGAGTGAAGTGGACGGCGCCACGGCGGGGTCACGATCGCATACGGTCACCGCCGGTCCTCTCACGTCACTTCCGCACACCCGCCACCGGCCCGGCACGGCGACGCTTAGCGTCCTCCACCAGGTGCCCGGCTCCCCACCGCCGCCCGGGCCAGGGGCGGCAGTCGGACACCACCGCCGAGAAGTCCGGCGGCGATCCGCTCCCCCTGTGCGGGCCGTCGCCGGACGCGCAGGCCGCCCGTCCGCTCCCCCGGCGGCCGCACACACCCCTCGGCGGTCGAGGAAAGGACGTGGCCTCCAGGTGGCAGCGCACCGCAAGCCCCGACAGCGCTCGATGGGTGGCAGCAAGGCCCGTACGGCCGCCACGATCGCCCTCGCGGGCGCGGCGACAGCGACGGGCTTCGACGGCACAGGACACGCCGAACCCCAGCTCAGCCCCGCCCAGGTCAAGGCCAAGGTGGACGAGCTGTACCAGGAGGCGGAGGTCGCCACCGAGAAGTACAACGGCGCGAAGGAGAAGGCCTACGCGGCCGGGCAGCGGCTCAAGGATCTCCAGGACCAGGCGGCGCGCAAGGAGGAGCGGCTCAACTCCGCTCGGGACGCACTCGGTTCGGTCGCCGCCGCGCAGTACCGCGCCGGGGGCCTCGACCCCGCGGTGCAGCTCGCCCTGTCCGACGACCCCGACCGGTACCTCGAGAACGCAGAGTTCGTGGAGCGGGTCGGCAACCGGCAGAACGCCGCCGTCGCGGGCGTACGCAATCAGCTGCGGGAGATCGAGCAGCTGCGCGGGGCCGCCCACATCGAGCTGACCTCGCTGAAGTCGCGGCAGAAGGAGCTGAAGCAGCACAAGAAGACGATCACCGGCAAGCTGGGCTCGGCACGGCAGCTGCTGTCCAGGCTCGGCGTGCAGGAACGTTCCCGGCCGGGTGCGTCGCCCGACCGCGCCTCCCGCTCGACGGGCGCGCGGGACACCCTCGCCGCCCCGGGCTCCGCCTCGTCGCAGGCGCCCAACCCCCGTGCCGCCGCGGCCGTCTCCTACGCCTACCAGAAGCTCGGCAGCCCCTACGTCTGGGGCGCCACCGGCCCGAACGCCTTCGACTGCTCGGGCCTCGTCCAGGCCGCGTACCGGGCCGCGGGCGTCTCCCTCCCCCGCACGACGTACTCCCAGATCACCGCGGGCCGCCGCGTCTCCCGCTCCGAACTCCTCCCCGGCGACCTGGTCTTCTTCTACGCCGGCATCAGCCATGTCGGCATCTACGTCGGCAACGGGCGGATGATCCACGCGCCGAACCCCTCCGCGCCGGTGCGCGTCGCCCCGCTGGACGAGATGCCGTTCGCCGGGGCGACCCGGGTCGTGTGAGCGCCGGAGTCAGACCAGCCGGCGAGCCGTCGCCCAGCGCGTCAGCTCGTGCCGGTTCGACAGCTGGAGCTTGCGCAGCACCGCCGAGACATGCGACTCGACCGTCTTCACCGAGATGTACAGCTGCTTGGCGATCTCCTTGTACGCGTAGCCCCGCGCGATGAGCCGCAGCACCTCGCGCTCGCGCTGGGTCAGGCGGTCCAGGTCCTCGTCGACCGGCGGCGCGTCCGTGGAGGCGAAGGCGTCCAGGACGAAGCCGGCCAGCCGCGGGGAGAAGACCGCGTCGCCCTCCTGGACGCGGAAGACGGAGTTCACCAGGTCCGTGCCGGTGATCGTCTTGGTGACGTACCCTCGGGCCCCGCCGCGGATCACGCCGATCACGTCCTCCGCCGCGTCCGACACGGACAGCGCGAGGAAGCGGACCGGCTGCTCGGCGTCGCCCATCAACGGGGCGCAGCGGCGCAGCACTTCCACACCGCCCCCGCCCGGCAGATGCACATCGAGGAGGACCACCTCGGGCCGGGTCGCGGTGATGACCGTGACCGCCTGGTCGACGTCCGCGGCCTCGCCGACGACCTCGACTCCGGTCTGCTCGGTCTGCCCGATCTCGGCCTGGACCCCCGTGCGGAACATGCGGTGGTCGTCCACGAGGACCACGCGCACGTGCCGCCCGGGGCCGCCGCCCGACTCCGCGGGTCCGGCCGCCTCCGCCGATCCCGCCGTACCGTTCGCCTCGGTCGGGTCGCTCATGACGTCTTCTCCGCCCTCTCCATCTCCAGCTCGACCTCCGTGCCGCCGTCCGGCACCGCGCGCAGCCGCGCCGTACCGCCGTTGCGCTCCATGCGGCCGATGATCGATTCTCTGACACCCATCCGGTCGGCGGGTATCGAGCCGAGGTCGAAGCCGGGGCCGCGGTCCCGGACGGACACGAAGACCGTCTTCCCCTCGACCTCGGCGAAGACCTGTACGGCGCCGCCCTCGCCACCGTACTTGGCGGCGTTCACCATTGCTTCCCGCGCGGCCTGCATCTGCGCGGAGATCCTCTCGTCGAGCGGGCAGTCGCCCACGACCACGACCTCGATGGGCACGCCGTGCTTGTCCTCCACCTCGGCCGCGTTGTGCCGGACGGCGTCGGCGAGGGTGGTGGGCTCGTCGGCCTCGTCCTTGCCGGTGCCCTCGGGCTTGTAGAGCCAGGTGCGCAGGTCGCGCTCCTGGGCGCGGGCCAGGCGGCGGACCTCGTTCGCGTTCTCCGCGTTGCGCTGTATCAGGGTGAGGGTGTGCAGCACCGAGTCGTGCACATGGGCGGCGACCTCCGCACGCTCCTGGGCCCGGATGCGCATCAGGCGCTCCTCGGAGAGGTCCTGCGTCATGCGCACCAGATAGGGCCCGGCGAGCAGCGTTATCCCGACGAGGACCGCGAGGGCCGCCTGCAGGACGGATCCGAGGTGGGCCGCGGAACCTTGCAGGACGAAGATGCCGGAGACGCCGGCCGTCACCAGCAGCACGCCGCCCACCGAGCGCAGCAGCGTGACCGTGCGCCGGCGGCGGCCGACCTCGGCCCAGCGGGCCCGGCGGGCGTTGTCCGCCTGCCGCCAGACCAGGGCGACGCCCGCGCCGACGAACACCATCGGCCAGAGGTACGCCCTGGCTCCGCCGCTGAGGTTCACATTGCCCACGAAGACCATGGCCACCACGACCATGAGGAGCAGGGCCACGATCTGACCCTTGTCGGGTCTGCGCGCGACGAGCCTGCGGCGGCCGTCGGACGAGGTCTCCGCGGTCAGGGGGGAGGGCGGCTTCTGCGCCTCGACACCGCCGACGCCGAGCGGGACGAAGAACCAGAACGCGGCGTACAGCAGCGCGCCGAGGCCGTCGGCCATGAACAGGCCGACGAAGACCAGTCGCACCCAGATCACGGGCAGCCCGAGATGCCCGGCGAGGCCCCGCGCCACGCCCCCGAGCCAGCGTCCGTCACTGCTGCGGTAGAGCTTGCGCGGCGGCCGCGGTTCGGCGAGTGGCGCTGCTGCGGCTTCCGACATGCCATTGATGGTCACATGTGCGGGAGGCGGGAGCATCAGGGTCGACCCCTAGAGCTCCCCTGATCTCCGCGGACCGCCCCTCGAACGCTTCCCGAGCGGCTTCTCAGGGCCGATATCAGGGTCCGGCCAGGGTCGTTCCGACTCCCGCCGGGGCGCCGCGCCCGTCACCATGGACCCATGACCGATCACGAGCACGCCGCGACGGGTCCGGGACCCGGCTCCGGCCCACGCCCCGCTCCGGGCGCCGGGCCGCAGGATGCCGCGCCCGCCGCGGGATCCGCACCCGGGCGCGCGGGCGCGGGAGAGCAGGGAGGAGCACCCGGTACGGCCGCCCCCGCCGAGGACGCCGCCCCGGCCGGGCCGCCCCACACCTTCCGCCGCGACCGCCGCCACAAGGCCCTGGCCGGCGTCTGTGCCGGACTCGGGCGGCAGTGCGACATGGACCCGGTGATCTTCCGCATCACCCTCGCCGTGCTCTCCGCCACCGGCGGCATCGGCCTCCTCTTCTACGGCTTCGCCTGGCTCTTCGTCCCGTACGACGACGAGGACGAGAACGAGGTCCGCAAGCTGCTCACCGGCCGCGTCGACGGCCAGGCCCTGGCGGCCGTGCTGTTCGCGCTGGTCGGCTGCGGGGTGTTCCTGACCATGCTGCACAACGGCGGGGTGCTGACCTTCGCCGTCGTCCTCTCCCTCCTCCTCGCGGGCGCCGGTTACTGGTCGCGCCAGCGCGGCGCCCTCAGCCCCGACCCGCTGGCCGCCCAGGCCGCGGCCGACGCCCCGCCGGAGCCCCAGGCACCGCCGGTGCTCCTCACCACGCCCTCCTGGTGGCGCGACCCGATCGTCAAGGACGGCACCCACATCGGCGGCACGGGCTATCTGTGGGGCCCTCGCGACACCCACGACCTGGATGTCGCCGCGGCCGTCAACATCAGCCTCGGCACCCGGCCCGGTTCCCGCGAGGACATACCCGCCCAGCGCCCCCGGCCGCCCCGGCCGCGCGGCCCGCGCTGGATCGGCGGCTGGGTCTTCCTGCTGGCCCTGCTCGCGGGAGCCCTGGGCACGAGCCGCACCTGGGACGGGCATCCGCTCGGCACCAGCCTGCAGACGGGGCTGGCCTGCGCGCTCGCCGTCCTGGGCCTGGGCATGGCCGTCAGCGCCTTCCTGGGCCGGACCGGCGCCGGCTCGGTCTTCCTGGCGGTCCTCACGGCTGGCCTGCTCGCGGGCGCGGCGGCGCTGCCCAAGGACATCGACACCCACTGGGCGCGCACCACCTGGCAGCCGGCCACGGTGGCGGACGTACGGCCGCGATACGACCTGGGCACGGGCGTCGGCACGCTGGATCTGAGCAAGCTGGACGTGTCGGGGAAGCAGACGGTGACGACGCAGGCGGAGGTCGGCATGGGCAAGCTCAGAGTGCTCGTGCCCGAGGGAGTGACGGTGCGGCTGGACGTCGAGGTGGGAATCGGCGATCTCCAGCTGCCGGGCGACGACCCGAAGGACGTGGACGTGCAGCCGGGACGGCACAAGGAGATCACCCTCTCCCCCGCCGAGGGCGTCGAGAAGTCCGGCACCGTCGACCTGGACCTCCAGGTCGGGATGGGACAGGCGGAGGTGACCCGTGCTACGTCATGAAGTCCAGCCCGGAAAGCTGATCGCCGGCAGCGTCCTCATCCTGACGGGCGTCCTCTACGCCGGTGACGCGGGCGGCGCCTGGGAGACCCCGTGGTTCGTGGCGATCCCCCTCGTCACGGGCGGGCTGTGCCTCGCGGGTGCGGTGGCGCTTCTGACGGGCCGGGCGCGCCGGCGCCGCCAGGGGGGCCGTACGGGCGCGGACCCGGCTTGACGGGGAGCTGCGGCTCGCTACCGGTACCCGCGGCCCGCGCTACCTGTACCCGCCGGTCCGCTGCCGTCGCCGTGACCGTAGCGCGGCGTCGAGGGACAGCAGGGGCGCGCCCGCGAGGATGAGGGGGGTCCAGGCCATGAGGTAGGCGAGGTCGTTGCCGTAGTAGTACGGGTCGGAGGCCCAGCTGACGGTCAGCCACAGGCTGAGGGAGATCAGCGCGCCGCCGAGTGCGGCCAGCCGGGCGAGCAGACCGAGCAGGGTTCCGATGCCGACGGCCAGTTCCCCGAAGGCGATGGCGTAGCCGAAGCCGACGGGGCTCTTGAGGGAGAGGTCGACCAGGGCGGGAATGGCGGAGGAGTCCCGTACGGCACGCATCATGTCGCCGATCGATCCGGTGCCGGAGTCCTTCATGAAGGCACTGTCGGTGAGCTTGTCCAGGCCGGCGTAGATGAAGGTGACGCCCAGGAAGATGCGCAGCGGCAGCAGGGCGTAGCGGGCGGCGCTGTCCCGCCGGCCTCCTCCCTCACCGAAGTGGGGGGAGTGCGTGTCCGTTCGCATACTGTGAGTCATCGCTGCTAGCCGCCTCTCGCCGGTGCCGAGACCCCCTCAACAGACCATACGTACGACGAACGGACCGCGCTCAATCCCGCGCGGGCCGCTTTTGTGGTCCCGCCGGTGGGGCCGGGGGCGTGAAGGGCGTTGCGGAGGTGCCGTCGCTCACTCCGTCACGTCGACCGCGTAGCGGTTCGTCTCCACTCCCGCCGCCGTGACCACCTGCACCTCCACCCTCCCCGGTTCCACATCCGCCGGCACCGGCACCGTCAGGAGGGTGTCCGTGGGGTTGCGGAACCCGCCGGGTACGGGGATCAGGGGCACGTGGACGTGGACCGCGCCCACGCGCACCACCATCCGGGCCAGCCGGTCGGCCCCCTGTGCCCCCGGCGGCACGAATCCGGCACCCCGGATCTCGATGTCGTCGCCCGTGCGGATCGGCCCGTCCAGGTCGCCCGCCTCCCGGGCCCGGACGACGGAGAGGACGACCGGCCGGCCGCCTTCGGCGTATTTGCCGGCCAGATACGTCGCCGCCGACACCAGCACCACCACCGCCAGCCCCCACGGCAGGTCCGGCAACTGCTCCGGCCGCCGGGCCAGCCGTACCGCCGCGAAGACCAGGGCGACACCGCTGATCACGACGTACTGGATGTCGGCGAAGGTTCCCCGCCCCGCGTCGTCGGTCAGCAGGTCGGCGGCCCGGGGCCGGTCGGCGCGCACCTTCTGCAGCCGTTGTCCCAGCACCCGCAGCCCGACCACCCGCCGCACGAGCACGGCGATCCCGCACAGCACGGCGAGGACGGTCACGATCCCGGCGCCCCGGGCGAGATCCAGCCCGGAGATCAGCGCGTCCCGGTCCCGCTGCCGGGAGGCGGCGGCCAGCCGTCCCGCGAGGACGAGCACCGAGTAGGCCACGAAGACCACCCACGCCGCGGCGACCGTACGGGACGTGGACAGCCGGTTGTCCTCACCGATCACCGGCGCCAGCACCCCGCCCTTGGCCCGGTGGAACCACGACCCGGCGGTCAGCGACAGGGCCATCAGCAGCGCCGCGGCCAGCCCGGCCGTACGCGCCGCCGTCCAGCCCGCGCCGACCGCGGTGAGGGCCTGGCAGAGCAGCAACAGCACCACGGCGGCCCAGACCACGGCCGCGGTGCGGCGCCACAGACCGGTCAGCCAGGCTTGTCCCTCGGCTCGTCCCCGCTCGGCGACGTGCTCGGCGGACTGCGCCAGTTCCTCGGAGACCCACTGGCGGGAGGCCGATGCGGAGTGGGCCACCGCGGCCGGCAGCCCCTGCCCGGCCGCGAACTCGTCCCGTCGGCGCAGGAACGCCGCGACGGCCCGCCGGTGCCCTTCACGCGCGCCGTGCGGGCAGTCCCCACAGGCGCATCCGCCTCCGTGGTCGCCGCCGGACCCGCCCGGGCGCCCACCGGTGTGCCCACCGGCGTAGTGACCCGAGTACCCCTCGGTATACGCACCCGCCCGCGTGCCCGCGTACCCGCCCGGGTCCGCGCCGCCCTGTCCCGCCTCCCGCATCGCCACGCCCGATGTCCGCCTTCCCGCGACCCAACCACCGCCGGCCTTCCGGACCCCGGAAACACCGCTGTACAACTCCCGTGCGACGACAGCGAATTGTGCCCTACACCACCCGCCTGACGTCCGCCCCGTCTGGTCAACACGGGTGAAGTTCGGCGTGCCGTGTTGACCCGGCTGGGGGAATTCCCCTATGGCCGAGATCATCCAGCGTGACGGGGCCTGGGCCTTCGACGGCGACACGGTCCGGATCACGCCCGGTCTGCACCGCTCGGTGCCGCTGTTCCGGCAGACGTACGGAGAGGTCGCCGTGCCGCTCGCGGCGGTCTCCGGCATCGTCCTGGAACCCGAACGACGGGGCGGGCGGCTGCGGTCGCGGCTGCGCGAGGGCGCCGACCCGTTGCTCCAGGCGACGAGGAGTTCGCCCTGACGAAGGCGGCGGTGCTGCGGACCTTCTGAGGCCTGCCCCTAGCTCAGCAGTCCCGGCTCACTCCGGCTGACGTCCTCCCACATGGGCTGGTAGTTGATCCACGCCACCAGGTCGCCGCCCAGCTGCTCCCGTGTCGCCACGGCCATCCGGTGATCGATCCGGACCGGCCGCCCGGCCGCCTGGGCCGTCAGCTGCACCTGGCAGGAGCGCTCCATCGACACGAACCACCAGGCAGCCGCGTCCACCGAGTCCCCGACGGTCAGCAGCCCGTGGTTGCGCAGCACGAGCGCCTTGCGGGAGCCGAGCACGGCCGCGATGCGCCGCCCCTCTTCCGCGTCGACGGAGACGCCCGTGTACGTGTCGTAGAGGGCGTGGTCCTCGTAGAAGGCGCAGCTCTCCTGGGTGATCGGCTCCAACAGCTCGCCGAGGGCCGCGAGGGCCCGGCCGTGCACGGAGTGACAGTGGGCGACGGCGACCACGTCGGGCCGGGCGGCGTGGACCTGGGCGTGCACGGTGAAGGCCGCCTGGTTGACGTGGTAGCCGCCCTCGACGACCTGGCCGTCCTGGTTGGCGAGCACGAGGTCGCTCACGGTGACGTGCCGGAACGGCATGCCGAACGGGTTGACCCAGAAGCAGTCGGTGAATTCCGGGTCGCGGGCGGTGATGTGCCCGGAGACGCCGTCCTCGAAGCCGAGCCGGCCGAAGATCCTCAGGGCGCCCGCGAGCCGTTCCTTGCGGTGCCGGCGCTCGTCCTCGACCGACTCGTGCATCGGCGGCATGGCGAACCGCAGCCGGTCGGTGGGCAGCGGCAGGGGCGGGGTGGGCCCGCTCATAGGTCCTCCAGCACTGGTTCTGCGTACGGGCGGAAGTTACCGTCCGTGAGGCCGGGAAGAACAGAAGCGAATCGTGAAGATGACACGAGCGCCCCTGTGAGCACCCTGTGCCCACTCGTGTGCCCCCTGGCTCCCCTACCCCACGAATAGCCGACAGAAGATGTCGGGTTTCGGCGCGACACTCGTGCCATGACAGCGAACTGGGCGACTTTCGTCACCGCCGAACCGGATCTGGCCGGCACCGTCGAGAAGCGTTTCGGCGCCTACACCCACCACATCCTCGCCACCCTCCGTAAGGACGGTTCGCCCCGCACCAGCGGCCTGGAGGTGCGCTTCCTGAACGGCGAACTGTGGCTCGGCATGATGCCGGACTCGCTCAAGGCCCTCGACCTGCGCCGCGACCCCCGCTTCGCGCTCCAGGCGAACCCCGGGGATGGCACGGGCATGGGCGGCGGCGACGTCCGGATCAGCGGCCGGGCGGTCGAGGTCGACGACGTGGAGACCAAGGCCGGATACGTCGAAGAGGTGGAACCGCCGGAGCCGTTCCACCTCTTCCGCACCGAGCTGACGGAGGTCGTGAGGACCTACATCGAGGACGAGACGTACCTCGTCGTCCAGATCTGGACGCCCGGCCATCCCCTGCGCACGATCAAGCGCACGTAGGAAGCACCAGGGAGGAAGCCCCCAGGGGGGTCACTCCCACTCGATCGTGCCCGGCGGCTTCGAGGTCACGTCGAGGACGACGCGGTTGACGTCCTTCACCTCGTTGGTGATCCGCGTGGAGATCCGGGCGAGGACCTCGTACGGCAGGCGTGACCAGTCGGCCGTCATGGCGTCCTCGGACGAGACGGGGCGCAGCACGATGGGGTGGCCGTAGGTGCGGCCGTCGCCCTGGACGCCGACGCTGCGGACGTCGGCGAGCAGGACGACCGGGCACTGCCAGATGTCGCGGTCGAGGCCGGCCGCCGTCAGCTCCTCACGGGCGATGGCGTCGGCCTCGCGCAGCAGGTCCAGGCGCTCCTTGGTGACCTCGCCGACGATCCGGATACCGAGGCCGGGGCCGGGGAACGGCTGGCGCTGGACGATCTCCTCCGGCAGGCCGAGCTCTTGCCCGACCATGCGGACCTCGTCCTTGAAGAGCTTGCGCAGCGGCTCGATCAGCTGGAACTCGAGGTCCTCGGGCAGGCCGCCCACGTTGTGGTGGGACTTGATGTTGGCGGTACCGGTGCCGCCGCCGGACTCGACGACGTCCGGGTAGAGCGTGCCCTGTACGAGGAACTCCACGGCCGGGCCCTCATCGGCGATGATCTCTGCCTGGGCCTGTTCGAAGACCCGGATGAACTCGCGGCCGATGATCTTCCGCTTCTCCTCGGGGTCGGAGACCCCGGCCAGCGCCTTGAGGAACCGCTCCTCCGCGTCCACGACCTTCAGCTGCACGCCGGTCGCGGCCACGAAGTCCTTCTCGACCTGCTCGGTCTCGCCCTTGCGCATCAGGCCGTGATCGACGTACACGCAGGTCAGCTGGGAGCCGATGGCCTTCTGGACGAGGGCCGCGGCGACCGCGGAGTCCACGCCGCCGGACAGGCCGCAGATGGCGCGCCGGTCGCCGACCTGCTCGCGGATCGCGGCGACCTGCTCCTCGATGACGTTGCCGGTCGTCCAGTTCGGCGTGAGCCCCGCGCCCCGGTACAGGAAGTGCTCCAGCACCTGCTGCCCGTGCGTGGAGTGCATCACCTCGGGGTGGTACTGAACGCCGTAGAGCTTCTTCTCGTCGTTCTCGAAGGCGGCGACCGGTACGACGTCCGTGGAGGCCGTGACGGAGAAGCCCTCGGGGGCGGCGGAGCAGGCGTCGCCGTGCGACATCCAGACGGGCTGCTCGGCGGGGGTGCCCTCGAAGAGGGTGGAGGACACCTTGGAGACGTGCAGGTCGGTGCGGCCGTACTCGCGGGCGCCGGTGTTGTCGACGGTGCCGCCGAGGGTGCGCGCCATCAGCTGGAAGCCGTAGCACATGCCGAAGACGGGGACGCCGGCCTCGAAGATCTCGCGGTCCAGGCTGGGCGCGCCCTCCGCGTAGACCGACGAGGGGCCGCCGGAGAGGATGATCGCAGCGGGGTTCTTGGCGAGCATCTCCTGGACCGGCATGGTGCTCGGCACGATCTCGCTGTAGACCCGCGCCTCGCGGACGCGACGGGCGATGAGCTGGGCGTACTGCGCGCCGAAGTCGACGACCAGGACGGTGTCGGCGGCGTTGGCAGCGGGAGTCGCTGATGACACGGGGTGCCTTCCGGCGGTGGGGCGGGGGTCTTGTGCCACCCGATTCTACCGGGGGGCCGCCGCGCTCTTTCCGTGTGCCGCAGGACCGCCCCCGTCTCAGGATGCGAACCGGCTTGGACGGCCTCCGGAGGCGGTGCATACTTGCCCCCATGCTCAAGCACCAGACGTTCGTCTTTACCTATGGCATCCGGCCCGCCGGACGCCATGGTCGTGCTGCTTGAGCAACTGACAAGCGACTTACCAGGCGCCCCGGGCCGACAAGGCCCGGGGCGCCTGTCGTCGTCCGGGCCCTGCCGCCCCGGGGCAGCCCCTGACCACCAGGAGCCCCTTATGACCGCCATCGACGTGACCGGCGCCCGCACGACCGAGGCCGCCGACGTGATCACCGGAGCGCGCGAGCGGATCGACGCGCTCGACGACCGGATCATCGGCCTGATCCAGGAACGGGTGGCCGTCTCGGCCGTCATCCAGGAGGCACGGATCGCCTCCGGCGGCCGGCGCGTGAACCTCTCCCGTGAGATGGACGTCCTCGGCCACTACAGGGAGGCGCTGGGCAAGCCGGGCACCGCGCTCGCGATGACCCTGCTGGAGCTGTGCCGCGGCAAGATGTCAACTACCCGGCTCTAAAGCGCCGGGCTTGCGCAACGGGCACCACTGGCGGTGATGCTTCGTTCGCGTCCAGCCCCGTCCCGCGGGCGCGGTGGTGGGGCGGGGGCCGTTGACTGGGCCCCGCGTCGCCACAACTCCCACGCGCGGGCGCGGATGTTGCGGGAGCCGTTCCGGTCTGCGTGATCAACGAATCCGCAGCACCGGCACGCGAACCAGGGCTGCGAGACCCGGTTCGCCTGGTCGATGTGCCCGCACTCGGCGCAGGTACGAGAGGTGTACGCCGGATCGACGTACACCACCAGCACTCCCGCCTGCCGGGCCTTGTACGCGATGAAACTGCCCAGTTGGTGGAAGGACCAGCTGGAGTGGGTGGCCCGTTGGGGCTTTCGGAGCCGTACCCGTTCACGGATGCCCGTCAGATCCTCCAGGGCGATCCCGCGACCGGTGCGTTCAGCCTCGGCCACCACATGCTTCGCAATCTTGTGGTTGATGTCCCTCGCCCGTCGCGCCTCCTGGCGCCTGCGTCTCGTCAGGCGACGCTTGGCGGACGGGGTGTTCTTCTTCTGGAGTTTGGTGCGCAGGGTCCGTTCCCGGATGCGGGCTCGGTTGATCTCGCGTCCGGCCATGATCTCGCCGTCGGAGGTCGTGGCAATGTTGACAATGCCCAGGTCGACGCCGAGGAAGTCGTGCGGATCGGTGTTCGGCTCGGGCTCGGGGACCTCACAGGTCGCCAGCAGGAACCACGTGCCGTCCCGGCACACCAGGTCCGACTCGCCCTTGCGGTACAGGGCCAGTGTGGCCAGCTGCTCCGGGGACGCGGTGAAGGCCACGTCCTTGATGCGCCCGGCCACGGTCCAGATCGAGACCCGCTGCCCGCCGATCTGCCAGGACAGCATCCGATCGTCGTACGGCTGCGCACCTTCCGGCCGGAAGACGATCGGCTTCTCGGTGGCCTTCCGGTACCGCTTCGAGCCGGGCCTGCCCAGATTCCCCGCCGTCAGGTTCGCCTTCAGCGTGGCGTACGCGTCACACGTCTTCTTGATCACGTGCTGGGCGGCCTGCGCCCCCAGCCCCCACCGCGCCTTGACCTCGCCGTAGGCGTGCTCACGCAGCGCGAAGTTCCGCTTCACGTCCTTCTCGAACGCCACCCCGCTAGCCCAGGTGGCCGCCTCGTTGCAGGCGCGCAGAGTCGCCTCAAGTGCCGTCGCCTGCTCCGGCGTCGGCAGCAGCCTCACCTGCACGGTCAGCTTCACGATCACCCAACGTACACACACGTACGACCACCCACCGCATGTTCCCCTTTTGATCAGCCGACCGGGTGAACCCGTCATCGCGCGCCCTCCGGCTCCGCCGAAGAATCCCCAGGGCTGTACCCCTGGGGATGGTCGCAAGAACAAGCTGAAACCGCACTCATGGGACAGACGTACGCCCCCGCCTCACCCGTACGGCGCGTGACCGTCCCGGAGCCGCATCGTTGGTCCCGGTGTCCGTGCCAGCCAGGCGCGGGCCCGAAAGAACCACGCGTGGCTCACTGGGGCGATGAGACGCACGGATCGTGCCGTGCGTCGTGGGACCTCGCTCCAGGGAGTGACCGGACGGCAGGGGACAGCAGCCCGGTCACCCAAGAGAACGGCCGGCTCCGGGGACGCCCGGGGCCGACCGGCGGACCTTGCATAAATGCACAAGTCCGGGTCAAACGGTTGCGGGCGCCGCGTTCATCAAGCACGATGCCTACACGGTCCAAGTCCCCCAGCGGGCACCCGCATTACCCCAATGCCAGAGGTACAGACCAGCGGCGCACCCCCCCCCCGGCGCCGCTTCCAGGCACCGGCGCAGCCCTGACGTCGGTGCTGACGAGAAGAAGGGCCCTGCGGCTCCACCCCGCAGGGCCCTTCGCTCGGCTCAGGTGCGGGTCACCGTCCCGCAGTCGCCGCCGTCGCCGTGTTCGAGGGGCTTGCTCCGGTCGTACGGGTCCGTCGCCGGGCCGCTCGGGTCAGGGCCCGCGGACGTGCTCGACGCGAACTCCGGGTGCAGGTAGCCGTCGTAGACGAAGCAGGAGGAGTTGCCTATCTCCTGGTCGTAGTTCATCAGGAGCAGGCGGCCGGGGGTGACCTTGTAGCGGGCGGGGTCGGCGACTTCGACGTCGAGGACCCGGCGCACGATGGTGCGGGTGACCTCGGTGGGGCCGTCCGCCCGGACGACGGGGTAGACGAAGGTGTAGTCGGCGTGCACCGCCACGCCTCCTTGCGTGCCCTTCTTGATCGTCATGTGCCCGCGGGTCTTGATCACGTCGCCGGCCGGCCGCACCTTGGCGGGGTCGAAGCGGCTGAACAGCGTCACCGGGTCGTGCTTCCTGCTCGGGGAGCGCAGCCCGGTGTCGAGGTCGTCGAGGAGCCCGGGCTGCTTGGGGTCGAGCACGGAGAGCGCGGCCTCGGGGCGGGCCCCGCGCACGGCCTTCGGGTCAAGATTGGCCCCGACCAGCAGCTTCTTCGTCAGTTTCAGCGCCTGTTCCACCCGGTCCGCGGAGACCGCGCCGACGGCCTTCGCCTCCGGCAGGACGATGCCGGCCTCGCCGTCGGCCCAGCGCTCGGCCGGGGAGCCGGCGAAGGGCCGGTCCAGGGTGGGGGTTTCGGGGTCCGACGCACCCGGAGCGGCGGTGGGGGCGGCCGTCTCGTCGGGCAGCGGTGAGGCCTCCGCGGCCTCGGACTCCCCGGGGCCGAAGGGGTCGCCGGGCAGCAGCGACGGCTTCAGGGCCACCAGCACCACGGCGGCGGTGACCACCACGCCGAGGACGGCCCACAGCTTGCGTCGCCGGGCGGCCCTGCCGTCCATCTCCTGCCAGGCGGGACCGGTACGCCACCCCGGCGGCAGCTCGCCCCGGGTGTCCTGCTCACGCAGCCGCTCGGTGACCATACGGGCTCGGGCGGACGGTTCCTTGGGGGCGGAGGAACGGATGTCGCGTTCGCTGTCCTCGAGGAACTTCTCCCACATGTCGTCGGGTATGGACGACGAGGAGGAGCCGCCTTCTTCACCGGGGCCGGGTCTGGGCCCTTCTGACGGTCTGTCGGCCATGATTCTTCGCGCTTTCTCGTGATCTCCTGTCGGACGGCCGAGCGTACGTCAGCCCTCGGACACGGACCCGCGTGTCGTCGTCATTGCTCCACCGGGTCCGGCCTGTCGGGACCGAACCAGGACTCCGGCCTGCCCTCCGAGACATACGGCAGGGCATCGAAGCGGACCGGGCCAGTCGAGAGTGCGGTAGGTCTCCACCGTCTCGGCGACCCACTTCCCGAGACTCCAGACCGGGTGAGCGGGATGGTCGAAGTGCAGGTGGAAGTTGATCCGGACCGGCTCGTACCCGTCGATGAACTCCTTGTAGTCATCAGGGAACCCGACGCCCAGCTCGCGTTCCAGGGGCGTCCACGCCTCCGGGCTCCTTCGGTGCGGCGGTGCGCCCAGTAGCGCGGCCAGCCTCTCCCTGTCACTCATATGTCACCTCCTGGGGCATTCGGCAGGCCCTGTGGTGGTACCGCCCGGGACCTCGTGCGCCGCGCCGACAGGTCTGTGACGCAGGACACATAAAGTCCTTGTTAGGGCCAGCACAACCATTCACTGTCTTCACTGATCAAACACGGCGTACCAAGGGCCACTCCCGCGCCCCACACGCGGAGGCCTCCCCCAACGTTCGTACCGCATCCCGCGGTACGCCGGACTCTCCGAGGTCTTCATGAAGCTTCGCCGCGCCATGGCAGCAGCGGCCGCTACGGCGGTCATAGCCCCGGTGGCACTGCTCGCGGCACCGGCCGCGTACGCGACCGACGAAACGACGCCCACGCCGAGCGCGTCGGTGAGCGAGTCCGCTCCCGAGACGTCGCCCTCGCCGTCGGTGAGCGAGTCCGCTCCCGAGACGTCGCCGGCTCCGAGCACGTCCGTGAGCGAGTCCGCTCCCGAGACGTCCAGCTCGCCGAGCGCGTCCGCCAGCGTGTCCTCCCCGGCGCCCAGCGCCTCCGAGCCCGAGGAGTCGGAGTCCCCCGACCCCGAGCCGTCGGTGTGCGAGGACACCAAGGTCGACGTCAGCATCTCCGGCCTGCCCGGCAAGATCGCGGCGGGCAGCGGCTGGCACAAGTTCTCGCTGAACGTGCTGAACAACTCCGACTCCACGCTGAACGACCTCGACTTCTTCGCCGGGGCCTCCCCCGACAAGAACGGCGAGGAGCTGTTCACCAGCAAGCAGGTCCAGCTCCAGGCCTGGGACCCCGCGGACAAGACCTGGGTCGACCTCAACGAGGGCGGCTACGCGGTCGGCTACGTCGGCTACACCGACGAGCTGAAGCCCGAGTACGAGGTCGACATCCCGCTGCGCCTCAACGTCAGCAAGTCCGCCCCGGTCGGCGCCGGCTTCTCGCTCGGCGCGACGATCTACGGCGACAACGACGCCGAGTGCACCGGCTTCGGCGACGTGTCGTACAAGTTCCAGATCGTCTCCGCCGGTACCGACACCGGCGGCACCAAGCCGCAGGAAGGCGGCAAGGCCCCCGTCACCGACGAGAAGCCGAGCGGCAACACCCCGGAGGTCACCGGCAGCCTCGCCGAGACCGGCTCCAGCTCCGCCCTGCCGATGATCAGCCTCGTCGGCGGTGCCGCGGTCGTCGCCGGTGCCGGCGCGATCTTCGTGGTCCGTCGCCGCAAGGCCGGCGTCCAGGCGTAAGCCACAGCGGCCGACAGGCCGTTGCACCAAGCAGAAGAGGGACCTGCGCTCGGAGGGGGGCGCAGGTCCCTCTTCTGTCTTCCCGGGTCGCTCAGTTCTTCGGCGGTACGGCCGGCATGCCGAGGAACGGCAGCCGCAGCGCGCCGAACGCCTCCGCCGGGACGGCCGGGGACTTCGGCTCGACGGGCTGGAGCCGCTCGTAGGCCGTGCCCTGCTGCGGGCGCGGGTCCTCCTCGCCCTTGTTGGGCCAGTACGACATCGCCCGCTCGGCCTGGGCGGTGATGGTGAGGGACGGATTGACGCCCAGGTTCGCGGAGACCGCGGCGCCGTCGACGACCGAGATGCCGGGGTGGCCGTAGAGGCGGTGGTACGGGTCGATCACGCCGGACTCGCGGGAGTCGCCGATCGGGCAGCCGCCCAGGAAGTGGGCGGTGAGCGGGGTGCCCATCAGTTCGCCGACGTTGGAGCCCGCGAAGCCGTTGATCTCGGCGGCCAGCGCCGACGCGCCCTCCGTCGCGGCCTTGATCTGCTTCGGGTTCGGGGCGCCGTGCCCCTGGCGGGCGGTGAGCAGTCCGCGGCCCACACCCGACGGTTTCACGTACGTCGTCAGGGAGTTGTCCAGCGACTGCATCACCAGGCCGATGATGGTCCGCTCCGACCAGCGGCGGTTCGACAGCGAGCGCAGTACCAGCAGCGGGTGCTTCGCCGCGTTGGCAAGGAAGCCCAGGACCCGCGAACTGCCCGAGTTCGTCCCCGCGTACGGCACCTGGAGGATGGACAGGCCGCCCATCGAGTTGGAGCCCTTGCCGTAGCGGACCGGCTCGATGTGGGTGTTGGCGTCGGGGTGGATGGAGGACGTGATGGCCACGCCCCGGGTGAAGTCGGCCTTGGGCGCGCCGTGCGCCTTGCGGTAGCGCCGGTCGTCGGTCTGGGCGCCGACCAGGGCCTCGGAGTTGGTGCGGGTCAGCTCACCCAGCTTGTCCGAGAGGTACGGCAGCCGGCCGCCCGCCTTCATGCGGTGCAGCAGGGTCTGGGTGCCGTAGGTGCCGGCGGCGAGGACCACCCGCTGCGCCGTGTAGGTGCGGCCCTTCTTCTTGCCGCGGTCGTCGGTGGGCAGGGTGGCGACGGCGTAGCCGCCGCGCGAGTCGTCGGTGACCGACACGACCGTGGTCATGGGGTGGACGACCGCGCCCGCCTTCTCGGCGAGGTGCAGGTAGTTCTCGTTGAGGGTGTTCTTGGCGCCGTGGCGGCAGCCGGTCATGCACTCGCCGCACTCCGCGCAGGCCTTGCGGGACGGGCCCGCGCCGCCGAAGTACGGGTCGGGCACCTCCTGGCCCGGCTTGGCCTTCGCCGAGCCGTCGGCGTCCTCGCCGTCGCCGAAGAAGACGCCGACCGGGGCCATGTGGAAGGAGTCGCCGCAGCCCATGCGCTCCGCGGCGGCCTTCAGATGGACGTCGGAGGGGGTCATGGTCGGGTTGAGCCGCACGCCCAGCATGCGCCGGGCCTGGTCGTAGTACGGCGCCAGCTCGTCCTGCCAGTCGGTGATGTCACGCCACTGGGGGTCCTCGAAGAACGGCTTCGGCGGGACATAGAGGGTGTTGGCGTAGTTCAGGGAGCCGCCGCCGACGCCCGCGCCGGCCAGGACCATGACGTTGCCCAGCAGATGGATGCGCTGGATGCCGTACATGCCGAGCTTCGGGGCCCAGAGGTAGTTCTTGAGGTCCCAGGAGTTCTTCGGGAGGGTCTCGCGGGTGAAGCGCCGGCCGGCCTCAAGGACGCCGACCTTGTATCCCTTTTCCGTGAGGCGCAGGGCGGTCACCGAGCCGCCGAAGCCGGAACCCACGACGATGACGTCGTAGTCGTAAGCGTCCTGAGGCACGTGCCGTCTCCCCTTTGAGTGGCTGAAGCGAGGATCGTCTACCGGAACCGGAACGCCTTCATCAGGCGGAGGCTGCGGCTCATGAACTGGGCGTACTTCTCGTCGTCCATGCCGAGGGAGGGGGCCATCGGCAGGATGCGCTGGTGGGCGACCGTCTGGGCCTCGGTGTACTTGAGGATGCCCTCGGAGCCGTGGCGGCGGCCGAGGCCGGAGTCCTTCATGCCGCCCATCGGGGACTGGACGCTGCCGTAGGCGGGGGCGTAGCCCTCGTTGATGTTGACCGTGCCGGTGCGCAGCCGGGCGGCGATCTCCTGGCCGCGGCGGCCGTTGCGCGTCCAGACCGAGGAGTTCAGGCCGTACGCCGTCGCGTTGGCGCGCTCGATCACCTCGTCCTCGCTCGTGAAGCGGTAGACGGAGACGACCGGGCCGAAGGTCTCCTCGTCGCAGACGGACATGTCCGTGGCGACCCCGTCGAGGATCGTGGGCTCGAAGAAGTACGGGCCGATGTCGGGGCGGGCCACACCGCCCGCGACGACCTTCGCGCCCTTGGCGACGGCCTCCTCCACGTGCCGCGTGACCGTCTCGAGCTGGCGCTCGCCGACCAGGGACCCCATCTCGGCGCCGTACGCCAGGGACGTGCCGAGGCGCATCGCCTTCGTGCGGGCGGCGAAGCGCTCCAGGAAGGCGTCCGCGATCGACTCGTGGACGTAGAGCCGCTCGATGGAGATGCAGAGCTGGCCGGCGGAGGAGAAGCAGGCGCGGACGGCGCCGGCCGCGGCCTTCTCGATGTCGGCGTCCTCCAGGACCAGCATGGCGTTCTTGCCGCCGAGTTCGAGGGAGACGCCCACCAGCCGGGCCGCCGCGCCCTGGGCGACCTCGCGGCCGGTGCGGGTGGAGCCGGTGAAGGAGACGTAGTCGGCGTGCCGGACGACCTCGGGGCCGATGACCGGGCCGTCGCCGAGGACGGCTTGGAAGACGTCGGCGGGCAGGCCGGCCTCGATCAGCAGGTCACGGGCCCACAGGGCGGTCAGGCAGGTCTCCGTGTCCGGCTTCATGACGACGGCGTTGCCCGCGACGAAGGCCGGGAGGGCGTCGCCGACCGACAGCTCCAGGGGGTAGTTCCAGGGGGCGATCTGGCCGACGACACCGCGCGGGTGGCGCAGCTCGGTGACCTTCGTCAAGGTCGGCACGGCGCCGGCGTGCCGCTTGGGCCGGAGGTAGGCGGGGGCCTTGCGGCCGTAGTGCCGGGCGGCGACCGCGACGGCCAGGACCTCCTCGTGGGCGTGCAGCCGGGCCTTGCCGGTCTCCAGCTGGATGAGGTCGAGCACCTCGGCCTGGCGCTCCAGCACCAGGTCGTGGAAGCGGAGCAGGACGGCGGCGCGCTGCCGTACGGGAGTCTGCGCCCATACGGTCTGGGCGGTGCGGGCCGCTTCGAAGGCCTTCGCCACGTCCTCGGGCGTCGACTCCGGGAGGTCGGCCAGCTTCTCGCCGGTGAACGGCGTGTGGTTGGCGGTCCGGCCGGAGCCGGCGACGCCCTTGGTGAGCTGGGCGACCAGCTCGGGCGTGACCACGTCCGCGGCGGTGCGGGCGCCCTCCGGGGCGGGGGCGAGGGGGTTCGTACCGGTGGGTGCCGTGCCGGTCTCTGCCGTCTTCTCTGCGGCCTGCGCGTCCGTCATGAGGCGCAGGGTATGCCGCGACGCAGGCTTTGGGTACCCGTCGGTAATACGGCTTCACCGAGTGCTCACACGACGCCAGTGACTGCTGGCAACAAACGTGCTGATCAGGACGTTGTGCGGTGGCCGGTTGAGGTGATTCGGCCTTTTACGATCCCGGGGCGCTGCCGAGCCGCTCCCTGGCCCCCTCGAACACCGAGGTGCCTTCTTCCTCTTCCGGCGTGCCCCTGGGCATGTCGACGCGCAGTTCGTACATGCGGTCGTCACCGGTGCGCGCGATCAGCCGCATGACCCGTCTCGGGGTTTCGCCCCGGAGGTACGCCGTGTCGGCGAGGGCGGCCTCCCGGCCCTGGACGCTGGTGCGGGTGTACCGCGCCTTCCCCTGGGCGCCGTCCGCCTTCCTGGCCTGGTCCATCGGCGTTGCCGGGGCCTTGTCCCAGGAGAGGAGACGGACCTGGATCGTGCCCGTCCGTCCGTCGCCGTAGAGCGCCGTGCGGGGCTGGTCGGACGCGCTGCCGGTGCGCTCGAGTGGGCGGTAGTGGGGCGGCAGGTGGAGAACGGCCGCCATGTCCGACTCGGGGTGCGGGATCCAGACGCCGGCCACGTCGGCGACCTGTCCGGCGCTCTCCGCGCTGCTGGGCTCGGCGAGTTGGGTGACGGCCCCGATGCCGCCGGCGAGCAACGCGGAGAGGAGCGCGAGGGGGCCGGGGCGGAGGAGGCTCTGGCGGGCGGCGGTCGCAGGAGCGTCTTGGGCGGCGTCAGGGGCGGAAGCGGGCCGGGGCGTGGGTACGGGGCCTGACGCCGCGGCGGGGGACGGGGCCGGCCGGCCGGAGGCGGCGGCGGGGGACGGGTCTGGGCCGGAGGGCACTGCGGCGGGGACAGGGGCGGTCTGCCCGGAGGGCCCTGCGGGGGACACCGGGCCTGTCTGCCCTGCGGGAAATGCGGCGGACACCGGGCCTGTCTGCTCGGCGGGCACCGCGTCACTCTGCCCGAAGGGCACCGCGGCGGACACCTGGCCGGTCTGTCCGAAGGGCACCGCGGCCGGTGTCGGCTCGGCCTGTCGCGAAGGCGCACGGCCGGGGTGTCGGGCGGCACGGTCGTCGGGGGTGCGTATCTGTTCGGCCGGCCGCGGCCGTTCGGCTTGCCGCGTCCGCTCGCCCGGTGCCGGTCCCGCCACCGCCTCCAGATCCTTCGCGACCTCCTCGGCGACCGGCCGCCGGTCGGGGTCGGCCACCAGCAGTCGCGTGATCAGCGGCCCGAGGGGGCCGGCCCGTGTCGGTTCGGGCGGCTCGGCGGCGAGGATCGCGGCGAGCGTGGCCTCCGGCGTGGTCCGCAGGAACGGAGACGAGCCCTCGACGGCCGCGTACAGCAGAGCGCCCAGCGACCACAGGTCGGACGCGGGCCCCGCGATGCGGCCGGACATCCGCTCGGGGGCGACGAACTCCGGCGAGCCCGCGGCGGACTCCCCGCTCGCGGTGAGGAAGCCCTCGCCCTGGACATGGGCGATACCGAAGTCGGTGACGACGACCCGCCCGTGCGGGCCGAGCAGCACATGGGCGGGTTTCACGTCCCGGTGCACGATGCCGACGGAGTGCGCCGCGCGCAGGGCACCGAGCACGGCCAGCCCGATCCGGGCGGCTTCGCGCACGTCGACCGGACCGCGCCGGAGCATCTCGCGCAGGGACTCGCCGGGCACCAGCTCCATGACGATCCACGGCAGCCCGTCGAGCGCCTCGGCCGCGTCGAGTTCGTCGGGGCCTACGGGGCCCGGTCGTTCGGACCGCTGCTCCGCCTCGACGACCACGTCGTGAATGGTGACGGCTGCGGGGTGGTCGACACGGGCGGCGGCCCGGGCCTCGCGGTGGAGCCGGTGGGCCGCCCGCCGGTGACCCTCGTCGTCCGGGCCGCCCGGCAACCGGGGCTGTCTGACGGCGACTTCACACTCGGCGTGTTCGTCCTGGGCCCGCCAGACGGTGCCCGTGCCGCCGGAGCCGATGCGCTCGATCAGCCGGTACCGTCCGCCGACCAGCCGGCCCCGGGCGTCGTCCGTCCCGCCCCCGTCGTTGCTCATGCCCCATCAGTACCCCGCGGGACGCACCCTTGTCGACGCGGGTCGATTTCAAGGCAGTTGATCCACCGGGATCAGGTGTTGTCGATGTCCAGATTCGCGATCGCCAGGCTCGCCACCTCGCGTCCGCGGGCGGTGAAGTCGCTCTTGTCCGGGTAGCTGACGGTGAGCTTGTACATGTCTCCGCCGGGGGTCCGGTAGTAGAAGATCTGGAGCTCCCGGGGGCGCGGGTTCTCGCTGTCGTCGGTCCTGAAGGGGACGGTGTTCCGGGCGGCCTTCTTGTCCCGGTACGTGGTCACCTTGGGGTCCGACTTCTTCGGCCCCTCGTCCATGTCCAGCTCGTAGCTGCCGCTCTCCTTGAACCCGGTGTCGTCGTCGTACATCTCGGCAGCCGCGGATCCCGCGATGGTGCCGCCGGTGTCCTCGGCCTTCTTCTCCAGCCTCAGGCCGATCCAGATGCTGCCGCTCCAGTCGCTGTACGTGACCCAGTGACCCTGGTCGGACTTCCGGTCGGGCACGGTCCGCTGGTATCCGGCGGGGACGGCGAGCGACGCGGCGAGGTCCTTCTCCTGCTTGACCTTCCAGCCCTCGGGCAGCGGCCCGGCGAACGGGTCCGCGATCACCAGGTACGACGACGCCGCCGCCGCGACGACCGCGGCACCCAGTCCGATCCAGGCCTTCCGGCCGAGCCGGACACCCCGGCCGCCCTCGCCCGGGCCCATGACCCGCACGGCCTGCGTGGGCCGGGCGGCGGGCGGGTGCGCGGCCGCCTCCAGCAGGGCCCGCACCTGCGCGGCGTTCGGGCGGCTGGCCGGGTCCTTGTGCAGCAGGCCGTTGATGGCCTCGGCGAGCGGGCCCTGGGCCGAAGCCGGCGGCGCGGGGGTGGCGTTGAGGACGGACTGGAGCGTGGCGGGGGTGTTGCTGCGGCGGAACGGGGAGACGCCCTCCGTCGCCGCGTAGAGCACCACGCCGAGGGACCACAGGTCACTGGCCGGTCCCGGGCGCTGCCCCAGCACGCGCTCGGGCGCGATGTACTCGGGCGAGCCGACGAAGCCGCCGGTGTCGGTCAGGTTGGTCTCGCCCTCGATCTGGGCGATCCCGAAGTCCGTGAGGACGACCCGGTCGTACCGGCCGAGCAGCACGTTGTCCGGTTTCACATCACGGTGCAGGATGCCCGCCGCGTGCGCGGCCTCCAGCGCGCCGAGCACCTCCAGGCCGATCCGGGCGGCCTCGCGCGCGGACAGGGTGCCCTCCTGGAGCGCGTCGCCCAGCGAGCGGCCCCGCACCAGCTCCATCACGATCCAGGGCTGGTCCTCCACGACGGCGACGTCGTGCACGTCGACCACCGCCGGGTGGTCGAGCCGGGCCGCCGCCCGGGCCTCGCGGCGCATTCGCTCGAAGGCGTTGGAACGTTCGCGTTCGGGAAGATGTTCCGGGACGCGAGGTTCCTTGACGGCGACCTCCCGGTCCACCGTCTCGTCCTTGGCCCGCCACACCGTACCCATGCCGCCGTGCCCGAGCTTCGCCAGCAGCCGGTAACGTCCCGCGATGAGACGCCCGGCACCGGGGCCCTCGGCCGCCTGGGCCGACTGGGACGGCACGACCTGGGTGGGTGACGCGGCCGGCGTGGCGTAGGGATTGCCCGGCACCGGCGCCTGCTGGTTCGGTGGTTGCAGTACAAAACTCGTTGGCTCGTCGGCCCCGGATCGGGCTCCCCCGTTGTTGCTCATGGGTTCATCCATATCGCGCCAACCGCCCGCGGATCCACAAAGGACGCGAGCCGGTCACCGACCCGTGACGTCGAAGGGGGCTTATCGCCCTCTTTGTTCCGGTGCCGAGCGGAGTTCGGCCATCGTCACGGGGTGGGCGCGGGCGCGCTCGGGGAGGCCGCCGGAGTCGTCGGCACCTTCCGAGTCTCCGGTGCCTTCCGAGTCTCCGGTGCCTTCGGCGTCGCAGGCGCCTTCGGCGGCGTCGATGCGGAACGCGTCGGCGCGGGGCCGCCGTCCCTGTCGCTCTCCTGCCTGAGCAGGGCCGCCGCGGACACCCCCGCTCCCGCCATCGCCGCGACCAGCAGCGCCGCGATGAGCACGCGCCGGGCGGGCTGCCGGAGGAAGGGTTCCTCCGGCCGGCTCCCACCGGACGGGTCCACCGGTGCCGCGGACGGTCGCCGGACGACGAGATCCAGCGGCCGCCGGCGCGGCGCCTCCCCCACCGTCGGCGCGTACTCGGGCGGCGGCGACATGGGGGTGAAGCCCGTGTCACGGAAGGCCCGGAGCATCCGTTCCGCCCGGGCCGCGTCCAGCCGCCGGTCCGGATCGCGCTCCAGCAGACCGCGTACGACGGGCATGAGCGGCCCGGCCTGCGCGGGCGGCTGGATGTCGCCCACGACGACCGCGTGCAGGATGCCGCCCAGCGAGTCGCGGTGGAACGGCGACTCACCGCTGAGTGCCGTGCACAACAGTGCGCCCAGCGACCACAGGTCGGACTCGGGCCCGGTCCTGGCCCCGGACATCCGCTCGGGCGCGGTGTACTCGGGGGAGCCGACGAAGGCCCCGTTCTCGGTGAGCGTGGGGGTGCCCGCGACCTGGGCGATGCCGAAGTCGGTGAGGACGACCCGGTCGGTGCCCGTCTCCAGCAGCACGTTGTCGGGCTTGAGGTCGCGGTGCAGCACCCCGCCCGCGTGCGCGGCGGCCAGCGCACCGAGCAGGGCGATGCCGATACGGGCCGCTTCGGCGGCGTCGACGGGACCCCGGTGGGCGAGCCGGTCGGCGAGCGAGCCGCCCTCGATCAGCTCCATGACGATGTAGGGGCGTTCGTCGTCCTCGACGACGTCGTGGACGACGATGATGTGCGGATGGCTCAGCTGGGCGACGGCCCGGGCCTCGCGCAGCGTACGGTCCCGCTGCCGGCGCGCCTGAGCCGCGGAGAGCGTGTCGTCGTAGGGGAGCTCCTTGACGGCCACGCTCCGGCCGAGCAACCGGTCGGTCGCCCGCCAGACCACGCTCATGCCGCCGCGCCCGAGTTTCTCCTCGAGTTGGTAACGGCCCGCGATGACACGCCTGCTGTGCCCCTCGGTCCCCATGTGGCAATCATGCCCCAACGGACGGAACCACTCCGGGGCGGTGAAGTGCCGGTGGCCGAAACAGACAGCCCCTCGTCAGACGTGTCCTCGCCTCAGGAGGTCTTCTCCTGCCAACCCTGCAACAGCGCGGTGAACTGCTTGCTCGCCGTCGGCCAGTCCGCGGCGGGGGCCGACATGTAGAGCGCGTACTCGGTGCCGTCGCGGGCCACGTACGTCTCCTCGACGGCCCGGCGCGGGCCGGGAAACTTGATGTCCTTGGGCTGGGCCGTCCAGGTGTACTCCCACCGGGCGCCCTCCCGGTCCCGGTAGACGTTGCGCTCCAGCGTGACCCTCTTGTAGTGGACCAGCCGCCGAAGCTGCTGCTCCAGGTCGAGCTGGTGGGCGTAGGGGTCGGCGAAGTCCGGTGACGTGTCGACGGCGATCCGGACGAAGTGCCGGCCGCCGTCCGGTGAGTAGTCGATCTGCTTGAGCTCCCCCTGCGGGCCGAAGGGCGAGCGCTTCCAGCCCTTCGGCAGGTAGAGGCTGAAGCCCGCGGGGTCGTCGTAGCGGGTCCAGCTGGCCGGAACCGATCCCCCCGGCCCCTGCGTCGTCGAGACCGACGAGCCGGAGCCGCCCTGCCGGTTCTGGTGCCACTGCTGGAGCACCACGGCCGTGCCCCCGCCGATGATGGCCGCGAGCGCGACGACCAGGGCGAGGGTGCGCAGTCTGCGGCGCCTGCCCGTACCGGTCGGCTGCGGGCCCGTCCCCGTCGGCCCGATCGTGGTGGGGCCGGTGGGGCCGTACGGCGAAGTGCCGGCCGGGGACGTCCCGGTGGCCGGAGTGCCGGCCATCGGCGGGAGCGGGGTCCCGGTGTGCGAACCCGAGCCGGTACCCATGGGGCCGGTGCCGACGGGACCGGTGCCGGAGGTGCCGGTGACGGCCCTCCCCGTGCCGCTGTGGGAGTCCCGGTACGGCGTCGCCCCGCCGTACTGCGTGGGCACGTACGCCTGCGCCCCGTTCGGCCGCCGCCCCTCCGCCGCCTCGGCGAGCATCTGCTCGGCCTCTGACGCGTCGGGCCGGGTGCTGGGGTCCTTGCGCAGCAGGGAGATGATGACGGGCGCGAGCGGACCGGCGTGCCGGAGCTCGGCGGCCTCCTCCTCCACCACGGCCTGCATGGTGGTCAGCGGCGTGGTGCGGCGGAACGGCGAGCGGCCCTCCACCGCCGTGTAGAGCGTCGCGCCCAGGGCCCACAGGTCGGAGGACGGGCCGGGGTCGTTGCCGCGTACGCGCTCGGGCGCCAGGTAGTCGACCGACCCGACGACCTCTCCGGTGCGCGTGATGGTCGTGTCGCCCTCGATCTGGGCGATGCCGAAGTCCGTGAGCAGGACGCGTCCGTCGCGGCCGAGGAGGACGTTGCCCGGCTTGATGTCGCGGTGCAGGACGCCGGCGTTGTGCGCGGCACGCAGGGCCCTCAGCACCCAGAGGCCGATGCGCGCCGCCTCGCGCGGCTCGACCCGCCCCTCCTCCTTGACCGCGTCGGCCAGGGAGCGGCCCTCGACCAGCTCCATCACGATCCACGGGCGGCCGTCGTGCTCCAGCACGTCGTGCACCGTGACGACCGCGGAGTGGTTGATGCGCGCCGCCGCCCTGGCTTCCGCCCGGGTGCGCGCCAGCAGGATCGCCTGCTCGCTCTCGGAGACGTAGAGGGCGGCCGTCAGCTCCTTGATGGCGACGGACCGGTGCAGCACCTCGTCATGCGCACGCCAGACCCGGCCCATGCCACCACTGCCGATGGATTCGGCCAGCCGGTAGCGGCCCGCGATGAGCAGGCCCTGCATCTGATTCACGTTGCCCCGCAATGGTCTTGACAGGGTCAGCGTAAGGACCCGCCCTCACCCAGGGAACAAGCGGGGTACCACGGTGACCGCACTGTGACGGTTGTCGACTGCCGGGACGGGAGGCAACCAGAGTGTGAACTGCGGCGTACAGGCGGCGCGCCGGTCGCTCACCCCGTCACCTTGTACGTCGCCGCAGCCTGCTCGTACAGCCGTGTCACCTCGTCCCGTTCGGACTCCGGGCCGCGCACCTGGACCACGTGGTAGCGCCCCTCGACCAGCATCGCCAGGTTGCGGACGTACAGTTCGCCCCCGTCGCCGCCGGTCCAGGTGAACTGCCCCTCGGCCATGGTCCGTCCGCCCACCTCGATCGTCTTCAGCCCGGTGGAGGTGGCCCAGCTGGAGTCGCGGTACGGCTGCAACTCGCGCTCCTTCTCCCGCTGGTAGGCCATCGGATCACTGCCGTACGAGGACGCGCTGTCCCGGCCCGCGACGACGATGAGTTCGAAGTCGCCCTTGGAGTAGACGATCTGGCCGCTGCCGTTGCGGGGAGCGCGGTCCCAGCCCTTGGCGACGGCGACCTGGAAGCCCGCCGAGTCCTTGCGCAGGGTGAAGCCGTCGGCGACGTCCGGGCCGGTGGTCTGGGTCTCGGTGGTGCCGGCCGACGACGACGGGCTCTTCTCCGGCCCGGGCGAGGTCTGCTCGGTCCGGGGCTCGCTGCTGGCGTCCGGTTCGGGTGCCCGGCTGACTTCACCGGCGGCTCCGGTGCGGTCGGTTCCGTCCGCGCCGTCGGTCTTCGCCTTGGGCATGAAGAGCATGGCGTAGGCGATCGCCGCGGCCATCGCGAGCAGGACCAGCACGAGCAGGGTGCGGCCGAGGCGGCGCGGCGAACCGGACTCCTGCTTGGCCCTCTTGTGCCGCCCGTGGTGCGCGGGCAGCCCGGCCTTCCGCCGGCGCACGAGCTCACCCCGACGCCGTACGACGGGCAGCCGCCGGGCGTCGACGGGCGGCGCCGCGACCACGTGCAGCCCGGCCTCCGGCTCGGGCGCCGAGCGCACCAGCGAGCGCAGCCAGCCGCGCACCTCCTCGAAGTCGAGGCGCTCCGTCGGATCCTGACGCAGCAGCGACTCCACGACCGGCCGCAACGGCCCGCACTCCTCGGCGTACGCGGGCGGCTCGGCGCACACCATCTGCACCAGCTCGGCCGTCGATTCCTCCGGGTAGGGCGCATGCCCCTGCACGGCCCGGAAGAGCAGCGCTCCGAGCGCCCACAGGTCGGTCGCGGGACCGATCGGCGCGGCCAGCTGCCAGTTCTCGTGCACGGGTCCGGCCTGCTCGGGTGCCCAGCGCTCGGTCACGGGCCCGACCACGGCCATCCGCGCCTGCCGCGCCCGCTCGGCGGCCAGCGCCGTGGCCGGACCGCGCCGGGGTGCGGGGGCATCGGCGACCAGGTCGTCCCACCGGGTGGGCTCGCCGTGGGCCGCGGTGTCCATGTCCGTGGCCGGGGGGAGCGCCGCCTGCTCCCGGCCCTGCGCCGCCGGAGCCCCGCCGGTCGTGCCGCGGGGCGCCGCACCGTGCCACGCCGTCGTCCGCGGATTGCCGCTCACACCGTAGGGGTCGGCGATCCGCCCGGGCGGTGCGGCCCCGGGGGCGGTGCCCTGCCCGGGGATGTACGGCGACTGCGCCGATCCGTTGCCGTGGGGCGCGTCCCCGCCGTCCGGGTCGGTGCGGGCTCCGGGCAGTGCCGCCCACCCGCCCTGCTGCGCCTCCTGCACCCGTGCGGCGGCCCGGGCGCCGGCCCGGTAGGCCGCGATCGCACCGGCACGCGCCGCCCGCGGGTCCCCGCCGCCCTCCACCGGCCCACGCGCCGGTACGACCGAACCACCGCTCGCGGTCTCGCCCCCCGCCGACGGCAGTCCCCTGGCCTCCCGGGCCTCTATGGCCGCGCGCCGCGCCGCCTCGGGATCCCCCGCGCCGCCGATGCCACCGCCCGGCCCGGAACCGCCCGGGCCGCCGACGCCGCGGGACGTCCCGGCAGCGCCGCCCTGCTGCCCCGGCACCTGCCCGGAGTCCTCGAAGGGCGGTTCGGGAACCGGGTCGTACCCGCAGAGTGCCTCTTCGGCCGCGCCCACCGCGAGGCCGGTCAGCATCACACGGCCGTCGTCGCAGACGAGCACCGTCCGCGCGGTGATGTTCCGGTGCACCCAGCCGTGCGCGTGCAGCACCCGAAGGGCCGTCAGGACGTCGGAGGCCACCTCGGCCGCGCGGTACGGCGTCAGCGGCTTCTCGGCGAGCAGCGCGGCCAGCGGGCGCGCTGCCACCAGCTCACTGACGATCCACAGCGAACCGCCCTCGGCGAACACGTCGAAGACCTGGTCGAGTCGGGGGTGGTCGGGAATGGCGGCTGCGGCCTGCGCCGCCTCCACCGCACGTCGCACCACCGGATCCGCGGGCCGCCGGGTACCGGCACGGGTGCCCGCCCGGCCGCCGGACCGCCGGACACCACCGTCACGTGCCGTGAAACCGTCGGGGAGCCCCTCCGCGTCGAGGACCTCCGCCTCGACCACCTCGGGCAACGGCACCTGCCGGACCAGGACTTCCTGTCCGCTGTAGGTGTCGAAGGCCCGGGTCTCGGTCAGTTCGTACTCGTCGGACGGCGGCAGTGGCAGGCGGTAGCGGTCGGCGAGCACCCGACCCGCGTAGTCGTCCACGTTGCCTCCCCCGGCAGCCCGGTCGGTCGCATCCGTTCGCCCCGCGGTCCGTTTCGGCTGCGCACGGTCCGCAAACATTTACGATACGTGCCGCAGGCAACCCGCAATGCGGGGATGCCAGATCTCACTCCCCAATACCGGGGCGCCCCATGCTCAGGACTTGGGTTCGAAGGTCTGTGTGAGCGTCCGCCACGTCTCCTTGCGCAAGTCGCCGCCCCAGCCCGCCGCCTTGGCCGTGTACATCAGCGCGTACCCGTACTTGCCGTCGACCACGAAACCCCGGTCGATGGTGCGGTACTTGGTGCCGCCGTCCGTGTAGGTGAACTCCCAGTCGGCGGTGTTCCAGCCGCGGTAGTCCACCTTCTCTATACGGATCTTCTTGTACTGCGCGCGCACCATGTAGCGCTCCTGGTTCTTCCAGTCCGCCACCGGGTCGCCCTTGGGCGTGGACGTCCAGGCGACGAGCAGCTTCTGCCCGTCGGGGCCGGTGAAGCGGTCGCCCGCCGCAGCCGTGGTCTGGAACTTCCACCCCTTCGGCAGACCGATCGAGTACCCCTGCTTGCCCTGGTGAGTCGACTCCGTCGCGGCGCCCTTCCCGCTGCCGGATCCGCCCTCGTCCGAGGAACCGCCGGACTGGCCGGCCGGTGTGCTGTTCGAGTCGGGCCCGGACGGCGTGGACTCGGTCTCGGCGCCGTCGGTGCGTGTGCCGTCGCCCTTGGTGTCGGCGCCGTCCGACGCCGTGGCCACGGTCTTCCCGCCGCCTGCGCCGGAGGCTCCCTTCGAGCCCTTGTCGTCGCCGCTGAGCGCGATGGCGAGCACGGTGCCGATCACGGCGATCGCGACGACCACCGCGATGATCATCAACGTCCGCCGCGGCACCACGTCGGTGAGCGGCGCGCGGGGGACGGGCCTCGACGGCAGGTCCGGCGGCGGCACCACGGGCCATCCCGAACTCCGCCCCCCGGAGGCCGTCCTGGTCTCCGGCGCCCCGCGCTCACCGGCGGCGGAGTCCACCCCCGAGGCCGGCTTCGACGACGACGCACCCGCCGTCCCGCTCCGGCCCGCACCGCTGTCGGACGCGGAGGAAGCCGTGCCCGCCGATCCGGAAGAGGCCTCGCCGGCACCGGACTTGGCGGACGCGGCGGCAGCTCCCGCGGCAGCCGAGCCCGAGGCGGCCTTGCGCACGGAACGCAGCGCCCCGCGCAACCGCTCCCCGGCCTCCTCGCCCCGCTTGCCGCCGGACCCTGACGAGCCCCCCTTGCGGGAGGACCTGTCGGGCTGCGCCGGCAGCGGCACGACCTTCGTGGCGTCCATCGGCTCCGGCTCGGGAGTCTCGGGCGCGTGCAGCACCGAGTTCAGCATCGCCCGGGCACCCGCGTCGTCGAGCCGCTGTGCGGGGTCCTTGGTGAGCAGCCCGTGGATGACGTCCTTCAGCGGGCCCGCGTTCTTCGGCTCCTCCAGCGGCTCGGTCATCACCGCCGTGAGCGTCGCTATGGCCGACCCCTTGTCGTACGGCGGCGCGCCCTCCACCGCCGCGTACAGCAGCCCACCGAGGGACCACAGGTCGGCCGCCGGGCCCGGCTTGTGCCCGCGCGCCCGCTCCGGGGAGATGTAGGAGGGCGCGCCGACGAGCATGCCGGTCGAGGTGATGGAGGGGTCGCCCTCGACCTGGGCGATGCCGAAGTCGGTGAGCACGACCCGGCCGTCGTCGGAGATCAGGACGTTCGACGGCTTCACGTCGCGGTGCAGGATGCCCTCACGGTGGGCGGACCGCAGCACGTCGAGGACGGCGAGGCCGACCTCGGCGGCACGCTTCGGCTCGAGCAGGCCGTCCTCCCGGATGACCTCGGCGAGCGACTTGCCCTCGACGAGCTCCATCACGATCCAGGGCCGGTCGTCCTCCTGGACGACGTCGAAGACCGTCACGGCGCTGTTGTTGCGGATCCGCGCGATGGCCTTGGCCTCGCGCAGCGTCCGCGTGATCAGCCGCCGTTTCTCCTCCTGGTCGATGTTGGTCGGGAACCGCAGCTCCTTGACGGCGACCGTCCGCCCCAGCGTCTCGTCCTCGGCGCGCCACACCGTGCCCATGCCCCCGCGGCCGAGCACCTTGCCCAGCCGGTAACGCCCCGCGAGGAGACGCTCCCTGGTGTCCTGACGAGTGTCCTGACGAGATGTGCCCGCCCGCTCCGCCTCCGACATGCGTCCCCTCATACAACCCGCCCTGACAGAGCCTCCATTGTCTCTCACCCGACAAGTGCCCGGCGCCCAGGGGCCCCCTGGCGAGCCCCCACGGCCCCGCCGCCCGGACACCCGGGTGCGGCACGCCCCACGCGGCCTTGCATGATGGGCCCTGACCAGGGAGGAGCCCGCATGCCGCCGTTTCGGACATTGCTGGCGCTGCCTGCGGCCGCCGCGCTCCTCGCGCTGCCCCCGGCCGACTCGTCGGCCCTCTCGACGCCGCCCACCGACGCGGTGCTGCCGCTGCTGGTGACGCAGGGCAGGGCCCCGGCCGCGGCCCTGCTCGCCCAGGAGGGCACCGCCACCCGCTATGCCGAGGCCGGGCCCGGAATCGCCCGGTCGGACCACTTCCGCGCCGGCAGCATCACGAAGACGTTCACCGCGACGGTCGTGCTGCAACTGGCCGCCGAGCAAAGGCTGTCGCTGTCCGACACGGTGGAGCAGCACCTGCCGGGCCTGGTGCGAGGAGCCGGCAACGACGGCCGCGCGCTGACCCTGCGCTCCCTGCTCACCCACACCAGCGGCCTGCACGACTTCACCACGGACACCGACGGAACCGCCCCCGTCACACCCCGTCAGGCCCTGAATCTCGCCCTCACCCACCCCCCGGCCGAACGCGGCCGCTTCTCCTACTCGAACACCAACTACGTCCTGCTCGGCCTGGTCATCCAGCAGGTCACCGGCCACTCGTACGCCACGGAGGCCGAGCGCCGCATCATCAAGCCTCTGCGTCTGACGGGCACCTCCTTCCCCGGGTCCCGCTCCTCGCTGCCCTCACCGCACGGCCGCGCCTACACGGCCGACGGAACCGACGTCACCGCACTCGACCCGCGGGTGGCCGGAGCCGCGGGCGAACTGGTGTCCACGCTCGCCGACCTGGACCGCTTCTACGCGGCTCTGCTCGGCGGCCGGCTGCTGCCCCCACGCTGGCTGCGCGAGATGCTCGACACCCGTGCCGCACACGGCGCGTACGGCATGGGGCTGTTTCCCGAGAAACTTCCGTGCGGCACGAGGGTGTGGGGACACAACGGGCACATATCCGGCAGCTACGTGCGCACCGCGGCCACCGTCGACGGCCGTCGTGTCCTCACCTTCCGCGTGAACACGGACGCGATCGCAGATCCCGGTCTCGAACCCGCGATGCTCGCCACCGAGTTCTGCCCCCGCCCCTCGTAGAACGATCCGCCCCCGAACGAAGATCCCGCTTCCAGACACTCGTTCGAGTGACATCCGGCGGAACCGGGAGACCGGCGGAACCCGGCGGCCGACGAAATCCGCGGCCGACGAAATCCGGCGGGAGCCGACAAGGCCCGACGGGCCCGGCAAGTCCCGACGGGCCCGGCAAGTCCCGACAAGCCCCGCCGCCAGACCTGCCGAACCCCCGCCGGATCTACAACGGCACGATGTCCGGCGCCCCGAGCCGCGCCGCGTCCGCCGTCAGGTCGTCCGGCTGCCGCTGTGACTCCCGCTCGGCCTCCACGCGCTTCTGGTAGTGCTCGACCTCGCGCTCGATCTGGTCCTTGTCCCAGCCGAGCACCGACGCCATCAGCTGCGCGGCGTCGCGTGCGCTGCGCGCGCCCCGGTCGAAGGTCTCGATCGAGATGCGCGTCCGCCGGGTCAGCACGTCGTCCAGGTGCCGCGCCCCCTCGTGGGAGGCCGCGTACACGATCTCGGCGCGCAGATAGTCGTCGGCCGCGACCAGCGGCTCACCCAGCGAGGGGTCCTCGGCGATGAGTTCGAGGAGTTCCTCGGTCATCGCCCCGTAGCGGTTCAGCAGGTGCTCGACCCGCACCACGTGGAGGCCGGTCCGGGCGGCGATCCGCGCCCGCGCGTTCCACAGCGCCCGGTAGCCCTCGGCGCCCAGCAGCGGCACATCCTCGGTGACGCATTCGGCGACGCGCATGTCGAGCCCGTGCACCGCCGCGTCCACCGCGTCCTTGGCCATGACCCGGTACGTCGTGTACTTGCCGCCCGCCACGACGACCAGCCCGGGCACCGGATGCGCCACGGTGTGCTCGCGGGACAGCTTGCTGGTCGCGTCGGACTCACCCGCGAGCAGCGGCCGCAGGCCCGCGTACACGCCCTGGACGTCGTCCCTGGTGAGCGGCACCGCCAGCACCGAGTTCACATGGTTCAGCAGGTAGTCGATGTCCGCGCTGGAAGCGGCCGGGTGGGCCTTGTCGAGGTCCCAGTCGGTGTCCGTGGTGCCGACGATCCAGTGCCGGCCCCAGGGGATGACGAACAGCACCGACTTCTCCGTGCGCAGGATCAGCCCGGTCGTGGAGTGGATCCGGTCGCGCGGCACGACCAGGTGGATGCCCTTGGACGCGCGGACGTGGAACTGGCCGCGCTCCCCGACCATCGCCTGGGTGTCGTCCGTCCACACGCCGGTCGCGTTGACGACCTGCTTGGCTCGGATCTCGTATTCGCCGCCCGCCTCGACGTCCTGCACCCGGGCGCCGACGACCCGCTCGCCCTCGCGCAGGAAGCCCGTCACCCGAGCCCGGTTGGCGGCCTTGGCGCCGTACGCCACCGCCGTGCGCACCAGGTTCGTCACATACCGGGCGTCGTCCATCTGTGCGTCGTAGTACTGCAACGCCCCGACCAGGGCGTCCTTCTTCAAGCAGGGGGCCACGCGCAGGGCGTGAGAGCGCGTCAGGTGGCGGTGCATCGGCAGGCCCCGGCCGTGGCCGCGGGCCATGGACATGGCGTCGTACAGGGCGACGCCCGAGCCCGCGTACAGCCGCTCCCAGCCCTTGTGCTGCAACGGGTACAGGAACGGCACGGGCTTCACCAGATGCGGGGCGAGCCGCTCCAGCAGCAGGCCGCGCTCCTTCAGGGCCTCGCGGACGAGCGCGAAGTCGAGCATCTCCAGATAGCGCAGGCCACCGTGGATGAGCTTGCTGGACCGGCTGGAGGTGCCGGACGCCCAGTCACGCGCCTCGACCAGACCTGTGGACAGGCCACGGGTCACGGCGTCGAGCGCGGTGCCCGCACCGACCACGCCTGCACCCACGACCAGCACGTCCAGCTCGCGCTCGGCCATGGATGCGAGTGACTCGGCGCGCTGCGCCGGTCCGAGTGTCGCTGTCCTCACCGCTGCCTCCCGCTCATCGGTAGCGCGGGCCGCACCCGTCGGGTGAGACCCCGTCCGTATCCCCCTGCCCAGATTCTGACCGGGTTGCCCGACTTCAGCCACCACGGACCCTCAGCCTGTGGACAACGCTCACGGAACACTCACCGAAACTCGGCCGAGCAATCCCGCATATCGGTCATATTTACTCCTAGTCTGACATTGCGCTCGCCCGTCCTGTCCACAGGGCTTGCGCACCTGTCCCACTTCGGCTAACGGGAAGGACGGCCACGCCATGCCCGCAGATCTCGCCGTCATCGGACTCGGCGCGTACGGCCTGCCCCTGGCCCAGGCCGCAGTCGCCGCAGGCATCCCCACCATCGGCTACCGGACCGGACCCGAGGCGGGCTCGCTCAGCCCCGCCGAGCTGCGCCGGATGCTCTCGGGGGGCTTCCGGCCGACCACCGACCCGGCCGAGCTCGGCCGGGTGCGCACGGCGGTCATCTGCGTACCGACGCCGCGGGGAGCGGACGGCGGGCTCGACCTGAGCCAGCTGGAAGCGGCCGCCCGCACCCTGGCCGCCCATCTGCGCCCGCACACCACGGTGATCCTGGAGTCACCCGTGTCCCCGGGGACCACGGAGGACTTCCTGCGTCCGCTCCTCGAAGAGGGCTCCGGACTGCGCGCGGGCCGCGACTTCCACCTCGCGTACTCCCCCAGCCGTGTCGACCCCGGCAACCGCGACGTCACGCCGGCCACCACCCCCAAGGTCATCGGCGGCCTCACCCCGGCCTGCACCGAGTCGGCCGCCGCGTTCCACGGACGGCTGACCGACAAGGTGGTACGCGCGCGTGGCCTCCGCGAGGCGGAGACCGTGCAGCTGCTGGAGACCAACTACCGGCACGTGAACATCGCCCTGGTCAACGAGATGGCCGTCCTCTGCAACGACCTGGGCGTCGACCTGTGGGACGTCATCCGCTGCGCGGAGACCAAGCCGTTCGGCTTCCAGGCCTTCCGCCCGGGCCCCGGCGTCGGCGGCCACTCCGTCCCCCAGGACATGACCACCGGCGGCGGCCGCGGCCTGCGCATGGTGGAACTGGCCCAAGAGGTCAACAACCGCATGCCGGGCTACGTCGTCCAGCGCGCCGCCGCGCTCCTCAACGAACACGGCAAGTCGGCCCGGGGCGCCCGCGTGCTCCTCCTCGGCGTCACCTACAAGCCCGACCTCGCCGACCTCCAGGGCACGCCCGCCCAGGAGATCGCCCTGCGCCTGATGGAACTGGGCGCCTCGGTCAGCTACCACGACCCCCACGTCCCCGCCTGGAGGGTCCTCGACCGCCCCATCCCCCGCGCGGACTCCCTCTACGAGGCAGCGGCCGACGCGGACCTGACCATCCTGCTCCAGCAGCACCGCACCTACGACCTCCAGGGCCTGTCGGTGAAGGCCCAGCTGCTGCTGGACACGCGGGGCGCCGCGCCCACGGGAGCGGCACACCGGCTCTGAGGGGGCCGGACAAGAAGGGCCGGTCACCCCACCCGGGGTGACCGGCCCTTCCACGTTCCCGGGCGGCCTACCGCCGGTGCTGCGAGTCCGCCACCGTCACCTCGACGCGCTGGAACTCCTTCAGCTCGCTGTAGCCGGTGGTGGCCATGGCGCGGCGCAGGGCGCCGAAGAGGTTCATGGAGCCGTCGGGGGTGTGGGACGGGCCGGTGAGGATCTCCTCGAGGGTCCCGACCGTGCCGAGGTCGACCTTCTTGCCGCGCGGGAGCTCCTCGTTCACGGCCTCCATGCCCCAGTGGTGCCCCTTGCCCGGACCGTCGGTCGCGCGCGCGAGCGGGGAGCCCATCATGACCGCGTCGGCGCCGCAGGCGATCGCCTTGGGCAGGTCGCCGGACCAGCCGACACCGCCGTCCGCGATCACGTGCACGTACCGGCCGCCGGACTCGTCCATGTAGTCACGGCGGGCGGCGGCCACGTCCGCGACCGCCGTGGCCATCGGGACCTGGATGCCGAGCACGTTGCGCGTGGTGTGCGCGGCGCCGCCGCCGAAGCCGACCAGCACGCCGGCCGCGCCGGTGCGCATCAGGTGCAGGGCCGCGGTGTACGTGGCGCAACCGCCGACGATCACCGGGACGTCCAGCTCGTAGATGAACTGCTTCAGGTTCAGCGGCTCGTGCGCACCGGAGACGTGCTCCGCCGAGACCGTCGTACCGCGGATGACGAAGATGTCCACGCCCGCGTCCACGACGGCCTTGGAGAACTGGGCGGTGCGCTGCGGGGAGAGCGCCGCGGCGGTGACGACGCCGGAGTCGCGCACCTCCTTGATGCGCTGCCCGATCAGCTCCTCCTTGATGGGAGCCGCGTAGATCTCCTGCAGACGGCGGGTCGCGGTCTCCGAGTCCAGCCCGGCGATCTCGTCGAGCAGCGGCTGCGGGTCCTCGTGGCGCGTCCACAGGCCCTCGAGGTTCAGCACGCCGAGGCCGCCGAGCTCGCCGATGCGGATCGCGGTGGCCGGGGAGACGACCGAGTCCATGGGGGCGGCCAGGAAGGGCAGCTCGAAGCGGTAGGCGTCGATCTGCCAGGCGATCGAGACCTCCTTCGGGTCCCGCGTACGGCGGCTGGGGACGACGGCGATGTCGTCGAAGGCGTACGCCCGGCGGCCGCGCTTGCCGCGCCCGATCTCGATCTCAGTCACGTCTGTGGCCTTTCCCTGATGCGTTGCAGCGTCTTCCAGTATCGCCGACGGGCACGACGAGGGCGGCCCCGGATGCCCCGGAGCCGCCCTCGGAAGGCCGAGCCGCTACTTGCTGCGGCTGTAGTTCGGTGCCTCGACCGTCATCTGGATGTCGTGCGGGTGACTCTCCTTGAGGCCCGCGGAGGTGATCCGGACGAAGCGGCCCTTGGTCTCCATCTCGTCGATGGAGGCGGCGCCCACGTAACCCATGGTCTGGCGCAGACCGCCGACGAGCTGGTGCAGCACGTTGGCCAGCGGACCGCGGTAGGGCACCTGGCCCTCGATGCCCTCGGGCACGAGCTTGTCGTCGGAGCCGACCTCGGCCTGGAAGTAGCGGTCCTTGGAGTACGACTTGGCCTGGCCGCGGGACTGCATGGCGCCGAGCGAGCCCATGCCGCGGTACGACTTGAACTGCTTGCCGTTGATGAACTGCAGCTCGCCCGGGGACTCCTCACAGCCCGCGAGGAGGCTGCCGAGCATCACCGTGTCGGCACCGGCGGCCAGGGCCTTGCCGATGTCACCGGAGTACTGCAGGCCGCCGTCGCCGATCAGCGGGATGCCCGCCGGACGGGCCGCGAGGGACGCCTCGTAGATGGCCGTGACCTGCGGGACGCCGATACCGGCCACCACGCGGGTGGTGCAGATCGAGCCCGGGCCCACGCCCACCTTGATGCCGTCGACGCCGGCGTCGATGAGCGCCTGGGCGCCGTCACGCGTGGCGACGTTGCCGCCGATCACGTCGACGCCCACGCTCGACTTGATCTTCGCCATCCAGCTGAGCGCGTTGCTGTTGTGGCCGTGCGAGGTGTCGACGACCAGGAAGTCCACACCCGCTCCGGCGAGCGCCTGGGCACGCTCCAGGGCCTCGGGGCTGGCGCCCACGGCCGCGCCGACGAGCAGCCGGCCCTCAGCGTCCTTCGCCGCGTTGGGGTACTGCTCGGCCTTGACGAAGTCCTTGACCGTGATGAGGCCCTTGAGGACGCCCGCGTCGTCGACCAGGGGAAGCTTCTCGATCTTGTGGCGGCGCAGCAGCTCCATGGCCTCGGCGCCGGAGATGCCGACCTTGCCGGTGACCAGCGGCATCGGCGTCATGACCTCGCGCACCTGACGGGTGCGGTCGGTCTCGAAGGCCATGTCGCGGTTGGTGACGATGCCGAGCAGCTTCTTGTTGCCGTCGGTGACGGGGACGCCGCTGATGCGGAACTTGGCGCACAGGGCGTCGGCCTCGCCCAGCGTCGCATCGGGGTGCACCGTGATCGGGTCGGTGACCATGCCGGACTCGGAGCGCTTCACCAGGTCGACCTGGTTGACCTGGTCCTCGATCGAGAGGTTGCGGTGCAGCACGCCGACGCCGCCCTGGCGGGCCATCGCGATCGCCATGCGGGACTCGGTCACCTTGTCCATCGCCGCGGAGAGCAGCGGGATGTTGACCCGGACGTTGCGGGAGATGCGGGACGAGGTGTCGACCGCGTTGGGGAGCACCTCGGATGCACCCGGCAGCAGCAGCACGTCGTCGTAGGTCAGCCCGAGTGTCGCGAATTTACCGGGCACTCCGTCGACGTTGGCAGTCATGACACCTTCCCCAAATGGCCTTGATCGGTGCGGATGTCCATGCTAACGGGAAGCGCGGCTGTCTCATTCCACGGTTCCGCCCCGCTCCGGGCTTCGTATGTTCGTACGGAAGCGGCGCACCGCCTGTTCAGCAGGGGGGTTGTTGAAGCGGGGCTACTGCTCGGCCAGCGCCCGCAGCCGGCTCAGAGCCCGGTGCTGAGCCACCCGGACCGCACCGGGTGACATTCCCAACATCTGGCCGGTCTCCTCGGCTGTCAGCCCGACCGCGATCCGCAGCAGCAGCAGTTCCCGCTGGTTCTCGGGGAGGTTGGCCAGGAGCTTCTTGGCCCATTCCGCGTCGCTGCTGAGCAGGGCGCGCTCCTCAGGACCCAGGGAGTCGTCGGGGCGCTCGGGCATCTCGTCGGAGGGGACGGCCGTCGAGCCGGGGTGCCGCATGGCCGCGCGCTGCAGGTCGGCGACCTTGTGAGCGGCGATGGCGAAGACGAACGCCTCGAAGGGACGCCCGGTGTCCCGGTAGCGGGGCAGCGCGAGCAGCACCGCCACGCAGACCTCCTGCGCGAGGTCCTCCACGAAGTGCCGCGCGTCGCCCGGGAGACGGGACAGACGGGTGCGGCAATAGCGCAGGGCCAGGGGGTGGACATGGGCGAGCAGGTCGTGCGTCGCCTGCTCGTCCCCGTCGACGGCGCGATGGACGAGCGCACCGATCGCGCCCTGGGCATGGGCCGCCTCGTCGTCGCGCATCGGTCCATGGTGCCTTGCGGCCGCAGGGTCCGCGGCACCGCGCCCGTTGTTGTGCACCGAAGCGTTATGAGCAGGTGCGCCGGCACTCATCCCCTGCGCCCTCCCCTTCCGCTCGACCGACTCGTCCCCGAGGAACTCCACACCCTCAAGGATGCGGCATCCGCGGCGAAACGAGCAGCGGGCCTCCGACGGACCCCCGGTCCACCCGCGCCCACCTGGTGTTCCGTGCTCTCACCACGACAGCTGGGACCTGCCGTTCGGATCATCCCGGGGACGTCGGCCCGCGCCCACGCCCTCCCGGGCTCTCGGCCTCGCCCGGGCGGGAGTGGCTCCCTGTCGGCGTTGCCGTCGGCCGCCGGCTCCGGTCCGCGCGGGGGCATCCAGGTGCCCCCGCTCTCCGACCCTCGCCGGAGGCCGCGCGTCGAAGCCGACCCGATCCGAAGGACAGGCCCTAGCGCACCAGACCCCACCGGAAGCCGAGCGCCACGGCATGGGCCCGGTCCGAGGCGCCCAGCTTCTTGAACAGGCGCCGGGCGTGCGTCTTGACGGTGTCCTCGGAGAGGAACAGCTCGCGGCCGATCTCGGCGTTCGAGCGGCCGTGGCTCATGCCTTCGAGGACCTGGATCTCACGCGCCGTGAGCGTGGGCGCCGCGCCCATCTCGGCCGAGCGCAGCCGACGCGGGGCGAGCCGCCAGGTCGGGTCGGCCAGGGCCTGGGTCACCGTCGCGCGCAGTTCCGCGCGGGAGGCGTCCTTGTGCAGATAGCCGCGGGCACCGGCGGCGACCGCGAGGGCCACGCCGTCCAGGTCCTCGGCGACGGTGAGCATGATGATGCGCGCACCGGGGTCCGCGGACAGCAGCCGCCGGACCGTCTCGACGCCGCCCAGTCCGGGCATGCGTACGTCCATCAGAATCAGGTCCGAGCGGTCGGCCCCCCAGCGGCGGAGGACTTCCTCGCCGTTGGCCGCCGTCGTCACGCGCTCTACGCCGGGCACGGTCGCGACCGCGCGACGGAGCGCCTCTCGGGCAAGCGGGGAGTCGTCACAGACGAGGACGGATGTCATGACCGCCCTCCGCAGCTGATGCGCGTCACCTTGAGCCTCCAGGCTGGTACGAAATCGTCACCTGTGCGGTCGACCGTCTCGGACACCCGTCCGAGCGCTTGTTCCTTCAACCGCCTCGCACTCTCAACGACGGTCACTCGAAAGAGTTACGGGGGTGGCTGCCATCTTCGGCACTCTACGTGAGGGGGCGGACACGGTGCAGATATGCGCAGCGGACCCTCGAACTTTCATCACAACCTATGCCCCATTCAGACCCATTTCTTCCGCTTTGCCAGTGTCTGGAGCTAGATTCGCAATGAGTCATATTTTCATCTCCTTAGATCGTAGTTGTACGGTCGTAGACACCGGATCCGCCCAAAACGGCTACAAGGGGTCACGTAATGGCAGATTTCTCCCGCCTTCCCGGACCGAACGCGGACCTGTGGGACTGGCAGCTGCTGGCTGCCTGTCGCGGGGTGGACAGCTCGCTGTTCTTCCATCCGGAGGGTGAGCGCGGTGCGGCGAGGAGCGCTCGTGAGAACTCGGCCAAAGAGGTCTGCATGAGGTGCCCGGTACGCGCCGAGTGCGCTGCCCATGCCCTGGCGGTGCGCGAGCCGTACGGCGTGTGGGGCGGGCTGACCGAGGACGAGCGCGAAGAGCTCATGGGGCGGGCGCGCAACCGGCTGGTGTCGGCGTCGGCATCGGGCGGGCACACCGCCTCGAACAACTGAAGGAACGTTTCTTCGAACGGGCACGCGCACGCGTGCCGTTGGTTTTTGACGCGGGTGGGCCGCTACTGGCGGCGGGCGGCCCGGGTCAGCTGGTCGAGGGTCGCGGCCACGGCCGGGACCTGCGCGAGGTCGGGCAGGGTGAGCGCGACGATCTCCCGCCGCACCGCCGGTTCGAGGCGCACGGTGCGCACCCCCCGGGGCCGTACCGACTCGACGGCCAGCTGGGGCAGCACCGCCACGCCCAGACCGGCGCCGACCAGCCCGACGACGGCCGGATAGTCGTCGGTGGCGAAGTCGATGCGCGGGGTGAACCCGGCCGCCGCGCACACCTCGACCAGCTGTCCGCGGCAGCGCGGGCAGCCCGCGATCCACGGCTCCTCGGTGAGCTCGCCGATGTCGACGGACTCCGCGCCGGCGAGCCGGTGCCGCTCCGGCACGAGCGCGACGAGCCGGTCCGACAGCAGCGGCCGTACGACGAGGTCGTCCCACTCCTCCGCGCCCGCCGCCCCCTCGTATCGGAAGGCGAGCGCCACGTCGCAGTCGCCCTCGCGCAGCAGGCCCACGGAGGCGGGCGGCTCGGCCTCCTCCAGGGAGACGCGGGTGCCGGGGTGCGCCTCGCGCAGCGCGGCCAGCGCCGTGGGGACCAGGGTGGAGCTGCCGCTGGGGAAGGAGACGAGCCGGACCCGGCCCGCACGCAGCCCGGCGATGGCGGCGACCTCCTCCTCCGCGGCCGTGAGCCCGGCGAGAATCCCGGAGGCGTGCCGCACCAGGGCCTCACCGGCCTGGGTCAGGCGCATCTCACGACCCGTGCGGATCAGCAGCGGCGTACCGACGGAGGTTTCCAGGGCCTTCATCTGCTGGCTGACGGCGGGCTGGGTGCAGCCCAGTTCGCGGCCCGCGGCGGAGAAGGAGCCGGTGGTCGCGACGGCGCGCAGGACGCGGAGATGACGAGCTTCGATCACCCTTCGAGGATAAGCGACCCTTTGATGAAGATGCGAATAATGCGTCGACGCTTTGGGGTGCTGTCGCCTACCGTGCGGTGCATGAAGCTTCTGTCTGTGAATCTGGGCCGTGCCGAGGCTGTGCCCTACGCGGACGCCCCGGGGGGCGTGACCGGGATCGACAAGCGGCCGGTGGACGGGCCGGTGCGGGTGTCCGCGCCCGGGCCCAAGGGCATCGGCGGGAGCGGGCTGGCCGGTGACGCGGTGTGCAAGCTGGAGCACCACGGCGGCGACGACCAGGCGGTGTACGCCATGGCCCGCGAGGACATGGACGAGTGGGAGCGCGAGCTGGGCCGGACGCTGGCCGACGGCGCGTTCGGCGAGAACCTCACGACCCGTGGGCTGGACGTGTCCGGTGCCCTGATCGGCGAGCGCTGGCGGGTCGGGCCCGAGGTAGTGCTGGAGGTCACCTCCGGGCGGATTCCGTGCCGCACGTTCCAGGGCCACATGGACGAGAAGGGCTGGGTGAAGCGGTTCACGCAGCGGGGGGCGCCAGGGGCGTATCTGCGGGTGATCGTGCCCGGGGAGATCCGTGCGGGCGATGCCGTCGAGATCGTGCACCGGCCCGGGCACGAGGTGACCGTGGCCCTGCAGTTCCGGGCGGTGACGACCGAGCGGACGCTGCTGCCGCGGCTGCTGGCGGCGGGCGAGGCCCTGCACCCGGAACTGCTGCGGACGGCGCGGGAGTACAAGGAGAGGTACGGGGCCTGACCGCCGCTCACCACGCCCGTCTCCACCGACCCTTCACCACGGACGGCCCCACGGCGAAGCGGATGCACGCAGTCCAGGTCACTAACCTTCTGCCATGACAACGGCTCTGATTACGGGATCGACGGCAGGCATCGGGGCCGCGTTCGCGCGGCGACTGGCGGCCGACGGGCACAACCTGGTGCTGGTGGCCCGCGACACCAAGCGGCTGAGGGAACAGGCGACCGAGCTGCACGACCGGCACGGCATCGAGGCAGAGGTCCTGACGGCCGACCTGGCCGAGGACAAGGGGATCGAGGCGGTGGCCGGACGCCTCGGTGACCGCAGGAATCCCGTCGACCTCCTGATCAACAACGCCGGATTCGGCAACAAGGGCCGCTACCTGGACGTCTCGATGGCCGACGAGCTGCGCATGCTGAAGGTGCACTGCGAGGCGGTGCTGCGGCTGACGTCGGCGGCGACCGAGGCCATGCGCGAGCGGGGCCGGGGCGGCGTGGTCAACGTCGCGTCGGTGGCCGCCTTCGTCCCCCGGGGCACCTACGGCGCGTCCAAGGCCTGGGTCGTGCAGTTCACCCAGGGCGCGGCACGCGACCTGGCCGGCAGCGGCGTACGGCTGATGGCGCTCTGCCCGGGGTTCGTGCGCACCGAGTTCCACGACCGGGCCGGGATGGGCACCGACAACATCCCGGGCTGGATGTGGCTCGACGCGGACAAGCTGGTGGCGGCGGCGCTGCACGATCTGGCGCGCGGCAAGACGCTGTCCGTCCCCGACCCGCGCTACAAGGCGCTGATGGGTGCGGCGAAGCTGGTGCCGCGCGGGATGCTCGGGGCCGTTTCCTCCAGGACGGGACGGAAGTACGGGCCGCAGTAGGCGCGCGTCGGCCGGCTCCTCTTCTACGCCATGAGCCGAGAGGCACCCGGGCATTCCCCTTGGGACAATGGAACGGTTCACCCGGACCCAGGGGGGCCGGAGGCGAGGCCATGACCTTCGTACAGCTCATCGAATGCAGGACCAGCCGGCTCGACGAGATGAACCTGCTGATGGACCGGTGGGTCGAGCAGACCAAGGGGAAGCGGACCGCGTCGCACAGTGTGGTGGCGAAGGACCGGGCCGATGCCTCGCACATCGTGGAGATCGTGGAGTTCCCGTCGTACGAGGAGGCGATGCGCAACTCCGGGCTGCCGGAGACCGACCGGATCTTCCAGGACATGGTGGCGCTCTGCGAGGGGCCGCCGACCTTCACGGACCTGGACGTGGTGCGGGACGAGCAGCTGTACGCGGCCACCGCGCGCAGGTTCTTCGAGCTCGCGCCCGGCCAGGGGAGCGCTCCGCCGTTCAACGACGTGTTCATCGAGGACTACCACGACCACGACCCCGCCAATGTGCAGGACGTGATCGGGCTGGACGCGCTCCGGCGCGAGGTGGAGGTGTGGCGGGGCGGGTTCGACTTCTCCTTCACCATCGAGGACCAGATGGCCCAGGGCGACCGGGTATGCACAAGGTGGACCTTCCGTGGCCGCCACACCGGCGAGTTCCTGGGCATCCCGCCGACCGGTCAGGAGGTCACCATGACCGGGACGACCGTCCACCGCTGCACCCCGGACGGGAAGATCGCCGAGGGCTGGTGGCAGTACGACCGGCTGGGGCTGATGCAGCAGCTCGGGGCGCTGGATCCCGCGGAGCTCTGACCACCCGCCGCTCCCTCGGCCGACGGACTCGCTCCGCGCCCCTCTTCGCCGTCACGATGCCGATGATCGATGTGTGGGCGGACCTGCCGTTCGCCCAGCGGCCGTCGGGAGGTCGCGGGGATGATGTCGAGACAGGTCGCCACGAAGCTGCCGCAGAAGGCACTCACCGCGCATCCGGTGTTGTCGTTGACACCTGGCAAGATGCGCGCCATGGCATCGAGAGGTGACAGCGACGAGGCGTACGTGGTGGGCCTGTGCAACCGCGTGCTCGGCGAAGAGGCCTTGACCCAGCACCGGTTCGACTGGCTGCTGGGCGACCCGGGGGCCGGGGGCCGGCAGGTCAGGCTGCCTGTCGACGCGTACTGACCCGGCCATCGACTCGTGGTGGAGTACCGGGAGCTCCAGCACGACCAGCCGGTGCCGCACTTCGACAAGCCGGACCGGCTCACCGTGAGCGGTGTCCACCGGGGCGAGCAGCGGGCCCTGTACGACGCCCGCCGCCACACCGAGATCCCCGCTCACGGATTGCGGCTGATCGTGGTCCGGCCCGCCGACCTCGACTCGGACCGACGTGGGCGGCTGCGGCGCGACGAGGAGGCCGACCTGGCGGCGCTGCGGAAAATCCTGGCCCGGGACAGCGACGAGGACCGGGTCACCGACGCCTTCCGCGCCTGGCTGCTCGGCGAGGGGTGGACACCCGTCGAGCCCACGGACCGCTGGAGCGACCTCGAAGCCGTGCGCGGCGAGGATCGGCTGATCTGCGAGGCCAAGGGCCGCACCGACGACAAGGGCGTCGACGCCGACATCGCCTACGGGCAGTTGCTGCGCCGCATGACGAGCCGGGCTCCCCGGACACGGTACGCACTCGTCGTACCGTCCTCGTCCGTGACGGCCGTGGAGCGGGTGCCGGCCCATGTGCGCGAACTTCTGCGGATCGACGTGTACGAGGTGACGGACGACAACGGAGTGCGCCGGCTGCGCGCCTGATCCACCGCGCCGCGGCCCGCGCCGAACCGCGCCGCCCTCTGGCTGCGCGGGCGGTGGTTCCTCATGGTGTCGCACCACCTGGCGGGCACGGCCGGCGTCGACGAGGCACTGCTCGGCGGGTACGGGCGCTCTGAGGACGCGGAGCGGAGGGCCGCGGGACGGCTAGTCGCCCCCGCCACCGCCTCCTCCGTCTCCGCCGCCATCACTGCCGCCCCCGCCCCCGTCTCCGCCGTCTCCGCCGTCCCCACCGTCGCTGCCCCAGCCGTCGCCTCCGCCGGGTTCGTTGTCGTCGCGGTCCCTGCCGAGGTTGCTGAACCAGGGGCGCTCCCAGAGTTCGTCGTCCGTCTCCCGGCGGGACCTCACGGCACGGAACCGGGCCAGGCCCGTCGTGTCGCCGAGGCCGAAGGACACGGCGACCGCGTGGGCCATGACGGCGTCCAGGGGGTCGGGGCTCTCGTGGTGCACGTCGGCCAGCGGCAGCAGCACCGTGCCGGGCGGAGGGCCGGGCCGTCGTGAGGGCCGGGTCAGCAGCGCGACGCGCCGGTCGTCGCGCAGCAGCCACGAGCTCTCGGCGTTCTCGCGGCGCAGTGTCCAGTGCCGGTCGGACAGCCGGATCTCGACGCTGCTCTTGGACTTGCGCATCTTCTTGCGCAGTTCGAGGCGTGCGGTGACGTCACCGACGGTCATGACCAGGCCGCCTGCACGGTCGGCGGCGTCGGGGCGATATCCCCACGGTGCCCGGAGCCGTACGGCGGGCGCGTGCGGACCCCAGACGTCCACGCGAACCAGGCGCCGGTCCACGGCGACGGCGACCGGCCCGGCGGGCCCCGGCGCACAGCGGCGTGCGATCCACAGCGGCACGCCCTCCGCCCGGGCCCGCGCGGCGAGCGCGGCCACCTGGTCCGCCCCGCCGCACCTGCGGACGGCGAGTTCGCCGAGTGCCCGGGCGAAGTCGGCGGTGCGGCGCACCTTCAGGGGCGTGGTGGTGCCGGTCACGCGGGTGACCGGGACGATGCCCGGGCCCTCCACGAGCGACTCCAGGGGGCGTTCGGCACCGCCGCCCCCCAGCCAGTGTCCGCGCAGATACGCCTCGGCCATGGCGCCCAGGTTCAGCTCGTCCAGCGGTGTGGTCCGACCGCCCCTGCGCAGCCGGTCCTCGGTGAGTTCCGCGGTGCGCGCCAGCGGATTCCGGGACCGTTCCTCGTAGAGCACCTGGCTCATCGCAACCCCCTTCTGCTCCGGTATTCAGGAGGCCGGGAACGGTCGCGGCGGTTCCCTTCACGGGCGGGCGCAACGGCGAAGGCCCGGCGCCCCGTTTCCGGGGTGCCGGGCCTTCACTCGGTGTCTGGCGACCTTACGTCGTCAGGCGTGAGGTGTGAGCCTCAGTGGGAGTGGCCGTGGCTGTGACCACCGGCGGCCGGCTCCTCCTCTTCCTTCTTCTCGACGACCAGGGTCTCGGTCGTGAGGAGGAGGGAGGCGATGGAGGCGGCGTTCTCCAGGGCGGAGCGGGTGACCTTCACCGGGTCGATGACGCCGGCCTTGACCAGGTCGCCGTACTCACCGGTCGCGGCGTTGAAGCCCTGGCCCTTGTCGAGTTCGGCGACCTTGGAGGTGATGACGTAACCCTCCAGGCCGGCGTTCTCGGCGATCCAGCGCAGCGGCTCGACGGCGGCCTTGCGGACGACCGCGACACCCGTGGCCTCGTCGCCGGTCTTGCCGAGGTTGCCCTCGAGGACCTTGACGGCGTGGACCAGCGCGGAGCCACCACCGGAGACGATGCCCTCCTCGACCGCGGCGCGGGTCGCGGAGATGGCGTCCTCCAGACGGTGCTTGCGCTCCTTGAGCTCGACCTCGGTGGCGGCACCGACGCGGATGACGCACACGCCGCCGGCCAGCTTCGCGAGGCGCTCCTGGAGCTTCTCGCGGTCCCAGTCGGAGTCGGTGGACTCGATCTCGGCCTTGATCTGGGCGACGCGGCCCTGCACGTCGTCCTTGTTGCCGGCGCCGTCGACGACCGTGGTGTCGTCCTTGGTGACGGTGACGCGGCGGGCGGAACCGAGGACGTCCAGACCGACCTGGTCGAGCTTGAGGCCGACCTCCTCGGAGACGACCGTGGCGCCGGTGAGGACGGCCAGGTCCTGCAGCATCGCCTTGCGGCGGTCGCCGAAGCCGGGGGCCTTCACGGCGACGGCGTTGAAGGTGCCGCGGATCTTGTTCACGACGAGGGTCGACAGGGCCTCGCCCTCGACGTCCTCGGCGATGATCAGCAGCGGCTTGGAGGCGTTGGACTGGATGACCTTCTCCAGCAGCGGCAGCAGATCCGCGATGGCGGAGATCTTGCCCTGCGTGATGAGGATGTACGGGTCGTCCAGGACGGCTTCCATGCGCTCCTGGTCCGTCACGAAGTACGGCGACAGGTAGCCCTTGTCGAAGGCCATGCCCTCGGTGAAGTCCAGCTCCAGACCGAAGGTGTTGGACTCCTCGACGGTGATGACACCGTCCTTGCCGACCTTGTCCATGGCCTCGGCGATGAGCTCGCCGACCTGGCTGTCCTGGGCGGACAGGCCGGCGACGGCGGCGATGTCGGACTTCTCGTCGATCGGCCGGGCGGTCGCCAGGAGCTCCTCGGAGACCGCGGCGACGGCCGCGTCGATGCCCTTCTTCAGGGCGGCCGGGGAGGCACCGGCGGCGACGTTCTTGAGGCCCTCGCGCACGAGCGCCTGGGCGAGCACGGTGGCGGTGGTCGTACCGTCACCCGCGATGTCGTTGGTCTTGGTCGCCACCTCCTTCACCAGCTGGGCACCGAGGTTCTCGTACGGGTCCTCGACCTCGACCTCACGGGCGATGGTCACACCGTCGTTGGTGATGGTGGGAGCGCCGAACTTCTTGTCGATGACGACGTTGCGGCCCTTGGGGCCGATCGTCACCTTGACCGTGTCGGCAAGCTTGTTGACGCCGCGCTCGAGGGCGCGACGGGCGTCCTCGTCGAACTTCAGGATCTTCGCCATGGGAGCGTGAGCCCTCTTCCGGAATCTGGGGTAACGGCAACTGCGCCCCGGGCGCCCGGCTCTTGTCGATCGCGGGGGCCAGGGGCGCAGTTCAAAGCAACGTGCTTGGGGTGAATTACTTCTCGACGATCGCGAGCACGTCGCGGGCCGAGAGGACGAGGTACTCCTCGCCGTTGTACTTCACCTCGGTGCCGCCGTACTTGCTGTAGAGCACGACGTCGCCGACGGAGACGTCGAGCGGAAGACGGTTGCCGTCCTCGAAGCGGCCCGGGCCCACGGCCAGGACGACGCCCTCCTGGGGCTTCTCCTTGGCAGTGTCCGGGATGACCAGGCCAGAGGCGGTGGTCTGCTCGGCGTCGAGCGGCTGGACCACAATGCGGTCCTCGAGCGGCTTGATGGCAACCTTGGAGCTGGTGGTCGTCACGATCCGACCTCCCCCTTCGGAGATCTCACGGGGTTAACTGTCTGAGGTGGCGACCAGGTGGATCCGTCGTCGCGGGTGCCGGACCTGCCCGTCGCTGTGTTGGCACTCTCCTAGGAGGAGTGCCAGAGCCGAGACTATGACTGCGATTAGCACTCGGTCAAGCGGACTGCTAATTGCCGGCGGCGCGTCGGCCGGGTGTTCTCCACGGACGGCGCTCCAGGCGGTCCTCCAGGTGGCCCTACAAGTGGTCTTCCAGGTGGTCCTCCAGCCGCCCCACCCGAAGCCCCCTCCGCTCGATCTCGCGCAGCAGCCGCCCGGTCCGTTCCGTCAGGCTCGGGGACATCGACTCCCCCGCCGGCACCGAGACGATGTCGCCGGCGCGCAGGGCGGGCTCGCCCCGGGTGTAGGTCAGTTCGCCGTCGGCGGTCAGGGACGCGCGCCACAGGACGACCGCCGTGATGCCGCAGTCGGCCGCCGCGCGCAGGGTCGTCCGGTCGTAGGTGCCGTAGGGCGGGCGGAAGAGGCGGGGGCTGACGCCGAAGCGGGAGCGGAGCTTGTGCTGCTGGCCGCAGATCTCGGCGCGCTGGCCGGCGTAGGGCAGGCCGCGCAGGGCGGGGTGGTCCAGGGTGTGGTTCTGGATGGACGCGCCGACCGCGCGCAGCCGGGCGAAGTGGCCGTAGCCGGGGCCCACGACGCTGTCCGTGAGGAACATGCTGACGGGGAGGCGCCGTTCGCGGACGAGGCCGACGAAGCGGGGGTCGCGTTCGGCGCCGTCGTCGTAGGTGAGGAAGACGACGGGTTCGCGGGTGGGGACATGGTCCACGACGGGCGGCAGGGAGCCGGGGGCGCTCACCGCGCGGGGCGGGTCCTGGGCGCGGCCGTCGGAGGCCTCCGGCCGCTCCCCCGCGCCTCCGGCGCAGCCGGCCAGCAGGACCGCACAGAACAGGGCGGCGACCGGCCGCCTCACAGGTAGTCCTCCAGCCGCCCGACCGCGTACCCCTGGGCCGTCACCTTGTTCAGGAAACGGCGGATCATGTCGGTCATGGTTCCCTTCCACTGGTCGCGGCCCCGGAAGTGGGTGAGGACGATGTCGCCCCGGCGCAGCTTGCGATCCCCCTCGCGGTACTCCCAGTGGTCGGCGAAGACCTCCTCGTTCCACAGGGGCGCGTACGTGATGCCGCAGGTCCTGGCGGCGCGCAGGGTCGCCCGGTCGTAGCTGCCGTAGGGCGGGCGGAAGAGGGTGGGGCGCTTGCCGAACTGCCTCTCCATGTAGCGCTGCATCCCGCAGATCTCGCGCTTCTGCGCCCGGTAGGACATGCCCCGCAGGTTGGGGTGGTGGAGGGTGTGGTTGTTCAGGACCACACCCTTGGACTGCATCCTCCGGAAGTAGCGGGTGTCGTCCTTGATCAGGTAGCCGCTGAGGAAGGCGGTGTACGGGACGTCCAGGTCGCCCATCATCCGCAGGAACGCGGGGTCCTTCTCGGCGCCGTCGTCGATGGTGAGGAAGACGACCTTGTCCCGGGTGGGGACCCGGGTGAAGACGGGCGGCAGGTCCAGCTCCCGGTGGCCCTTCACCTCGAAGCCCTCGCGGGTCCTGATCCTGGGCTTGTGCGCGGGGGCCGGCGGGGCGGCCCGGGGGACCTTGCGCAGGCCCCAGCGGTGCGCGGCGGCGACCCGGGCGGCGTGCGCGGCGCGCAGCTTGGTGGCGTAGGAGTCGAGCGCGCGGGCCGGGGGCGCGTCGAGGGGCTGCTGGCCACCCGCCGGGGTGACCTGGTCGGTGCCGCCGTCCTGCGCGCAGCCGGAGGCGATGGCGGCGAGGACGAGCACGGCGAGGCCGATCCGCACACCCGCGGACCTCTGCCCCAATGCCCGGCTTTTGTCATTTTGTACGACTGCTCGCATGGTGCCGGATCCTCGCAGCCGCCCCCCGTCGGTCCCGGCCCGACACCGCGACCGGCGCCCCGCCTTCCACCGACTGGCCCACAAGCCACCCGCCCGCCGCCGTGGCCGACAATGAACCGGTGAACGACCTCGCTCCCCTCCTCACCCCCGAAGGCCGCGCCCTCCTCGACGAGGTGCGGGACACCGACCCGGCGCAGGAGTTGGCCGTCGCGACCCGGCTGCGCCGCGAGCACCCCGCCGAGCTGGTGTCGGCGGCGCTCGGGCAGGCGCGGCTGCGGCAGCGGGCGGTGGTGAAGTTCGGGGCCGAGGACGCGGGCCGGATGTTCTTCACGCCGAACGGCGTCGAGCAGTCGACCCGGGCGAGCGTGGCGGCCTACCGGGCCCGGCGCATGGCCGAGGCGGGCATCACCTCGGTCGCCGACCTGTGCTGCGGCATCGGCGGGGACGCGATCGCGCTGGCCCGCGCCGGGATCCGGGTGCTGGCCGTGGACCGGGACCCGCAGACGGCCGCGGCGGCCCGGGCGAACGCCGACGCGCTGGGCCTTTCGGGCCTCGTCGAGGTGCGCGAGGCGGATGTCACGGACGTGGACACGGCCGGTTTCGACGCCGTGTTCGTCGACCCCGCCCGACGCGGCGGCCGCGGCCGGATCTTCGACCCCGAGGCCTATTCACCGCCCCTGTCCTGGGCGGTCTCCGCGGCCCGCCGGGCCCCTCGCGGCGCCGCGCTGAAGGTCGCCCCCGGCATCCCGCACGAGGCGGTCCCCGAGGACGCCGAGGCCGAGTGGATCTCCGACGGCGGGGACGTCAAGGAGGCCGTGCTGTGGTTCGGCACCGAGCCCGGGGCGGTGCGCGCGACCCTCCTGCCGGGCCCCCGCACCCTGCTCTCCCGCGGCCTGCCCGACCCGGAGGTCCGCCCGCCCGGCCGCTACCTCTACGAGCCCGACGGCGCCGTCATCCGCGCCCACCTGGTCGCCGAGGTGGCCGACCGGGTGGGCGGCGGGCTGCTCGACGCGACCATCGCGTACGTCACGGCCGACGCCCTGCACCCGACGCCGTACGCCACCGCCTACGAGATCACCGACCATCTGCCCTTCAACGTCAAGAAGCTGAAGGCGCTGCTGCGGGAGCGGCGGGTCGGCACGCTGACCGTGAAGAAGCGGGGCTCGGCGGTCGAACCGGAGGAGCTCCGCAGGAAGGTCAAGCCGCAGGGCCCGAACGCGGCCACGGTGTTCCTGACCCGGGTCGCGGGGGCACCGGCGATGCTCATCGGGCACCCCGTCCGGGCGTAGCCGTCAGGACTGTTCCGCCGCTCGGCGCAGCAACAGCTCCCGCTCCCGCTCGTTCCGGGTCAGGGCCGCCGCCCGTTCGAACTCCGCCCGGGCCTCGGCCGTACGGCCGAGGCGGGCCAGGAGGTCACCGCGGACGCTGGGCAGCAGATGGTAGTCGCGCAGGGCGGGGGCGCCGGTCAGGGCGTCGACGAGGGCGAGGGCCGCGGCCGGGCCCTCGGACATCGAGACGGCCACCGCGCGGTTCAGCTCCACGACGGGGGACGGGGAGCGGGCGGCCAGGAGGCTGTAGAGGGTGGCGATGCGGGACCAGTCGGTCTCCTCGTAGGTGTACGCGTGCGCGTGGCAGGCGGCGATGGCCGCCTGGAGGAGGTAGGGGCCCGGGGCGCCGGAGGAGGTGGCCTCGGCCTGGCCCAGTGCGGTGATGCCGCGGGCGATGAGCATGCGGTTCCAGCGGGAGCGGTTCTGGTCCTTCAGGAGGACCGGCTCGCCGGAGGGGCCGGTGCGGGCGGCCGTGCGGGAGGCCTGGAGCTCCAGGAGCGCGGTGAGGCCGTGCACTTCGGGTTCCTTCGGCATGAGGCCCGAGAGCACCCGGGCCAGGCGCAGGGCGTCCTCACACAGGGACGGCCGCAGCCAGTCGTCCCCGGCCGTGGCGGCGTACCCCTCGTTGAAGATCAGGTAGATGACGTCGAGGACCGAACCGAGACGGGCCTCGCGGTCGGGGCCGTGCGGCACCTCGAAGGCGACGTTCTTCGTCGCGAGGGTGCGCTTGGCGCGGACGATGCGCTGCGCGATCGTCGGCTCCGGGACGAGGAAGGCACGGGCGATCTCGGCCGTGGTCAGGCCGCCGAGCAGACGCAGGGTGAGGGCGGTACGGGCCTCGGTGGACAGCACCGGGTGGCAGGCGGTGAAGACCAGGCGGAGCAGGTCGTCGTCGATGTCGTCGGGGTCGGCGGGCTCCTCCGGGGGAGTCGTGGCCGACAGGTCGCGGCCGATGTCCGCGAGTTTGCGGGCGTAGTTCTCCCGGCGCCGGACCAGGTCGACGGCACGGTGGCGGGCGGTGGTCATGAGCCAGGCGCCCGGGTTGTCGGGCACCCCGTCCCTCGGCCACCGCTCCAGCGCCGCGACCAGCGCGTCCTGCGCGAGTTCCTCGGCGATCCCGACGTCCCGGACGACCCGGGTGACACCGGCGATGATCCGGGGCGACTCCATACGGAAGACGGTCTCGATGACCTCGGCGATCCGGTCGGGCCGGGGTGGGGCGGGCCGCGGGGGCGGGGCCGGTTGCGGGTCCGACGGCGGCTGCGGGGCCGGGACCGGTTGCGAGACCGACGGGGGCCGGCAGACCGGATGGGGCTGCGGGTCCGACGCCGGCTGCGAGGCCGGGACCTGCTGCGGGTCCGGTGGGGGTTGGGAGGCCGGGGTGGGCTGCGGGGTCACAGCCCACCATCAGACACCCGTGGTGCCGGTCGGCCAAGCGGAGCGGAACCGGCGCGCGGGCCGGTCAGTCCTCGGCGATCTGCCGGACCTCCGCGGTGATCGTCCAGTAGTCCTCGTGCAGGGACAGGAACCGCTTGGTCCACTCGATCGCCTCGGCCTTGTCCTTGCACTGACTGATCGAGTAACCGCCGATGACCTCCTTGGACTCGGTGAACGGCCCGTCGGTGACGGAGAGCTGCCCGCCCTCCCAGGTCACCCGGCTGCCGTCCGAGGTCGGCGTGAGCCCGGCCGTGTCGAGCATGACCCCCGCCTTGGTGATCTCCTCCAGCAGCTTGCCCATCCGCTCCATGAGCTCGGGGCTGGGGCCCTCGGCGGGTACGTTCTTCTCGTCGATGCGGATCAGGGTGAGAAAGCGCGGCATGGTGACTCCCAGGGGGCTTCGGGAGCGGGGCTCCTCCCCGCTCTCACCCCTGCGTCGATCGGGAGACCGCCGGATCGACATGCCCGCCGGAATTTCTCGAAGATTTTTTCCGGGACACGTTCGCGCAGGTCAGCGCATGCCCGTGCGGGTCAGCGCAGCCCCGCAGGTCAGCGCAGCGACTCCCACAGCTTCCCCGCCTCCGGCTCCTCCGCCATCACCCGGTTGGGATCCGACGGGGCCTGCACCACGGGCATCGTCACCGTCCGTACCCTGCTCGCCGGGAGGCCCTTCAGGCTCTGGGCGAGCCGGGTCAGTTCGGCCAGGGAGTCCAGGCCGGTGTCGGTGGTGAGGCCGGCGGTGACCGTGTCCGCGACGCGGTACAGATGGGCCGGGTCGGTGAGCAGGTCCTGGGAGGCGATCTGCTCCAGCAGGGCCTTCACCAGCTTCTGCTGGAGGCCTATGCGGCCCAGGTCGCTGCCGTCGCCGATGCCGTGCCGGGTGCGGGCCAGCGCGAGGGCCCGGGTGCCGTCGAGGTGGTGGGTGCCCGCCTCGAGCCGCAGATGGCTGTCCTCGTCGGAGATGTCCTCGTCCGTGGTGACGGTGACGCCGCCGAGCGCGTCGACCAGCCGGGCGAACCCCGAGAAGTCGATCTCGAGGTAGTGGTCCATGCGGACGTTCGTCATCTCCTCGACCGTCTTCACCGCGCAGACCGGTCCGCCGACCTCGTAGGCGCTGTTGAACATGGAGTGGTGGGCGACCGCCGTCGACCCGCCGGACGGGCGCGGGCAGGGCGGCCGGGTGACCAGGGTGTCGCGCGGGATGCTCACCACCGTCGCGCTGGTCCGCCCGGCGTCGAGGTGGACGACCATCGCCGTGTCGGAGCGGGCGCCGGAGCTGTCGCCGCCGCCGAGCCGGCGGTTCTCCTCGCCGCTGCGCGAGTCCGAGCCCAGGACCAGGATGTTGAGGGCCTCGCCCGGCAGGGCCGGGCCCGAGGGCGACGGTGTGGTCACCGGCTTCGGCGGCCGGTTGTCGCCCAGGGCGTTGTCGATGTCGACGCCGGTGATGTTGTCGCTGAGATGCCAGTAGGCCCAGCCCGCCGCTCCGGCGCCCAGCACCAGCGTCCCCGCCAGAGTCAGGCCGGCGATCTTCAGCGCTCTGGACCGCCGGCCCACGTCTGTGCCCTCGTCCCCGTTGAGTCCCGTCACGGGCAGGAACGTAAGTCCGAATTATTACGGGCAGGGAGCCCAGGGAGCCCTTTCTTCGGAAATTCTCAGACTTCAGGACCCGGACTCACCCCCGGTGACACCACCGGCCCCGGATTGCTGCCGCTCCCCGAGCCGTTGCACCCGAACGTCACCGAACCGCCGTCCGGCACAGAGCTGTTGCAGGCGCATCCGAAAGTTTCGATGGTGTAACCGATTGGCGTCGGTGCGGTGTGGAGGCGTCCGGAACACCCGCCCCTATGGCACCGGCTGTTCCGCGGGCCCCGCCGTGCTGCTGCGCACCACCAGACTCGTCGCCAGCTCCACTCTCGTCGCCGCCGGAGTCCCCTCGTCCCGCCCGAGGTCGAGGACCAGCTTGGCCGCCGCCTCGGCCATCTCCGTCAGCGGCTGCCGTACGGTCGTCAGCGGCGGGCCGACCCAGGGCGCCACCGGCAGATCGTCGAAGCCGACCACGCTCAGGTCCTCCGGGATGCGCAGCCCCAGCTCGCGCGCGGCCTCGTACAGCCCCAGCGCCTGGAGGTCGTTCCCGGCGAAGACGGCGGTCGGCCGGTCCGGGCGGCGCAGCAGTTCCAGGCCCCGCCGGTAGCCGGCCTCGTGGTGGAAGTCGCCGGTCGCGATCAGGGCGGGATCCACCGGCAGCCCGGCCGTCTCCAGCGCGGCCCGGTAGCCGTCGACCCGGGCCCGGCTGCACATCATCTGCGAGGGCCCGCTGATCGCGCCGATCCTGCGGTGCCCCAGCTCGACCAGATGCCGGGTGGCGGCGAGACCGCCCTGCCAGTTGGTCGCGCCGATGGACGGCACGTCGGCGCCGGGGTCGCCCGCCGGGTCCATCACCACGAACGGGATGGAGCGGCTGGTCAGCAGCGCCCGCTGGGACTCGTCGAGCCCGGACAGGACCAGGATCACGCCGTGCGGCCGGCGCGCGGCGACCTGGTCGGCCCAGGTCCGCCCCGGCGTGAGCCGCCCCGCGCTCTCGGACAGCACGACACTGAGCCCGGCGTCCCGGGCCACGTTCTCCACGCCCCGGATGACCTCCATCGCCCAGGCGCTCTCCAGCTCGTGGAAGACCAGGTCGATCAGGGGTGAGCGGGTCGCCTCGGCACGGCGGCGCCGGTAGCCGTGGGCGCGCAGCAGGTCCTCGACGCGGGACCGGGTGGCCGGGGCGACGTCGGCCCGGCCGTTGAGGACCTTCGAAACAGTCGGCGCCGAGACGCCCGCCTCACGGGCGATCTCGGCGAGCGTCGCGGTCTGCGCGGTGCGCCCCTGCGTCCGGGTCTGCGTCCGGCTTTCAACGGGCTCCGGGGATGTCATGGCGGCGATCGTAACCCTGCGGACCCCCTTGACGAAGTCCTCGCACCGCCATAGGTTCCCGGAACATTCGAAGTTCATAACGAAACATTCGTGGATACGTTCGTGAGAGGGCCGTCCGTCCACCCGACAGGAGCTTCATGACCACCGCGCCCTGGCGTGACCCCGCGCTGCCCGCCGCCGCCCGCGTCGACGACCTGCTCTCCCGGATGACCCTGGAGGAGAAGACCGCCCAGCTGTACGGCGTGTGGGTGGGCGCCGCGACGGACGGCGACGGAGTCGCTCCGCACCAGCACGACATGAGCGTCGAGTACGACTGGGCCGAGCTGATCACCCACGGCCTCGGCCAGCTGACGCGCTCCTTCGGCACCGCCCCCGTGGAGCCGGCGCTCGGCGCGCAGGCCCTGGCGCGCGCCCAGCGCCGCATCGCCGCGGCCGGCCGCTTCGGCATCCCCGCGATCGCGCACGAGGAGTGCCTGGCCGGCTTCACCGCCTGGCAGGCCACGGCCTATCCGGTCCCACTGGCCTGGGGTGCGACCTGGGATCCGCCGCTGGTCGAGGAGATGGCCCGCCGCATCGGCGACGACCTGCGCTCGGCCGGCGTCCACCAGGGCCTCGCGCCCGTGCTGGACGTCGTACGCGATCCGCGCTGGGGCCGCGTGGAGGAGACGATCGGCGAGGACCCGTACCTGGTCGGCACGGTCGGCACGGCCTATGTGCGGGGCCTGGAGTCGGCCGGGGTCGTCGCCACGCTCAAGCACTTCGCCGGGTACGCCTCCTCGGCCGGTGCCCGCAATCTCGCCCCGGTGCGGGCCGGGGTCCGCGAGTTCGCCGATGTCACGCTGCCGCCTTTCGAGATGGCCCTGCGCGAGGGCGGGGCCCGCTCGGTGATGGCCGCCTACACCGAGACGGACGGTGTCCCGGCCTCCGCGGACCCCGGGCTGCTGACTCGCCTTCTGCGCGAGGAGTGGGGTTTCACCGGCACGGTCGTCGCCGACTATTTCGGCATCGGCTTCCTCCAGACCCTCCACCGGGTCGCCGGAACACCCGCCGCGGCGGCCCACGCGGCCCTCACCGCCGGCATCGACGTCGAACTGCCCACCGTCAAGTGCTACGGCCGGCCGCTGCTGGAGGCGGTCCGGTCGGGCGAGGTCCCCGAGGAGCTCGTGGACCGCGCGGCTCGCCGCGTGCTGCTCCAGAAGTGCGAACTGGGCCTGCTGGACGAGGACTGGACGCCCGAGCCGGCCACGGCGATCGCCCTCGACTCGACGGGCAACCGGATCCTGGCCCGCCGCCTGGCCGAGGAGTCGGTGGTCCTGCTCGACAACCCCGACGGCCTGCTCCCGCTGGCCCCCGACACCCGCATCGCCGTGGTCGGTCCCCGGGCGGCCGACGCCCTGGCCATGCTGGGCTGCTACTCCTTCCCGTCCCACGTCCTGACCCACCACCCCGACGTGCCGCACGGCATCGAGATCCCGACCGTGCTGGACGCCCTGCGCTCCGAACTCCCCGACGCCAAGGTGACGTTCGCGCAGGGCTGCGACGTGACGGACCCGGACACCGGGGGCTTCGAGGAGGCCATCGCCCGCACCGCCGAGGCGGACGTGTGCGTGGCGGTCCTCGGCGACCGGGCGGGCCTGTTCGGCCGCGGTACCTCCGGCGAGGGCTGCGACGCGACGGACCTGGGCCTGCCGGGCGCCCAGGGCGAGCTGCTGGACGCGCTGGTCGCCACCGGCGTCCCTGTGGTGCTGGTGCTGCTGACCGGCCGGCCCTACGCGCTGGGGCGCTGGCACGGCCGGCTGGGCGCGGTCGTCCAGGCGTTCTTCCCGGGCGAGGAGGGCGGCCCGGCGGTCGCCGGCGTCCTGTCGGGCCGGGTCAACCCCTCCGGCCGCCTCCCCGTCAGCGTTCCGCGGCTTCCCGGCGGGCAGCCCTGGACCTACCTCCAGCCGCCCCTGGGCCTCGCGGGCGAGGTCAGCAACCTCGACCCGACCCCGCTGTACGCCTTCGGCCACGGCCGCTCCTACTCGGCGTTCGCCTGGGAGGCGCCCGCCGCCACCGGGCCGGTCGAGATCGGCACGGACGGCTCGTACGAGGTGTCGGTGACCGTCCGCAACACGGGCGACCGCGAGGGCGCGGAGGTGGTGCAGCTGTATCTGCACGACCCCGTGGCGTCCGTGACCCGCCCCGACATGCGGCTGATCGGCTACCAGCGTGTGACGGCGGCCCCGGGCGACGCGGCCCGGGTCACCTTCCGCTTCCACGCGGACCTGTCGTCCTTCACCGACCGCTCGGGCCGCCGGGTGGTCGAGCCGGGTGCTCTGGAACTGCGGCTGGCGGCGTCGAGCTCCGACGTACGGCACACCGCGCACCTCACCCTGACGGGTCCGGTCCGGATGCTCGGCACCGACCGCCGGCTGCGCTGCGAGACCGAGGTGTCGTAGGACCCGGGCCGGCCCCGGTCAGTCGTCGGTGACCGACTCGAACCGCCACCGGTGCACCGCCCGCGTGACCAGTTCCCGGTCCGGCTCCGGCAGTTCGGGCAGCTCGGCGTCGTAGGGCGCGTCCCACCAGGTGATGACGAGGACCCGGTCCTGCGGCGCCCGGAAGATCTCCCGGCGCAGGGGCTCCCGCGCGAGTTCCTGCGCCCGCGCCCAGGCGAGCAGGTCGGCGCCCCGCCCCTCGGACGCCCGGGCCTCCCACATCAACGCGACCGTCACGAGTAGAGGTTCTCCTTGCTGACCTCGTGCACATGGTCGTGGTCGTGCCCGGGCACGTGCGGCTCGGTCACCGGCAGGGACGAGTCCGCCGACAGGTCCCAGGCCGACGCAGCCCGGTTCCGGGCGACCATCTCGGCGCCCAGGGCGGCGACCATCGCGCCGTTGTCCGTGCACAGCTTGGGCCGCGGCACGCGCAGCCGGATGCCGGCGGCCTCGCAGCGCTCCTGGGCGAGGACGCGCAGCCGGGAGTTGGCCGCCACGCCGCCGCCGATCATCAGGTGGTCGACGCCCTCGTCCTTGCAGGCCCGGACGGCCTTGCGGGTCAGCACGTCGACGACCGCCTCCTGGAAGGACGCCGCCACGTCCCGCACCGGCACCTCCTCCCCCGCCGCCCGCCTGGCCTCGATCCAGCGGGCCACGGCGGTCTTCAGCCCCGAGAAGGAGAAGTCGTAGGCCGGGTCGCGAGGGCCGGTCAGGCCCCGGGGGAAGGTGATCGCGTTCGGGTCGCCCTCCTTGGCGTACCGGTCGATGACCGGGCCGCCGGGGAAGCCGAGGTTCAGCACGCGGGCGATCTTGTCGAAGGCCTCGCCGGCCGCGTCGTCGATGGTGGCGCCCATCGGGCGGACGTCGGAGGTGATGTCCGAGGACAGCAGCAGCGAGGAGTGGCCGCCGGAGACCAGCAGGGCCATGGTCGGCTCGGGCAGTGCGCCGTGCTCCAGCTGGTCCACGCAGATGTGCGAGGCGAGGTGGTTGACGCCGTAGAGCGGCTTGCCGAGGGCGTAGGCGTAGGCCTTCGCCGCGGAGACGCCGACCAGCAGGGCACCGGCGAGGCCGGGACCGGCGGTGACGGCGATGCCGTCGAGGTCGCGGGCGGTGACGCCCGCCTCCTTCAGCGCGCGGTCGATGGTGGGGACCATCGCCTCCAGGTGGGCGCGGCTCGCGACCTCCGGGACGACGCCGCCGAAGCGGGCGTGCTCGTCGACGCTGGAGGCGACGGCGTCGGCCAGCAGGGTGGTGCCCCGGACGATGCCGACGCCGGTCTCGTCGCAGGAGGTCTCGATTCCCAGTACGAGGGGTTCGTCAGCCATTGATCTCGGTTCCTTGTACGGAGTTCTCGGGGGCGGTCAGGCGCATCACCAGGGCGTCCACGTTCCCGGGCTGGTAGTAGCCGCGCCGGAAGCCGATGGGCTCGAAGCCGAAGCGCTCGTACAGCTTCTGTGCGCGGACGTTGTCGACCCGGCACTCCAGCATCACCTCGGCGCACTCGAAGGCGCCGGCCGCCCGCAGCAGTTCGGCCAGCAACCGTCCGCCGAGGCCGGTGCCCCACAGCTCGCGGGCCACGGCGATGGTCTGGACGTCGGCCTGCTCACCGGTGGCGACCAGACCGGCGTAGCCGACGATCCGGGAGGCGTCCTCGGCGACCACGTAGCGCCGGTTGGCCCCGGGCCCCCGCGCATGGGCCAGTTCGGACCAGAACATGCCCCGGGACCAGGCGTCCTCGGGGAACAGGGCCCGCTCCAGTTCCAGCACGGAGTCGATGTCCCACCAGCGCATCTCGCGCAGCTCACACGTCACGGGTCCGGTCACTTGGGGGTGACCACCTTGTAGTTCTTGGGGACCTGGGCGTCGGGGCGGCGCAGGTACAGCGGCCGGGGTGCGGGGAGTTCCTCGCCTGCCGCCAGCTTCTCGGCGGCCAGCCGGGCGAGGGCGGCGGCGGACACGTGCTGCGGCTCGTGCGCCTTGGGGAAGGTGTCCGGGTACAGCAGGGCGCCCGCGCCGACCGCGGGCAGCCCCTCGACCTGCTCGGCGATGTCGGCGGGCCGGTCCACCGCCGGGTCGGTGACCCGGGTCCGGGAGTCGCTGTAGCGGGCCCAGTACACCTCCTTGCGGCGGGCGTCGGTCGCGACGACGAACGGGCCCTCCAGGTCGGCGGCGTAGGCGAGGCCGTCCAGTGTGCACACGCCGTGCACGGGGACGCCGAGCGCGAGCCCGAAGGTGTCCGCGGTCATCAGGCCGACGCGCAGCCCGGTGTACGGTCCCGGACCGATCCCGGCGACGACCCCCGTGACGGCGTCGAGCCGCAGACCGGCCTCGGCGAGGATCCGGTCGATCGCCGGCAGCAGCAGTTCCCCGTGCCGCCGCGCGTCCACCTGACTCGAGGAGGCGATGACATCGCGTCCGTCGTGCAGCGCGACGGTGACGGCGGGCGTGGCGGTATCCAGAGCGAGCAAGAGCACGCAAACAGCCTACGGCTCTCCGGGGCCCGGCACGGCCGCACCTGTCGGGTCGTCACGTGCTGCTACCGTCACCTACCGTCACGACAGCGATACGACGTGAGGTGGACTCCGGTGTCAGCCAGCAGCTCGGGAATCGTGGCCGGGCTCACCGCCGCGGCCCTCGCGACGGTCGGCTACCTCGCCCACCAGGCGGCCGAGTCCCTCCCCGCCGGCCTGGGCAGAGCGGCGCACGCGGGCGCCGCACCGGCGGCCGGCACATCGAAGGCGCCCCCGGTGAAGAAGAACCCCACCGCACTGCCCGGCGACTCGGGCAAGGGCGCCAGGGTCGTGTACTCGCTGCGCGGGGACCGGGTGTGGCTGGTCGCCGGGGACGAGGCGGTCAGCCGTACGTTCCGGGTCGACCCGAGCGCGGTGGACCCGGCGCCGGGCAGCTACTCGGTGACGTCCCGCTCGAACTCGGTCACCGGGTCCGACGGCGTCCCGGTCGAGCACGTGGTGCGCTTCGCGACCGTGGACGGCGTGGTCATCGGCTTCAGCGCGGCCGTGGAGGGCTCGACCGCGCCCGCCCCCGACCCGAAGGTCCGCACGGGCGGCATCCGCGAGTCCCGCGCGGACGGCGACGCGATGTGGACGTTCGCGACGATCGGCCGCACGGTCGTGGTCGTGCACTAGGACCGGCCGTCCGGGCCGGGCCGGACCTAGGCCGCCTCGCGGTGCTCGGGGACCCGCTCGGAGAACTCCGGCTGGGGAGCGCGCGGGGGCGTGGAGATCAGCGCCGCCGCCTCGCCGGCCGCCAGCAGGTCGCGCATGGACACCCCGGTGACCGCGAACCGCTGCGGCTGCCCCTTGCTCTCTGTAGCCGACATGGACGCCTCCCGAAAGGCCGGGACAAACGAAGTTAGGTACACCTAACTACGAACTGGATACCATGTGACCACGCACAAGACGCCGAACGCAACATCTTGCCGACGTCTTGTCGGAACGTTCATCAAAAGACCGCACACCGGGACCCGGGACGGCGGGAACTCAGGCGGCGAGCACGCTCAGGTCCGCCTCCGCCCAGCGTTCCCCCAGACCGGTGACCGTCATCTGCCGGACCTCGTCGGTCGTGTCGCCCACCGCCCGGTGGATCACGACCTGGAGCCGGTCCTCGGTCAGCTCCTCGACCTTGCCCTCACCCCACTCCACGACCACCACGGAGTCGGGCAGCGAGACGTCGAGGTCGAGGTCCTCCATCTCGTCGAGACCGCCGGAGAGCCGGTAGGCGTCGACATGGACCAGCGGCGGCCCCTCGCCCAGCGAGGGGTGCACCCGGGCGATCACGAACGTCGGCGAGGTGACGGCCCCGCGCACGCCCAGTCCCTCGCCCAGGCCACGGGTCAGCGTCGTCTTGCCCGCGCCGAGCTCCCCGCTGAGCATCACCAGGTCACCGGCGCGCAGCAGTTTCGCGAGCCGGCGGCCCAGCTCCCGCATCTGCTCGGGGGACGTGACGACGATCTGGACGGATCCGGACTCAGCCGGGCTGTGCGGTGCTGGTGCTTCCATAGCCCTTCACGGTAGCCCCTGCGGGCACGGCACCCGTGCGGGTGAGCAGGTCGGCGAGGCGGTCGGTGACCACTTCCGGGTGTTCCAGCATCACCAGGTGTCCGGCGTCCGGCACCAGCACCAGCTCGGCGTCCGGCAGCAGATCGGCGATGGCCTCGCTGTGCTCACTCGGCGTGACCAGGTCCTGCACCCCGGCCAGGACGAGCACGGGCAGGTCCGCGAAGTGGGCGAGCGCCTCGGTCTTGTCGTGGTCGTTGAACGCCGGGTAATACTCGGCGACCACGTCGATCGGCGTGCTCTCGATCATCCGCTCGGCGAACCGGGCGACGGCCGGGTCGACGTCCCGGGACGCGAACGAGTACCGCTTGATGATCCCGGCGAACAGGTCCGCGGTCGCCCGGCGTCCCTTCTCCACCAGCTCGGCCCGCTGCCCCAGCGCCTTCAGCACCCCGGGCAGCACCCGCCGCACCGCGTTGACCCCGGCGACCGGCAGGCCGTAGTTGACCTCGCCGAGCCGCCCCGAGGACGTCCCCACGAAGGCGACCCCGACGACCCGCTCGCGGATCAGCTCGGGGTACTGGTCGGCCAGTGCCATGACCGTCATGCCGCCCATGGAGTGCCCGACGAGCACGAGCGGGCCCTCGGGGGCCGCCGCGTCGATGACGGCCTTGAGGTCGCGGCCGAGCTGCTCGATGGTGATCGGCTCGTCGTCCCGCGTCTGGGCCAGGCCCCGCCCGGACCGGCCATGGCTGCGCTGGTCCCAGTGCACGGTCCGCACGACGCCTCGCAGGGCCGCCCGCTGGAAGTGCCAGGAGTCCTGGCTGAGGCAGTAGCCGTGGCTGAAGACGACGGTGACGGGGGCGGGCGACTTGCGGCCGAAGAGCCGTCGGCGGCGCGGGCCGATGGCGGCGGGGGCGGCCTCCGGGTCGAGGTCGTCGACCTCGTAGTACAGCTCGGTGCCGTCGTCGGCGAACGCCTTGCCGGGCATGCCGCGCAGCGAGCCGTACGGCCCGGCCGAGTCCAGGGCGAGCCGGGCCTTCTGGCGCATGCCGCGGCCGACGGTCATCCGCTCCAGGGCGACGCCGGCGGCCGCGCCCGCGGCCACCACGCCTATCGCCACGCCGGCGATGCCGGTCGCCCGGCGCCAGCCTCCCGCGGCCCCCGCGGCGGAGGCCGCGACGGCCGCGGAGGCGACGTCCGCGACGACCTCCGCACTGCTCTCGCTCACGTACCGCTCCTCTTCGCCGGGGTGCTGTCGGGTGCCTCACCGGGCCCGGTGAACCGGTGGGCCCGGTGAGGCAGATGGTGCTGATGTTGTCAGGGCGCCTGGTGTTCCTCGTGTGAGGGGTTCCCCGTCCGAGTTACCCGTCCTGTTCCTCATTCACATAGACGCGAGGAACACGCGTTCCGATCCGGGTCACGATCTCGTAGGCGATGGTTCCGGCCGCCTGGGCCCAGTCCTCCGCGGTGGGCTCGCCCCGGTCGCCGGGCCCGAAGAGGACCGCCTCGGCCCCCGCCGCGGGCTCGTCGCCCCCCAGGTCCACCACGAACTGGTCCATGGCGACCCGCCCGGCGATCGTGCGCCATTTGCCCTCGACCAGGACCGGCCCGGCCGAGGAGGCGTGCCGCGGGATGCCGTCCGCGTAGCCCAGCGGCACCAGGCCGAGGGTGGTCGCGCCGGGTGTCACATAGCGATGGCCGTAGCTGACGCCGTGCCCGCCCGGTACGTGCTTGACCAGGGCCAGCGAGGCGGACAGCGTCATCACGGGGCGCAGCCCGAAGTCGGCCGGGGTGCCCAGCTCGGGGCTGGGCGAGATGCCGTAGGTGGCGATGCCGGTGCGGACCAGGTCGAAGTGGCTCCCGGGGAGCGTGAGCGTGGCCGGCGAGTTGGCGATGTGCCGGACCTCGGGCCGTACGCCCTGTCTCTCGGCGTACGCGACCATCTCGCGGAACACGCCCAGCTGGGCGGCGATGGAGGGATGCCCGGGCTCGTCGGCGCAGGCGAAGTGCGACCACAGCCCCGTGACCCGCAGCAGCCCCTCGGCCTCGGCCCGCAGCGCCGCGCCGACGAGCGCGGCCCAGTCGTCCCCGGGCTGGCACCCGTTGCGCCCCAGTCCCGTGTCCGCCTTGAGCTGCACGCGGGCGGGCCGGTCGGCACCCCTGGCCGCCTCGACGACCTCCTCCAGGGCCCACATCCCGCTGACGGACACGTCCAGCTCGGCCTCGATCGCCTCGCGCCACGGTCCGCCGGGCGTCCACAGCCAGCACATGATGCGGCCCGGCAGCCCGGCGGCCCGCAGGGCGAGGGCCTCCTCGGGCGTGGCCGTACCCAGCCAGCTCGCCCCGGCGGCGACGGCCGCCCGGGCGCACGGCACGGCCCCGTGCCCGTACGCCTCGGACTTCACCACGGCCATCACGGCCGCCCCCGGCGCATGGGCACGCAGGGCCCGCACATTGGCCCGCAGCGCGGCCAGGTCGATCTCGGCACGGGCCCGCAGGGGCGCGGTCGGGGCTGTTCTCTCGCTCATCGCGCCCAGTGTCTCAGAGGGTCCGGACGCCTCTGCGGCGGCAGGCCCGCCGCCGCGTCGGCTCCTGCCTCCGTGCGGAGCCGATCGCAGACCGCCCGGTGCCTTCCAGGTCGAAGCCTTCCAGCCCGTCCGGCGCCTTCCAGACCGAAGCCTGCCAGCCCGCCCGGCGCCCTCCAGACCGAAGCCTTCCAGCCCGCCCGGCGCCCTCCAGACCGAAGCCTGCCAGCCCGCCCGGCGCCCTCCAGACCGAAGCCTTCCAGCCCGCCCGGCGCCTTCCAGACCCAAGCCTTCCAGCCCGTCCGGCGCTTGAGGACGAGGCCGTTCAGGCCGAAGCGGGGGCCCGGGGGCGGCAGCCCCCGGAGTCGGGAAGGGAAGGGGCGGAGGGGGCGACCCGGCCCCCACAGCAACCCCCACCCACTCGCACACACCCCACGTCACTCAGCCGAGAACGTTCCGCCAGGCCTCCGGAACCGCATCCGCCACGTCATGCGCCCCCACCGGCGCACCGTCCGCCGCCAGCCGCCCGGCCAGCCCGTGCAGATACGCCCCCGCACCGGCCGCATCCACCGCCGACAACCCCGCCGCCAGCAACGACCCGCCCAGCCCCGACAGCACGTCCCCGCTCCCGGCCGTGGCCAGCCACCCCGTCCCCGTCGGATTCACCCGCACCGCCCCGCCCCCCGAGTCGGCCACCAGCGTCGTGGACCCCTTCAGCAGCACGGTCGCCCCGTACCGCCGCGCCAGCTCCCGAACCGCCACCAGCCGTCCGCCCTCGACCTCCGCCCGCTCCACCCCCAGCAGGGCCGCCGCCTCCCCCGCGTGCGGCGTCATCAGCGTCGGCGCCCGCCGCCCCCGCACGACCTGCGCGTCCGCCAGCCGCAGCCCGTCCGCGTCGATCAGCACCGGCACGTCCGCCGCCAGCACCTCCGCCACCGTCGCCGCGTCGTCCCCGGCCCCGGGCCCGACGACCCACGCCTGGACCCGCCCGGCGTGCTTCGGCCCCTGATCCGACACGAGCGTCTCGGGAAACCGCGCGATGACGGCGTCCGCGGCCGGTCCGACGTACCGCACGGCCCCTGCCCCGCCCCGCAGCGCGCCCGAGACGGCGAGCACGGCGGCCCCCGGGTACCGCGCCGACCCAGCGGCGATCCCGACCACGCCCCGCCGGTACTTGTCGCTCTCCGCCCCCGGCACCGGCAGCAGTCGCGCCACGTCCTCGTGCTGCAACGCCTCCAGCTCCGGCTCGGCCGGCAGCTCCAGCCCGATGTCGACCAGCCGCACCGACCCCGCGTACTCCCGTGCGGGATCGATCAGGAGCCCCGGCTTGTGCGTCCCGAACGTCACGGTCAGATCGGCCCGCACGGCATGCCCGTGCACCTCCCCGGTGTCGGCGTCGACACCGCTCGGCAGATCGACCGCGACCACGGCTCCGCGCGAGCGCCCGGCGGCTGCGGCCAACGGCACCGCCTCCGGCCGCAGCCCGCCCTTGCCCCCGATCCCGACGATCCCGTCGACGACGAGGTCCGCGCCCTCGACGAGCGCCTCCCCGTCAGCGGCCCCCGCGACCCGTCCCCCGGCCCTCCGCAACGCCGCGAGCCCCGCCGCGTGCGCCCGCTCCGGCGCGAGCAGCACCGCCGTGACCCCGGCTCCCCGGCGGGCCAGCCGGGCTCCGGCGTACAGGGCGTCGCCCCCGTTGTCGCCACTGCCGACCAGCAGCACGACCCTGCTGCCGTACACCCGCCCCAGCAGGTCGGCGCAGGCCGCGGCGAGCCCGGCGGCGGCGCGTTGCATCAGCGCCCCCTCCGGCAGCCGCGCCATCAGCTCCCGTTCGGCGTTCCGGACCGTCTCCACGCTGTACGCAGTACGCATGCGGTCGAGTTTCCCGCAGGACCGCCGCCCCACTCCCCCTCACACGCATCCCCCGCACCGGCGAACCCTGTCGCATCCATTGACGCTTTGCCGCCCCTTTGCCAGACTCCCGCCGCACAGAAAGCGCTTGCCAACTCCCCCTCGTTCGACGAAACCGAGGCCCCCATGGGACGCAGAGCCGCATTACTGGCCGCCGCCGGTGCCACCGCCCTCCTCACCGCCGCCGGCACCCTGACCGCCCCCGCCACGGCCGCCCCCACACGCGCATTGGCCTGCGGAGACGGCTCCTACCAGGCCGAGGCCGTGCAGAGCGGCGGCAGCTGGACCGCCCGGCGCGGGGGCAGCACCGTCCACACCGGCACCGACATGCGCGCGGCCGTCCAGGCCGCCGTCAACAGCCTCACCTCCGGGCGCAGCGCCAAGGAACGGGTCGTGGTCCGCGGCTCGGGTTCCGTCTCGGCGGGCTCCCGCATCTCGCTGCCGAGCTACACCGTCCTCGACGTCTGCGGCACGATCAACGTGACCGGCAGCGGCTCGGGCGACCAGGCGCCGGTCTACTCGCGCGGCACCCGTGACGTCGAGATCCAGAACCTCAAGCTCACCGGCACCCCGCTGTACGGCATCTTCCTGCGCAACGTCCAGAACGTGGTGCTCGGCCAGATCGACATGCGCCTCTCCCGCGGGCTGGGCGTCCGCATCGACAACCGCGGCGACACCAGCCAGTGGACGCGCAACGTCCGCATCGACAACGTCTACGTCTCCGGCGCGTCCAGCCACGCGGTCGAGACCTACGGCGTCGACGGCATCACCATCGGCACGGTGACGGCCCGTAACGTCGGCGAGTCGGGCCTGCTGCTCAACCAGACCATCAACGCCAAGGTCACCAAGGTGGACGCGGAGAACGCCGGCACGGGCACCGGCTACGCCGCCTTCCGCATGGCCAACCGCAACGGCCGGGTCGGCAGCGGCTACCCCACCAACATCCGCGTCGGCGAGGTCGTCGCACGCGGTGGCGGACGCGGCGTGTTCTGCGTCTCGGAGAGCGGCGGGGCCGTCATCGACAAGGTGACGCTGTCCAACACCGGCAACAACTCGGTCCTGATCGAGAACTGCTACAACGTCAGCCTCGCGGCGCAGAGCGGCACCATCACGGGCGGCGGCGAACTGCGCCTGGCGGCCCGCTCGGAGTTCCCCAACAACAAGGACATCACCATCCAGAACCTGACGGTCACCAACTCGGCCATCAGGGAGAGCCCGTGCGGCGAGAACACCACGTTCCGCAACATCACGCGGGTGAACAGCAGCCAGTCGATCTGCTGACCGGGACCCCCATGCTCCGAAGCCCCCGCCGCCACGTCCGGCGGGGACTTCGGGGGTCCCCGCTCGCGGACGACACCCCGGGCGTATGATCGAGCCACGTTTTGAACTCGTTCAAAAGGGGGATCGACGAGACATGACCAGCTCGACAGCGCCCGGCGAGACAGACAGCCCCGCCACCGCCCTCGGCCCGACGGCCCTGATCCTCGGCGCCTTCTCGGCGGCGGGCACCTGGGCGTTCCTGATCCCGTGGACGGTGCTGGCCGGAGCCCTCGCGGTGACGTTCGGGACGATGGGCCTCCACTACGCCCGCAAGGGCACGGGCCGGCTGTGGCCGGCGGCGGCCGGCACGACCCTGGGCGCGATCGGCCTCATCGGCACGATCACGCTGATCTGGTCCCTGGCCTAGATGTACTGACCCGCCGGGTTGCTCACACGCCGCCTCACCCCTCCGCGATCACCACGGCGGAGGCCACCCCCGCGTCATGGCTCAGGGACACGTGCCAGGACCGCACGCCGAGTTCGGCGGCCCGGGCGGCCACCGTCCCGCTCACCCGCAGCCAGGGCCGCCCGCTGCCCTCGACACACACCTCGGCGTCGGTCCAGAGCAGCCCGGGCGGAGCGCCGAGCGCCTTGGCCAGCGCCTCCTTGGCCGCGAACCGCGCGGCGAGGGAGGCGACGCCCCGCCGCTCCCCGCTGGGCAGCAGCAGCTCCCGCTCCACGAACAGCCGCGCGGCCAACGCGGGCGTGCGCTCCAGTGAAGCCGCGAACCGCTCGATCTCGGCAACGTCGATGCCGACCCCGATGATGCTCATGGGCAGCACCCTACGGTGGCGGGCCGGATCCGGCGCGAACGGCTCCCGGGCACCGGCCGGTCGACCCCATGATCCTCAACTCTCCCTCGCCGCTATAGAGTTCGCGCTGACCGCGATGTGCAAACGGCATCGCACCAAACGGGAGGACACCGTCCATGAAGTTCACGTCGCTGGGGACCGCGGCCAGTGCCATAGCTCTCCTCGCCACGGCCCTCACCGGCACCGTCGCCACCGCCGGCACCGCCGCCGCGGCGACGCAGCCCGACTGCAGCAGCGCGCTGACCAACGTGAAGCCGAAGGCGACCGTCAACCTCCGCAGCCAGCCCAAGACGAGCTCGACCGCTCTCGGCACCTGGGGCAAGGGCCAGAAGGGCGGCATCTGCTTCGGCGGCAGCAAGCCCGTCACCGGCGGCAGCTACACGGCCTGCGGCAAGACGAGCAACAAGTGGTACTTCGGCGGCCCCAACAGCACCAGCGTGGAGGGATGGGTCCCCGCGACCTGCCTGCCCATCTGAGCAGCTGACGGCCTGACCGGCTGAAGGAAGGGGCGAAGGCGCCATCCGGCCGTTCGCCCCTTCCGCTCACCCCGGCTTCCCGCTCACTCCACCGTCACCGACTTGGCCAGGTTCCGGGGCTGGTCCACCTCGTTGCCCCGGGCCGTCGCCAGTTCACACGCGAACACCTGGAGCGGCACCGTCGCGACGAGCGGCTGCAGCAGGGTCGGCGTGGCGGGGATCCGGACCAGATGGTCCGCGTACGGCACGACCGCCTCGTCACCCTCCTCGGCGATGACGATCGTCCGCGCACCCCTGGCCCGGATCTCCTGGATGTTGGACACGATCTTGTCGTGCAGCACCGATCGCCCGCGCGGCGACGGCACCACCACGACCACCGGCAGGTCCTCCTCGATCAGGGCGATCGGCCCGTGCTTCAGCTCCCCGGCCGCGAACCCCTCCGCGTGCATGTAGGCGAGTTCCTTGAGCTTCAGCGCGCCTTCGAGCGCCACCGGATACCCCACGTGCCGGCCGAGGAACAGCACCGTCTTCTTCGAGGCCAGCGTGCGCGCCAGCTCCCGCACCGGCTCCATCGTGCCCAGCACCTGATCCACCGCACCGGCGATCGACGACAGGTCGCGGATCACCGCCCGGATCTCGTCGCCCCACTTCGTGCCGCGCACCTGGCCCAGGTACAGGGCGACCAGGTAGCACGCCACGAGCTGCGTCAGGAACGCCTTGGTCGAGGCGACGGCCACCTCCGGCCCGGCGTGCGTGTACAGCACCGCGTCCGACTCGCGGGGAATCGTGGATCCGTTGGTGTTGCAGATCGCCAGCACCTTGGAGCCCTGCTCACGGGCGTGCCGCAGCGCCATCAGCGTGTCCATGGTCTCGCCGGACTGGGAGATGGCGATGACGAGCGTCTGCGCGTCCAGGATCGGGTCCCGGTAGCGGAACTCGCTGGCCAGCTCCACCTCGCAGGGCAGCCGCGTCCAGTGCTCGATCGCGTACTTGGCGATCATCCCGGCGTGGAAGGCCGTACCGCAGGCGACGATGACGACCTTGTCGATCTCCCGCAGCACCCCTGGGGGGATCCGCACCTCGTCGAGCGTCAGCGAACCGGAACCGTCGATCCGGCCCAGGAGCGTGTCGGCGACCGCCTTGGGCTGCTCGGCGATCTCCTTGAGCATGAAGTAGTCGTAGCCGCCCTTCTCGGCCGCCGAGGCGTCCCAGTCGACGTGGTAGGACCGTACGTCGGCCGGGCTGCCGTCGAAGCCCGTCACCGTCACGCCGTCCCGGCGCAGCTCCACCACCTGGTCCTGGCCGAGCTCGATCGCCGAGCGCGTGTGGGCGATGAACGCGGCGACGTCCGAGGCGAGAAAGGCCTCGCCGTCCCCGACACCGACCACCAGCGGCGAGTTCCGCCGCGCGCCCACCACCACGTCCGGCTCGTCGGCATGCACCGCGACCAGCGTGAACGCGCCCTCCAGCCGCCGGCACACCAGCCGCATCGCCTCGGCGAGATCCGCGCAGGAGGAGAACTCCTCGGCGAGCAGATGGGCGACGACCTCGGTGTCCGTCTCGGAGGCCAGGTCGTGGCCGCGCTCCGCGAGCTCGGCGCGCAGCAGGGCGAAGTTCTCGATGATGCCGTTGTGCACCACCGCGACCCGGCCCGCGTTGTCGATGTGCGGGTGGGCGTTGGTGTCCGTCGGTCCGCCGTGCGTGGCCCACCGGGTGTGCCCGATGCCCGTCGCGCCGGCCGGCAGCGGTCTGCCGTCCAGCTCCTTCTCCAGGTTGAGCAGCTTCCCGGCCTTCTTGGCCGTCGCCAGCCCGCCGTCGGCCAGGACGGCGACACCCGCCGAGTCGTACCCCCGGTACTCCAGCCGTTTCAGCCCGGCCATCACGACCTCGAGCGCGGACTGCGGCCCCACGTATCCCACGATTCCACACATGGGCGGCAGCTTAGGGTCGATTCCCGCGCCGAACCGGCCGCAGCGTGCCCGAAATCGGAAATTCCCGCCGGGGTACGAACCCCGGAGCACACGAGGTGCTTGGCCGGTTTTCCCCTACGGCCGCGCTGAAAGAACCCGCGTGACGGATCCCACCTCACCATCCGTTCGTACGCCCGTAACAATGGACTGTGATCTCTCCGGTCTCCTCGATACCCCGGAGCGCCCACCGGCCCCGCCCGGAGGCGACTCCCTACCTCGACCTCACCCGAGCCGAGTGGAGCGCGCTGCGTGACAAGACGCCGCTGCCGCTCACGGCCGAGGAGGTCGAGAAGCTGCGCGGTCTCGGCGACGTGATCGACCTCGACGAGGTGCGGGACATCTATCTCCCGCTGTCCCGCCTGCTCAATCTGTACGTCGGTGCCACCGACGGCCTCAGAGGGGCGCTGAACACGTTCCTGGGCGAGAAGGGCTCCCAGTCGGGCACCCCGTTCGTCATAGGGGTGGCCGGTTCGGTCGCCGTGGGGAAGTCGACGGTCGCCCGCCTCCTCCAGGCCCTGCTCTCCCGCTGGCCCGAGCACCCGCGCGTCGAGCTGGTCACCACCGACGGCTTCCTGCTCCCCACCCAGGAGCTCAAGGCCCGCGGCCTGATGTCCCGCAAGGGCTTCCCGGAGTCCTACGACCGCCGCGCCCTGACCCGCTTCGTCGCCGACATCAAGGCCGGCAAGGACGAGGTCACCGCGCCCGTCTACTCCCACCTCATCTACGACATCGTCCCCGACAAGCGGCTCACGGTCCGCCGTCCGGACATCCTGATCGTCGAGGGACTGAACGTCCTGCAGCCGGCCCTGCCCGGCAAGGACGGCCGCACCCGGGTCGGTCTCGCCGACTACTTCGACTTCAGCGTGTACGTCGACGCCCGCGTCGAGGACGTCGAGACCTGGTACCTCAACCGCTTCCGCAAGCTGCGCGCGACCGCCTTCCAGAACCCCTCCTCGTACTTCCGCAAGTACACCCAGGTCTCGGAGGAGGAGGCCCTCGACTACGCCCGCACCATGTGGCGCACGATCAACCGGCCCAACCTGGTCGAGAACATCGCCCCGACCCGCGGCCGCGCCACCCTCGTCCTGCGCAAGGGCCCGGACCACAAGGTGCAGCGCCTCAGCCTGCGCAAGCTGTGACACCGGTGGAAAGGCGGGTTAGATGGGCGCCATGCTCCATCTGCGTCTGATCACACCGCCCGACCGGACCGACGAGGTGGTCCGGCTGATCGAGAAGACGGTCGGCACCACCCACCTGGTCGTACTGCCGGGCGTCGCCCGCGACCCGGGGGGCGATGTCGTCATGTGCGACGTGGCGCGGGAGGCTGGCGACGAACTGCTCGCCGGGCTGCGGGACCTGGGCATCGACACCACCGGCTCCATCGCCGTCGAGTCCATAGACCTGTCCCTGTCGGAGCGGGCCGACAAGGCGGAGGCCGACGCACCGGGCGAGGGCGCGGACGCGGTCCTGTGGGAGCAGCTGACCGAGGCGACGCACGAGGAGTCGACCCTCTCCGTCACCTACCTCGCCTTCATCACGCTCGCCACGATGATCGCCGCCTGCGGTGTGGTGCTGGACAACGCGATCCTGATCGTGGGCGCCATGGCGGTGGGCCCCGAGTTCGGTCCCCTCACCGGCATCTGCACCGCCATCGTCCGGCGCCGACCTCGCCTGGCCCTTCGCTCGCTGATCGCACTGCTGGTGGGCTTCGTGGCGGCGATGGCGGTGACGGTCGGCTTCAGCCTCTTCATGGACGCCGTCGACCTGTTCAGCGAGCACCAGCTCAGGGCCGACCGCCCCAATACGGGCTTCATCTACGCCCCGGACTGGTTCTCCTTCGTCGTGGCGGTCCTGGCCGGCATCGCCGGCACCCTCTCCCTGACCTCGGCCAAGTCGGGCGCCCTGGTCGGTGTGGCCATCTCGGTCACCACGATCCCGGCGGCGGCGAACGCGGCCGTGGCCCTGAGCTACGGCGACACGAAGCAGACCTGGGGCTCCACCGAGCAACTCCTGCTGAACCTGCTGGGCATCATCGTGGCGGGCACGCTGACGCTGCTGACGCAGAAGTGGTTCTGGGCGAAACAACGCCGACGCATCTAGAAGGGGCCTGGGGACCAATGCCCCAAGGGGCGCGGGGAACTGCGCGACAAGCCACGACGAACCCGCAGCCCGGCCCCGACAGAAGCCCCCAGCGCCCTTCCCGGTTCACTAACCGAGCGCCGACTTCACCGCATCGGCCAACCGCCCCGCAACAGACCGAGCCTGCTCGATATCGGCCGCCTCGACCATCACCCGGACCAACGGCTCGGTCCCGGACGGACGGAGCAGCACCCGCCCGGTCTCCCCGAGTTCCCGCTCCGCGTCCGAGACCGCCGCCGACAGCTCCGCGGACGTCCGCACGCGCGTCCTGTCGACATCCGGCACATTGATCAGCACCTGCGGCAGCCGCTTCATGACACCGGCGAGATCCGCCAGCGTGCGCCCGCTCTGCGCCACCCGCGCCGCCAGCAGCATCCCGGTCAGCGTCCCGTCGCCGGTCGTCGCGTGGTCGAGGATGATGACGTGCCCGGACTGCTCTCCCCCGAGGGCGAACCCGTGCTCCTTCATCTCCTCCAGCACGTACCGGTCACCCACGGCGGTCTGCACCAGCCGGATGCCCTCCCGCTCCATGGCGAGCTTGAACCCGAGGTTGGACATCACCGTGGCCACGACCGTGTCGGACCGCAGCTCGGACCGCTCCCGCATCGCCAGCGCGAGCACGGCGAGGATCTGGTCCCCGTCCACCTCCGTGCCGGTGTGGTCGACGGCGAGGCACCGGTCGGCGTCACCGTCGTGCGCGATGCCGAGATCGGCCCCGTGCTCGACGACGGCGGCCTTGATCTTGTCCAGGTGCGTCGAACCGCACCCGTCGTTGATGTTGAGCCCGTCCGGCTCGGCACCGATCGTCACGACCTCGGCACCGGCCCGCTGGAACACCTCCGGCGACACCCGGGCGGCGGCGCCGTGCGCCTCGTCGAGGACGACCTTCAGCCCGTCGAGCCGGTTCGGCAGGACGCTCAGCAGATGCGCGACGTACCGGTCGGAGCCCTCGTCGTAGTCGCGGACGCGACCCACCCCGGACCCGGTCGGCCGGTCCCACGGGGCGCCGGTGCGGTGCTCCTCGTAGACGGACTCGATCCGGTCCTCCAGCTCGTCGGCGAGCTTGTGCCCACCGCGGGCGAAGAACTTGACGCCGTTGTCGGGCATGGCGTTGTGACTCGCGGAGAGCATCACACCGAGGTCGGCGCCGAGCTCCCCGGTCAGGTGGGCCACGGCGGGCGTCGGCAGCACGCCGACCCGCAGGACGTCCACTCCGGCGCTGGCGAGGCCCGCGACCACGGCCGCCTCCAGGAACTCCCCGGACGCACGGGGGTCACGCCCGACCACGGCCTTCGGCCGGTGTCCCTCGAACGTGCCCGCCTCGGCCAGTACGTGTGCCGCGGCCACGGAGAGGCCCAGGGCCATCTCCGCCGTCAGATCCGCGTTGGCGACACCGCGCACGCCGTCCGTGCCGAAGAGTCGTCCCACAGTGGTGTCCTCCGAATTGCTGAAGAGAATGCGGCTCACATCCCCGAGTACGCCCCCTGAGACTGTCCGGGGGCTGTAGGGGTTGTGTAAACGAAACCGCCCCGGCAGCACAACCGTGCCGCCGAGGCGATCGTTGCGAAGCCAGTCGCAAGGACCGGGCGTCGCGATTAGCGCTTGCTGTACTGCGGAGCCTTGCGGGCCTTCTTGAGACCGGCCTTCTTGCGCTCGACCGCACGGTCGTCGCGCTTGAGGAAGCCGGCCTTCTTCAGCGGGCCGCGGTTGTTGTCGACGTCGGCCTCGTTCAGCGCACGGGCGACACCGAGACGGAGCGCACCGGCCTGGCCGGAGACGCCGCCACCGGAGATGCGGGCGACAACGTCGTAACGGTCGTCGAGCTCGAGCACCTTGAAGGGCTCGTTGACTTCCTGCTGGTGCACCTTGTTCGGGAAGTAGTCCTCGAGGGTGCGACCGTTGATCTTCCACTTGCCGGTGCCCGGGACGATCCGGACGCGGGCGATGGCGTTCTTACGACGGCCCAGGCCGGCGGCCGGCTGGGGCTCACCGAAGCGGGAGGCCATGGACTCCGAGGTGTACTCACCCTCGACGGGGACCTCGGACTCGGTGGTGTAGCTGTCGATGTCAAGCTCTTCGAGCGGCTGCTCGGCAGTGGTCTCGGCCACGATTCTCCTCAGATTCTGTTCAGTCTTGGGGGCGGCCGGACTTACTGCGCGACCTGGGTGATCTCGTACGGCTGCGGCTGCTGCGCGCCGTGCGGGTGCTGGTCACCCTTGTAGACCTTCAGCTTCGAGAGCATCTGACGGCCCAGCGTGTTCTTGGGGAGCATGCCCTTGACGGCCTTCTCGATGGCCTTCTCGGGGTTCTTGTCGAGGAGCTCGTCGTAACGGACGGAGCGCAGACCACCCGGGTAGCCGGAGTGGCGGTACGCCATCTTCTGGGTCCGCTTGTTGCCGGACAGGTGCACCTTGTCCGCGTTGATGATGATGACGAAGTCACCAGCGTCGACGTGGGGGGCGTAGATCGGCTTGTGCTTGCCCCGGAGGAGCGTCGCGGCAGTGGTGGCGAGACGACCCAGGACAACGTCCTGGGCGTCGATGACGTGCCACTGGCGCGTCACATCGCCGGGCTTGGGGCTGTACGTACGCACGGTTCGTAGCCTTCGCTTCGAGTGAATGGTCCATAACTGGTCACCGAAACGATCACGACAGCCTGGACCGCACTGCGGCGACGCATACCGCGTACGTGGGGTCGCTGGTCATCGGCCCGGTGGACCGGTGTAAGGGCCCGTCCCGTGAGAATGAGCAAGCCAATACACAACGAACAAGCAGAATACCGGGGTACACCACAAGGGTCAAAACGCGGTATCACCGCAGCCGTCCGGTCACCGAGGCGTACAGGACGGCACAGAGCGTGACGACCCTGCGCAGCGTCCGGCGCCGCACCGGCCTCGCGAACGGAAACACCGACGAGAGCGCCACGTCGACGGCGACCGCGGCACACCAGCGCACCGAGGATCCACCACCGCGCGGACGACGGGACGCCCCCAGCACCCCCACCACGACCGACGGCCACACCCCGGCCGTGAGGCCCGGCCACGACAGCAGGCACCCCAGCAGGAGCACGGCCGTCAGCAGTCGCCCCAACCACCCGGAGATGTCAGCTTTGCCCGTGCGCATGGAAGGAACGCTAGGGGTTTGAGGGCCGATCCGGGCGGACCAGCACACCCCTTGTCCCGTCTAAGATGCGGCCCATGAGCTATGGGCAGCAGGGGGGACCTCAGTCCCAGTGGGATCCCTGGAAACCGCAGTCGCAGCAGCCCTGGAACAGCGGGGGCGGCCAGGGGCCGGACTGGGCGGCGCTCGCTGAAGCGTCCGAGGCCCGCAACAAGCGACGCCGGGTGCTGCTGATCGGCGGTGGCGCGCTGGCCACGGTCGCGATCGGCACCGCCGTCGCCGTGGCCGTCGTCTCGGCGGGCGGCGACAACAAGGGGAACCCGACCTCCCTGCCGTCGGCCGACATCCCGAGCCAGACCGCCTCGGCCCCGTCGTTCGCCCCCACGAGCGCCCCTCCCCCTCTGGACCCGAAGGACTTCATCGCCAGCGCGAAGAAGGACAAGGCCCCGCTCAGCCCGGCCACCCTCTTCCCGGGCACCCAGCTCACCATGGGCGAGACGGTCTACAAGAAGGGCCCCACGGCCGACACCAGGAGCTGCGGCTCGGCGGCCGGCGGCACCCTCCCCAAGATCCTCACCGGGAACGACTGCACCCGCCTGATACGCGTGACCTACGTCAAGGACGACATGGCGGTGACGGTCGGCGTGGCCGTCTTCGACACCGAGGCCCAGGCCGCCAAGGCCAAGGGCCAGAGCACCAAGAAGAGCTTCATCAAGTCGCTCTCCGGCGGTGGCGTCAAGCCCTTCTGCGAGTCCGGCTTCTGCCGCACGACGAGCAACTCCTACGGCCGCTACGCCTACTTCACCAACGCCGGCTTCACCAACGGCAAGGACGTGACACCCAAGGACACCGCGGTCTACAAGACCGGGGACGACCTGGGCCAGTTCACGTTCAACCAGATCCGCCGCCGCGGCGAAGCCCAGGCCTCGGCCGCGGCCGACGAGTGACCGGACGTCAGCAGCAGCCGGCCGACGGCAACGACCGCTTGTTCCGCGCCTCCTTGCTGCGCGCGGCGAGCAGTTCGTCGGCCGGGTAGCCGACCTCCTCCAGCGTCAGCCCGTGCGGCCGTACGACGTGCACGGCCGAGTCCCGCACCCCCGCCGCCAGCACCTTCCCCGGCCAGTCGGCGGGCCGGTGGCCGTCCCCGACGAACAGCAGCGCCCCGATGAGCGAGCGCACCATGTTGTGGCAGAAGGCGTCGGCCCGCACGGTGGCGGTGATGATCCCGTCCTCACCCCGCACCAGGCTGAGTTCCTGGAGCGTGCGGATGGTGGTCGCCCCCTCCCGCTTCTTGCAGTAGGCGGCGAAGTCGTGTTCGCCCAGCAGCCCCCGGGCGGCCTCGTTCATGGCCGCCACGTCGAGGGGCCAGTCGTGCCACAGCACATGACTGCGCAGCAGCGGGTCCACCCCCCCGGGGTTGTCGGTCACCCGGTACGCGTAGCGCCTCCAGACCGCCGAGAAGCGGGCGTTGAAGCCGCTGGGCGCCTCCCTGAGGGCCCAGACGCGTACGTCCCGGGGCAGCCGGCCCGCGAGCCGCTTGAGCAGCTTCTGGTGGTGCTCGGCCCACACCTCGCGCGGCAGATCGACATGGGCGACCTGCCCCCGCGCGTGCACACCGGCGTCGGTACGCCCCGCGACGGTCAGCTCGTACGTCTCCCGCGACCGCGTCACGGTCCGCAGGGCGTCCTCGATCTCCCCCTGCACGGTCCGCCGTCCCCCGGCCTGCTTGGCCCACCCGGAGAACTCGCTCCCGTCGTACGACAGATCGAGCCGGACCCGGACGTGCCCGGTCTCCACTTCGTCACTCACCCCAGGATCCTCTCACCCACACGAAGGCGGGCCCGCCCCCTCCAAGAGGGAACGGACCCGCCAACAACGCCCTTGAGGCGCGCGGAGAACTGCGCGAACAACCACGACGATGCCGCAGCCGCCGACGCACAGCCCCCGGCAGACGCTTACGCGTCCTTGGACTCCTCGGCGTCCTCGGCCTTGGTCGTGTCGACCTGAGCCTCGGCAGCCTCGTTGTCCTTCGCGGCGCGCTTGGTCGCGGCCTCGGCCTCGCCGGTCGCCTCCTGCGCCACCGTCAGCGCCTCGACCAGCTCGATGACAGCCATGGGCGCGTTGTCGCCACGGCGGTTACCGATCTTGGTGATGCGGGTGTAGCCACCCGGACGGTTCTCGTAGCGCGGGCCGATCTCGGTGAAGAGCGTGTGCACGATGCTCTTGTCCGTGATGACCTGGAGCACCTGACGGCGGTTGTGAAGGTCGCCCTTCTTCGCCTTGGTGACCAGACGCTCGGCGTACGGACGCAGCTTGCGCGCCTTCGCCTCGGTGGTGGTGATGCGGCCGTGCTCGAAGAGCGCCTTCGCGAGGTTCGCGAGGAGCAGCTTCTCGTGCGCGGCGCTGCCGCCCATACGGGCACCCTTGGTGGGCTTCGGCATGGAACTTCTCCTAGGTGTCTGCCCCGGCCGTATCAGGTACCGGGGTCAGTATCCGAGCGAGCGGGTTTGCCCGTCGGAGATCCAGGCCCCCCGCAGGGGGCCTGGAAGGGGCGCGGGGAACTGCGCGATCAAGCACAGCGCATCCGCACCCGAGTACGGACCGGAAGGCCCGAGCTCTCAGTACTGCTCGGTCTCCACGAACCCGGCGTCCGCGTCGTCGTCCGCACCGAAGGCGTCGGCGGCAGCGGTCGGGTCGAACCCGGGAGGCGAGTCCTTGAGCGCGAGGCCCATGCCCGCCAGCTTCGCCTTGACCTCGTCGATCGACTTCGCACCGAAGTTGCGGATGTCGAGCAGGTCGGCCTCGGAACGCGCGACGAGCTCACCCACGGAGTGGATGCCCTCGCGCTTGAGGCAGTTGTACGACCGAACGGTGAGCTCCAGCTCCTCGATCGGCAGCGCCAGATCGGCGGCCAGGGCGGCATCCGTGGGGGACGGGCCCATGTCGATGCCCTCGGCGTCGATGTTCAGCTCGCGGGCGAGACCGAACAGCTCGACCAGGGTCTTGCCGGCGGACGCCATGGCGTCACGCGGGCGCATGGCCTGCTTGGTCTCGACGTCGACGATCAGCTTGTCGAAGTCGGTCCGCTGCTCGACACGCGTGGCCTCGACCTTGTAGGTGACCTTGAGAACCGGCGAGTAGATCGAGTCGACCGGGATGCGCCCGATCTCCTGACCGACCTGCTTGTTCTGCACGGCGGAGACGTAACCGCGGCCACGCTCGACCGTGAGCTCCATCTCCAGCTTGCCCTTGCCGTTGAGCGTGGCGAGGACCAGGTCCGGGTTGTGCACCTCGACACCGGCCGGGGGCGCGATGTCGGCGGCGGTGACCAGACCCGGGCCCTGCTTGCGCAGGTACATCACGACCGGCTCGTCGTGCTCCGAGGAGACGACCAGCTGCTTGATGTTGAGGATCAGGTCGGTGACGTCCTCCTTGACGCCCGGCACGGTGGTGAACTCGTGCAGCACGCCGTCGATGCGGATGGACGTGACCGCCGCACCCGGGATCGAGGAGAGGAGGGTCCGGCGCAGGGAGTTGCCGAGGGTGTAACCGAAGCCCGGCTCCAGCGGCTCGATCACGAACCGGGAGCGGAATTCGTCGACGACCTCTTCGGTCAACGAGGGACGCTGAGCGATCAGCATGTTGCGATTCCTTCAGTCATGGGCACCCACTATTTGATGCCCGACTAGTACTGCAAGGGTACGGGCGGCACAGCCCTTTGCGAGAGCCGTACCGCCCGGAAACCTCAGACCAAACGGTCGTGCGTCAGACGCGACGGCGCTTGGGCGGACGGCAGCCGTTGTGCGGGGTCGGCGTGACGTCCTGGATCGAACCGACCTCGAGGCCGGTGGCCTGGAGGGAGCGGATCGCGGTCTCACGGCCCGAGCCGGGACCCTTGACGAACACGTCCACCTTGCGCATGCCGTGCTCCTGCGCGCGGCGGGCGGCCGACTCGGCGGCCATCTGCGCGGCGAAGGGGGTCGACTTGCGCGAGCCCTTGAAGCCGACGTGGCCGGCGGAGGCCCAGGAGATCACGTTGCCCGAGGGGTCCGTGATCGAGACGATCGTGTTGTTGAACGTGCTCTTGATGTGCGCGTGGCCGTGAGCGACGTTCTTCTTTTCCTTGCGGCGCACCTTCTTGGCAGCGCCCTGACGACCCTTGGGGGGCATCTATAACTCCTACGGGAGGTGGTCGGTCCTACAGCGAAGACCGCTGATAAGCGTCCGCTGAGGACTACTTCTTGCCCGGCTTCTTCTTACCGGCGATGGCGCGACGCGGGCCCTTGCGGGTACGCGCGTTCGTGCTGGTGCGCTGACCGCGGACGGGCAGGCCGCGACGGTGACGCAGACCCTGGTAGGTACCGATCTCGACCTTGCGGCGGATGTCGGCCTGAACCTCGCGACGGAGGTCACCCTCGGTCTTGATGTTGTTGTCGACGTACTCGCGGATCGCGACGAGCTGCTCCTCGGAGAGGTCGCGAACGCGGGTGTTCGGGTCGACGCCGGTGGCGGCCAGCGTCTGCTGCGAGAGGGTCCGGCCGATGCCGAACACGTAGGTGAGGGCGATCTCCACGCGCTTTTCGCGCGGGATGTCAACACCGGAAACGCGTGCCATTCAATGGCTCCAGTTGCTTGACGGAGGTCTTCCACAGAACCGACTCCCAGTCGCCGTACCAGGTACGAACTGGGTCCCCGGCCTCCGACCGGGGGTATCAGACCCGGAGGTCTGGGTCCTGCGTATGAACATATTCAGCTTGCGTCGCGCGAATCCCTGCGAGGAATGCAGAGGGATCGGTCGTGCGTCAGCCCTGGCGCTGCTTGTGGCGCGGGTTGTCGCAGATGACCATGACCCGACCGTGACGGCGGATCACCCTGCACTTGTCGCAGATCTTCTTGACGCTCGGCTTGACCTTCATGGGTGAGGTTCTCCGGGTCAGTGCCACCACCCCGGAAGCCGGGGCGCAGGCAAGATCTACTTGTAGCGGTAGACGATCCGGCCACGCGTCAGGTCGTACGGAGACAGCTCCACCACGACCCGGTCGTCAGGGAGGATGCGGATGTAGTGCATGCGCATCTTGCCGCTGATGTGTGCCAGGACCTGGTGGCCGTTCTGGAGCTCGACCTTGAACATGGCGTTCGGAAGAGACTCGACGACAGTGCCCTCGATCTCGATGGCACCTTGCTTCTTGGCCACGCTTCGCCCTTCGAATCGACTACCTTGATCGACTCCGTGCGAGCCGCATGCAGACATGCGGGTACACAAGAGCCGACGAGTCAGTCTACGTCAGGGCCCTCGGAAACACGAATCGAGAGAGTCTGCCCCGGCACGAACAGCTTTAAGCGCGCGCCCAAGGGGCGCGGGGAACTGCGCGACAAGCCACAACGCGCCCGCAGCCGCCCCCCGGCGTGACCGCGCGCCCCGGAGGGCGTCGGCGCTCAGCCCAACGGATCCGGAGCAGCAACGATCCCCAGCTCGGCGAGCTTCGCCTTGCCCCCGTCGGGAGCCGTCAGCACGAGCGGCCCCTCCTCCGTCAGAGCGACAGAGTGCTCCCAGTGCGATGACCACGTACCGTCCGTCGTGATGACGGTCCAGTCGTCCTGGAGGACCTCCGTCTTCGGCGTCCCCAGGGACACCATCGGCTCGATCGCGAGGCAGAAGCCGGGCACCAGCTTCGGGCCCTTGCCACGCCGCCGGTCGACGTAGTTCAGCAGGTGCGGGTCCATGTGCATCTCGGTGCCGATGCCGTGGCCGCCGTAGTCCTCGATGATCCCGTACTTGCCGCCGCCGGGCTTGGGCTGGCGGCGGATGTACGTCTCGATGGCCCGGGAGACGTCGACCAGGCGGTTGCCCTGCTTCATGGCGGCGATGCCGGCCCACATCGACTCCTCGGTCACCCGGGAGAGCTCGATCAGCTCCGGGGAGTGGCCGGAGCCCACGAAGGCCGTGAAGGCCGCGTCGCCATGCCAGCCGTCGATGATCGCGCCGCAGTCGATGGAGATGACGTCGCCGTCCTTGAGGACGACGTCGTCGGACGGGATGCCGTGGACGACGACCTCGTTCACGGACGTGCAGATCGTCGCCGGGAAGCCGCCGTAGCCGAGGAAGTTCGGCTTGGCGTTGTGCTCGGCGAGGACCTTGCGGGCCACTTGGTCCAGATCCCTCGTCGTCGCCCCGGGCACCGCGGCCTCACCGGTCGCCGCGTGGATGGCCGCGACGACCAGCCCCGCCTCACGCATCTTGGCGATCTGCTCGGGGCTCTTGATCTGCACCATGGGAGCTACGGCCTTTCTGGACCTTCGGGGACGACGAACGCCTTCAACGATACGGGGCCGCGCGCCGGACCCCGCCCACACAGCAGCCGCGGTCCCCCGAGGGGAACCGCGGCCGTAGCTGTGCACGGACGACTACTTGTCGTCCTCGCCACGCTTCAGCGCCTCCATGGCGCGCGTCGTGACGTCCTCCACCTTGCCGAGCGCGGAGATCGTGACCACCAGGCCCTGGGCCTTGTAGTAGTCGATGATCGGCTCGGTCTGGGTGTGGTAGACCTCCAGCCGCGTACGGACCGTCTCCTCGGAGTCGTCGTCCCGCTGGTACAGCTCGCCGCCGCAGACGTCGCAGACGCCTTCCTTGGCCGGCTGCTTGTACGTCACGTGGAAGACGTGCGAGGAGTCGTTGCGGCAGATGCGGCGGCCGGCGATGCGCTTGACCACCTCGTCCTCGGGGACCTCCAGGTCCAGCACCGCGTCGAGCTGCATGCTCTCGGTCTCGAGCAGCTCGTCGAGCGCCTCGGCCTGCGAGACATTGCGAGGGAAGCCGTCCAGCAGGAAACCGTTCTCGGCGTCCGGCTGCTCCATGCGGTCCTTCGCCATCGCGATGGTGACCTCGTCGGGCACGAGGTTGCCCGCGTCCATGTAGGACTTCGCCAGTTTGCCGAGTTCCGTCTGCCGGCTGATGTTGGCCCGGAACAGGTCGCCCGTGGAGATGTGCGGGATCGACAGGTTCTTGGCCAGGAACGCGGCCTGCGTTCCCTTACCGGCGCCCGGCGGCCCGACGAGGACGATACGCATCAGCGGAGGAACCCTTCGTAATTGCGCTGCTGGAGCTGGCTTTCGATCTGCTTCACGGTCTCGAGACCCACACCCACGATGATCAGGATGCTGGTCCCGCCGAACGGGAAGTTCTGGTTTGCCCCGAAACCAACCAACGCCATCGTCGGTACGAGAGCGATCAGACCCAGATACAGCGAACCCGGCCAGGTGATCCGGTTGAGTACGTAGCTCAGGTACTCAGCGGTCGGTCGGCCAGCCCGGATGCCCGGGATGAAGCCACCATACTTCTTCATGTTGTCGGCGACTTCTTCGGGGTTGAAGGAGATCGCCACATAGAAGAACGCGAAGAAAACGATCAGCAGGAAGTACGAAATGATGTAGTACGGGTGGTCGCCCTTGACGAAGTGTTGCTCGATCCAGGTCTTCCACTCCGACTTGCCTCCGGCGAACTGAGCGATCAGCGCCGGGATGTAGAGCAGCGAAGAAGCGAAGATGACGGGGATCACACCCGCCTGGTTCACCTTGAGCGGGATGTAGGTGGACGTACCGCCGTAGGAACGACGGCCGATCATGCGCTTGGCGTACTGGACCGGGATACGGCGCTGGGCCTGCTCGACGAAGACCACCAGGCCGACCATGACGAGGCCGACCAGGATGACCGTGCCGAACTCGATCCAGCCGCCGGCCAGGGAGCCCTGCTTCTTGATGGCCCACAGAGCGGACGGGAAGGTGGCGGCGATCGAGATGAACATCAGGATCGACATGCCGTTGCCGATGCCGCGGTCGGTGATGAGCTCACCGAGCCACATCACGGCGGCCGTACCGGCGGTCATCGTGATGACCATGGTGATGGTGACGAAGATCGACTGGTCGGGGACGATCTGGCTGGCCACCGGGCAGCCGGTGAACAGAGCGCCGCTACGGGCGGTGGCGACGAGACCGGTGCCCTGGAGAATCGCGAGGGCGATCGTCAGGTAACGGGTGTACTGCGTGATCTTCGCCGTACCGGCCTGGCCCTCCTTCTTCAGGGCTTCCAGACGCGGGATCACCACGGTCAGCAGCTGCAGAATGATGCTCGCCGTGATGTACGGCATGATGCCCAGCGCGAAGATCGTGATCTGCAGCAGCGCGCCGCCACTGAACATGTTGACCAGACCGAAGAGACCCTGGTTGGCCTGGGCGTTGTCGATACAGGTCTGGACGTTCCGGTAATCGACACCAGGGATCGGGATATGTGTACCGACCCGATAGACCACGATGATGGCGAGCGTGAAGAGCAGCTTCTTGCGCAGGTCGGGCGTCTTGAACGCCCGGGCGAACGCGGTGAGCACGGTGCCTCCTGCGACCCCCGCGCAACTGCGTCAAGGGTGACGGTCTTGAGGTTCGACGAATAGGTAACGGTCAACTGCCGCTCAGAGTGCCCGAAGTGAAGCACCCTGTGAAAAGAGGGCAGTGCAAGCCACCTTACCGGCGAGACTGCCGCCCTAGGAACGACCAACCGGGGATACCCCATTTGTGGGGTATCCCCGGTCGGGATCGCTCAGGTCATCGAGACGCCTGTGGTGTTCAGACGAGCTCGGTGACAGAACCGCCGGCGGCGGTGATCTTCTCCTTGGCGGAGCCGGAGACGGCGTCGACCGTCACCTGCAGCGCCACGGAGATCTCGCCCTGGCCGAGGACCTTGACGAGGCTGTTCTTGCGAACGGCCCCCTTGGCCACCAGACCCTCGACGGTGACCTCGCCACCCTCGGGGTAGAGCGCGGCCAGCTTGTCGAGGTTCACGACCTGGAACTCGGTCTTGAACGGGTTCTTGAAGCCCTTCAGCTTCGGGAGACGCATGTGGAGGGGCATCTGGCCACCCTCGAAGCGCTCCGGAACCTGGTAACGGGCCTTCGTGCCCTTGGTACCACGACCGGCCGTCTTACCCTTCGACGCCTCACCACGACCCACACGGGTCTTGGCGGTCTTGGCGCCCGGGGCGGGACGGAGGTTGTGGATCTTGAGCGGGTTCTGCTCCGCCATGATCAGTCGACCTCCTCGACCGTCACGAGGTGGCGGACGGTGTGCACCATGCCGCGGAACTCGGGACGATCCTCCTTGACGACCTGCGTGTTGATGCCCTTGAGACCAAGGGAGCGCAGGGTGTCACGGTGGTTCTGCTTGCTGCCGATGTACGACTTCGTCTGCGTGATCTTGAGCTGAGCCATTACGCAGCACCAGCCCCGGCACGCGCACGCAGCAGAGCCGCGGGAGCGACGTCCTCGAGCGGCAGACCACGGCGGGCCGCGATCTCCTCGGGACGCTGCAGGCCCTTCAGGGCCTCCACGGTCGCGTGCACGATGTTGATCGCGTTCGACGAACCGAGCGACTTCGACAGCACGTCGTGGATACCGGCGCACTCGAGCACGGCACGCACCGGGCCACCGGCGATAACACCGGTACCGGGGGACGCGGGCTTGAGCAGCACGACGCCGGCAGCCTTCTCACCCGTGATCGGGTGCGGGATGGTGCCCTGGATGCGGGGGACCTTGAAGAAGTGCTTCTTGGCCTCCTCAACGCCCTTGGCGATGGCGGCCGGCACCTCCTTGGCCTTGCCGTATCCGACACCCACGGTGCCGTCACCGTCGCCCACCACGACCAGCGCGGTGAAGCTGAAGCGACGACCACCCTTCACAACCTTGGCGACGCGGTTGATCGCGACGACGCGCTCAACGTACGCGGTCTTCTCGGCGGCAGCAGCGCCGCCGTCACGGCCCTTCCGGTCCCGCCGCTCGCCGCCACCGGCACCGCCACCGCGGCGCTGGGGTCCAGCCATTGGAATTACCTCTCTCTGTTTCCGCTAGCTACGGAACCGACTCAGAACTTGAGTCCGGCCTCGCGGGCGGCGTCCGCCAGGGCGGCGATGCGCCCCGCGTACTGGTTACCACCACGGTCGAACACGACGGCCTCGACACCGGCGGCCTTGGCGCGCTCGGCGACCAGGGCGCCGACCTGCTTGGCCTGCGCGGACTTGTCGCCCTCGCCACCGCGGATCGACGTGTCCAGGGTGGACGCCGACGCCAGGGTGTGACCCTTGATGTCGTCGATCACCTGGGCCACGATGTGGCGGTTCGAGCGGGTAACGACCAGACGCGGACGCTCCGCCGTACCGTTGATGTGCTTACGGATCCGGATGTGGCGGCGCTTGATCGCGGCGCGCTTGTAGGCGTCGCCCTTAAGGATCTTCTGTCCGTATGCCATGGCTTACTTACCCGCCTTTCCGACCTTGCGGCGGATGACTTCGCCCTCGTACTTGACGCCCTTGGCCTTGTACGGGTCGGGCTTGCGCAGCTTGCGGATGTTGGCCGCAACCTCGCCGACCTTCTGCTTGTCGATGCCCTCGACCGAGAAACGGGTCGGGGACTCCACCTTGAAGGTGATGCCCTCAGGGGCCTCGACCAGGATCGGGTGGCTGTAGCCCAGGGAGAACTCCAGGTTGGAGCCCTTGGCCACGACACGGTAACCGACACCGCTGATTTCGAGCTTCTTGACGTATCCCGTGGTCACACCGGTGATCATGTTCGCCACCAGCGTGCGGGACAGGCCGTGCAGGGCCTTGCTCTGCCGCTCGTCGTTGGGCCGCAGCACCTGAAGGGTGCCGTCCTCGGCCTTGGCGATGTCGATCGGCGCGATGACGGTGTGGGTCAGTTCGCCCTTGGGGCCCTTGACCGCGACCGTACGGCCGTCGATGGTGACGTCCACGCCGGCGGGAACCGGGATGGGGAGCTTGCCGATACGCGACATTGCTGTCTCTCCTCCGTTCCCGAGTTACCAGACGTAGGCGAGGACTTCCCCACCCACGCCCTTCTTCTGCGCCTGCTTGTCGGTCAGGAGCCCGTGCGACGTGGAGATGATGGCCACGCCCAGGCCGCCCAGAACCTTCGGCAGGTTGGTGGACTTCGCGTACACCCGGAGACCGGGCTTGGAGATCCGCTTGATGCCCGCGATGGAGCGCTCACGGTTGGGGCCGAACTTCAGCTCCAGGACGAGGTTCTTGCCGACCTCGGCGTCCTCGACCTTCCAGCCCGTGATGAAGCCCTCCTGCTGGAGGATCTCCGCGATGTGCGACTTGATCTTGGACGCCGGCATCGTCACGGAGTCGTGGTACGCCGAGTTCGCGTTCCGCAGACGCGTCAGCATGTCTGCGATCGGATCAGTCATGGTCATGAATTGGCCTGTGGCCTCTCTCGCCGGGGTTTCCTGGTGCGCCATCCCTCTCCCCGATCCGAGACGGGACGGGTGCGGCGCGGTGGACCTACGGCGTAGTAAGTCGTAAGGGCGGCGGCAGACGCCCAACCCCACAAGCCTAAGGCATGTGGGCTGGGCGTCCTGCCGCCCCAGATGCTTACCGAGAGCCCTGCAAATCCCCTATTTGGGGGATTACCAGGAGCTCTTGGTCACGCCCGGCAGCTCGCCACGGTGAGCCATCTCACGAAGGCACACGCGGCACAGGCCGAACTTGCGGTACACGGAGTGCGGGCGGCCGCAGCGCTGGCAGCGGGTGTAGCCACGCACACCGAACTTGGGCTTGCGAGCAGCCTTAGCGATCAGAGCCTTCTTCGCCATCTCGCTCACGCCTCCTTGAAGGGGAAGCCGAGGTGACGAAGGAGCGCACGGCCCTCAGCGTCGTTGGTCGCCGTGGTCACCACGGTGATGTCCATACCCCGGGTGCGGTCGATCTTGTCCTGGTCGATCTCGTGGAACATGACCTGCTCCGTGAGACCGAAGGTGTAGTTGCCACGGCCGTCGAACTGCTTGGGGGACAGGCCGCGGAAGTCGCGGATGCGCGGCAGCGCGAGCGACAGGGTGCGGTCCAGGAACTCCCACATGCGGTCGCCACGAAGCGTGACGTGGGCACCGATCGGCTGGCCCTCACGCAGCTTGAACTGCGCGATGGACTTGCGGGCCTTGGTGACGGCCGGCTTCTGACCGGTGATCGTGGTGAGGTCGCGGATGGCGCCCTCGATCAGCTTGGAGTCGCGGGCGGCGTCGCCCACACCCATGTTGACCACGATCTTGACGAGACCGGGGATCTGCATGACGTTCTCGTACTTGAACTCGTCACGCAGCTTGCCCGTGATCTCCTCACGGTACTTCTGCTTCAGACGCGGGCTGGTGGTGGTCGTCATCAGATGTCCTCACCCGTCCGCTTGGCAACGCGGATCTTGTTGCCTTCGTCGTCGAAGCGGTAACCGACGCGGGTCACGACCTTGTTGCCGTCCTTCTCCACGACCAGCTGGACGTTGGAGACGTGGATCGGCGCCTCGGTGGTGACGATGCCGCCGGCCTGCGAACCGCGAGCCGTCGGACCGGCCTTGGTGTGCTTCTTGACCCGGTTGACACCCTCGACCAGGACGCGGTCCTCGCGGGGGAAGGCCGCGATGACCTTGCCCTGCTTGCCCTTGTCCTTACCGGTGATGACCTGAACCAGGTCGCCCTTCTTGATCTTCATGCTCACAGCACCTCCGGCGCGAGGGAGATGATCTTCATGAACTTCTTCTCGCGCAGCTCCCGGCCGACCGGGCCGAAGATACGGGTGCCACGAGGGTCGCCGTCGTTCTTGAGAATGACGGCGGCGTTCTCGTCGAAGCGGATGTACGAGCCGTCCGGACGGCGGCGCTCCTTGACGGTGCGAACGATGACCGCCTTGATGACGTCACCCTTCTTCACGTTGCCGCCGGGGATCGCGTCCTTGACGGTGGCGACGATGACGTCACCGATACCCGCGTAGCGGCGACCGGAGCCGCCGAGCACACGGATGCAAAGGATCTCCTTCGCACCAGTGTTGTCGGCGACACGCAGTCGCGACTCCTGCTGGATCACGTCTATCTCCTGATTGTCTGCCGGTTCCCGGGGCGGGCTGCGAAACTCGCACACCCGCCCCGAGCCTGGCGGAACGATGCCTAGGGGGTCCCCCTAGGAGGGATTACTTGGCCTTCTCGAGGATCTCGACGACGCGCCAGCGCTTGGTCGCGGACAGCGGCCGGGTCTCCATGAGGAGGACACGGTCGCCGACACCCGCGGCGTTCTGCTCGTCGTGGGCCTTGAGCTTGCTCGTACGGCGGATGACCTTGCCGTACAGCGCGTGCTTCACGCGGTCCTCGACGGCGACGACGACGGTCTTGTCCATCTTGTCGCTGACGACCAGGCCTTCGCGGGTCTTGCGGAAACCGCGGTCCGTCTTGGTCTCTTCAGTCACGTTGCTCTCGCTCATCAGGCGCTCTCCACCGTCTCGATGCCCAGCTCGCGCTCACGCATCAGGGTGTAGATCCGCGCGATGTCCTTGCGGACGGCCTTGAGCCGCCCGTGGTTCTCGAGCTGACCCGTCGCCGCCTGGAAGCGGAGGTTGAACAGCTCTTCCTTGGCCTCGCGGAGCTTCGCGAGAAGCTCCTCGTTGCCCAGTTCGCGCAGCTCAGACGCCTTGGTACCGGCCGACATCACGCTTCACCTGCCTCGCGCTTGACGATCTTGCACTTCATCGGCAGCTTGTGAGCCGCACGGGTCAGGGCCTCGCGCGCGATCTTCTCGTTGGGGTACGACAGCTCGAACATCACACGTCCGGGCTTGACGTTGGCGATCCACCACTCAGGAGAACCCTTACCGGAACCCATGCGGGTCTCGGCGGGCTTCTTGGTGAGGGGGCGGTCCGGGTAGATGTTGATCCAGACCTTGCCGCCACGCTTGATGTGGCGGGTCATCGCGATACGAGCCGCCTCGATCTGGCGGTTCGTCACGTAGGCCGGGGTCAGCGCCTGGATGCCGTACTCGCCGAACGCAACCTGCGTGCCACCCTTGGACATGCCGTTGCGCTTGGGGTGGTGCTGCTTGCGGTGCTTGACCCTACGGGGGATCAGCATGACGGTCAGGCCTCCGTTCCGGTGCTCTCAGCCGGAGCGGCGGCGGGAGCCTCGGCCTTGGGGGCCTCGGCACCGGCAGCCTGCTGCGGCTTACGACCGCGCCCGCCACGCTCGCCACCGCGGCCACCACGGGCCGGGCGGTCGGCGCCACCACGGGCCGGGCGGTTACCCGCACGGGCCGCGGCGTTCTCGGCGCGGACCTCGGCGATGTTCTTGACGTCGCCCTTGTAGATCCAGACCTTCACGCCGATGCGGCCGAAGGTCGTCTTGGCCTCGAAGAAGCCGTAGTCCACGTTCGCGCGGAGCGTGTGCAGGGGCACACGGCCCTCGCGGTAGAACTCCGAGCGGGACATCTCGGCGCCACCGAGGCGGCCACCGCACTGGATCTTGATGCCCTTGGCGCCGGCCTTCATCGCCGACTGCATGCTCTTACGCATGGCGCGACGGAAGGAGACGCGGGAGGAGAGCTGCTCGGCGACGGCCTGGGCAACCAGCTGAGCGTCGGTCTCGGGGTTCTTGACCTCGAGGATGTTCAGCTGGACCTGCTTGCCGGTGAGCTTCTCGAGGTCACCGCGGATGCGGTCGGCCTCGGCGCCGCGGCGGCCGATGACGATGCCCGGACGAGCGGTGTGGATGTCCACACGCACGCGGTCACGGGTGCGCTCGATCTCGACCTTGGAGATGCCGGCGCGCTCCATGCCGGACGTCATCATCCGACGGATGGCGACGTCTTCCTTGACGTAGTCCTTGTACAGCTTGTCGGCGTACCAACGCGACTTGAAGTCGGTCGTGACACCGAGCCGGAACCCGTGCGGGTTTACCTTCTGGCCCATTACCGGGTTCCTTCCTTGCTGCTGACGACCACGGTGATGTGGCTGGTCCGCTTGCGGATCCGGTAGGCACGGCCCTGGGCACGCGGACGGAACCGCTTCAGGGTCGGGCCCTCATCGACGTAGGCCTCGGAGACGAAGAGGCTGTCGACATCGGTGTGGTCGTAGTTGTGCGCGGCGTTGGCGATGGCGCTGTCGAGCACCTTGCCGACCGGCTGGCTCGCGGCCTGCGGGGCGAAACGCAGGACCGCCTGAGCCTCCGTGGCGTTGAGGCCACGGATGAGGTCCACCACGCGGCGGGCCTTCATGGGCGTGACGCGGATGTACCGCGCCTGGGCCCTGGCTTCCATGGTTGTCCTTCCAGTGTCTGTCATGGTCATTCCACCCCGCGCTTAGCGGCGCTTCGACTTCCGGTCGTCCTTGACGTGACCCCGGAAGGTGCGCGTCGGCGAGAACTCGCCGAGCTTGTGGCCGACCATCGACTCGGTGACGAACACCGGAATGTGGGTCTTGCCGTTGTGCACCGCGAGCGTGTGGCCGAGCATGGCCGGCACGATCATGGAGCGACGGGACCAGGTCTTGATGACGTTCTTGGTGCCGGCTTCGTTCTGGGCGTCCACCTTCTTGATCAGGTGGTCGTCGACGAAGGGCCCCTTCTTCAAGCTACGAGGCATCTCAACCCGTCCTTAGCGCTTCTTGTTCGTCTTGCGGCGGCGGACGATGTACTTGTTCGACGCCTTCTTGGGCGAACGAGTACGGCCTTCCTTCTTGCCCCAAGGGGACACCGGGTGACGACCACCCGAGGTACGGCCTTCGCCACCACCGTGCGGGTGGTCCACCGGGTTCATGACCACACCACGCACGGTCGGGCGAACGCCCAGCCAGCGCTTACGGCCCGCCTTACCCCAGTTGATGTTGCTCTGCTCGGCGTTGCCCACCTCGCCGACCGTGGCGCGGCAGCGCTGGTCGACCAGGCGGATCTCACCGGACGGCATGCGGAGGTGGGCCATCGAGCCCTCCTTCGCGAGCAGCTGCACCGAGGCGCCGGCGGAGCGGGCGAACTTCGCACCGCCGCCCGGACGCAGCTCGATGGCGTGCAGCGTGGTACCGACCGGGATGTTACGCAGGGCAAGGTTGTTGCCCGGCTTGATGTCGGCCCCGGGACCGTTCTCGACGCGGTCACCCTGCTGCAGGTTGCGCGGGGCGAGGATGTAGCGCTTCTCGCCGTCGGCGTAGTGCAGCAGCGCGATGCGCGCGGTGCGGTTGGGGTCGTACTCGATGTGCGCGACCTTCGCCGGCACGCCGTCCTTGTCGTGACGACGGAAGTCGATCACGCGGTAGGCGCGCTTGTGGCCACCACCCTGGTGGCGGACGGTCACACGACCGGAGTTGTTACGGCCACCCTTGCTGTGCAGGGGGCGGACCAACGACTTCTCCGGCGTGGACCGCGTGACCTCGACGAAGTCGGCGACGCTGGAGCCACGACGGCCCGGCGTAGTCGGCTTGTACTTGCGGATTCCCATTTCTCAGTCCTCGTCCGATATCGGACGATCCGACCCGCTTACGCGGTCGGACCGCCGAAGATGTCGATACGGTCGCCCTCAGCGAGGGTCACGATCGCGCGCTTGGTGGACGCGCGCTGGCCGAAGCCGGTGCGGGTCCGCTTGCGCTTGCCCTGGCGGTTGATCGTGTTGACCCCGGTGACCTTGACCGAGAAGACCGCCTGGACGGCCTGCTTGATCTGGGTCTTGTTGGCGCTCGGGTCCACGACGAACGTGTACTTGCCCTCGTCGAGGAGCGCGTAGCTCTTCTCGGAGACGACCGGCTTGAGCAGCACGTCACGGGGGTCCGTGAAGGACTTGCTCAGCGGGGTCTCGACGGTGTTCTTGCCCTCGGCGGCGTGGCGGCGCGCCTTGGCGACGCGCGCGGCCTTGGCCTTCTTCGCCGCCTTGGAGGCGATAGCGGGGTGACGGATAGCCATCAGACCTCGCTCCCTTCGGTGTCATTGGCCTTCGGGCCGGACACGAAGGACTCGAAGGCGGCCTTGGTGAAGACCACGTCGTCCGAGACGAGAACGTCGTACGTGTTCAGCTGGCCCGGCTCCAGGATGTGGATCTGGGGCAGGTTGCGGGCGGACAGCCACGCGGCCTCGTCGGCGCGGTCGATGACCAGGAGCAGGTTCTTGCGCTCCGAGATCTTGCCGAACAGCGTCTTGGCGGCCTTCGTGGAGGGGGTCTCGCCCTCGACCACGCCGGAGACGACGTGGATGCGGTTGTGGCGGGCCCGGTCGGTGAGGGCGTGGCGCAGGGCCGCGGCCTTCATCTTCTTCGGGGTCCGCTGCGAGTAGTCACGCGGCTGCGGGCCGTGGACGACGCCACCGCCGGCGAACTGCGGCGCACGGGTCGAACCCTGGCGGGCGCGGCCGGTGCCCTTCTGGCGGTACGGCTTCTTGCCGCCACCGCGGACTTCACCGCGACGCTTGGTCTTGTGCGTGCCCTGGCGGGCAGCGGCGTTCTGCGCGACGACGACCTGGTGGATCAGCGGGATGCTGATCTTCTCCACGCCGAAGATCTCCGCGGGGAGCTCGACGCTTCCGGTCTTCTCGCCTGCAGGCGAAAGGATGTCAACAGTGCTCATCGGTACCTCAGGCCCCCTTGGCCGCGGTGCGGACCAGGACGAGGCCGCCGTTCGGACCGGGAACCGCGCCCTTGATGAGCAGCAGACCCTTCTCCGCGTCAACGGCGTGGACGGTCAGGTTCTGGGTGGTGACTCGCTCGTTGCCCATGCGACCCGCCATGCGGAGGCCCTTGAACACGCGGCCCGGGGTGGCGCAGCCACCGATGGAACCGGGCGAGCGGTGCTTGCGCTGGGTGCCGTGTCCGGCGCCGAGGCCCTTGAAGTTGTGACGCTTCATGACACCGGCGAAGCCCTTGCCCTTGCTCTTGCCGGTCACGTCGACCTTGAGGCCGGCCTCGAACACCTCGGCGGTGATCTCCTGGCCGAGGGTGTACTCGCTGGCGTCAGCGGTACGGATCTCGACGAGGTGGCGGCGGGGAGTGACGTCGGCCTTGGCGAAGTGGCCCTTGAGGGGCTTGTTCACCTTGCGCGGGTCGATCTCGCCGAACGCGATCTGGACGGACTCGTAGCCGTCGACGTCGTTCGTGCGGACCTGGGTGACGACGTTGGGGCCGGCCTTGACGACGGTGACCGGAACAACACGGTTGTTCGCGTCCCACACCTGCGTCATGCCGAGCTTCTCGCCCAGGATGCCCTTGATCTGCTTAGCCATTCTCAGATCACCGGCCTTCAGAGCTTGATCTCGATGTCGACACCGGCCGGGAGGTCGAGTCGCATCAGAGAGTCAACGGTCTTGGGGGTCGGGTCGAGGATGTCGATCAGGCGCTTGTGCGTGCGCATCTCGAAGTGCTCGCGCGAGTCCTTGTACTTGTGCGGCGACTTGATGACGCAGTACACGTTCTTCTCAGTGGGCAGCGGCACCGGGCCCGCGACCGACGCACCAGTCCGAGTCACCGTCTCGACGATCTTCTTCGCCGAAGAGTCGATGACCTCGTGGTCGTAGGCCTTGAGCCGGATGCGGATCTTCTGTCCCGCCATGGCTACTCAGTAGTCCTGTCTCTCTAACGCTCTGGAACCCGGTGGATTCCTTCTGCTGCCTTCGTTCCTCCGACCCACGCGGTCGGGCGTGTCGCACTGCCGCTGACACAGATGTCCCTTGTTCGAACATCCCTGCTGGGAATGCACACGGCCCTTCCGGAACCGCAGGTCGGGGGCGAAGGCCCACCGGGTGCCTGGTCGGTGCCGCGCTGACACTTCCCGGAAGATTCCCGTACGTCCGCCCCAGCGCTGCCGTGTGGCAGTTAGGGCGACGAGTACTGTGGGACTCGCTTCCGGTCCCCCCGGCGGGAGGCGCGCAGCATCAACACTCGACCGAGCAACTCGGACAGTCTGCCATATGGGGCAGGGCCGACGCCAATCGAGCCGAGGAGAATACCCCGGGGGTGACGCAGGTCAAACACAAGCCCGGACGGCCCCGGGCCCCTCCCCTCGCAGGAGCCGCTCCAGCTCTGCGTCGCAGACCCGACAGCCGGCCTTCCCCCACTCGGGTGCGTCGGACGCCGGGTGCAGGGTGCAGGTCGAGTTCATCGCGCGCCGCGTCTGAAGTCGTGCGCCAGTGTCACGGCCCGGCAGGGGCGAACCTGCCGGGGGCTGTCCCCACCTCCGCCCTCCGGCCCACCGGATGGCTCGCCCCCGCTCCCCCAGGCACCGTAAGGGCACCGACCACACAGCAGGGGGACCCACCGTTGCGCACCGCCACCGCCACCGCCCTCACCCTGGCCCTCGCCGCAGCCGCCACGGCGCCCGCCACGGCCGCCTCCACCCCCGGCAAGCCGGGCACCGACGGCCTCTGGCGCATGGACGGCTACGGCACCGTCCTCTCGCTCGACGGCGACACCCTCCAGGAGTTCCAGACGACATCCGTCGGCTGCCTCAAGGGTGACAGTGCCCGGCGGACCGGCCCCGGCACGTACGCGACCTCCGACGGCACCACACTGACCGTCCGGCCCGGCCCCGGCGCCAACCGCGCCACCCTGGGCTACGACACCTCGGTCGGCCACCGCTCGCTGCGGCGGATCCAGAAACTGCCGGCCGACTGCACCCGCCCCACCCCCAAGGACGCCCGCGCCGCCTTCGACGTCTTCTGGCACTCCTTCGCCGAGAACTACCCCTTCTTCGCCGCGAAGGGCGTCGACTGGCAGGCCATGAGGGACCGCCACCGGCCGAAGGTGCACCAGGACACCACCCGCAAGGAGCTCTTCGGCATCTTCAGCGACATGGTGCGGCCTCTCTACGACGCCCATGTCGCCGTCCTGGACGAGGACCAGGTCTTCGCCCAAGTGCGGCCCGGGACCGAGCCGCCCTCCCCCGAACTCGACGCCAGAGTCAAGAAGTTCATCACCGAACGCGACCTCGGGAACGCCCCGTACCGCCAGGACTTCGCCAACGGCCGCATCACCTACGCCGACCTCCCCGGCCGTGCGGCTCAGGGCTACCTCCGCATATCCGGCTTCGCCGGCTACACCGCCGAGGACGCCCCCTACCCCGCCCATCTCGCCGAGTTGGACAAGGCCCTCGACGCCATCCTCACCACCGAGCGCACCCAGCGGCTCAAGGGCCTGATCATCGACCTGCGCATCAACGGCGGCGGCTCCGACGCCCTCGGCATCCACATCGCCGAGCGGCTCACGGACACGCCCTACGTCGCCTACGCCAAGCGCGCCCGGAACCACCCGACCGACCCCGACCGGCACACCCGCCCCGAGCCCATCCTGGTCGTACCGGCGTCCGGGCCCCGATACACCGGCCCCATCGCCGTACTGACCTCGGGCACGACCGTCAGCGCCGGTGAGACCTTCACGCAGGCCCTGATCGACCGTCCGGGCGGCACGGTTCGTATTGGGCAGCCGACCCAGGGGGTCTTCTCCGACGTCATGCAACGCAGCCTTCCCAACGGCATGACGGCGATCCTCCCGAACGAGGAGTTCTTGAACCGGTCGGGCCGGACCTACGACGGCACGGGCATCCCGCCCCACCTGACCGAACCGGTCTTCACGAAGGAGGAGTTCGCCGAGAAGCGCGACTCGGCGTTCGACCGCGCGGTGCGCGTCCTTCGGAACGACGGCTAGACAGAGGCCAGGAACTCCGACCAAGCCTCCGGCGTGAGCGCGAGCCGGGGGCCTTCGGTGTGCTTGGAATCTCGGACATGGACGGTGTGGGGGGCTATGGCGATCTCGACGCAGGAGTCTCCGTCGGGGCCACTGCTGTAGCTGCTCTTGAACCACGCCGGTTCAGCGTTGCGGATCATGTCTCTCCCAGCAGTTGCTCGATGAAGGCCAGCGACTCCCGCGGGGGAAGGGCCTGAGCTCGGATGGTGCCGTAGCGCAGTTCGAGGATCCGGATGTGCTTCGGATCAGTGGTCGGCCGGCCGGTGAAAGCGCCGTCGGACCGGCCCACCGCGGTGCCGTCACCGAATTTCAGCACCTCGATCCTCCCGTTCAGACCGGGGTGCGCCTCGCTGCTCGTCGGCATGAGCTGAAGCCTGACGTTACGCAACCGCCCCACCTCCAGCAGACGCTCAAGCTGCTGACGCCACACCATTGTGCCTCCGACCGGACGGAGCAGCGTCGCCTCCTCCTGGACGAAGCTCAGCGAAGGTGCCGGCGACCGCTCGAACACCGACTGCCGAGCCATGCGTGCAGCCACCAGACGTTCCACTTCGTCCGGCGAGTACGCGGGTTGCCACGACTCGAACAGCGCCCGCGCGTGCTCGGGGGTCTGCAACAGCCCATGAACGCTGTTGCACTCATACACCCCGATCTCCACCGCCTGCCCCTCCAACTTGGCAAGCTCGCGCACCTTCTTGGGGTACCGAACCCTCTTCACGTCCTCCCAAGCCGCCGCGATCAGCCCACCCGCCCCCAGCACCTCATCCGCCCTGACCAGATAGTCCTGCCGAGGAATCCGCTTCCCGCCCTCGATCTTGTAGACCATGTCCTCGCCGTAGCCCACGGCCGTCCCGAACTCGGCGGCCCGCATCCCCACCGCCTCACGCCGCAGCTTCAGCTGCCGTCCCACCGTGGTGATGACCGCGACACCCCACTCATCGTCGGGATCGACCTCCCAACCCGGCTCGTCCGCCTCGCTCTTGAGCCGCCCCGAGTCCGCCTCGACCGTCGTCATCCCGCACCCTTCCGCCGTCGCACGACCGTGCCCGGCGCCCTACCCGCACGCCCGGCCCCGACAGCCCGGACAACGCCGGACAAGCTCCGGACAGTCACCGTACGCACCCGCTGAGTCACTGTTCACGGTAAGCGCGGACAGCCACGCTGAGTGACGTGAAGCAGAACTCCCCCGAACTCCGCACCTCTCTCCGCAACTTCAGCCTCCAGCTCTCCGCCACCCCGCGCGGCGCCCGGCTGGCCCGGCTCCTCGCCGCCGAACAACTGCGCTCCTGGGGACTGCCGCTGGACCCGGCACGGCAGGTCATCGCGGAGCTGTCGGCCAACGCGGCGACACACGGCCGAACCCCCGGCCGCGACTTCCGCCTGCTCCTCTACGTCGTCGCCGGGACCCTCCGCATCGAGGTGACGGACACCCGCGCCGATCGGCTGACGACGGCGCGACCCGGCCTGGGGCTCCTCCTGGTCGACGCGCTCGCCGATCGCTGGGGCGTCACCCAGGGGCTGCCGCCCCGCAAGACCGTCTGGGCCGAACTCGGCCTCGCACCAAAACCCGAGAGTGCGTGCTCCGGCGATACAGGCGCCCTCCTCCAAGGACCACAAGGTTGAATCCTCACCTCCCTGAAGGGAGGTGATTCCTGGTTCAGGCCGCCTTCTTGAGCAGCGCTCCAGGAGGTCTTCCGCCATCAGCACCAGCCGGGTTGAGACCAGCCCGGACGAGCATCACGCGTGCGGAGTTCTTGTCCCGCGGGGACACGGCTCCGCACGCGGTGCAGGTGTAGGTGCGCTCACCCAGCGGCAGACGATGCTTGGCTCTCGCATCGCAGTGCGCGCAGTCCATCGTGGTGTGCGCAGGGTGTACCAGGCGGATGTCCCGCCCGTGCTTGCGACCCATCTCCAGCAGAGCGGTCTTGGTGGCGCCGATGGCGGCGTCAGTGGCCTTACGGGCCAGGGTGGTCTGGGCCAAAAACTTCGGACGGAAGTCCTCCACAGCGACGGCGTCGTGGTCGCGGACGACCTTCTTGGCCCACTTGCGGCCGGTGTCCTCACGCTGTCGGGCGACCTTCTTGTGCGCCTTCGCCCGCAGCTTCCTCGCCTCGCGATAGCCCTTCGATCCCGGCTTGCCCTTCTTCGGCCTGCGGCGGGCCATCATCCGGTCGTACCGGGTCAGCTTCGCCCGGGCCTTCTGGCCGTGCCCGGCGTGCGGCAGGTCGTGCGCGTCGGACGTCGTGGTCGCCGTCTCCTTCACACCCCAGTCGACCCCCAGTACCCGACCGGTCTGAGGCAGGAGGTGCACCTCGGCGGGAACGACGAACGAGGCGTACCAGTGCCCGAGGCTGTCCTGATACACGCGCACCGAGGACGGCTCCCCCGGCAGGTCCCGCGACCACACCACCGTCACCACGATGCCCCCGGCCAGGTGCAGCCGGCCGTCCTTCAACCGGAACCCACGCTTGGTGTAGTTGAGGGACGGCAGCGCCTCGCGCTTGGATTTCCACTTCGGCATCCCCGCCCGGCGCGACATGGGCAGGCGCTCGCGGATGTCTTTGTACGCCTTGGCACGTGAGCGGCCGAAGTCACGGATGATCTGCTGCTGAGGGACCGACGAGCCCTCGCGTAACCACGGCGTTGCCTTCCGGGCTTCGGTCAGCATTTTGTCGAACTGCGCCGGGCCACACGTCTGTTTCTCTCCGGCCGCCTTGTTGCGCAGGTACACGGCCTTGGACTTGGCGACGCATTCGTTCCACACCCAGCGGCATCGGTCCCACTCCGCCGCCAGGGCGGTGCGAGCGGTGGACGACACGCGCAACCGGTACGTGTACCTGGCATGCCCACCCTCCGCAGCCACACCAGCCTGCGCCATCTCGCCCCCTCACGGCTCCCGGCCGGGGCGACATGCCGTCCCGAACCCTCCGAAAGACCATACGTACGACCGCCGCACACACGTCCCCCGATCTCACACCCACCACCCCGACCAGCGACCACAAGCACACGCGTTCGCATCACCCCGGCGATACCGACAGCAAGGACCGGCGCTCCGCGCCTGAACCGGATACGGCGACACTCCGCGTCGCGACACCCGGATGCGCTTCCTCCCCGGCGTGAACGCCGGGGCCTCCTCGCAAGAAGCAGGTGAAAGAACCCGACCGAACCCCACCCCTCCTCCCAGCCACAGGGCTGCCTCACCCTCGCGGGTGAACATCACCAACTCAGCTGGATTCAGGGGCCCTCGCCTGCCGACACCCGAACCGGCGGCACCCCCACTCCGGCCTGGTGCACGACGATGCCCGCCACACCACCCGCTTCACGGTGATCGGCAACCACCTGGCCCAGCACGCGGAGCTGTCCCTGCTCGCGATCGGGCTGTCGGTGCACATCCAGTCGCTCCCGGCTGGCGCCCGCATCGACATCAAGTCCCTTGCCGCCCGCTTCCCGGAGGGCACGACCCGCATCGCCGCGGCCCTGCGCGAGCTGGAGACGCACGGCCACCTGCGCCGCACCCGCGAGCGACGGATCTCCCACCGGAGCCCCTGCACCGCCCGGCCGCCCTCCTGGCCCACCGCCTCACAGCCCAGCTGCCACCCCCACCGCCCTTCGCCCCACCCCAGGCGCCACCACGGCCCGCCCGGCACCCCCTCCAGACCTGCGACGGCTGCGACCGCGCATTCCGCGCATCGACGCCCGGCCATTGCCGCGACTGTCGATCACGTCTCCTGGAGACCGCCTGACGCCGGAGAAGCGCCCATCGTCCTGCCGCCCATGCAGAAGCGGCCATGACCGTCGCCTCGGACGGCGTGCAGCCGGGAGCTCCTCTCACCGGGAGCGGGCCAGGCGATCCTTCACGACGGACTTCCCCCGGCGAACGGGTTGCCGTGCCCAGGCAACTGCCCACCCGGTGGCACGTACCGCAACCGCCCCGTCGGATCGGTCACCGGCGTGAACCCGGCGACCTGCAGAAGGGCGGCGTACTTGGCTCTGTAGCGCCGGTTGACGGCGAGCCCGACCGGTACGAGGGCCATCACCGCCGCCCAGACGGCGGCAGTGATGACGACGGCCGTGGCGCCCGAGCCGAGCCCGAACCCGGCCATGACCGCCAGCGGAACGGCGCCTCCGCCCGCCAACAGAATCCGCTGCCTGTCGGTGTGCTTGGCCGTGATGTCGAAGGTGATACGGGCCTTGAGAAGCTCGATCGCTGCGGGGTCGAGGGGCGGCAGAGCACCCCCGTCGCCAGCGTCCGGGTACGCCGCCCGGTTCCGCTCGGCCCGTGCGCTGGCCTCCGGACTCGGGTCGGGCACGATCAGCAACACGTACCCGTCGCCCTGCGGTCCCCCGCCCTGTCGTACGTCGGCGTACGCATAACCGAACTGCTGGGCGATGAAGGCAAGCCGGGTGAGCTTCTTCATGGTCGCCATGGCCGGCGCGACCTCTACGGGCCCCCCGCTCGCCATCCGCCTCAGCATCTTTCGCACGTGCTTGTTACTCATGCCCCCCCACCACACTCATGTCCCCCACACTCATGTCCCGGTGCACCAACAGCAAAAGGGCCCGCACGACCGAAGTCGTACGGGCCCTTTCGAGCCACTCAGGTCAGCAGACCCTCAAGCCAGTCCGAGGACTCACTTGTTGATCTTGGTGACCTGGCCGGCGCCCACGGTCCGGCCACCCTCACGGATGGCGAACTTCAGGCCCTCCTCCATGGCGACGGGCTGGATGAGCTCCACCTTCATCTCGGTGTTGTCACCCGGCATGACCATCTCGGTGCCCTCGGGGAGGGTCACCACGCCGGTCACGTCCGTCGTACGGAAGTAGAACTGCGGGCGGTAGTTGTTGAAGAACGGCGTGTGGCGGCCACCCTCGTCCTTGGACAGGATGTAGGCCTGCGCCTCGAACTCGGTGTGCGGGGTGACCGAGCCCGGCTTGATGATGACCTGGCCGCGCTCGACGTCCTCGCGCTTGATGCCACGGAGGAGCAGACCGACGTTCTCACCGGCCTGGCCCTCGTCGAGCAGCTTGCGGAACATCTCGATGCCGGTGACCGTGGTGGTGGTCTTCTCCTGCTTGATGCCCACGATGTCAACGGTCTCGTTGACCTTGAGGACACCACGCTCGATACGACCGGTGACGACGGTGCCACGACCGGTGATCGTGAAGACGTCCTCGATCGGCATCAGGAACGGCTTGTCGACGTCACGCTCGGGCTGCGGGATGTTCTCGTCCACGGCCTTCATGAGCTCGAGGACGGAGTTGCCCCACTCCTTGTCGCCCTCGAGGGCCTTGAGCGCCGAGACCTTGACGACCGGCAGGTCGTCGCCCGGGAACTCGTACTCGGAGAGGAGCTCACGGACCTCGAGCTCGACGAGCTCCAGGATCTCCTCGTCGTCCACCATGTCGGCCTTGTTCAGGGCGACGACGATGTACGGAACGCCGACCTGGCGGGCCAGGAGCACGTGCTCCTTGGTCTGCGGCATCGGGCCGTCGGTGGCGGCGACCACGAGGATGGCGCCGTCCATCTGCGCCGCACCCGTGATCATGTTCTTGATGTAGTCCGCGTGACCGGGGCAGTCGACGTGGGCGTAGTGACGCGTCTCGGTCTGGTACTCGACGTGCGCGATCGAGATGGTGATACCGCGCTGGCGCTCCTCAGGAGCCTTGTCGATCTGGTCGAAGGCCGAGGCCTCGTTCAGGTCCGGGTACGCGTCGTGCAGCACCTTGGTAATGGCGGCCGTGAGGGTCGTCTTACCGTGGTCGATGTGACCGATGGTGCCGATGTTGACGTGCGGCTTAGTCCGCTCGAACTTCGCCTTCGCCACTGGGGTCCTCCTGGGAGTGGTTCTGGTACGCCTTACTTCATCGGCGCCAGGTGATCTTTGCTGGAAAGCCCGGGCCTCGGGGCATTCTCACCACGATTGCGGCGGAATGCCCCTCGAGCACCGGAGTCAAGCCTACGGCGTGTAGACGCGGTGCGTTACTCGCCCTTGGCCTTCGCGATGATCTCCTCGGCGACGTTCCGGGGAACCTCGGCGTAGGAGTCGAACTGCATCGAGTAGCTTGCGCGACCCGACGTCTTGCTGCGGAGGTCTCCGACGTAGCCGAACATCTCCGAGAGGGGCACGAGGCCCTTCACGACGCGAGCACCGGCCCGCTCCTCCATGGCCTGGATCTGACCACGGCGGGAGTTGATGTCGCCGATGACCTCACCCATGTAGTCCTCGGGCGTGGTGACCTCGACGGCCATCATCGGCTCGAGCAGCACGGGGCTGGCCTTGCGCGCGGCCTCCTTGAAGGCCTGCGAACCGGCGATCTTGAACGCCAGCTCGGAGGAGTCGACCTCGTGGTAGCCACCGTCGATCAGGGTGACGCGCACGCCGGTCATCTCGTAGCCGGCGAGGATGCCGAACTGCATGGCCTCCTGCGCACCGGCGTCGACCGAAGGGATGTACTCCTTCGGGATACGACCACCGGTCACCTTGTTCACGAACTCGTACGAGGCGTCGCCGCCCTCGATCGGCTCGATCGCGATCTGCACCTTGGCGAACTGACCGGTACCACCGGTCTGCTTCTTGTGGGTGTAGTCCACGCGCTCGACGGCCTTGCGGATCGTCTCACGGTAGGCGACCTGCGGCTTACCGACGTTGGCCTCGACCTTGAACTCACGGCGCATACGGTCGACCAGCACCTCGAGGTGCAGCTCGCCCATACCACCGATGATGGTCTGGCCCGTCTCCTCGTCCGAGTGGACCTGGAACGACGGGTCCTCCTCGGCCAGGCGCTGGATCGCGACGCCCAGCTTCTCCTGGTCGCCCTTCGACTTGGGCTCGATGGCGACCTGGATGACCGGCGCCGGGAAGTCCATGGACTCCAGGATGACCGGGTTCTTGTCGTCGGACAGCGTCTCACCGGTGGTGGTCTGCTTCAGACCCATCACGGCGACGATGTCACCGGCGCCCACCGACTCGATCTCCTCACGCTTGTTCGCGTGCATGCGGTAGATCTTGCCGATGCGCTCCTTCTTGCCCTTCACCGAGTTCAGCACGGCGGTGCCGGACAGGAGGCGGCCGGAGTACACGCGGACGAAGGTGAGCTTGCCGAGGTGCGGGTCGCTCATGATCTTGAACGCCAGCGCCGCGAGGGGCTCGTCCTCAGACGGCTTGCGCGCGATGACCTGCTCCGGGTCCTTGACGTCGTGGCCCTCGATGGCCTCGACGTCGAGCGGGGTGGGCAGGTAGCGCACGACCGCGTCGAGCAGGGGCTGAACGCCCTTGTTCTTGAACGCGGTGCCGCAGAACACGGGAGTGACGGTGGTGCCGCCGCTCTTGCCGGACGCGATGGTGATACGACGGATCGCGGCGTAGAGCTGCTCCACGGTGGGCTCGGTGCCCTCCAGGTACAGCTCCATCAGCTCTTCGTCGTTCTCGGCGACGGCCTCGAGCAGCTTGCCGCGGTACTCCTCGGCAGCCTCGGCGTGGGTGTCCGGGATGTCGACGGTGTCGTACATCTCGCCCTTGGTCGCCTCGGCCGACCAGACCAGGGCCTTCATCGTCACGAGGTCGATGACGCCCTTGAAGTCCGCCTCGGCACCGATCGGCAGCTGCATGACCAGCGGCTGAGCGCCCAGGCGGTCCGAGATCATGTCCACGCAGCGGTGGAACTCGGCGCCGGTGCGGTCCAGCTTGTTGACGAAGCAGATACGCGGCACGCCGTAGCGGTCGGCCTGACGCCACACCGTCTCGGACTGCGGCTCGACACCGGCGACACCGTCGAACACCGTCACGGCACCGTCGAGCACACGCAGGGAGCGCTCCACCTCGACGGTGAAGTCGACGTGACCCGGGGTGTCGATGATGTTGATGGTGTAGTCGTTGTCCTCGAGCGGCCAGTGACAGGTGGTCGCAGCAGACGTGATCGTGATGCCACGCTCCTGCTCCTGCTCCATCCAGTCCATGGTGGCAGCGCCGTCGTGGACCTCACCGATCTTGTAAGACACACCGGTGTAGAACAGGATCCGCTCGGTGGTGGTCGTCTTGCCCGCGTCGATGTGGGCCATGATCCCGATGTTGCGGACCTTGGCCAGGTCAAGTGAAGTGGTAGCCATAAGGCTTCAGTCTTCTCTCGGTCTCGATGTGGGTAGCGACTACCAGCGGTAGTGCGCGAAGGCCTTGTTGGACTCGGCCATCTTGTGGGTGTCCTCGCGCTTCTTCACAGCGGCGCCGAGGCCGTTGGACGCGTCGAGAAGTTCGTTGAGCAGACGCTCGGTCATGGTCTTCTCGCGGCGGGCGCGGGAGTAACCGACCAGCCAGCGCAGCGCGAGCGTGTTGGCGCGACCGGGCTTGACCTCGATCGGAACCTGGTACGTCGCACCACCGACACGGCGGGACTTGACCTCGAGGGTCGGCTTGATGTTCTCCAGCGCGCGCTTCAGCGTGATGATCGGGTCGTTGCCCGTCTTCTCACGCAGACCCTCCATGGCACCGTAGACGATGCGCTCGGCGGTGGAGCGCTTGCCGTTCAGCAGCACCTTGTTGATGAGCGACGTCACCAGAGGAGAACCGTAGACCGGGTCGATGATGACCGGGCGCTTCGGGGCGGGGCCCTTACGAGGCATTCTTACTTCTCCTTCTTGGCGCCGTAGCGGGAACGGGCCTGCTTGCGGTTCTTGACACCCTGGGTGTCGAGGGAGCCACGGATGATCTTGTAGCGAACACCCGGCAGGTCCTTCACACGGCCGCCGCGCACGAGCACGATGGAGTGCTCCTGCAGGTTGTGTCCCTCACCCGGAATGTAAGCGGTGACCTCGATCCCGCTGGTCAGACGCACACGCGCGACCTTACGCAGGGCCGAGTTCGGCTTCTTCGGGGTGGTCGTGAACACACGCGTGCAGACGCCCCGGCGCTGAGGGGAACCCTCGAGTGCGGGCGTCTTGTTCTTCTCGACCTTGTCCTGCCGGCCCTTCCGGACCAGCTGCTGGATCGTAGGCACTACTTCTCCGGTTTCTGTGTGCCGAATGGTGAAGCTAACCTGGAACGTCGCCGACCCACGCGGTCGGGTGTGTCGAACCCGCGGACTCCCGCCGCGAGGCAGAAACTGCGCAGATTACGGTGGCCGGTGTCAACTCGCCGTGCGGTTCATGGCACACACGCGAGCCAGGGCACACCCCAGGCACAAGGTCTGAGCGTACCTATCGCATTCGCTGCGGTCAAAACAAATGGACACCGCCCGCATCGCCATGCGGGACATGTCAAGCCCCCGAGCCGTTGTCGATCTTCGATTCGGCAACTCGTGTCCGATATGCACACCTTCACGATGCTACGACGGACACCACCGTGAGCAACACCAGAACGAGTGCCCAGCCGGCCGTGGACAACCACCCGAGCACCAGACCGGTCAGCGCGAGCCCGTCCCCCAGCTCGCCCCGGCTGCGGATCTCCGCCCGGGCCACATGCCCCAGCACGACCGCCGGGATTCCGGTGAGCCCCATCGTCGGCACGCACAGCAGCCCGCACACCCCGGCCGCGACGGCCTTCCCGTTGGTCCGCGCCCGCGGCACCGGCATGAACGTCGTCGGCATGGGCACGACCGAGGCCGGCTGCGGCAGCGGCCCCTGCGGCAGATCGGCGACGAGCAGCGCCAGCTCCCCCACGGTCCGCGCCGCGTACGCCCGCCCGACCCGCTTCTCGAACTCGTCCCGCTCCATCCGCCCCTCGCCGTACCCGGCTCTGAGCACGTCCACGGCCCGCTCCCGATCGGCGTGCGACGCGAGCATCGAGGAAGCACCGGGACCCTGCCAGGGCTGCCAGGACGGATAGTGCGATTGCGACACGGAGCACCTCCCCGGGTGCCGGAGTCCTTCCATGATGCGCCGAAGCGAGGGTTCCGGCACCGGTGCGTCCACGACGAGGCGTCGCATGTCGGCCAGACAGCCGACAGACGCGCTCCGGGGCGGGCACACACACCGGCCCTCACCTGCGTACGCCGGGAGGCGCTGAAGGCCCGCCGGAACGGCGTGCGGGCCGGACCCACCCGGGACGCGGGCCCCGGGAACGCCGAAGGGCGGCCACCCCGCAGGATGACCGCCCTTCGGCTCAAGCGACTCGCTTACTGGTTGTACGGACCGTAGTCGTAGTCCTCCAGCGGAACGGCCTGGCCGGAGCCCGTGCCGAACGGCGAGTAGTCGATGTCGTCGTAGCCGACGGCCGAGTACATCGCGGCCTTGGCCTCCTCGGTCGGCTCGACCCGGATGTTGCGGTAGCGGGACAGACCCGTACCGGCCGGGATGAGCTTACCGATGATGACGTTCTCCTTGAGGCCGATGAGGCTGTCGGACTTGGCGTTGATCGCCGCGTCCGTCAGGACTCGGGTCGTCTCCTGGAAGGAGGCGGCCGACAGCCAGGATTCCGTCGCCAGCGAGGCCTTGGTGATACCCATCAGCTGCGGACGACCGGAGGCCGGGTGACCGCCCTCCTGGACCACACGACGGTTCTCGGTCTCGAACTTCGAGCGCTCGACCAGCTCACCGGGCAGCAGCTCGGCGTCGCCGGACTCGATGATCGTCACGCGGCGGAGCATCTGCCGGATGATGATCTCGATGTGCTTGTCGTGGATCGACACACCCTGCGAGTTGTAGACCTTCTGGACCTCGCCGACCAGGTGGACCTGGACGGCACGCTGACCCAGGATGCGCAGCACGTCGTGCGGGTTGGTGGCACCCACGGTGAGCTTCTGGCCCACCTCGACGTGCTCGCCCTCGCTGACCAGGAGACGGGCACGCTTCGAGATCGGGAACGCCGTCTCGTCGCTGCCGTCGTCCGGGGTGACGACGATCTTCTTGGTCTTCTCGGTCTCCTCGATCCGCACGCGGCCCTGGGCCTCGGAGATCGGGGCGACACCCTTCGGGGTACGGGCCTCGAAGAGCTCGACGACACGCGGCAGACCCTGGGTGATGTCGTCACCGGCCACACCACCGGTGTGGAAGGTACGCATCGTCAGCTGGGTACCGGGCTCACCGATGGACTGGGCGGCGATGATGCCGACCGCCTCACCGATGTCGACCAGCTTGCCGGTGGCCAGCGAACGGCCGTAGCACATCGCGCAGGTGCCGACGGCGGACTCGCAGGTCAGGACCGAGCGGGTCTTGACCTCCTCGACGCCGCGCCGCACGAGCTCCTCGATGAGGACGTCGCCCAGGTCGGTGCCGGCCGGGGCCAGCACCTGTCCCTCGACCACGATGTCCTCGGCGAGGCAGCGCGCGTACACGGAGGTCTCGACGTCCTCCGTCTTGATCAGCGCGCCCTCGGCGTTCCGGTCGGCGATCTTCAGACGCAGACCGCGCTCGGTGCCGCAGTCCTCCTCGCGAATGATGACGTCCTGGGAGACGTCGACCAGACGACGCGTGAGGTAACCCGAGTCGGCGGTACGCAGAGCGGTGTCCGCCAGACCCTTACGGGCACCGTGCGTGGAGATGAAGTACTCCAGCACGGACAGGCCCTCACGGAAGGACGCCTTGATCGGACGCGGGATCGTCTCGTTCTTCGCGTTCGACACCAGACCACGCATACCGGCGATCTGACGCATCTGCATCATGTTGCCTCGTGCACCCGAGTTCACCATCATGAAGATCGGGTTGGTCTTCGGGAAGTTGTCGTTCATCGCCTCGGCGACCTCGTTGGTCGCCTTGGTCCAGATCGCGATGAGCTCCTGCGTGCGCTCGTCCTTGGTGATCAGACCGCGCTCGTACTGCTTCTGGACCTTCTCGTCCTGCGCCTCGTAGCCCTTGACGATCTCCTTCTTCGCCTCGGGAACGACGACGTCGGAGATGGCCACGGTCACGCCGGAGCGGGTCGCCCAGAAGAAGCCGGACGCCTTCAGGTTGTCGAGCGTCGCCGCCACGATGACCTTGGGGTAGCGCTCGGCGAGGTCGTTGACGATCTCGGAGAGCTGCTTCTTGCCGACCTCGTAGTCGACGAACGGGTAGTCCTCGGGCAGCAGCTCGTTGAAGAGCGCACGGCCCAGGGTGGTGTTCAGCCGGAAGCTGTCACCCTGCTGCCACTCGGGCTCGCCCTCCTCGCGCGCCGGCGGGGTCCAGCCACGCGGCGGGATGGTGCCGACCGGGAAGCGGACGTCGATCTTCGACTGGAGCGAGAGCTCGCCCGCGTCGAAGGCCATGATCGCCTCGGCGACCGAGGCGAAGGAACGGCCCTCGCCCTTGAGGTCGCGCATCTCGCCGTCGGTGGTGAGGAAGAACAGACCGAGGACCATGTCCTGGGTCGGCATCGTCACCGGGCGGCCGTCGGCCGGCTTGAGGATGTTGTTCGAGGACAGCATCAGGATGCGGGCCTCGGCCTGCGCCTCCGCGGAGAGCGGCAGGTGGACGGCCATCTGGTCACCGTCGAAGTCCGCGTTGAACGCGGTGCAGACGAGCGGGTGGATCTGGATGGCCTTGCCCTCGACCAGCTGCGGCTCGAAGGCCTGGATGCCGAGGCGGTGCAGCGTGGGCGCACGGTTCAGCAGAACCGGGTGCTCCGCGATGACCTCTTCCAGCACGTCGTACACGACCGTGCGGCCGCGCTCGACCATGCGCTTGGCGCTCTTGATGTTCTGCGCGTGGTTCAGGTCGACCAGACGCTTCATCACGAACGGCTTGAAGAGCTCCAGCGCCATCGCCTTCGGCAGACCGCACTGGTGCAGCTTCAGCTGCGGACCGACGACGATCACGGAACGCGCGGAGTAGTCCACACGCTTACCGAGCAGGTTCTGACGGAAGCGGCCCTGCTTGCCCTTCAGCATGTCGCTGAGGGACTTCAGCGGGCGGTTACCGGGACCGGTGACCGGACGGCCACGGCGGCCGTTGTCGAACAGCGCGTCGACGGCCTCCTGGAGCATGCGCTTCTCGTTGTTCACGATGATCTCGGGCGCACCGAGGTCGAGAAGGCGCTTCAGGCGGTTGTTCCGGTTGATCACACGGCGGTACAGGTCGTTCAGGTCGGAGGTCGCGAAGCGGCCACCGTCCAGCTGCACCATCGGGCGAAGGTCCGGCGGGATGACCGGCACGCAGTCGAGCACCATGCCCTTGGGGCTGTTGCTGGTCTGCAGGAACGCGGAGACGACCTTGAGGCGCTTGAGCGCACGGGTCTTCTTCTGGCCCTTGCCGGTACGGATGATCTCGCGGAGGCGCTCGGCCTCCTCGTCGAGGTCGAAGGACTCCAGGCGCTTCTGCAGCGCCGCGGCACCCATCGAGCCGTCGAAGTACGTGCCGAAGCGGTCACGCAGCTCGCGGTAGAGCAGCTCGTCGCCCTCGAGGTCCTGGACCTTGAGGTTCTTGAAGCGGTTCCACACCTCGTCGAGGCGGTCGATCTCGCGCTGCGCACGGTCGCGCAGCTGCTTCATCTCGCGCTCGGCACCCTCGCGCACCTTGCGGCGCACGTCGGCCTTGGCGCCCTCGGCCTCCAGCTCGGCCAGGTCGGTCTCGAGCTTCTTGGCGCGGGCCTCCAGGTCGGCGTCGCGGCGCTGCTCGATCTGCTGGCGCTCGACGGAGACGTGGGCCTCCAGCGAGGGCAGGTCGCGCGTACGGCGCTCCTCGTCGACGTACGTGATCATGTACGCCGCGAAGTAGATGACCTTCTCGAGGTCCTTGGGGGCCAGGTCGAGCAGGTAGCCCAGGCGCGACGGGACGCCCTTGAAGTACCAGATGTGCGTGACCGGGGCGGCCAGCTCGATGTGGCCCATCCGCTCACGGCGCACCTTGGCGCGGGTGACCTCGACGCCACACCGCTCACAGATGATGCCCTTGAAGCGGACACGCTTGTACTTGCCGCAGTAGCACTCCCAGTCCCGGGTCGGACCGAAGATCTTCTCGCAGAAGAGTCCGTCCTTTTCGGGCTTGAGCGTGCGGTAGTTGATCGTCTCGGGCTTCTTGACCTCGCCGTGGCTCCACTGACGGATGTCGTCAGCGGTAGCCAGACCGATCCGGAGCTCGTCGAAGAAGTTGACGTCGAGCACTATGCGTCAATCCCTCTCAGGGTTGTAAGTCATGGGGTCTGATACGGGGGTCCTGGGGCCGGCGGACCTTGATCGCTCAAGGTCCGCCGAAACTCCCGTCAGACCTCTTCGACGCTGCTCGGCTCGCGCCGGGACAGGTCGATGCCAAGCTCCTCCGCAGCGCGGAAGACGTCCTCGTCGGTGTCGCGCATCTCGATGGACATGCCGTCCGAGGACAGCACCTCCACGTTGAGGCACAGGGACTGCATCTCCTTGATGAGCACCTTGAAGGACTCGGGGATGCCGGGCTCGGGGATGTTCTCGCCCTTGACGATGGCCTCGTAGACCTTCACGCGGCCGGTCACGTCGTCGGACTTGATGGTCAGCAGCTCCTGGAGGGCGTACGCGGCGCCGTAAGCCTCCAGCGCCCACACCTCCATCTCACCGAAGCGCTGGCCACCGAACTGGGCCTTACCACCCAGCGGCTGCTGGGTGATCATCGAGTACGGACCGGTCGACCGGGCGTGCAGCTTGTCGTCGACCAGGTGGTGCAGCTTGAGGATGTACATGTAGCCGACCGAGATCGGCTCCGGGAACGGCTCGCCGGAGCGGCCGTCGAACAGCGGCGCCTTACCGGTCGGGAGCACCATGCGCTCGCCGTCGCGGTTCGGGATGGTGTGGTTCAGCAGACCGGCCAGCTCGTCCTCACGCGCACCATCGAAGACGGGGGTGGCGACGTTGGTGCCCGGGGCGACCTGGTCGGCCTCGATGGCCTGCAGGCGCTGCGCCCAGTCGTCCGCGAGACCGGAGACGTCCCAGCCGCGGCTGGCGAGCCAGCCGAGGTGGATCTCCAGGACCTGTCCCGGGTTCATTCGGGACGGCACACCGAGCGGGTTGAGGATGATGTCGACCGGGGTGCCGTCCTCCAGGAACGGCATGTCCTCGATCGGCAGGATCTTCGAGATGACGCCCTTGTTGCCGTGACGGCCGGCGAGCTTGTCACCGTCGGTGATCTTGCGCTTCTGCGCGACGTAGACGCGCACCAGCTGGTTCACACCGGGGGGAAGCTCGTCGCCCTCCTCGCGGTCGAAGACGCGGACGCCGATGACCTTGCCGATCTCGCCGTGCGGCACCTTCAGCGAGGTGTCGCGCACCTCGCGCGCCTTCTCACCGAAGATCGCGCGGAGCAGGCGCTCCTCGGGCGTCAGCTCGGTCTCACCCTTGGGCGTGACCTTGCCGACGAGGATGTCGCCGGCGACGACCTCGGCACCGATACGGATGATGCCGCGCTCGTCGAGGTCGGCGAGGACCTCCTCGGAGACGTTCGGGATGTCCCGGGTGATCTCCTCGGGGCCGAGCTTGGTGTCACGGGCGTCGACCTCGTGCTCCTCGATGTGGATCGAGGAGAGGACGTCGTCCTGCACGAGGCGCTGCGACAGGATGATCGCGTCCTCGTAGTTGTGACCCTCCCACGGCATGAACGCCACGAGCAGGTTCTTGCCCAGCGCCATCTCGCCGTTCTGGGTGGCCGGACCGTCGGCCAGGACCTGGCCCTCGATGATCCGGTCGCCCTCGTTGACGATGACCTTCTGGTTGACCGAGGTGCCCTGGTTGGAGCGGGCGAACTTGGCCAGGCGGTACGTGATGTACGTGCCGTCGTCGTTGGCGGTGGTGATGTAGTCCGCGGAGACCTCCTGGACCACACCGGGCTTCTCGGCCTTGACCACGTCGCCGGCGTCGACCGCGGAGCGGTACTCCATGCCGGTGCCGACGAGCGGGGACTCGGACTTAATCAGCGGCACGGCCTGACGCATCATGTTCGCGCCCATGAGGGCACGGTTGGCGTCGTCGTGCTCGAGGAACGGGATCATGGCGGTCGCGACCGACACCATCTGGCGCGGCGAGACGTCCATGTAGTCGACGTCCTCGCCGGTGACGTAGTCGACCTCGCCGCCCTTACGGCGGACCAGCACCCGGGCCTCGGCGAAGCGGAGGTCGTCCGTCAGCTGCGCGTTGGCCTGCGCGATGACGAAGCGGTCCTCCTCGTCGGCGGTCAGGTAGTCGACCTCGTCGGTGACCTGGCCCTCGAACACCTTGCGGTACGGGGTCTCCACGAAACCGAACGCGTTGACCCGGCCGTAGGAGGCGAGCGAGCCGATCAGACCGATGTTCGGGCCTTCGGGCGTCTCGATCGGGCACATGCGGCCGTAGTGCGAGGGGTGCACGTCACGGACCTCGAAGCCGGCCCGCTCACGGGACAGACCACCCGGGCCAAGAGCCGACAGACGGCGCTTGTGGGTGAGACCCGACAGCGGGTTGTTCTGGTCCATGAACTGCGACAGCTGGCTGGTGCCGAAGAACTCCTTGATGGAGGCGACGACCGGCCGGATGTTGATCAGGGTCTGCGGCGTGATCGCCTCGACGTCCTGGGTCGTCATCCGCTCGCGGACGACACGCTCCATACGCGCCAGACCCGTACGGACCTGGTTCTGGATGAGCTCGCCGACGCTGCGCAGGCGGCGGTTGCCGAAGTGGTCGATGTCGTCGGTCTCGACGACGATGTTCGTACCGCTGTCGCCGACCGTCTCGGTCTCGCCCGCGTGCAGCTTCACCAGGTACTTGATCGTCGAGATGATGTCCTCGACGGTCAGGATGCCCGCGTCCAGCGGAGCGTCCGCACCCAGCTTCTTGTTGACCTTGTAGCGGCCGACCTTGGCCAGGTCGTAGCGCTTGGGGTTGAAGTAGAGGTTCTCGAGCAGCGTCTGCGCGGCCTCACGCGTGGGGGGCTCGCCCGGACGCAGCTTGCGGTAGATGTCGAGCAGCGCGTCGTCCTGGCCCTGGGTGTGGTCCTTCTCCAGGGTGGCGCGCATCGACTCGTACTCGCCGAACTCCTCGAGGATCTGCTCGGTGGTCCAGCCGAGCGCCTTGAGCAGGACGGTGACGGACTGCTTGCGCTTGCGGTCGATGCGGACACCGACCATGTCGCGCTTGTCGATCTCCATCTCCAGCCAGGCACCCCGGGACGGGATGATCTTGGCGGAGAAGATGTCCTTGTCGGACGTCTTGTCGATGGAGGAGTCGAAGTAGACACCGGGCGAACGGACGAGCTGCGACACCACGACACGCTCGGTGCCGTTGATGACGAAGGTGCCCTTGTTCGTCATGAGCGGGAAGTCGCCCATGAAGACCGTCTGGGACTTGATCTCGCCGGTCTCGTTGTTCGTGAACTCGGCGGTGACGAAGAGCGGGGCCGCGTACGTGAAGTCACGGTCCTTGCACTCGTCGATGGAGTTCTTCGGCGGCTCGAAGCGGTGGTCGCGGAAGGTCAGCGACATCGACCCGCTGAAGTCCTCGATCGGGGAGATCTCCTCGAAGATCTCCTCGAGCCCGGACTTGGTGGGGACGTCCTGACCGTTCTCGAGAGCCTCCTCGACCCGACTCTGCCAGGCGGTGTTGCCGAGCAGCCAGTCGAAGCTCTCGGTCTGCAGCGCGAGCAGGTTCGGAACCTCAAGAGGCTCCTTGATCTTTGCAAAAGAGATGCGCAGCGGGGCAGTGCTGGCGGCGTTGTTCGTATTCGCGGTCGAGGCGTTGCGCGAGGCGGCCAAGAGGGGGTCCTTCCGAGGGCTCGGACTCACTACGCGCGTACCGGCCCCTCTCCCGTACACGGAGACAAGCTGCGTCGGTCCGGCGATGAGGCCAGGTCAACGGATCTTGTCGTCGATGCTCGGGCGAGGGCAGACCCCTGGTGACGGGCAGGGGACAGCTAACAGGCAGCGCAAAGGGTCAGTGTAGCCACTTGGCCCACTGATGTCCAGTGCGGGTCGTGAAACCCGTGTTCACCCTCGTTGTTCCACTCCTGCGACACGGCGCTGCCCTCAACGCACGTTGATACTGCCCTCTTCGTCGCCGATCCATGCCTCGGATTCGGATCCTGTGACGACGCGTCCTGAGAATTGCGCGCTGCGTGCGGTTCGTCAAGGCCCCCCTGCCCGATCCGGGGCCGCCCGGAGACACGACGAAGATCACCATACCCCCCGTCACAAAGGGTTCAAGGCAACCGTGGCCGGCCCCCGGAAACGCCGAAGAGCGACCACCCGGATGGATGATCGCTCTTCCGCGCTTACGCGTTACACGTCCGGCGGGACGTGTTGTGGATCCTGACGGATCCGAGGGTGTTACTTGACCTCGACCGAGGCGCCGGCGCCCTTGAGGGACTCGGCGGCCTTCTCGGCGGCGTCCTTGGCGACCTTCTCGAGGACGGGCTTCGGGGCGCCGTCCACGAGGTCCTTGGCCTCCTTCAGACCCAGGGAGGTCAGCTCACGCACGACCTTGATGACCTGGATCTTCTTGTCGCCGGCACCCGTGAGGATGACGTCGAACTCGTCCTGCTCGGCCTCGGCCTCGGCCGGGGCGGCGGGGCCGGCCGGGCCGGCGACGGCGACGGCCGCGGCGGCGGTGACGTCGAACTTCTCCTCGAACGCCTTCACGAACTCGGAGAGCTCGATGAGGGTCATCTCCTCGAACTGCGCGAGCAGGTCTTCCTGGCTGAGCTTCGCCATGATGGCGGTCCTTCCACTAAATCGGCAGGTGCCGGATGTACATGTGAGGCGGGCGTACTACTGGCCCGCGACGGTCGCCGCGTTCAGGCAGCGGCGGCCGGGATGCGAGCCGAGTTACTCGGCACCGCCCTGCTCGTCCTGCTTGGCACGGAGCGCGTCCACGGTGCGGACGAGCTTCGAGGGAAGCGCCTGGAAGAGCTGAGCAGCCTGGGACTGCTTGCCCTTGAAGGCACCCGCCAGCTTGGAGAGCAGAACCTCGCGGGACTCGAGGTCCGCAAGCTTCTTGATCTCATCGGCGGACATCGCCTTGCCGTCAAGGACGCCGCCCTTGATGACGAGGTTGGGGTTGTCCTTGGCGAAGTCACGGAGACCCTTCGCCGCCTCGACCGGGTCACCGGTCACGAAGGCGACGGCCGACGAACCCGCAAAGAGGTCGTCCAGCGTCGTGATCCCGGCCTCGTTGGCCGCAATCTTGGTCAGCGTGTTCTTCGCCACACGGTACTGAGCGTTCTCACCGAGTGAACGACGCAGCTGCTGGAGCTGCGCGACGGTGAGACCGGTGTACGCGGTAACGACGGCAGCGTTGGAGTTGCGGAACTTCTCCCGCATCTCCTCGACGGCATCGACCTTGTCAGGCCTCGCCATGAGCCTCGGCCTCCTTCCGGGTGTGTCGGACCGCGCGGACCCGAAGGAGGACTGGGGAAAACGAAACGCCCCGGCGCAAGCGCACGGGGCGTAGCTCGACCGGTTTCGCACGCACAAGGCGGCGGACTCCGGGAGCTTCTCCAGTGTCACCTGCGCGGGTCGTCCGCCGTTCAGCGGATCCTTCGGCCACCGCGCCCTCTGATGAGCACGCGGTAACGACCAGCGGTCTTTGGCTTCTGTAGGAGAATACGGGAACGGATCGCCGTCAAGCAAATCCGCCCGTACGGCTGATCAGCAACTGCTCGGCGTGGTCCCGCTCGGGTCTCCGCCGTGTCGTCCTCGAGGGTCTCAGGGCCTGCCGGTCTGCTTCCGCATCAGGTCCTCGAAGTCCCCGGTGTCGGACCGCGGGGGGCGCTCGGCCCGGACCTCCGCGCCGTAGTCGGCGTAGTGCGCCGTCTGGGTCATCAGGCCCGTGGCCATCCGTGCCTTCTCGACCTTCTTGACCAGCAGGTTCCGCTCGTCCACCCAGATGTCGACGGTCTCCGTGGTCACTCCGGCCTCGGTGAGCTGCTTGCGCAGGCCGGTGTCGGCGATGTCGGCCGCCGTCACGGTGCCGGACCAGTGGGTGGCCGACCGGCCGCGGACGGTCTCCTCGCCGACCTTCCTGACATCGCCGGAGGACAGCAGGAGCTTCACGGACTGGTTGGGCGTGGTGCTGCGCATCTGGTCACCGAGGTGGCCGCCCGAGCCGCCGGTGAGGGCTTCGAGGTCGTCGTACGCGTACCGGATCCAGTGCTTGCCGCCGGCCCGCTCGGCGAACTTCTCACCCATACGCGCGTAGTACGCCTCGGGCAGGTAGCGGGCCTCCATCGAGGTGGTGCCGAGCCGGCGCATCGTGTCGGCCACGGTGCCGCCGGTGTATGTGATGGTGAGGGTGCCGGTGATGCCGTCGTTCCAGCCGAGGGTGCCGTCGGCGGTCATGGACATCAGCGAGCCCATGGTCGTCGTGGACTCGACCCGGGCGGACTCGGCGTGCTGGGTGGCACGCTCGGCGGAGCGCAGGGCCGCGAGGGTGCGGCCGCGCGGGGCCCGGTCGTCCCGGCCTGGCCCGTCGGAGGAGTCCTGGGACGTGCAGGCGGCCACCCCCGTCAGCGCGGTCGCCACCGCGAGCACCAGGCCCACGCGGCGCACGGTCGTGCCCTGCATACGTCCCCCCGTTCGCATCCGGTTCCCGCACGTTAACCCAGGCCACCGGCGTACGTACCGGAAAAGGGAACGGGCCCCGCACCTGTAAGAGGTGCGGGGCCCGTGACCGGTTGGGTGAGCCGTCAGGCTCAGACCGCAGCCGGGTCCTCCTCGACGAGGAGGTTGCGGGTGCGGTTGGAGTCGACCGGAATGCCGGGGCCCATCGTGGTGCTGATGGCGGCCTTCTTGATGTAGCGACCCTTGGCGGCGGACGGCTTCAGACGGAGGATCTCCTCCAGCGCCGCGCCGTAGTTCTCCACCAGCTTGGTGTCGTCGAACGACGTCTTGCCGATGATGAAGTGCAGGTTCGCGTGCTTGTCGACGCGGAACTCGATCTTGCCGCCCTTGATCTCGGTGACGGCCTTGGTGACGTCGGGGGTGACGGTACCGGTCTTCGGGTTCGGCATCAGACCACGCGGACCGAGCACACGGCCGAGGCGGCCGACCTTGCCCATGAGGTCCGGGGTGGCGACGACGGCGTCGAAGTCCAGACGGCCCTTCGACACCTCGTCGATCAGCTCGTCGGCGCCGACGATGTCGGCGCCCGCGGCACGCGCGGCCTCGGCACGGTCACCGGTCGCGAAGACCAGGACCCGGGCGGTCTTACCGGTGCCGTGCGGAAGGTTCACGGTGCCACGGACCATCTGGTCGGCCTTGCGCGGGTCGACACCCAGGCGGAAGGCGACCTCGACGGTGCCGTCGAACTTGGTCGTGGAGGTCTCCTTGGCGAGACGGACGGCCTCGAGCGGGGCGTAGAGCTTCTCCCGGTCGACCTTGGCGTCCGCAGCGCGAAGGGACTTGCTGCGCTTGCTCACTACTGCTCCTGTGGATTCTTAGGAGTCGTGGTCCGGGCCGAGCAGGCCCCGCCACTACTGCTGGTGGTGGGTTGGGGCTCAGCCCTCGACCGTGACGCCCATGGAGCGGGCGGTGCCGGCGATGATCTTCTCGGCGGCGTCCAGGTCGTTGGCGTTGAGGTCGGGCATCTTGGTCGTGGCGATCTCACGGACCTGGTCACGCGTGATCTTCGCGACCTTGGTCTTGTGCGGCTCGCCGGAGCCCTTCTCGATGCCCGCGGCCTTCAGGATCATCTTCGCGGCCGGCGGCGTCTTGGTGATGAAGGTGAAGGAACGGTCCTCGTAGACCGTGATCTCCACCGGGATCACCCAGCCACGCTGCGACTCGGTCGCGGCGTTGTAGGCCTTGCAGAACTCCATGATGTTCACGCCGTGCTGACCCAGCGCGGGGCCGACCGGCGGGGCCGGGTTGGCGGCACCGGCCTGGATCTGGAGCTTGATGAGCCCCGTGACCTTCTTCTTCTTGGGAGGCATAGCTCTCCGGGTCCTTTCGATTCGGGTCCTGCCTGCGTACGGGGACCACCCGGACGCAGGCATACCGCACAACGATAACGGGTATAGATGTGCGGCCAAAAACCGCGCAGGTCAGGCGGCCGCTCGAGCGATCGCCTGACCTGCGCGGAAGCGGTGAGTCCGGAAGTCAGTTCTTCTGGATCTGGTCGAAGGAGAGCTCGACCGGCGTCTCGCGGCCGAAGATCTCGACCAGGCCCTTGACCTTCTTCGAGTCCGGGTTGATCTCGTTGATGGTCGCCTGCAGCGTGGCGAACGGGCCGTCGGTGACGGTGACCGAGTCGCCGACCTCGAAGTCCAGCACCTGGACCTCGACCTTGCGCTGCGGAGCCGGCTTGCCCTCGGCCTCGGCGGCCTCGCGGGCGGCCTTCTCCTCGGCCTCGGGGGCGAGCATCTTGACGATCTCGTCCAGGGTCAGCGGGTACGGGTCGTAGGCGTTGCCCACGAAGCCGGTGACGCCGGGGGTGTTGCGGACGACGCCCCAGGACTCGTTCGTCAGGTCCATACGGACGAGGACGTAGCCCGGAAGCTTGTTCTGCTTGATCGTCTTGCGGTCGCCGTTCTTGATCTGGACGACCTCTTCCTGCGGCACCTCGGCCTGGAAGATGTAGTCCTCGACGTTCAGCGAGACGGCGCGCTGCTCCAGGTTGGTCTTCACGCGGTTCTCGTAGCCGGCGTACGTGTGGATGACGTACCACTCGCCGGGCAGGACCCGCAGTTCCTCGCGGAGCTTCTCGATCGGGTCGCGGTCGTCCTCGGGCTCTTCCTCGAGTTCTTCCGCGGACTCGTCGGCGTCCTCGGTCTCCGCCTCGTCGGCGTCCTCGGTCTCCGCCTCGTCGGCGTCGTCCGCGACGGCGTCGGCAGCCTCGACCTCGGAGGAGGCCTCGGTGTCCTCGTTGTCCGCGCCCTCGACGATGTCGAGCTCGTCCTCGACGGACTCGACAGGCTCGATGGCGTCGTTCACGTTCGGGTCAGACACGGTGGCTGCTTCTTCCTGGATACATGGGGGTGGAACATGCGAAAGGAGCGCCGGGTACCTCGGCGCTCTTCGCGGACTGCTCAGCCGAACACGTACTTGGCGGCGTTGCTGAGCCCATAGTCAATCACGGTGACCAGGCCGATCATGATGACGACGAAAATGATCACCACGGTCGTGTAGGTCGTCAGCTGGTTGCGCGTCGGCCAGACGACCTTGCGCAGCTCCGCGACGATCTGACGGTAGAAGAGGGCGAGCCGCTTCAGCGGGCCCTTCTTGCCGCGCTTGCCGCCCTTGCGAGTCTTCTTGGACTCCGGCGCCTCGTCCTGGGCATCAGGCATGTCGATGGAGCCCACGGCGTCCGTCACTCGTCCTCACCTGATTCCGGGTCGTGGCCGTGCCGCGCCCGGTCTGAGCCGCACGGCGGTGCATTGCTGTACGTACATGCGCACACATCCTGGCGAAGGTGTGTGTAGCAGGGCCGGAGGGACTTGAACCCCCAACCGCTGGTTTTGGAGACCAGTGCTCTACCAATTGAGCTACGACCCTTTGTGTGCCCCCCAACGTACCGCATCCATCCGGATGCTTGGTGTGCACCGAACGGGCGCGGCCTGCTGAAGGCCAACGAGGTGTGAGTGTACGTGCTCGGCGGCCGGTCGTCGAACAGATAGGGCTCGCGTCAGGGCTCGTTGGCGGAAGATCGCCGCCGGAACCGGGGGCGGACTGACGTGAATCCGCTGAAGATCGCCCAGGCCGTGCGGGCGATCCGCACTGTTGTTCAGGGGTTTGCCCGACGTTGTTCAGTCTGTGAAACCCCCGTGCCGCGCGCGTTTCCGGTCTGAAACGATGGGGCCCATGAGCCCTGCAACCCCTCCCACCGAGCGCCGGGTCTCCGCCCGAGTCGGCGCGATCTCCGAGTCCGCCACCCTCGCCGTGGACGCCAAGGCCAAGGCCCTCAAGGCAGCCGGGCGACCGGTGATCGGCTTCGGCGCCGGTGAGCCCGACTTCCCGACCCCGGACTACATCGTCGAGGCCGCGATCGAGGCCTGCAAGAACCCGAAGTTCCACCGCTACACGCCGGCCGGCGGTCTGCCCGAGCTGAAGGCCGCCATCGCCGCGAAGACGCTGCGGGATTCCGGCTACGAGCCCGACGTCTCGCAGATCCTGGTCACCAACGGTGGCAAGCAGGCCATCTACGAGGCCTTCGCCGCGATCCTCGACCCGGGCGACGAGGTCATCGTGCCCGCGCCGTACTGGACGACCTACCCGGAGTCGATCCGGCTGGCCGGGGGTGTCCCGGTGGAGGTCGTCGCCGACGAGACGACCGGCTACCGGGTGACCGTCGAGCAGCTGGAGGCGGCCCGTACGGAGAAGACGAAGGTCGTCCTCTTCGTCTCGCCGTCCAACCCGACCGGCGCGGTCTACAGCGAGCAGGAGACCGAGGCCATCGGCCGCTGGGCCGTCGAGCACGGCCTGTGGGTGATGACCGACGAGATCTACGAGCACCTCGTCTACGGCGACGCCTCCGCCGTGTCGCTGCCGGCGGTGCTGCCCGAGCTGCGCGACAAGTGCGTCGTGGTCAACGGTGTCGCGAAGACGTACGCGATGACCGGCTGGCGGGTCGGGTGGATCATCGGCCCGAAGGACGTCGTCAAGGCCGCGACCAACCTGCAGTCGCACGCCACGTCGAACGTGTCCAACGTCGCCCAGGCCGCCGCGCTGGCCGCCGTCTCCGGTGAGCTGGACGCCGTCGCGAAGATGCGTGAGGCGTTCGACCGGCGGCGCAAGACCATCGTGCGGATGCTGAACGAGATCGACGGTGTGGTGTGCCCGGAGCCGGAGGGCGCGTTCTACGCCTATCCGTCGGTGAAGGCGCTGGTCGGCAAGGAGATCCGGGGCCGGCGGCCCAAGGACACGGTCGAGCTCGCCGCGCTGATCCTGGAGGAGTCCGAGGTCGCGGTGGTGCCGGGTGAGGCGTTCGGTACGCCGGGCTACCTGCGGCTGTCGTACGCGCTGGGTGACGAGGATCTGGTCGAGGGTGTGAGCCGGATCCAGAAGCTGCTGGCGGAGGCGCGGGACTGACCTGCACCTCACGTGAGGTGGTGGGCGGGCCGTTCCCCTTGCGGGGAGCGGCCCGCTCTGTCGTGTGCACGTGCGAGCAAGACCACGTTCGGGGAAAACGCTGTCGGGACTGCTGAGGCATGCGGCAGGATCCTGGGATGGAGCGTGAACGTGATGTCTCTGAGCTGCCGAAAGCCCATCTCCACCTGCACTTCACCGGGTCGATGCGGCCCTCGACCGTGCTGGAACTGGCCGACAAGCACGGGGTGCGGTTGCCCGACGCGCTGACCGAGGCCCTGGTCGGCGGGGAGCCGCCGAGCCTGCGGGCCACGGACGAGCGGGGCTGGTTCCGCTTCCAGCGGCTGTACGACGCGGCGCGCTCGTGTCTGCGGGAGCCGGAGGACATCCAGCGGCTGGTGCGGGAGGCCGCGGAGGAGGATCTGCGGGACGGGTCGGGGTGGCTGGAGATCCAGGTCGACCCGACGTCGTACGCGCCGCGGCTGGGTGGGCTGATTCCGGCGCTGGAGGTCATCCTCGACGCGGTGGAGACGACATCGCGGGAGACCGGGCTCGGGATGCGGGTGCTGGTCGCGGCGAACCGGATGAAACATCCGCTGGACGCGCGGACACTGGCGCGGCTGGCGACGAGGTACGCGGACCGGGGGGTCGTCGGGTTCGGGCTGTCGAACGACGAGCGTCGGGGGATGGCGCGGGACTTCGACCGGGCGTTCGGGATCGCGCGTGAGGCCGGATTGCTGTCGGCGCCGCACGGGGGTGAGCTCGCGGGGCCGTCGTCGGTGCGGGACTGCCTGGACGACCTGGGGGCCGACCGGGTGGGGCACGGGGTGCGGGCGGCGGAGGATCCGCGGCTGATGAAGCGGCTCGCGGACCGGCAGGTGACGTGCGAGGTGTGTCCGGCGTCGAACGTGGCGCTGGGGGTGTACGAGAAGCCGGAGGACGTGCCGCTGCGGACGTTGTTCGAGGCGGGGGTGCCGTTGGCGCTGGGCGCGGACGACCCGTTGCTGTTCGGGTCGCGTCTTGCCGCGCAGTACGAGATCGCGCGGCGGCATCACGGGTTCACGGATGCGGAGTTGGCGGAGGTGGCTCGGCAGTCGGTGCGGGGGTCGGCGGCGCCGGAGGACGTGAAGACGAAGCTGCTGGCGGGGGTGGACGACTGGCTGACGTCGTAGGGGGTGGGGGTGGTCCGCGTGGCCGGCCAGCGGGTGGGGGTCGGTCGCGGGGTCGGCGCCCGGGTGGAGGTGGGTCGCGTGATCGGCGCCCGGGTGGTCGTGGGTCGCGGGGTCGGCGCCCGGGTGGGGGTGGGTCGCGTGACCGGCGCCCGGGTGGTCGTGGGTCGCGGGGTCGGCGCCCGGGTGGAGGTGGGTCGGGGCCGCGCCGGGGGGTGTCCGTCCTCGGAACGGCGCGATGGGGTGCCACACCGACTCACTGTCCGTTGACGCGCCAACCGCTGCGGGCGGACACCCCCCGACACGACCCCTTCTCGCCGTACGCGGGTGCGGGAGCGTCGCGGCCTGTGCAGCAGGTGCTCGGGTGCGGGTGCACGGGCGGATGCGGGAGCGTCGCGGCCTGCGCCGCAGGTGCTCGGGTGCGGGGGCGTGCCGCTTCGCGTCGCGTGCGCGTGGCGGCTGGCCCAGCTCCGGGCGCCCGTCCTGGTCGGCTGCGCGCAGCCCCGCTGCGGGCGGACACCCCAACACGGGCCCTTGCGTCGTCCGGCGGCTGCGGGGACCGGTCGGCGCCGCATGCGCGCGGCGCGGGGGCCGTCTGTCCGGCTCGGCTGCGGGCATTCGTGGCGGGGGGGACGTCTCGCTGCGCGCAGCGTGTGCGTGGCGGCTGTCCTCGGCTGCGGGGGCTTGCCCCGCCTGGCTGCGAGCCGCCCCCGCTGCGGGCATGCGTGCCGCTGGGGGCGGCACGGGTGGGCGCAGCGGCACCCCGCCTCGCCGGGCTGCGGACCCAGCCGGCCTCAGTGGCGGCGCCGGGTGTCTACAGACTGACGCCGACCGTGACCGGCTCGTTGACCAGGGTGATTCCGAAGGCCTCGTGGACTCCGGCCACGACCTCGCGGGCCAGGGCGAGGAGATCCTCGGTGGTCGCACTCCCCCGGTTCGTGAGCGCCAACGTGTGCTTCGTGGAGATGCGGGCCGGGCCGTCGCCGTAGCCCTTGGCGAAGCCGGACTTGTCGATCAGCCAGGCCGCGGAGGTCTTGGTGTGGCCCTCACCGGACGGGTACGCGGGAGGCTCCACCCCGTCGCCGAGCCGCTCGCGCACGCGGGCGCGGAACGCCGCGAAGTCCGTGTCCGTGAGGATCGGGTTGGTGAAGAAGGAGCCGGCCGACCAGGTGTCGTGGTCCTCGGGGTCCAGGACCATGCCTTTGCCCGCACGCAGCTTGAGCACGGTCTCGCGGGCCGAGGCGAGGGGGACTCGGTCGCCCGCCTCCACACCGAGGGCGCGGGCCGTCTCGGCGTAGCGGAGGGGCGCGGAGAGTCCCTCGGCGTCCTCCAGGGAGAAGCGGACACGCAGGACCACATACCGCTCGGGGTCGGACTTGAAGCGGCTGTGGCGGTAGGAGAAGGCGCAGTCCTCGTTCGCCAGCGTGACCGTCTCGCCGGTGCGGCGGTCGTAGGCGACGACCTCGGTGATCGTCGAGGAGACCTCCTGGCCGTACGCCCCGACGTTCTGGATGGGGGTCGCGCCCGCCGAGCCGGGGATGCCGGCCAGGCATTCGATGCCGGCCAGGCCCGCCTCGACCGTACGGGCGACCGCGTCGGTCCAGACCTCGCCGGCCGCGAGCTCCAGGCTCGTGCCGTTGAGGGAGTAGCCCTTGGTGGCGAGGACGAGGGCGGTGCCCTCGAAGCCCTTGTCGCCGATGACGAGGTTCGAGCCGCCGCCGATGAGCAGCAGCGGGGTGCCCGCCTCGTCGGCTTCGCGGACGGCGGCGATCACCTCGTCGTCCGTCGTCGCGGTGACCAGCCGGGTCGCGGGGCCGCCCAGCCGGAAGGTCGTCAGCGGGGCGAGGGGGGCGTCGTGGAGTTCCTGCACGGGCTCAAGAGTACGAGACGGCACGGACAGGGCCGGGCACGCGTGCGTGCGGCCCCGTTCCGCAGGGAAACGGGGCCGCACGCGCGCGTGGGGGTCGTCAGGGCAGGCGGCGGAGCGCCTCGGACCAGGGCAGCGGGAGTTCGTCGCTGCTCACCTGCCAGGTGGTGAAGGCCGAGTCCTTCATCTGCGGGGCGAGGCCCCGGGAGGAGGGGCCGTGGGCACCCGCGCGGACGAAGGCGTGGAGCGCGTCCTTGGACTCCCAGGCCGACAGGGTCCAGAAGGTCCGCCGCAACGGCTTCGCCTTGAGGGTCGCCCCATAGGCGCCGGGGCTACGGCGGACCTGCCTCCAGACGGCGGGCGTACCGGCGAGGAACCTCAGGGCTCCCCAGAGCGTGCGGGTCTCGAAGCGGGAGGCGAAGACGTGCACCTCGGTGGCGCGGGGCGGGGTGTTCGGGACGGTCCAGGGAAGAGTGGGCATGCCGCTTCTCCTTGTTCGGGTCCTTCGGGGTCAGTGGGCGGCCGTCTCCAGCACCGGTGCCGGTTCGGCCGACTGCGCCTGCCGTTCCGTGCGCCGCCGGGTCGGTATCAGCAGGGCGGCGATGCCCGCGAGGGCGACCACCGCGGAGCCCGTCACCAGGGCGGGCCGCATGCCGTCGACGAAGGTCTGGCCGGTCTCGTAGCCGCCTTGAGCGGCGAAGATCGATGCCATGACGGCGATGCCGAGCGCCCCGCCGACCTCGCGCAGCGCGTTGTTGGCCCCGGAGGCGATGCCCTGCTCCGACGGCCGCACGCTGGACATCACCAGGTGGGAGGCGGGGGCGAAGTACAGCGCCATGCCGATGCCGCTGACGATCAGGGCGGGCAGTTGCGAGCCGTAGGAGGCGTCCGCCGTGGCCACCACCGCCATGTAGCCGAGGCCCAGGGCCTGCAGGAAGAGGCCCGTGGCGACCACCGGGCGGCCTCCGATGCGGTCGGCCAGGATGCCGGCGATCGGGGCGACCAGCATCGGCATGCCGGTCCAGGGCAGCATCCTGAGGCCCGCCTCGGTGGGCGAGTAGCCGAGGACGCCCTGCATGTACTGGCTGAGCAGGAAGATCGAGCCGAACATGCCGAGGAACATCAGCAGGCTCGCCGCGTTGATGCCGGCGAAGGCACGGGAGCGGAACAGCCGCATCGGGAGCATGGGGTTCTTGGCGCGGGCGCTGTAGAGGATGAAGCCGGCGAGCAGCGCGGAGCCCGCGAACAGGCCCGTCAGGACGAGGGAACCGGTCCAGCCGTCGGCCGGGCCGCGGACCAGGCCGTAGACGATGCCGAAGAGGCCGCCGCTGGCGAGCAGGGTGCCGGGGATGTCGAGCGGGGCTCCGGTGCCGTGGGACTCGGCGAGGCGCAGCCGGGCGAGCGGCAGCAGGGCCAGACCCAGCGGGACGTTCAGCCAGAAGATCCAATGCCAGGAGATGTGCTCGGTGAGGGTGCCGCCGACGAGCGGTCCGGAGGCGACGGCGAGTCCGTTGACGGCGCCCCAGATGCCGTACGCCATGCCGCGCTTGGCGACGGGCACGGCGGCGGTCAGCAGGGTGAGCGTCAGCGGCATCATCACGGCCGCGCCGACGCCTTGGACCGCGCGGGCGGCGATGAGGGAGTCGATGCCGGGCGCCATGGCCGCGGCGGCGGAGGCGCCGGTGAAGACGGTGAGTCCGGCGATGAACAGCCGGCGGCGGCCGAAGCGGTCGCCGAGAGCCGCGCCGAACATCAGCAGAACGGCGAAGGTGAGCGTGTAGGCGCTCACGGTCCATTCCAGGTCGTGCAGCCCGCCGCCGAGGTCCTCGCGGATGGAGGGCAGGGCGGTGGTGACGACGAGGTTGTCGAGGGCCGCCATGAATCCGGCGACGCTGGTGATGACGAGGGCCCAGGCGGCTCCCCCGCGACGTGCGGTCTGCTGTGACATCGCTCCCCCATGGAGTGTGTGCCGTGATCGATTAGTTATTGATTACTAACTTTCGAGGTCATGAAAAGGGCCCGTTTCGTCGCCCTGAACTGTCAACTGCCGGACTCCGGCGGGGCCAGTCCCGCCCAGACCCGGTGATCGGCCGGGAAGCCCATGGCCACCAGGCAGTTGATGAGCATGCCCTGGGCGAGGAAGGTCGTCGTCTCCTGGGCGTCGGCACCCAGCGGCCCGTGGATGGTGTCCCACAGCCGCATCCAGCCCGCGCGCACGGCCTCGCCGAACTCGCGGTCCCCCTCCTCCTCCGCAGCCGCCACGGCGAGGTACATCTGCATCTGCATCATCAGCCGCTCGGGCTGCTCGGAAATGGCCTCGATGTAAGCGCCGCCCATGGCGTGGCGGGCCTCTTCACCCTCCAGCCCCTCGGCGGCCTCCGCGAACATCCGGATGGTGTCCTCGACGCACCGCTCGGCCGCCGCCAGGAAGATCGCCTTCTTGCCCGGGAAGAGGCGGAAGAGATACGGCTGCGAGACGCCGACCCGGCGGGCGATCGCCTCGGTCGAGGTGCCGTGGTAGCCACCGCGAGCGAACTCGGTCGACGCCGCCCGGATGACGCTCTCGCGTCGCTCTTCCGCACTCATCCTGGCCATGCATTCGAAGTTAGTGCTCAATCACTAACCATGTCAAGCGGTGGACCGCGCACGCCACACACAGGGAGAACGCGTGGAAGAGGCCACGCCATGCGTAAGGGGCGCTCCGCAGTGGTGAGCGCCCCTTACAACGTGTCGCGGCCGTGTCAGGCCAGTCGCACGACAGCCCGGGACATGCCCAGCACCTTCTGCCCGGCACAGGTCGCCGTGAGGTCCACGCGCACCGTGTTGTCGTCGAGCTTGGCGGCGACCTTGCCGGCCACCTCGATCACTGCGCCCTGGTCGTCGTTCGGGACGACGACGGGCTTGGTGAAGCGGACGCCGTACTCGACGACCGCGCCCGGGTCGCCGGTCCAGTCGGTGACCACGCGAATCGCTTCGGCCATGGTGAACATGCCGTGCGCGATGACGTCGGGCAGGCCGACCTGCTTGGCGAACTTCTCGTTCCAGTGAATCGGGTTGAAGTCACCGGAGGCGCCCGCGTACCGGACGAGGGTGTCGCGGGTCACGGGGAAGGTCTGCGCGGGCAGTTCGGTGCCCACCTCGACGTCGGAGTAGGAGATCTTCGCGGTCATGAAATCGCTCACGCCTCCTCGGCCGCGCGGGCCACGAGCTTGGTCCAGGCGGTCACGACGTGCTCGCCTGCCTCATCGTGGACCTCACCGCGGATGTCCACGATGTCGTTGCCCGCGAGAGACTTGATCGCCTCGATGGTCGAGGTGACCGTGAGCCGGTCCCCGGCGCGAACCGGTCGGCGGTAGGCGAACTTCTGGTCGCCATGCACCACGCGGCTGTAGTCCAGGCCGAGCTGCGGGTCCTGGACGACCTGACCGGCGGCCTTGAAGGTGATCGCGAAGACGAAGGTCGGCGGAGCGATCACATCGGGGTGACCGAGCGCCTTGGCGGCCTCCGCGTCCGTGTACGCCGGGTTGGCGTCCCCGACCGCCTCGGCGAACTCACGGATCTTCTCCCGGCCCACCTCGTAGGGCGCGGTGGGCGGGTACGTCCGCCCCACGAAGGACTGGTCGAGCGCCATGGCTCGGCACCTCCTGGTTAGCTCTACTGACCGGTACGCGGTCCCTCAACGACGCGAGGCCGCCCCCGATCTCTCGGGAACGGCCTCGTGTACGAGCCTGAATTATCGCGTTTCGCGGTGCGCGGTGTGCGCATTGCAACGCGGGCAGTGCTTCTTCATCTCAAGACGATCCGGGTTGTTACGCCGGTTCTTCTTGGTGATGTAGTTCCGCTCCTTGCACTCCACGCAGGCCAGCGTGATCTTCGGGCGGACGTCGGTGGCAGCCACGTGAGTGCTCCTAAGACGAACGGATGGACTTATTCAACGCAAGAAAGAGTAGCCGATCGAAGGACCGACCCCGCAATCGGCTACTGTCAGTAGCGGTGACCGGACTTGAACCGGTGACACAGCGATTATGAGCCGCTTGCTCTACCGACTGAGCTACACCGCTTTGATGTGGTCCGGACCCCGTCTCGCGACGGGAGCCAGTCACACCAGAGCCCCAAAACGGAATCGAACCGTTGACCTTCTCCTTACCATGGAGACGCTCTGCCGACTGAGCTATTGGGGCGAGCGATGAAGACATTACACGCTCGGCCGCCGTTCGCCCAAATCCGTTTCGAGGCGCCTGCCCCGGACGCCCGGACCGTCCTCCCGGCAGCCCCGTGGGGGTCTCCCGCCCCGCGAGCGGACCACGCCGGTACGACTATTGCGCTCCTCCCGGCTGCGGGCGGGAGGCCGTCCTAGGCTCGTCTCACTCTGCGTGATCACGCGTCCTCCCGCGCGCAGCCCGAGCCCCTGGAGTGCGATGCCCGACAGCCGGCCGCAGCCGCCACCGCCCCCGTCGTCCTCGCCTGGTCCGGCCGATCCGTCCTCGCTGCTGCTGTGCGGGGCGCGGCTCACCGACGGCCGGACCGTGGACGTGCGGCTGGGCGGCGGGCGCATCGAGGCGGTCGGCACGGTCGGCAGCCTGGGAGCCGGTGGCACGCGCGCGTGCCGGGCTCGCGTGGACCTGAGCGGCTATCTGCTGCTGCCGGCCCCGGCCGAGCCGCACGCCCACGCCGACACGGCCCTGTCGGCCGACGCCGAGGGGCCGGTCTCCTACCAGCCGCAGGACGTGCAGCGCCGGGCGACGGAGGCCGCGCTGCTCCAGCTCGGGCACGGGGCGACGGCGATGCGGGCGCATGTGCGCGTCGGGGACGTGCAGGGGCTGGGCGCGCTGGCGGCAGTACTGCAGGCGCGACGATCGCTGCGCGGACTGGCGGAGCTGACGACGGTGGCGATGCCCCGGGTGCTGACCGGGGTGGCCGGCGCGGACGGACTGGCGATGCTGCGGGACGCGGTGAAGATGGGCGCCTCGGTGGTGGGCGGGCGGCCGGACCTCGACCCGGACCCGACGGGGTACGTGGAGGCGGTCCTGGAGATGGCCTCCGAGCACGGCTGCCCCGTCGACCTGCACACGGACGCCGGCGACCCGGCCCGGCTGGCCCGGCTCGCGGCCATGGCGGGCGGACTGCGTCCCGGGGTGACCCTCAGCCCGTGCGGTGACCTCGGTCGGCTGCCCTCCGAGGTGGCCTCGCGGACGGCCGACCAACTCGCGGCGGCCGGAGTGGCGGTGGTGTGCCTGCCGCAGGGCGGCTGCGGCGGCGCCGACCGGCGGGGGGCGGCTCCGGTACGGCTGCTGCGCGCGGCCGGGGTGCGGGTGGCCGCCGGGAGCGGGGCACTGCGGGACGTGTCCAACCCGGTGGGGCGTGGCGACCCGCTGGAGGCGGCCTTCCTGCTGGCCTCGCGCTACGGCCTGCCGCCCGAGGAGGCCTACGACGCGGTGAGCGCGTCGGCGCGGTCGGTGCTGGGGCTGCCCGAGGTGCGGGTGGAGGCGGGATTCCCGGCCGAGTTGCTCGCGGTGCGCGGGGAGCGGCTCGCGGGGGTGCTGTCGCTGGCGTACAGCCGGATCGTCGTGCACCAGGGGCGCGTGGTGGCGCGGACCAGCGCGGTGCGGGAGTACTGCAGTTCGGCGGCTTCGGCAGAGCTGGGGCTGCCACGGCAGGGGCGGGGTGACGTGCCGTAGGGGCTGCGGGGGGTGGGGGCGAAGCGGTGTGGACTCGGAGTGGGGTGGAGCCTGCTGGGGAGTGTCGCAGGGCCTGCCGCGGAGTGTGGTCGAAGGGCCGTGGAACCGGCGGCGTGGTGCGGTCGAAGTCGTGCGGCGGACGGGGCTGTCCAGGCGTACGGTCGAAGGCATGCGCATTGTCATCGCTGGTGGTCATGGTCAGATCGCGTTGCGGCTGGAGCGACTGCTCGCCGCGCGTGGGGACGAGGTTGCGGGGATCATCCGCAAGGCCGGACAGGCCGACGATCTGCGGGAGGCCGGTGCCGAACCGGTCGTGCTCGACCTGGAGTCGGCGTCCGTGGACGAGGTCGCGGAGCGGCTCAGGGGCGCCGACGCGGCGGTCTTCGCGGCGGGCGCGGGCCCGGGCAGCGGGGTGGCCCGCAAGGACACGGTGGACAAGGCCGCGGCGGTCCTCTTCGCGGACGCGGCGGTGAAGGCGGGCGTTCGGCGTTTCGTGATCGTGTCGTCCATGGGCGCCGACCCGCGCCACCAGGGGGACGAGATCTTCGACGTGTATCTGCGCGCCAAGGGCGAGGCGGACGCGTACGTGCGCGGACTGGACGCCCTGGACTGGACGATCCTGCGCCCCGGCCAGCTCACCGACGACGCCGGCACCGGTCTCGTCCGCCTGGAGGCGCGTACGGGCCGCGGCCCGATCCCGCGCGACGACGTGGCCGCCGTACTGGCGGAGCTGGTGGACACCCCAGCGACGGCCGGGCTCACTCTGGAGCTGATCAGTGGGTCGGCGCCAGTGTCGGTGGCGGTGAAGTCGGTGGCGGGGAACTGACGCCGGTGGCCGGCCGCATGGCCGGGCCGCCCTAGAACAGGGGCAGTTGGCCGGGGAAGTCCGGGACCGTGTAGCCGTCCAACGAGGGTTGCTCAGGGCCCGGGCGGGCCTGACGGCGGGAGCCCGGGCATGAGGTGAGTTCGCCGTGCTCGCGGGCGCCGGGCGGGTCGTGGCGCGCGTACCGCCCGGCGACGACGGCGATCTCGCGGCGGCACTCGGGGCAGACTCTGCGGCGGGAGGACATGGGGCAAGTGTGCCGCGCGGGTGGGCCGGACATGCCTCTCCCCTGCGAGAGCTGTCCCCTTCGTGGCGCCCCGGACCACCGGACCCCCGGTGCGGGTCCCCGGGTACGCGGACCCCCGGGCATGCGGGTCCCGGGGTACACGGGCCGCCGGGCTTGCGGTCCCGGGTACGCCGGCCGCCGGGCTTGCGGGTCCCCGGGTACACGGGCCGCCGGGCATGCGGGCGCCGGGGAGACGGGCCGCCGCCGGGCATGCGGGTCCCAGGGCCTCCGAGCCTCAATCCGATTGGGTGGGATTGGGTGGGGTGCTCGAACCGCCCCCCCGGCCGTTCACGCGCACTCAACCGGTTGCCGCTCCGAACCACCGCGGCAACCAGGCGACCAGTTCCCGCTGGTCCTCGCCGACCCAGGCCACGTGGCCGTCCGGCCGGAGCAACACCGCGGGCACGTCGAGTTCCTCGCTGACGTCCACGACGTGGTCGACCCGGTCCGACCAGCCCGCCACCGAAAGCCTGCCGCCGGTCTGGTCGAGCAGCAGTCCGCGGCCGCCGCGCATCTGCTCGTAGAGGCGGCCTCGCTTCAAGCGGACGTCCCGCAGCCGCCGACCGAGCAACTCGTGGCCCACGCCGACGCGTTCGTGGCCTGCGCCGTAGTCCTTGTGGCCTGCGCTCACGTCTATGTGGCCTGCGCCCACGTCTTCGCGGCCGGCGTTCACGTCTTCGTGGCCGGCGCCGAAGTCGTAGCGGACGGCGATCGCGGTGATCTTCTCGATCAGGTACCGGTTCACCTCCTCGAAGTCCATCAGCTCCGCGAGCAGCCGGCGCACGGCCCGTGGCCCCGGTTCCGGCGACAGCAGCTGCATCTGCGCACGGGTGTTGTCCAGCACGGCGGCGGCCACCGGGTGGCGTTCGGTGTGGTAGCTGTCGAGGAGGCCCTCCGGTGCCCAGCCGCGCAGTTCGGCGGCCAGTTTCCAGCCGAGGTTGAACGCGTCCTGGATGCCGAGGTTGAGCCCCTGCCCGCCGGTCGGCGGGTGGATGTGCGCGGCGTCGCCGGCCAGCAGGACCCGGTCCACGCGGTAGCGCTCGGCCAGCCGGGTGGCGTCGCCGAAACGGGAGAGCCAGCGTGGGGAGTGCACGCCGAAGTCGGTGCCGGCGAACCTCCGCAGCTGCTGTTTGAACTCCTCGATGGTCGGCGGGACCGTGCGGTCCTCGGCCACTCCCTCGGCGGGCACGATGACCCGGTGTACCCCGTTCTTCAACGGCATGGCACCGAAGCGGAAATGGGTCTTGCGGACCTCGGCCATCACGGCCGCCAGCTCCTCCGGCGACGCGGTCAGCTCCATCTCGCCCAGCAGCGTCTCGACCCTGGAGGGCTCGCCGGGGAAGCCGACGCCGAGCAGCCTGCGCACCGTGCTGCGGCCGCCGTCGCAACCGACCAGATAGCGGGAGCGCAGCCGCGTGCCGTCGGCCAGTTCGGCGGTCACCCCGTCGCCGTCCTGGCTCAGCCCGGCCAGGGCGCAGCCGCGCCGGATCTCGGCGCCGAGCCCGGCGGCGTGCTCGGCCAGGAGGCGGTCGGTGACGGGCTGCGGGATGCCGAGGACATACCCGTGTGCGGTGTCCAGCCGGTCGGGTGACGGCTTGGTGAGGCCGGCGAAACCGCCGACCGGGTGCGTCCTGCCCTCGGCGAGGAACCGCTCCAGCAGACCGCGCTGGTCCAGCACCTCGATGCTGCGCACATGAAGTCCGAGCGCGCGAACGTACGGGGTCGGCTTCGCCTCCTTCTCCAGCACGAGCACATCCACGCCATGCAGCCGCAGCTCCCCGGCAAGCATCATTCCGGTCGGGCCACCGCCGGCAATGATCACATCAATCAAGGCAGACCCCAATTGTCTCCTGTTTCCGGCTTCGGATCGGAAATTCTGCGGCACGACGGGGGCCTTGCCACAAGGCCCCCCATGCGCTATATGTTGAGAGTGGCGAGGAGCGGATGGCTCCTTGCCTTTCCTTTTTCCCCCTCCGCCCTTCCTTTCTGAAAAGGCCTGAAAGCAGCGGCGTGTGGTGGGGCATGAGGTGTACCGGGTGTACCGAGTAAGGGCACTGGCCGGCTCAGTAGCCGGTGGCCAGGTCCAGCGTCCACCAGGGTCCCCCGCGGCCGTTCGCGAAGCCGACCCCCGCGTCTATGTAACGGCAGGTCAGGATGATGTCCCGGTGCTCGGGGCTGTCGATCCAGGTGCGGACGGCGGACCCGGAAGTGCTGGGACCGGCCGCGATGTTCTCGGCGATGTAGCCGGGGTGGTAGCCGGCGTCCCGCATCCGCGTGGCCGGGCTGCTGCCGTCGCTGCCGGTGTGGGTGAGGCGCTGGCTGCGGGCCATGTCGGCACTGTGTCTCTGGGCTGCGCGGTTGAGGGAGGCCCGAAGCCGCAGGGGTCTGCAACCGGCCTGGGCGCGTTGTCGGTTGACGGCGTCGAGGACCTCGGCCGCCACATCGTCACGGACCCGGCCGGGGCGGGCGTGCGGGGCGCTGTCCCGGAGTTGGACCGGTCCGGGTGCCGACAGGGGTCGCGAGGGCGCCTCTTGGTAGGGCGGCGGCATCGGCACGGGCGGCCCGGCCCAGGCGAAAAGGGTGGCTCCCAGGGCAAGCGCGGCCCTGCGCATCCCGGTCATCGTCTCCCTCTTCTTTTCTCGGCGCTCCGCTCTCCGCGTTGTGCGGTATCCGTTCCGCACACAGCACTGAACACCGTAGTGAATTCCATGTCCGGTGCCGCGCCCAGCCGTTCATTCGGGGTAACGAAGCAAAGCGAGAGGCCATTTCCCCACTGCGCCTCCCCAGTGCAGAAGAGGCCTTTCCAAAAGCGTCAGGGCACGTCAGCTTCAGCTGGACGCGGCCCTTCCAGGTCGCGGCGAGCACGCCGCTGCGGCAGCCGACCTGACGCGTTCATGCCCTCCGATCGCCCGGCCGTCGGGCGAGATCAACGCCTTCGGGCACTGCTGTGCGGCTGCCGCGTTGCTTCGTGAGGCGGGCTGAAAGCCGAGGAGCCACTCCTTATGACCTTCATCACGGGAGTTCTCTCCGGCTCGGCTCGGAGCGGACCCGATGGACTCCGCGCGGAGGTGCTCGACGCTCTTCCCACCTGATCGGACAGCGCTGCAGCACAACGAAGAGACCCCCTCCGCTCTGCGTTTCCGCAGTTCGGAGGGGGTCTTCCCCAGTGTGGCGGCGCCAGGATTCGAACCTGGGAAGGCTGAGCCGGCAGATTTACAGTCTGCTCCCTTTGGCCGCTCGGGCACACCGCCGGGGTTTGCTGCCCTTCGAGCCGCTTTTCCGCGGCGCTCCGTGGCAACGACGTAAACAATACCTGATGCGGAGGGGTGCTCCGCCACCCGATTGATCGGCGCTCGGAGGGCCACGGGTGGCTAGGCTTGTCCGGATGCGGCCCGGGACCTGAACGGGCCCTGCGACCGCCCCCACACGCCGGTACGCACGATACGCACCCCGATACAAGGAGCCACAGGACATGGCCGACTCCAGTTTCGACATCGTCTCGAAGGTCGAGCGGCAGGAGGTCGACAACGCACTCAACCAGGCCGCCAAGGAGATCTCGCAGCGCTACGACTTCAAGGGCGTGGGTGCCTCGATCTCGTGGTCCGGTGAGCAGATCCTCATGGAGGCGAACTCCGAGGACCGGGTGAAGGCCATCCTCGACGTCTTCCAGTCCAAGCTGATCAAGCGGGGCATCTCGCTGAAGGCTCTGGAGGCAGGTGAGCCCCAGCTCTCCGGCAAGGAGTACAAGATCTTCTCGTCGATCAAGGAGGGCATCTCCCAGGAGAACGCCAAGAAGGTGGCGAAGACCATCCGCGACGAGGGCCCCAAGGGCGTGAAGGCGCAGGTGCAGGGCGAGGAGCTGCGCGTCAGCTCCAAGAACCGTGACGATCTGCAGGCCGTCATCGCCCTGCTGAAGGGCAAGGACTTCGACTTCGCCCTGCAGTTCGTGAACTACCGGTAGGTCCGGTCCCCGGGCTCGCGCCCGCACGTTTACGAGGAGGGGTGGGCGCCGCCGGTGCCCACCCTCTTCGTCCTCCGGCTGTCATCGGTGGCACCGTCAAAGCGTGGCGTTGCCCCACCGTGGCGCGGGCCAGTTCGTGGCGCGGCCAGTCCGTGGCAAGGTCAGCTCGTGGCACGGCCAGTCGGTGGCAGGGCCAGTCGGCGGCGTTGCCCCACCGTGGCGCGGTCAGTCGCGTGAGTTGCCGAACAACAGCCGGTAGGAGATCAGCAGGACGAGCGATCCGCCGATCGCGGCTGCCCAGGTCGCGCCGTCGTAGAAGCCCTTGGTGATCGGGTGGTCCATCCAGCGAGCCGATATCCAGCCGCCGATGAACGCGCCGGCGATGCCGATCAGGGTCGTGCCGATGAGGCCGCCCGGGTCGCGCCCCGGCAGCAGGAACTTCGCGATGGCTCCGGCCAACAGTCCCAGGATGATCCAGCTGATGATGGTCATGCCGTGAACCTGCCCTTTCACGCTGTGCCCGCACTGTCCCGGCCGTGTGATCCTGCTTTCGGCCACGCCGAGCCGGTGCGTCGTACGTCCGGCGTCCCGCGCGCGGCGTCCTTGCCACGCACGTTCACGCTGTCTTGGCCTGGAGGACGTCCTGGCCGCACCTGCCGGTTGCACTGATCAGTAGGGTGCGACGCATGACTGCCTCCGATCCCGGGCTGCGCCGCACTCTCGGCGTGGGCGACGCCGTCGTCATCGGACTCGGCTCGATGGTGGGAGCCGGGATCTTCGCCGCCCTCACGCCGGCCGCGCACGCGGCCGGCTCCGGGCTGCTGGTCGGGCTGGCCGTGGCAGCTGTGGTCGCGTACTGCAACGCCATGTCATCGGCTCGCCTCGCCGCCCTGTATCCGGCCTCGGGCGGCACCTATGTGTACGGGCGGGAGCGGCTCGGGCAGTTCTGGGGGTATCTCGCGGGCTGGTCGTTCGTGGTCGGGAAGACAGCCTCCTGTGCGGCGATGGCGCTCACCGTGGGCACGTACGTCTGGCCGGAGCAGGCACACGCGGTGGCGGTCGCGGCCGTGGTGGCGCTGACCGCGGTGAACTACGGCGGTGTCCAGAAGTCCGCGTGGCTGACGCGGGTGATCGTGGCGCTGGTCCTGGCTGTCCTCGCTTCCGTGGTGGTCGTGTGTCTGGGGTCGGGTGAGGCCGATGCCGGGCGGCTGGACGTCGGGGCCTCGGGCGGGGCGGACGGGGTGTTGCAGGCGGCAGGGCTGCTGTTCTTCGCCTTCGCCGGGTACGCCCGGATCGCGACGCTCGGCGAGGAGGTGCGGGATCCGGCGCGCACCATTCCGCGTGCGATCCCGCTGGCGCTGGGCATCACGCTGGTGGTGTACGCGTGTGTGGCGGTGGCTGCCCTTTCGGTACTCGGGTCGGGCGGTCTCGGGAACGCGACGGCGCCGCTGGCCGACGCGGTGCGGGCGGCCGGGGTGCCCTCGCTGGTGCCGGTGGTGCGGATCGGTGCGGCCGTGGCTGCGATGGGTTCGCTGCTCGCGCTGATCCTCGGTGTGTCGCGGACGACGCTGGCCATGGCCCGGGACCGGCATCTGCCGGGGGCGCTGGCCGCCGTGCATCCGCGGTTCCAGGTACCGCACCGGGCGGAGTTGGCCGTGGGTGCGGTGGTCGCGGTCCTGGCCGCCACGGTGGACGTGCGGGGCGCGATCGGGTTCTCCTCCTTCGGTGTGCTGGCGTACTACGCCGTGGCCAACGCGTCGGCCTGGACGCTGTCTTCGGCACCGGCGGCGCGGCTGGTGCCGGTGGTGGGGCTGATCGGGTGCGTGGTGCTGGCGTTCTCGCTGCCCGGGGTGTCGGTGGTCGCGGGCGCGGGGGTGCTGGCGGTGGGGGCGGCTGCGTACGCCGTGCGTGGGTGGATGAAGGCCGGGGCGGGGCGGGAGTAGCGGTCGGCCCCTCCGCTACGGGCCGGGCCTGCCCGGGCCGGGCCGGGCCTTCAGGACCCTCTCTAACCTTGTTTCTTCAGGCCACGTGGCCTGGGTCTCTCGGCGCCCTTCACCGAGGCAGGCGACTCGGAGGGCGAAGTACGAGCCTCCGGGCGAGTGGTGTGGGTCTTGGCTGTCGCACGGGTCGGCAACTGCTCGATCGCGGTCATGGGTTCATCATGCGGGCCGCCACTGACAACCGGGCGGGCCTGTGGATAACCCCAGGCCTGTGGATATGGGGAAAGCCGTCGGCGGGCCGAAGGCCCTTCCGTCAGCGCACCGCGAACGGCTCGTCGGTCCGCACGATGTCGCGGCCGAGCGGGAGCAACGAGACGGGGATGAGCTTGAAGTTGGCGATGCCCAGTGGGATGCCGATGATGGTGACGCACAGGGCGATGCCGGTGGCGATGTGGCCGAGGGCGAGCCACCAGCCCGCGAGGACCAGCCACAGCACGTTGCCCACGCAGGAAGGCGCGCCCGCGTCACGGCGCTCGATCGTCGTGTACCCGAAGGGCCACAGGGCGTAGACGCCGATGCGGAAGGCCGCGATGCCGAACGGGATGCCGATGATCGTGATGCAGAGCAGCAGGCCCGCGAGCATGTAAGCGAGGAACAGCCAGAAGCCGCTCAACACGAGCCATATGACGTTGAGTATGGTCCTCACTGGTTCCCACCTGCCATCTTCTCGAGCCGGGCGATGCGTTCCGCCATCGGCGGGTGTGTGGAGAACATCTTCGAGAGGCCCTGACCGGGCCGAAACGGGTTCGCGATCATCATGTGGCTGGCGGTCTCGATGCGCGGCTCGGGCGGCAGCGGGAGCTGCTTCGTGCCCAGTTCGAGCTTGCGCAGGGCGCTGGCCAGGGCGAGCGGGTCGCCGGTGAGCTGGGCGCCGGAGGCGTCCGCCTGGTACTCCCGGGAGCGGCTGATGGCCAGTTGGATGAGCGAAGCGGCGAGCGGGCCCAGGATCATGATCAGCAACATGCCGAGCAGGCCGGGGCCGTCATCGTCGTCCGAGCGTCCGATGGGGATCAGCCAGGCGAAGTTGACCAGGAACAAGATGACGGAGGCGAGGGCGCCCGCGACGGACGAGATGAGGATGTCGCGGTTGTAGACATGGCTGAGTTCGTGGCCGATGACGCCGCGCAGTTCACGCTCGTCCAGCAGGCGCAGGATGCCGTCGGTGCAGCACACGGCGGCATTGCGCGGGTTGCGCCCCGTGGCGAAGGCGTTGGGTGCCTCCGTCGGGGAGATGTACAGGCGCGGCATGGGCTGGCGCGCCTGGGTGGAGAGCTCGCGGACCATGCGGTAGAGCGCCGGGGCCTCGAACTCGCTCACCGGACGGGCGCGCATCGCGCGCAGTGCCAGTTTGTCGCTGTTCCAGTACGCGTACGCGTTGGTGGCCAGTGCTACCAGGACGGCGATGACGAGCCCCATGCGGCCGAAGAAGCTGCCGATGACGATGATGAGTGCGGACAGTCCTCCGAGGAGGATCGCTGTCCTGAGCCCGTTGTGCCGGCGGTGCACGGTACGCCCTCCAGGTGGTGCGGCAGGGGGACCCTTGCTTGCTGTCTCTGCGGTGCCACTGGTGCCGCGTTCTCACGTCCAGTGGACCCTCCCGTACTGGTCAACGCCAGGCGGGAGGCGGTAGTTCCCTTGCGTGTGCGGCGGCGGGTGTGGCCCGTCCGGGTGACGGCGCCGGGAAGCGGCACGCGCGCGTGAGGGCGAGTGCCCCACGCGCGCGGTGTAAGCGGCCGGGTTCCCGGGCAGCCCGGTCTGCTCAGAAGAGCCCGGTGTCGGACTGCCCGGAGAAGCCCGGTGTCGGACTGTTCAGAAAAGCCCGGTGTCGGTGAAGCGCAGGATCAGCTGGGGTGCGCCGGACAGGGCGATGCCGAGGACGCCGGTCAGGGCGATCGCGGCGGTGACGGGGCCGGGAACGCGGTGCTTCTCGGGCTCACCCTCGGGGGCACGGAACAGCAGGGCCGTCCACTGGAGGTAGTAGAAGAGCGCGATGACGACGTTGACGGCCATGACCACGGCCAGCCAGCCGAGCCCGGCGTCGACGGCCGCCGAGAAGACGGTGACCTTGGCGAAGAGGCCGATGATGCCCGGCGGCAGCCCGGCGAGGCACAGCAGGAAGAACGCCAGGAGCAATGCGGACAGGGGGCTGGAGGCATACAGGCCGCGGTAGTCGGCGACCCGGTTGAGGACCTTCGTCCTGCCGACGAGCGCGGCCACGGCGAAGGCGCCGAGGTTCACGGCGCCGTACATCAGGGCGTAGGCGACGGTGGAGCCGATCGACTTCTCGGCGTCCCCGGAGTACGCGGCGGCGGCGATCGGCACCAGGAGATAGCCGGCCTGGCCGACGGAGGACCAGGCGAGCAGGCGTACCGCGCTGTACGCGCGCGTGGCCTGCTGGCGCAGGGCTCCGGCATTGCCCACGGTCATGGTGAGCGCGGCCAGGGCCGCCAGGGCGGGGCCCCACACATCGGCGTACGACGGAAGGGCCACGACGGTGACGAGGATCAGGCCGCTGAAGCCGACCGCCTTGCCGATGACCGACAGGTAGGCCGCGATCGGCAGGGGCGCGCCCACGTAGGTGTCGGGCACCCAGAAGTGGAAGGGCACGGCGGCCGTCTTGAAGGCGAAGCCGACGAGGGTGAGGACGACTCCGGTCTGGGCGAGCGTGTGGAACTGCCCGTCGACGTTCTGGATGCGGTCGGCGACCTGGGTCAGGTAGAGGGTCCCGGTGGTGGCGTACACGAAGCTGATGCCCATGAGGCTGACCGCGGTCGCGGTGACCGAGGACAGGAAGAACTTCAGGGCCGCCTCGGAGGACTTGCGGTCGCCGTACTTGAGGCCGACCAGCGCGAAAGCGGGCAGGGAGGCGACCTCCAGGGCGACGATCAGGGTCGCGAGGTCGCGCGAGGCGGGCAGGAGAGCGGCGCCGGCCGCGGAGGACAGCAGCAGGAACCAGTACTCGCCTTCGGGCAGCCCCTTGCGAGCGTCCTTCAGGGCGGTGACCGACAGGAGGGCGGCGAGGAGGGCGCCACCGAGGACGAGGAACTGGATGACCAGGGTGAAGCGGTCGGCCGTGTAGCTGCACACGGTGGCGTCGCCGGTCAGGCAGAAGGTGCTGCGGTCGCCGTCCAGGAGGGGCAGCAGCATCGCCGTGGCGGCGGCCAGGCCCGCCACCGACGTCCAGCCGAGGAGGGCCTTGCGGTGCTCGGCGACGAACAGGTCGGCGACCAGGACGGTGAGTCCGACGACCGCCACGATGGTGGGCGGGGCGATGGCGAGCCAGTCGACGGACTGGACCAGCGAGGCGGCCGGGGGCTGGGCCGGGGAGCTCATCGGGTGCCTCCTGCGAGGAGCTGCTGGACGGCCGGGTCGCTCAGGCCGAGGAGTGCCTTGGGCCACAGGCCCGCGACGACGGTGAGGGCGACGAGCGGGGTCCACGCCGCGAACTCGTAGGAGCGCACGTCGGTGAGTTTCGGGGCGTCCTGGGGCAGGGCACCCATGCAGACGCGGCGGACCACGATCAGCAGGTACGCGGCGGTCAGCAGGGTGCCGAACGCGCCGATCGCCATGAACGTGAGGAAGGCGGGGCGGCTGAGGCCCTCCGCCGGCTGGAAGGCGCCGAACAGGGCCAGCATCTCGCCCCAGAAGCCGGCCAGACCGGGCAGGCCGAGCGAGGCGACAGCGGCGAAGGCGAGCAGGCCGCCGAGGCGCGGCGCCTTGCCGTAGAGGGCGGCTCCGGTCTCCTCGGCGAGGGTGTCGAGGTCGGTGGTGCCGGTACGGTCCTTCAGGGCGCCGACCAGGAAGAAGAGCAGGCCGGTGATGAGGCCGTGGGCGATGTTGGCGAACAGGGCGCCGTTCACACCGGTCGGGGTCATCGTGGCGATGCCGAGCAGGACGAAGCCCATGTGGCCGACGGAGGAGTAGGCGATGAGGCGCTTGAGGTCGCCCTTCGCGCCCTGCTTGGCGAGGGCCAGGCAGGCCAGCGATCCGTAGATGATGCCGACGACGGCCAGGGCGGCGAGGTAGGGAGCGAAGGTGCGGAACCCGTCCGGTGTGATGGGCAGCAGGATCCGGACGAATCCGTACGTACCCATCTTCAGCAGGACGCCGGCCAGGAGCACCGAGCCGACGGTCGGCGCGGCGGTGTGGGCGTCTGGCAGCCAGCTGTGCAGGGGCCACATCGGCGTCTTCACGGCGAGCCCGATCCCGATCGCCAGAACGGCGATGACCTGCACGGATGTGGTCAGCGACCGGCCGTTGTCAGTGGCGAGTGCCACCATGTCGAACGTGCCCGCCTGGATTCCGATCAGGAGCAGGCCGAGCAGCATGACCACGGAGCCGAGCAGCGTGTAGAGGATGAATCGCCAGGCCGCCTGGCTCCGGCCCTCACCGCCCCAGCGGGCGATGAGGAAGTACATCGGGATGAGGACCATCTCGAAGGCGAGGAAGAACAGCACCAGGTCGAGGACGGCGAAGGTGGCGAGCGTGCCGGACTCGAGGACGAGCAGCAGGGCGACGAAGGCCTTCGGAGTCGGCCCCGCGGGCATCTTGAAGTACGAGTAGAGCGCGCAGAGGAAGGTCAGCAGCGCGGTCAGGACCAGAAGGGGGAGGGAGATGCCGTCGATGCCGAGGTGGATGCGTACGTCGAGTGCGGGGATCCAGCTGATGTCGGTGCTGGCCTGCATCTTCGACGGCTGGTCGTGGTCGAAGCCGAGCGCGAGGACGATCGCCGCGATGAGGATCGCGCCGGTGACGGTGACGCCGTGCCGGAGCACGGCCTGCTCGGGTGACTTCCCCTTCAGCCCGGGTGGGGCCGGCAGGAGAGCGGCGGCGGCGCCGAGGAGCGGCCCGACGACGACGAACGCCAGAAGGAACTGCATCACGGACTCGTTGATATCGATCACGCCTGCTCACGCTCCCGTGGCGGCGAGGACGACGGCGACCGCGAGGACGACGGTGCCGGCGAGCAGCGCGCTCACATAGGTCTGGACGTTGCCGGTCTGGGCGCGTCGTACGGCGGCGCCGAGCCAGCGGGGCAGCGCACCGGCACCGCGGACGTAGGTCTCGACGACCTCGCGGTCGAGGAACCGGACGAGGGCCGCTCCGGCCTGGACCGGGCGGACGAAGAGGGCCGTGTACACGGCGTCCAGGTGGAAGCCGGCGGCCGCGTGCCGGTGCAGGGGGCCGAGCAGCAGCCGTCCGGGGTCGGCGGGGTCCGGCGCGTAGGCGATGTCCCCGTAGGCCGGCTCGTGCGTGGCGATGGCCTCCGCCTCGACCTGCGCCGCGTCGCCCTCCGGGTGGGCCGCGACCGCGCCGAGCGGGACGCGGGCCGTGAGCGCGGCGGTGTGCCGCCAGGCGGCATAGGTGACGATGCCGCCGACCAGGGCCACGCCCGTGCCGAGCACGGAGGTGGTCAGGGTCGGGCTGAGGTCGCGGCCGTCGAACCAGTCGGGCAGCAGTCGGAACGCGAAGCCGCCGAGGGCCAGGGAGGGGATGGCCAGCACCCACAGCACGACGGTCATCGTCAGTGGCTGCCGGCCGTGGTCAGGGGCTTCGATGCCCCGGCCCCGGAAGGCCAGCAGCCACAGGCGCATCGCGTAGGCGGCGGTGAGCACGGCCGCGACGAGACCGGCGACGAGGACGATCCAGCCCGCCGCGGCGGGGGCGTGCTCGGTGTGGCCGGTGACGACGTGCTCGGCGACGCCGAGGACGGCCTCCTTGGAGAAGAAGCCGCTGAACGGCGGGATCGCGGCGAGCGCGAGCAGCGCCACGGTCATCGTCCAGTAGGCGTCGGGGACGCGGTCGCGCAGGTTCCGCATGCGGGACATGGCGGCGAGCGAGTTGGTGCCGGCGGCGTGGATGATCACGCCGGCCGCGAGGAACAGCAGCGCCTTGAAGGCGCCGTGGGACAGGAGGTGGAAGACGGCGGCCCCGCGGTCGCCGACGGCGAGGGCGCCGGTCATGTAGCCGAGCTGGCCGATCGTCGAGTAGGCGAGGACGCGCTTGATGTCGTCCTGGGCGAGCGCGGCGAGCGCCGAGCCGGTCATCGTCACGGCGGCCATGACGGCGAGGACGACCATCGCGGCCTGGGAGGCCTCGAAGACCGGGAGGAGCCGGGCGATGAAGTAGACACCGGCGGCGACCATCGTCGCGGCGTGGATCAGCGCGGAGACGGGGGTCGGGCCCGCCATCGCGTCGGGGAGCCAGGTGTGCAGCGGGAACTGGGCCGACTTGCCCGCCACACCGGCGAGGAGCAGCAGGGCGATCAGCGTCGGGTGGTCGAGTCCGCCACTCGCGACGGTGCCGAGGATCCGGGTGATGCGGAACGAACCGGCGTCGGTGGCCAGGGCGAACAGGCCGATGAGGAAGGGGACGTCGCCGAGCTTGGTGACCAGGAAGGCCTTGAGGGAGGCGGCGCGGGCCTCCGGGGTCTCCCAGTAGTGGCCGACAAGGAAGTAGGAGCAGATGCCCATGACTTCCCAGCCGACCAGCAGCACCATCAGGTCGCCTGAGTAGACGACCAGGAGCATCGCGGAGGTGAACAGCGAGACGAGGGCGGCGTAGGAGGGGTAGCGCGGGTCGTCGCGCAGATAGCCCGTCGAGTAGATCTGCACGCAGGAGGCGACCAGGCCGACCAGGACGGCGACGAGCGCGGCGAAGCCGTCGATGTGCAGGGCGAGCTCGATGGGCACCGAGCCGGTGGGGGTGAGTTCCGTGGCCGAGTCGGCGGCCGCGCCGCCGCCCTGGCGTACGGCGACCAGCGCGGCGAGCACCAGGGAGGTGAGCGCCGGCAGGACGGCGAGCGGGCGGACGAAGCCGGGTGCCGTGCGGCCGAGGAGCAGACCGGCGGCGGCGCCGAGGAACGGGAGGAGGGGGACGAGGACGGCGAGGGTGGTCGTGGTCACGCGGTGGCCTCAGCCTTCTGGGCCTCGTCGGACTGCTCGGCCGTGCGGGCGTCGTGGTCGGGGTCGTCGGGGTCGTGCCGCTCGGAGGTGTCGCGGAGTTTGTCGATGTCCGCGGTGCCGCGGTTGCGGTGGACCGCGAGGACGATCGCCAGGCCGATGCCGATCTCGGCCGCGGCGATGGCGATGATGAAGAGGGTGAGGGCCTGGCCGGAGTGGAGGGTCTCCTCGGCGGTCCTGCTGAGCCACACGTCGAAGGCGACCAGGTTGAGGTTGACGGCGTTGAGCATCAGCTCGACCGACATCAGGACCAGGATCGCGTTGCGGCGGGCGAGGACGCCGTACAGGCCCGTGCAGAAGAGGAGCGCGGAGAGCACGGCGGGATAGGCGAGGTGCATCAGCGGGCGCCTTCCTGCTCGGAATTCCCAGAACCACCATCTGTGACCGATCGGGAACTCTTGGTGACGGCCGGGGCGTTCACGGGGGGAGAGCTCGACTCCGCCTTCGCCTTGCGGGACAGGACGATCGCGCCGACCAGGGCGGCGAGGAGGAGGACGGAGAGGGCCTCGAAGGGCAGGACCCAGTTCTGGAAGAGGCTGGCGCCGGTGGCCTCGGTGGAGCCCGCGGCGGGGCCGTCCAGGTCGACCCAGGTCGTGCGGAACGCGTCGACCACGACCCAGACCAGGGCGGCGGCAGCGGCGACGGCCACGGTGAGGGCGGCCCAGCGGTTGCCGGAGTCGGCGTCCGGGGAGCGGCCGATGGGGGCTCTGGTGAGCATCAGACCGAACAGGAGGAGGACGACGACGGAACCGACGTAGATGAGGACCTGCACCCATGCGATGAACTCGGCGGTGAGCAGGAGGTATTCGACGGCGAGGCCGCCGAGGGTGACCACCAGCCACAGGGCGGCGTGCACCAGCTGCCGGGTGGTGACGGTGACCAGGGCGGCGCCGAAGGTCACCAGGCCGACGAGGAGGAAGGCGATCTCGACGCCGGTCGGGGAGAGGAAACCGTGAGTTCCGGCGGCGGCACCGGTGGTCGGGCCCGTCGCAAGGAGACCGGCGGTTGCGGCGAGGGTCATGCCGAGCCCTCCTGCCCCGGCTTCGGCTGCCCCGGCTTCGGCTGATCCGACTTCGGCTGATCCGACTTCGGCTGGTCCGTCTGCTGCTTGGAGTCACCCTGCGGCCGGGTGGGCTGCTCGGCGGCGCGGGCCTGCTCGTCGGCGTGGGACTCGGTGGCCGGCGGGGCCAGCTGGGCGGCGAGTTTGTCGGCTGTCTTGCGGGCGGCGGCGAGTTCCTTCGGTTCCTCCGCGCCGGGGTCGAGGGCCGGCGGGGCCGGGACGGTCCACATCCACTCGCGGAGCTTGTCGCGCTCGTGGGTGAGGTCGCGGATGTCGGTCTCGGCGTACTCGAACTCAGGGGACCAGAACAGGGCGTCGAAAGGACAGACCTCGATGCAGATACCGCAGTACATGCACAGGGAGAAGTCGATGGCGAAGCGGTCGAGGACGTTGCGGCTGCGCTCCCGGCCGCCCGGGGTCGCCGCCGGGACCGTCTCCTTGTGGGAGTCGATGTAGATGCACCAGTCGGGACACTCGCGGGCGCACAGCATGCACACCGTGCAGTTCTCCTCGAACAGGCCGATCACACCGCGCGTGCGGGGCGGGAGGTCGGGCTGGGCGTCCGGGTACTGCGCGGTGACGGACTTCTTCGTCATCGTGCGGAGGGTGACGGCCAGGCCCTTGGCGAGGCCACTGCCAGGAATGGGGGCCATGGTTACTGGATCACCACCTTGACGATGCCGGTGAGGGCGATCTGGGCGAGGGAAAGGGGGACGAGGAGGGTCCAGGCCAGCTTCTGGAGCTGGTCCTCGCGCAGGCGGGGATAGGTGACGCGCAGCCAGATCACGAGGAAGGCGAGGACGGCGGTCTTCAGCAGGGTCCAGACCCAGCCGAGTCCGTCGGCGCCCCAGGGGCCGTGCCAGCCGCCCAGGAAGAGGACGGTGGTGAGGCCGCACAGGACGACGATGCCGGCGTACTCGGCGAGGAGGAAGAGAGCGAAACGGAGGCCGGTGTACTCCGTGTACGCGCCGAAGATGATCTCCGAGTCGGCGACGGGCATGTCGAAGGGTGGGCGCTGGAGTTCGGCGAGGCCGGCCACGAAGAAGACGATCGCGCCGACGATCTGCCAGGGCAGCCACCACCACTCGAAGGCGTCGAGGATGCCGGGGAGGGAGACGGTGCCGGCCGCCATCGCCACCGAGGCGGCGGTCAGCAGCATCGGCAGCTCGTAGGCGAGGAGCTGGGCGGCGGTGCGCAGGCCGCCGAGGAGGGAGAACTTGTTCGCGGACGCCCAGCCGGCCATGAGCGAGCCGAGGACGCCGACGCCCATGACGGCCAGGACGAAGAAGACGCCCGCGTCGATGACCTGGCCGACGGCTCCCTCGCCGGGGCCGATGGGAATGGCGAGCAGGACGAGGAGGTACGGCAGGAGGGCGACGGCGGGGGCGAGTTGGAAGATGCGTCGGTCGGCGCCCGCGGGGACGACGTCCTCCTTCTGCGCGAACTTCACGCCGTCGGCGATCAGCTGGGCCCAGCCGTGGAAGCCGCCGGCGTACATGGGGCCGAGGCGGCCCTGCATGTGAGCCATGACCTTGTGTTCGGTCTGGCCGATGACCAGGGGGAGGGTGAGGAAGACGACGAAGACGACCAGGAGTCGCAGGGCGACGTCGAGCACGTCGTTCACTGCGGGCCTCCTGCGGGGTCCTCGGGATTGTCGGGCTTGCTCGGGCTGTCGGCGGGCTTCACGTTGCCGTCCGCCGGCTGCGGCTCCGTCGCCGGGTCCTGAGCATCCGCGGCGTCCGGGCTCTCTGACGGGCTCTCGGACTCCGGTGTGTCCGGGCCTTCGGGTGGAGTCGAGGACTCCGGTGCGGCCGGGCCTTCGGGTGGAGTCGAGGACTCCGGCGCGGCCGGGCTCTCAGGTCGGCTCGGGGACGTCGGTGCGGCCGGGCTCTCAGGTCGGCTCGGGGACGTCGGCGCCTCCGCGGGCTCGGAGGTCGACGAGGTCTGCGACCCGTCCGACGGCTCCGGGGCCGGTGGCTTCGCTGCCTCCGGTGCCGTTTCGGGGGCTGGTTCGTCGAAGGCCGGGCGGGCGTGGTGCCAGGGGGCGTCGGAGGTCGGGGATACGGAACCGGGCCTCGCGGCACCGCGGCCGGTCGCGGGGGACGCGGGGCCGGGCTCCGGGGATGCGGGACCGCCGGGCTGCTGACTCGCCGACCCCTGCGACGCCGAGCGGTTACGCCGCGGACCGGCCGAAGCCGGAGCGGTCGACCGACCCGGCGTGGCCGGGCTCACCGAACCCTCAGCGGCAGAACGCGTCCGACGCGGACCGGCAGGAGCCGCCGCACCGCCAGTCGGCGTCTCCGCACCGCCGGCCGGAGCTCCGCTGTCCGAAGCCCCCACACCACCGGCCGACGCCTCCGCACCACCGGCCGGAGTCCCCTCACCAGCCGCAGACTGACTCACCGAACCCTCAGCCGCCGAACGGGCCCGACGCGGAGCGCCCGAAGCCCCCACACCACCGGCCGACGCCTCCGCACCACCGGCCGGAGTCCCCTCACCAGCCGCAGACTGACTCACCGAACCCTCAGCCGCCGAACGGGCCCGACGCGGAGCGCCCGAAGCCCCCGCACCGCCGGCCGACGCCCCCGCACGGTCAGTCGGCGCACTCGCACCACCGGCCGGAGCACCCTCACCAGCCGCAGACTGACTGGCCGAGCCCTCCGACACCGAGCGGGCGCGACGTACCGGGCGTTCCCCTGCGGGGCGGGCTGCGCCTCGGGTGGGGCGGTCGCCTGCTGTGCGGCCCGCGGCTCGGGTGGGAGCGGGGGGGAGTTGGCCTTTGAGGGGGCCCCATTCGTTGGGGTCGGGGACGCCGGGTGGGAGCATCTGGCGGCGCTTGGGGCCGCCGTGTTCCGACTCGCCCGGTTCCTTCGCGCCGGGCCAGGCCTTGGCGACGCGGGCGGCCAGGACGAAGTCCTTGCGCAGGGGGTGGCCTTCGAAGTTCTCGGGCAGAAGGAGGTGGTCCAGCGCCGGGTGGCCTTCGAAGGTGATGCCGAACATTTCGTACGTCTCGCGTTCGTGCCAGGCGGCACCCGCGTAGACACCGACGGCGGAGGGCAGGACGGGAGCTTCGTGCGGGACCGTCGTGCGCAGGAGGAGGCGTCGCAGCGGGGACAAGGCCGCGACATGGGCGGTGACGCGGAAGCCCGTGCCCGGTTCGTCGACCGCGCTCAGCCAGTCGAAGTAGGTGCAGGCGAGCCGGTCGCGGGCGGTCTCCAGGGCGGTGATCCAGGCGGCCGGAGGTACGTCGACGGTCAGGACGTCGTACGACTCCTCGGCCGTGGCGTCCGTGCCGAAGAGCTCCTCGGCATCGGCGGGCAGCCAGCCGACCGCGGTCATCGTCCCTCCCCCTGCGTCGAGTCCGAGCCCGGGAGGGGGCCCGGGGCGGGGTCCGCAGCGGGGGCCGGTGGCTGCACCAGTCCGCTCTGCAGTGCCGCCGCCGATGGCCGGCCGGCCCCGCTGCCGTACCGCTCCCCCAGCGACTCGCGGGCGATCTTCTCCTGGAGCTTGAGGATGCCCTGGAGCAGCGCCTCGGGCCGGGGCGGGCAGCCGGGGACGTAGACGTCGACGGGGATGATCTGGTCGACGCCCTTGGTGACGGAGTAGGAGTCCCAGTAAGGGCCTCCGCAGTTGCTGCACGCGCCGAAGGAGATGACGTACTTCGGCTCGGGCATCTGCTCGTAGAGGCGTTTGACGGCCGGGGCCATCTTGTCCGTGACGGTTCCGGAGACGACCATCAGGTCGGCCTGGCGCGGGCCCGGTGCGAAGGGGATGACGCCGAGGCGGATGAAGTCGTGGCGGGCCATCGAGGCGGCGATGAACTCGATCGCGCAGCAGGCGAGGCCGAAGTTGAAGACCCAGAGCGAGTAGCGGCGGCCCCAGTTGAGGACGACCTTCATCGGCTCGGGGGCGAGGCGGGCCAGGGCGCCCAGCCGCTTGGGCTCGGGCAGCAGGACAGGCTCGGACACCGAGGGGTTCACGTCCATGCCAGGACGCCCTTCTTGTAGGCGTAGAGCAGGCCGACGGCCAGGAAGCCGAGGAAGATGAACATCTCGACCAGGGTCGCCGCGCCGTAACCGGGGGCGGCGAAGACGGTCGCCCAGGGGAACAGGAAGATCGAGTCGACGGCGAAGATCACGTAGAGGAAGGCGTAGACGTAGTAGCGGACCTGGGTGTGGGCCCAGCCCTCACCGACCGGGTCGACGCCGCACTCGTACGTCAGGAGCTTCTCGGGGGTGGGGACCACGGGCCGCAGCAGGCGGCCGGCCCCGAAGGCGACGGCGACGAACAGCACGCCGACGACGGCGAGCAGTCCGACGACCGAGTAGGACTGGAAGTAGTCCGCCGCGACGACGGTCGTGGTGACGACGGTCGGTTCCGGCACGTCCGTCCCTCGCTCCCTGAAACTCGGACCTGGATCCTGCGACGATGCTGCGGCTCACGGGGCGCCGCCGTTCGACGATCTGTACGCACGGGAGTCTAGGCCCTGATAAAGGCAGGGTAAGCAGCCCGTCATGGGCCATGCACGCGAGGGTGGGGTTTTCCTCAGGTGATCCTGGCGGCCCACCTCATGGCGCCGTCGCCCGCCGCCGGGCACGCTAACGCATATGACCCAACGCATCCCGTCCCAGGGGACGACGGCGGCCCGGGGGGCCGCCGGGCAGGACGACCGTCCGCCGCCGGCCCGGCTCGCCTACGACCGGCACACCTGGAAAGAGATCGCGCACCTGCTGGCCAACCTTCCGGTCGCGCTGCTCGGTTTCACCTATGTCGTGACGGTGTTCTCCACCGGTCTCGGACTGACCGTCACGGTGATCGGGTTCCCGCTCCTCGCGGCCGGACTCGTGGGGGCGCGGCAGTTGGGCAGGCTGGAGCGGGCACGGGCCCGGGCGCTGCTCGGGGTGCGGATCGAGGAGCCGAGCCGGCTGCGGATGCGGGGCGGGGGCGGCTTCTTCCCGCGGTTGTGGATGCAGCTGAAGGATCCGGTGGGCTGGCGCACGGCCCTGTACGAGTTCGTCCGGCTGCCGTGGGGTGTGCTGACGTTCACGGTCACACTGGCCTCGCTGTTCGTGCTGTGGCCGGTGCTGCCGTTCATCGCGCGGGGGCTGACCAACGCCGACAGGGCCATGGTGCGCGGGCTGCTGTCACCCTCCGACGAGCTGGAGCGGCGGATCGCCGAGCTGGAGTCGGACCGGGGGGTCGTGGTGGACACGGCCGCGGCGGACCTGCGACGCATCGAGCGGGATCTGCACGACGGGGCGCAGGCACGGCTGGTGAATCTGGCCATGGGACTGGGCCTGGCCAAGGAGAAGGTGCTGGAGGATCCCGACGCGGCGGCGGCGATGGTCGAGGAGGCGCACGGCGAGGTGAAGCTGGCGCTCCAGGAGTTGCGGGATCTGGCGCGCGGCATCCATCCGGCGGTCCTGACCGACCGTGGTCTGGACGCGGCCCTGTCCTCGGTCGCCTCGCGCTGCACGGTCCCGGTGAAGGTGACGGTCGATCTCCCGGAGCGGCCGGCCGCGGCCATCGAGGGCATCGCCTACTTCACGGTCTCGGAGCTGCTGCAGAACGTCAGCAAGCACAGCCGGGCGAAGTCCGCCTCGGTGGATGTGTGGCGGACCGACACACGGCTGCTCATCCAGGTGTGGGACGACGGGCACGGGGGCGCGAGCCTCGACGGCGGTACGGGGATGAAGGGCCTGGCGGAGCGGCTGGACGCCGTCGACGGGCTGTTCGTCCTGGAGTCGCCGGAGGGCGGCCCGACGACGGTCACGGCGGAACTGCCGTGGCGTGACCGGTCCGGGGCCGCGGGATAGAGGCCACGGGACAGAGACCACGGGACAGAGACCCGCGAGGCAGAGGCCACTGGGCAGGGGCCCCGGGGCAAAGACCGCGAGGCAAAGGCCCCTGGACAGAGACCGCGAGGCAGAAACCCCCGGATAGAGGCCCCCGGATAGAGGCCCCCGGATAGAGGCCCCGAGGCAGAGGCCCCCGGGGGGGTAGGGAAAACCCCCCGTCCAAGACGCCGACGGACTCCATGGTCCGCCGACCTGCGGCGGAGCAGGGTGGAGGTACGAGAGCACAGCCGCGGGACGAGGAGAAGGACGACGCCGATGGCCACGGAGTACGGACAGGGATACGGGCTCGACAGCGGGTCGGGCTTCCCGGGGAGCACCGAACGGCGCCACCGGCTGCCGGCCGTGCTGCGGGCGCCGGTCGAGGGCCGCACCTGGCGGGAGCTCACCCATGTGCTGCTCAGCCTGCCGATCAGCATCCTGCTGTTCACCTACGCGGTCACGATGGTGTCGCTGGGGGCGGGACTGCTGGTCACGTTCCTGGGTGTGCCGGTGCTTGCGGCGGCGCTCGCCGGGTGCCGCGGCTTCGGGGCGCTGGAGCGGACGCGTGCGCGGGGGCTGCTGGGCCTGGAGGTGGCCGAGCCGGAGCCGCTGCGGATGCGGAAGCCGGGCGCGATGGCGTGGATGGGGGCCGTCCTCAAGAGCGGCGCGTCGTGGCGGGCCCTGCTGTACGCGGTGCTGCAGCTGCCCTGGTCGGTGTTCTCGTTCGTGGTGGCCGTGAACGTGTGGGTGCTGGGCTGGGCGCTGCTGACGTACCCGCTGTGGTTCTGGGTGTTCCCGGTGTACGCGGGCCAGGAGGGGGTTCAGCTGTACGGCGACGAGGCGCACCGCATCTATCTGGACAACCCCTTCGAGATCACGGTGACCGCGTTGGTGGGGCTGCTGGTCACGATCGCCACGCCGTGGATCGTGCGGGCGCTGACGATGGTGGACCGGCTGATGGTGCACGGGCTGCTCGGGCCGTCGCGGCTGGTCTCGCGGGTGGTGGAGCTGGAGTCGGACCGGGGGGTCGTGGTCGACACGGCCGCGGCCGACCTGCGGCGCATCGAGCGGGATCTGCACGACGGGGCGCAGGCCCGGCTGGTGGCGCTGGCCATGGACCTGGGGCTGGCGAAGGAGAAGCTCCAGGAGGATCCGCGGGCGGCCGCGCGGATGGTGGACGAGGCGCACGGTGAGGTGAAGACGGCTCTCCAGGAACTGCGGGACCTGGCCCGGGGGATCCATCCGGCGGTCCTGACGGACCGGGGGCTGGACGCGGCGCTGTCGGCGGTGGCGTCGCGGTGCACGGTGCCGGTGCAGGTCGAGGTCGACCTGGCGGAGCGGCCGGCGCCGGCGATCGAGGGGATCGCCTACTTCACGGTGTCGGAGCTGCTGCAGAACGTCAGCAAGCACGCGCGGGCGACGTGGGCGGGCGTCGAGGTGTGGCGGACGGAGAACCGGCTGATGCTGCAGGTCGTGGACAACGGCGTGGGCGGGGCCGACGTGTCCCAGGGGTCCGGGCTCGCGGGGCTGGCGGACCGGCTCGACGCGGTGGACGGGATCCTGGTGGTGGACTCTCCGGCGGGCGGGCCGACCCGGGTGACCGCCGAGTTGCCGTGGCGGGGGGAGCACGTGCGGTGACCTTCGCGGGGCCCGGCCCCCGTGAGCCGTGACAGGGCCGGGGGCCGTCGCCTCCGGCCCCTCATCTTTCCCTCACCACCCGATCGGCCAGTCAAGAAGCCGGTCCCGTCCCCATGGACCCCCCGATCCTGAAATGCTGGACCTGTCGCACGGGTGGGCGCGGAGCCGTTGTGGGCTGCGGACGGGCGACAGCGGGCTGTGGGGGGCCGAACATCGTGGAGGACAGGGTGCGGGTGGTCATCGCCGAGGATTCGGTGCTGCTCAGAGAGGGCCTGACCCGGTTGCTGACCGACCGTGGGCACGAGGTGGTCGCCGGTGTGGGTGACGGCGAGGCACTGATCAAGACCATCACGGAGCTGGACGCGCAGGGTGAGCTGCCGGACGTGGTCGTGGCGGACGTGCGGATGCCGCCGACCCACACGGACGAGGGAGTGCGGGCGGCGGTGCAGCTGCGCAAGGCGCACCCGGGACTCGGGGTGCTGGTGCTGTCGCAGTATGTGGAGGAGCGCTACGCCACCGAGCTGCTCGCCGGGTCCAGCCGGGGGGTCGGCTACCTGCTGAAGGACCGGGTGGCCGAGGTGCGGGAGTTCGTGGACGCGGTGGTGCGGGTGGCCGAGGGCGGTACGGCGCTCGACCCGGAGGTGGTCGCGCAGCTGCTGGGCCGCAGCCGTAAGCAGGACGTGCTGGCGGGGCTCACCCCGAGGGAGCGGGAGGTGCTGGGGCTGATGGCCGAGGGACGGACGAACTCGGCGGTCGCGCGGCAGCTCGTGGTCAGCGACGGGGCGGTCGAGAAGCACGTCAGCAACATCTTCCTGAAATTGGGGCTGTCGCCGAGCGAGGGCGACCACCGCAGGGTGCTGGCCGTGTTGACGTACCTCAACTCCTGACGCACCGCGACCTGCCGCAACTCCTGACACACCGCGATCTGCCTCCACTCCCGATGCACCGCGACCTACCACAACTCCTGGCGCACCCCGACGTGAGACTCGCGGAGAATCCGGACGATTTTCGGGCGCGTGATCATCCCAAAGTCGTGTCCAAGATGCGAATGACCCGAAGAAGGCGACCCCTGCGGTCGTAGGGTTGATCCTGGGAGGGCCTGCGGGAAGGCCTGTCCCGGACAGCGTCCTCGAGGGAGGTCCAGTTCAGTGACCAGCCAGGTCAGTAGCCCAGCGGAGCAGGCCGACGGAGCAGTCGTAGGGGAGCAGCGCAAAGCGGCGGGCGCGAAGGATGTCCGTCGCCTCGACCGGGTGATCATCAGGTTCGCGGGGGACTCGGGTGACGGTATGCAGCTCACCGGTGACCGTTTCACCTCGGAGACCGCGTCGTTCGGCAACGACCTGTCGACCCTGCCGAACTTCCCGGCCGAGATCAGGGCACCCGCCGGAACCCTGCCGGGTGTGTCGTCCTTCCAGTTGCACTTCGCCGACCACGACATCCTCACCCCCGGTGACGCGCCGAACGTGCTGGTGGCGATGAACCCGGCCGCGCTGAAGGCCAACATCGGCGACCTGCCGCGCGGCGCCGAGGTGATCGTCAACACGGACGAGTTCACCAAGCGGGCGATGCAGAAGGTCGGCTACGAGACGTCCCCGCTGGAGGACGGGTCGCTGGACGGCTACCAGGTGCACCCCGTGCCGCTGACCACGCTCACGGTCGAGGCGCTGAAGGAGTTCGATCTCAGCCGCAAGGAGGCCGAGCGCAGCAAGAACATGTTCGCGCTGGGCCTGCTGAGCTGGATGTACCACCGGCCCACCGAGGGCACGGAGAAGTTCCTGAAGTCGAAGTTCGCGAAGAAGCCCGACATCGCGGCGGCCAACATCGCGGCGTTCCGGGCCGGCTGGAACTTCGGCGAGACGACGGAGGACTTCGCCGTCTCCTACGAGGTCGCCCCGGCGGCCACGGCGTTCCCGCCGGGTGTCTACCGCAACATCTCCGGCAACCTCGCCCTGTCGTACGGGCTGGTCGCGGCGAGCCGGCAGGCGGATCTGCCGCTGTATCTGGGGTCGTACCCGATCACTCCGGCGTCGGACATCCTGCACGAGCTGAGCAAACACAAGAACTTCGGCGTGCGTACCTTCCAGGCGGAGGACGAGATCGCAGGCATCGGGGCCGCGCTGGGCGCGGCCTTCGGTGGTTCGCTGGCCGTGACCACGACGAGCGGCCCGGGTGTGGCGCTGAAGTCGGAGACGATCGGTCTCGCGGTCTCCCTGGAGCTGCCGCTGCTGGTCGTGGACATCCAGCGCGGCGGCCCGTCGACCGGTCTGCCCACCAAGACCGAGCAGGCGGACCTGCTGCAGGCGATGTACGGGCGCAACGGCGAGGCGCCGGTGCCGGTGGTCGCGCCGCGCACTCCGGCGGACTGCTTCGACGCCGCGCTGGAGGCGGCGCGGATCGCGCTGACGTACCGCACGCCGGTGTTCCTGCTGTCCGACGGCTACCTGGCCAACGGCTCCGAGCCCTGGCGGATCCCCGACATCGAGGAACTGCCGGACCTGCGGGTGCAGTTCGCGCAGGGGCCGAACCACACGCTCGACGACGGCACCGAGGTGTTCTGGCCGTACAAGCGGGACCCGCAGACGCTGGCCCGCCCGTGGGCGATCCCGGGCACGCCGGGTCTGGAGCACCGGATCGGCGGCATCGAGAAGCAGGACGGCACGGGCAACATCTCCTACGACCCGGCCAACCACGACTTCATGGTGCGCACCCGGCAGGCGAAGATCGACGGCATCGACGTGCCGGACGTCGAGGTGGACGACCCGCACGGGGCGAGAACGCTGGTCCTGGGCTGGGGCTCGACGTACGGGCCGATCACGGCGGCCGTGCGGCGGCTGCGCAGAGCCGGGGAGTCCGTCGCGCAGGCGCATCTGCGTCATCTCAACCCCTTCCCGCGGAATCTGGGCTCTGTGCTGGAGCGTTACGACAAGGTGGTGATCCCCGAGATGAACCTCGGGCAGCTCGCCATGCTCATCCGGGCGAAGTACCTGGTCGACGCCCACTCGTACACCCAGGTCAACGGCATGCCGTTCAAGGCGGAGCAGCTCGCCGCGGCTCTGAAGGAGGCCATCGATGGCTGAGACGTCCACGCACGGCACGGGCACCATCGAGGCGCTTTCCCTCGTCCCCAAGGCCGAGGGCAAGCAGTCGATGAAGGACTTCAAGTCCGACCAGGAAGTGCGCTGGTGCCCCGGCTGCGGCGACTACGCCATCCTCGCCGCGGTGCAGGGCTTCATGCCCGAGCTGGGGCTGGCGAAGGAGAACATCGTCTTCGTCTCGGGCATCGGCTGCTCCTCCCGCTTCCCGTACTACATGAACACGTACGGGATGCACTCCATCCACGGCCGCGCCCCCGCCATCGCCACGGGTCTGGCGAGCTCCCGCCGGGATCTGTCGGTATGGGTCGTCACGGGTGACGGCGACGCGCTGTCCATCGGCGGCAACCACCTGATCCACGCGCTGCGCCGCAACGTCAACCTCAAGATCCTGCTGTTCAACAACCGGATCTACGGTCTGACCAAGGGCCAGTACTCGCCGACCTCCGAGGTCGGGAAGATCACCAAGTCGACGCCGATGGGCTCGCTGGACGCGCCCTTCAACCCGGTGTCGCTGGCGATCGGCGCGGAGGCGTCGTTCGTGGCGCGGACGGTGGACTCCGACCGCAAGCACCTGACGGAGGTGCTGCGCCAGGCCGCCGCCCACCAGGGCACGGCGCTGATCGAGATCTACCAGAACTGCAACATCTTCAACGACGGCGCCTTCGACGCCCTGAAGGACAAGCAGCAGGCCGAGGAGGCCGTGATCCGGCTGGAGCACGGCAAGCCGATCCGGTTCGGCGCCGACCAGGCCAAGGGTGTCGTCCGGGATCCGCTGACCGGTGATCTGAAGGTGGTGGCGGTGACGCCGGAGAACGAGGACCAGGTGCTCGTCCACGACGCGCACTCACCGTCCCCGACCACGGCGTTCGCGCTGTCCCGCCTGGCCGACCCGGACACCCTGCACCACACGCCGATCGGGGTCCTGCGCTCGGTCGAGCGGTCCGTCTACGACACGCAGATGGCCGACCAGCTGGACACCGCGATCGAGCAGCACGGCAAGGGCGACCTGGGCGCGCTGCTGGCGGGCGGCGACACGTGGACGGTCGTGGGCTGACCCGGCCGAAAGCCACCCCGGGGCCCGGGCCGTCTACGAGGCGGCCCGGGCCTCGTCGTACGCCTGGCGGGCCTGTTCCACGTCGTCCATGCGCTGGTGCGTCCAGGCGGCGAGGGCCTTCACCTGCTCGGCGGCCTCGCGGCCGAGGCCGGTGAGGGAGTAGTCGACGCGCGGCGGGATGACGGCCTTGGCGTCGCGATGGACGAGTCCGTCGCGCTCCAGGGTCTGGAGGGTCTGCGTGAGCATCTTCTCGCTGACGCCCCGGCCGACGTACGCGCCGATCGCCCGGCGCAGCTCGCTGAACCGGTAGGGCCGGTCCAGGAGCTCGATCAGGACGAGCACGCCCCAGCGGCTGGTCACGTGCTCCAGGACCAGCCGGTACGGGCACAGGGCTTCGTTCTCACTTACCGCCATGCCAGTACCTTACTTCAAAGTGGGTACTTTCCAGAAGTTAGCGCATCTCCTAGGGTTAGTGTCAACGCACCCCACAAGGAGAGTCCTCACCATGAGCATCGTCGTCACCGGCGCCACCGGACAGCTCGGCCGCCACGTCGTGGAGCAGTTGCTGGAGAAGGTGCCCGCCGGGCAGATCACCGCGGTCGTACGCAATGCGGAGAAGACCGCCGACCTCGCGGACCGGGGCGTGAAGATCGCCCTCGCCGACTACAACGACCCCGCCTCCTTCGACGGGCTGTTCTCCGCCGGCGACAAGGTGCTGCTCGTCTCCGGCAACGAGTTCGACAAGGGCCGGGTGCAGCAGCACAAGGTCGTCATCGACGCCGCCAAGGCCGCCGGTGTCGCCCTGCTCGCCTACACCAGCGCCCCCGGCACCCTGACCGCCGCGCTCGCCGACGACCACCGCGGCACCGAGGAGATCCTGCTGGACTCCGGTGTGCCCTACGCGCTGCTGCGCAACGGCTGGTACCACGAGAACTACACCGAGAACCTCGCCCCGGTGCTGGAGCACAACGCGGTCGTCGCCGCCGCCGGTGAGGGCAGGGTCTCCTCCGCCTCCCGCGCCGACTACGCCGCTGCCGCCGTCGCCGTGCTCACCGGTGAGGGGCACGAGAACAAGACGTACGAGCTGGGCGGCGACACCTCCTGGAGCTTCGCCGAGTACGCGGCCGAGCTGAGCCGGCAGACCGGCAAGGAGATCGCGTACAACGCCGTCCCCGCCGAAGCCCTCGTGGGCATCCTGACCGGCGCGGGCCTGCCCGAGCCGTTCGCCCGGATCCTCGCGGGTGTCGACGCCTCCATCGAGAAGGGCGAGCTGGTCGTCGACACCGGCGACCTGTCCCGCCTCACCGGCCGCCCCACCACCCCGTTCGCCGAGGCCATCGCCGCCGCGCTCAAGGGCTGACCCTCCCCCGCGGCACGCCACCCCCGGACTGTCATGACCGTATGCCGATACGGGCATGACAGCCGGGGGCGCTCGGCGTTACCGTCGTCCACGCGGACACACGCCAGGCGCGAAGGAGGGGCCCGTGACCGGCAAGCCGAGGGGTGAGCGGCACATAGGACTGCTGAACGGCTTCGCGGCCTACGGGATGTGGGGGCTCGTCCCCCTGTTCTGGCCCCTGCTGAAGCCGGCCGGCGCGGTCGAGATCCTGGCCCACCGGATGGTGTGGTCGCTGGTCTTCGTGGGCGCCGCCCTGCTGGTGCTGCGCCGCTGGGCCTGGGCCGGCGAGTTGCTGCGGCAGCCCCGCAAGCTGGCGCTGATCACGGTCGCCGCGGCGGTCATCACCGTCAACTGGGGCCTGTACATCTGGGCCGTGAACTCCGGGCACGTGGTCGAGGCCTCGCTCGGGTACTTCATCAACCCGCTGGTCACCATCGCGATGGGCGTGCTGCTGCTGAAGGAGCGGCTGCGGCCGGTGCAGTGGGCGGCGGTCGGGACCGGCTGCGCGGCGGTCGTCGTGCTGACCATCGGCTACGGCCGGCCCCCGTGGATCTCGCTCTGCCTCGCGTTCTCCTTCGCCACCTACGGGCTGGTGAAGAAGAAGGTGGGCCTCGGCGGCATCGAGTCGCTGGCCGCCGAGACCGCGATCCAGTTCCTGCCCGCCCTCGCCTTCCTGGTGTGGCTCTCCGCGCGGGGCGGCTCCACCTTCACCGGCGAGGGCGCGGGACACGCGGCGCTGCTCGCCTCGGCCGGCATCGTCACCGCGCTCCCCCTGGTCTGCTTCGGCGCGGCCGCGATCCGCGTGCCGCTGTCCACCATCGGCCTGCTCCAGTACTCGACGCCGGTCCTGCAGTTCCTGCTCGGCATCTTCTACTTCCACGAGGAGATGCCGCCGGAGCGCTGGGCCGGGTTCGCGCTGGTGTGGCTGGCGTTGACGCTGCTCACCTGGGACGCCTTGCGCGCCGCCCGCCGGGCCTCCCGGACGCTGACCAGCGAGATCAATGTGCCCAGCACCACCAGGGCGACCGGCACGGTCAGTGCCGCACGGAACGCCGAGAGCGTGGCCTCCGGGCCGGACCCGGTGGACGCCAGGCCGTAGACCGCGGTCACCGCCGAGATGCCGATCGCGGAACCGAACTGGGTGGCGGTGGCCAGCAGCCCGCCGGCCAGGCCCTGCTCCGACTCGTCGACCCCGTCCGTCGCCGCGATCGTCAGCGGCCCGTAGGCCAGGGCGAACGCGAAGCCGGAGAGCAGCAGGGTCGGGAGCATCATGGCGTAGGACCAGTCCATGCCGACCGGCAGAAACAGCGCATAGGAGGCCACGGCCAGGACGAAACCACCGGCGATCACCCGGGCGTGGCCGAAGCGGGCGACCAGTCCGGGCGTGAGCGTCGGCGCCAGGACGGCGTCGATGCCCATGACCATCAGGGCCACCGCCGTCTGCAGGGACGACCAGCCGCGCAGCTCCTGCAAGTAGAGCGTGACGACGAACTGGAAGCCGAAGAAGGCGCCGAGGAAGAGCAGCGCCCCGAGGTCGGCGCGCACGGCCGGGCTCCAGCGCAGCATGCCGAGCCGGACGAGCGGGTCGGGGCAGCGGCGCTCGACCGCGACGAAGACGCCGGCCGTGATCACGGCCGCGAGGCCCGAGACCAGGGTGAGCGGCCAGTGGTGCAGGCCGTGCTCCAGGCGCACGACGGTGTAGGCGGCGAGCAGCATGGCGCCGGCCGCGGTGATCGCGCCGGGCAGGTCGAAGGTGCGCCCGCGCTTCGGCGGCGCGTCGCGCCGCGGGATCAGGCGTACGGCCGCGAGGAGCAGGGCGGCGGCCAGCAGCACGGGGGCGAAGAACACCCAGCGCCAGCCGATCTCGGTGAGCAGGCCGCCGATGACCAGCCCCAGGGAGAAGCCGGCCGCGCCCGTTCCGGCGAAGACCAGCAGGGCCTTGTTGCGCGGCGGGCCCTCGTCGTAGGACGTGGTGATCAGGGAGAGCGCCGCCGGGGTCATGAACGCGGCGGCGACGCCCGTGACGAACCGGGCGACGATCAGCATCCAGCCGTCCGTCGCGAAGCCGCCGAGCCCCGAGAAGGCGAGGAAGACGGTCAGCCAGAGCAGGAACATCCGCCGCCGTCCGAGGAGGTCGGCGGCCCGCCCGCCCAGCAGGGTGAAACCGGCGTAGCCGAGCACGTAGGCGCTCATCACCCAGGCCGCGGTGCCGGTGGCAAGGCCCAGATCGGCGCGGACGGCCGGGATCGCCACCGCCATCATCGCGACGTCGATGCCTTCGAGGAAGATCGTTCCGCACAGAACGAGCAGCAGCGCCCAGGCACGGGTGCCCATGGGTCAACACTCCTCCGGTAGGGGGCGGTTACGCAAGTGAGGGTCGGTTCCCTGTTGTAACCACACCCCACCCTGCGGCAGCATCGACAGACATGGAAGAAGGTACTTCGAAGTCACCGAGTCACTGCGCGAGCACCGTGGACCACGGCGGCGCCGATCCCTTCCAGTGGGACACCCGCGAGGACTGCCAGGTCCGGCAGATCCTCGACCGGATCGCCGACAAGTGGTCGCTGCTGGTCATCGCACTGCTGGACAACCGGCGGCTGCGCTTCACCGAACTGCGCCGGGAGATCGACGGGGTCAGCCAGCGGATGCTGACGGTGACCCTGCGCTCGCTGGAGCGGGACGGGCTGGTGAAGCGGACGGTGCACCCGGTGGTTCCGCCGCGGGTGGAGTACGAACTCACCTCCCTCGGCAGGACGCTGCACACCACCATCCAGTCCCTGGTGACCTGGACGGAGGCGCACCGGGAGGAGATCGCGCAGGCCCGGTCCGCGTACGACACCCGTGCGGCCCAGGCCGCGGAGGCTACGGCTCCGTAGCGGCGTGGCGGGCGCGGTGCGCCCGGACCTTCTCGCGGTTCCCGCAGTGCTCCATCGCGCACCAGCGGCGGCGGCCCGGGCGGGAGGTGTCGACGAAGAGCAGGTGGCAGGTGTGGGCGCCGCATTCGCGGACGCGGTCGGCGTGGGGCCCGGTGAACAGGTCGATCGCGTCGCGGGCGACGGTCGCGAGCAGCTGGGTGCCGGTGGCGCCCGGGGCCCAGGCGCGGGTGCCGTCGGGCGTGATGCGGGCGACGAGCGGGGGCGTGGCGGCGGCCGCGTTGACGACGTCCAGCTGTGCGGCTCGCAGGGGGCGCCCGTGGGCGCGGTCGGCGGCGAGCAGGAACACCGCGTCGCGCAGGGTGCGAGCCCGTTCCAGCTCCGCGGCGGTGACGGTGAGGTCCAGTCCGTCCGGCAGCCGGCTGCGCCCGGCCCAGGTGACCAGGTCGGCGGGTTCGTGCAGCACTTCCCAGCGGGCGAAGGCCCCGGGGCCGCCCGTCACCGTCAGTTCCAGGCACAGGGTGCCGGGGTCGAAGCGGTAGGGCTTGCCCTGGCCCGAGACCAGTGTCAGGCCGGGCGTCCGGTCCGGCGTTTCCCCTGTGCGTCCACTCACCTAACCAGTATAAGTGGTTACATGACGCAGACACCCGCATCACCGACGCCCGTGCACTGGAAACTCGTCATCGACGCGAACGACCCGCATGCCCAGGCCGACTTCTGGGCCGCCGCCCTGCACTACGAGGTCGAGGACAACAGCGCCCTGATCGGGAAGCTGCTCGGCTTCGGCGCCCTGCCGGAGGAGGCCACGGTCGAGTTCCACGGCCGACGCGCCTTCCGCGACCTGATCGCGGTACGGCACCCCGAGGATCCCTACGAGGAGGAGAGCGGGACCGGGCTGGGGCGGCGGCTGCTGTTCCAGCGGGTGCCGGAGGCGAAGAGCGTCAAGAACCGGCTGCATCTCGATCTGCACCCGGGCGGAGGGCGCCGGGACGAGGAGGTCGCACGGCTGGAAGGGCTCGGGGCCAGTGCGCTGCGGCGGGTGAAGGAGCAGGGCGGCGAATGGGTCGTGATGGCCGATCCGGAGGGGAACGAGTTCTGCGTGCAGTGACACGGGCGCCGGAAGGGGGCGGTTTCCGCGTCCGGCGCGACGGGCGCCGGAGGACTGCACTCCGTAATGCCCTGGCCAAATACGTACCTTGACGGAGAGTCAGTACCAGCTTCACCATCCAGGCACCCCATTCACTGTGGGCGGCCCGTGGACATCCCAGGGGCCGCCCGACGGAATCCGGAGCCCCCACATGAAGCTCTCCGTTTCCGCGCGCGCCGTCGCCGCGGGCGGCATGGCAACAGCCATGCTCCTGACCGGCGGTGCCGTGGCCGACGCCGCGTCGTCCGCTCCCTCCAGAGCGGCCGCCGCGCCGGACATACCCGTGGCGAACGTCAGGACCCACCTGTCCCAGCTGCAGTCCATAGCCACCGCCAACGGCGGCAACCGGGCGCACGGCAGGGCCGGTTACAAGGCCTCGCTCGACTACGTGAAGGCCAAGCTGGACGCCGCCGGGTACACCACCGTGATCCAGCAGTTCACCGCGTCCGGCCGCACCGGCTACAACCTGATCGCCGACTGGCCGGGCGGCGACGCGAACCAGGTCGTGATGGCCGGCTCGCACCTCGACAGCGTCTCCTCTGGGGCCGGGATCAACGACAACGGCTCCGGCTCGGCCGCCGTCCTCGAGACCGCCCTCGCCGTGTCCCGGGCGCAGTACAAGCCCACCAAGCACCTGCGGTTCGCCTGGTGGGGCGCGGAGGAGCTCGGCATGGTCGGCTCCCGCTACTACGTCAACCGGCTGGCCACCGGCGACCGTTCGAGGATCAGCGCCTACCTGAACTTCGACATGATCGGCTCCCCGAACCCCGGCTACTTCGTCTACGACGACGACCCAGCGATCGAGAAGACGTTCAAGGACTACTTCGGCGGCATCGGCGTCCCCACCGAGATCGAGACCGAAGGCGACGGCCGCTCCGACCACGCGCCCTTCAAGAGCGCGGGCGTGCCGGTGGGCGGCCTGTTCACCGGGGCGAGCCGGACGATGTCGTCGGCTCAGGCGGCCAAGTGGGGCGGTACGGCGGGGCGGGCCTTCGACCGCTGCTACCACTCCTCCTGCGACACCACCGCCAACATCAACGACACCGCCCTGAACCGCAACAGTGACGCCCTCGCGTACGCGGTGTGGGAGCTGTCGCAGTAGCTCCCGGGCCCGGCGTCTACGGGTTGCGGGCGGCGCGTTCGGTAAGGCGGCCCATGCGGGCACGGGCCGACTCCAGCCGCTCGACCTCCTCGGCGGCCGGGCCGCCCTCGGCGGCGAGCTCCGTCCACAGTCCGATCAGCTCGCGCCCCAGCTCCAGCCCCGGCGCCGGGTCACGCACCGCCCGCCAGGCGGTGGCCGCGCTCTCCACGTTGCCGTAGGCGGCCTCCGCGTCGCCGGCCCGGCGCCGGGCACCGGCCAGGTCGAGCGACAGCCGGCAGGCGCGGAGCGGGTCGCCCGCCAAGTAGGCGATGTACGCGGTGAGTTCGCGCAGCCGGAGCACCTCGGGGTGCTCCGGCCCCAGCGTCCCCGACGCCTGCGCGACGGTCTGCTGCGCCAGCCCGTCGGCGGTCTCGATCCTGCCCTCCTTCACCGCCTCGTTGATCCGCGCGACCGGCTCGGCGAGGAGCGCGGGCGCGGCGGGGTCGCCCGGGGCGGTGAGGGGCTCGTCCCCGAGCACGGCCTCCGCGACGGCGTCGAAGCCGCGCGGAGGGGTCGGCTTGGGGTCGGGATCGGCGGCGATCAGGGCCGGGTCGGGGACCGGTGCGGGTCGCGGAGCCGGGGGTGTTTCGAGGACGGGCAGCGGCCTCGCGTCCATGGGCGGAGGCGGGCCGAACGCGCCGGTGGGCGGCGCGACGGTGCCGGGCGGCGTCACCGCGCCCGGGGCCGGCGGCGTGTCCTGCGGCGCGGGGTCCGCCGACTCCGGTACGGCGCGCAGCTCGAACGTCGGCACGGGTTCACCGGCCGGCTGCGGCTCGGGCACGGCCCGCAGCGGGAACGTCGGGGCCGAGCCCTGGCCGGACTCCCGGGCGGGACGCAGCACGTGCGTGGCCCGGTCGCCGCCTGGGTGCCGGGACTCGAGACCGGGCTCGGGCTCGGGCCGCCGAGTCGGGTCGCCGCCGCCCGGGGTGTGCTGCTGCTCCGGCGTCGACAGGGCGTCGCCGTGGGCCTGCTGGTGCTCCGGCGGGGTCGTGGCGACGGGCTCGGCCGTGAAGTGGCTGGAGCCGTCCGGGTCGACCTGGAGCGGGACGACGTAGCCGATGCGCTCGTCGCGGATCGTGGCGAGGACGGGGTGGCCGGTGGCGAGGGCGATCTGGTGGAGGCGGTTCAGGACGGCCCGCTGGATCTCCTCACCGGGGGCCGCGAAGACCGGGACGCCACCGACGGAGGCACCGTCGGACACCCCGCCGGCTCCCCCTCCCACGTCCGTTCCGGGCCCGGGGACATGGACGTCGATCGGCGCCGCCGGGGTCGCCGCGTGTGCGGCCTGCTTGTGTTCCCGCTTCTTCTCGCGGCTGAGTCGCGACATCGTCCCCTCACTCGGCGTCGTACACCTACTGTCGAGTGTGTCCGCTCGCCCCCGTTTCTCACGTCACTACGGTGTCACAGGCTCGTCCCAAGGGCCGTCGGCCCCGGCACGGTCGTCGTGACGTGCATGAAGACCGGGCGTACGAGGGAGGAGAGGGGCATGCACACAGGCATGCGACAGGGACCGGAGATCTGGCTGCGCGGCCCGGTGACCACCCCGGAGCCGGTGCCGCCGGAGCCCGCGCACGCCCATGCCGCGGCACGGCGCTTCTCCTGGGTCGGCACGCACGGCGGCGCGGGCGTCACCACGCTCGCCGCGGTCTACGGCGGCCACGACTGCGGCCGGTCCTGGCCCGGGCCCGGTGATCCCCCGTCGGTGCTGCTGGTCGCGCGGACGCACGCGGCCGGGCTGGACACGGTCGCCGGGGCGGTGGAGATCTTCCGGCGCGGCCGGGCTCCGCAGGGGCTCGACCTGGACGCCGTCGTCCTCGTGGCGGACGCCCCGGGACGGCTGCCGCGCCCGCTCGCCCAGCGGGTCAGGGCGCTGGAGTCGGTCATCGACGTGTACCGCGTGCCGTGGGTGCCGTCCTGGCGGCTCGGCGAGCCGGGCCCCCCACCGCGTGAGACGGTGGCCCTGGCCCGGCTGACGGGAGCGGCACGCTGACGGCCGTCCCCGGTCCGGCCGCGCCCTTGTCGGCGACGGAGATCGCGGCGCGGGTACGGGCCCGGGAGCTGCGCGCGGCGGAGGTGGCCGCGCAGGCCCTGGACCGGATCGGGCGGGCCGATCCGCAGCTGTGCGCGTTCATCGAGGTGTGGGGCGAGGAGGCGTTGCGTCGGGCGGGTGAGGTGGACGCGCGACTCGACCGGCGGGGCGCGGATCCGTCCCTGCCGCTGGCCGGTGTGCCGGTCGCCGTGAAGGGGCGGCACGGGCTGCGCGCGGCGGGTCCGCTGCTCGCGGCCGGGGCCGTGGCCGTGGGGGCGACGTCCGTGCCCGGGCCGGGAACGCCCTGGCAGACCTGGGGGCTCGGGGCCCGGGGCCGTACCGTCAATCCGTGGCGGGCCGACCGTACGCCGGGCGGCTCGTCGGCCGGGGCCGCGGCGGCCGTGGCAGCCGGGCTGGTACCGCTGGCGACGGGCGGCGACGGAGCCGGGTCGGTGCGGATCCCTGCGGCGTGGTGCGGGGTGAGCGGGCTGAAGACAACGAGCGGACGGCTGCCGTCGGGCGACCGCACGGGGCTGGCCGTGCCAGGGGTGCTCGCCCGTACGGCGACGGACGCCGAACTGTGGTGGCGGGTGGTCTCCGAGGAGCCGGCGCCGGCCGACGCGGCCCTCCCCGTCACGGCCGTCTGGTCCCCCGGCCTCGGGTTCGCCGGACCCGACCCGGAGCCCGTCGCGCTGGCCCGGGCGGCCGTGGAGCGGCTGGTGGCGGCAGGGGTGGTACGGCTCGTACGGCCGCGGATGCCGCTGCGGCTGACGGACCCCGGTCCGGCCTGGCTCGCCCTGCGCACGCCCGGGGCCGGAGCAGAGCCGGGTATGGCCGACCTGGCCGGGGCCGAGCGCGTCCGGGCGGAGAACAACCGGCGGCTCGCCGCGTTGTTCGCCGACGCCGAGCTGCTGCTGACCCCGACGGCCCCCACCGCCCCGCACGGTCACGACGGACCCGGGGACCGCTACTCCACCTCTCTCACCTGGGCGTTCAACCTCAGCGGGCACCCTGCCCTGAGCCTGCCCGCCGGGTTCGGCGGCGACGGCTGCCCGGCCGGGCTCCAGCTGGTGGCGCCGCACGGGCGGGAGGCGCTGCTGCTGGCCGTGGCGCGGGAGGCGGAGACACACGCCACGGGCTGACACCCCCGGGCGCCCGGGCGGAGAGCCCCTCGCGCACACCCCCCGCAGGAACCCCCTGAGGAGCTCCTCTGGCGGGCACCCCTGGCGCATGTACTTGCACACGCATATGATGCACATGCGTGTAATTGACGTACGCCGAGTTTCAGAGGGGCACCCATGACCCGCCGTTTCCTTTTCGTCCTGGGCAGCGCTCGCGCCGAGGGCAACTCCGAGCTGCTGGCCCGCCGGGCCGCCGAGCAACTGCCCCCGGACGTCGAGCAGGAGTGGATCGACCTCACCGAGCTCCCCGTGCCGGACTTCGAGGACCTGCGGCACGACAGCGACCACGTCCGTCCGACCGAGGGCAACGTGGCCCGGCTGCTGGATGCCACGCTCGCCGCGACGGACATCGTGATCGTCTCGCCCCTGTACTGGTACTCGGTCTCCGCGCAGACCAAGCGCTACCTCGACTACTGGTCGGGCTGGCTGCGCACACCCGGCCTCGACTTCAAGGCGACCCTGGCCGGCCGCACCCTGTGGGGCGTCACCGCCCTCGCGCACACGCAGGAGGTGGTCGCCGACCCGCTCGTCGGGACGCTCCACAACTCCGCCGCGTACATGGGGATGCGCTTCGGCGGGGTGCTGCTCGGCAACGGCAGCAAGCCCGGTGACGTGCTGACCGACGACGCGGCACTGACCCGCGCCAAGACCTTCTTCGAGCAGGAGGCACCGCTCGCCCGGTTCCTGTACGAGCGGTGAGTCCCGGCGGGGCAGGGCGCGCTAGGCCGTGATGTCCTTCGCCGTGAAGCGCGCCCACGCCGCCGACCCGAACACCGCCGCGTACAGGGCCTGGAGGCCGAGGTTCTTCGTCAGGTCGTCCCAGTAGACCGGCTCGCGCATGAGGTCGGCGAAGGAAAGCCAGTAGTGGGAGAAGAAGTACGGCTGGAGGGCGTGCAGTTGCGGGATCTGGTCGAGGATCTGGACCGTGATCAGCAGGCCCACCGTGGTCGCCATCGCCGCGATGCCGCTGCTCGTCATGGTCGAGACGAACAGGCCGAGCGCGGCGACGCCGATCAGTGACGCGGCGACGGCCAGGGCGATCAGCAGGGCTCTGCCCAGGCCCTCCGCGAAGCTGATCTGCGTGCCGGAAATGGTCGTCAGGTCGCCGAGCGGGAAGAGCAGCGCGCCGACCGTCAGCGCCGAGACGGCGACCACGAGCGTGGCGGCCAGGCAGAAGATGACGACCGTCGCGTACTTGGTGAGCAGCAGGCGGCTGCGGCCGGCCGGGGCGACCAGCAGATAGCGGAGCGTTCCGGAGGCGGCCTCACCGGCGATCGCGTC